>JAJFKL010000030.1 GCA_021773235.1 Gammaproteobacteria bacterium | reverse complement strand
TTTATTTTAGTTATCACGATTGGATACATTCCAGCGTATCATTGTCATATATTAGTCTTGAAATTAAATATACAGTAATGGAGCCATCATGAAAGCAACAATCTATCATAATCCGCGTTGTTCCAAATCCAGACAAACACTAGCATTGCTTGAGGATAAGGGGGTTGATCTGAATATCGTTGAATATCTAAAAACGCCGCCAGACCAACAGACTCTAGCGGATATTCTTAACAAACTGGATATCGCCCCAGCTGATTTAATGAGAAAAGGCGACTCAGTCTACAAAGAGCTCAATCTCGGTAACAAAACCGATGACACCCAAGCATTATTGGATGCCATGGTAGAAAACCCTATCCTGATTGAACGCCCTATCGTGGTAGCCAATGGAAAAGCCGCAATAGGTAGACCGCCTGAATCGGTCCTTGATATTCTTTGATATGACTCAAATTCTGGTTCTCTACTATAGTCGCAGTGGCAGTGTGGCTGAGATGGCACGCTATATTGCTCGCGGAATAGAGTCTGTAGCTGACTGCGAAGCCAATTTACGAACTGTTCCTGCAGTTTCTGCTACTTCTGAGAGTATTGAGTCAGAAATTCCTGAATCTGGCCCACCCTATGCCACACATGAGGACCTAATAAATTGTGATGGTCTTGCACTAGGCAGCCCAACCCGGTTTGGCAATATGGCATCAGCTATGAAATATTTTATTGACTCAACATCCGATATTTGGGCGTCGGGTAGCCTCGCTGGGAAACCGGCCACTGTATTTAGCTCATCAGCAAGTTTACACGGTGGACAAGAAACAACTTTGATTTCAATGATGTTACCTTTATTGCATCACGGCATGTTAATGCTTGGCATTCCCTATACTGAGCCGAGTTTATCTACTACTGAAGGTGGCGGCACACCATATGGCGCTACTCATGTTGCCGGAAGCAATAATGACCTTCCCATTAGTGAAGTTGAAAAAACGCTTTGCATTGCAATGGGTGAACGGATCGCAAAGGTTAGTAAAAAATTAAAAAATAGTTAGACTGAATAAATATATTTATTAGACATTGATTTCTAGCCGAATGTTTAACACATCAGTTAAATTGAAATGGCCAGTTAAAAATACAACTAGAAACAAGTGTTATAATAGACGTGGTTTTCACTAATAAACTATTCATACGTCTAACAGCTTAATGCAGATTTATTTTTAAGAATAACAAAACATGATCTACAGGAAAGAGATAGATGGGCTGCGTGCATTAGCTATAGTACCAGTACTCATATTTCATTTTTTTCCTTCAAAATTTCCTCTTGGCTACTTGGGTGTTGACCTATTCTTTGTTATTTCAGGATATTTAATCACTTGTATACTAATAGATGAACTTGATACCGGGAGTTTTAGCTTTCGTAGCTTTTATATTCGCAGAGTCAAGCGGATACTTCCTGCAACTCTTATAGTATTAATTCCGACTTCAATATTTGCCATCATACTTTTAAGTTCTCCAGATTTGCTGAGATATATAAAGAGTTTAATTTCAACACTGTCATTTACTGCAAATATCTATTTTTGGAGAAGTGGCGGTTATTTTTCAACAAATGATGAGCTTAAACCACTACTTCATATGTGGTCACTTGGGGTGGAAGAACAATTCTATTTGATTTTTCCCATCGCATTATTTGCTATATTCACTCTATTAAAACAACACCAATATCGACTTGTCGCTATCGCTTTTTTTGCAGTATGTTCGTTCATATTAAATATATATATATTATCTATTGGCGGCGCTAACCCAGCATTCTTTTTATTGCCAACTCGTATATGGCAATTTGCGTTCGGCGCTTTTATTGCGTTGGCTACACAAAAGATGCTTGAAACAAAAATGTGTCACGAGGTAGTTGCCTTACTAGGTATATTGCTGATAAGTGTAAATTATTACTTTACTTTTCCAACACTACCATCTGCGACGCTGATGACGCTGGGCATTGGTTTGCTGCTATGGCACCGCGTTCCTTCCAATACAGTTGCAGGAACGTTTTTGACCTTTAAACCAATAGTCTTTCTAGGATTAATTTCTTTTTCACTTTATCTTTGGCATTGGCCAATTTTAGTGTATCTAAGATATGTATATATTCAGCCGCTTCCCTTATCTGCACTGATAATTGGATTATTGTTAACTTTTTTCCTGTCTTATTTGAGTTGGAAGTATATTGAAATACCTTTTCGAAAGACAAAATCTAAAAAAAGTTTATTGTTTTTTGTTGGAGGTGGTTACTTTTCTCTGATTATAGTGATTGTAATAACTGCTCTAAATAATGGATTTCCATCGCGACACGCACAGGCTGTTAACAATATTGCAAGTTCTGTAGCATCTAACTATCGCTGCTCAGCATTTTCATTCATATCATATGGTGGGTCGGTTGCATGTTTAGTTGGAGACTTGTCAGATAAAAACCATGGTGTTGCTCTTTATGGTAATTCTCATGCTCTAATGTATGGGCCTGCATTCATAAGCGTTTTGAAAGATTATTCAAAAAGTGGGTTGATTATTCCTTTGACTGGCTGCTTACCAACTACAGAAATTAATATATCTCAGGATTGCTTTCCTATAGCACAAAAGAACTTTGAAGCAGTCTTAAGTGATGAACATATCAATACAGTGATTATTGCTCTTACTTGGCATGAAGAAGACTTAATAACTGATACAGGGACATGGATTAAAGATGAGGATTTCTCACTACGAAAAAAATCCATAATCAATTTGGTACGCAGATTTGAACAGTCTGGAAAGCAAGTATATCTAATCGGGCCTATTTCAATTCCAGACTTTAACTTTGCATCTATAGTAAGTAGGCAACTTATATTTGATAAGGGAAACCAAGCTGTTCTAAGTGCACCTAAGAACAGTTTCGATAAAAACTTTGGTGATGTTATTAGTAAACTAAAATATGAACTTGACGATCGTTTGATTTTGCCACATAGATTATTATGTGACAGTAACAACTGTTTTTTTGGCACAGACAACGTGGCATATTTTGCTGATGGAGATCACCTCAGTTTAGATGGTGCAATAATGGTGAAACCGCTATTTAAAAATATATTTCGATAATAGTTTGTAACCCCATCTTATATCGTTGTTCAAACTGTCAGAAACAGTGCCGTAACTTTATAATGGCTTAATCAATTCTTTGACAAACGGTATCGTTATCTTTCGCTTGGCAGCTAAGGAAGCATGATCGATCTTATCAAGTATATCCATCAACGACCCTAAATCGCGGTCAACTCGTCGGATAATATATTCGATAACTTCATCACTCAGCTCAAATGATCGAAGTTTCGCTTTTTGTTTCAAAATTTGAATCTTCAATTCATCATTAGGCGGTTTAATCTGGGAAACCTGATCCCAACTCAACCTAGATTTAAGGTCATCAACCTCAAGAGGAATATTTATCGGTGAGATATTGGCACTCATTATCAAAGAATGTCCATTGTCACGTAACTCATTATAGAGCCAGGTCAATCCTTGCTGCCATTCGGGATGACCAATAATGCATTCGAGGTCATCGATGCAAACAACATCTAAATCACCCAGATCATGCAGAATTTCAGCGCTGATATCGTTGAGTTGTTTAAGTGGAATATAGGCGACATGCAAGTCTAATTCATTTGCTTGTTTGGTCACTGCTTGCAAAAGATGTGTCTTTCCCGTTCCCTGTAACCCCCAAAGATATAAACTATGTGTAGTTTCACCACTCGCTATCGATTTTAATAATTGCAGCAGGGTTTCATTCGCTCCTTGCAAAAACGTAGCAAGATCATGCTGCTGATTATTCCCAAACTGAAATGGTATCTGTGTGACAGATGATGAGCCTGAAGTCATGGAGTATAGAAACTACTATTCAAATATTGTTCATGAAAATATCTCAACAAGACGGTAACTATTGCGGCAACAGGTAAAGCAATGAGCATCCCGAAAAGACCAAATAATTGTGCCCCCGCCATAACTGCAAAGATCACTGCGACGGGATGAAGCCCAATACGGTCTCCAATTAATAGCGGCGTAAGCACCATACCTTCGAGCATTTGCCCTACTCCAAAAACGATCAAAACAAAAATGATATGGAGTACATCATGAAACTGCATGAGCGCTGCAACCCCGGCAATGACAATACCAACGATAAAACCAAGATAAGGAACAAAACTCACTAGTCCTGCCGACAAGCCAATTAACAATGAAAACTCAAGTCCTATTATCCACAAGCCAAGGCTATAAAAAACACCTTGTGCAAGCATGACTAAGAGTTGCCCTCTAAAAAACTCTGACAGAACCGCGTCACAGTCTTTCGTTAAATGAGTAACAACGAGCTCATACTTCCTAGGGATTAGTTCTCTAATCCTGGCAACAAGATGGTCCCAATCTCTCAGTAGATAAAAAGTAACTACCGGAATCAATAAGACATAGCTAAACCAAAGTAATATTAATTGACCTGATGCTGAAATTTCAGCAATAAACTTTGTGCCAAAACTACCAAATGTCTGCCACTGTCCTAATAAAGATTTTTTTAATTGATTTAAATCTATGCTATTTAGGTCCAGTCCAAACCGTTGTGAGATCCAGGGTAGAAAACCTGTCTGTATCCAATCAATCATCTCGGGGATCCTGACAAACAAACGTCTGATTTGCTCTTCAATCAATGGGAAAATGATCAAAAAGAAACATACCCCAATAATCAACATTAAGAAAAAGACAAAGACAACGGAGACAGTTCGCGAAAATTTTATCGTCTCCAACCTATCTACAGCAGGGTCACCAATATAGGCAAGGAAAGCGCTAATCAAGAATGGCGTTAATATAGGTGCCAATAGATATAACAAATACCCGGAGATTATTAACACTGCCAGTATTAACCATTTCTGGGCATCGCTTATATGTGTACTCATCTCGGCAGTAAACGATAGGTTAACTGATCATTATTACTAATAAGTTCAAGTGTCTTACCCAATGCAACAGATTGATCAATCGCAGCTAGTCCACCACGGTTTACCAATGTAAACATGACATTGTTTCTGGAAACACGTTTTACTTGAACTGAGCTGATAGATTGTACAGATTCCAGGTACGATAAAGCTCTGGCATATTTATCCAGATTATCAACATCCGTCACTAAAAGTTCGATGACTTCTGTAACAGATGAACCTGTATTCGCATATTGAGATGCAATTCTATCTGCGAGTTCATCAATTCCTTCTTTCAAAACTATCTCGGCTAATTCACCCTCACTAGCCCAGCTCACAGTCTGATCGTTAATATAGGCTGTCCAATTTGACTCCCAAAGATTTGGCAATACCTGAATAACCTTTGCCGTCAAAATAACATCCGCCTGATAACGGTCAGAGGCATCTGATATCGGCTCTTTAAAACCGCCCCACACATCACTTACACTAATTTGCGAGCTATCTTCAAGATCAAGCAATGGAAATAATAATGATAGACCTCTGGCCGTCGCACCGGCATCGAGCATATTTAAATATTCGGGACTGTCTTCAAAACTAACAAGCCGACGGGTTGTATTTTGTTCATGAGCTAACCAAACCAATACCGATGGTCGCTCCTGCCCCCAAATTGTCAACCCATAGCTTCTAAGCCCATCGTTTAGGGCCGTTTCATCAAATTCAACCAATAACTCAGTAGTCTGAACATCCGGTTCTTCTAGGTTCTCTACTTGTCGATACCTGAATTGTTGGACAAATCGTTCTGGCCGCTCAATTAGAGGGGCTATATCACTGCTGCTTCTAATATTTCTATCACCGGTCAGCTTAACGAGAACCTTAATAAGCGCCTGTTTTATGGCAGGGTTGCGTTTCGAGGCAGTTTCGTCAGCAACCTGCACTGCCGCTTGATAAAGTCCTGAGACCTTAATTGCATGTGCATTTTGAGCCAGAAACGCGAATAAAATGAGAAAAACTATCGTTCTAAATTTCATGTAGAGCACGCTAAGCAAGACTTGTCTTTAAGTCAAGGATTGCGAGAAGGTGGCGACACCGATACCATACGCGCATGAATCAACCCAAAGAAAAAAAACTTAGCTATGAAGACGCTGGCGTTAGCATAGAACACGGTAATGAACTGGTTAAACGCCTGAAAAAAACAGTAAGTAGTACTCATCGAGAAGGTGTGATGGGTGGGCTTGGTGGTTTTGGGGCATTATTTGATCTTGGCTCATTGAATTATAAACATCCTGTGCTGGTATCCGGTACCGATGGTGTTGGCACTAAGATTAAACTCGCAATTGATAATAACCGGCATGAGTCTATCGGCATTGATTTGGTGGGCATGTGCGTAAACGATTTAATCGTACAGGGCGCAGATCCTTTGTTTTTCCTTGATTACTTTGCTTGTTCCAGCCTGGATGTTGATGTTGCTGAAAAGGTTATTACAGGTATTGCTGAGGGATGTTCTTTAGCTGGTTGTAGCCTTATTGGTGGAGAGACGGCAGAGATGCCAGGCATGTATCAGACTGGCGAATACGACTTGGCGGGTTTTTGTGTGGGTGTCGTTGAAAAGGATGAAATAATAACGGGTCAGTCTGTTTCAGTAGGAGATACTGTAATAGCAATTGCTTCGAGTGGTTGTCACTCAAATGGCTATTCATTGGTTAGGAAAATTATTTCTGTTACCAATCAGGATTTATCTGAATCATTAGATGGAAAGACATTACTAGACCACCTGCTTGAACCAACCCGAATCTATGTAAAACAAATTCTTGGTTTGATTAAAGAAGTCCCGATTAAGGCTATTGCACACATTACAGGCGGTGGATTAATTGAAAATATTCCACGTGTAATCCCTGATGGATTAGCAGTGCAAATATATGCCAAGAGTTGGAAATTACCCCCTATCTTTGAATGGCTACGTGAAAAAGGAAATGTTGATTCGCACGAAATGTATAAAACATTTAACTGTGGTGTGGGATTAATATTATGTATAGATGCTGACAATGTGGATACGACACTATCCTACCTAAAAGATATTGGTGAAGAGGCTTGGGTAATAGGAGAAATCACCGCAGATGATAAAATAAAAGGAAGTATTGAAATAAGCTAGTTATCAAGTATCAGATTAAAGTTTATAACCAACGCCAAACTTCAACTCGATACATTTCACAAAACCCTTTATTTATGTGACTAACACCTAATCTTTTTACTTTTGCTTATCTTGGATTTTAGCCAGAAAACCACGCAATATTTTCCATTCACTTTCATCTAATTGTGCTCGATTAAATAGACGCCGCATCCTATGCATCAATCGCCGCGGATAGTTAACATCATGATATCCTATCTCAATCATGCATTCTTCTAGATGTTCATAAAACATTTCTATCTTTTCCTGGTTCACAAATGGCACTTTCTCTTCTTGAACTACGCTTTCGTTCACGTTGCGTTTAAGGAATAACTCATAACAAATAATCTGGACTGCCGACGCAAGATTCAAAGAACTATAATCAGTATTTGTGGGTATTTGTAATACTAAATTTCCTAATTCCATTTCTTCATTGCTCAAGCCAGAGTTCTCTCTTCCAAACACAATTGCAATATTTCCACCGTTTTTATCCGCTACCTTTTCAGCACACTCCCGAGGAGAAACCATTGGCCACGGAATACTCCTTGTCCTTGCGCTAGTAGTAATAACCAATTCACAATCTGAAATAGCTGATTTCAAATCATTATGTAAGCTTGCTTTTGCTAGTATATCGTCGGCGCCTGCCGCTCGGGCTGTTGCAACGGCAGATGGAAATTCTTTCGGATTGACTAAATATAGATTATCCTGTGACATTGTTTTCATTGCTCGCGCTGCGGCTCCAATATTGCCCGGATGTGTCGTGCCAACGAGGACAATACGCACATTACTATTAATCGAATTCATATTTAATCACTACACTCATCTATTCACTCAACGTAAAATACGTTTTTAATATTTCAAGGATTTATAATACTCATGCATCCAATGCTCAATATTGCAATACGTGCTGCCCGGGCAGCAGGAGACCTGATTGTACGTGAAATGGATCGCGTAAGTGACATATCTGTTGATATCAAAGGTAAAAATGATTTTGTCACCGAAGTAGATACTCAGGCTGAGTACACAATTATAAACACCATTCAGCAATCATATCCCGATCACGCCTTTTTGTGCGAAGAAAGTGGTGCTTCTGGTGAAAGTGACTTTCTATGGATTATCGACCCACTTGATGGCACTACGAATTTTCTGCATGGATTTCCACATTTTGCAGTTTCTATCGCACTTCAACATAAAGGACGTCTCGATCAAGCGGTAGTTTATGACCCTCTAAAGCAAGAATTATTTACTGCATCTAAAGGTAAAGGCGCTCAACTTAACAATAAAAAAATTCGTGTAAGTGGTCATAAGACTCTAGATGGCGCATTACTTGGCACAGGTTTTCCATTTGGTGATACTCACAATATTGATGAATTTATTAATAGTTTTAAATCATTATCCCCAAAAACAGCTGGCGTCAGACGCGCTGGCGCAGCCTCACTTGATTTAGCCTATGTTGCTTGCGGTCGCCTTGATGGCTTTTGGGAATTTGGACTAAAACCATGGGATATTGCAGCTGGGGCATTGATCGTACAGGAAGCAGGAGGATTGCTTAGTGACATGCGAGGTGATAACCAGTATTTAGATACCGGTAATGTCGTAACCGGCAACCCCAAAATCTTCAAGGATATGCTTAAGCATTTGCGTAATATCTAAACGCATCGAATAGTGTGACGATCATCTTGTAATTTTTGAACTACACTGGATCCATATGTATCTTAGACCTAAACTCATATGACCTAAATAGACATATACGGGATATTAAACTTGAGACTTTTCATAACGGGTGGCGCAGGCTTTATTGGCTCTAATCTAATCCGCTACCTACTCGAGAAAACCA
The DNA here is from genome assembly GCA_021773235.1 of Gammaproteobacteria bacterium. Lineage (GTDB taxonomy): Bacteria > Pseudomonadota > Gammaproteobacteria > Eutrophobiales > Eutrophobiaceae > UBA7359. The sequence goes on along the minus strand of JAJFKL010000030.1, from coordinate 363,516 downwards.
ACGATAAAGTTCTAAACCTGGATAAACTATGTTATCCAGGTAGTCGCCACACCATAGAAGGCTTTAATGACCAGCCGAATTACCAATTCATACAACAAGATCTTTGTGATTCTGAACAATTAGTAGATGTCGTTAATGACTTTCAGCCAGATGCAATAATTCATTTAGCTGCGGAATCACATGTAGATCGATCAATCGATAGCCCTCAGGCATTTATTGATTCAAATATTGTTGGCACCTTCAATTTGCTTGAAGCATTTCGTAAGTATTTCACAGACAGTGATAATAGCTTGCAGCGACAGTTAAGATTTCTACATGTCTCTACGGATGAAGTCTTTGGCAGTCTGTCAGATGGTGATGAACCTACAAAGGAACAAGATAGTTACAAACCTAACTCACCGTACTCGGCTAGCAAAGCCGCTTCTGATCATTTAGTCCGAGCTTGGGGACAGACATACAAGCTACCAATTCTGATTACTAATTGTTCGAATAATTATGGCCCTTATCAGTTTCCAGAAAAACTCATCCCACTAGTTATCAGCAAGGCGCTTGCTGATAAAGCATTGCCCGTATATGGAGATGGAAGCAATATTAGAGATTGGTTATTTGTCGATGATCATGTGCATGCGCTTTACTGCGTATTAAATAAAGGAAAGCTCGGTGACACTTATAATATAGGCGGAAACTGTCAGTTAACAAATCTTGAGTTAGTTGGAAAAATTTGTGACATTCTGGATGTGTTAAAACCAAAAGAAACATCATACAAAGAACAAATTGAGTTTGTAAGTGACCGACCGGGGCATGATTATCGATATGATATCGATATATCAAAAATTCAAACTGAATTAGAATGGTCCCCTTATGAATCTTTTGATAGCGGTTTAATGAAAACAATAAGCTGGTATATAGAAAACCAGGAATGGTGCGATAATGTTTGTTTCGATATCTATGATGGGCAACGTTTAGGACTGGGCTCATAATGAAAGGTGTAATTCTAGCTGGCGGGCTAGGTAGTCGCCTGCACCCGCTGACAAAAGCAACCAATAAACATTTACTGCCGGTAGGTAGCGAACCCATGTTGTATCATCCAATACGCCAAATGGTTAGCTCAAATATTGAGGACATCCTCGTTGTAACAAGTACACAACATATGGGAGACGTCGTACGTTGCCTAGGCAGCGGAGAAGAGTTTGGTTGTCGGTTAAGCTACAAGGTTCAAGAACAAGCGGGTGGCATTGCTCACGCTTTATCATTAGCCGAAGATTTTGCAAACGGCAATAAAATTTGCGTTATCCTTGGGGATAACATCTTCGAATACAGTATAAAGCCATATACTGATGCCTTCAGAGGGCAGGATAAAGGTGCTCATGTCCTTATAAAGGAAGTTGGTGATCCAGAACGTTATGGCGTAGCAGCTCTAGATGAACATCAAGTTATAGAAATTGAAGAAAAACCCTCCAACCCTAAATCTTCATTTGCTGTTATAGGGCTCTATTATTTTGATAACCAAGTATTCGATATTATTCGAACAATAAAAATTTCTGGGCGAGGTGAATTAGAAATTACATCTGTAAATAATATATACATAGATCTACAACAATTACATTACAGCATTTGCGAAGGTCGTTGGACTGATGCAGGCACTTTCGAATCACTATTTGAGGCGAACCAGATCATGATGGAAAACAATAACAAAATTATTAGTCACGAATAGTTCTAATAAAATGAAGAAACCAATGTATGTAACCCAACCTTCACTTGCGCCATTAAAAGAACTGCAACCTTATTTGGAAGAAATATGGGAAAATGGCGTACTGACAAACTACGGACCACTCGTCCAGCGTTTTGAAACTGAACTGGCAAAATACCTGGATGTCCCTCATGTTATATGCGTAAGTAGTGGCACTAGTGCGTTACAACTGTCAATTCGAGCATTAAACATTTCTGGAGAAGTCATTACAACTCCGTTCACTTTTATTGCCACTGCCAATATTATTGCATGGGAACACTGCACTCCAATCTTCGTTGATATCTGTCCTGACACATGGAATATAGATGCAGAGAAAATTGAAGCCAGCATTACACCGCAAACCTCGGCAATAATCGCTGTTCATGTTTTTAGTTCTCCATGTGATACCGAAAGAATTACAGAAATAGCAGAAAAGCATAAACTCCATCTTATTTTTGATGCCGCCCACGCAATCGCCGTCAATCAAGATGGAGCATCTGTTCTTAAACATGGAGATATCTCTACACTCAGCTTTCATGCAACTAAAATGTTAAATACAGCTGAGGGAGGTGCTTGCATAACTAATGATGAACAACTAGCCAATAATTTAAGACGCTTACGATATTTTGGCTTTAATGAAAAAAAAGAGGTCGTTGATGTTGGAATAAATGCAAAAATGTCTGAAATCTCTGCCGCCATAGGGCTAGTCAATTTAAAGCATCTCGACACAATTCGTAGTAAGAGAAGAGCGGCGTTTGAACATTATAGAAACATTCTTTCCAATACACCCTTTATTCAATTCCAAAATTATAAAGCCGACGAATATAATTACAGTTACATACCGGTTTTACTAGAAAGCAAGATTCATCTTGATCGCGTTATGTCCACATTGGAAAAGCATAGTATATTTGCCAGTAGATATTTCTATCCAGCTTTACATACTTTAGATAACTTTAAGCAAAACTGCTCTTTACCAATCGCTGAAAGTGTAGCGGAACATATCCTTTGTTTGCCACTACATGATGAAATTACTGAAAATGAAATTCAAAATATTTGCTATCTGATCGAAAACTCTTAAACAATACCACTTTTATTTATCAACTTTCCCTTTCGAAATATAAGTGCAATGCCACCTAAGATGATGTCTGTACTCACAGACCAACAGCGCAGTAAAATCACCAGGCCTGCAACTTCAGTAATAGTTAGTACGCTCAGCAACATCTCACCATTAACAACTTCTCTAACGCCAATTCCTGCTGGTGCAAATATAGCGATAAAACCAGCGACCATGGACACTGAATTACTACCAATTAACATCCATGAAAAATTTAAAGATGGCGCTTCTCCAATCATCACAATGAATATAAATACTGCAATCACTCCTGCAAGTAACCATTCCATAAAATAGAGGCACGCTAACAAGAGATAATCTCGTACAGGCATATCTATACCCGTGTAAACCTGAAATCGATCACGCCATTTATCTGGCACGATTTTAAACAAAACGCGAAATATACTTTCATGCCAAATAGGTACAACGATTAGACTGACTAAACTAAAGAATAAAGCCAGCCATCTAAATTCATGGTCAATCGCCATTAACCAACATACAGCACCAAAAACCAAACCCACATGGAGCGAATTGAGTTGTTCTAAATATGTTGCATGCAGAGAGGAGTTAACATTTATCCCAAATTTTTTTAATTGATGAACACGTGCTACCATGCCCCATATTTTTCCAGGGATATATTTACCAACTAAAAGAAGAGCATTCTGAGAAAAGCATTCTTTCAATGGCATTTTAATGCCCGTAGTTTGCAATAAAACGCGTTGCCATGAGTACGTCGATAAGCACCAGTAAACAGTTTGTAACATCACTGCAACGATAAGGTAACGTGGATCAATTTGACCAGGCAATTTCAGGATATCAAAATATGTAATGGCTACTGCTATTGCAAATACCAAAGCCAGCATAACGACAAGACGAAAAATAATTTCAAAGTAATTGATATTATTATCAGTCGTCTCTTCTTCTTTTAACGTCATGACTATTTGTACTGTTTTCTATATATAGAAATATAATTTTACTCAATTATTTTTAAGTTCTAAATAAGAGTATCTAAAGATTAGTTTCATTATAACATCCGTGAAATTCATCAGCTTACGTTAAATAAAGGAATCGATTCTAATATTTGTGATGAATATCCCAATAATACTTTCAATAACCTACATAAAACAATTTTAATGCAGTTATATTCCAATAAGGTCGTTTGATATCAACGATTGTCGGTGTAATTGCCTCTTACATCAGGCAAAAAACATATCGACAACTCCAGATTAGGAACATAATTCATTTTATTAATTTCAATAAGGTGACAGAGTCGAATCTTTTCTTGGGAAATTCAGAGTCGAATATACTAGAATTGTTAGCTAAGGAAACATAATTGTATGAAAATCACATTAATTCACGGTAAATACTTCAATTCTTGGGAAGCCCTTGGCCTTGCTTACATTGGTGGATATTTAAAGCAGGAGCTTGCGGATAGCGTAGAAATAGATTTTTTCCAAGGGATCTTCGATGATGACGAAACTGTCATTAGCCAAGCTAGTGACTCAGATATAGTAGCTTTTTCTTGTACTACTCCATCTTTTCCGTATGCCGAAAGAATTGCAGGTCAACTAAAACGAATTAATCCACAAATACACATCGTTGTCGGTGGCTATCATGCTTCGGCTGTTCCTCATGAAACAATCCAATCTGAATTTATAGATCAAGTTGTTATTGGTGAAGGTGAGTCGGCTATGCTAGCAATTGTCCGCGGCAATAGAGAGCCAATTGTACACGGCACACGATCCTCTTTTGATAATTTACCGTGGCCTGACCGTGAACTAATTAAAAACGAACGCACTGTTGAGGTCGCTGTAGAACAAGCCGGACAACGTATAACCGCTTTTCAAAGTCATCGAGCGTGCCCATTTCGATGTAAGTATTGCTTAGACGGTCACAACAAGGTTCTATATCCTGAATTTGGTCCAAAAGATAAGATCCCTATAGGATACAGGGATGTTGATGATTTACTCGACGAAATTGAGTCGGTTACAGACCGATATAAATTAGATCTATTTAAATTTACCGATCCTACCTGGAATACCAGTATTCCTTGGGTACTCGAATTTTGTCGGAAAAAGATTGCCCGAAATATTGATGTCCCATTTTACCCTGCTGTCCATGCAGGACTTATTACGCAAGAGATGGCCCATCTCCTTAAAGCTGCTGGCTGTCATGAAGTTGCTTGTGGTGTAGAAAGTGGCTCACCCAAAATACTTAAACAAATAGGTAAAGGAACAACCGTCAAATCGATCAAACGAGGTGTGCGTTTTATAAAAGAAGCTGGGATTATTGTCCGGGGTTATTTCATACTTGGTATGCCGGATGAAACGGATGAAGATATACGTTTAACGGAGAAACTTGCTGAAGAGCTTGAAATGGATGAATACGGATTTACGATACTTTGCCCTTACCCTGGGACTACTATGTATGATCCGAAAATTCACGGAAATATTGATTGGGAAAATACAGATGAATACGGAAATGATTTTTGGCATACAAACCATTTAACAAATGCAGAATTACATAAATGGCAAGCCTACCTAGTAGAAAAGTTTTCAGATAATATTTGCTGGCACAATCGCATCCTCGCTGAAAATGATTACGATCTGGATAAAACGCTTGAAGGTTAAGAGCTTTATGATATAAAAAACCATGATCAACTCTGAACATGGCCTAAAACCTTCTGTACAAGACAAAAAACGATTACTTGTCTTAACAAGCTCCTACCCATTTGATAAATCAGATGGTCGTGCTGCTGCTGGTTTTTTCGTAAAAGACTTTATCACATTAATTTCAAGTTTAAGTGAAGTTACTGTTATTACTCAAAACATAGAAAAAGAAACAAGCATCTCTCAGGAAGATAAAGTTTCAGTTATTCGTTTTCCTTGGTCAGGAAAAAGTCGTCCCTTATCTACACTACGTTTACCACAAGATTTTTTTCTAATACTTTCTGTGATCTTCTCAGGAATATCTGCAAGTATTAAACATATTAGGAAAAACAAAACTGACCACATTATTGCCATGTGGGCTATTCCTTCTGGAGTATGGGCATTGTTTATGAAGTATTTTTTCAACATTCCGTACACAGTGTGGTGCCTGGGGTCTGATGTATGGAACTATCAAAACTCTTATTTTCCTAGAGCTATATTAAGACTGATTTTAAAGAATGCTAATACCGTTTATGCCGATGGGTTTGAATTACGCGATACCATAAAAAGAATAGCGTGTATTAATTGTACTTATTTACCAAGCTCAAGGAACTTTAAAAAACCAATAAAGCACCTTTCTCTAAAGCCAGAGGGTGTCAGACATTATCTATTTGTTGGCAGATTTCATCCGAACAAAGGGCCTGATATTCTTATCAAAGCCATACACTTATTACCAAAAGAAATACGTTCAAATATTCATTGCCACATGTTTGGCGGTGGACCTTTAACTAATGAATTAAAATTGCTGATTAAAGAATTTCAACTTGAAAGCAGCATTACATTAGGAGACTTTATTGGCGAAGAAAAATTAATTGAATTACTTGATGCAGCAGATGTTATCGTTATTCCTTCCCGCAAAGATACCATCTCACTAATGGTATCGGCCGCATTACAAATAAATAAGTCCATAATTGCTACAGACGTGGGAGATATGGGATATGTATTAAAAAAATATCTCGCAGGGAGGACTGTACCTGCTGAATCTGCTGAAGCTTTTGCACAAGCTATCGAGCAAGACCTATTATCATCGAATGAATACGCCCATGGACGCTCAGAACTATTAGAATTGATTGATCTTTCGAAGTCTGTAGCAACGATGCTTGAAGATATTAGTCTGAAAAACAAAAAGTAACGTGCAGCCTAGTTTAGACCTATTAAATTGACAGTCCTATAAACCTTATTTCTTTAAGACCCATATATATCCGGGGCTTAACCAGATAAAGTATTTCGTAACCCAACCTGCCACTTTTGCCTTTAGACTACCCGGTTTCACCATATACTCTGTCCCATACTTCTCAGGTTCTAAAACCGTTTTTTGAGTATAGTCAGTGACATTAAACTCTTTTACTATTCTTTTTAAGCCCCAGTAACTTAGGTGTCTTTCATAGTAATGATCTACGCCTCTAAATATTCTTAGGTAGATGTGTGCAAGCGGCACAGGGATAGCAGAAAGCAAAGGGAGATGGTAATGAGGCTCATCCCACTTAAGGCGATTACATCCTGCAAAGTAACAAACTCCATCCTTTTTAAGCACTCGATATATTTCAGCCATCATTTTATTTACATCGGGCACGTGCTCATAAATATGTGATGAAATAACAACATCAAAAGTCTCGTTTTTATATGGCAGACTCATAGCATCTCCAACTTCAAAGCTTAAGTTTTCTTTTGAAAACTTTTCTGAAGCTGATTTAATTGCTTTTTCATCAATATCAATTCCAATGACAGACAAAAAATGCTCTGATAAATAATCATCAATAATTCCTGTTGATCCACCAACATTTAGCAAAGTTTGATTGTTCAGTGGAGCGCTAATGCACTCTCTTAAAACTGCCACCATTGTATTTGCCTTTTGCCGGCGCGATTCAACATCATGCATCTCAAATGCAATGGAAGAATAATCATATTGATAACCTCGATTCAAACTTTACCCCCTTATTGATAGCGCGATAAGCATAACATTGATACTACAATAGTTTTATATTAAAACTGTATATTAGTACTCATCTTTTGTCATATCTTCTAACTAAAACAATGACTTTAGCCAAGCCAGGCTATTATAATAGTCATTTTATATATGTTGAAAACCGTCATGCTATTTAGAATATTCATTATAACTATGCTTAGCGAGGAAATATGTTTAAAAAATCTATAAAACACAAACGAGATAGATTTTTTTTATCTAGAATAATACGCTCCCCATTAAAGTTAGTTAATACAATTTTAGTAATTATCAGCTACAAATTTCGACTGATAAAAACCCATGGATTGCCCGTGGTTCTAGATATCGAACCTACTAATGCATGCAATTTTCGTTGCCCTCATTGTCAGGTAACAAGTGCCGACTGGGTTAAGAATAATATGAGTGTGGATCAATTTAATAAGATTATTAATACTTTCCCACATGCATTAAGGGTGAAACTACAAGGGATGGGCGAACCATTTCTGAATAAAAATTTAATAGAATTTATTGATAAAACATGTTCAAAAAAATATTGGTGTGAAGTGACTTCAAATGGCTCGCTCTTTGATAAGCGCCCAATTAAAGATTTGGCAAAATATAAGAATTTTCAACTAACTATAAGTATTGATGCTCCCAATAAAGAGTTATTTGAAAAAATCAGACCTGGAAGTGACTTTAATAAAGTTATAGACAATGTAAAAGATTTACAGATATCTACTAATATGGATTTATCAGCTTGGATGGTAGTAGATCAAGATAATGAATCTTCTGTTGCTGATACTATCAAATTAGTAAAATCTATAAACATCTCGATATTTGGATTACAAATTATTGTTATTGACTATGCTAAAGAAACGCTTAGATCAGAAACCGTTGAAAAAAGAATTAATATGGAAAATCGTTCCGCTTTATATTCCGACTGGCGGGAACAGGCAAAGAACAATGATGTTGAACTTGATATTGCAGATACGTTGTATGATAAATCACACCCATGCCCTTGGCCTTGGCAAGGCACATACATTGACGTTGTCGGTAATGTAATACCTTGTTGTCGTATTGGCGATGCAAGGGTCAGCTGCATGGGCAATATTAATAAAACACCATTTAAAGATATTTGGAACTCTAAAGAATATAAAGATTTTAGGACTATGCATAAAAACAATAAAATCCCGAAAATATGTTCTAGCTGCTATAAAAACTAATACTAGAAACCACTCTGTTGCAATTTATATCTTATAGAATAGTCTTAATTGATGCCGCCAAAATATTAAGACTGAAGTATTTCCAGAAAGTAACCACTTTATTTATATGTTCAGCAGCTTCATTAGCACTTACTCTGACAGCGTAAAACGGCAATCTTACTGAAATGATGCTAGTTAACAATCAACGATGATAGAATAATTCAGGAACTACTGACACCAATACTTCCACGAAACTTCTTCCTGTAATAAGCCAGACCTTCCGAAACTATTATTGAAAGACCTACCATTGACATTGCATACACATATGGAAATATAGGAATAGAATATCTCGGTAACGGTGTCCCTGCGACATGAACCAGAACAAAATACAATAGTAGTAGAGAGCAATACCGTATTGGTAGTAATGCAGTTACTGTTACTTTTTTACTATACATCGGCAACCAAATTATAATTGAGGCGAATAAACAGAGTGTTATTAATGGCCAGTGGAGCCAATACATTATTGCATGTGTCCAATGAAATATTATATTTTCAAAATACGGTGATTTTATAATTGGATATATAAAAATATCCCCAACTCCAGTTATGTTGCTCCATGACAAAAAGGTTATTGGCTTTCCTATTAAGTACCAGTGTATATGTTCAATAGGTTTTTCAACAAATCTGCGTTTTATTTCACTCAATACACTCGTTAGTGTTTTTCTGCTTTCCCATTCAGGGTCAGCATAGTTTGGCTTACCAAATGTTTTTGGATCATTTTTATACATCAGGCCTGGATACATACCCTTCTGCAGGGTCGCAGTCATCAGGCTCACTTCATTACTCAGGGGTACTGATATTTTATTTCTGATGACCCATGGGCCATACACCAAATAAAATCCGATAGTAAATGCAATAATAGTAGTCAGTATTTTCTTCGCATTAATATGAGGCAAAAGCATCAGCATGAATAGTGGGAAATAAATCACAGTAGGTCTGATTAGAAGCGCGAGCCCCAGAACAAGGCCCACCATAGCTGCTGAGATGAAATTTTTCTGGTTACCATAATTATTAATGGACAATCCTGTAAGCAATAGAAAAAATATAAATAAACCTTCACTGAGGATAAAAGTATTCATCGAGATTAAATGCGGACTTAAGGCGACTAAAAGAGCGCCTCCTAAAGTATATGGCCACGGTAGAAAGCTCTTAAAAAACAATAATGACAATATAATTGTTATAGTGCTAATAATTGCTTGAACTATATACACACGTTGTAACATTTCTAATGTAGGCGGATAACCTATTAGGGGTAATAGAAAAAGCGAGTAACCCGGATTACGATGTGCATCAGGAATAATGTCACTGCGGAGACTTTCAGTGCTCCTATCTTGCTTGGAGTATATGCCGAATTCTTTCAAATTCTGTGCATAAAAATAATAGTCTTTGGCATCGACCCGAATGGGAGCATCTACCGAAGTGTCTATAACAGCAAAATATCGTAGTGAAAACCCTGAAATCAAGATTAGTGCGATTGAAATAATGATAATTATTTTTCTATTAATTTTCATTATTTCTATATCGGGTTACTTATATTATCAGTCTCATTGATATATGCGGCAAGGATGTAGCTCAAAAGAAAATAAAAAAGATCACCTGCAACAGTTATAAAGCGAAACAAAAAAGCAATAATCAGACATTCTCCTTCACCTGTTAGTGGGCCCAATAATAGAATTATTACTGCCTCTCGAACACCGACACCTGCAGGTGCGCCCGGCGTCATATATCCAAGCACCCACGAACTGATAAATATCATGAATATATAATATACGTTCCCTTGTATAGCTTCTGGGGCAATCATTAATGTAATCACTACACCAACCGTAGCGAAGATAACAAAGAATGCAGTGTAGCAGGTTCCCACTCTAAACAAATTTGTCTTAGTACTTATAGGGCTCAGGGCCAGTTTATTTCTAATAAAATAATAGTAACCCAGATATCCGAGAATAAATGATGAACCTGAAAAAAATGAAATCCTATACAAACTAATCCCGCCAATTTCACTTACACCATTCAATGCATAACTTATAATCGTAATAACTGAGGCAACGACAAACAAACCGATATTCTCATTAAAAGTGCTTGTCATAAGAACAGTATTGGGAATCCCTGCTTTTTTACCTAAAAAATAACGTCCGACAAAATGGAATATATTTCCCGGAATATATTTTGATATTTGAGTCCGTCCATAAATAATATGGCATCGGCTATGACTAATTTTTCTAAATCCCGATAACGCTAGTAGGTATTTCCATGCAAAAGATAACAGAAAATTACTAAACATATATGCTGTTACACAGATAATTAATGTTAAATAAGCTGACTTGCTTAGCTGCCAATCTGATAATTGCGAATAATTATTAGCAAGACGTCCAGAAATGTAATACAAAGAAAGTATTAATAATAAATAACTTAAAATGTTGATTGTTTTTTTATATCCCATTTATGGCACCAGACTAAGTTCGATTGGTTGTGCTGAAATTGGGAGAAATATTATCTTGGTTTCCCAAGAATAATCGTCCATGGTAGTGGAGTGCGTGTAGAGATAACATCCAATTGGGTTTGAGCAAGCTCGATCAAGCCTGAACGACTGAAGTGCTGGATATGCCCAGGCGTGTTACCAAGATTAAATAAATATTTTCCTCGCATAAGGTTCATGATTCGCCATATTGGTTCCCATGGAGTACTTAGTAAAACTGCCTTATTTGCAATGCGTGATATTTCAGCAAGCCCATTAGCTGGTTTTTCCAAATGTTCCATAACTTCGCAACAAACTACAAGATCATACTGTCCATTTTCGAAAGGTAGTTCATATATTGATCCTTCAAAAAACTCTATTTTTGAGTTCAGGTTATTGCTTAGATGCTCCAAACTTACGTCACTTGCCATAATTGCTTCGGGTTTTACTTTGGCATTACTAACCAAGTGTTGAATCAGCCTTCCTTCGCCACATCCAATTTCGAGCACAGATGTTGGTTTTATTTCATTATAGAGAGACGTCACCGAATCAAGAAAATTTCTCATCAAATAACGGGCGACTGGATTCCTTGTTGTATATTTATCGTATGTATTGCCTACTATATTTTCATTATGAATCATCGAAACTATCCGTTTTCCAGCTTTCATTTTTCGTTGACTCCAAACCTTCAATCCAGTTATCAGTATTTTTGTTTTCCACGATTGATTCTATGCTGCGCATACGTGTCAATAACTCCTCAATCAAGCGTCTATTTGTTGCATTCAAATCTGCCAGAAGAGCAAGTAAACCTATAATAAATGAAATAATCACTAAGCCAGTACCAATCTGTAAAGATTGTATATGTGAACTAATTTGCGGGTTTGCAATAAAATAATAAAGAAAACGTAAGCATAAAATTGTGCCTGTTAAAAAGAACAGTCCCGCAACTGTTCCAAATACTCGCATCGGTGAATACATTGCATATGAACGAAATATTACCAGCCCATTTCTTCTTAAATATTCCGTTATTGAACTAAACAGTCTCGATTTACGCTTTGGTTTATTGGTTACTATTTTTACATTCTCAATGTTCAAACCTGCATTACCAGCCTGAATTAGGGTTTCAAGTGTATAAGTAAATTTATTATGTACGAATAAACGAGATATCGCTTTACGATTTATTGCCCGGAAACCACTTGTTGCATCTGTTACATTTAAACCAGATACTCCACGAACAAGTCTTGATCCCCAATATTGCAATATTTTTTTGGTCCAAGAAAAGGATTGAATAGTATTCACTTGTCGATCACCAATAGCGATATCTGCGCGTTTAAGAATAACAGGCTGTACAAGTTTACAAATATCTGCCCCTTGATATTGGTTATCGGCATCTGTATTAACTACTATATCAGCCCCTAAACGATAGCATGCATCAAGTCCGGCCATATGTGCTACTGCCAAACCTCGATTTTTTGAGAACCGTAATATATGATGCGCGCCAATTTTTCGCGCTACTTCACTGGTTTTATCTGTACTTCCATCATCGATTACCAACACTTCAATTTCATCTACACCAGAGATTATTCGCGGGAGATCAGAAAATGTCTCGCCCAAATGGTCCTCTTCATTTAGGCAAGGAATTTGAATTATTAATTTCATATAGCTAAGAATTGAATATTAAAAGTACATTCATAACAGATTGTCACATAGAATTATTTAGAAAAATCATTGGTATTTATTAACATTCAATCATTTTTTCTACTATAAACCAAACTTGTGATCTGTTCTGAAATTAAGCCCATGAGAAAGATTGTAACTGCAGTAGTAAATAATAAGGCACTCATATTAGTAAAACGCCCCACTGTTATATATGTATAGAGATAATAGAATAACCCCGTAGTGAAACTAATTATACTTAAAGGAAAAAATATCTTTAACGGAGAATACAACGTACCAATTTTAAAAAGTATAAGTAAAAATCGCACACCGTCCTTTATCAGTTTAATATGGCTTTTACCTAAACGTGTATTTGCCTCAATTGGAACATACCCAACACTGAAACCAGAACGAAAAAATGCCATAGTACATGTTGTTGGATAGGAAAAGCCATTGGGCAATAGATGAAGAAACATTTTAAAGTAATCTGCCCTCACAATTCTGAAACCTGACGTCAGATCTTCTACCTTCTGCCCAACCATGGCAGTAGCAAACCAATTATAAAAAGTATTTGCACAGAGCCTACCCACGCTAGCTTGTGATGAAGCCGACCTAGCGCCAACAACCATATCGTACCCTTGCTTATATTTATCAAGTAAATTTTTTATATCTTCTGGTTTATGTTGTCCATCAGCATCCATGAATACTAATATTGTAGAGTCAGAAAACCTGGCGCCTGTTTTTATAGAAGAACCATTACCTTTCGAATACGGATGAGAAATAATCGTAACATCATGACTTTCACACAGTTGCTTAGTGCCATCTGTCGACCCATCATCAACAACAATAATTTGATAATCTGGATATAATTGACGAATCTCTGGTAATATTTTTTGCAAGCCAGCGAGTTCATTTTTAGCTGGAATTACGATACTTATTTTTTCATTTGTCATTGTCTCAATTAACTATAATTTAAATGTTATGTCTATAGAACATTTGATAAATATGCTGAACAATTTACATCCGCCTGACAACTCTAATAAATATCGTAAACTACATGAAACAATCGGTTTCTTCCAATAATTTCATGTTCGCTTCATGGCCTAGTTTAGTTCTCAATCGCTCGAATTACACCTAATCAGTAATATTAATGATCATCAATAATAAATAAGGTCATTTATACTTATTGAAATAGGAAACATGACCTATTTAAATTCCTATAATTATTCCCTCATTTTTCCAAGAAAGGACACAGGATTTTTCGGGTTATTAGAGGAATAATAAGTTTTTATCAGTTCTAATTTAGTATCCAGTCTTTGATATGGATAGAAATTTTCCTTGTAGCTCGGGCTAGTAGCATTCACTAAATAATAATAATGACAATTATCTTGTTCAGTTATTTTAGAATATTCATCATCATCAACGTGACTATTCGGAGGCGCTTTGCTAATACGATTCATGTATATGCCAACTAGTCCAGGCTTTATACTATAAACACATTCATCAGCTGGTACATAATTCTTTGCATCTTCAAGGCCTGAAATAACCCCGTGATTAAATGTAATCTTATTAATAGCTTGCCGGAGGTTGGGTTGATACCAATCGTAAGTTTTTTTATATTGAGGCTGGATAATTTTTTCATCTACAAGCACATTAAATCTTGACGCTGTTAATAACAGATTCGGTATCAATATAATTAACAGTGTAGCTCCTAAAATAGAATTTCCTAGTGGGAACCTAGAAGCAGGCCATTGATCATCAATAATTTTAATACATAGGCTCGTTTGTACTAATAAAATTGGCATTATAGGAAATAATAGGCGTAATAATTCATCGGGGAATGGCCAACTAATAACCATGCACAAGTATAAAAAGACGTATATTCCATCGAGCTTTTTCTTGTACATCCTGAAAATAACACTAAACACACATATAATGGCAAATACATTTAATATAGTATGCCCTGAATTTCCCTGTGTGAAAGTTAAATGCCAAGCATTCAACATATAATAAGATTGATTCAAGATCTGCTTTAGTAGTGGGGCTATAAAATCAGTCGTATAATAATTTGATACAATATCCAAGTAAGAATCACTATCTTGATTATTCAACAGCCCCCATAGCACCATTGGAAGTACTGCTATTATTGTTAGATAATATTTTTTGTTTTCACTATTGATGACTAAGTAAATGATAAACGACAGTACTAAAGTCACACCGGCACTTCTAGTGAGTGTTGTGCAGGCAATAGATATCACTGCAATCCATAATAACTTATGATTTTCTGTTTTTTCTTTTTGCGTGACAAGACATATACCTATTAAACTAAATAACAAGTAAAGATGTTCACTGTGGATATGCATGACTTGAAAATAAGTGCCGGGGATAATCGAAAAAATAAAAACTAAAACTAAAGCATGCGTTCGATGAAAATTAAGACTAATCATCCACCAATATAGTGTAATAATCGCTAAAAGCAGAAAAGACGTCGTAATTAAATGCGCTAGCAAAATACTATTACCCCCGCCTAGCAAACCTAGCATCAACGGATACACAGGAGGATAAAAGCTAACCGAGTCGAAATATATTGAAACAAGTGATGGATTTTCGTACGGCGAATATATATTTGCACTCATTAGATATATCGCATTATCTCCACCCAATTGAGCTAAGAGAGGACTCCAAGTCCAATAATAATATGCGGCTGCAATCACAATAAATGTTAATAATGGGAAAAGTGTTTTTTTAAATACCTTAAATACTATTTTAACCAAGTCTTCAGAGATCATTTTTTAATCCAACATCACAATATTGATTGACATGATTACTTCGTTCCTGCTTGAACAAGGTTATACTCTTTGCGTAATTATCGATGTATTGGATATTTTTCTTATTAGCAACACTTCTTGCGGAGTTAATATATTGTTGATATTCATTACCATCACAAACTGCTGAAATAGAAGCCGCTGCCAAATATAGATCGACTAAGGTTGCGTTCTGAGGAAAAGAGAGAAGCACTTCTTTTATAAGATCAAAACTGTCAACTAAAAAATGTCGTTTTCTATTCTTTAATGAAATTATAGAAAAACCGGTTAACTGTTTAACATCAACATTTTTATTATTCAATAATGCTTTCATGTCTAAATCTGGAGCACCTTCATGTTTTTCTATTATAGCGTACCGTGAATTACGCGTTAGTTTGTAATCTCGATAATGGAATAGAATCAAAATAGGTTCGTGTTTAAATTGAGATGCTACTGGTGCTGAATTTATTAATCGTTTTATAGAAAATGTATTTTTATCATACAGTGGATATCGGTTCAGACCATAGAATATAGGCTTCCAACTATCCGCTGCACTAAGTGAATCAAAAAGGAATATTTGTTCATCGCTATAATTTGTGGAGATATATTTTGTAAGTCCTCGCCAATCTGATTTTTTAGGTAATGTTTTGAAATCAAGAACTGATTCAGACAAGTAAACAATGAATATAACTCCAGATAATAATAAAAATGGCTTTATATATTTACCAGCCAATAAACTTGTTTTGAAACACCAAATGCGCTCTAAGAAATATGCAAATAGTATCAGCGTTAATGGTAAAACATAAAGAGCATATGGAGGCCTAAATGGCATGCTGGTTTTAAAATGAAACACTACCAAATTAAAAATAAACACAGAGGGAAGCAGAACTAATATACTTTTGATAAAAGTTTTATATTGCTTGGATTTATCATGGAAGATCAGAAAAAAAGAACTGATAACAGCTAATAGAACGATATATGTTATTGGTTCTAGTTGTGCTTCATAAACTCTCCAAAATGTGAAAAATGGTACATCTCCTAGTTTAGCTAACACACTCTGCATGCTAAACACGGTGCTTTTATCTGTATAACGTTGGCCAGACTCAAGTATCTTTAAAAAAATTGGAAGATAAATGATAAATGCTATAACCAATGCAGCCATCATCTTAATACATTTATATATATTATTTATTGCAGCTCTATTCTTTATCTCCCTAACAGTGCTCAAAATAATAAGGCTAAATACAATACTGAAAACACACAATGGAGATAATGTTCTGGAATAAAGAAATAATGTTGTTACAAAAAGTAGTATCAAATAATGAACGGCATTAGGTGATCTTATTTTCACTATATGGTTTATCGCATATATAAAAGCCAGAAAAAAGAATATTGCAATTGAATAAGGCCGTGCATCTTGAGAAAAGTAAAGATGAAATGGCATCAGTGACATTACTAGGCCTACAAATATTGCAATTGGCCACCGACTACATTCTAAACAGAGAAACACTAGCATTACGATTGATGCTGTGCCAAAAATTGCCGCTGGTAACCGTGCTGAAAAATCACTAGATGAAAACTTAAATATATAATGGCCAATCCAATAGTCTAAAGGAGGTTGTTGTTGACTTGCTGCATTAGAGATTAAATCTAAAATACTATTTTTATAGTATGAAACCTGTCTAATTTCATCCATGAATAAACTATCAAAGGCCAGATGGTGTAGTCTAAGAGACAAAGAAATTATTATCAGCAATGCAAACGCTATTACAAATGAAATATTTTTTTTTATGAAAACAAAATCAATCATTCTCTTGGAGTATCCGTTTTTATTTTTGCGCAATAAGAAAAAGATTTTTACCTATCGGCACAGGGAAGATGTTTTCAATAAAATTGGTGACTGGAAAGATATATTTATCATATAAGTTTACGTGTTTCGCATTGAGCTTATTTTTCAATATTACTAACGATAAATACCAGGGGAATATACCAAAAAAGTCAACGTAACCTGCTTTTATCACATTGAGTCCAGAAGCTTTAACTAAGCTTATAAGATCCTCTTTATGATAACGGCGATAATGACCTATTGATTTATCAAAATCACTATATAACCAAGATAATGCAGGAACAAATATACATACATATCCGTTACTATTTAGTGACTTTCTAATATGTTCTAATTCTATTTTGTCATCCTTAATATGTTCTAATACATTCACATATAAAATACTGTCGAAATGGCTCTGATAATCAGGGGATATTTCATGGAAAAAACTATTGATAGTGACTGCATTAGGAATTTCTTTCAGGTTTTCACAAAGCAGTGGAAAAAGATTAGCCGATGGTTCGACTACGGTTAATTCACTGATATTTTCTTTAAGAATTAATGTAGATAAACTCCCTGTTCCCGCACCAATTTCTGCTACATGTTCTCCAAGATAAGGAGAGAATAATCTTATGAGTGAAGCATAGTAATTATTAGCAAACGACATTGCCTCTAAATCTTTGCCTTCATAATTAAAGTTATTTGATTGCATATTTCATTATGCAATAAATAGCTCTTACACCATCCTTCCAGCTAATCTTTTTACCTTCTGAATAAGATCGCCCATAATATGAAATACCAACCTCATATATTTTAATATCTGGCACTCTAGATATTTTAAGTGTTATTTCTGGTTCAAAACCAAACCTGTTCTCACATATATCAATATTTTTGATGATCTCTCTCTTGAATAGTTTATAACATGTTTCCATATCTGTAAGGTTCAGATTGCTTGTCATGTTACATAATAGAGTTAAGAATCTATTTCCTACTGAGTGCCAGAAATAAAGAACACGATGCGTTTCTCCTCCCAAGAACCTACTCCCATAAACAACATCCGCATCATTTTCTAGTATGGGCTTTAATAATTTTAAGTATTCTTGCGGATTGTATTCAAGATCGGCATCCTGAATAATTATGTAGTCACCAGTGGCATGTGTAATACCAGTTCTGATTGCTGCTCCCTTCCCTTGATTTATAGAATGTTTAATAAAAATATCTATGGATGATAATTCTTCTAGTACATCTAGTGTTCCATCAGTAGAACCGTCATCAACAACGATTATCTCGATATTTTCTATAGGTACTTCCCTAATAGATTTTATAATTTCACTAACCGTTGCTTTTTCATTATAGCAAGGCACAATAACTGAGAGTGTAAAAGACATGGTTAAATTAGTCTGTAATTGATAGTTTTTCTTTAAAGAATGTAATTGTTTTACGTATACCTTTTTCAAATTCAACTTTTGGTTCCCATCCCAACATTTTTCTTGCTTTTGATATATCAGGACACCGTTGTTTCGGGTCATCCTCTGGTAAGGACTCATACCTAATACTTGATCCACTCTTGGTCTCACTAATAATATTTTCTGCTAATTCTAGAATAGTACGTTCTGTTGGGTTGCCTAAGTTAACAGGCTCATGAATACCTCTTGTATTCATTAATGTGACAAGTCCCTGAATAAGATCGTCCACATAACATAATGACCTTGTTTGACTTCCATCCCCATATATAGTTATTTGTTTACCTGTAAGAGCTTGAACAATAAAGTTGCTAACAACACGTCCATCATTAACAGCCATATTTGGTCCATACGTATTAAAAATTCTCGCAACCCTTATATCAAGACCAAGTTCACGGTAATAATCAAAAAACAAGGTTTCTGCGCATCGCTTCCCCTCATCGTAACAAGACCGAATACCCGTGCAATTTACATTTCCCCAGTAGTCCTCTGTTTGTGGATGTATAGAGGGGTCTCCATAAATCTCACTTGTTGATGCTTGCAGCACCGGTATACTCAAGCGTTTTGCAAGGCCAAGGACATTAATTGCACCAGACACATTAGTCTTAGTAGTTTGAATGGGATATTTCTGATAATAAACAGGGCTTGCAGGGCATGCGAGGTTATAAATTTGATCAACTTCAAGATATATTGGAAATGTTATATCGTGGCGTATGATTTCAAAATATGGATTACATATTAGGTCAACGACATTATCTTTTGCTCCAGTATAAAAATTATCAAGGCAAAGAACCTCATTACCTTCAGATAGCAAATATCTACATAAATGCGAGCCCAAGAAACCAGCCCCACCTGTAACTAAAATTCTTTTTTTCATATAATCAATAATCCAGTATTTAGTTAGTATAAAACAATACAAACTGTCTACCTAAGTTGAGGTTTATATAAACCCATAAGGTTACGGGTTAAATATGGTATTCGAACTGATTTGAAAAACAGCAATTTCACCATCATTATAGATAATATTCCCTTTTTTACTAAGCTCACTAAGAAATGTAGTAAATTTATAGCTAGTATATGCTTTGGCGACTACATTTTTTCCTGTCCTTTGTGCTTCTTCTATATAACTTTTTCTCGTCCTAGTAGCATAACCATCATATTCCCACATAACGTAATTTGCATTGGTCACAGTTGCCCATGGCGACTGTAGACCAGATGGATCAATATCAATAATAATGTTACGTGAATAGTCTAGATAAAATGGAGTTGAAATCCATGTTATCACCTTTGTGTTATGTGGGATTTTATCTTGTATCATTTTTATCCTATTTTTTGTATTGCCATATAGGACTGATCTATTATATTTAATGTATTGATTTGAAGAAGCAAAATCTGAAAATGATAATATAGAGCCGCTAGTTATAGCTTGTTTTACACGATTTTTTGCTGCTGGGATAAAGCTAACCATCAAAGCCAAAGCTATTATGATAGATACAGTTTGGTGTCTTTGATTTTGTTTTTTAACATCTTCATTCACAGTGTACAGAGGGAATGTAGGTAGAATGATGCCGGTTAACCCAATAAGAACAGGAATCGAATAGCGTAAAGCTTGTTCATAACCTCCTTGTAATGGGCCCATTAAAATAATAAATAGAAAATATAATAGCGCTCCTGAAATGCTAGCACTAAAAATTGTGATACAAGCTATCTGTGAATTAAAAGTCTTATTTTTGTTAACCTGATAGAACATGTATATTCCTATCAAAAACATTACTACTGCAATAAGCGTATAGTGAGAGTAAGTAGCTCCATAAAAAAGTGTGTCAGTTGATAATAATTCAAGATTTTCTTTTAGGACTTCATGCAGCCCTTGTTTTTCGTTAGCACCAATTATTTTCAGATAATTCTCAGCATGTAATATAATCCAGGGCGAAATAAATAGCCCTCCCCATATTGATACTTTACCCCCCCACACTAGACTGGCACGATAGTTTCTAGTAATTATTATCATTCCTAAAATAGTAATAATAAAATGTAACGTAGCGAAGGGGATAAAAGTCATTTTAATCGCGAATAAAGAAGCGTATAGAAGCGCAATGCCCGAAGGGTTTGGTAGAGAATCTAGCTTAACTGTTGACTGATGATGTTGTGACATATACAGAACAATAGCGATGATAAATACAGATGCAGAATATAAAGCAGAGATATTCACATACTGAGGGTGAATGAGAAAAACAAGGAAAACAGAAAGCAGTGAAATAATAGCTGTTCGTGGTTGTATCCATCCAACACTTCCGACAAGTATTAAACATAGAAAAAGTGAAAAAACACTATCTAACCCATTAAGCATTTCCACGGAGAAGTGAGTTAAAATGAAACCGTGAAGAAATGCTTGCCCACCCATTGTTTCCATTCCAATAGCACTTAATGGGCTGCCGAATAAAGTACCTGTTTGTAACATCCTGTGCGGATGCGCAAAATATTTTTCATAATCATCATGAAGATTATACGCGTCTGGTGGTAACTGGGTCGTAATGACAAACCCCATGATGGCTAAGATAAGCGTAAATAGCGTTAAAGCATAAGCTTGCTTCTCTCTCTCCTGAGGAAATTCCAGTAATAATGTTTTAAATTTAAAAAGGAAAATAATAAGACCAATAGTAAAGATGCTATCAAGTACAAAAGGGTACGCTGAGCTTAATACATTCAATATTCCACCAATAAAAATCCATAGAGCGAGCCCTAATATAATAGTAACTGTAGGATTATCATGACTAGTAGATGAATCAGTAATGCTCTTAAAAAGGACACCCCAACCTAAAAGAGAAAAACTAAAGAGCCCAATCAAAAGAAATGTAGTAAAAATTATTAACATCCAATATTTCCAAAAAATAAAACATCATGCATATAAAAGCCTCGCCTTAGATAAGCATTTTATACTGTTTTTAACCTGTTTCGGGGCGAGACAAATGAGTCGAAGAACACAAAACATGTAAATATGTGCATTATTTTACTCTTAAACATCAACTCTTAACATTGTCATTCTGTCTTTTGATTATATTCATAATACAACTATCACAACTCCACCTAGCTAAAACAGCCTCATGAAGAGTATTAAATATATTTGAATAAAGTTATGCTGACATAACATAATATTATGTATGATTTATAATATTATTCATTGCGCATTAAGACATTTTGGGCATGTTATATCATGGCGGATGATTTCGAAAAAAGGATTGCCTGTTCGGCCAACTATATTTTCTTTTTCACCAGTATAAAACCCGGCAAGGCAAAGGACTTCATTGCCTTCAGATAACAAATATGTATATAGATGCAAACCCAACTGGCTATTAATTTCTTTACATAAGTAATCTATGATTTGTGCTCTCACTTAACAAGAAAAATACCGAGCAAAAATAAAATAATTTTAAATACAATGTGACAAAACGCAGATAAGATATTTAACTAGTCACATAGTGATATATACTTAGAGGACCGTCTCGGCATCAATCATAACATGTCATCCATGCCAAATACTCAAAGCTCAAGATACCTATCATCACCTTTCATGGTGATTTTAATTATATCTTTTACCTTAGTGCTATACCGCGATGTTTTATTCTTTGACTTTATTAACTTAGACGATAATACATACATCTATGATAACCCCTTATTGACTAACGGACTCACATGGACGAGCGTCCATTGGGCATGGACAAAATTTGGGGCGCCATATTATATGCCGTTGACCCGTCTCTCATATATAATTGACGCAGAGATTTTTAATATTAATCCAGTAGGATTTCATCTTACCAACCTTGTATTACATACAATTAATAGTGTCCTTGTCTTTTTTATATCTAAGTCTCTCCTTAAGTCAATATTTGCCGGTGGCTTGGTTGCGATATTTTTTTCAATCCACCCACAACATGTCGAAGCTGTGGCATGGATATCTCAACGAAAAGAACTTTTAGCTGCTTTCTTTGGGCTTTTGTCATTTTTATTGTACATGCATAACAACTATATAAATTCTAGTGAACGTCACCTGCCTACTCAAAACAATTTGTTCTACTTGCTTTCAATTGCATTCTTCCTCTTATCATTACTATCAAAACCAACATGGGTGATGCTTCCTTGTTTGCTCTTTTTATTTGATTGGTGTTGTTTTAATAAAATAGATTCGAATAGATCTTTATTTTTTCTAAAAAAAATAATTCCATTTCTAGTAATTGCCCTTTCATATTCTCTTGTGCACTTATATTCTACGTCATCAGTAGAAGGCCATGTAATAACATCATTACAATCATTGCCATTAATTGATCGCGTACTTAATGCACCAGTAATACTTTTGCACTACCTAATTATAGGTGTCTTTCCATTTAGCTTGGCTGGTTATCAGCCTTACCCAAGCTTGCCATTCCCAATGTGGCAATCAATTCTTTCAATTATATTGATGATTAGTATTTTCATAATCCCCATATTAAGAAAATCTACTAACAATTTAATTTTTATGGGATTAGCCTGGTTTTTTACTTCTTTACTGCCTGTTATTGGAATTTTAGGAACCGGAGAAAGCATTTTAGTTGGAGACAGATGGACTTACCTGCCTCATATAGGTTTATTTATTGCTGTAGCACATGTAATTAAAAATCAAATAAAATTTAGATATAAGTACAAAGCTTATATTTTATCTTTATTATTTCTCTACATCGGTGCGTATATATATACTACTAATAAAACAATTCAGTACTGGAAAAACAGTGAGACTTATTGGAACTGGTCAATCAATACAACAACTGACAATCATTATGCGTATATCAAATTGGGTGAGCATTATGAGAAACAAGAGCTATTCATCAAAGCAAAAAATAACTATCTAAAAGCCCATGAGATCAACCCTGAAGAGCCTTTCTATGCATTATTTCTAGGTAATATTTATGCTAAAGACAATGAAGATAAAGCCTGGTTTTTTTATAAGAAACTCTTAACAACTTCTTTAGCCCCTGTTGAAATAATTTTTAAAATGGGCTTCACTTTTATGGTAAATAAAAAGTTGGTCGAAGCTGAATATTTTTTTAATGATTTAATAACTATTGCTACAGAATCTGAAAAAAATATATATGAATATTATTCTTCACACTTTTATTTAGGACACTTAGAATTTATTTCTGGGAATGAAAAAAGCGCTATTATTTTTATATCAAAAGGCTTGGAACTGATGCCTTTTAATCACGATAAAAACTGTGAATATGCTCGTTCTATTATACTAACGGCAGAAGATATAACTAATTCCAGGGGCACTACTTCTCAATTAGATGCCCTTTGCAACAAACTTCATTAACTAATTAAAGACTCTTCCTCATATTTATGTGACCAAAATCACAATAAAAACATGTGCCATAGATTGATATCTAAATAGTGTTTTTACTGCACTTATACTCGTATAAATATTATAAATACTGAGATACAATCAATATAAATAAACTGAATAGATATAATTATGCAAATAGCATTAATAACCGGTGTTACTGGCCAAGACGGTTCATATCTTGCTGAGCTATTAATAGAAAAAGGATACGAAGTCCACGGTATAATAAGACGTTCTTCATCCTTCAATACAGGTCGTATACTGCATTTATTTAATGATATTCATCTGGAGCATAATAATTTACATCTCCATTATGGTGATATGTCGGATGATAGTACTTTAGAAAGATTAATAACAAAGATTGAACCTGATGAAATTTATAATCTGGCAGCTCAAAGCCATGTTAGGGTTTCTTTTGATATTCCATTGTATACTTCCGATGTGGTTGCAATGGGAACTATCAGATTGCTGGAAGCGATAAGAAACTGCACCGCTGAAAAGAATATTCGTTACTATCAAGCCTCGAGTTCAGAAATGTTCGGTGCAGTGCAGGAAATTCCTCAAAATGAATTAACACCGTTTCATCCACGCAGTCCATATGCATGTGCGAAAGTGTTTTCGCATTATCAAACCATTAATTATCGAGAAAGCTACGGCATGCATGCTTCCAACGGCATATTATTTAATCATGAAAGTCCGCGGCGTGGAGAAACTTTTGTGACTCGAAAAATCACGCGAGGAATAGCAAGAATTCTGGCGGGCAAAGATAAAAAGATATATTTAGGCAATCTAGATGCAAAACGTGACTGGGGATACGCGAAAGATTATGTTGAAGCTATGTGGTTAATGCTACAACAAGATGAGCCAGATGATTATGTGATAGCAACTGGCAAGACCTGGTCAGTTAAAGAGTTTCTTGAAAAAGCTTTTAGTCTAGTTGACTTATCTTGGGAAAAACACGTTGAGATTGATTCCAGATATTACCGGCCTGCGGAAGTAGACATCCTTATTGGAGACTCCAAGAAGGCAAAAAATAAATTAAACTGGAGTTCTAAAACTAATTTCGATGAACTAATACGTATAATGCTAATAGCAGATTTGGAAATGGAAAATATTAAACACAATTTATAACGGAATAGATATGAAAATTTCT
This sequence comes from Gammaproteobacteria bacterium, assembly GCA_021773235.1. Classification (GTDB taxonomy): domain Bacteria; phylum Pseudomonadota; class Gammaproteobacteria; order Eutrophobiales; family Eutrophobiaceae; genus UBA7359. The sequence continues at coordinate 338,034 of JAJFKL010000030.1, read as the reverse complement.
TTATGTATATTGACATTAAACGAGATCGATTGTCTTCAAGCTATCTTCGATACAATACCAATGCCCAGTAATGAAAATGGGTATGACGAAATCATCGCTGTCGATGGAGGTTCTACAGATGGCACTATAGATTTTTTTCAAGATCGTAATATTAAAGTAATTGGTCAGAGCAAACGAGGAAGAGGAGAAGCTTTCCAATTAGCCTTCGAAATGATTCAGGCAGATGCTTTTATTTTCTTCTCCCCTGACGGGAATGAAGCAATTTCTGATTTAAAAAAATTTAGACCATATCTTGAAAATGGAGTCGACATTGTTATTGCATCTAGAATGATGAAGGAATCAGTCAATGAAGAAGATGCACAACTTCTTAAATGGCGAAAGTGGGCGAATAACATATTTAATTTAGCTGCCAACCTTTTTTTCAAACGTTCAGGAGTCTATATTACTGACTCAATAAATGGATTTCGCGCTATTACAAAGTCTGCTGCTCAACAATTAGAACTTGATGCGCACGACTATACTATAGAGTACCAGATGACTATACGTGCATTAAAATCGAAATTAAAAATTGTTGAATTTCCTACAATTGAAGGAGAGCGAATTGCGGGAGAAACTGGAGCCCCGAGCATACCAACTGGGTTAAGGTTTATACGTCGCTTCTTTATAGAATTATTCGAGCCGAGTAAATCCACACATAAATGAAAGTCCTTATTACTGGTGGCTCTGGGATGGTTGGAAGAAACCTTCTTGAAAACTCGGAATTATTAAAAAATAATGTCTATGCACCATCTAGTAAAGATTTAAACCTACTTGATTTTTCAACTGTTAAAAACTATCTCAACAAAATAAAACCGGATCTGATTGTTCATTGTGCAGGCCGTGTCGGGGGTATTCAAGCTAATATCGACTCGCCAGTAGAGTTCCTTATTGATAATCTAGAAATGGGGAAAAATATTGTAATCGCAGCTCAGCGTACAGGTATTCCCAGATTCATTAATCTAGGTAGTTCATGTATGTATCCTAAAGATCTTAGTGGCCCGATATCTGAGGACAAACTTCTAACTGGCATGTTGGAACCAACAAATGAAGGATATGCCTTGTCAAAAATAGTTGTTGCAAAATTATGTAGCTATATAAATTCCTCTGAAGAAAATTTGTCATATAAGACAATTATTCCGTGTAATTTATATGGTAAATATGATCTGTTTAACTCGACCAACTCTCATTTAATTCCAGCTATTATCTCTAAAATAAATACAGCGATGTTACACAATAAAACATCCGTAGAAATATGGGGTAATGGTGAAGCAAGAAGAGAGTTTATGTATGCTGGCGATCTTGCAGACTTTATAACTTATGCCATTAATGAATATGATGAGATGCCAGAATTGCTCAATGTCGGCATTGGAACAGACTATACAATAAATGAATATTATAGAAAAGTTGCAAATATACTTGGCTACAAAGGTGATTTCACCCATGAACTCAGTCGAGCTGTAGGCATGCAAAGAAAGCTTACCGACATAACTAGAATCAACAATTTTGGCTGGCGTTCAAATACAGACCTGAATGATGGGCTTAGAAAAACTTATGAGTATTTTAAGGAAGAGAATGCCCATGTCTAAACACTATCCTCTTGCTGCAAGCAGCTGGGCCGACGAAGAAATCAACGCAATAAAAAACCTGCTTCTCCAGGACCAGTTTACTATGGGAGAACATGTAAAAAAATTCGAAGTTGAATTCTCTAAATACTTTAACAGCAAATACTCTGTAATGGTTAACTCGGGTTCTTCGGCAAATTTACTTGCGATTGCTGCATTATTTTATACAAAAGATAATCCATTAAAGCACGGAGATGAAGTAATCGTTCCTGCAGTTTCCTGGGGAACAACTTATTTTCCACTTCAACAATTCGGGCTAAGAGTTAAATTTGTTGATATAGATCCAGATACATTAAATGTCAATATTGAGATTCTCAAGTCAGCAATATCAAAAAATACTAAATTAATAGTTGCTGTAAATCTGCTCGGCAACCCCAACAAATTTGATACTCTGACTAAACTTTGCCAAGATAATAACATCACCCTTTTTGAAGATAATTGTGAATCCATGGGTGCGCAATTTGACAAAAAATATACCGGAACATTCGGCAGATTAGGCACTTTTAGCACTTACTTTAGCCATCACATATCAACTATAGAAGGAGGTCTAATAGTAACTGATAACGAAGAGTTATATCACATCATGCTATCAATGCGATCTCATGGCTGGACAAGGTCATTACCCAAAATCAATAAAGTGACCCCAAAAGAGGATACGGAATTCGAAGAATCATTCAAGTTCGTACTACCGGGTTATAACATCAGGCCTACAGAAATATCTGCAGCTCTTGGCAGCGAACAACTTAAAAAACTGCCCAAATTTATTGAGATTAGAAAGAATAATGCTAAATATTTCAATTCTCTTTTTATTAACCACCCGTATATAAAAATACAAAAAGAGATTGGTGAGAGTAGTTGGTTCGGTTTTTCACTGATACTGATAAATGAGTTAAGCGACCTCAGAGATGAATTAGCAAATTTTCTTGATAACAATGACATAGAATGCAGACCCATTGTTGCTGGGAACTTTGTTAACCATGATGTAATAAAATATTTTAATTATGAAATACACGATGAATTAAAAATTGCTAATATGATAGACAAAAAGGGCTTATATGTTGGAAACCATCATTTTTGTTTAAAAAATGAAATTGACTATCTACATGAAAAAATAAAAGAGTTTTTTGAACAACAAATTATAAGCACCCCTTGTCCTGACAATATAAGCTAATATAATTAATTACCTTAAGTAATACATTAGACTAAGCTGACTGACTCCGTACAAACTAGACATCTACTATTTTAGATATTTTTGTACCCCCACCAGGAAAAGATAAAGTCTGCTCAATTTAAACAATATTGGAAGCTCAGCATGAAACTGTTTCAGTTCAAAATGAATGCAAAAATAGATCAATTTGCAGAATCACTAGCAGATGACTTTATTAAAGCATATTCTTTAGAGTCAGATAAGCCATCTAAAAAAGACGAAAAGAAACTAGCTAATATTAATAATGCTCTATCAAACAAAATATATAATTTTAAAGCTGAAAATAAATTAGGCATATACAAGAAAGCAAGAATCGGTAATAAATTTTTATGGACCCTTCGTGAGCATGGCCTTGAAAAAGGATTTGCTGATGAGATAACAAAAAAGCTTTTTTTAAAATTAAACGAATAGTAGTAAACCCATTATTTAGCTAGTCGATAATTAATCAAAAATAATAAGATCCCTTTATGATTTGGCAATTTATAAAAAAGGCATTACCTATATTTGCTGGAGATGATAGTCGCAAACCTCCTAGTGAACCTAATATACTTATACAAGAGGCAATGGCACTGCATCAAGGAGGCCAATTACAAGAAGCAGAAGTTATTTATCGAGACATTTTAGCTAAAGAACCAAATAACCCCGATGCTTTGCACCTTTTAGGTCTTATTGCATATCAGGTAGGAAATAATGAAGTTGCAATTGAGTTAATCGAAAAAGCAATAGAGGCAAATCCAACTGTTCCAGATTTCTATAATAACTGTGGTGAAGCATATAGAGCACTAGGTAATAATGAATTGTCGCTTAAATGTTATAAACAGGCTCTTGAAATTAAACCCGACTTTGCTGAGGCATATAACAACATGGGTAATGCTCTCAACGTTATGGACCGTAACGAGGAAGCCACAACTTGTTTTGAAGAAGCCATCTCTATTAGACCTGAATTTTTTCAAGCATATTATAATTTAGGTAACTCTTTGCAAGAAGGAGGAAATCTCGAACAAGCCGTTAGTCATTATCAAAGTGCCATCTCAGTCTATCCGAGCTATACCGAAGCACATAATAATATAGGCATCGCTCTTTTAGAGCTTGGTAAACATGAAGAAGCCATCACCCATTATCAAGAGGCTATTTCTTTAAACCCTGACTATTCTGAGGCGAATAATAATTTAGGTATTGCCTTACAAGAAATTGGCAAACATAAAGAAGCCATTGCCCATTACCAGAAAGCCATTTCTTTAAACCCTGGCTATGCTGAGGCACACTTTAATCTATCTTGCCTATACTTATTATTAGGCAACTTTGAGAAAGGCTGGGAGGAATATGAATGGCGGCTTAAACTAAAAAGCAATATTGAACATGCAAGAAGCATTACGCAACCGCAATGGGATGGACGCCCCTTAAACGGTAAGACCATTCTAATCCATGCAGAACAAGGTTTAGGAGATACTATACAATTTATTCGTTATATCCCAATGATTGCCAAAGCAGGAGGAAACATTGTTGTTGAATGCGATGCAAAATTAAGCCATTTATTTTCAGGTTATGAAGATATAACTCGATTTATTGGATCAGGAGATGCTCTTCCTGACTTTGATACTCATGCATCACTACTTAGCTTACCAAATATATTTAAAACCAATCTTAACTCAACACCTACTGATATAAATTATATATATATTAATGACAATTTAGTTGAATCCTGGAAAAATAAATTATCGCCCTTAAAAAAACAGAAAATTGGTATTTGTTGGCAAGGAAGTGTAGATAACAGAAAAGACCATTCACGCTCTATCCCCTTAAAATATTTCAGTGACATATTGAATATTCCAGAAATCAGTTTTGTGAGCTTACAAAAAGGGTATGGTCAAGATCAAATTTTAAGTGAAAACTATACTGATAAAATTGCTGACTTCTCTTCTGAAATGGATACTCATAAAAAGTTTGTCGACACCTGTGCAATTATTGAAAACCTCGATCTGGTAATTGGCGTAGATACAGCAACAATCCATTTGGCGGGCGCGATGGGCAAGCCTGTCTGGGTTCTACTCCCTTATAGTCCCGACTGGCGCTGGATGTTAAATACCAATGATACGTCTTGGTATCCAACAATGAGGTTATTCCGACAGCAAGAACCGGGGAATTGGGCAGCAGTGATGGACGAGGTCAGAATTGAACTAGAAAAATTTATTACTACTTAATAACCTCAGATTAAAACTGCAGTACGTATAATACAGCAATCATAAACTATCGATTCAATTTCTTTTTAAATCATTTATAGACTTCCTAAACCGCCCCAAAGCATCATGCTCCTCTAAGTACTTGATAGTGTGATTCATTTCCTGATGATATCCTCCCTTCTTATAATACTGAGCTAACAACATATAATCCTCTGGCTCTGAGCTTAGTATAATAGCCTCCAATACAGTCGTAATAGCTGCATCAACATTCCCGTGACGTCTAAGAAGGTACTTGGCTTTCATGACAAGTATTCTCCTTTTTATATCATTTCCAATATATTGATTATTAAAAAATGCTTCTATTAGACTTTCATAATCTTTCGGACTTAATGGACATGCTTGAATAGAGAAGCATTCATTAATAGATTCAAAAACATTAATCACCCCCCTATCGACACCCGAAATGGGAAGTTGTTGTTTTAGTTCTTCTATTAAATTCTGAGGCGGAACCTCATTTAACTGTAGGTATGTTTCTAAAATACCCAAAACGCCTAGAATATTTTTAAAATCATTTTCTTGAATGCTCCTATAATGTTCTAAAGCTTTTCTTTTATATACTTCTCTTTCTATACTTGGAGATGAGTTTAAAGCATAAAATTTATATACCTGTCCGGCTCTGAAATTTGCCCTCACTGAATTCGGATTATTCATAACCTCCACAAGCAACATTCTCAAATCTCCTGACCACTGATAAGCAAGAGAACGCGTACTAATGGAAAAACTGAATAATATTAACAGGCATGTGACAATGAACATCCTGTAGGAATACCGAGATAAACGTTCAATGACAAACGCAATCACCATTATAATGCCAATACTAGGTAAGTAATTTCGATGTAAATACTGCAACTCAAGTGGGTAAACGGTTGACTCCAATAGATGCCCCCCTAAAAACCAAAGCACACCTAGTGAGAGTAATCCATACCGCTTTCTAACAATGATGGCCATGACAAGCAAACACACAATAAACGTTATCGATAATATCGTTGAGATTGGATAAAATATTGATTTTGACAATACAATGTCATCATGGAATAACCCCATTTGTTGTATATCGGGGATAATAATTAACCTTATATATTCACTAACGATTCTAAATTCAGTTAGGACACGTTCTGTAATTGTAAAATCACGAATTGCATATCCTTTAAGAATAAATGAAGGTTCATAAGAGATGTAAACGAGTGCACATACCCATGGCAATGCTAACAAAGCCCATAATATTCTGAGGTTTATTTTTTCTGCATTCGTCTCTGTTTTAAAACCATATACACACAACTCAAGAACAAAGATATAAATACTCAACAATAAAGCGGTCTCTTTAGTAAGAAGGCCTAAAAGCCAGAACAACATCATGAAGAGACTTACAGCATAGGCTTTTCGACTAAAATCATTACCTTCTCTTAACTTCAAATAACTAACAATAGAAATCAATACAAAGGTTGCTGACAATGATGTCATTCTTTGAACAATATAGCTTACAGCTGTGACATGGATTGGGTGTATTAACCAAATACCCATAATAAACAAAGGTATTAATCTAGTATCAGGTCGATTGCTACCATAAAACCTATTAATTAATTGCTTCATGATCAGTAGAACTAACAAACCATTAACAAGATGAATTAACAGGTTTGTAAGTTTCATCCACCACGGATCCATACCCGTGAAAACATGATTGATAGCAAAACTTAACATCGCGATAGGACGCTTGAGTGGCCCGCTATCGCTACTCAGAGCAGCTTGCCAAAGCCCTTCATTGGAGAAATGATTGATCTTTAAGTGTTCATTTTTATATATATTATGATAATCATCAAAAGTAAATGAACCACTAAGTCCGGGTAAGTAAACCCACGCCATCAAGAGGAATATAAGCAATAGGAATAAGCTTTTTCTATTCACGTATTCCAAACTCTACAGGCAAAAAAAAACCCCACATAAAATGTGAGGTTCTTTTGTACATTGCTTTAAATATAACGCTTATTTACATGATGCAGGCATAAGCTTAGCTGGTGTACCACCACAAACCCATGTAACTACGCCTGTATTTGTATCAAGAGTTGGCGTTAAAGTCAGAGTTGGTTGTGTACCTGAGCCGATACCACTACCTATGACTGTAATTAAGCCTGTAGCTTTAGTTACAGTTGAGGAAGCTGAGACATTCTTACCGCCAGTACCAATTAACAGACCTGAACCTGAATTAGTTAAAGTACTATTTACTTGAGAAAACTCAGCGATGTTAATCTTGGCATCAGCACCAGCAAGGATCATTTCAGAAACCTTTGCACGGTTGGTGTAATCTTGATAAGCAGGCAATGCAACTGCAGCCAGAATACCGATAATAGCCACAACGATCATTAATTCGATGAGGGTAAAACCCTGTTGTATTTTTTTCATGTATCTACTCCTTCTATGGTTATATATTTTAAACAATCTTTTCAAAGACTGCCGCACTCTTAAAGATATTGAACCTTAAGTGGTCAACTTATAAAAAAGCTACTATGGATGAGCAGGATTTATGCCATTAGCACAAACTTCTCGAAAGAAGTATATCCCTTTGTTTTTATTAGATAATAATAATTTTTTATAATAAAAAAAACATGGAAAACTAACTATTTTTGTCAATATGTGACGTTTTACGGCAACACATTAGAATTGTAATCTTCAATTAATGTAGTCCCAGTTTCTCGAGGCGATAACGTAAAGCGCGAAAACTGATGCCAAGTAGCTTAGCTGCTGCTGTTTTATTCCATCTTGTTTTTTCTAGCGCCTCAATAATTTTTTGCTTTTCTAAATCATCAAGCATTGAGTCTAACGCTAATTCGTTATCTGTTTTTTTTATCGCTGCCTCAGGAAGCAGAATGTCTTGTACGTCAATTTGATTGTCTGTGCACAGAGTTACAGCCCGTTCAAGGATATTTTCTAATTCCCTCACATTTCCAGGAAAATGGTATGTCTGAAGCTTTTTTTCTGCCTCTTTATTTAATTTGATATTATTAGCATGAGAATCAGCCGACATTTTTTCCAGAATATGGTGTGTTAACAAAATAATATCATCGCCCCTATCTCTTAGAGGCGGGATTTTTAACTCAATTACATTTATTCGATAAAATAAATCTTGACGAAACAGGCCCTGGTTAACTTGTCCTGACAAATCAAAATTCGTAGCACTTAGAATCCGGACATCAACACGATGTTCATTTTGAGAACCTATCGGACGAATGACTTTTTCCTGAATCGCACGTAACAATTTAACCTGCATATGCTGAGGTAACTCAGCAATCTCATCGAGAAACAATGTGCCTCCATCCGCTGCCTGAAAAAGCCCTTCTTTATCAGCAGTAGCGCCAGTGAAACTCCCCTTTTTGTGACCAAAGAATTCACTTTCCATTAGGTCATGTGGTATCGCGCCACAATTAATAGGAATGAACGGCCCATCCGAACGTGGCCCATAATCATGAATCATATTGGCAACTAATTCTTTACCGGTACCGGATTCACCACTGACATAGATTGGTGCCTGACTTCGAGCAACCTTTGCAATCGTTTTTCGAAGCTCTTCGATAACCTTACTATTACCGACTATTGCCGGCTTTAATTCATCATTTTTTGGCTTTATATTTAATGCACTTTGTACAACTGTTCTTAAAGACTTTAAATCTATTGGTTTCGTCAAAAAATCAAAGGCACCATACTTTAAAGCCTGAATTGCACTGTCCATACTTCCGTGAGCGGTAATTACAGCAATAGGGATTTGAGGAAAGTTCGTCTGCATTTCATTAACAAAATCAACACCGTCTCCATCAGGTAATTTCATATCTGTTAAACATAGATCAAATTTATGCTGACTTAATAGAGTTCTAGCCATTGCTAAGTCCTCCGCGCAATAGCTATTGATTTCCATCCGTTTTAGAGTTATCTCTAATAATTCTCGAATATCAGGTTCGTCATCTATAATTAATGCAAGTTGTCGCATTCTTATTCCAACTCAGTCTGTTTATTGATATGCATGAAACTCACCCTGAACGTTGTCCCTGTATTTGTTGTTGTGTTGAGAGTTAGTGTTGCTTGATTTGCTTCACAAAGCTCTCGAGCTAGATATAAGCCTAATCCAGAACCTTTTGTTTCAGTCGTAAAGAATGGTTCAAACAACTGTTCCTTAACTTCATCTGATATACCTGAGCCATAGTCAATTATATCAATATATGGTCTTTGAGAGTCATCGCCGACATCACAGGACAATGTCATAACTGGGACACTATGACTATAACGCTTTGCATTTTCGCATAGATTCCACAGAACTTGATATAATTGAGAAGGATCCATTCGCACAAGTATATCTTTGTTGTTTTCTTTCAAGCGGATACTGTTTTTGGGTAATTTACATCGCGTTTCAAATTCTTCAATAAACTTAATCAACCATGGGATCAAGGCGATTTTTTCAGGTGTGGTCTTTCCTCTCCGACTAACACTTAATACGTTCTCTATTATATTATTTATGCGCAGTGAGTGGTCATTAATAATTTCAGTTAGCCGCTGGTCTTCAATTGTGAGCGAGGCAGACTCGGACAACAATTGTCCTGCATGATTAATTGCGCCTAGCGGGTTCCTTACTTCATGCGCAATACTTGCTGTTAACCTACCTAGAGAAGCGAGTTTTAAGTGCTGCGCTCGTTGTTTCAATCGTGAAAAATTTTCAAGAAAAATTAAGATTTGATAGTTTGATTCTAAGGTTAGCTTTATAAATGAAACTTGTAGCTCAACTTCACCTTCATCAAACTTGATTGCAACATTCTGTTTGTCACTGCTTTTAAGCCAGTCCTCAAGGTGTTCTTTAATATAGAAGTTTATGAAATAAGAAACTTTATTGGTGCTTTCACCCTGTTGTCCAATGAGATGTTTTGCAGATTTATTTATTAACAAAATATTCATGTCGCGATCCAATACAATGATTCCGGACTGCATTCTCTGGACAATATGTTCATTTAATTTCGCAAGTTCATTTATTTCAATTGCTTGCAGTTCTGCCAATGCTTCCGTTTCTTTTACTCTTGTAGCTAGTAAATTTCCGATAATAGCAATAATGAAAAATGTAGCCCCAAGTATCCCTGCATGGGTGTAATTAACAGAATAATAAAATTTGAAAAACTGGAGATATAATTCATGTCCAAGTACTGAAAGAGTAGCAATAGCAGCAAATAGGATTGCTATTTTTCCTACTCGAAGAAGACTGCCACCGGCAACAGCAATTGCAATTAATAATCCAAAGCCACTACTGAGCCCATTACTTGAATACATTAATAAGCTCAACATTATGATGTCTATCAAGACATGGAATGCAATCTGAAGATTATATCTCGGAAATTGACGCCGAATAAAATAGCTAAAAACAAGAGCTATCACAAGATAAGCATGACATGTGTTTAAAAACAGAACTTCATCAAGACTACCCAAGGGCTGAGGTAAACGGCCAATGTAGACTAAAATTAGAAATAACCCTGAAAGCAGAGCACGATAAAAATTAAAATAGGCTAGTGCTTGCCAATTTATGGTTTTTTGATAATGCGAAACAGGTGGTTTTTTATCAAATTTTTCCATTAAATATAATCGATTGTTTTATTTGGCACGTTTATTGTTAGCTATATTTTAAAGTCGAAACTATGAGTCGAATAATATAAGATTATGGATAATCCATGGATTAAAAAATGACTAAAACGATTAAATTTATTAAAAAAGTACCATAATTGATTCAATTTATTGAATGCATCGGTTATTTTTAAGAATACACACATTTCCACTATCAACATCTCAATCTACCACTGTTAAGGACATAACATGAACCTACACGAATATCAGGCTAAAAAACTATTCGAGGACTATGGCATACCCACCCCATCAGGCAAATCAGCACAATCTATTGCCGAGGCAAAACAATGCGCCTCAGATCTAGGTGGTGATGGCTGGATAGTCAAGGCTCAGGTTCATGCTGGAGGACGAGGCAAGGCTGGCGGGGTAAAAATCGCAAAAGGGCAAGATGAATTGGAAACCATTGTGGATTCATTACTGGGTTCGCAGTTAATCACAAAGCAATCCGCTCCACATGGACAACCGGTGAACAAGGTATTAATTGCATCTCTTTCTGATATCGCTTCTGAATTGTACCTTGGCTTAGTCGTCGATCGCGCTAGTCGACGAGTTGCCATTATGGCGTCAACAGAAGGTGGAATGGACATTGAAGAGGTCGCCGCGACACAGCCTGAAAAAATTATCAGTGTTATTGTCGACCCCGTAATTGGACTACAAGGCCATCAATGCCGCCGAATCGGTTTTGCTCTTGGGTTTGATAATAATCAGAGAAAACAGTTAGCCTCTATTTTACAAGGCTTATACAACTTATTTACCGAAAATGATCTGAGTTTGGTTGAAATCAATCCTCTTATAATTAATAAAGAAGGCAATTTAGTCGCCATCGACGCAAAAGTTGGGATAGATGACAATGCACTCTTTAAACATCCCCAACTCGAAGAACTGCGAGATCCTACTCAAGAAGATGAAAAAGAAAATATCGCCCGACAATTTGATCTCAACTATATAACACTAGATGGCAATATTGCCTGCATGGTCAATGGTGCAGGCTTAGCAATGGCGACCATGGATATTATTCAATTACACGGTGGCAAACCAGCAAACTTTCTTGATGTCGGCGGCGGCGCAACTGCAGAAAGAGTTGCTGAGGCATTTAAATTAATTGTCTCTGACAAAAATGTAGAAGCTATTTTAGTCAATATATTTGGCGGCATCGTACGTTGTGATTTGATCGCAGAAGGTATTATACAAGCGGTAAAAGAAGTAGGTGTTGACGTTCCTGTTGTTGTCAGACTTGAAGGGACAAATGTTAACGAAGGTAAAGCCGCTCTTGCAAGCAGTGGACTTGACTTACTTGCAGCAGAGGATCTCTCAGATGCTGCGCAAAAGGCAGTTGCTGCTGTTGGAGGAGCAAAATAATGGCAATTTTAATAAACAAGGATACCAAGGTTATCGTTCAAGGATTCACCGGCCGTCAGGGTACTTTTCATGCTGAACAGGCCATTGAATACGGAACACAATTAGTTGGCGGCGTGACACCTGGCAAAGGTGGTGAAAAACATCTGAACAAACCTGTTTTTGATACAGTTGCAGACGCAGTAAACGAAACGGGTGCTAACGCAAGCATGATCATGGTACCACCTCCATTTGCAGCAGAAGCGATAACCGAAGCCGCGGAAGCAGGTATTAAAATCATAGTCTGCATCACTGAAGGTATACCTGTTTTAGATATGGTAAAGGCCAGAGCTTTTGTAGACCAGTTTCCAGATATACGACTTGTTGGACCAAACTGCCCCGGCGTCATTACCCCTGGGCAATGCAAGATAGGTATTATGCCCGGACGTATTCACAAGGTTGGCAGCATTGGCGTGGTTTCACGATCAGGCACATTGACGTATGAAGCCGTTCACCAAACCACCATGAACGGGCTTGGACAAAGTACTTGCGTCGGCATTGGCGGCGATCCTATCAATGGCACGAACTTCATTGATTGCTTAGAATTGTTTCAAGAAGATCCTGAAACAAAAGGTATCATTATGGTAGGCGAAATTGGCGGCACGGCAGAAGAAGAAGCGGCACAGTTTATTAAGGATAATGTTACTAAACCTGTCGTTGGCTACATCGCTGGCGTCACAGCACCGCCCGGAAAGAGAATGGGCCATGCTGGCGCTATTATTTCAGGTGGAAAAGGAACTGCCGATGATAAATTTGCCGCACTTGATGAAGCAAATGTTAAGACTGTGCGCTCACCAAGTGAACTTGGAACGGCCATTGCAGAAGCATTAGCTTAAGGCATTACTATAATTAGAAATATATAACAGTGATTGTGGAAAATTAGTAATGTTTTCTAAACTAATTACCACAATCACTAAATTCTACTACTTTCATTTGGCACCTGACATTTAACTGACTCTCTCTGAAATTAAATTCAGAAACATACCGATATAAAACATTACGCCGTTTCACCAAATTCAATTTACAGCTTACTCAGTATATAAAGTCAAAATAGATTGTCTTTTATGTTGCGTCTGTTTGTAAATCCTTATGATTTTAATCTTTGCTTCATCAGGCACCGCTCTTCCTTCCAGAAAGTCATCGATTAGGTCATAACTTAGTCCTAGCGCTTCTTCATCTGATTTCCTTGGTGCCAAACATTCAAGATCAGCTGTAGGTGCTTTTTCAATAATTATGTTTGGTGCTCCTAGTGTGCGCCCAAGCATTCTTACCTGACGTTTGTTTAATCCAAACAATGGAGCTAAATCACAAGCACCGTCACCGTGCTTGGTATAAAACCCTGTTATGTTTTCAGCTGAATGGTCTGTTCCGATCACTAATCCATTTAAAAGACCTGCTATCTCATACTGAGCAATCATCCGCATTCTTGCCTTAACATTTCCTTTAGCATAATCACTAGCACCTTCCTGTACCTCTAACACAATTTGTTCTGATACTGCTCGTATGGTTTCGGCATGGATCGAATCAACACCAGTTTTTACATTTATAGTTAGGCTATGTGTAGGTCGTATAAAACTAATTGCAGCTTGTGCATCGTCTTCATCAAGTTGATTGCCATATGGGAGGCGTACAGCGACAAAGTAATAACCCGTACTCTCTTCTTCATTAAGTTGATCAACCGCGATTTGTGCCAGCCGACCACAAGTGCAGGAATCAATACCTCCACTTATACCAAGTACTAAATAATTTAATCCTGAATTTTTTAACGTCTTTTTAATAAATTCAACGCGTCGCTGAATTTCAAACTCGGGGTCTATATCCGGCAAAACTTTCATTTCGCGAATTATTCTATTTTTGTTTATATTCATAAAGTGAAATTATTTTTGTTTGATTAATGCGCCTACAATTGGTGACTCCATATCATCTGTCATTCTTGTCAACATTATATAATCAAAATTACCTCCCAGTAATTCAATGGGGTATGCCACAGGAACATAAGGATGGCTATTAGTATTATTTATGTGAATATATTTACACCTTCCTATTTCTTTAACAAAACTATCCGCTTCTACTCGTCCTGGTAAGGGCAATGGAAATGCAAGTCTTCGAGAATGAAACATAAATTCTTCATAATGTACGGAGTAGGCACATTCACCCTCAGGAATATATTGTTTTGCTTCGATATAAGATTGCGTTACTTTATTAAAAATTAATACTGAATTGTTTATTTCAGGGCTTGAGGTTTGTGTTAACCACCACTTAGTGCTTCTGTACAACTTCAATTCTGGAGGCACATGTGCGAAAAATCTATTGAGAGCATAAAGATCAGTTGGAAGAAACGTAACGAGCACAAGAATAATACTTGCGTAAGGAATTATTTTTTTTAAATTATCTTTAGCATGCATTTTCAGTATTAAGTATACAGACAAACAACTGTAATAGACTAAGATAGGCATCACAACAAATATATAACGCATATCAGAATCAATTGATGGCCACAACCACATGAGAATTAAATAAAACATCACATAAAGACTATCTAGTCTTTTATTTTTTATTCTTATAGCCCAAGTTATTAATGCCAAAACTAAAATACAAGCAGAGACTCCCCCACTCCAATAATGCCGCTGAATATCAAAACATTCATGCCAACCAATCCACAAGTTTGGGAGCTGCCCCAAAAATAAGTTTTCAACGATATATAAAATATCATTTTTATAAAAATTATTTAAAATATTGTCATAAACACCGGAAGATGTATTACTCATAGCAAAAACCTTCCAAACGATGAATGGAATAACACTAATCACTATGTATCTGAGTCGATGAGGTGTTTTATTAATACAAAGATACACTACAAAAGCGAATACAAATGTAATTCCAGTCACCCGAACTAATGGAATTAAACTTATTAATAACGAGGCTATTAACCAATATTTATTATTGTTTCTGGCTTTTTCAATTAGAAACAAAGCGCTTATAGTGAAAAGCAAATAAAGATGTTCACTCCATAAATCAAGATTCATGAATAGTGATGCTGGTGAACATATAATTATTAATGAAAGGCATATACTCGTTAATTTATTCACTCCATCTTTATGGGTCCATAAAACAAAAACAACCAGTGACCCTAAAAAGAAAATTGTCGTCAGTATATGAGCAAGCAATAGGTTCTCACTACTTGCTCCAAACACGGCTAATATAAAAGGGTATAATGGTGGAAATTGAGTAGATTGCATAATGAAAGCAGCACTTTGACTAAGCAAACCATAGTACGGGGAAAAATAATCTGTCATTAATAAATATTTTGCATCGTCAGCGATAAATCCAACAATTTTATTTTGACCCGATGAATACGCATAGAAGATACCTATTACGCATAGCATAGAAGTTACTATAATAAAGTTAATTTTATCCCAATTCAGTTTTTTGCTTTTATATAACAATTTAATTAGCGTTCTATCTGAAATTAAATATTAACTATATTGGTTTATTTTGATTCGATACAAACAAAATATAATTGAAATTAATAGTCCATAGTAATGCTTAAAATTACTATATTCGACACTGTAGAAATTTCGACATCCAGATTATTAAATCTACGAATAAACTTTATGATAATAAATTATCACCTTACAACCTCTGTTTCCTTCACTTCATAAAGCCCAGGATGATTCGGATAATTTAGCTCAAGCACACGTAGTGCATCATTTGAAAGATCATCCATTTCAAGCACCCTGTATGCCTTCGCCATAACAGCTAAAGCATCTGGCACTGCTGGTGTTTTAGGATAATTTTCTATCACATACCTCGCCCTGTTAGCAGCGGCAACGAATGCTCCTCGGCGCATGTAATAATTTGCAACATGCACCTCATTTTTTGCAAGGATATTACGTAAATAACGCATCCGCTTGGATGAGTCTTCGACATACTCGCTATCGGGATACCGTTTGACTAGCTCTGAAAATTCTTGAAATGCACTAAAAGCAGCCCCCGGATCACGCTGAGATTCATCAGTAGGCACATAACGCTGGAGGAAACCTTTACCCTTGTTAAAGTGTGTCAAACCTTTTAGATAATAAGCATAATCAACATGTGTATTTTGAGGATATAACTTAATGAAGCGATTACATGCTGCAATTGCCGCATCAGGTTCTTCATTCTTATAATGAGCAAATGATAAATCAAGTAATGCTTGTTGCGCATGAACGCCAAATGGGAATTTGGTTTCCAATTTTTGATAATACTCAATAGCCTTGCCATATGAACCAGAATCTAGCTCGCCTCTTGCCTCAGTATAGAGACGATCAGCATCCCAACCTTCAGTATCATCGCCCTTATCTTTGAAATGAGAACAGCCTGAAAGTATAAAAATTAGTAAAAATATTATTGAATGTCGCATAGACTGTAGGTTAGCTCAAACACATCATGAGGGCAAAGCTTCAAACACATGCCTAAACTCCAATTACAAATAATCATACCGGAAGAACTATCGGGAAGACGCCTGGATCAAGCGCTTTCTCAATTGATTCCTGAGCATTCACGTTCACGAATCCAGTCATGGATTAGGGATGGTGATGTGAGTGTTAATAAATCAACCTATAAACAACGGTCTGAAGTAAGCATTGGCGATGTAATTGAAATAGATACTGATATTAAGAGCATTGATAAGCACCAAGCCGAAGAAATCAATTTAGATATACTGCATGAAGACGAGGCGTTAATTATTATAAACAAACCTGCTGGTATGATCGTTCATCCTGGCGCGGGTAATCCAAATCACACTTTAGTTAATGCTTTATTAAATTTTGACGAAGACCTTGATGCCATTCCACGGGCAGGGATCATTCATCGTCTTGATAAAGACACAACGGGCATTTTAGTCGTTGCACGGACACTTGAGTCACACACATACCTAGTCGATCAACTTCAAAAACGATTTATTAAGCGTGAATACCAAGCGATAGTCTGTGGTCAACTTACCTCTGGTGGCTCTATTGAAAACAAAATGGGGCGCCATCCTAAGCAACGTATCAAAATGGCTGTGACGAATAACGGAAAAATAGCGACTACGCACTATAAGATAATCAAGAAGTATCAACACTATACGCATCTGCATGTACAACTTGAAACGGGCCGGACACATCAAATACGCGTTCATATGTCTCATTTAAAGCACCCGATAGTCGGGGATTCGGTATATGGGAATAATAAATCAATCCGCAAAGGGGTAGCTTCATCACTCCGTGATTTTATCCTGAACTTTAATCGTCAAGCCTTGCATGCCTTTTCACTAGAGCTGACACATCCCGTGAGCAAACAAAAAATGAAATTTGTTGCAGAATTACCTGTCGATATAGAATCGTTAATCGATGCCTTAAATAGCTATGACTAAACAGCCAGATAATCTCTGGTTGTGGGCAGATTGGCCTGCCCCAAAACATGTACGTGCTGGCACATCACTAAGAGGTAAAGGAACTAGTCCCCAACCATTTAACAAACTCAATCTGGGCCTGCATGTCGGAGACGAGACAAATAACGTTATAAACAACCGGGAACTGTTATCTCAACATCTAAAATTACCTTCTGATCCAGCCTGGTTAGATCAAATACACAGCACCAACATTATTTTGTTAGATGATCTCACAATAGAGACTCCTGCTGATGGCAGTTATACAACAAAAAAGAATAATGTTTGCACTATTATGACGGCAGACTGTGTGCCGATTTTATTTTGCAATGCGGCAGGCACAAAAGTCGCCGCGATCCATGCTGGTTGGAAAGGAATCTGTAATGGCATAATCGAAAAAGCCGTTAATCTATTCTCAAACCCGGCTACTATATATGTATGGATAGGTCCATGCATAAGCAGTGATTATTATGAAGTCGGTAGAGATGTATATGAACAATGCTTAGATCACGAAATCACACTCAAAAATGCTTTCATTCAAAGAAACGAAGGACATTGGTATTGTGAACTAGCCAAGATCGTAAAAATAATTCTTAATAAATCAGGAGTTGGCCTGATTTATGAATGTGAATTATGTACCTATAAAATGGACAAACTATTCTACTCATATCGTCGTGAAAGCGTTACTGGACGTACAGCTTCAATGATCTGGATGGAATAGTAGGAATATTGGACTAAGCTTTATTTTATATTAAGAACCAAAATAATTATCAGGGGAAGAGAAATGGGGCAGAAGAATAACAATAAATCACTAAGTTTCAGCGAAAGTGTCAACTTCATGGTTGATCGTGCATTGACCGTTCTTGAGATAGATTCTGGCATTTCAGCCGCTCTCAAAGCCTGTAATTCAACCATAAAAATCAACTTCCCTGTAGAAATCAACGGCAAAATTGAAGTTTTTACCGGTTGGCGATCTGTCCATAGCGACCATAGGTTGCCATCTAAGGGCGGCATTCGTTTCGCCCCTATTGTAAATGAAGATGAGGTCGAGGCCTTAGCATCATTAATGACATACAAATGTGCCATCGTCGATGTACCGTTTGGTGGTTCAAAAGGTGGGTTATTAATCGACCCTTCCAAGTATAAGCGAGATGATTTACAAAAAATTACTCGAAGATTTGCACGAGAACTTGTTAGAAAAGGCTTTCTTAGCCCAGCGAAAAATGTGCCTGCACCAGATATGGGTACGGGTGAAAGGGAAATGGCCTGGATAGCTGACACTTATAAACACCTTCATCCAGAAGATATAAATTACTCTGCTTGCGTCACAGGTAAACCTATTGCCCATGGCGGTATCGTCGGTAGAACCGAAGCGACTGGGCG
Source organism: Gammaproteobacteria bacterium (assembly GCA_021773235.1). Lineage (GTDB taxonomy): Bacteria > Pseudomonadota > Gammaproteobacteria > Eutrophobiales > Eutrophobiaceae > UBA7359. The sequence goes on along the minus strand of JAJFKL010000030.1, from coordinate 319,092 downwards.
TGGAGTGGTCTATGCAATACGGGAATTTTTTCGTAATGCCGATGATGTTCAGGCAGCAGGACTTAAACCTGGCCTTGGTGGTAAACGAATCGTAATGCAGGGACTAGGCAATGTAGGTTACTACGCAGCGAAACTCCTGGATGAGGAAGATGAAAGTAAAATTATTGCTATCATTGAACGTGATGGGTTACTAACTAATGAGAATGGTCTATGTATCGAAGATGTCAGGATGCATATAAACGAACATAAAACTATAAAAGGATTCCCCGATGCAACATTTTCAGAAAATGGTGCAGCAGGTCTAGAGATTAAGTGTGACATCTTAATCCCTGCAGCAATGGAAGCTCAAATAACTAAAAAGAATGCTGCAAATATTAAAGCTAAACTCATCGTTGAAGCAGCAAATGGGCCTGTAACTTTTGAGGCCGATGATATCTTACGTCAGAATGGCGTCACCATATTACCTGATGCCTATGTCAATGCCGGTGGCGTCACGGTGTCGTACTTTGAATGGGTGCGTAATCTTGCACATATTCGGTTTGGTAGAATGGAGAGGCGACATGATGAAATGCGTGGGGCTCAGTTGCTACAAGCAATCGAATCAATGGCAGGTAAACCAGCTGAAGACTGGATGCAAAAAGAATTAGTTTATGGTGCCAACGAACTGGATCTGGTTCGATCTGGGCTTGATGATACGATGCGTAATAGCTATCAGCAGTTAAAAGAAGCATACAATTCAAATGATAATATCAATGACTTTAGAACAGCATCCTATGTCGTCGCTATTAAAAAGCTAGTTCGCTCATATATTGACATTGGTGTTTTCTAAAAATGATACATGCCGTAATACTAATAAACATGTATCAAACCACTAGTAATTCATTTATCGAAATCATATTAAATACTTGAATCTCTGGGTATTGGCCTTATTTATAATGTAATGACTTATAAAGACTGGTTAGAAAAATGAGACCCGATAAATTAACAACAAAATTACAAATGGCGCTCGCTGAGGCGCAAAGTTTAGCCGTTGGCCGTGAGCATCAGTATATTGAACCCGTACATTTAGCCCATAGCCTATTGAATCAAGATGGGGGAACACTTTCACACATACTCTCCACCTCAGGTATCAATCTCAATAAACTCGGAGCTGAACTTAGTAAACTACTAGACACTATGCCTACGGTTAGTGGGGCAGCGGGTGATGTTCACATCAGCAGAGACCTTGAGCGATTATTAAACGTAATGGATAAAACTGCTCAGGACAGAAATGACGACTATATTGCAAGTGAACTCTTCGCCATTGCCGCGCTAGACGATAAAGGCAAGCTTGGGGAAATTTTTCAAGAATGTGGTGCAGAAAAAAATAAATTAAATGACGCCATTGATAAATTACGTGGTGGTGAAAAGGTCAATGATTCTAACGCTGAAGACAACAGACAAGCACTGGAAAAATACACCACTGACCTAACGGCACGCGCCGAAAAAGGAAAGCTTGATCCCGTAATTGGCCGTGATGAAGAGATTCGGCGAACGATTCAAGTGTTGCAACGGCGCACTAAAAATAATCCTGTTCTGATTGGTGAACCGGGTGTTGGCAAGACTGCAATTGTAGAAGGTCTGGCACAGCGTATTCTTAATGGTGAAGTGCCTGAGTCATTAAAGCATAAAAGATTATTATCACTTGATATGGGTGCACTAATCGCCGGCGCCAAATTTCGTGGCGAATTTGAAGAACGCTTAAAAGCAGTTTTGAATGATTTGTCTAAACAAGAAGGACAAATCATCTTATTCATTGATGAAGTACATACCATGGTTGGCGCCGGAAAAGCAGAAGGCGCAATGGACGCAGGTAATATGCTTAAACCTGCTCTGGCACGAGGTGAACTACACTGTATTGGTGCTACAACACTAAATGAATATCGTGAAAATATTGAAAAGGACGCCGCTTTAGAACGGCGTTTCCAAAAAGTACTCGTTAATGAACCTACTGTAGAGGATACCATCGCAATTCTACGTGGCTTAAAAGAACGCTACGAAGTACATCACAATGTGCAAATAACTGATCCAGCTATCGTCTCTGCTGCAACCTTATCTAACCGCTACATAACTGATCGGCAATTACCCGATAAAGCCATCGATTTGATTGATGAATCTGCGAGTCGGATTAGCATTGAGATAGATTCAAAACCAGAGTCTATGGATCGACTTGAACGTCGCGTCATCCAGATGAAAATAGAACGCGAAGCACTAAAGAAAGAGACCGACGCAGCCTCAATTAAAAGGCTAGAACTGCTCGAAGAAGAAATTAAAAAGGTTGAACGTGAATTCACTGATCTGGAAGAAATATGGATATCAGAAAAAGCGGCCTTACAAGGCACGCATAACATTAAGGAGAAACTGGAACAGGCAAGGCTCAACTTTGAAGCTGCCAAACGTAGTGGTGATTTAAATCGTATGTCGGAACTTCAGTACGGCGTTATACCAGGGCTTGAAAAACAATTGGATATGGCAAGTCAGGCCGACATGCAAGAGATGACGCTACTTCGAAACAAAGTAACGGAGAATGAAATTGCTGAAGTCGTAGCAAACTGGACCGGGATACCCGTTAGTAAAATGTTGGAAGGTGAGCGTGAAAAGTTGCTCTCCATGGAAGGCATATTACATAACCGTGTCATCGGACAAGAACAAGCCATTACAGCAGTATCCAATGCCATTCGTCGTTCACGTGCGGGACTATCTGATCCAGAAAAACCTAATGGCAGTTTCCTCTTTTTGGGACCAACCGGTGTTGGAAAAACCGAGCTCTGTAAAAGTCTTACGGAATTTTTATTCGATAGCGAAGATGCCATGATCCGCATCGACATGTCCGAATATATGGAAAAACATGCTGTAGCGAGACTAATAGGTGCGCCACCGGGTTATGTTGGTTATGAGCAAGGTGGTTATTTGACTGAAGCCGTTCGCCGTCGCCCCTATAGTCTGATATTGCTGGATGAGATAGAAAAAGCACATGCCGATGTATTTAATATTCTGTTACAAGTACTGGATGATGGGCGTTTAACGGACGGACATGGTCGAACCGTTGATTTTCGCAATACCGTTATCGTAATGACCTCTAATCTCGGCTCTAACCTGATACAAGAAATGTCTGCTGATTCTGAATATGCCAATATGAAAGAAGTGGTGCTAAATGAAGTCAGTAACTATTTCAGGCCTGAGTTTCTCAATCGCATCGATGAGGTTGTCGTTTTCCACTCCTTGATACAGAAACAGATTATGGCAATTGCAGAAATTCAGGTCGATCGCTTACGTAGTCGATTACTAGATCAGGATATATCTCTTGAGCTGAGCCCAGAAGCTATAGGCAACATAGGCTCAGCAGGGTTTGACCCCGTCTACGGCGCGCGACCTCTAAAACGTGTCATTCAGGACAAGCTTGAGACGCCAATAGCAGAAAGAATACTATCTGGCCAATATGGTTCTGGATCTTTGATAAAAATTGATGTCATCAATGAAAAATTAGATTTCTCTGAACTTGATTCCGATGCAGCCTGACTGAAATTTTGACCAATTATTAATAAATAGTCCGGATTTATATATTTTGAGCTAATTAGACCCTATTTATGAGTTAAAACAGTTGGTTATTTACGTCATATAATCTAATATTTAACCTAAATACTTGATAACAATAGGTCAAGAATACGGTAATGGCTGCTCCAACAAAAAAAATAAATCTCAGTGGGTTAGCGCGCAAACTCGTGCTCGATGGCTTACTTGATGAAGAAAAGGCTCAAAGCATATTTGAAGAGTCTCTTAAAAAGAAAAAACCCTTCATTAGTCTTGTAGTTGAAAACAAGCTTGTTCCCAGCAATAGTATTGCACTGGCTGCCGCGCAAGAGTTTGGCGCACCATTAGTCGATATCGATCTGTTGGAAATTGACCCCGACATTATCAAGCTAGTCAAAGAAGAACTCATTAAAAAACACCATGCCTTACCTATTTTCAAACGTGGTAAGCGATTAGCAGTAGCTGTTTCTGACCCCACAAACATTCAAGCGTTGGATGAAATCAAATTCGCAACTGGTTTAATAACCGATGCCGTTATCGTTGAGGAAGACAAATTAACCAAAAATATCGATAAAGCACTCGAAGCAGCTGATGGTGGTTTAGGTGATATGGATGATGAAGATTTTGATGATCTTGATGATTTAGAAGTTGCTGAAGATGGCCCACAAGAACAAGATGATGGCGATATTGATGATGCACCCGTAGTACGTTTCGTCAATAAAGTATTACTGGATGCGATTAAGAAAGGAGCTTCTGATCTTCATTTCGAACCCTATGAAAAGACATACCGCGTTCGGTTCCGTATAGACGGCGTATTGATGGAAGTTGCAAAACCACCGATGAGTTTATCCAGTAAGATCGCAGCACGAATTAAGGTAATGTCCAGACTAGATGTATCTGAACGTCGTGTACCTCAGGATGGGCGCATTAAACTAAAACTGTCTAAAACAAAATCTATCGATTTTCGAGTCAGTACTTGCCCAACGCTCTTTGGTGAAAAGTCTTGTATGCGTATATTGGACTCAGATGCCGCTGCATTACAGATTGATCAACTAGGTTATGAAGACCACCAGAAAGAAATGTTTCTCAATAACTTGCATAAACCTTATGGCATGTTTTTGGTAACAGGGCCTACTGGTTCAGGTAAAACGGTTTCTTTGTACACCGGTATAAATATATTAAATACCGAAGATATTAATATTTCAACAGCCGAAGACCCGGTTGAAATAAATCTCCCAGGTGTTAACCAGGTACAGGTTGATGAACGAACTGGGATGACATTCGACAAAGCCCTAAAGGCATTCTTACGTCAGGATCCAGACATTATTCTGGTTGGTGAGGTTCGTGATCTCGGTACAGCATCCATTGCTGTAAAAGCCGCACAAACAGGCCATATGGTCATGTCCACCTTGCATACCAATGACGGTCCACAAACGCTGACCCGATTACAAGATATGGGCATTCAAGCTTTTGCTGTTGCAACGGCTATCAATCTGATTACCGCGCAAAGACTACTCCGGCGCCTTAACCCAAATAACCGGGTACCATTTGAGATGCCTGATGATGCTTTAAAAGACGAAGGCTATCCTGATGACATGATTGAAAAAGGCATAAGTTTATTTGAACCTGGCGAAATAACTGATGATAACCCTGGGTACAAGGGACGTGCAGGGATATATCAAGTCATGCCTATATCTGAGGATATGAAACGTCTGATTATTGAAGGTGCTAATGCGATACAGTTGGCTGATCAATCAGCAGCTGAAGGAATCTGGGATATCCGAAAATCGGGCTTGATGAAGGCAGCGTCTGGAATAACCAGTCTTACTGAAGTTAACCGAGTAACCGTAGAGTAAATATTATGGCTGAAGCAAAAAAAGCAGACATGTATGCCTGGGAAGGCATGGATAAATCGGGGAAGCGTGTTAAGGGAGAGTTAAGTGCAGCAAGTGAAGCTTTAGCAAAAGCTACTCTTAGACGTCAAGGGATAAACCCGCTTAAAGTCAAAAAGAAACCAAAACCACTTTTTGGTGGTGGTGAAAAAGGAAAAATCAAACCAAAAGACATAACGGTCTTTAGTCGTCAGCTAGCAACAATGATGTCCTCTGGTGTACCGCTGGTTCAGGCGTTCGAGATTGTCGGACGCGGTCATGACAACCCAGGAATGCAAGATCTTATTTTAGGAATTAAGGCTGATGTAGAGGCTGGAAATAATTTGACTGATGCATTAAGTAAACGCCCACTGCAATTTAACTCCCTATATTGCAATCTGGTTGAAGCGGGTGAGCATGCGGGTATTCTTGAGGCTATATTGCATAAGCTCGCTACCTATATGGAAAAGACTGAAGCATTAAAATCCAAGATTAAAGCAGCATTATTCTATCCAGCAGCAGTTATTGCTTGTGCGATCATAGTTGTTTCAATATTAATGATCTTTGTAATCCCTCAGTTTTCCTCACTTTTTGCAAACTTTGGTGCTGACTTGCCCGCACTAACTCAATTTTTAATCGACAGTTCTAATTTCTTCGTCGCATGGTGGTGGGCTATTTTCGGTATCATGGGAGGAGTCATATTTGGTTCCTTAGAAGCTAAAAAACGCTCTAAAAAAGTACAAGATTTCCTTGATCGCGCAATATTAAAGGCACCTGTTCTTGGTGAAGTAATGGAGAAAGCAGCTATTGCTCGTTTCGCTAGAACTCTGGAGACGATGTTTGCTGCTGGTACACCATTGGTTGAAGCAATGTCTTCTGTAGCAGGAGCATGTGGTAATGTTGTATTTGAAAATGCTACATTAAAAATGAAAGATGAAATTTCTACAGGCACACAACTACAAGCCTCAATGAGAGAATGTGGTTTATTTCCTAATATGGTTGTACAGATGGTTGCGATTGGCGAAGAATCAGGAGCTATCGATACTATGCTAGGCAAAGTTGCTGATTGGTACGAACAAGAGGTTGATGATGCGGTTGAAGGTTTAACAAGTTTATTGGAACCTGCAATTATGGCCTTTTTGGGTGTTGTCATTGGCGGTATTGTTATTGGCATGTACCTACCTATCTTTAAAATGGGTGCCGCAGTTTAATAACGAAAAAACTTTTATCAGAACTAGGCTTTGTCTAGTTCTTTCACTAGTTTGCTTTATGGTGAATCACCAATCTGTCGAGACTACTCGTGTCATCTATTATTGAATTATTTATAATTTCCCCCCCCCTATTTCTATCGACGATCTTTATCTTGGGATTGCTGATTGGTAGTTTCCTGAACGTTGTCATACTAAGATTACCAGTGATGATGGAAAGGGATTGGAAACAACAATGTTGTGAATTACTTGAACTTGGTGACTCTAGTTCTAATAATGAAAAAGAAAATATTAATTTAGTCACTCCGCGTTCACATTGTCCAAAATGCAAACATCAGATTAGTGCAATAGAGAATATCCCGGTTATTAGCTACATTTTTCTGAAAGGGAAATGCAGCAACTGCGAAAATAAGATTTCTATTCGCTATCCACTAATAGAAATAGTGAGTGGAATATCCGTAGTCATAGTAGCTTACTATTCTGGAGTTTCCACCCAGACTTTGTTTGCTCTTTTATTAACCTGGTCACTTATCGCTTTGAGTATGATAGATTTTGATACTCAATATTTGCCTGATGACATTACATTACCCCTGCTTTGGCTTGGTATTATTATTAATCTTTTTGGAGTGTATACAGATATCGAATCTAGTGTTCTTGGGGCTATATTTGGATACGGCACTCTTTGGTCCGTCTACATTATATTCAAATTAGTTACCGGTAAAGAAGGTATGGGGCATGGCGATTTCAAATTGCTAGCCGTACTAGGTGCATGGTTTGGCTGGCAATTACTACCATTAATAATAATTTTATCATCACTAGTTGGAGCTATTATTGGTATTTCATTAATGGTTTTTAAATCTCATGACAGAAATACAGCTATACCATTCGGCCCATACTTAGCAATTGCAGGCTGGATTTCAATGCTGTGGGGTCCTCATATAATGTCAACTTATCTGAATGCTGTAACTTAATATGGCGAAAACCTTACGTGTTGCCTTAACTGGCGGTATTGGTAGTGGTAAGTCAACTGTTTCATCAATATTTCAAACACTTGGCGTTCCAATTATAGATTCAGATGTCATCTCGAGAACATTAGTAGAATCAGGAAGACCTTGTTTAAATGCTATAATTGAGGAGTTTGGAGAAGGAATCCTAGATCTTAAAGGTGAAGTAGATCGTCATAAACTACGTACTATCATATTCAATGATTCAGAGGCCAAAAGAAAGTTAGAAGATATACTTCACCCTGCAATTTATCAGGAGATAGAGAGAGAAGTTTCTAATATAAATTACCCATATTGTCTGGTTGCTATTCCATTACTCGTTGAGACTCAAGCAACAGATATATTTGATCGCATTCTACTGGTTGATGTACCTGAGGATTTACAGCTAAAACGAGCTACAGAGAGAGACGATATATCTATAAAATTAGTATCAGATATTATTAAAAGTCAAACTAGCAGAGAACAGCGTCAAAATTACGCAGACGATATTATTGATAACAGCGTTAAAATTGAAAAACTTAATGGTGTCGTTGAAAACTTACATGAACAGTATTTAAAACTATCTGAAGAAAAAAAGAGCTTATGATTCAGCCAACTAAAATGAGAATGATGAATTGTAAAAACAATTATGCAAAATAAAATAGCATATGAGCAACCATTAAACGAAAGGATGAGAAATTTTCTTCGTTTAGAGCACCTATTCAATCTTATAGAATATCGATCTCAAGAAACATTTGAATGGGATTGTAGAAACACCCTTGAGTCACTCCTTGAAATAAATGACTTATTAAGCCGTTCTGATCTAAAGACTGAACTGATAAAAGAACTGGAACGACATTCTCAGATGCTTACATCGTTGAAAGATAATCCAGCAGTTGATAAAAATAGATTAGATACTATAAATAGCGATATATGCGATTTATTAATAAAACTACGTGACAATGCATATCAGCCAGGAAATTTATTAAGGAATGATGAACTAGTAACTAGCATAAAACAACGTATCAGCATTCCAGGTGGAACATGTAGTTTTGATCTTCCCCGGTTTCACTATTGGCTTAATCAGCCAGGTCTCACTCGTAAACAAGACTTAACTCAATGGTCAGCCGATTTAGAGCCCATTAAAAACTCGACCTTCATAGCATTAGACATGGTCAGAAACAGTACACACCCGGTTAGAGAGAAGGCGGTAACTGGTTTTTACCAAAAACCCATAGAATCATCTTTATCCTGTCAATTGATTAGGGTTTTTTTACCCTCTGCTAGTCGATATTTTCCTGAAATTAGTGGTGGGAAACACCGTTTTACAATACGTTTTATGGAAGAATCGACGACTGATGCCAGACCGATTCAGAGCAAAAATGATGTTGATTTTGAACTACATTGCTGCATCTTATGAGTAATATAATTTATTGTCCTATCTGTAAAAATACTACTAATTTAGATAATTCTAATCTATTTCGTCCTTTTTGTTCTGAACGTTGCCGATTGATAGATCTAGGTAAATGGGTAGATGAAAAATATAGTATTACTGATAAACCTGCACTTGATGACGAACAAACCTACCCTGAAGTACACTGACCGGCCTAAATTTTTATATTCTTCTCTAAAGAATTTACATCCCATATTGCGCCACGCATAGCAATACCATAGGCACCATTATTTTTTGCAGTTTCAAGATCTGTTGGCAACATCCCGCCGAGTGCATATACCGGAAAATTCACTTCGTCTATGAGACTTCTAAACCGTTCCCAGCCGATCGCTATCGCTTCAGGATGACTAGCCGTAATTTTAACAGGAGACAAAAACGCATAGTTAACATTTATCTCTGCCGCTTTAATCAATTCTTCTTCATTGTGACAAGAGGCGCCTAGTATATATTCTTCACTTATAGGTCTCTTCTTGTGTCTCGATAATTCACCCGTATTAAGATGTATGCCATCAATTGGATATATATCTATATCGGTAGATAAACCATTTAAGATTAGTTTTGCATCGTATCGACTTGCTATTTCACTTAGTGTTTTTACAATTATCTGAAACGACTTATTATTATTATTTTTTAATCTTAGTTGAAAAATATTTAATCCCGAAATAAAACACTCTTCTGCAACCGAATATAAATGTGCATAGTCTTCATATGTCTCTTTACTAATGCCATACATAAGAGGCAATAATATCGACTGTATAATATATTTATTCGCATCAGGAAATTTATAATTATTAAGTTCACTTATACTTACCCAACAGATTTCCTGACTTTCTCTACTTTCAGGTTGTCCACACCATTCTGATACTGTCCAAACATCAAGAAATACTTCTTTATCCGAATAATCATGACTAATCGAAGTAAAAGCCTCTGCCTTGATTACTGTAATTCCTAATTCCTCATACAATTCACGCATTAATGCAGAGCTAACGTTTTCATTATCTTCAACTTTGCCACCGGGAAATTCCCAATACCCTGCTAAATGTTGATTATTAGAACGTTTTGAAATTAACACTTTATCTTTAGTAGTGTTGTATATGACACCAACTGCGACATGTGTTCTTTGGACCATTATTTTATTATTATTATTTTTTAGCTAAAAACATTTAGGACTCATGTTCGATATTCTGCATTTATTTTAATGTACTCATAAGACAGATCGGTTGTCCATATTTCTTCCTGACAATTCCCCCTGTTAAGATTCACAATTAAGGTAATTTCATCTTGAAGCATAACTTTTTTGCCCTTCTCCTCTGTATAGCTTTGTGCTCTTTGACCGTTTTCAACTATGCATACGTTATCCAGAAAAACTTCAATATTATTTATATCTAGATCATTAACTCCTGAATTACCTATTGCCGATAATATTCGTCCCCAATTTGGGTCTGATGCTGTGAATGCCGTCTTTACTAATGGAGATTCAGCAATCTTATAGGCGACATCAGTGCATTCTGTTTCGTTCTTACCGCCAGAAACCTTTATCGTTAAAAATTTTGTTGCGCCTTCACCATCTCTAATGATGGCTTGAGATAATTCGCAAAATATACTTGTTATCGTACTTTCTAATATCGAATACTCATTACTGCTTTGACTAACAATACATTTATTGTTTGCATTACCCGTAGCAATCAACACACAAGAATCATTTGTAGATGTATCACCATCAACAGTAATCCGATTAAAACTTTTGTTTACTGCGTGCAACAATATTTTTTCGAGCATGTCTTTTTCTATATTAGCATCCGTTGCTATATATGCCAGCATAGTCGCCATATCAGGCCGTATCATCCCAGACCCTTTCACTATACCCGTTATACTAACGCTAGTTTCACCTAATGATATTGTTTTAGATATCGCTTTAGGAATAGTATCGGTAGTCATGATAGCTTTAGCCGCATCAATCCAATTATCAGCAGATAATTGGATTATTAATTCAGGTAACGCAGCATTGATTTTATCTACAGGTAATTTTTCTCCGATCACACCCGTCGAGAAAGGCAGGACTTCACCTTCTTTACACCCCGCTAATTTTGCTAATGCCTTACAATTACTATTGGCATCCAATAAGCCTTGTTCACCAGTTCCAGCATTTGCATTACCCGCATTTATCAAGCAGTAACGTGGATTAAACTCAGGTAGATGTTGCTTAGCTATTTGTACGGGAGCAGCACAAAATAGATTCCTGGTGAATACTCCAGCCACTTTGCTACCTTCGGAGAGCTCTATTAAAGTTAGATCTGTTCGCTGCTTTTGATATATATTAGCGCAACATGTCGATAATCGAATCCCATTTATAGATAAAATGGATGAGGGGTATTTTAATCCAACAGACATGATATTCAGTCTATATTAATAATACTCTTGTTATTAAGTCAGTCTTCCGTGGCATTGCTTATACTTTTTGCCTGAACCACAGGGGCATGGTTCGTTTCGTCCAACTTTAGGCGCGTTTCTGACAAAAGGTTTTTCTGTAGGCCCTTCATTTGTATGTGGTTCATCATTCAAGCTATTAGGTGCAGATGGATGATTAAAATTCATGTCTTGTTTTTTCTCTTTCTGCTCTGCTGCTTCTATATCTTCTTCAGTTCTAATATTAACTTTATACAAAAAAACAACAACATCATGTTTAATATTTTCAAGCATTTGTAAAAACAAATCAAAAGCTTCACGTTTATACTCTTGTTTTGGATTCTTAGCAGCAAAACTTCTAAGATGAATACCTTGTCTAAGATGATCCATATTAACGAGATGTTCTTTCCAATGCCTGTCTAACACGTCGAGCATGATTTGTTTTTCTATTCGCCTCATTAAATCAGACGTAATGACTTTTTCCTTTTCTTCTACTACTTTTTCTAAGGTCTCATGAAGTTTTTTTCTTAATGTTTCTTCATATAGAGATTTATCTTGTTCTAACCATAATTGAATATCAACAGACACATCAAATTCATGCTGAAGAGCGCCTTCCAGTCCATGAACATCCCACATTTCATCCATACTACCAACGGGAATATAATCTTCGATCACATTCTCAATGACTTCATATCGCATATCATTTACTTCTTCAGAAACAGTCTCCCCTTCAAGTAGATCATTTCGCTGTTGATAAATAACTTTTCTTTGATCATTGGCAACATCATCAAAATCAAGTAAGTTTTTACGTATATCAAAATTATGTGCTTCTACTTTGCGTTGAGCGTTCTCTATTGCACGAGATACCAGTTTTGATTCAATGGCTTCTCCCTCTTCCATACCTAGCTTTTGCATAATCGCAGAAACACGTTCTGAAGCGAATATTCTCATGAGGTTATCTTCTAAAGATAGATAAAAACGACTTGAACCTGGGTCACCTTGACGTCCAGAACGTCCGCGAAGCTGATTATCAATACGTCTTGACTCATGGCGTTCTGTACCGATTATATGAAGGCCTCCACTATTAAGCACTTCTTGGTGCCTACCATCCCACTTATCTTTAAGATCATTTATTTGGTTTTGATCTGCTTCACCCAATTCTTTAATTTCAACTTCATGGTTTCCACCAAGCACAATGTCGGTACCCCGTCCCGCCATATTCGTAGCGATTGTAACAATTCCTGGACTACCTGCTTGAGCAATAATTTCTGCTTCTTTTTGATGAAACTTTGCATTTAAAACCTGATGTTTAATATTTTCTTTATCTAATAATTTAGATAAATATTCAGAAACTTCTATAGATGCCGTACCAACAAGAACAGGTTGGCCATTAGCTTGACATATTTTCACATCTTCAATTATTGAATCATATTTTTCTTTAGCTGTAAGAAAAATGACATCACTTTGGTCATCTCTAACCATTGGCATGTGTGTTGGTATAATAATAACCTCAAGCCCATATATCGTCTGAAATTCATAAGCCTCAGTATCTGCAGTACCTGTCATGCCCGATAATTTAGAATATAAACGAAAATAATTTTGATAGGTAATAGATGCTAGTGTTTGATTTTCATTTTGAATCGTCACACCTTCTTTTGCTTCTATTGCTTGATGCAATCCTTCAGACCAACGTCGACCTTGCATAGTACGTCCAGTAAATTCATCGACGATGACAACTTCATCATCTTTAACTATGTAATCAATATCATTTTGGAATAAATGATGTGCTCTCAATGCCGCATTCAGGTGGTGTAGAATGCCAATATTAACGGGATCATATAAACCTTGTCCCTCAGCGATAATTCCTTTCTCTCTTAACAAGAGTTCAAAGTGGTCATGTCCATCTTCTGTAAGATAAGCCTGTTTGCTTTTTTCATCTAAAGTAAAATCACCGGGACCATCTTCAACTTTTTGAGCAACTAATTTGGGTATTAATTTATTAATGCTGATATATAAATCTGATTTATCATCGACCATCCCGGATATAATGAGCGGTGTTCTGGCTTCGTCGATTAGAATTGAATCAACCTCATCAACAATAGCAAAATTTAGATTTTTTTGAACACGTCCTTCTTTGCTAAAAGCCATGTTATCGCGTAGATAATCAAAACCGAATTCATTATTAGTTCCATAGGTAATATCGCATGCATACGCGGCCTTCCTTTCTTCCATTGACAGCCCAGATACAATGACACCCGTACTTAAGCCGAGAAACCCATAAATCTGTCCCATCCACTCAGAATCACGTTTAGCTAAATAATCATTTACCGTAATTACATGTACACCCAAACCAGATAGAGCATTTAGACTCGCTGCTAACGTGGCTACCAGGGTTTTACCTTCGCCAGTTCGCATTTCAGCTATATTTCCATTATGCAATACCATGCCACCGATCATTTGCACATCAAAATGACGCATATCTAATACGCGTCTACCGGCCTCTCTTACAAGAGCAAATGCTTCAGGCAAGATTTCGTCTAAACTTTCACCTTGCATGACTCTTTCTTTTAATTGATTGGTCTTATCAGGAAAATCGGCATCACTCAATAATTTCAACTCTTCCTCGAGGACATTGATATGCTTTAAATTCTTACTGAGTTTTTTGATTACCCGATCATTTCGTGAACCAAATATTTTTTTTGCAAAATCTATAATCATTGTATTTATTCTTAATTTAAAATCGCGTGATGTCTCACGAATTCGAGGAAAGATTGTTTATAATCGGATGTTTACGGTAGCTAGAAGGAAGCTTAGTTCAGTGAATTATACTTTTTTGGATTTACAGCTTTACCATTATTGACCACTTCAAAATGAACATGTGTTCCGGTGGATCGACCGGAAGAACCCATAAGACCAATTACCTGTCCTTTATCAACCTTCTGTCCAACAACAACAAGATTTTTCTTATTGTGTGCATAACGAGTTTGATAACCATTACCGTGATTTATCTCTACCATATAACCATAGCCATAACGAACACCAGACCAAGTTACAATTCCAGAAGCAACAGCGAGTATTGGAGAACCTGACTTGCCTGCATAATCAATTCCGTCGTGAAATTCCATTTTACCAGTCATTGGATCTGTCCTCATACCAAACAATGACGAAATCCAACCATCCATTGTAGGACTTCCTGTTGGAATTGTTTGACTCTGCAATGTTCTATCAATCAACATTGATTCCATTGCTGACAATTTTTCCGAACGATCCTGAACTTTAGTATTTAACTCTTCCAACGCACTTAGAAAGTCACTAACTTCCATTGAACTACGTTTTTGACTAGGTTGAGGACCACCTAAACCCGGAGTAGATGTAATATCAAAATCTATCTCATTAAGATCCGCCATACTTGCCAAACGCGAACCAAGCGCATCCAAGCGCATAACGTGTGCTTGTAACTTACTTAATCTAGTTGCAAGTGCATCAAGATTTTTTGATGCATTATCTTGTACTTGATTTAGCATTTTCTGTTGGACTTCTAACTCTTGGTTCCAGATAGGAGCTGTTTGTGTATACAAATTTTTAATTGAGCCACGCGTTAAATCCAATGCATATTGACTCCCGGCATAAAACACCACTAAACCACAAACTAGACTTAAGACAAGACAGACACACAGAGATACTGGCCCTAGTGTTAGGGACAGACTCTTCTTTCTCGTTTTTGATATTAAAAATAATTGCATATATTTACGTCAAATTTAAATCTATAATCGTATATAACCATGAGCAGTGAAAATAAACACAAAACTCTACCCATCAGTAGTTTAATAAATGACGAGCATTGTTCATTTGCTGCTTTGTATAAAAAAGCAAACTCTATCCAGGAAATTGATCGCAGTTTAAAAAAACTACTCGATCCATCCTTAAATGATAAATTTGAACTAGCTAATATAAACGCTGATACTGCGGTTTTACTAGTTAGCTCTTCAGCCTGGGCAACCCGGCTTCGTTATAATATTCCAGTTATCCTTAATGTTTTTAATCAACAACTAAATTTTACTTCTATTAAAACTATCAGAATTAAAATTAAAAAATCAATGTCCGAAAATGCTACTTTAATTAAAAAACCAATTTATTTATCTAATAATGCAGCGCAATTTCTAAACGATGTAGCCAATAGTTTTAGCGACCCTGAACTGCGCAATTGTTTTTTAAATATTTCTAAAAATCGCCTTAAATAAAATTAATTTGCAGGCATCGACTGCATAAAAGAAATAGGTGCCTTATGCTCATCTTCAAAGGTAACCAGTTCCCATGAATCTTCATTTGCCATCAATTCACGTAATAATGCATTGTTAAGCGCATGCCCTGATTTATATCCCTTAAAAGATCCTATCAGACTATGTCCTAATAAATACAAATCACCTATAGCATCTAGTATTTTATGTTTTACACATTCGTCTTCATACCGTAGGCCATCCTCATTAAGGATTCTATAATCATCAACAACAACGGCGTTATCCAAACTCCCACCTAATGCCAGATTATTCTCACGTAATAACTCAACATCACGCATAAAACCAAAGGTCCGGGCACGACTAACTTCCTTTACAAACGAAGTTGTAGAAAAATCTATTTCTGCCTGACAATTTTTATCATTAAAAACCGGATGATCAAACTCGATAGTAAAGCCTACTTTGAATCCATCAAAAGGTTCGAACATTGCCCATTTTCCTTCATGTTCAACTCGCACCTTTTGTTTTATTTTTAAGAATTTTTTTGCCGTATTCTGTTCTTCGACACCAGCAGACTGAATTAAAAACACAAACGGACCAGCACTGCCATCCATTATAGGAACTTCATCAGCACTAAGATCAATATAAGCATTATCAATGCCAAAACCTGCCAAGGCAGACAGCAAATGTTCTACCGTTGAAATTCGCACATTATCTTTGACTAATGTGGTTGAAAGACTGGTGTCTCCCACAAATTCAGGGTTAGCGGGAATTTCAATAGCGGGGTCCAGATCGACACGACGGAAATTAATACCTGAGTTAACTGGTGCTGGCCTCAAGGTTAAAAATACCTTTTTACCCGTGTGCAGACCTACTCCGGTAGCCCGAATTACGTTTTTTAATGTCCGTTGCCTTATCATCTTAACTATTTCTAACTTACTCTCTATTGGAGCTATAATCCTTATGTACTTGTTTTATAGGCAATTTTGGTGTCAGCAAGGAGTTCTGACCCGGAATTCCCCAATTCCGGGGTCTACTATACCACGTACAAGCTAAATTTAGTCTGCTTGTCTCCTCAAAAATGCTGGGATATCAAGGTAATCCGCATCATCTGATACCGGCTCTTCATCTGCCTCAGGCACTTGGTTCCTCATCACCGTTGGACGTTCAAAGTCCTTATAATCAACACTTATCGTTTCATTTTGAACCAATTTCACACGAGATGCATCTTCTTTGATTATATTTCCAAGTCCAGTAGCGACTATGGTGACTCGAATATCACCAGACATCTCAGGGTCAATAACAGTTCCAACAACGACTGTTGCATTATCAGAAGCAAATTCCTTGACTGTTCTACCCACCTCATCAAACTCACCGATAGATAGATCCATGCCTGCAGTAATGTTAACCAGAATGCCTCTCGCACCTGAAAGATTCACATCCTCTAATAAGGGACTAGATATCGCCGCTTCTGCCGCGACTTTTGCACGTTCTTCACCTTGTGCCTTTCCAGATCCCATCATAGCCATACCCATCTCAGACATTACTGTTCTAACATCCGCGAAATCCACATTGATCAGACCAGGACACGTTATTAACTCAGCTATACCTTGCACAGCTCCTAACAAAACATCATTCGCTGCACCAAAAGCATTTAGCAAACTTACATCTCTACCAAGGACACTCAGTAACTTTTCATTCGGTATTGTGATCAATGAATCAACAAACTGACTTAATTCAATAATACCTTCTTCAGCAATTGCAGCTCGTTTTTTACCTTCAAATGCAAACGGTCGCGTAACAACGGCAACGGTCAAGATTCCCATCTCTTTTGCAACCTGGGCAACTATTGGTGCGGCACCAGTACCAGTACCACCACCCATACCCGCTGTAATAAACACCATGTCCGAACCTTCGAGAACATCCATTAAGCGGTCACGATCTTCTAATGCTGCTTGCCGTCCAACTTCTGGATCAGCGCCCGCGCCCAATCCTTTGGTCATATTTGTACCCAATTGCAAAACGGTTTTCGCATTTGAATTTCTAAGTGCTTGTGAATCAGTATTCGCACAAATAAATTCTACACCTTCAATATTAGCACCCAGCATATGCTGTAACGCATTGCCACCACCACCACCGACACCTATTACTTTTATAATAGCCGCCTGATTAGTTGCATCGACTAATTCAAACATCTTGTAACCTCCTACATTGCATATAATTATTAATTAAAAATTACCCTGAAACCAACTTTTCATTCTTTCAAAAATACCTTTAACACCATCATTGATATGTATCTGTGTATTACCCTCTTGACTCTGTCTCTTTCCAAAAATAAGTAAACCTACACCCGTTGCATAAATTGGACTTTTAACAACGTCGGACAAACCTGAAACATACTGTGGAATACCAAGACGAACTGGCATATGAAAAATTTCTTCAGCCAAATCGATAGCTCCTTCCATTTTTGAACTGCCTCCAGTCAAAACAATCCCGGCTGCGATCAAACTTTCATAACCGCTACGTCTTAACTCTGCCTGAACTAAGGTGAATAATTCTTCGTATCGGGGTTGTACTACCTCAGCTAATGTTTGTCTCGCCAGACGACGTGACGGACGATCCCCAACACTTGGCACTTCGATACTTTCATCATTGTTAGCCAATTGTGTCAGTGCACAAGCGTATTGAACCTTTATATCTTCCGCATGTTGTGTCGGTGTGCGTAATGCAACAGCAATATCATTTGTAACCTGATCACCAGCTATTGGAATAACAGCAGTATGGTGAATTGCACCATCAGTAAACACAGCAATATCAGTCGTGCCACCACCAATATCAATCATGCAGACCCCAAGATCTTTTTCATCCTCGGTCAAGACTGAATAACTTGAAGCTAATTGTTCTAAAATAATATCATCTACTTCCAGACCGCAACGACGCACACACTTCACTATATTCTGTGCAGCACTAACAGCGCCCGTCACCATATGCACTTTTGCTTCAAGCCGTACTCCAGACATCCCTATAGGCTCTTTAACACCTTCCTGGTTATCGATAATAAATTCCTGCGGCAGTATATGCAGAATCTTTTGGTCGGCCGGTATTGCAACCGCCTTTGCTGCATCAATAACCCGATCTACATCACCATAAGTAACTTCATTATCTCGAATTGCAACAATGCCATGTGAATTCAAACTACGTATATGACTACCAGCAATCCCTGTAAAAACAGAATGAATTTCACAACCGGCCATTAACTCGGCTTCTTCAATCGCTCTTTGTATTGAATGAACTGTTGATTCAATATTGACGACCACACCTTTCTTAAGACCACGTGATTGGTTTGATCCAATGCCGATTATTTCAATCTCATCATCAATTGAAATCTCACCAACGATCGCAACCACCTTGGATGTACCAATATCTAATCCAACAATTAGATTTTTATCCGCTTTTTTAACCATTTTTAATCCGCCTGATATTATCTTGCAGAGTGATTGATATTATTTTTTCCATAGAATTGAAAACCCATTTGTATATCGCATATCGATTGATTCAATTTGATCAATACGACCTGATGTTGTTGTTGGTATTAAAGTCAAAACTCGATTAAACCGTTCTTCGAAATCACGTCGTCCTAGAGTTACCTTTATCCCATTTGTAAAATGAAGTGACCATGCCCGTCTATCATCCAGAAAAAGTGATGCTATGTTGAAGCCTATAAGCTGAACTTGTTCTTGCATTAAATTAAACATATTTAATAAATTTAGTTCTGAACCTTCGGGACCTGATAACAATGGAAGATCATTGGGAATAGTTTCAACTTCAGGTGAAAAGTATTCGCCTACTAGATTTAGTAGACCTGAATCCCCCCATCTAACAACAGGAACCTGTTCAATCACGATAACGCGTAATGCATCTGGCCATATACGCTTCACTATAACTTCACTAACCCAGGGCTCATCCAGCAAAGCAAGCCGAACTGCATCTACATCAAGATTGAAAAAACCACCTCTCACTTTATCGGTAACAAGTAACTGCAAATCTACCGGAGATAAACGCGTAAAGTCTCCTTCAATCCTTACTTGTTTAATTGGTAGCGTATCAGGGTTTGATAAGATCATCCCACCCCATACCATCATCGACACGAAGATCAAAACAAACGCGCTGCCAAACAATTTTGATCCTCGGAGATAACCTCGACTTGGCGTTTCAAAATGTAACTTATCTGGATCAATAACCATATCGATAGCCATTAGTTCTTTAACCCCATCTCATTGGGAATTACTAAACTCGTTGCCAATATTTGAACTACTAATTGCTCGAAGGAAATACCTGCTTGTTTAGCTCCCATAGGAACCAAACTATGACTTGTCATACCTGGGACAGTATTAACTTCAATTAACCAAGCTTGATTTGCATCATCAACCATTATGTCAACACGCGCCCATCCGCTAACACCTAAATGTTGGCATGCTTTCAAAGATAGTTCGCCCAAGTTTTTTTCAAACACCTCATCAAGACCACAAGGGCAAATATATTTTGTATCGTTGTCTTCATACTTGGCTTTGTAATCATAAAAATCGCGTGAGGTTTCAAGTTTAATAACAGGTAACACAACGTTACCTAATATTGGAACTGTATATTCATTACCTTCAATCCAACTTTCTGCCATTACTCGGCCATCAAATTGATTTGCCTGAGACCACGCGACTGATAAATCTTTAACATTGCTTACTTTGCTTGCACCTATACTAGAACCTTCTCTGACTGGCTTTACCATGATCGGCAAACCAATCTGTTCTGCTATTTGGTCCCACTGACTTGTTGCAGATAATTCAACAGCAGCAGGTGTTGATAATCCAACATCTCGCCAAAGTGATTTGCTTCTGATTTTGTCCATTGCTAATGCAGAACCTAAGACGCCACTACCTGTATAAGGCAGGCCAATGGTTTCCAAAGCGCCCTGTATTGTTCCATCCTCACCACCGCGTCCATGTAATGCGATAAAGACACGTTGAAAATCATCATTAATTAATCGATTAAACGTCTCTCTATCAAAATCAATTTCATGCGCATCTACGCCTGCATTACACAGGGCTGTCGTTACAGCTTTCCCACTTTCCAGAGAAATAGCTCGCTCAGCAGATTGCCCCCCCATCAGAACAGCAACCTTGCCAAACTCTTGTGATTGATAATCTGGCAGAAGCATTATTGCTCTCCCCCGGAGTCACCAATAACTCTTACTTCAGGAAATAATTTAACAGCATGTTTTTCGTATACTGTTGTACGAATTAATTCAATCAACCGTTCTATATCAGATGAAGTCGCATCGCCCATATTAATTATGAAATTGGCATGCTTTTCTGATACGCATGCACCTCCGACATGTTTTCCCTTAAGACCACATGACTCTATTAATCTTGCCGCATAATTCTCTGGTGGGTTTCTAAAGACCGAACCACAACTTAATTTTCCTAACGGTTGTGCTTCTGCGCGTTCGCTTAACATCGTTTTAATACTGTTCTCAACTACACTCTTAGAAGAGATTTCCAATTCAATCTTGCAAGCAGTAAACCATTCATCTTTTGGAAGTGAGACACTACGGTAGGCAATCTCAAAATGTTCTTTAGCATAGTTCTTACGTTTACCTTTTCGGTTTATTGTTTCGACCTGATTTACATTTTGCCAAATCTCTCCACCATAAGCTCCGGCATTCATCGCTAAAGCTCCACCTATTGATCCGGGAATGCCTGCCAAAAACTCAATTCCACCAAGTCCGTGTTTTGCAGCAAAACGTGCTGCTTTAACGCACGGCACACCCGCACCAATAGAAATTTCATTTCCATTGGTGAATTCAAGATTATCAAGCACACCCACTACAGAAACCACGACGCCAGATATACCGCCATCACGTACTAATAAGTTACTTCCCAACCCTACCCAAAGAATGGGTAGTTCTATTGGTATTTCAGAAATAAAAACAGATAAGTCATCAATATCCGCCGGTGAATAGAAATAATCAGCAGCACCGCCAGTTTTCCAGGAGGTATGACGAGACATTGATTCATGCTCTCGTAACTCACCTCTTAATCTCGATGTATCAATAGTTTTTCGCATTCTGTTTTTTAAACCTGACTGCCTGTATTGCATTTCATTTTGTACACTTAACAAAGTTATATCCTTTAATGCAGTGATCCTGAACAATCTTGATAAAGCTGTTTTGAAATTGAACCAATATCACCAGCGCCTAATGTCAAAAGCAGATCATTTTCTTTAACTACGCTCGTCAACACATCGAGCACCTTATCTTTATCCTCGATAAAAATAGGCTCTGCTTGACCTCTTAGCCTTATAGCTCGACATAATGAACGACTGTCTGCTCCAGCAATGTGTTCTTCACCAGCTGCATATACATCCAATATTAATAGGCTATCTGCTTGTGAGAGAACCTGACTAAAATCTTCGAACAAATCACGCATACGTGTGTATCGATGCGGTTGGTATACAACGACTAGTCGACGATTAGGCCAACCCGCTCGAATAGCTGCGAACGTAGCTTCAATTTCTGTGGGGTGATGGGCATAGTCATCTATGAAGGTAATATTGAGTTCATTAATTTTGATCTCACCACGCAAATGACAACGACGAGATATCCCCTGAAAGTGACATAGCGCATTAATAATATCTTGATCACTAACGCCTAATTCATGAGCAACAGCAATTGATGCCAATGCATTTAATAAATTGTGTTTGCCTGGTAATTTGAGCTCGACTTCTAACCAGTCTTTCTTATCTTTACGTGACACCTTGAACCAGGTTATTTCATTTTCCTGACGTAATAATTCAGCGTTGTAATCAGCTTCAAAATCAACCCCATAAGTTACAACAGGCTTTGTAACCTCAGGCAATATTTTTCTAACACCTTCATCATCAATACAGAGCACGGCTAAACCGTAAAAAGGCAACTGGTGTGTAAACTCAACAAAATTATGTCGCAGGTTTGCAAAATCACCAGCATAAGTATCCAGATGATCTGCATCAATATTTGTGATCACTGCAATTATTGGATAAAGATGCAAAAAAGAGGCATCGCTTTCATCTGCTTCAGCAACAATATATTTACCACTGCCTAGACGCGCATGAGATCCTGAACTGTTTAATAGGCCACCAATAACATAGGTCGGATCAAGTCCTCCCTCAGCCAACACACTGGCAACCAGACTTGTAGTTGTTGTTTTCCCATGAGTCCCGGCAATAGCGATACCTGGACTAAAGCGCATGAGCTCCGCTAACATTTCTGCACGACGTACAATGGGAATTCTATTTTTCCGAGCTGCACATATTTCTTCATTACTCTCATCAATAGCGCTCGTTATAACAACGACATCCGTTTCTTTAATATTTTCTGCTGAATGTCCTATTGATATTTGTATACCCAGTGACTCAAGTCTTTGCGTAATAGCACTTTCTTTAATATCAGATCCACTAATTTCATAACCAATATTTTTAAGCACCTCAGCTATACCACCCATACCAGCACCACCGATGCCAATAAAGTGAAGGTGTTTCACTCGACCCATTGCGTGTGATTGCATATCAGCCATGTGCTGCCTCCATGCATAAACTCGCAACAAGCTCAGTCGCTTCAGGCTTAGCGAGTGATCGTGCTTTTTTGGCCATCTGCAATAATTGCTCTGGCGCATTTAAAAGTTGTAATAACACTTCTTTCAATTTCTCGACTGAGAATTGGGTTTCTTGAATCAGGATTGCAGCGTCCTTTGTCGACAGATAACTTGCATTTGCAGTCTGGTGATCATCAACAGCATATGGAAATGGGATGAGTATTGAACCAACACCGCACGCAGCTAATTCTGCGATGGTCAATGCGCCTGCACGACACACGACAATATCGGCCCAGGCATAGGCTGCAGCCATATCATCGATAAAGGCTGTCACTTCAGAGTTGATAGCACTGTCATTATAAGCTGTGCTCATTACTGCATAATGTTTCTCTCCACACTGGTGTTTTACTTCAATCTTATATTCATTGCTCAAGGCTAATAATGATTTCGGTATTACTTCATTTAATGCTTTTGCACCTAAGCTACCGCCAAGCACTAATACCTTTATTAACTTGGCATCATCATTCATATGTCGTTCTTCAGGCTCTGGCAACCCTACAATATCTTCACGTACAGGATTACCCGTTATAGTCATTTTTTTAGACTCTTTAAATGCGCCAGGGAATGCAGCCATAACTGATACAGCAAATGGCGCTAACAATTTATTTGTCAAACCAGCAATCGCATTTTGCTCGTGAACTAACAAAGGTATTCGCATCAACCACGCGGCAATGCCTCCTGGCCCACTTGCAAAACCACCCATGCCCAACACAGCAACAGGACGGACTTTTATCATTATCAAGAGCGCTTGAATCAAAGCGATTAAAAGCATAATGGGTGTAAACAATAAGCGAACTAAACCTTTACCTCTTACACCAGCAACATTAATTTTTAATAATGGGTAACCATGATTTGGAACAACATTCGTTTCGAGCCCCTTATCTGTGCCTAGCCAAAATAAATTAAATCCATTTTCTTTAAGATGATCGGCGACAGCCAATGCTGGATAGATATGACCACCTGTCCCACCTGCCATGATAAGAATATTTTTATCACGCATAGGCTGGCACCACATTAGTTATTATATTGCGAGCATCTTGCCTATTTTCGTATTCAATTCTTAGAAGGATACCTAGCAACATACAAAAAACGATCAAACTATTACCACCATAACTCATCATTGGTAAGGTCAATCCCTTGGTAGGTAACACACCCATGTTGACGCCAATATTTATATAGGCTTGAATGCCAACAATTAAGCCAATACCGTAAGCAAAATAGGCAGCAAAATATTTCTCCACCCGTTCGGCTATATGCCCAATAACAAAGGCACGCCAAACAATGAAAGAATATAAAAGAATCATCGTTATACTACCGAACAAACCCAACTCTTCTGCCAAAACAGAAAAAACAAAATCAGTATGTGCTTCCGGTAAATAAAAGAGCTTTTGTACACTACTTCCAAGTCCTACTCCAAACCAATCACCCCGCCCAAAAGCAATCAATGCCTGTGTCAGCTGAAAACCACTGTCATAAGGATCCTTCCAGGGATCAACAACACTCATAAGTCGTTGCATACGATAAGGAGAAAGAATTGCCAAGGTGATTAATGCACTAACTGCAACGGATACCCATGCAAAAAAGCGTGTTAAAGGAACACCGCCCATGAACAACATACCTAATGCGGTTGCAAACAAGACCACGCTTGCGCCGAAATCAGGTTCAAGTAACAACAAGCCCGAGATTAAGGTCAGTACACCAATCGGTTTGATAAATCCGGCGAAGTCTGTTTGTACCGTTTCTCCATGGCGCACCATGTACCCAGCAAGATAAGCAATGACACACAGCTTGACTGGCTCAGAGGCTTGTAACGCAAATGGTCCTAGTTGAATCCAACGCATACTGCCATTTACTTCCTTGCCAACGCCCGGGATTAGAATCAAAATTAATAAGAATATTGCCGTCATCAATAATGGAACGCTGACAGCTTCCCAGAAACGCATCGGGATCTTTAAAATTATCAACGCCAGGAACAAACCGATCATTGCAGCTAAGCCCTGGCGCCATAGATAATGTAAGGGATCATTAAATTCCTTGGCTGATATAGAAATAGAGGCCGATGCAACCATCACCAAACCAATACAAAGTATTAATAGAGAGATGCCCATCAACCAAAGGTCGTAACCAGCTATTAATTTATTCTTCACATGATAATGTGAAGATAATGTTGCCTGCTGTTTAAATCTTGCAGACATCAACGCGCCTCCAATGAATTA
Source organism: Gammaproteobacteria bacterium (assembly GCA_021773235.1). GTDB lineage: Bacteria > Pseudomonadota > Gammaproteobacteria > Eutrophobiales > Eutrophobiaceae > UBA7359. Next base: position 293,465 of record JAJFKL010000030.1, on the reverse strand, counting down.
ACTGCTGCAACAAATACATCACCGCGCTGTTGATAATTTTCATACATATCCAGACTGGCACACGCAGGTGCTAGCAGAACCACATCACCGGCCTCGGCTACGCTACTTGCAATGTCTACCGCCTCATTCATATCAATCACAAAATCGTGTATGACTGTTGAATCAATAACATTTGCTATTTTTTTTGCATCGACGCCCATCAACAAAACATGTTTCACATATCGTTTAATAATTGGACTCAAACTGGATAAATCTGCACCTTTACTATCGCCACCGGCAATAAGAATAATCTTGCCAAGATCACAAAGCCCTTTAATAGACGCGATACAAGCACCCACATTTGTCGCCTTCGAATCGTTGAACCAGTTAACCTTGTTTATTGTTGCGACTCGTTGACATCGATGTTCCAGACCAGAAAACCTTTTTAAGGTTTTAACCATCGCTTCAACTGGCACATTGACGGAGCTTGCTAATGCCATTGCAGCCAGAGCATTGGCGACATTATGTTCACCTTTTATTCCAAGCTCATCTTGATTGATTATTTTGTTATCACCTTGACATAACCAGACTTCACCATTGTCTTTAGTAATGCCAAAGTTGTTCTTATCAGTTTCGCCGAGAGTAAAAGAAATCGATTGCCTTGAACTGTCATCCATTGTTTTAACTACAGCATCATCCTTATTGATGACCATCAAGCCATTCCCTGAATAGATTTTTTTCTTTGCATTAGCGTATTCATCTGAATTCGCATAACGATCCATGTGATCAGGTGTGATATTTAATACCACGCTTGCATGCGCACTTAAGGAGAAAGTCGTTTCCAATTGGAAACTGGATAATTCAAGTACATATATATCGGGAATACCTTCATTTAGTAATTCAAGTACTGGCGTACCGAGATTTCCACCAACACATGTTTTTAAACCCGCTTGCTGTGTCATTGCCGCTACCAATGTTGTAACCGTGCTCTTTCCATTAGATCCAGATACAGCGATTATGGGTGCCTTCGCTTGTTGGCAAAATATTTCAATGTCACCAAAAACAGGAATGCCATGTGCAATCGCTTGTTTAACAGCCTCGTTTTTCAATGAGACTCCTGGGCTTAGAATTATTTGGTCTGATGACAACAGGGTTTCCGTATTGATTTCACCCAGAAAAGCAGGGACTGATGTGCACTCCGACTTAAAGGTCGAGAGGCCGGGTGGGTTTACACGGCTGTCAGTTACAGCAATATCCAAACCTTCATCTAACAGATAACGCACGCACGAGAGCCCAGTCTTCCCAAGACCAACTACGACTGCATCGTAATGACGTTTAGTTTCTTTCATCGTTATCTTTTTTTCTGTAGCACAAAGCAAGTGGCATCCCTCATCGTATCTTCAGGCTAGCAAGGCCAATCAAGACCAGGATTACGGTAATAATCCAGAACCGAACTATGACTCTCGGTTCTGGCCAACCTTTTAGCTCATAGTGGTGATGCAAGGGAGCCATTCTAAAAATTCTCTTGCCGGTCAATTTAAAAGAACCAACTTGTAAAATGACCGATACCGTTTCCATGACAAAAACACCACCCATAATGAAAAGCGCTAGTTCTTGTCGTGTGACTACAGCAACCACACCTAATGCGGCGCCTAATGCCAAGGCACCGATATCGCCCATAAAAACCTGTGCGGGATAAGTGTTAAACCAAAGGAAACCTAACCCCGAACCAACGATGGCTGCACAAAATACTGCGACCTCACCAACACCAGGAATAAAGGGAATGCCGAGGTATTTAGAAAAGCCGGCATGTCCAGTGGCATATGCAAAGATAGCCAGCGCGCCAGCGACCATAACCGTAGGCAGAATGGCTAAACCATCTAAACCATCTGTCAAATTAACCGCATTACTTGAACCGACGATGACAAAATAGGCAAGCACGATATATAACCAACCCATATCAAACACAAAGGCTTTGACAAACGGCACAATTAATTGCGTTTCAACAGGAAGAACAGCTGTTTGAAAAAGATAAACCGCTGCGCAAATACCAACGACAGATTGCGCAGTGTATTTATATTTAGCACTTAGTCCTTTCGGGTTGTTATAGATAACTTTTTTATAGTCATCAATTAAACCAATAACACCAAACAACAACGTTACTATTAAAACAACTAATACATACCGATTATTTAAATCCGCCCAGCACAATGTACTGAAGGTAATTGAAATCAGAATTAATAAACCACCCATGGTAGGGGTGCCAGATTTTTCAAGGTGCGTTTCCGGACCATCGTCCCTGATGCTTTGACCAATCTGTTTATTAGTTAAATGGCGAATTAAATAGGGACCAAATATAAAAGAGACAAATAATGACGTCAGCACACCTAAAATAGTTCTTAATGTTAAATAACGGAATACATTAAACCCGCTATCAAATTGTGCTAGATATTCTGTTAACCAGAGCAACATTATAACTGTTCCTCCATCAATGTACTTACAATACGTTCCATCTGCATAGATCGAGAACCTTTAACCAGGATAGTTGTATCCTTAGTAAGTAACTCTACTAGCGACTTATTCAAAGCTTCATAAGACTCAAAATGTAATGCGCCATCACCATAAGCCTGCATTGCATTTATACTCAAGTCACCAATAGTAAATAAACCCTCTATTCCTGCTTGTTTTGCCGCTATACCAGCATCACGATGTAACTCTATCGCCGTATCACCTAATTCACCCATATCGGCCAACACTAAATAACGCATTCCTTCATAACTGCTGAGGACTTTTAATGCGGCCTCTAATGAGGTTGGGTTAGCGTTATAAGTATCATCAATAACTCGTGCGCCTTGCAAACCTTGCTTGACCTGTAAGCGTCCTTTAACCGGCGACATTTTTTCAAGCCCGATTTTAATTGACTGTAAAGACACATCCAAACTCAAGCAACATGCTGCTGCAGCCAAAGCATTCATAACATTATGCGTGCCGGAAAGTGGCAAACTTATTTTGGTTGCACCAGCTGAACAGATTAATTCAAAATCAGTAGACGCAGATTGTGTAACTACCTTGATATTTCTTGCTCTAACACCTGCATTCCTGGATTCAATTCCAAAGCTAAGTTTATTTAGTAATTTGCATTGCTTACCCCAAAACTCTGCATAGTCATCATCGGCATTAATAATTGCCGTACCGGATGGTTGCAAACCAGAGTAGATTTCTGCTTTCGCTTTTGCGACACCATCAATATCACCAAAGCCCTCTAGATGTGCTGGTGCGCACTGCGTAATCACCGCAACATTCGGTCGAGCTATGGCACTTAGCCATTCGATTTCTCCCGGATGATTTGCGCCCATTTCTATCACAGCAAATTGATGTTTTTTATCAAGTCCAAATAATGTCAAAGGCACGCCAATATCATTGTTCAAGTTACCGGATGTTGCATGCACATCCGATATCTCAGACAAGATGCTACTAACCATTTCTTTTACTGTCGTCTTACCATTACTACCGGTTATAGCAACGACAGGAATGGTCATTTCTTCACGCCAGGATCTTGCTAGTAAGCCCATCGCCTTTTTCGTGTTTTTTACTTTCAATAATGGCTTGTTATGACTTACTTCATGTTCAAGTAATAAAACTGCGGCACCTTTCTCTTCTGCCATTGACACATAGTCATGTCCATCAAAATTTTCACCGTTTATGGCTATAAATAGATTTCCTTTCTCAATAGTTCGACTATCAATACTGCAGCCGGAGAACATAATATCTTCGCCATTATAATTTGACTTAATAGCTGTAGCTGCTTTGGAAAGTGACATGCTGATCATGATTCGTCTTCCGTCAAACGCCGAGCTAATTCTCGATCGCTAAATGGTAATAAAGACTCGCCAATCTGTTGTGTCGTTTCGTGACCTTTGCCTGCAATCAAGATCACATCGTTTTTATTAGCATTTAAAAACGTATTGGTAATCGCATCTGATCGATCGTACTTAATAGTAACGTTGGATTTATCTTTAACACCTTCAAGAATATTCTCGACGATCTGCTCTGGTGCCTCTGTCCGTGGGTTATCATTGGTAATAACTATTTGATCCGATAACTTTTCGGAGATGGCTCCCATTTGTGAGCGTTTACCTACATCACGATCGCCACCACAACCGAAGACACAATATAATTTTCCTGAACAATATGCTCTTAATGCTATTAACGCCTTTTCAAGTGCATCTGGTGTATGCGCGTAATCAATAACAAGCAATGGTTTCTCCTCAGCAGAGAAATATTCCATCCGACCGGGAATGCCTGTAAACCCTGACAATGTCTCTGCAATTATTTCCACATCAAAACCAGATACACAGAGTGTTGCAAACGCAGCAAGAATATTATCTACATTAAACTCTCCTAATAAACTCGTCTGTATAATTGCATGTCCCCACGAGCTGTCTATTGATATTGTTAAATTCAGATTATTAGTCTCAATTTTTTTGCAATAAACAAAAGAAACCTCTTTCTTACTCAACTGAGAGAGGTTTTGTTTCGCCGAATAAATAACAGTGCTTAATGTTGAAGGTAATAGTTTGGCGAGCTGAGCACCGTAGCTATCATCAATATTGACGATGGCATGCTTAAGTTTTGGTGATGCAAACAATTGAAATTTTGCTTCGGCGTAATCTTCAATTGTCTTATGATAATCAAGATGATCACGTGTCAAATTTGTAAACACGGCAATATCAAACTCAGCCCCTGCGACCCTTCCTTGATCGAGCGCGTGCGATGAAACTTCCATCGCAACAAAATCAACATCATCTTTCCAGCTAGAGAATAATGAATGTAACTTAACAGGATCAGGGGTCGTTGATGTACTCGCTTGTAACTTGCGAAACTGTCCATAACCCAAGGTGCCTATGACAGCACTTTGCTTACCAAGCACATATAAAGCATAGGCAATCATATATGAGACCGTGGTCTTACCATTTGTACCAGTAACACCTATTAACTGAATCGCTTTTGATGGTTCATCATAAAACCGGCTAATAATGAATCCCGCCTGCTTACGCAAACCGGCCACTTTAATAACCTTTATAGAACCTGTCTTTACATTAATTGCTTCATCTTCATCCACTGCAATCACAATTGCGCCTGATCGAACTGCATCCTCAATATAATCAATCCCGTTAGCTTGCGAACCTTTGTATGCCAGGAATAAATCACCCGGTTTAACTTTTCGACTATCTATAGCAACGCCGCTAACATTAAGTTCTGATTCGGCTAGTGTTGGATCACTAATAAGTTCGCCAAGTGATTTTGAATATCTCAAATTTTCAACCGTCATCATCAGTCAAACCCTTGTAGTTGATCTGATTTCTGGCGATGCGCCATGATAGGACTGGTAAACGCAGGTAAATCATCTGGCGGAATATTGAGTATTCGAAATGTTCCTTCCATCACCCTTGAAAAAACAGGCGCTGCAACAACTCCACCATAATGATGATCGCCACCGGGCTCATCGATCAAAACTACCATAGCGAATCGTGGTTCACTTGCAGGTGCGATTCCGGCAAAGATAGAAAGATAACGATCATCAGAATAACCACCACGGATAGATTTATGCACCGTGCCAGTCTTTCCAATAACACGATAACCCTTGATTGCAGCACGCTTACCAGTGCCACTTGCAGAGACAACTGTCTCCAACATCTTTCGCACCTGTCGCGTAATATTTTCTGGCATCACACGTTTGCCCGAAACAGAACCTTTAACTTTTATAAATGAAACCGGCAACATGACACCACCCGTTGCCAAAACAGAATATGCATGTGCAAGTTGTAAGGGTGTAACCGAAAGCCCATAACCAAATGACAAGGTTGCCATTTCAATTTCTGACCAAGTATTAAACGGATTTAAACTTCCTGATGACTCTCCCGGGTAGCCACTACCAGTAGATTGACCAAAACCAAACCGACTTAAAGCATCCCAATATTGTTCTGGTTCTAAAGATAAAGCTATCTTACTTGCACCAACATTACTCGATTTCGTAATAACAGTAGAGACATCAATCTTTCCATAATTACGCATATCACGAACCGTATATTCACCTACTTTATAATATCCGGGAGCGGTATTAATTGAGGAATGCGGCTTGTAATTTCCTGATTCTAATCCAGCAGCAACAGTAAACGGTTTCATTGTTGAGCCCGGCTCAAAGACATCTGTCACGGCACGATTACGAAAATACTGGCTCTTTAGACCTTTTCTATTATTCGGGTTATACGATGGCTGCCCAACCATCGCCATGACCTCACCAGTTCTGATATCCAACATAACCAGTGATCCGCCTTTTGCTCGGTGATATTTAACGGCTGCTGCCAATTCTCGATAGGCTAGATATTGCACTCGTCGGTCAATACTTAATTCGAGTTGTTTGCCTGGCACAGAAGGCTCAATACTTTCTATGTTTTGAACAACTCTATTTAAGCGATCTTTCAAAACCCGCTTCTTGCCGGGTTTACCCGTTAGCCAATTGTTATAGGCTAACTCCAGCCCTTCCTGCCCCTTATCATCTATATTGGTAAAGCCAATAAAATGAGAGGTTACTTCAGCGGCAGGGTAATAACGTTTATATTCGCGTTCAGTTGAAACTCCTTTCATGCCTAGTTGCTTAACTTTCTTAACGACATCAGGATTGGCATGACGCTTTAAATAAACAAACTCCCGACTCATACGATCACGTATTACCTCGTGCAAATCAGTTACCGTCATATCCATGATCTCAGCCAACTCAGGTAAAAGTTCTACATTTTCAAAAACTTTTCTTGGTGTAACCCAGATCGAATCAACCGGCGTACTCATAGCCAATTGCTCACCATTTCGATCCGTAATCACACCACGGTGTGCTGGAATCTCGACCACACGAATTGACCGTGCATCACCATGGTCTTTAAGAAAATCATTATTTAAAAGTTGCAAGTAAATTGCGCGCGAAGAAAGAACAACCATGCCACAGAAGAATAAACTGAGGATCAGCCAACGACGTTTAGGATATTGTGCTTGAATGGTACGTATCTTCATTTCGCTAATAGAACCACTGAACTTCGTTCAGGCATTTTCATACTGAGTTTAGTACGGGCAAATGTTTCAATCCTGTCATTAATTGCCCAGGTACTTTGTTCAAGTTGTAACTTGCCCCACTCTTCATTTAATTCATCACGCGTTCGTTCAAGTGCTTGCAGTTCAACAAACAAACGCCGTGTTTCATGACGTGCAATAACGACTTGCAAAGCAGATACAAAAATAACGATATAAAATCCGTACTGTAATAAAATTTTCATGAACTTAAACGCTCCGCTACACGTAACGTTGCACTGCGTGATCGAGGATTTTCATTAACCTCTTCTTTACTAGCTCGTATTTTTTTACCAATTAACTTTAGTTGTACGTCACTATCATCTGGCATGATCGGCAACTCTGGTGGATATGCCTTCGGTGTTGATTGGTCACGCATAAACCGTTTAACAATTCGATCTTCCAGTGAGTGGAAACTTATCGCTGTGAGCCGACCGCCCGGACATAAAACGTCAGCGGCTTGTGGCAATACATCTTTTATCTCTTCAAGTTCACGGTTGATATAAATACGTAAAGCTTGAAAAGTCTTGGTCGCAGGATGAACATCACCCGATTTTTTCGAGTGCTTTCTTGGTGGTACAACCTTACGCACAAGGTCAGCAAGTTGGCTGGTTGTAGTTATCGAACTTTCAACACGAGCATTAACAATTGCCTTAGCAATTCGTCTAGACGCTCTTTCTTCACCATATTCATAGATCACATTTGCAATTTCGATTTCTTTGGCATGGTTCAACCACTCAGCAACCGTTTGTCCTTCTGAAGGGTTCATGCGCATATCGAGCGGAGCATCAAACCTAAAACTAAAACCACGTTCCGCATCATCTAGCTGTGGTGAAGAAACACCAAAGTCAAACAGAATGCCGGCGACCTGTGCTTCAACTTCATGTCGCTTAACATGTTGCATTAGCATGGTGAAAGAGCCCTTGATGATTTCGAAACGTTCATCTTGAATAAGATCGGTGCCAACTGACATAACGGCATCTGGGTCTTTATCAAAGGCAAGCAAACGACCTTCAGGACCAAGCCGTTTAATAATTTCACGACTATGGCCTCCGCGACCGAATGTACCGTCAATGTAGAATCCATCTGCACGAATATTTAGTGCCTCTATAACCTCATCTAATAAGACTGGTTTATGACCATTACTCAATGTGATAAATCGCTTAACGTCATGGCGACGTTACAATGAAAGCGATTGCAATGATTCTGGTGTGGGGACCGAATCATCACCAACCGATTCCAACCACTCATCACGCTGAGCATCCCAGGCCTTTTCATTCCAAATTTCGAATTTGTTACCTTGCCCCAGTATTACCGCCTGCTTAGTGAGTTCTGCATAAGAGCGCAATTCCTTGGGGAGGAGGATGCGTCCTTGACTATCAAGTTGGCAATCTGAGGCATAGCCGCGCATCATCTGTTTGGTACGTCGACTTTGTTTATCGAAATCGGAAAGGGTGGCCAATTTATCTTCGATCAGATCCCATTCAGGCAGGGGATATAGCCAGAGTGAGCGATCTAATGGGTTTAAGGTAATAACAAGATTTTTTTCGGCTTGCACAGCAATAAGATCACGATAACGGCTGGGAACCGCTAAACGCCCCTTACTATCAATGCTAATTTTATTAAAGCCTCGAAACACAATGTCATCCCCATTTTGCTGGTAAATTCCACTTTTACCCACAATTCCCCACTCCGTGAACTATAGGGATTTCGAGACTTCTCTGTCAAGGATTCTTTGAGTTTTTTTTATATAAAAACTGCCGTTGTAACAGTAACTTAGCACCTAAAAGTTGGAAAAAAGACTGATGGTTCATTTGCCTAAAATATTAACATTATTTAATTCATTATCTTCGATGAGTTACTTAATAATTTACATTAAGTTCTGATTTGAATTGTTGAGATAAACTAATTTTTCTAGGTTGTGACGTAAATCACTCAAATTCCTCAAGATCAGCACCCATTTCTTGCGCTAATTGGTGATATCGTTGGCTTGCTTTTGCATTTTGCTCCACATTTGGCATGCCAAATTGATATAAAAGAGCCAAATTATGGGCCGCAAGCGCATCGCCCAACTCAACCGCCTTTTGTAATAATTCAACTGCCTTTATCCCATCTGGTTCAACGCCAGCACCCACCTTATAAGCCAAGCCCAACATGCCCAGCGCTTCCCCTATTCCCGCATCGGCCAACGGCTTCAATAAGGTCAAGGCCGTACCATAATCCTTATCCGTAAAGGCTTGGCTGACAATATCAATCGCTTTTCTTACTTCATCATCTTCAGGTTTTGAATCAGGCACTGATGACATATTTCAAGGTCTCTATAACTTGTTCCGGAGTTTGCGCCCAAGCCATGGCTGCGGCATCAACCTCTTTCAATGGGTGAATAATCGATTCATCGTGCAGCGTGATATAGGGCTTTGCTAGTGCGGCACAACAACCCGCATCAAACGCGGCATTCCACTGTTTGTATTTATCACCAAAACGAATCACCGCTATATCGCATATCTCGATTAAGTTCTTAGTACGTATGGCATTAACCTTGGCTGACTTATGATCGCGCCAAAAATTGTTGTCCTCATTACCCAAGTGATCGCCGGCGGCATCACTCGCATCATGATTCGTAACGGCTGATGTATAGCTAATATCTAAACCTAACTTATCAGTACCGTTCATAATTTGTTCACGCCAATCAGTATGGATCTCACCTGACAAATAAACCGTCCAGCTCATAATCAAACCTCGTATCTAAGTCTATGTGGAAAAATAAAAAAGAGTCGGCCGATAAGCCGGGTTCTGTCTTGGGCAATCATTCATCTGGGATGTCTGTCGCCAGACACCTCAAGCAACCTACCCGGAAACAGTGCGGGCCGCACCATCGTTTCCCTATTTGGTCTTGCTCCAGGTGGGGTTTACCCTGCCACTGATATTACTAACAGCGCGGTGCGCTCTTACCGCACCATTTCACCCTTACCTATCGAAACAGGCGGTATATTTTCTGTGGCACTTTCCATCGGCTCACGCCGTCCAGAAGTTATCTGGCACCTCGCCCTATGGAGCCCGGACTTTCCTCTATTAGAATAAATCCAACAGCGACTGCCTGGCCGACTCTGGGTGCTAGTTTATGGTCAGATGATTTACTTGCAAGGATTATTCTTCAGAAAAACCTTAACGCCACACTAGATAAAACGGCTTGATAATCTATCGATTACGATTTACGCGACCGACCTTTTTCGTATTTTGGTATATCGCGTAGTTTTTGTTCTTCTTGTAATTTCTGATAACTTTCCCAACGACGTACTTCAAGTTCGCCAGATTCTAAAGCGTCCTTAATAGCACAGCCCTTTTCTGTTTGATGCTGGCAATTACTAAATTTACAAGAACCGAGAAACTGACTGACATCATCAAAAGTATCTTCAATCCCGGTTTCACAATCGCTCAACTGCAATTCTCTAATTCCCGGTGTATCGATAAGTATCCCGCCGTCATTCAATAAGTGTAATGAACGTGACGTCGTCGTGTGTTGACCTTTTCCATCTTCGATACTGACACCCGCTGTTAACTGCTCGGAATCAGTCAGGCTATTAATCAATGTGGACTTGCCAACACCAGATGATCCCACTAACGCAATCGTATGTCCTTCTGTGCACAAGGTTCTCAATGAAGTAAGACTGGTATTGTCTTTAGCATTCACGCAGATAACACAAATATTATTTTGCAATGCTTTAGCCGCCTGTTTAAATGATTCTACCTCATTAGATAGATCCATTTTTGTCAGGACAATAACCGGGTTTATCTTCGCTTCGTTCGCTAATGCTAAATAACGTTCAATGCGCGCAACATTAAAATCTTGATCACAAGACGTAACGATAAATAGAGTATCAACATTTGCAGCAATGATTTGATCATGCGTGCGTTTGCCCGCAGCCTTACGCATTAAGATCGTTTCTCTGTCCAATATTCGAAGTGGGCGTTCACCTTCCTGCGGTATCAACATCCAGTCACCAACAGCAAGGTTCTTTGGATCACTGAATACGCCTATCTCAAAGCTTTCAATTCCTTTGTTACTCCAGACAATGCAATGGCTACGATGAATTTGTGCGATTCGCGCAAGATAGCATTGCTCATTTTCTTCAGACTTTAATTGTTGTTTAAAGAAAAGCTTCCAACCTAATTGAGGTAGATTAAAGATTATAAATACCTGGGCAATATTAACTACTCAGGAAGCGGCCTTGCATTATTATCCTCAACAGTCTGCATATCACTTAACAATCGCCCTTCACCCACTTTTATCTCGTGACATATCACATCATATATTTCACTATGAAATATGAATTGATAGTGGCTACAATTATCTAGGTGCTCTGGCTTAAACTGCTTCATCCAATCTGAATCATCAATTTTAAATATTGCAGCAACCGAATCTTCCGTCATCAAAACATTCCCATGCACTTCTTCAGTCGTCATCGAGAATGCCTCAACATTGATGAGTTTCAGATGCTTAATATTGTCTTCATTATCTTCATCCTCAGGATTCAAATATTCAAAACCTTTTAATATGACGCCACCATGCGACCAAATAACGCGTTCTAACCCTGGCCCTTTACCATCATGGTGAAACTCTTCTTCTAATAATGTTGTCGTGTTCATTTTAAGTTATTTATCCATTACTATTATTGTGAATTGATATCGTATAGCCGCATAATATCATGCTACGAAAGTTAGAAAAACGGACATTATTTAAATTGTACAAGTCCACTTAGCTTTTGAGTCTATTTTTCATTCGATTCTAGTGCCATTTGATAGACCTCATTCTTTTTCTTGCCGGTTATCTTTGAGGTTAACCCTGCTGCCTCTTTTGGTGGGAGTTTTTCGGAAAGTATTTGGTTGATGCGTAGCACTTCAGCATCGGAGACAGATATCTCTTGAGCACCTTCAACAATAATAACGAATTCACCTTTTATTTTTATTTCTTCGTTTATCAATTTTTCGTTAACTATGAATAAGCTATCACGCACAATTTGTTCATACTGCTTGGTAAGTTCGCGGGCAACAGTGGCTCGTCTTTCAGAGCCAAAGACTTCTTGTATATCTTGTATCGACTCGCGTATGCGATGTGGTGCTTCGTAGAAGACCAGTGTTCGTGACTCTGATATCAATTGCTGTAAACATTTTTTCCGCGCCTCTGTCTTCGCTGGCAAGTAACCTTCAAAGATAAATTTACTGGTTGGTAAGCCGGAGGCAGATAAAGCAGTAATAACTGCCGAAGGTCCCGGGATCGGAATGACCTTTATGCCATTGTCATGTGCTGCAGTGACCAACTTATAGCCGGGATCATTAATTAACGGAGTGCCTGCATCTGAAATTAATGCGATAGATTCTCCATCGACAATCTGTTGAATTAACTGTGCGGTGAACTGTTCTTCATTGTGTTCATGATAGGCCTTTACTTTGGTCTTGATGCCGAACCGATCTAATAAAGTCTTACTATGACGAGTGTCTTCCGCCGCGATTAAATCAACTTGTTTTAGTACTTCTAGCGCGCGTTCAGAAATATCACCTAAATTACCGATAGGTGTTGCGACTATATAAAGATTTCCCGCCAATCTAATGCTCCTGAATGACTATTTAATTTGGGTGTCGAAATTATCACTGCAATGTACAATATAACGTATGCGGTTATTAATAATTTTACTTTTTTCACTTTGCTTACTTACAGCCTGCGGGCCTACCAAGGAATCAACACCTCAGGCTCAGGTCGATCCTGAAGAAAATGCCCGAACTTTGATGCAATCAGGAGATTATTCTGCTGCTGCACTTGAATACCTGGGTCTAGCAACAAAAGATAAGCAGAATTCAACGATCTATCGCTTGAAGGCGGCAGCGGCTTATGTCGAAGCCGGCGATTATGGTGCGGCTCAAAAGACCCTAAGTGACACAACTGTTGCGGATAATGACTCATTACAGAATATTAGAATGAAGATCTTAAGTGCCCGCCTCGAATTGGAATTTGGCCAACCGGGCAAGGCATTGAGTCTGCTTAATGAATTATCTGAGCCGAATATCCCACAAAACCTGAGAGTGACTTTTCATGATATCCGCGCCAAGGCTTATCTCGCTCACGGGGATTACCTCAAGGCTGCATCAGAACGCTTACTTTTATCAAATTACCTGAATACACCTACCGAAATCGACCAAAATAATCGGTCACTTTGGAAAGTACTTGAAGCTATACCTGCAGCAGATATTGATGATTTAAGGATTGCAGCTCCAGACGAATTAACCAGCTGGTTTGAATTGGCGTCACTCTACCAAACCTATCGGTATCAACCATCCAGATTAAACAATGCCATAGACGGCTGGGTGCAGCGCTATCCTGGACATCCGGCATATTCTTCTATCGCACAAGAATTGGTTGGCAAGAGCAGACAATTCGTTAATCGACCAGCAAAAATTGGATTGCTATTACCTTTATCCGGCAAATTTCAAAAATCATCAACAGCAATACGCGACGGATTTTTAGCGGCCTGGTATATGGATGGGCAAGAAAAATCAGATATTGAAATCTATGACGCAAACTCCCTGAATATTATTGACGTTTATCAGCAAGCCGTTAACGATGGTGTGGATTATGTCGTCGGACCATTAGAAAAAGAAGCCATCAATCAATTGGCCAACCAAGGTGAGCTTCCCATTCAGGTTCTGGCGCTTAATCGTCAAGAACTTAATATAGAACAGACTAATGACAAACTAATACAGTTCGGCCTGTCACCCGAAGATGAAGCTGCTCAAGTTGCTGAAATTGCTATGTCAGATGGCCACCGACTGGCATTAGTAATGACCCCTGGCAATCCTTGGGGCGACCGTATTGCTGAAGCATTCATGTCACGTTGGATTGAGCTCGGTGGTGGCGTTTTGGAACGTGCTGTTTTTCAAAGCAATTCAAAAGACTTTGGCTCACCAGTTAAATCGCTGTTAAATATTGATAGCAGTGAAAAACGTGGTCGAGATCTGCGTAATAAGCTCAATATAAAGATTAATAATGTTGAGCGGCGCCGAGAAGATGCGGATTTTATATTCACTGCGGCGGTGCCCGGTGATGCCCATCAATTGTTCCCACAATTTCGATTTCATCGCGCTGGTGATTTACCCGTCTATTCGACCTCGCATATCTTCACAGGTATTTTTGATGAGGCCAGAGATATCGATTTGAATGATGTGATGTTTATTGATATGCCCTGGATATTGGATACATCACGCCAACTTTCGATTATTCAGGATGCCCTCAATCGGAATTGGGCACAGGAAAGGTCCAAGTACAGACGTCTCTATGCACTCGGCATAGATGCTTATCATTTAATCCCTGAAATTGGTCGCCTGAGTGCAGAAAAAAATACTTTCCTGAGTGGAGAAACAGGCGACCTGAGTATTACGCCAGATAATATTGTCAAACGTAAATTACGCCGCGCTCAATTTGTTGAAGGGAAGCCTGTCTTGTTGAATTAAAAAACGCAAAATCATGGATGATAATTAAATCAACGCCGGCTAATCATGCTGGTAAAATTGCTGAAGACATTGCAGCACAATACCTGAGCAATCAAGGTCTGAAATTGGTTGACCGGAATTTTCATTGTCGCTTTGGCGAGGTTGATCTGATTGCCCTTGATAAGGAAATACTTAGCTTCATAGAAGTGCGCTATCGGAAAAATGAGCAATATCTAGCTGTTGTTGAAACAATTGATCAACATAAGTGTCGAAAAATTATTATCAGCAGTGAATACTATTTATCCAAACATAAAAACTACCGATCTTATCAATGTCGCTATGATGTCATCGCCATTACTGGTGAACTTAATAAGCCGGTAATCGAGTGGATTAAAAATGCATTTCAGGCATAATGACGACGATTTTTAGATAACGAATTAACTCCAATGGATGCCATTCAACGCGTAATAAACAACTTTAATGAAAGCATTCAGGTAAAAACTGATGCTGCAGGTACACTGGCGCCTGTTATTGCTGATGCCGCGGCAGCCATCGCAGATGCCCTGTTAAATGATCACAAGATCATGGCCTGTGGTAATGGCGGTTCTGCTGCTGACGCACAACATTTTTCCGCAGAGATGCTGAATCGCTTTGAAATGGAACGCCCTGGCTTACCCGCAATCGCGCTAACCACAGACTCTTCAACCCTAACGTCTATTGCAAACGACTATCAATTTGCTGAAATCTATTCAAAACAAATTCGAGCTCTCGGACAAGAGAATGATGTGCTGCTTGCTATCAGTACCAGCGGTGAATCACACAATATCGTTCACGCTATCGATGCCGCCCATGACAGAAACATGGTCGTTATTGCTCTGACTGGTAGAGAAGGTGGACAAATAGCTGATTTGATGAACGACAATGATTTTGAAATACGTGTACCAACCTGGTCCACAGCGCGAATACAGGAAGTTCATATAATGGTTATCCATTCGCTTTGTGATCTCGTGGACCTACAATTACTTGGACAGGACGGATAATATGAAACACACTAAGTTACTACAATTATTAATCCTACTTTGTTTAATGCCTTATATCTCGGGCTGTGCACTTGTCGCAGTCGGTGGCGCAGCAACGGCAGCGACAGTAGCCGTTGATAGAAGAACACCTGGCACCCAGCTTGAAGATCAAACAATCGAAGTAAAGGCAGGCCAAGCCCTCAAAAGTAATCCTGAGCTAAATGAACAAGCACACTGGAATGTAATCAGTTATAACACCGTAGTATTACTCACAGGTGAAACACCGACTGATGCCATGCGCCAAAAGGCATTAGAGTTAGTTAAATCAGTCGACAAGGTTACTCATGTCTATAACGAAATCACCATTGCCGCTCCAAGTTCAATGGTGGCAAGAACCAGTGACTCCTATATTACGACCAAAGTAAAAACACAGATGTTTGCCAATAAAGAGCTGACTGGCATTGAAATAAAAGTAGTCACTGAAAAAGGGGTTGTGTATCTGATGGGTATTGTCAGTCGCGCTGAGTCAGAAGTAGCAACCGACATTGCGAGACAAACAGGTGGCGTTCAGAAAGTTGTAAAACTGTTTCAGTACACAGACTAGTCTTTAATCTAAGAGCGCCTGGTATACACCTCGATCTGCTTCAGAAAAACAACAGGCAATAATGCGCGTGAATGTGTGTTCATATTTTTTCATCGCAGTTAATGCAATATTTGTCGCCGGTTCTATTGGAAACCCATAGATACCAGTACTAATCGCAGGAAAGGCAATCTCTCTATAACTTTTGCTGACAGCAAGTTCTAGTGAGTTTATGTAACAAGAACGAAGCAGTTCAGTTTCACCTCGTGTACCACCTTGCCATACTGGTCCAACAGTATGAATTATCCAATCTGCCGCTAAATTAAAACCCGGCGCCAATTTTACTTGCCCTACTTCACAACCACCGAGTGTTTTATTAAACGTTAACAACTCAGGACCCGCAGCACGATGAACCGCACCATCGACACCGCCTCCACCGAGTAATGAGGTATTCGCGGCATTGACGATTGCATCGATTTCTAAGGTAGTAATGTCTGTCTGAATAATTTCAATCATGATGAATATTAGCTTTTCGGAGAATAATCAGCATCAGGCCATAGAACATTAATTTCATCGGCCTGATTTTGTGCATTAAATTTTTCCCAAACGATGTCATTCACATCTATGTCCTGAGTGAATTCAGTCGCATCAGAATCTTCCCATCCAAAATGCCTCAAATTACCTGATGAACATTTAGAATCATGCCGAATAGAAAGATTAAGTATCTCAGTTCGCCATAAAGCATATTGCCCTGTTATGTGTAAATCAGGCTCGGCTGATAAACGAACATTATAGTCCGTGACAGTTGCCTCAATATTATCGGTAGATATTGCTATATGTAATTTTTTCATTTTCTCGTATTCAGATTTTTAATTTGATAATCTTTAAGTGTTAACGCTATAGGACAAAGAGTAAAGTATCTCCATTATTTTCATTTAATATAATTAGTAAATAAAATGTTCAAATATCCTGAAGAATTAAAAAATTCCTTAAAGTCAGCATTCAATGATAAGGGAGAAAACTATCAAGCGCGTACACGCTATCTGGATGACAAAAATCAACCTGTTTATATCAATCGCCTGATACGTGAGGATTCGCCCTACCTATTACAACATGCGCATAACCCTGTTGACTGGTTTTCCTGGGGTGATGAGGCATTTGCAAAAGCCAAAGCTGAAAATAAGCCTGTATTTTTATCAATCGGCTATTCAACCTGTCATTGGTGTCATGTCATGGAAGAAGAAAGTTTTGATAATGAAGAAGTTGCCAAACACATGAATGATTTTTTTATCTGCATCAAGGTTGATCGAGAGTGCCATCCCGATGTTGATACCTACTACATGACTGCGGTAATGTTGATGCAGGGACATGGTGGCTGGCCTATGAGCAGTTTCTTAACGCCTGAGAGAAAGCCTTTTTTTGGTGGTACTTACTATCAACCGGCTCAGTTTATTACCTTAATGAGTCGTGTCGATGAGCTCTGGAATAAGCAGTCTGCTGAAATTCTAGAACAGGCCGATTCAATAACCGCGCAAGTCGCTGGCGCAATGCAAACCAAACGTTCACTTAATGAGATTGGACCTAATGTCATTGACGTCACCGCACAGTCGATCATAAATCACTATGATGAAACTAATGGTGGCTTCGGCCAAGCACCCAAATTTCCGAATGAGCCTTATCTTTATTTCTTACTTGAATACGCCATCCTGTCTGGTAAAGAAGATGAATTGAATGCCGTTTTTAAAACGCTACACATTCAGAGTTGTGGGGGTATTTATGATCAAATCGCTGGGGGCTTTCATCGTTATGCAACAGACCAAAATTGGTTGATTCCACACTTCGAAAAGATGCTCTACAACCAAGCCAACCTGTCTTATGTCTTTACCCAAGCCTACACGATAACTGGTGCGAAAGATTTCAAACGCGTTGCCTGTGAAACATTAGATTATGTTAGTCATGAGATGACTAATAAAGACGGAAGCTTCTATTCCGCTACTGATGCTGATAGTGAAGGCGAAGAAGGTCTGTTCTTTATTTGGGATCAAGAAGAAATTGAAGGTTTACTAAAAGAAGATGCTGAAGATTTCATCAAGCTGTACCAAGTGACAGCAGCGGGTAATTTTGAAGGTAAAAATATTCTTAATTTAAACCAACCTTTAGAAGACTATGCCAATGAAAATAACGTCGATTATGACGAATTGGTCGTTCGACTAGCAGCTAGCAAAAAGACCTTGTGGGAAGCAAGAGAGAAACGTATACCACCACTGCGCGATGATAAGGCCATTACAGCCTGGAACGCGATGATGATTAAATCATTCGCCTATGTCGGACAACAACTAAATAGAAAAGACTATATCGATATCGCGATCAGGGCTGCTAACGCACTTTTACAGATAAATAAAACTGAAGATGGTCAACTAAGTCGATCCAGCCTAGCGGGGCAAGCATCTATCCCTGCCTTACAGGAAGACTATGCCTATTTAGCCGAAGCGTTATTACAGATCTACGATGCCACTCAAGACAGACAATGGCTAGATCATGCTGTGACACTGTCTGATGTAATGATCGAGTCTTTCTGGGATAAAGAAAATGGTGGGTTCTTCATGAGCAATCAAAGTAAAGATAATTTATTACCCGCAGCACCAAAAGAAATCAATGACAATGCTACCTCTTCCGGTAATTCCGTTGCATTAAGAACGTTACAAAGATTGGTAAGGCGAACTGGGGAGAAACGATATCAATCCATAGCTCAACAATTAATCATGGCCTATTCGCATGACATCACTCAACGACCGTATATTTGTAGTTATCTTATGTGTGGCATGCTGGAGATGTTTGTTGGTGAACAATCTCATCAACAATGGTGTGCCGATGGAAATGTCTATATTTCAGCGGCATGTAAAAAAATTAAGGGGGATTATAAGTTATTAATCATTATTGCAATTGCTGAAAAATGGCACCTCAATCAAATAAAAGACAGCTTTAACCTTGATGTCCCTGTCTCAGTACAAGCCATTGAGGGATGGAAAATCGATCATATTTTATATCCCGCATACATTACTAAAACACTTGGCTTTCAAACGGAACCCGTTGATGTTTTTGAAGGGACGATTCAGATCATTGCAGATTTATCGAATGAAAATAATGAACTTACCTTCCCTAAAAACTTATTAAAGCTAAAGCTGGGATTACAGGCATGTAACGCACAGAAATGTCTGGCACCAGAGAGCGTGAGTTGTGTTATACCTGTTTTAGACTAAGGGCAAGATGACCTAAGCCGACATCATCTCCATCAACCTATTTAATCTTTTCGGTAGATCGCTTAAATCAAGACCTGTTTGTTTGAGGCATTTATTCGCAAGGGTTTCCAATTCTGTTGTTTCAGGCAATTTAAAATTCGATGCATAGAGTATTGCGTTGAAATGATTAGGCACTTCTAGCAGAGAAATATTATCAAAATAATTTTTCATCGGTAATAAGATATCGAGTACATCATCTTCAGATTCTGGTAATAGATTGATGGCCAAGACACCGTTATCTTCAAGACAGTTAACCAGGTTATTATAAAAACTGTCGTCGTATAAACAGGCGGGATGTTCTTCATCATTGAAGATGTCACACAAAATAATATCGTAAGTTTTACTTTCATTGGCAAAAAATACTTCTGCAGAGGTATTTATAATTTGACACCCCTCACCTATAAAGAAAAATTCCTTGGCCAATTTAATTACTGATTCAGATGTCTCTAGCGATGTTATCTCTAAGTCAGAGAACCTTTCAATGCAAAATCGTTCTATTGAACCGCAACCAAAACCCAAGTTTAATAATTGCTTTGGTTCTGGGCAAAACAATAACGTTGCCATTAAAGCCTGTATGTTGGGCAATAATATTTGGCTAGGTGAACTCACATCCATCAAGCCCTGAATTGAGTCACCACCAATCTGCAACCAACGGTAGTTTTCGAACTCACGCACCTCAATTAATAGATCATCAACGATTTCGGAACGCAGAACCTGACTTTGTTCTGGCAACAAATCATATATTTTTTCGAGTAGGGTCATAATTCGTTTTTATTACGATTATATAAACTTGCATTATATTACCCAAAAGCAACGACGCCTGATAATATTCGCCCCCATTTGTAGTAATAAATTATAGGTAGTAAATGTGTCAGAATTCGTAATTGGTCAACGCTGGGTCAGTCACACTGAAACAGAGCTTGGTTTAGGCATCATTGTTGGAATTGAAGGTCGTCATATCACTATTAGCTTTCCTGCCGTCGGCGAGGAGCGACTTTATGCCGTGCAAACTGCACCACTTACTCGAATCGAGCACAAACCCGGCGAAACTATCCATACGCAAGATGACCGCACCTTTCAGGTTCTCAAAACGGAACCTCATCAAGGACGACTGATTTATCACGCCAGAGATGCAGAAGGTGAACAACATAAGATAGATGAGCTCGATTTAAACAGCTTTGTTGAACTGACCTCTCCCAAACAACGCCTGACTAGCGGCCAGCTCGATAATATAAAGGCCTACCAGCTACGCTGTGAGACATTATTGCTGTTAAACCGACTCCAGCAATCCCCCGCCAAAGGACTACTAGGATCGCGTACAAATCTATTACCGCATCAAACCTATATCGCACACGAAGTCGCTAAACGTTTTGCGCCACGTGTCTTACTAGCCGATGAAGTTGGCCTCGGCAAGACCATAGAAGCCGGGATGATCCTGCATTATCAACTGCATACGGGTCTGGCAAATCGCGTTCTAATCGTAGTGCCAAATACCCTGACACATCAATGGTTAGTCGAAATGCTACGTCGCTTTAACCTGCGCTTTGCCTTGTTTAATGCCGACCGCTTACTTGCTTTGCGTGAAGAAGAAGGCAATCCGTTTGAAAGTGAACAATTAATTATCTGTAGTCTCGATAACCTGACCAGTGATCCAAGCCTATTCAAAGATGCGCTAAGCGCAGACTGGGACATGGTCGTAGTGGATGAAGCACACCACTTGCATTGGGATGAAGGCGATGAGGGTCACGATTATCGCTGTATAGAAGCCTTAGCCGAACAATGCCGTGGCTTATTATTACTTACCGCAACACCTGAACAAGTCGGTGCTGCGAGTCATTTTGCACGTCTACGCCTACTCGATCCCGCGCGATTTCATGACCTCGATAGTTTCATGCAGGAAGAACAAGGTTATCAACAATTGAGTGATACCGTAAAGGTCTTGCTCGATCAGCAAGACGAACCTCTAGGCGATGACATTCTAGCTTTATTAAAAACATACCTAGATGATGAAGCACCAAACGATAACAACCCTGATATCGAAGAGCGGGAAAAGATCGTCAGCAAACTCCTCGACCGTCATGGCACTGGTCGTGTGTTCTTACGCAATACGCGCGAGGCGATAAAAGGCTTTCCAGAAAGAAAGTTGCATGCCATGCCGCTGGCTTACCCTGAAATCTACGCATCATTATCTGGTAAACAAACACTGTTTCCTGAAATGGAAACTCAGGGCGAAGACTGGTTAAAACAAGACCCACGCGTTCAGCACTTAATCTCCCTGTTAACTAACTTAAAATCTGAAAAGGTATTGGTCATCTGCGCTAATGCAGAGACAGCAACGAGCTTAGAGAAATATTTGCAACTCAAGATGGGCATTCGCTGTGCGGCATTTTACGAAGGGCTCAGCATTATTGAACGTGACCGAGCAGCGGCTTACTTCGCCGATACCGAAGGTGGCGCACAGATACTGGTCTGTTCTGAAATCGGTAGTGAAGGCCGTAATTTCCAGTTCGCCCATCACCTCGTATTATTCGATCTACCATTGAACCCGGATCTATTAGAGCAGCGTATTGGCCGACTGGATCGTATTGGCCAGACTGAAACCATCAATATCCATGTACCCTTTATTAAACAATCAGCACAAGAGGTTCTCTTTAATTGGTATAACAATGGTCTCAATATCTTTATTGAAAGTTGTGCCGCGGCGTATTCCATCTATGAGAAATTTGAAGAACCACTCAACGCGGCTTTAGATAAACCCTGCACCGATATCACAACACTAATAGACGAGACCAAAATACACACTGATGACGTAAAACAAGCCATGCACGACGGTAGAGATAGACTCGTTGAATTGAATTCCTGTCGCAAAGACATCGCTGAAGAAATCATTGAGTCAATTAGTGAAGAAGAGAACCCAAAAGTCTTGATGGACTATATGGAAAACATGTTCGACGCCTATGGCGTTGACCATGAAGAACATTCGGAAAACACCTGGATACTCCATCCTAGCGATCACATGCGCACCGGTTACTTCCCCGGTCTCAGCGACGAAAGCATCACCGTTACCTTCGATCGTGACAAGGCACTCAGCCGCGAAGACTTGTCCTTCGTCAGTTGGGAACACCCCATGGTCGCCGAAGCCATCGAAATGGTATTAACCAGTGAAATCGGCAATACCTATATCACCAGTATAGAAATGGAAGGCATCGAACCCGGAACCATCATGCTAGAAACCTTCTCCAGCATCAGCGCCATCGCACCAAAACAACTACAAGTCGATCGTTACCTACCGATCACGCCGCTACGTACATTGATCAGTAATGACAGAAAGAACTACGCAAAACTATTAAGCCACGACAAACTTAACACACTCTGCCAAAAGATCGAACGCCAAACCGCACACGCGATCATTAAACAGATCAAACCTGAAATAGAAACCATGATCGACTTCGCCATGAAATTCACAGATTCAAAAGTACCCGAAGTCCGAAAAGATGCACAACAACGCGTCGACACATTACTTGGCGGAGAAATAGAACGCCTGAAACAACTACAAAAGAAAAATAAAACAATCCGACAAGAAGAAATAGAATTCATGGAAGAACAACTTCACGCCTGCACCGAAGTTATTAGTAATGCGAAATACGAACTACAAGCAGTACGATTGGTTATCGCTCAGTAGTAGTTCCTCGCAGATAAGACTGTCAACCATCAATTGACACATGTAAACTTATTGTTTACACTTAATTATGATTAAAAACTTCAGCCACAAAGGACTGCAGGAGTTATTTAATACCGGTCGTTCCAGCAAGATAGGTAAGAAATATCAAAATCGTGCTGTACGCAGGCTTGATTCACTTGAGTTTGCTACCAAACCAGAAGAAATGGACATTCCCGGTTTTGATTTTCATTCTCTTACAGGAAAACCGGAGCGTTATAGTGTTCATGTAAATGGTAATTATTGCATTACTTTTGGATGGGAAGGGCGTAATGCAATTAATGTGGACTTCGAAGACTATCATTAAATTTATGAGATGATGAAAATGAAAAGACAACCAACACATCCGGGCGCAATTATCCGTGAAGATATTCTTCCAGAACTGGATATGTCGATCTCTAAACTAGCGAAAGAACTTCACATATCACGACAAACACTGCACGGAGTAATCTCTGAAAAAAAATCAATCACTCCTAATCTAGCTCTCAGGATCGGCAAGTTTATTGGCAATGGGCCGGATGTCTGGCTACGCATGCAAGAAGCACATGATCTTTATAATGAAGAAAAGAAAATTGCACCCATACTTCGTAAGATTGAGCAGCATCACTCTGATGCTGCATAGAATTATCTTTGCTGAAACAGTGGGGCGACATGTGCCCCACCAGTCATATGGCAATAAAACTAGCTCGTTGGTTTAATCAATTTGACATGTTTAACAACGATACAGCTCGAGCCTGCCTTTTCTCTTACTGCTAATAACTCTTCATAAAGCCTTTCGCCGCGTTTATTATCTCTAAAAGACGAACCTTTCTCTCCGGGCATTTTCCTATTTCTTTCAAAGGTAAAACCTTCTTCGTAATCGCTATAAGTCATACTCGCCCTAATAGCATCATATCGACATGTACAGGTATAAAGATTCTCATCCGTCTGCCCACCCATTTCTGCCATGCAGTTCAAAGCATAACGCACTGTTTCGTCAGTCGGATATTCATCTGCCATTACCGGCATTGCACCGAACAAAACGATAACTAGACTTGCTACTAATTTATTCATAACCAATTCTCCTGAAATATTAATAATAATTTTAAAATTCATATAAAAGATTTAGAGGCTAACAAACACCTCAAAACCCTGTGCGCTTGGCCTTATTAAACAGTATAGGAATACGCCTATCATATGTGAAATTGTATGTTCTCATTAAATTGATAGATATTTACTATCAATCAGAAAACCTATCTACTTACTGTATACTGACTCGAAAACACCTATAAATAGACAGCCTGAGGCAACCATGAAAAGAATTATCTTCATAATGTTATCGTTAGTTTTATTCTCATCACTTGCTTACGCAGACAAAAAACATGGCGGAAAGACAATCGAAGTTAAAATGAGCCTTGGTACAAAAGATAACCAGATGGTATTCGTCCCGGATACAGTCACATTCGAACGCGGAAAATATTACAAACTGGTTCTAGACAACCCCAGCCCAGATGAACACTATTTCAACTCAGACGCCTTCGCCACACACATCTTTACTCGCAAAGTCGAAGTCATGGATAAAGATGGCAAGACCGTCGCAGAAATCCACGGTGCAACGAATGGCATAGAATTAAAACCCGGCGCATCAGTAGAATGGTTCTTCTTGCCAATGACAAAAGGAAAAAATCTAAAACTCTACTGCCAGAAAAAAGGTCACGAAGGACAAGGGATGGTAGGAACGATTAATATCGTTGGTGATTTGAAATAAAATAACTCAATCGATTCTTAGTCTATTTCTTATAAATACTTTCAAATTTTGATTGCGAAAATCCATTCATCCGGTTATCACCAATTAAAATAATTGGAACCCCTCGTCCTTTCATGCGCTTATAATCACGCTTTCCTTTAGAACTACTTTCAACATCATATTCAGAAAAAGAGATATTATTTGAATTAAAGTATTTTTTTGCTTTTTTACAATAACCACACCAGGTTGCACTATACATTACCACTTTATCTTTACTGGCTAGCGCACCACTGTAGCTTTCTATATTCGGACTTTCATAAGAATTGACCTTAACTTCCACAATTGAAGTTTCAATATCCATAGGAGGTTTATCTGTAAAATGCTTCTTCCCATTCTCATCCGTCCATACATGAATCTCTGCGTGAACAGAAAATGCCACTAGTAGAAATAAAATATTTATAAGTCGATTCATCAGTGAAATTTATACTCCCTTATAATGCTATTTATATGAAACCGTGGTCTGTCCCTAATTGTTAAATTAATCAGCTGGATAAAATACCATCTAACGCTGAACGCAATTCCTGTTCACCGATTTCACCACCGATCACATCGCGTTTTGATCCATCTCGACCAAACAAGACAAGAACGATAGCTCTTACACTCTGTTGCTGAATAAAAGTCTGTCCTTTCGGAGTATTAACATCAACGGCCAAAAAATCGACCTTCCCCTTATAATCTGAACGGACTTTATTGAGCAGATCCATCATTTCCATACCATTCACAGAATTCTTGTCATGCGTTAGCACCACAACGACCGAACCTTTGCCTATTATTGACAAGTCATCGCTAAAACCCTTCGGCAATAACATAGCCGCAGCAGCCAATATGACGCACATAACTAAAATAATGGCGAGATTGGTAAGTCTGGCGGAACCAGTTTGGGTATAAGTCATATTGGAATTAGTTCCATTGTAACTCTCCATTCGGCCAGAAGCAGACATTAACGATTGAATTATATTTCACTATTCATTTATCCTGTAAAAGCCCATACCTGAACTCAAAAAAGGATCATTTGTAAATCCTGCAGCGTTATGGAGTTCTAAAATAATTGATTTTATATCAGACAAAGCAGCGTTGGCATTATCAATAGTTGAATACTCTTTCCAATCGGGACCTACAGGAAAAGAATTGAGATCGTCAACGTCACCTTCAATACTTTTCCCAATAATATCTATTGTAGTTTTACCATGAGCCATTTGGTCTCTATAAGAAAAAACCTCTGTCATTGTCTTATATGGTTTCTCAGATAAATCGTATTTCAGCCCTAAACTTTTACAAAACAACTCATATTTTTTTGATTTAGGTATATTTCGTTCAATTTCATTCCATTCTGAATTTCTTTCGCTACCTAAATGATTAAAATAGGCTTCTAAAGTAAATGCGCAGTAAGTAATACAGCTAATTATATTATAGAGTTGCCCGTCCTCACTTTCGTTAGCTTGTTTTAACATATGCTTAGCACCCACATACATGTAGCAAAATGTATTTGTGGTGGTTTCTCCAGAAACTATCTTAACTGACATACCTTTCCTTTGAAATATAACGCCGAAGCTGTGCGGTGCAAACGATGCACAGCGTAGTTTGCATCCGAACGAGCGCATTGTTAGGCATTAAATGAGTCCATCCTTATTTAACTCTTCAAATGCAGCGATTAGATTTGTGCCTAAATCTATTGCGGCCGAAGCTTCCTCATATGGTATGCGCTGCCCATGTACAGCAGCATTACAGACTTGAATTACTTCCTTTAAGGGGCCACGTGCTGGCATAATTGCTTTATTATCTTTCGCCACATCATCAAAAAGCTTTAGTACTGACATGTACTTTATATTTTTCTGCGCAATGCCAGATGATGTCCGACGCTTCCCTAAAATTTGACGTAACACTTGCTCAAGGCGAATTCGAACCTTGGCTAGTGACAATATTGTATCTTCGTCATCCAGAACTAGCTCATCTCTAATTTCTTCTTCCTTAACTTCGGCATTTGTAATTAAGCTACTAATGTTGCTACTTGATTCTCTTAAGTCATTGGCGTTTGGTATGTTTACAGTTACCTGATTTGTGGCAGTTGATATAGTATTTACTGAAGAACTAAGCACTGAAACAGTATTTCGCATTTCATCTTTAAAGTCAGAAACGGTCTCCTGTACCGTTTTTATTTCTCTTTCAATTTCGAACAGCTGCCCAATCTTTAACCTTTTGGCAAAAGGCAATAGTAAGAGAAAAATTCCGAGGAATAAAAACACCCAGTTATCGTTCTCTATTGGGGTGCATGGAGGAAAGCCTTCATTAATATGAAACACAACAATGAAGTATGCGCCAATACCAAGGGATATCAGCTTCAACAGCCAGTTGTTGTCATCGTGTTTATCCATATGTATGCCTAACTATATTTTAAGGGATAGTTAAAAGAAGATATAACTTCTGCTTTGGGTCGTTAGCTGCATATTAACATTTATACCAATAACGAAAAGCGGACATGGCTTATCTGAATTCGTGTTACACCTATCTACTTCAAAGAGATGATGTATAAAGACTATTTAGATACTCCTTATTAGGTACGTTTCACAAAACCCCTTATGACTTGCCGAGGCATTCTTCTGGTTTAATGGTTGAGCAACATGGACGTTGCGAGAGCGTATTGGCGACAGGGACGTCGCCTATACGCGTGCCTTTAAACAAGAAGAATGTTGATGGTACCCGCAGGGCAAGACATTGGGGTGGTCTTTCTTTTGGTTACTTTTCTTTGACCACTCAAAGATAAGTGACTCGCCGTATGAGGCGAAACCATTTTCAAAAAGAATAATGAAGATAATTATTTGACTGGGTTCCCGCCAACGCGGGAAAGACAATGAAGAAAGGTTATTTAATAACCTTCAAATGCGATCGATCCTTCTTCTTCTTATCTTCTTTCTTCTCAACCACCTTCTCTGGTTCAGAATTAGAAACAGCATCAGAATCATCGCCCTTTGCGACTTCCTGATCCTCTTCTGGAAAGATCATCCCTCTTCCATTTTCCTTGGCATAGATCGCCTGCACTGATTCATTCGGAAAATAAACATTCATACTTTTTCCGGAGAAGCGTGCCTTGAAGTTGATGTAATCATTACTGAGATCCAGATCGCGCACGGCACTGGGTGAGATGTTCAACACGATCTTGCCGTCTTCGACAAACTCATGTGGGATATTGAGATCATCACCTGTCGCATCGACTAATAGATACGGTGTCAGGTGGTTATCGCATATCCAGTCATATAGAGCGCGTAACAGGTACGGTCGATTTGAAGTCATTACAAGTTAAGCCGATTGAACCACAAACTGACAAAGATCAGGCTGCACTATCGTTATATTCGCTTTCGATTCCGGACAAGCTGGTTTTAAATGCCTCGCGTTCAAATAGGCGATCAGCATATTGCTGTAATGGCTTACCCGACATGGGTAACTTAATACCGTATTCGTTTAATCGCAACATCAACGGCGCCATGCAACAATCGACCAAAGAATATTCTTCTGACATGAAATAAGGCATTTGTGAAAACGCAGGTGCAATTGAAGTCAGGTTGTCGCGTAAAACTTTCTTGGCATTGGCTGCGGCGATTTCATTGTCGCTATCCAATTCCGCAACAACTGAGTACAGATCGCGCATCACGCGATAACGTAATTGGCGATTGCTTGCTCGATTGACAGGATCAACCGGCATTAGTGGTGGATGTGGAAAGCGTTCGTCCAGATATTCCATGATGATATGCGCGTCATAAAGTACCAGATCGCGATCTATCAGTGTCAATATTGAGTTATACGGGTTTAGCTCGTTCAACTCTTCCGGTCTATTGTCATCATCAATGAAATTGATCTCTACATTGACATCTTTTTCTGCCAATACGATACGTACAGCATGCCCAATAGGACTGATACTGTCTGAATATAAAACCATTAATGAACGACGATTGGCGACACTTGCCATACTATTTACACTCCAGCCTTATTCGAAAGCGCGGGATTATACACCAGATTCGAAAAATAATGGGGCTCTGGGGCAGGTTTAAGCAGAAATTTTGTGGCTTATGAGTATCGAAATCGATTTTGAGGAGTTGCCGGGTGCATTTTAGCACCCGGCAAACGATTTACTGCTTTAATTGAGACAACTGATTCTAATGAATGTCACGCCAATATTCCTTCTTCAGCATGTAGGCAACTATCATAAAAACAAATAGATACATTAGTACCCAGACGCCAATCTTGCCTCGTTTCAGCTTGATGGGTTCACCCAGATAGACCATAAAATTGACTAAATCTTGTATGGTTCGATCGTACTCTTCTTCGCTCTGTGTCCCTGGTGTGATAATTTCCAGATCGTCAAAAGTTGGTGAGTGATGTTCCCCATCCTTCGATTCCCTTTGTGCCAAACGCTGTGCGCCTTGTAGCTCCCAAAGTACATGCGGCATACCGACATCTTTGAACGTCAGGTTATTAACCCCAAATGGGCGCGATTTATCCACATAGAATGTTTTGAAATAGCTATAGAGCCAATCTGCCCCACGAGCACGTGCAATTACCGATAAATCCGGTGGAGAAACACCAAAAAACCGCAGCGAATCTGCATCGCTCATTGCAATATTCATGGTATCGCCCACTTTGTCTGTACCGAACATAAAGTTGGCCTTAAGAACATCTTCACTGATACCCAGATCCTGACCCATGCGGTTATAACGCATATAGGCCGCGGCATGACAGCTTAGGCAATAATTGACGAAAGTCTTTGCACCACGTTGCAGTGACTCTTGATTAGAGAGATCGACCTCCATATGCATTAATTTTGCGCCGCCTGCAGCCGAAACACTTGCTGAGATCGCCATCAACAGGATGAACGTTAACTTACTTAGTTGTTTATAGCTTGGCATTAGTCTTTCACCCTGTCTGGTACCGACTTGTCGTTGTCGATAGCAGTGTAAAATGGCATTAATAAAAAGAATGCAAAATAAACGAGTGAGAAGAAACGCGCCATCCAGGTAAACAATGGCGTTACCGGCTGCATGCCTAACCAACCTAACACAAAGAAACTGATGACAAACAGGGTCAGCGCACAACGAAAGTTCCAGCCACGATAACGCGTCGATTTCACCGGGCTTCTATCTAGCCAAGGCAATAAGAGAAATATATTGGTTGCCAAGCCCATCGCTATTACACCACCAAGTTGATCCGGTACCGCGCGTAAAATCGCATAGAACGGGGTGAAGTACCACACTGGCGCGATATGCTCAGGCGTTTTAAGTGGATTCGCAGGGATAAAATTGGCGTGTTCCAGAAAATAACCGTTCATCTCTGGCACAAAGAAGACAACACCAAAGAAGAAGATAAGAAATACGGTTGCACCAAAGATATCTTTCACTGTGTAGTAGGGATGGAAGGGAATGCCATCCACAGGTATGCCTTCTGCATTTTTATTCTTTTTAATCTCTACACCGTCAGGATTATTAGAACCGACCTCATGCAAGGCAAGGATATGAGCACCAATTAGTCCAAAGATGAGTAGCGGGAAGGCGATTACATGTAATGAAAAGAAACGATTTAAGGTGACATCAGAAACCACAAAATCGCCACGTATCCAGAGAGAGAGAGTATCGCCAATAAACGGCAATGCACCAAACAAGGAGATAATCACCTGTGCTCCCCAATAGGACATCTGCCCCCAAGGTAGCAAATAGCCAAAAAATGCCTCAGCCATGAGCACTAGGTAGAGTCCCATGCCTGACAACCACAATAGTTCGCGTGGTTTTTTATAGGACCCATACAATAAGGCACGGAACATATGCAGATAGATAACGATGAAAAATGCTGAAGCACCCGTCGAATGCATATATCGAATCAGCCAGCCCCAACTGACATCACGCATTATGTATTCAACAGAAGCAAACGCTTCCGCAGCTGACGGTTTATAATTCATCGTCAACCAAATTCCGGTCAAGATCTGGATGGCAAAAACAAGTAGCGCGAATCCACCAAAGTAGTACCAAAAATTGAAGTTCTTTGGCGCATAATATTTAGCTAGATGCTCATTCCAATTCTGCATCAATGGAAAACGGTCATCGACCCAATCACGCAGTCCAGTTAAACCATCAATGATATTTTTTTCAATATTGGCCATTACGCAGCCTCACTGTCATCACCGATAAGCAACTGGCCCGGTGAAATAAATTTATAGGGAGGGATAACTAGATTAGTTGGTGCTGGAACGCCCTTAAAGACGCGGCCAGCCAAATCAAAGCGTGAACCGTGACAGGGACAGAAAAAGCCCCCTTTCCAGTCGACAACAGGACTATTATCACCGTCTTTTAGAATGAAACTGGGTGAACAACCTAAATGTGTGCAAATCCCAATGACAACAAGGTATTCATCCTCACGCGCACGATACTCATTCGTGGCATATGCAGGCTGTGAGCTTGCTTCCGATGCCGGATCACTGACGGCCTCATTTTGTGCAGCAATATCATCAAGCATCTCTTGTGTGCGTCGTAGGATCCAGACTGGCTTACCCTGCCATTTCTCGATCATGCGTTCTCCAGGCTGTAATTTACTGATATCAACCTCAACCGGCGCACCAATTGCCTTGGTTTTTTCACTCGGTGTCATGGTTGCAATGAATGGCACAGCACCAGCGGCTGCACCTGCCCCACCAACCACAGTCGCGGCGGCAGTCAAAAATCTTCGTCGACCCTTGTCGACATTACTATTGTCCATTGTTTCCCCTTACATATCTGACAAAATGAATATCAGTATAATTAATCGCAAATGTTATATGATAAATTAAACTGATTATTGGATAAACACATGATTATCCATAATATCAATAATCTCTAAATAAAATTTATTCTGATCACCGTGAAAATTAACAAGACATTGATGTTCATGTTGCAATATTCTGCATACGGACTTGCTGCTGCATTCGTGTTTTTGATCATACTTTCGGATGATTTACGATCAAATATTCCCTTTTTATCACCCGAAACAAGCCAATACTCTTTTAATGATGCCGTAACCTCTACCGCTCCGGCTGTGGTTAATGTCTATGCCAGCAAAGTATATCAGGAAAGAGTCCATCCCCTGTTTCAAGACCCTTTATTCCGCCGTTTCTTTGGAGATGCACCTACTAAACCAAAACAACGTCGTGATAGCTCTATCGGATCGGGCGTCATAATGAATACTGCTGGTTACATCTTGACCAATGCTCATGTATTACAAGATGCTAATGACATTCGCATCACCTTGAATGATGGCCGCCAGAGTCAGGCGGAACTCATTGGTCTTGACACAGACACCGACTTGGCTGTGATTAATATTTCATTACAAAACCTGCCGATGATTCCCATAGGTGACTCATCCAGCTTAAAAGTTGGGGATATCGTCCTCGCCATAGGTAACCCGTATAACTTTGGTCAAACAGTGACACAGGGTATTGTCAGTGCGGTTAGTAGAAAACGACGCGGAATTTCATTCTTTGATGACTTTATTCAAACCGATGCTGATATTAACCTGGGAAATTCGGGGGGCGCTTTAGTTACCGCCAAAGGTCAATTAGTCGGTATTAATACCGCCATCATTTCCAGTAGTGGGGGGTCCGAAGGTATTGGCCTTGCGACACCAATCAATCAAGCATTGGATGTGATGAATCAGCTCATTAAAAATGGGAAAGTAGTTCGCGGTTGGCTCGGTATCGAAGCACAGACTTTAAGTGCTGACGTAATAGAATCCGCTAATCTAGAAACAGGCGGTGTCTTAGTGACAGCAATTATTCGTAACGGGCCAGCTGAAAGTTCGGGTATGGTTCCTGGCGATATCATCATTAGTATCGATGGCGAAAATGTGTCATCACCTGATCAGGCAATTGAAATGATCACCGGCCTCATACCGGGCAATGAAG
The DNA here is from genome assembly GCA_021773235.1 of Gammaproteobacteria bacterium. GTDB lineage: Bacteria > Pseudomonadota > Gammaproteobacteria > Eutrophobiales > Eutrophobiaceae > UBA7359. The sequence goes on along the minus strand of JAJFKL010000030.1, from coordinate 260,565 downwards.
TAACCATTAAAATACTACGTGGTTGGGAACGACAAGAGTTGATTGCCAAAATCGCACAAAGACCGTCAGCAAAAATGCCTAAATAAATTGTTAAGCAATTACTATCTTTTTTAACTTTGACAGGAATAGTTCGTTTTCTTCAGCAGTGCCGACAGTTACTCTCAAACAATTTTCAAGTAGTGGGTGCGCACCTTGTAAATTTTTTATAAGAATATTTAGTTTTATTAATTCTTTGTGTACCTGAGTTGCTCCGGGATTAGGAACACGAAACAAGATAAAGTTTGCTTCACTCTTCCAAGCTTCAACACCAGCTATATTTAGCAAACTGTTAAATAAACCTTCTCGATCATCTCGTATACGTTCTGCTTGTTGTTCGAGCAAACTAATATTTTGGATAATGAAATTTGCACTAAGTTGATTTAGCGTGCCGATATTATAAGGCAATCTCAATTTATCTAATTCGGAGATCCACTCACTGGCGCCAAACAACATACCTAAGCGTAAACCAGCCAGACCCAGTTTAGATAAGGTTCGCATTAACAAAACATTGGGGTATTTGTGCAAACAAGACATCATGCTCTTCTGTGCAAAGGCATGGTACGCCTCATCGATAACTACAAGCCCCGGCGCTGCTTTTATAATCTCTTCTAACGATTCTTGTTCAAAGGCATTACCTGTTGGATTATTTGGCCAAGCGATAAAAATAACAGCTGGCTTTGTCTTCGTTATTGATTCCAACATTGCAGGAAGATTAAGAGAAAAATCTTTGTTTAATGGCACTCCAACAAAATCGAGTTCCATCATCGAACTTAACAAACGATACATTACAAAACTGGGTTCCGGTGCCATGACAACATTCGATGTTTTATTCAGTGCCATCAAAATGATCTGAATAAGCTCATCAGAGCCATTACCAAACATCATTGCAGTCTTATCAGGTAAATTTAACGCTTGGCTAAGTTTGTTTCTTAGTTCACTTAAACTTGCATCCGGATAACGGTTAATTTCGGCTTGTTGTAAACATCTGGACCATTCGGCCTTGATGTCTTCTGGCCAGCTATAGGGGTTTTCCATCGCATCCAGTTTAATGAGTCCGCTGGAGTCTGGAACATGATAGGCCTTTGCTTCAAGTATGGCGGGCTTAATGATCTTACTTACGCGATCGTCAATCATGCTGGCAAACTAATTATTTTGATTTAAGTCGAAACTCTGCTGACCGCGCATGCGCAGTAAGACCTTCTCCGCGCGCCATAGCAGATGCTGTCTCAGCAATATCTTTAACTGAACCACTACTACACTTGATGATGGATGATTGCTTTTGAAAATCATACACACCAAGTGGTGAAGAAAATCGAGCTGTGCGCGCCGTAGGTAAAACATGGTTTGGTCCCGCACAATAATCACCGAGTGATTCTGCTGAATAATGCCCCATGAAGATTGCACCGGCATGCCGTATATCGCCCAACAGTGAATCTGGATCTGAAACAGCTAATTCAAGATGCTCTGGTGCGATGAGATTAACAATCTCTAAAGCTTGTTTAATATCGTCCACTTTAATCATCGCACCATTATTTGATAATGATGCCTTTATAATCTCGGCACGTTCCATTTCAGGCAAGAGTCTTTCAATACTCTTTTCAACGGCGTCAATGAAATTTTCATCTGGTGTGATCAAAATTGAACTGGCCTGTTCATCGTGTTCAGCCTGGGCAAAAAGATCCATCGCCACCCAGTCTGGATTGGCACTACTATCAGCGACAATCACAACCTCAGATGGACCAGCAATCATGTCGATACCGACAACGCCAAACACTTGTCGTTTAGCAGTTGCAACATAGATGTTGCCAGGGCCAACGATCTTATCAACCTTGGGAACAAGGTTAGTACCGTAGGCCAACGCGGCGACAGCTTGTGCACCACCGATAGAAAACACCTTATGTACTCCGGCAATCGCAGCGGCTGCCAAGACCAAATCATTGCGTTCATCATCAGGGGTTGGCACAACCATGATGATTTCTTCAACGCCAGCAACATGCGCCGGTATCACATTCATTAATACAGATGAGGGATAAGCTGCCTTACCACCTGGCACATAAACGCCAACGCGATCCAATGGGGTAACCTTTTGTCCCAACACATTACCGGCATCATCTTCATAGGCCCAGGTTGTTTGCCGCTGCTTGTCGTGAAATTCACGAACACGCTTGGCTGCATACTCTAGGTTTTTACGCAGCGATTCTGGAATACGTTCTAAAGCGGATTCTAAATCTTGTTGCGAAATTTCAAGCGACTCAATACTGGCAGAACGTCTGTCAAAACGATTGGTATATTCGAGTAGAGCTTCATCGCCTCGCGCACGCACATCGGCAATAATTTGAGAGACAGTATCAAGGACAGATTTTTCCGGTTCGTCACTAGAAGACAATAAAGTCTGTAATGACGAATTAAAATCTTCTGTAGATGCATCGAGACGTTTTATCACAATCCTGAAATCCTTAGTTGAACTCGATTTAGTGTGCGCTTTTCAGGCTTAGTTGCGCCGACTAGAAAACTGCGCATAGCCATTCTACGCAAAGCTTTCGCCGTCAAGCAAATGAGCCTGAAAAGCGTGCAATAAAATGAGTAGGCAAATTCATCTGAAAAACCATCTGTTAAAACACGATCATTACTTATTTTGGAAGACACAAACATGATTTATGGCCGATCAACTAAGGGTTCCAGGATTAACCATTTTCAACGATATCTGCTAATTGATTAATGATCGGTTTGATAAGCGCATTTTTCATCTTCATTGCTGCTTTATTGACGACCAATCTGGAACTAATGTCTGCAATATGATCTAGCGTTACCAAGCCATTCGCTTTTAAAGTATTACCGGTGTCTACCAAATCGACTATCCAATCAGACAAACCTAAAACCGGACCGAGTTCCATGGATCCGTAGAGCTTGATTATCTCTACTTGCTGTCCACGATCTGCAAAATAATTTCGTGTGATATTGGTATATTTTGTTACTACACGTGGACGATCCGTTATCGGTTTTTCATCTTTTAAACCTGCCAACATCATTCGACATTTGGCTATCCCTAAATCAACCGGCTCATACAGACTGTCTCCGGAATATTCCATCAACACATCCTTCCCGGCAATCCCCAATTCAGCAGCACCTCGTTCAACATAGGTTGGAACATCCGTAGCCCGAATAATAAGAATTTTAATATTAGGCTGATTAGTATCGAGAATCAGTTTGCGAGATTTTTTAGGATCATCTTTAAGGACAATACCAAGCTTAGCGAGTAAAGGAACCGCTTCATCGTATATTCGGCCTTTGGAAACGGCGATAGTGATCTTGTCCGACATAATTATATTTGTGGCTTAGTTAAATGTTTGGCTGCGTAAAAATAGAACAGAATACAATAGAAACAAGTTAACTGAAAAAGTTTCCTTGCAAATAATTAATTTAAATAGCTTCCTTGGGCCGCCTTAGAAAATGCACTTTAGTCTGGTAAGCGCCGAATATCCGCACCTAATTGTGATAACTTTTCCTCGATTGTCTCATAGCCACGATCAATGTGATAAATACGATCTACTATCGTATCGCCGTCTGCTACAAGTCCAGCCAGTACCAAACTTGCAGACGCCCTTAAGTCTGTTGCCATTACAGGTGCACCCGTTAATTGCTCAACTCCTTGGGCGATTGTCGTATTACCTTCCAGTTTAAGGTCTGCGCCCATGCGTTGTAGCTCATGGACATGCATAAAACGATTTTCAAATACCGTCTCGGTAATAACGCCTGCTCCTTTTGCAATACTATTCATCGCCGTAAACTGAGCCTGCATATCAGTAGGAAAACCTGGGAATGGAGAGGTATGTATGTCAACTGCTTTAGGTTTCTTGCCTTGCATATCCAAGGTTATCGTATTGTCTTCTATGTCAATCTTAGCGCCAGCTTCCGTCAGTTTTGCCAATACAGATTCAAGCAAAACGGCTTGTGTATTTCTCAAGCGCACTTTGCCTCCCGTCATCGCAGCGGCAACTAAATAGGTCCCCGTCTCTATTCTATCGGGCAAGATGTCATAATCGGTCCCATGTAAGGTTTCAACCCCTTCTATTTCTATACGATCAGTACCAGCGCCGGTAACTTTTGCACCCATCTTATTCAAGCAATTTGCCAGATCCGTTACTTCAGGTTCTCTTGCTGCATTTTCAATTACAGTTAAACCATCAGCCAACGTAGCTGCCATCATCAAATTTTCTGTACCCGTAACTGTCACGATATCGAGCGTTATATGAGCACCCTTTAGTCGATCGGCTGTAGCGCGAATATAACCGCCTTCTACAACAATATCAGCGCCCATTGCTGCCAACCCCTGCAGATGGATATTCACTGGTCGCGAACCAATCGCACAACCGCCGGGCAATGAGACGTCGGCCTTACCATAGCGCGCGAGTAACGGTCCCAACACCAGAATTGACGCACGCATGGTCTTAACTAATTCATAGGGAGCAAAGAAGTTTTCGATTTGACTATTATCAATTTCGATACGCATCCGTTCATCAACTGTAACTTGAGAGCCCATACGACACAGCAGTTCCATCGTTGTGGTTATGTCATGTAAATGAGGAACATTGCCAATAGTCACGGACTGATCGGTCAATAGCGTAGCTGAAAGAATTGGAAGAGCCGCATTCTTTGCACCAGAGATGGAGATCTCTCCATTTAGCGGGGCACCACCGCGGATAAGTAATTTATCCATAATTAATGATTGTTACCTTTAGTATAAGATTGGGCACCCAAGACTATTTCTGTTTTTCCCATTCATCCGGGCTATATGTTTGCATGGATAAAGCATGGATATCCGTACCCATTTTTTCGCCCAGTGTCTTATAAACCATCTGATGTTGTTGAACCATGTTTTTTCCAGCAAATGCTTCACTGATAATTCGCGCCTGAAAATGGGTGCCATCATCACCTTCTACAATGATATCAGCATCAGGCAAACCTGCTTCGATGAGTTGTTTGATAATTTGAGGATTCATAAAAGTATTCGATTATTAATATTGTCTATGATTGATGAAAATTCGATTCTATAAAGCAAGCAACCGGGCATTGCCCGGTTGCTCGAAAAACTAGTCTACGGTGTTGGTTATTGTGAAATACTACTAGCTAACCTTTCATTTTTGGCAGTGAGTTCGCTGATTAAAGAATCAAACCCGTGTTTCTTGATTTGCGTAGAGAAAGACCCTCGGTAAGTTGATACTAAACTGACACCATCAACAGAGACATCAACCACTTTCCATTTATCATTCTTTTGATGCATGCGGTAGGCGACTGGAAAAGGCTGTGCGCCATCACTCGTCATCTCTGTTTTAACCAAAGCAAGCTTATTTTTTGGGTTTATCTCAACTGGGAAATATTTTATTTCCTGACCAGAGTATTCAAGTAATGCTCGGGCATAAGTGCGCACCAATAATGTTTGAAACTGCGCAATAAAATTGCTGCGTTGTGCTTCACTGGCGCTCTTCCAATTTTTGCCGAGTACCCATTTAGACATACTGGTAAAATCATAATGAGGTATGACAAGCTCATTCACCACATCATAAATCTTTGATGGATTAGCATCCAATTCTGAACGCTGCGCTTTAATGCGTTCGATAACAGCATCTGCAGTTTGTTTAATGACTGCATCGGGGGTTGCTACCGCTGCCTGAGCAACACCGGCGACCATGCATAGGATCAAAATCAACGAATTTACGACTCTGATTTTCATTGTAATACCTCTAAAAGTTTATAATTAATCGACCCACTATCGGGCTTAATAGTTCAAACAACCTGTTTTTTTATCTGCGATTCAACAGTAGTTATTATTAGTCTTTGGTCATCCGAAGGCGCTTATTGTAATAACAATATATAGCGATAGATAGTACTTATTCTCAATGAATATTTTTATACCTAAATAAGTAGATTATTGCTCATAAAATCACTTATAACTTTACAATATATACCCAACCTATTGTTTATTATATCTTTTTAACCAAACGGTTTAAGTATTAAGATTAGTTTTGGTAATAGTGTCAAGCAGGCGAACAAAGCAATAAACATTGCCAGCGCCGTCAATAGCCCAAAATAGATTGTCGGAATAAAATTCGAGAGTACCAATATCGAGAACCCGATAATAATCGTGATCGCTGTATAAAAAACGGCCTTACCAATGTTCGCATGACAGTAATGCATTGTTTTGACGTAATCACCTGTCTTCGGCAACTCTTCACGGAATCGATATATGTAATGAATACTGTTATCAACCGCAATACCTATCGTTATTGCGGCAATAGTTATTGTCATCATATCGAGTGGAATTCTAAGTAAACCCATCAATCCAAGTATTATCGCAGCAGCAAGTATATTGGGGATGATGCCAATTATTGCGAGCGTCACAGAGCGAAAAAGAATAACCAACATTAGGGCAATGCCTGCCATGACGACACCCAAGGTTAATATTTGCGACTTAAATAAACTTTGTAACATATTATTGTAGAGAACCAGTATGCCCGTGATTTGTACCTTATCTTCAGCAAGTCCGATCTTTTCAACCAAGTCGGTTTTAATCTGTTCCAGCAATTCTTTACGTCTTAAGTCTTTTAAAGAATCCAGGATGCGAATACTGATGCGTGCTTCATTAGTCTCTTCAGAGACATAAGGTGTAATCATGCTTTCCTTAATCTCATCCGGCATATTTTTACTAACAATGGCTAGTTCAAACGCGTCAAACTCACCCTCATTAATTTCTTCTCCAACACGAATGATCGATGCAAGTGATAAGACCTTACCAATCGCAGGAAAAGTCTCCAGGTGATCATGTACTTGTTTGATCGTGTCTATTCGTTCTGGGGTAAACCATATTTCATCCTGGCCCTCAGTAAAGGCACCAAATAAGGCATCAAAATCTTCAAACTCACCCTCTTCTGAAGAGTCATCTTCCTCTTCCGGCGCATCTTCTAGATTTATAATAATATCCATGGGTGTGGTTCCACCCATCTTTTCATCGATTAATCGAAGCCCCTTATAAATTTCAGTACTATCACTAAAATAATTTATAAAACTATTTTCCACTTCAAGACGAGTAATACCATAGGTACTAAGGGCAGCAAGAATAACGGTAATTATTAATATTTTATTGCCGTGTATTTCAGTCATGCTTGCTAGCTTGGAGGTAAATTGGAATTCGTCTTTTGAACCCGGTTTTTCTGTTCCCTTAGCTAACATGCCTAATATAGATGGGAATAAAATAAATGATGTCAGGAAAGTCACACTTAAGCCGATCGTCATCATCCAGCCAAAATCTATAATTGGCTTAATACCACTTACCACTAATGAACTGAATGCCATAATGGTAGTTAGCGCAGTATACAGACAAGGCCAAACCATCTTGCTCGCCATAGTTAATACAAGCTCATGCTGTGATAATTCAGGAAAGTCATTAAACAATTGTCGATAACGAACGATAAGGTGCACGTTCATTGACATAGTAATGATCAACATTAACGATATAAAATTTGAAGATATAACTGTGACATTCCAACCGACCAGGCTCAGCAAACCAATCATTAGTAAGCCGGCATAAAAACAACTTAGCAAAGGCAACATGACCCACCTGAGTTTACGAAAGATGATTGACAACATGCCTACGAGAAACAAAAACACCCCGACTCCAAAGACAATCAAATCATTCTTAATATAAGTGATCATGTCATCAGTAATCATGGTGACACCACCCATATGCAAGGTGCCATATTGTTTATATTTTGAAATAATTTCTCTTACATCAATAATATTGTCATGATTAACTTTATCGATAACATTTTTCTGTGCTGTATATTCAATTAGTATTTCATCCAGTCGTGTTTGTTCTGTTTCATCAAGACCTTCAGCATTAGCTTTTATCAAAAGCTGATTGCGTTCGCGTTGCAAGTCACGAAATTCGGGTTCGTCTTTTAAATTAACTTGAATAGCTGTTGTTTGGCCGTCTTCACTTATTATTAATTCTCTATAGATAGGGCTATTGAGTAGTTCTTGTTTAACCTTTTCGATATCAAGACCACCACCTTCTATAGTACGGACGTTATCAGCCACATCGGTTATTGTTCCCTCTATCTGCTTAACCAATGGCACATCAACTAGACTGATTACTGAATCAACCGGCTCCAGAGATTTGAATTCATCACGAATATTTGTAATCGCAGCCAATGAAGATTGAGAAAAAAGATCTTCGTTTGGTGAAAAAGTAACAAACAGAAAATCCTTGGTCGCATAACGCTCTAATGTTTCCCGGAATAACTTTAGATCTTTATCATCTTCCAACAACAAGGAATCTGCCGACGCATCAAGTTTGAAGTCCTTTGTTTGCATGGCAAAAAAACCAAGTAATATTGCCATCACCAAACAAACCAACACGGGTTGTTTTAAAACAAAAGAGGTATAAATAGATTTAATTAGAGTGATCATTTGAGTGGCGTTTATTTTTATTTTTTGGATGAAAAAATGCTGACATTAACTTTGGGTCAACCCCCCAGTCAATTCAGCTTTATGATTTTATTATTAGAAATCTTCCAGTAATTCTATTTTATAACCATCCGGATCTTCGACAAAGGCAATAACCGTGTCTCCACCTTGCATAGGCCCTGCCTCTCTAACGACATTGCCACCCAATTCTTTAATCTTGTCGCAGGTCTTATAAACATCATCAACACCGATGGCAATATGTCCGTATGCATTACCCAGATCATATGATTCTGTTCCCCAATTATGGGTTAATTCCAGGACTGTAGTTTCTGATTCATCTCCATAACCAAGATAGGCTAATGAGAATTCATACTCTGGGTAATCATGCTTGCGTATAAGTTTCATCCCCAGTACATCTTGATAAAACTGCAAAGACTTTTCAAGATTCCCAATTCTCAACATAGTGTGCAACATGCGCATATTCAAATCCCCTTGTCCTTAATCTGAAGGCAATATAATACTGCCATCTACTATTTTTTGTATTGTTTCTGCAAATAAAACATGTTCTACCTTTAGAACCTTGGCTGCCAGTGACTCTGATGTCTCTCCGGGCGTAATAGATACAGTTTGCTGCGCCAGAATTGCACCTTCATCGTATTCCCCATCAACTAAATGGATAGTTACACCGCTCTCTTTCTCGCCAGCGGCAAGAACAGCGCTATGCACATTAATTCCAAACATCCCTTTTCCACCAAATTTTGGTAACAAAGAAGGGTGAATATTAATGATCCTGCCTCTATAGCCTGATAACACTTTGGGACCAATCTTTTTCATAAATCCCGCTAATAAGACAAGATCAATATTATGTTCGCTTAATGCATCGGCCATCGCCATATCTAAGGCATCAGGGTCAGGATAGGTGCTTGAACCAATATGAGCCGTTTTAATATTCTTATCTTTTGCTGAGTTCAGTGCTAATGAATCTTTATTATTACTGATCACAAGTTCAACACTGGCTGATAAATCACCCCGCTCACAGGCATCCGCAATAGCCAGCATATTGCTACCACGCCCGGAAACTAAAATGCCAAGTTTCTTCATGCTGATCCTGTTTTAAATCCCAATTCTAACAAGCACTGTTTCATTTCTTTATTCAAATTTTTTGTATTAATTTTCCTGTCTGTAAACTCACGTCTTATTGGATAGTTCTTTCTTAAGCTATCAAAATAATCCCCTCGTTCCCCGCTCGGCATACTCATCAGTTCTCTAAGCGCAATGGCATCACTTCTGACATCATATGTCTGCATTACAGCTAATTGAACCGCAGTTTCATCATTATACTCAATGGCATCTGTTATCGGTTCGGACGTTAAAATCTGGGCAGTATCCGCTATATCTTTAGTCTCTGTCAGCAAGGCCTCGGCAAGTATATTAGTTGCCTTAAGTTTGCCATCATAGCTATATCCTGCAATATGCGGCGTCCCGATAAATGTCTGTTGTAATAAGTTAATATTGATTTCTGGCTCACCGCACCATACATCGAGGATCAATGTGGACTGTGGATTAGTTTCTTTAAATGATAATAAGGCAGATTCATCAACGACTTCCCCACGTGAAGTGTTAATCAGTACTACATCAGCTTTTAATCTATCTAGAAAAGGTTTATCAACTAACCCACTAGTTGGGTATTTACCCTCTGTTGTAAGCGGCACATGTAGTGTAATAATGTCTGCTTCCAAAATTCGTTCAAGCTCAACAAAAGATTCCGTTAATCCATGCTCAGCTAATGGAGGGTCGTTTAAAAAGCATTGCACACCTAAGGACTCCAAAAAACGTTTAACCCTTGAACCTACCTGACCACAGCCAATAATGCCGACAGATTTTTTAGTTAAATCTAAATTATTAAACTCAGCGGTTGCGAATAAACTACTCAAGACATATTCGGCAACAGAACGAGCGTTGCTACCTGGAGCGTGAACAAAACTAATATTGGATTGTTTGAGATAGTCGGTATCAATATGGTCAATGCCACTTGTGGCAGAGCCGACAAAACCAACTTTGGAATTCTTTAAAAGAGATTCATCTACCTTTGTTACCGATCTTATTAATAATACATCGGCGTTCATGATCGTAGATTGATTAATAGAACGGCCATCAACTAACTCGACCTCACCAAACCTTGAGAACGTCTCTTCGGCTAGAAGTATTTGCCGATCAGCAACAATGGATAGTGATTGAGCCACTACATTTCGATAAATAGCTTTTCACGGATAGAGATTTTGTTTTCAGGCGAGGCAAAAATGCGCACAGAATCTGAGTTTATAGATAATAAATGAAGATTCGAGCACATTTTTAACGAAGCATGAGAACAAAAGATCATTCGTGGGAAGCTATTTATGGCATGGTATCCAGATCGGCGCCCTCTTTTTGCACCGGCATTAAGTCTTCTCTGGTGATACCCAATGCTAGTGTAACCGGACTGGCAACAAAGATAGACGAGTAGGTTCCGATTAATACACCAATAATCAAAGCTGTCGCAAAGCTATGAATAATTTCACCGCCAAAGATGAATAACGCCGCTAATACAAATAGTGTTGTTAATGAAGTCACTAAGGTTCTGCTCAATGTTTGGTTTAGCGAAACGTTGAATATTTCTGTTGGCGTGGCCTCGCGAACTTTATGAAAATTTTCACGAACGCGATCAAAGACAACAATAGTATCGTTCAAGGAATAACCAATCACAGCGAGTATTGCCGCAAGCACAGTTAAATCAAAATCAAAGTGTGTAATTGAAAATATACCCAATGTGATTAACACATCATGTACAAGTGCTGCAATTGCACCGACAGCAAAACGTCTCTGAAAACGTAGTGCGACATAAATAAAAATACCCATAAGCGCATAGATCATGGCTAAACCACCATCGTCTTTTAGTTCTTCGCCAACCTGTGGTCCGACAAACTCAATTCTACGCATTTCAATGTTTGCGCCGGTATCCTTAAGTAAACTCAGTGTTTTATTACTGATATCAGCGTTGTTTAACCCTTCACTTGGAGGAATTCTTATTAAGACATCATTGGCAGAACCGAAGTACTGAATAGTGGCGTCTTTAAACTCTGAATTACTTAAGGAAGTTCGAATGGCATCTAAATCAACAGACTCTGAATAACCAACTTCAATCAATGTGCCTCCGGTAAAATCAATTCCAAAAGTTAAACCTTCCAAAGATATTGAAATAATAGACATGATGATTAGTAAACTGGAGACGACTAAGCCAACCTTCCGTTTACTCATAAAGTCAAAATTAAACCGTGTTTTTTGCATTTCCATGATAAATTCTCTACGTGTTACGTTCTGGATTTCAGTTTTTTATATTTTCAACTTCTCTATGCGACGTCCGCCATAGATTAAATTGACTAAGCCACGCGATACCATAATGGCAGTGAACATTGACGACAAAATACCCAATGACAATGTCACAGCGAAACCTTTAATAGGGCCGGTACCAAAACTGAATAAGACTAATGCCGCAATCAAAGTTGTGATGTTTGCATCCGCAATTGTTGAGAATGCTTTTTCATAACCAGCGTGAATACTTGCTTGCGGTGAATTACCGTTACGAACTTCTTCTCGAATACGTTCAAAGATCAACACGTTCGCATCAACTGCCATACCGACCGTCAATACAATCCCGGCAATGCCTGGTAAGGTCAGTGTAGCTTGCAGTAATGATAACAAGGCAACAATCAAGACCAGGTTTAAAGCAAGCGCAACATTGGCGATAAGACCAAAGACCTTGTAATAAACAGCCATAAACACAAGTACCAGTGCAAACCCAATTAGTACTGAATTAAAACCTTTATCGATATTATCCTGTCCTAAGCTTGGGCCAACTGTGCGTTCTTCTATAATGTAAATTGGTGCTGCCAATGCGCCAGCACGAAGCAATAATGCAAGTGTTCTTGCTTCTTTTGTTGATTCAAGACCGGTAATTTGAAATCGTTTTCCGAGTTGCTCGCGGATGACCGCCGCATTAATGACTTCTTCTATGATTTCTTTCTTTTCAACAAGCTCGCCATTTTCTTCAACGACTTCTACTTTATTTTCTATGAAGACAACCGCGAGTCGTTTACCCACATTGTCGCGCGTCGCTGCGCTCATTCGTTTTGCACCCTTACCATCAAGGGTAATGGTCACATTGGGTTGCCCACTCAAACCATCGATACCTGATGCCGCATCAATAATTGAATCACCAGTGAGCATCACCTGTTTTTCTAACAGGATAGGCTGACCACCACGTTGATAATAAAGTTTAGAACCTGCTGGAACACGGCCATCCACAGCATCTTGCGCAATATGATCTTCATCGACCATTCTGAACTCAAGCGTGGCGGTAGCACCCAAAATGTTCTTTGCTTTTGCCGTATCTTGCACACCGGGAAGCTGTACTACGACCCGACTAAGACCTTGCTGTTGAATAACCGGTTCTGCAACACCCAACTCGTTTACACGCTTTCTGAGTGTTGTAATATTTTGCTGTAAGGCCAGCTTTTGCGTTTCGAGTACTACTTGTTCTTTTAACTTGGCAACCAGTTGCGATTCACCACTACCTGCTTCCAGAACCGTGACATCAAGCTCCTGAAACTCATCTTCGATTAGTGTCTGTCCATTATTGCGTTCATCATCATTTTTAAAACGAACCAATAAACCACCTGTTTTATGACGCGTAATGGTTTTATAACGAACTTTGTTTTCTCGCAGTATGCTGCGCAAATCGGACATATATCGGTCTTCCGCCTTTGAAACGGCCGCTTCCATATCCACTTGCATCAAGAAATGAACACCTCCGCGTAGATCGAGCCCCAGGAACATGGGTTCAGCACCAAATTTGGCTAGCCAGTCAGGTGTTGCCGGGGCTAAGTTGAGCGCAACAGAGTAGTTTCTGCCTAATGATTTTTCGACGACAGTCTTTCCTTTCAGCTGTGTCTCGGTATCATTAAATCGAATAGTCAGATTTTCCAAGCCTACCTTAATTGACTTAAACGGTATCTGAGCCTCTTCTAGCGCGGTGCTGACCTGGAATTCAGTTAATTCACTGACCTCAGATGCGCCAGAGGCAGATATTTGCAGCGATGGATCTTTGTCATACAAGTTTGGCAGTGCAAACAAGACTCCCAATCCAATCAGAATAATAATAAAACTGTATTTCCAGGGAGAATAACGATTCATGACAATAGCCTACTTAAAAGTAATGTATTTTTAATAATTTAACTTAAAGGGTTTTTAGTGTGCCTTTCGGCATGACAACAGAGACAGACTGTTTTTGTACCTTCACATCTGTGCCTTCTGCAATCTCTACCAAAAGGAAGTTATCACCAACCTCTTTTATTTTTCCGAGTATTCCGCCATTTGTGGCGATCTCATCGCCCTTGGCTAAGGCTGAAACGAGCGCCTTGTGCTGTTTTGCCTGTTTTAGCTGGGGACGTATAAGAAAAAAGTAAAAAACGGCAAATAATATAATTAGCGGTAGAAAGCTGGCCAGACCAGGTTCCTGTTGTGCGGGTGCTGCCCATGCATTACTAACGAAAAAATCCAACATTGATAAGTTCTCGGAGTTTAAAAAGCGCGCATTATGCCATAAATTGGCTGAGATTCAGTAAAGATAACGCCTTAATTGATTTATGGGGCTAATTATCTGGAATTCAAGGAAACAGCCCTTTATCTAACCATGTCCCAACATCCCAGTTTCAAGCAACTGCTGAAACGCCATCTGTATGCTTTCTAACATCTGTTCTTGTGCACCGATCTGTTTAAGTTGTTCCAGTATCTGCGCCACACTCATCGACCCATTCACATGCTGGAATAAAGGCGCGAAACCTTCGCTGAGTTCCATAGTGCTATGCTCGATGACAGGTTCACATTTTGATGCTCGACTGAGCTTCGCTCGTGCCACTAATAATCGCGGCTCTTTTGTTTGTAAAGTTTTCTTTCTGATTGATGCTGATAAGGGCGTTTTATTTAAATGCCGCCATAGACAATCATCATCAACTTTACACAGCCGTTGCTTAATCTTTGCAAATGACTGCGGCAAGACTGATGCGCTGACATAAGCGGCGAGCTTGATCGGTTTATTTATCCAGTCTTGTTCCAAATTAGATTCGTTGTCTGGAACTTCACCATTATCTAAAACGACTTGTTTCAAGGAAGCACCTGTCCAGACCAGACCCAGTTCTGCTTCCAATATAGCTTTGGCAATATCTCTTTCCGACTCTGATGAAAAAGAAAAGTTTGGATAGTGCTGACCCAAACGATTGCCGAACATGGTTGCTCGTTCGATAGGCTTTGTTTGCATAGTCGTAATATCGATCAGTTTTTTTAAGGTATCGAGACCATTACTTATAGATGATGTAACACTGAAACTAATGGGGAATGTTTTACAGATATGCGACAGAATTAAATCCGCGCGCATTGCTGCATCCAATTGCAATGCCTCTGGGCGGATTGCTTTTAAGTCGTTTTGTTCCGCTTCATCAAGATCATAATCTTTTAAGGCAACAGATTGGTCATTACAAAATTGATCGCGCAATTGACGATTAAACAATAGTTCAAACAACACCCGTTCTTGTTGTTCGAAACTCATGCCTTGTTATCCAAACTTTTTATGAGTTCATTGCTTGCGCTATGTTCTTTTACCAAACGACGTATCTTTTTAAGCGTGGGTAGCACACTGCTTTCTTGTACGCCTTCGCATTCATAACAGACGGCTTTGACATTAGGTAGTTCAGGTAACATTGCTTCTAACATGCCCCATGTTTCATCAAGAATGGCCGTTTCATGCGCATCGACATAGATTGGACCATCGGCAGCTTGCTTTAAACGACCACCGGCAATATGAATTTCTATGACACGTTCGCACGGTAACTGCTCGATAGCGTCTTTTACTTTCCTGCCGCTCGCCATCTCATACGAAACCAGATGCCCCATATCTAATAAGATGGCACAGTCGGTGCGTTCTGCCAGCTCACCAAAGAAGGTAAACAAGTCCATCGAACCGGCATAAAATGTCAGCGGTGGCGGTTCGACTGTAACGGTAACCGGCACTATAGACTGCACTTCTTTAACGCGTTCAATCGCCCGATCTAATGAGGCCTGATTAAAGACAGGTGGAACAAAATATCCCAATGAAGTTGAATAGGCAGCGCCCTGTTCCCAAAAACAATACGCAACGTCTTGGGCAAACCAGGCAGAGTTAACTTTAGAAATATGTTCAGCAGTTGCTTCCAACCAGTCTTTTGAATTCGGAAAAGAGCCACAAAAATTAATATAAGAAGGGTGATATAAAACCGGTGCGCCTGCTGCATGCAAACGTTCAACTTCATCGATGACGGCATCGACATCAACCAA
Organism: Gammaproteobacteria bacterium; assembly: GCA_021773235.1. GTDB lineage: Bacteria > Pseudomonadota > Gammaproteobacteria > Eutrophobiales > Eutrophobiaceae > UBA7359. The sequence goes on along the minus strand of JAJFKL010000030.1, from coordinate 244,659 downwards.
CCCGGCATACTCGACAAAACTTGGACCACCTTGTGCCTTTACCAATGTTACCGGATCAGGTTTCGAAGAGAGGCTTAAACTGGCACCCACACCGAGTATCGGCAGTCGTTCAAAAATAGTTGCCATTACTATTTGCTCTCCTGCTTTTCCTCACGCTTGGCGTAGAAGTCAGCAATGAATTCGTCGAGTTGATTTACTGCAATAGCGTTTCGCATGCCACGCATCAAGTATTGATAATAATACAAATTATGAATCGTGTTTAAACGCGAGCCCAATATTTCATTGGTCTTATCCAGATGATGCAAATACGCACGCGAATAATGTTCGCATGTATAACAACCACAGTTTTCATCAACAGGGTATTGATCATAGCGATGAACGGCATTACGAATACGAATATCACCGACTTCTGTAAATAGATGCCCGTTGCGGGCATTACGCGTTGGCATGACACAATCAAACATGTCGATACCTCTGTGCACCGACTCGACTAAGTTCTCGGGTGTACCCACACCCATTAGATAGCGCGGTTTTTCTTTCGGCATGTTGGGCATGATGTCATCCAAGACTTCCATCATCATTTCTGTCGGCTCGCCGACAGACAGACCACCAATGGCATAACCATCGAAACCAATATTCACCAAACCCGTTAAAGATTCTTCACGTAACTTGCCATACATGCCGCCTTGCACAATACCAAACAACGCACTTTCATTATCACCATGCGCCTGTTTTGAACGTTCTGCCCAACGTAAGGATAATTCCATAGAAGTTCGAACTTCTTCTTCAGTTGCCGGAAATGGCGTGCACTCATCAAAGATCATTACGATGTCGGCACCGAGGGTGTGTTGAATCTGAATTGCTTCTTCCGGCCCTAAAAATACTTTAGAGCCGTCTATGGGTGATTTGAAATGTGCACCCTCTTCAGTAATCTTTCTGGAATCAGCCAAGCTAAACACTTGAAAACCGCCTGAATCTGTCAGGATCGGTTTATCCCAATGCATGAATTCATGCAGACCACCAAATTCTTTTATTACTTCCATGCCCGGACGCAGCATTAAGTGGAAGGTATTACCTAATATTATCTCTGCTCCGATACCAACTAACTCTTCCGGCGACATCGCCTTAACTGTGCCATAGGTCCCTACTGGCATGAAGGCTGGAGTTTCAATCGTACCGCGAGGAAACCCAATTTGGCCTCGGCGGCTGTCGCCATCTTGTTCTATTAACTTGAATTCCATAACGGATATATTTATTAACTGTTCTTTGTAATTAGCATGGCATCACCATAACTATAAAACCTGTACTGTTCTTTGATCGCATGCTGATAGGCATTCAATACATTCTCTTGCCCACCAAAGGCACAGACTAACATTAACAGGGTCGATTCTGGCAGATGAAAATTTGTCAGTAAGAGATCTACAACGTTAAACTGATAACCCGGGTAGATAAATATATTGGTATCACCTTCAAAGCTGGTAAGTGTGCCGGTCTTTGCCGCTGTTTCTAAACTTCTAACAACTGTCGTGCCCACAGCCAGAACGCGGCCACCATTTTTTTTAGTCTCAATTATTTTATCGACAACATCTTGCGGTACAGACATATATTCGCTGTGCATTTCATGCTTCTCAATATCATCAACGCGCACCGGCTGAAATGTACCGGCACCAACATGCAATGTTAACTTTACATTATCAACACCCTTCTCTTTTAAAGCTTCAAGAATATCATCGGTAAAATGGAGCCCCGCAGTGGGTGCAGCAACTGCTCCGGGCTTTTTCGAAAAAACAGTTTGATAACGTTCTTGATCAAGATTTTCATCATCTCTACTGATATAAGGGGGCAGTGGCATATGACCGAGTCGAGAAAGTAAGTCGGTGATCTTTTCACTACCCACATAACTCAGCAGAAACATACTTCCTTCCCTGCCCTTAACTTCGAATCGCGTATTGTCTTCAAGTATTAAACTTGCGCCTGCTTTTGGCGACTTACTGGCACGCAACTGCACTAATAATGTTTGCTCATCAAGAATCCGCTCTAACATTATCTCGACGTTACCGCCGGTTTCCTTTTTCGCATACAAACGTGCAGGGATTACCCGAGTATCATTTAAAACGATTAAGTCACCAGGTATGAGGTATTCTGGTAGTTGTTTAAATGAGGTATCGGAAATCGTATTTTCAGGGCCAAGATATAACAAACGACTACCATCGCGATCCGCTACCGGATACTGGGCAATTAGCACTTCTGGAAGCTCAAATGAAAAATCACTGGTTAGCATGGCGCGCGATGTTAGCAGAAAAACAGCTTAATGTTTGACCCTGCGCAGACTTTCCTTATACTTGCCGCCTGCTTATCTGTACTTCAAAGCCGGGGTGGCGGAATTGGTAGACGCGCCGGATTCAAAATCCGGTTTCTTCGGAAGTGCGAGTTCGATTCTCGCCCTCGGCACCATCTTGATTCTCTTATTAGTAGAATATAAAGCCAAAATCAGCCGCCGCATTTTGTAGCCGACTGATTTTGCTTGTTAGGAATGCTAATTCTTAAATGTCAGATAATTATTTGATGGGAGAAAGAAGATCTGGATTAGTAACAAGGTTTCTAACACCATGTGCATGATCTTCTTTGAAAATATTATCTTTACACCATTCACCAACGGTTTCTATATTAACCTTGGCAACATTAGGTCGAACACTCCAGGTTACCTGTAACGGCGAACCAGTCTCATTGTAGCCAGGCCCCGTAGTCGAGCCTTCATATATAATTGGAGCGCCTGTATTACTTGGAATGTTCATCGCTTGATAAACACCCTCTTTTTGACCCACCTTAGTCAACTCAGCAAAATCCAGAGCATTGCTATCATTAACCAACACATACACCTGAGCTTCTACACGTAATTGAGGATTTTTAATCGCGTCACTAAGACAAGCACCTAAAGTAGCGCCTGGTTTTACCTTAGCTGATGAATGCACATAATGAATTTCGACAGTATCTCCAGACTCAAGACCACCATGCTTGCTTGGACACATCTCCGCTTTAACAAGCTTCGATTCACCCGTACTTAATTCTCCTGAATACTGGTATCCAGTCTGAAATCCGTGACCATCACCGTTGCCCGCGTATTTATCAAATTGGCCGCCCGCATGCTCTGCATTTTTATGAAAGTGTATATTGCATAAATTCATTTCACTGGATGCCGGTGCTGAACTGAATATGCGCTTATTATTGCCTACAGCAGAATCAATATTACGCGGGGATTGAGGACCAAATCCTTTCCCCTCAGTGTTTTTAGCAAGATTCAGTCGCTGTTCAGCAATTTTTTCATTGTCCACCATATCCACATCACTGGATTTGGCTTGTACATGGACGGCAACAAAAGCTATGACCATTGATGATAAGTAGAGTGCTTTATTCATGAGTTGTCCTTATGTCTCAGGCGTTATTGTTTCAATAACAATACCTTTTGTTTCTTCAATAAGTGTTGTTATTAATGCTAGCTGTTCTAATAGTAATATTTTATCAGTAGAACGTAACACAATATTTACACCTAGCTTGCGACGCTTGAAGTAGGGGTAACTACCGATACTTACTTCTGTACATTCATCCTGAATCTTGGTCATCCCTGCTGCGAGTTTACTCTCCGTCAAATTAGTACTGACACTCGCTGTTAAAATCGGAGGACCACCAATCAATCTTTCTGCCAAGCCATCGAGCATCGCTTGCATAATTTCGGGAACACCCGCCATGATAAAAACATTTTCGAGCTGTATGCCAGGTGCGCCACTAACTGGGTTATCAATAAGCGTCGCGCCTTCTGGAATATCAGCCATCTTTAATCGCGCTTCGGTTAAGTTCCCCGGATCATAGTAGCCTTCCATGGTAGCGACAGCATCAGGGTGACGTATAAGTTTTACAGAAAACGCCTTAGCAATAGACGCTGTGGTGATATCGTCATGCGTTGGACCGATACCGCCTGTCGTAAAAACGTAATCAAATTTATCCGAGTAAGACCTTACTCTTTCAATGATTGTGTCTTCAACATCTGGAATAACGATAACTTCGGCTAAAATAATTCCAAGCTTCTCAAGGTTTTTACCAATATATGCAATATTTAGATCTTGAGTACGACCTGACAATATTTCATTACCAATGATAATAACGCCTGCTTTTTTTGAATTTTTTCTCATAATATGTATCTAACATTAACACTAGAATCATGAAATAGCTGTGACATTCTGCCACATTGTTTATGCCGATTATTTATGTATTCTACTGTCCAAAATATAATAAACAGATAAAGAATCTAGCAAGAGGAATATTTATGAACAAATTAATTAAATCAATTGCTATCAGCTCAATGGCAAGCATGATTTCTTTTTCCGCTATTGCGGGAGACGAAAAGCCCTATCAAGTGGTTGACGGAAGCATCAGCGCCAACGCAATGGAAGGCTGGAAAACATATAATGGCGGCGGTTGTGGCACCTGCCATGGTAAAGGCGGAATTGGTGCTGTTGGTCCCAACCTTGGTCAAAGCGTAACTCAAAAATTAAGCAAAGATGATTTTTTTAATATTGTGACTAATGGTAAATCCGGCACAATGATGCGTCCCCATAAAACCAATAAGCGAGTAATGGATAATTTGGAAAACCTATACGCTTATCTGGTTGCACGTGGTGATGACGTTCTCGGCCCTGGCAACTTGATCAAGATGCCCTTAGGCAAGTAATTCAGGGGCAAGCATAGATAATGCTTTAATCTTATATCCAGAAAATAATCATCTCCAATTTTTGTTTTTTTGATATGACAACCAGCTGTATTTTCTAACTAGATACAGCTGGTTTTTTTTCGCAATTTTTTCTAACCTGTCATAATGATAGAAAATTTCAGATACCTGCTACTAATCCGATTATTCAGCCTATTCGGGATTATTATCGTCTTTATTTATTTGAAATTTGTCACATCGACATCTCTACCCTTAATACCAATTTGCAGTATCGTAGTCATATCATTAATTATTACGTTTTACTCGTGGTTCTATCTAAAAAAGCAAAATAGTGTTTCAAAGAAATCATTTCTTGCTCAATTACTATTCGACATCATTACCTTATCTCTGTTGATTTACTATTCAGGCGGATCTGCTAATCCGTTAATCTCATTATTTGTTATTCCTGTGATTTTTTCCTCCGCAAGTTTGCCACGTCGTTATACCTGGTCTCTTACTCTATTGACTATTACAAGCTACACAACGTTGATGTTTTTTCAGGTTCCTTTAAGCAATCATCAACATCATGATGAGACTGTTAATTTGCATCTTTGGGGTATGTGGTATGGCTTTATTTTGAGTGTGTGCTTAATTGCTTATTTTGTTTCACGCATTTCCTCAAACCTACGAGAGCACCAACAACTACTTGCTGAGGCAAGAGAAGCATCACTACGAAATGAACAAATAATTGCCTTAGGTACCTTGGCCGCAAACACTGCTCATGAACTAGGAACGCCATTAGCAACTATAGCTATACTTACTAGTGAGATGGAGAATGAGTATTCTGACAAAAATAGTGGCCTAGCAGATGATGTAGCATTACTAAAAAGCCAAATTTCACGGTGTAAATCTATTATTTCCAAGATGGCAAAAGATGCTGGCGAGTTACAAGCAGATTCAGGCATGAAGCTACCATTAAAAGACTTTCTGGTTGAGCTAATTGATGAATGGGAGAGTGGACTGACTGATATAGAAGTCATTAAACAATTTGATAATGGGGACAGCTCCCCAAATATTGTTATCGATCGAAGCTTAACTTACGCGATTACCAATATTTTAGTAAATAGCGCGCAAGCCTCACCGTCAAGAATAATGGTTATTTCTAACTGGAATAATGTTGAACTTACCATCTGCATAAAAGATAACGGTCACGGTATAGATAAAAATATTTTGGCGCATATAGGCAACAGTATTGTTTCTGGAAGTGGCATAGAGAAAGGCATGGGTATTGGCCTATTTCTATCGAAAACAACAATCGAACGGTTTGGTGGCACACTCTCAATTGAAAGTGAAGGCGAGGGAACAACCATCAATATCACTATTCCACTTTCTATATTACTGGCTGATACTAAACAATGAACTTACTACTGGTAGATGATGATATAACCTTACGAGGAGTCTTATCGAAAGCACTGATAAAACGCGGTTATGAGGTAAAATGTGCCGAAAATATTATTGAGGCTGAAAATATTGCGAAAGAAAATAATTTTGAGTTTGCTATTGTTGATCTGAATATGCCTAGAGGTTCTGGATTAACTTTAATTCCAAAACTATGCACTCTATGTCCCAACATTCGAATTGTTGTACTTACCGGCTATGCCAGTATCAATACTGCGGTAAAAGCGATAAAACTTGGCGCTATTAATTATCTAACCAAGCCTGCCGACACAGATGAAATTATCGAGATGTTCAATAAAGAAAGAGAAGACACTCTCGATAAAGCAAAACCACTACATCAAGTTGAATGGAATCATATTCAAGGAATACTCAATGCATGTGATGGTAATATTTCGAATGCAGCACGCCAGCTAGGCATGCACAGACGCACCTTGCAAAGAAAATTGAAAAAAAAACCGGAAAACGATAAAGAGAACTAACTTAGGCAGCTTGTACCGGGATATGGTCTTTTACGCGGGTAATATTATTCTCTTCATCTAGATAGATAAGCGTTGGTTTAAATTTACTTACCTCATTCTCATTAATCCGACCATAAGCACAAATAATAACGCGGTCACCCGGGTTGGCTTTATGTGCGGCAGCGCCGTTCACAGATATTATGCGTGAATTTTCTTCAGCTCTAATAGCATAGGTCGTAAAACGCTCACCATTAGTAATATTATAGATATCGATTTGCTCGTATTCATGGATTCCAGCTTTATCAAGCAAGACACCATCTATGGCACAAGACCCATCGTATTCAAGTTCAGCATGTGTAACACAGGCTTGATGTAATTTTGTTTTTAAAACCGTAATTTCCATAATTTTCTTTAAGCTTGTCGATTTAAATCCGGATATTACCCGAGATCGAAAGGAGGTCAATCATAGGATTGCACTGCAACATTGTCAATTAATCGAGCTTTTCCTAGCCATGCCGCCGCTAAAATCACAAGCCCTTGATTTATAGGTAATTTTAGTGTTTTTGAATCGCATATACTGAAATATTCCGGATTAAATCCAGCTTCTTTTAATGATGAAATCGCATTTTTTTCGAGATTTTCATAATTTGATTCGCCTCTTTTTAGTGATTCAGCTACCTCCATTATAGCTTTATATAAAAATGGCGCTTTTTGGCGTTCAGCCTCATTCAGATACACATTACGGGAACTCATTGCTAATCCGTCCGTTTCACGCAGTGTAACCGCTCCATAAATATTTATGGGTAAGTTAAGGTTTTTTACCAAACTACGTATAACTAATAATTGCTGATAATCTTTTTCACCAAACACAGCAATATCCGGCTGAACAATATTAAATAGTTTACATACTACCGTTGCCACACCTTTAAAATGTCCGGGCCGATATTCACCACAATAGATTGAATCAAGCTCGGGTACGATCACCTCTGTTGTAAGCTGAACATCATCAGGATAAACCTCACCCATGTCAGGTATAAAAACAAGGTCGACATTTAAACGTTTCAAATATTCGAGGTCGGCATCTAGTGTACGTGGATAGTTATCAAAATCTTCGCCGGCTACAAATTGCGTTGGATTTACAAAGATACTAACGACAACATAGTCAGCTAATGATTGTGCCTGTTTTACTAGAGAGAGATGTCCTTCATGCAAATTACCCATGGTAGGGACCAGAGCAATTTTCTTATCGGCTTTGCGTACTGAGTCTAACTTCTCCCGAAGCGCGTTTATTTTTTCTATTCGTTCCATTATTCGTATGAATGAGAAGCGCTCGGAAAAGAGTTATCTTTAACTGCTGTAACGTAATCTTTCAATGCATCGGCTATGGATCCTTTACCACTTAGAAAGTTCTTTGAAAATTTAAACTCCTTATCGCTTAAACCAAGCATGTCATACACCACTAAGACTTGCCCGTCGCAATCTACACCCGCACCTATTCCAATAACCGGGATATCTAACATATCACTGACTTCTGTAGCTACTTTAGCTGGCACACACTCCAACACTAAACAATCTGCACCAGATGCTTGTAATGATAGAGCATCTTGCTTAAGCTTTTTTGCTTCAGCTTCCGTCTTCGCCTGTACTCGGTAACCACCTAACTCGTGAATAGACTGCGGCATCAAGCCAAGGTGACCGCAAACAGGGATGCCTGCTTCTGTAATCATTGAAACGGCTTCGCTTATTTCTGCCCCGCCTTCCAATTTGACCATGTCAGCATTAGCTTCGTTAAACAAACGTTTTGCATTCTCCAGTGCCTGCATAGCTGAAGTATAACTTTCGTATGGCATGTCACTTATGACGAAGGCGCGTTGACACACTTTGCTTACTAAACCAGTATGATAGATCATATCGGTCATGGTCACATTTAATGTCGTCTCATCTCCATGTAAGACCATCCCGAGAGAATCACCAACAAGTAAAACATCCACGCCTGTTTCGTCTTGTAGTTTTGCAAAACTGGCATCATATGAAGTCAAACAAGCGATCTTTTCGCCTGTTGATTTCATTTGCTTTAATGTCGTTATGGTAATTTTCTGTGTCATAATTCAATCGGGTTGAAATAGTGCCTGCCCGGCGGAAGATGTTTGATGTGTTCTAATAAAAGATTATAGTCTCTATCATTTCCCGACAGATCAAAATCATTTGTATTTACTATTAGCAATGGTGCTGTTGTGTAATGATAAAAAAACTCGACATAAGTCTCTGATATCTTTTTAAGGTAATTTCGGTTCATTGGCCGCTCATAGTCATGACCACGTTCTATTATACGTTGCATTAATATATCTATTGGGGCTTGTAGATAAATAACAAGATCGGGGACAGGTGAGTCCAAAGTTAGTCTGTCATAAACCTGGTGATATAGCGCTAGCTCATCATCATCCAAGGTAACCGAGGCAAACAGCTTGTCCTTTTCAATCAAGAAATCGGATACCTGAACGGGTTTAAACATATCTGTTTGACGCAAAGCTTCCAGTTGTTTGGCACGCTGAAATAAAAAGAAGAGTTGCGTAGGTAAAGCGACTGATTTTGGATCGGAATAAAAACGCGGTAAAAATGGATTTTCTGCTGCAAGCTCCAACATCAATTCAGTATCAAATGTTTTTGCTAATCGTTTGGCTAGTGTTGTCTTACCTACACCAATCGGTCCTTCAACAACAATATAATCCGGATGTCCTTGCTTCATGGCATTACCTTCAATCCAGCTTGATCTAATTTCGAGATTAAATCAGCCACTAAACCTTTTTCTGGAATAACACAATCAGGCTCAACTTCAGCTAAAGGTACTAACACAAAAGGACGGTTGCCTATCTCTGCATGAGGAACCGTTAATCTTTCATTATCAATAATTTGATCACCAAACAATAATATATCCAGGTCCAGTGTTCTTGGACCCCAGTGTTGCTTACGTTCCCGACCATGATCATTTTCAATCGCTTGCAAGCACTCCAGCAACGCTATTGCATCAAGATCCGTTTCCAGCTTCACAACCGCATTAATATAATCACCCTGATCTTGCGGACCAACTGGCTTACTTTCATATAGAGAGGATGCGCTAATCATTTGTGTAGATTGTATCTCTCCAAGCGCCTCTATGGCAGAGGCAATATTCTGCTTAGGTGATGCAAAATCTCCTCCCAGGTTACTACCCAGGCCGATATAAACAATAATCATGAATCAGTTGAATTATTTTTTTTGTTCTTACGCGGACGTCGTCGTGATCGCGGTTTATGATATCCAGACTTTATTTTATCTTTACCGGCCAAAGGTTCTTCCAGTTGTTCTTTTGTCCAATAATCGACAAATTCATCTAGCGGTTCTCCCGCTTGAGCACGTAATAATAGAAAATCATAAGCCGCTCGGAATTTTGGATGCATTAATACGCGTATTGCGCGTTTTTTAGTCTTTTTTAATCTGACTTGTAAAGTCCAAATATCACGCGCCATATGTGTAAATCGACGCGGCATTGCTGTACTCAAAATTTGTCTTGAAATCACTGTATCACCAGCCAACTGCACTGCTTCCATTTCTGACAGGCCATTGGCAATATGTTCATCAGCGATAACCCGCATAGGTTCCCATAATAATGCTGCTAATAAAAAACCAGGTGCCACTGTATTACCTTCATTGATCCTTTGATCTGTATTTTTCAATGCCTGCATAATAAAGGTATGCGGGTAATCTCGTTCTTGCGTATCCAGCAACTTATCTGTCTGTGGAAACAGATATTGAAATAAATTGTAATGTCGCAACGACTCAAAAGTTTGCAGGGCACTACCACCCATAAATAACTTGAGCATCTCTTCAAATAAGCGAGCTGCAGGAATATCTTTTAATAGCGCTGCATACTCACCAATGGGTGCTTCAGCTTCAGGATGGATTCTCAAGCCCAACTTAGATGAAAACCGAATAGCACGCAGCATACGCACGGGGTCTTCTACATAACGTTGCGCCGGATCACCAATCAATCTCAATTGACCTGCTTCGAGATCCTTCACACCACCAACATAATCAACAATAGAAAAGTCTTTTATATTGTAGAACAAGGCATTGATGGTGAAATCACGCCGCCAAACATCATCATCAATATCACCATAGACATTGTCACGAATTATTCTGCCAGCTTCTACATGACCTTCACCTTGATCAGAGACATGATGCGGTGCTCGAAAGGTAGAGACCTCAATCAATTCATCCCCAAAACGGACATGTGCCAAACGAAAACGACGACCAATTAATCGACAGTTGCGAAATAGCTCCCTTATCTGTTCAGGTTTTGCATCAGTAACAACATCAAAATCCTTGGGCTCTCTGCCTAGCAGGATATCTCGCACACCACCGCCGACTAAATACGCCTTATAATCTGCATTCTTCAAGCGATACAACACCTTCAGGGCATTCTCGCTAATCGCTGCACGTGATACCGTATGTTGATCACGCGTAATAATCGTCGGTTTTATTTTAAGCTTGGTAACTTTTTGGGACTCTTCAGGGGTTGTCATTTAACAATTATCTGTTTGAGGGTGTCTTAATGATGCCTATAATAACGCAGTTCAATATTCATTGCTCCCTTCGTCTAGTGGCCCAGGACGTCGCCCTCTCACGGCGAAAACACGAGTTCGAGTCTCGTAGGGAGCACACCATATATCAATGGTTTCAGCATTTATTGTTATTTAAAATATGCTATTTAGGTAACTTTTAGGTAATTTATGCCTTGATTTTCCCGGTTTCCCGGGAAACCCTGCATTTTTCGTTTCTCTAGAAACATTTATTCACTGTTTACCGGTAAACAGTAGAAATGAGTAGGTTTTCGGCTATTATTATTTTAGGCTGGATCTAAATTCTTTCTGCATTTTTGAAATAGGGTCAGTGCTACAAGTTTTTATTTTGAAACTTAATCAATATATTGCGTTCGAAAATATAAAAACCACTAGATATTGATGAGCTGGTCATTGAATTTGTATATTCTACTTGACCTAAGATCTATAGGAGTCTACAGTTAGTTATATAAGACATATACCAGAATTAGTATTAATAGTGTAATATATCTATATGATATTAATGGCATTATATACTTCTAAAGTATATAAACATTCTGCCCGATATAGAGTGAATAATTATGGAGAAATCTGAAATTGGTCATTGAAAGTCGAAATATTTGTTCTTATACTCCTCTTCCCTGTAAATGGATTGAAAAAACGTCTCTAAGTACATATATAAGAAGACGAGTTTTTTATAAGTAAGATAGATGTCTAAAAAACCTTTAACTAGTTCAAGTTTTAATAAGCGAATTTTATCAAATAAAATTCGTAGTCGAGGTGTTACGTCGTCCTCAGTTTATGGTCTCGATGGAACGCTGACCCGTCCTATGAACGCTACAGATAAAATGTGTCGTTCCCTAAATACCAAACCTAAAGATAAATCAAAAGCTAGATTGTTTGCCTCTATCGAAAGATTAGCAAACACATAAACCCTTTTTCTTCTTGCTAGATTTAGTGTCAATAATGTTACTATTATTGTTCTAATATAATCTTAGCTATTAATGACTATGGAAGATGAAGTTTCACTTAGAGTTGGGGAAACATTTCTAGCAGGTCTTTTTTTTCATATTGATGCTGGTTCTGAAGAGCATGTAGTACAGAAATTAAAAGATAAAGGATGTACAAATCTATTCAAAGCATTTGGTCAATATGACGTTGTAGCTATATTTAATATAGAAAGTTTTGAAGATGATTTAGTTTATTATTCTTTTGAAGGCATTAGGACAGTTAAACCTCTCATAGCCTATAATTTTGCTACCCCCGCATATAGTTCACCTGATATTACGCCTTGGTTAAGTGATGCTCCTGTTATAGGTTTTCTATTTTTAGAGTTAGATAAATGGTTTTATTCTGAAGACTCCGGTGTTGCATCCTCATTAACTGCGTATTCAGTATTGTTAGAAAAAATTAACGAAATAGCTCGTAATAAGAATATCGAACTATCATTATTTGGTGGATATGGAAGGTCAGAACTATATGGGATTGTTAAAAGCAATAAAGTTGAAGACATCTGGATACTTTGCTTGAAGTGTCGTGAGCTTATAGCAGATGACTGTTTCCCCGCTGTTGATAAAGAATTTAGTAAATTCCCAGTATTTATGAATACAAGATCCATTCCTTGTATCTCTTATAATAATATAAAATACAACAAAAAAAGTGTTTCTGTTACGGGTATTGAAGGCGAATCTTCAGCAGCTATCTCAGTTAATTGCCCACCTGGTTTTGAAAATTATATCCCAGCTTATTTTAGTGAAGAATATTACCAATGTTCAGCATTGTTAGGGGAAGAAGACATAGTTGTTAATACTACTAATAATATAGATACAAATTTGTTAATTGAAAAGATACTTAATTTTAGAAAGAAGTGGGAACAAGAGCATCGCGCAGCTCTTTCAACTCGAACACATTTACAAGATAAATTTAGCGAGAGTACACACAAACCTTTAATTTATAAAGTTAATCATGATAATTATCGATTAGAAATACCAAGGTTATTACAGGATAAAAATCCTCGTTTAGCAAATAGAATTAAAAATATCTCTAATACCATTACTTCATATACATGCAATCCATCATATTATCCTTTATCTAGAAGTATTGGTAATTTCCTACATTGTCTAGAAGAAGAAATTAATAACTATTGTGATTTCATTCGTAAAAATGAACAAATAGATATGCATGTATCTGAAAGTGTTTTAATGCAGTCGGCTGAATCTGCTGAAAGAGGTCTTGCGCAAAGAATTGATAGTGGATTCAATGCTTTGTTCTCTTCCCACGAGTTACCTTTACCATTTAGTGATGGTATTTTTGGAAACCTTTTAGCTGTTGAAGACTTTATTAATTTTATATTTTCTACCTGGTCAGATTTTACAGATAGCTATTCTGGGGAAAAGATAGCTAAAGGTTTTCCCACATTTAATGATTCATCAGGTTTTAAAGCTACTTTTGGAGAGGTAATAAACTTGCCCTTAGTAGCTCTATACGATCCATGTGATAGTAGAGGTAATTGGCTAACATTAACTCATGAAATATCACACGCTATTTTTTTGAGGCTTGATATTGGATTTGATAGGGAGGAAGAACTTGTAAGTATTAAACGTGAATGGTGGCCTATGCGTGATTCAAGCCTAATTGATGATGAAGAGTATATAGATCAAGTGTATGAAATATTTGCACATTGGTATGACTTTTATCATTTTTATAATAAAGATATTGAACGTTATATATTGCATATTTGGCAATCATGGGAATATTTACCTATTTTCCATTCGAGCTTCACTGACTATTATTTTAGGAGTTTATTTGTTTACTTTATACAGTATGAAAATAAGCTGTGTGAATTAATGGTCGATGAAAACCCTGATGAATATACACTTTTTTGCTTGGACTTATGGTCTAATCATATTGATTTAGTTAATAAACTTACGGGAAATGTGATAAACGGTGAAAAGTTGGAAACGGTTAATGAAGAAAAAACATTACATATACAACTTTTTACTGCTTATATTAATTTAATGAATATTTTCAATGAATACAAAAATGAAGAATTTAGAGAGTACATAAATAAAGAATACGATGATATTGAGTCTAATGTTTCAGATATTTTAGATGGTAATATGATTTCAAATAAAATAGATAATCCTTTTTTGCTTGTTAAAAAAATAATATTGAAAAGACTCGACCAAAAAAACCTTCAGAGTTCAACAGCATTAATTATGTCATTAAAAAACAGAAGTAATTTCTTTATTAGAACGCCTGGATCTGATTCATAAAGGCATGCCTGAAAATAATATTTATGTATGGATTGATCATTCTGTTGACGATGATCTTGTGAGCGCCATTCTTTATGAGAACGTTAAGGAATGTAACTACATTGTAGAAAATATTGATGACGCTTCAAAAAAAACAATAGTATCTAGAGGCGCATTTGATGCTAATCACATGGCGCAATATCTAAAAAAACAGTCTGATAATTCTTATTTTATAGCAATAATTAAACAGAAACTTGAAAAAAGGGTTTTTATCAGTAATGAGTTCAATGGGATTATTATTAGTTTATTTGGAGAACAAGACTATGATGACATAAGGTCCATAGCTCAACTAATTTATATTTCATCCTTACTTGATATTGATTCTGATATTTCTGATATATGTCGTGTCGATGATTTATTCGATTTAGAAATACCAGAAGACCACCAGTTAATATTAGGCAGAATAGAATATAATAAAATTCCTGAACCTGTCCATGCTGTTCTTACTCATGGCATAAGAACGCATGCAACTTGGGCTGAAGAAGCTCATGATGTATTGCTCAAAAAAAATATTGGATCTTCCATTTTCAGATATGGTTTTTTCGACATTATCAATTTTGCAATAAATTTTAGGGCAAGAAGAAACCTTTCCGAAGAATTATTAAACAGAATAAATTCCGCTCAACAAAAAAATCCAAAAAAAAAGTTGTCTATAATAGCGCATAGTTTTGGAAGCATTGTTTTAGCTAAAGCGCTAGACCTTGCAGAAAAGGTTAATAATCGAATAGAAATAGATGCGGTAATTCTCAATGGTTCAATACTTCCTATTAAATACAAATGGAAAAATTTCACACAACCTGAAAAAAATCATGGTGTTACTATAAAAAGAGTATTAAATGTGTGTGGGGATGGTGACTCTCTTCCTGTTATTGCTAGTCATACTATCCTAGGAGCTGGAAGTTCAGGCGCTTTCTTTTTAAATGATAATCATGCTTACAATTTGATTAATATACGTCTCAAAGATACCAATCATAGTGATATGTTATCTATTGGACATGCTGAGGATATTTGGTGTCGGTATATGCTAAATTCCGAATTTGAGCCACAAAGTACAGCTACAAATCCAACAAAATTAGTTACCTCTTTACATTATGTCCTGCTTGTATTGAAGTATTTAGTATTGTTTATTATTATTAAGGTTATTGTTAATAAGTACTTTCCTGATTTATTAATCGAATTAGATAATTTAATTTTTAACTGTAAACAAGAAATATTAAATATATATAATCTTTCTACTAGTTTTATCGAACAATTGTTCTTCGACAGATAGAAACTTAGGAAAATATTTTCCAAGGGTCCTCAGAGAACATCGTTTCAGTGTGGCGATTTACGACGTTAATTTTTCTCAAAATACACATGATTCAGAATAGTTATGTATCGTTGGTAAAAAAGGATGTTTTCTTTTTCTGGCCTTTATATTCCCAGGCTTCACAATGTTTACTATCTACTTTGTAATTATCGGTATTCTTAATACAGCAACTTAATTGGTGTTTTTAACGCACTCTTTTTTTTATCTAACCGCCCAATAACAAACCTCATATGCTGAACAAGAATATCTAGCTCATACTTTTTATCTTGATAATCTTCAGGGCTAACTTCCTGAAGGGTTTCTATTAACCGGACGGTCTGTTGAATGGACTCTTTTATCATTATGTATCACCTTATACTTTGGCTAAATATTACACCTCACATATTTTATTTTAATCCTCACTATTGGGTAACATTCGGACTATCTCGACTCATCTCTATTGGGTAGGTGTTAATGTCTGCTTTCAGTCAGTGTAGGATAGTATTAATATTCAGCTAACGACCCAAAGCGGACTTAAGATGAATAAAGAGAAAGCCATTTCAGAAGCCGATTCAGTTCTTGAAGAAGCAACTGTTATATCTAGAAAAAGTAAAGAGATATTCGTTAGAAAGATTGGCTATGTTCTATTTATTACATTTTTAACTCTAGCAATTCTTTCATGGTATTTTTATGGTTATGCGCCATATCAACTTGGGTTCGGATTTGTTGCTTCATTTATATGTTTTAGCCTACCTCGAAAAAAGAGAGGCGTATCAGAAATACCTTTACTGAATAAACCGTTATTTTTCATTTCTATTATTTCGCTTTTGATTTTTCTAGGTATTCAATTTAAAGCATATTTTATTACTGATTAAATTATAATGTGTCCGCTTTCGGCCGATTTTAGAGCTATAAAAAAGTATTAAGGAATGTTAAATATTAGAAATATTTTAGTGATTGGGGTTATATCCATTGTTTTTATAGTGGCTTCACTAATTACTGTAATTGAATTATCTAAAGAAACAGTATTTTTAACAATTGAAAATAAGAAAACTCAGCATGCACATGCTATTAAGTCTCCGATCAACGGGACAGAGCATCTAATAGGTACTGACAAAGGCTTATTTATTACATCTAAAGAAATTTATAGTCAATTGAATACATCAATGACATATAACCTAAATGTTAAAGGAATTGATACTCCTATCACGCGAAGAGAAATATTAAGTTTTCATCTTTATGAGCAATGAAAATATTACGTCCGCTTCTGGCCGAACTCAGAGCTAGGATAAAATCTATCCAAAGCGGATGTAAAAATAAAAGGATAATTTAGATATGAAATGTCCGAAATGCGATTCTAAAATACCTGCGATTTCGCTTATAAAAATAACGAGATGGACGGATATTTCATGTGGCCAATGCAAATCTAAACTTAATAGGAATCTTAATGGTCAGTTTTGGGTGATGAATATACTTGGTAGTGGAGTATTACCTTTATTGCTTATACTGCCTTTTGTATTTGTAAATTTCTTTTTGGCTTTAATTCTTACGATCCTGTTTGTTATAGGGTTTTATTTCTTAGATTATAAAACCACAAAACTAATAATCTCTAAACGTAGCGGAGTTGAGTAGGTGACTTCCGCTTCTGGCCGATATGAGAATAATAATTAGAGCGACTCAAAGCGGACATGGTTAAGTATCTTATGAAAAAACGAACAATAACCACAAGGTACAATTCTGAAGAGGCAGACGGCCTAGATTCAATTATTGGTGAATCTTACGACAATTTTGTTCGCCTTGAGAGACGCAATTTGTTGGCTACATCGAGTATCACACTTATTTCATATTTCGGTGACGTAAAACCAGCAAGTTTCAATTTATCTCTATTTGAACTTCCAGGGTTAAGCGTAAATATGCTTTTTACAATTTTACTGCTCACCTGCATTTACTTTTTTATTGCTTTCGTTATTTATGCGTATCCTAGTTTCAGAGAATCAAAACAGAGCTGGAAAGAGCTAACGTCCAAAACTGTACAAATAACATCAGAGTATAATTGGTATTATTTTGACCGAGAGGTTTTATTATCCGATTCAAGATATTACTTATGGCTATTTTTCAATTATATATTTCCCGTTGTGTTGGGTTATCTAGCGATTCTTGCTGCAATATTGAAAGCTGCCTAAAAAGATTTAGCATTCTGGTCGCTTCTAGCTGATAGCAAAGCTACAATTTAAGTAACTCAAAGCAAACTTAAAAAACTGGTGAAAATCACATGGAATTTTTGATCTTACTTGTAATTATTATCTTTATAATTGGATCACTTAGTGCTGGGAGTAAGAAAAATAATTATAAGAGATATATAAAAAACTCTTCTTACGAAAAGAATCAACTCTACCGTGATGAACAATTACTAGTTAGTGCCCAAGCTTTTCAATACAGTAAAAGAAAACTTTTAAACAGCCATGAAAAGTCTATCTACTGGACATTGGTAAAACTATTAAAGAACGATTATTGCATTAACCCTCAAGCTAGCCTTGGTGAAGTTATCACATGCGAAAATGCAGATGGTCATAAAGCTATAAACTCAAAGAGAAGTGACTTTTTGATTACCGATAAGCAATTTAACCCAGTTGCTGTCATTGAATATTATGGAGAAGGTCATTATCAAGGGAATTATGAAATTAGAGATGAAACTAAAGAGACGGCACTCACTAAGGCAAGTATCAAATATATAGTTGTGACAGATACCGATGACCAGCATATCCGAGATAGTTTAATGGAAGCAGGCTTAATCAAGATTGTAATCAATTAAGAATAAAAGTTGCTAATTTTATCAAAAGTTATGAGGAACTAAGGAAAATTATAATTATGAGAAATTTATTTATGTATATTTCATTATTAATGATCTCACTGTCTGTGCTGGCTGATGTGCCAGTGGTAAAGAAAAGACAAAGCGGTATATATACTCAAATATTTAAAAATGAGTCGTTTGCATATATGGTAGATCCAAGAACACATCTATGCTTTGTTACAGGAACTCTCCAAAGGACGAGTGTAAATGGCGACCATCTGGAGCGAATACCCTGTAAAAATTTAAAACTAAGAACTGAATGGAAAAATATTATTGCGTGGTAAATAACAATTCTGAGAATAAAACCCCGCCATAAAGACGGGGCTTGGTGTGGTTAGTGGACTATGTATTTAATGAGGTTGGACTTGGGTTTGTCCTTTGATTACTGGCCGGCATATTGTATGTAACTTATCGCTTAGGTTGATGCTTCAATGGCTTCTCTAGAATAGAGCTTCATCATATCTAGCAGATGTCTTGCGTCTGCTGGGTCTAAATCGCCTTTGTCATTCATGGTAACCATCGCATCGATTAGTATGTCTATCTTATGAATATTGTCTCTCAAGCTCATGGTCTGGCCTCCTTTTTTATTAACCCAGAATTAATCAATGTTTCCATATCAGTTAACATGTCTTCAACATCTAGCATTGCAAAACCGGCCACTTTACTACAATCTTTTTCCGGTATTTCTCGAAGTATTGTTTTAGTTGCGGCAATCCTGATTTTTAGAGCAGTAAGCATGTGCTTATTTTTCATCTTTCACGACCTCTGGCTTTAATCAATTCATTTTGGTGAAGTTTATATATAAGCTCTTTTAGACAAGGTACGTTCATGTAATCACCTCCTTTATCTCCGTAATCCTTTTGTGAAGCATAACCCCAGCATTTTGAGCTGTTTCTGCGCCCGTATCTTCTGAGTCCCAAAGTAACGCGCTGATGGTTTCACATTCATTAAGTAATTCGTTTACACGATCGTGTTCTTCAATTGTCATCATTACCTCCAGAATTAATATTATCGATAACTTCTATTCAGCTTCTTTCAATTTATTTATAATAAATTCTAGTTCATGTGTAACATCACTAACTGTCGCTTCAATTGCCGTAAATGCGCATCCTGTTGTGTAACCATCTAAAGAATGGCCACCTTCAAAATCCTTTTGTACTTCACTATCATGGATCATCTTATTAAGGCCCCCAGCTGCGCAAACCTTCACATTCACATCTGTAAGTCTTTCAGCAATTTCACTCAAGCTAATATTCATTTGATATTCCTCCTCATTTAAAAACCAAACGTCATCTGACCATTATCAATATTCTTTGCCCGTCTCTGGTACACCTGAAACTCAGGCAAATATTCACTTCTCTCCTTCATGTTTAGATGACACTCCCGACAAATTAGCCAAGTATCAACATAATCACGCCTTTCTCGACTGTAAAAATGATCGAACTCAGCATCCAATACATTCCCAAGCTCATCCACTATTTGAGTCGTACCACAACAAGGGCACTTACAACCGAGCGTTACTACTACGCTGATGTGCCGTTGTTTGACAGTGTCTGTGATGTGCTTACGGGGAACGAATGATGTAACTCGCTCCTCAATCATTGACATTGAGGTTTGCAGGTTCTCAAGAATGGGTAATATCTGTGCTACTGATTCCATATTGTCTCCGTATGACTAAACACCTGTATAGACCGTAATGGACGGTAATACACAATGAAACTATATGAAACATATTGGCTTATGTAAAGAGGTATATACCTATATTAATAAATATACTGATCATGCGTATACATACTACGGTGAATATAAGCTTATTTTAGGTGTTTTTGAATAAGGTCTTCCAAGATGTCACCTATGGTGGTTTCTTGGTCTACAGCGGCGTGTTTGAGCTTCTTATGGATGTCTTTGCGGATGTTGGCAACGAGACGTGTGTCTCCTTCAGGGACTTGGCCTGAGATGTTCTTTTTTGTGGTTTTCTTTGCCATTTGTGTAAATAGGAATGTTTTTAAATACTTAGATATATATTTACCTACATATTACAACATAATTTCCTGATCTAGGATAATTCTCTAACATTTCCGGGGAAAATATGTCTAAAATACAATAATTACCAGCCTACAATGATTGAGGGTTCAAAATTCTGTATGAGTGCAAAGAAGAAGATTTCTGATTTCAGGGACTCCCAAGCCTATTCAATACCTGAAGTTGCCCATTATTTGAATATTGCTGAATCTACTATCCGATATTGGGTAACTGGAAAAGACACATATCAACCAGTAATAATTCCTGCTTCAATGGGGACTCCAACTTTACTTTCATTTTATAATCTTGTGGAAGTTCATATTCTTGGAACAATAACAAAAGAATACAAAGTTAAATTGCAAGAGGTTCGTTCTGCAATTGATTATTTACATAAAACATTTAGAAAGCCACATCCTTTACTTAAACATGAGTTCGAAACAGACGGGTCAAGTCTATTCATTGAACATTTGGGGCAATTAATAAATATTAGTAAAGATGGGCAACAAGGTATGCGTGAACTATTAGATGCTGCGCTTAAACGTATTGAATGGGACTCAGAAGGGCTCCCACAAAAACTTTTTCCTTTTACTCATACGGAAATTGCGGAATCACCGAAGATTATTGTTATCCAGCCAGGATTAGCATTTGGCAGACCTGTTATTGCTGGGTCAGGTATCCCCACCGAAATAATTGCAGAGCGCTACAAAGCTGGTGATTCAGTAAAAGACCTTGCATCAGATTATGAACGTCAAGAGGAAGAGATCGAGGAAGCGATCCGCTGCGAGCTCAAAGCAGCTTAAAAAAGCCAAAGAGCACATTTTTTTTATTGATGAAGCAATTGGTAAGCATGCTGTGCCTGATGCTTTACGAAAAGCTGGTGCAAAAGTCGAAACTGTCCATGATGCATTGCATAGTGGTGCGCTTGATGAAGAATGGATTGAATATGTTGGTAGAAATAATCGCTTAGCAATTACAAAAGATAAACGTATTCGACATAGGCAAATTGAGATCCAAGCTATTAAAAAATATAAAGCAAAAGTTTTCAGATATACGTCTGGTAACTTATCAGGAAAAGATATGGCTGATATTGCAGTTAAAACAATCGACAAAATGAAAAAATACGCCGATAACCATAATGGCCCATTTATAGTGTCAATCACGAAAGGAGGAGCACTAAACCCATTAAAAATAGAATAACTTGTTAAGTATCAGACTATGTCCTGAGAATATCACTCTGATAAGTTTTGATATTTAACCAAGTTTCTCGATATGTTCATCCCGTACAATATCTTTCTTCATTCACCTATTGAGTAAGCGATTTATCTACATCGTCAGTTAGTTTTGACAAGCTCTTACACATTTCAGCTTGATCACTTCCGCTAATAGTAAGCAGGCTAATAATTCTATCTAGTCGTTTATTTGTTCCCATTATTAAGAACGGTAGTACTATCCACAATATCATCAGCAGTGTAAAAAAACAGGAACACTGCAATAATCATCCATCCGGCGACCATTTCCATAATACTCTCCTTTTGTATTTCCTTTACGGAGTATAGCAAACGCTCTGATGTCTATTTCCCGCTCCCTTATATCGGTGGTGGAGGTGGTGGAGGTTCATCACTCGAATAAGTAAATCCGTTTGTAAGCGTGTCTGATTCCGCCCCATCCGTTACAACTATATCAACTGTACCTGTCCCTGCTGGAGTTACACAAGTGATCGTTGTTGAGTTAACGAATACAACACTTGTTGCTGAGTTACCATCAAAAGTAATTGTTGTTGAAGCTGTGAACTGTTTACCTGTTATCGTTATAGATGTGCCGCCTGATTCTGATCCGCTAGTTGGAGAAACAGAAGTTATTGTTAATACTTCGACTGATATATCAATAGTATCGGTTGATGTTAATGTTCTTGAATTAGTGATGCTTGCTGTGATGGTGTGATCGTTTACTGATAGCGCGCTTGTGCTAACAGATGCGCCCGTACTTATTGAGCCATCTATATCTGAACTCCACGCGATTGATGCACTTATATCACCATCTAGATCATCTGTTGCCGTTCCAGTAAATGTTATAGTGTCGTCGTCATGGTGCGCTGAACCATCTGCCGGGACTGTTATCGCTATGCTTGAATTTAGGCTTGTCGTTTCTGTTAAGCCCGAATCAACAAAAGCAGTAACCCTGTCTGCGCCACAGCTTGATTGAAATAAACCTAATGCTGATCCGTTTAGTTGCGCTAACCCTGACGCGCCCGGTTTAGTACCGCCTGCGGCCTTCATTGTTTGTGATGATAATAATATCAATTTACCGTTCGACTCTGACATCGTTGTAACGGAATTAGCAAGGCCACCATTAATGCCGTTGAATGTTAGATCGCCTGTTATTTCTACAATATTCCCAACAACATGATCTGTCGTTACACCAGATTCTCGTACCCGCCATTCGTCAAAACTTCCGCAAACAAAAAGCCGATTATTAAGATTGAATATATCAAAAGCAAATTGATTGTTTAATACAAGCCCACCGGGATTAGCAGCATCGTCTGTCATGACTGGAAGTGCGCCAGACGCGTCAATCCCGTCCCACTTTCTTAACCATCTTCTTGAAGCACTCTCACGCCTATGTATGACATAAGCAGTTGAACCAAGAAATCCTATCTTAGTAAATCTGTCTATTGATGCTCCGTAGGTTGTTCTTGACCAGTTTCCTGACTTATATTTAAAAATTACTGCTGTCGTGGGTGGCCTTTCCCCGCAAATCCACAACACATCGTTTACAGAATCATAGGCGGCATCATAAAAATCATAATTGTCTGTGTCGGGTGATATTGGTGGAACGCTTACAAAGGCACTCCATGTATTAGTTGTCGCGTTGAATGTTTTAATTTTACCTACGCCAACTGAAACACCAACTGCCAACAATGTGCCGTTGTAATCAATAATATCTCTGACAGTAAAGCCGGGTGACATTAGTATCCAGTCATTTGACCAGCGATCATAATATCTAACGTTGCCGCCTTCCCTC
Organism: Gammaproteobacteria bacterium; assembly: GCA_021773235.1. GTDB lineage: Bacteria > Pseudomonadota > Gammaproteobacteria > Eutrophobiales > Eutrophobiaceae > UBA7359. The sequence goes on along the minus strand of JAJFKL010000030.1, from coordinate 220,947 downwards.
GCGTAGACAATGCCACCGATAGCGATTAGTTGGCTAATTGTTGCGTTAAAATTGCCGCCTCCGTCTGCTGCTGACCATGCGCCAGTTACAGGATCATATTTTGCTGAGTCGTTAGTTAATACACTAAGATTGCTGGCTATCGCAAAGTCTGATCCGATGATCATTGGCGCTGTGCCAGTGCTGGTTAATTCAATTGCGCTTCCGCCTTCCGTTGCTGATAAATCTAAACTTGTATCATCCGAATTAACAACATAATAAGTTGTGCTTTCTGCTAGTGGCGCTGGCAATACCCCCACGCCATCAATTGTTAGTCTAACAGGCGTATCATCTGGAAACGCTTGATCTATTGGGTCGATTGTATAATTCGGAGAGCTTCCACCTACAGTAAATCTAAGCCCGTTAAACGGTATTGATGTTGATCGTGATGCTGTAGAGCCAACAAACACTGTGCCAGTTTGAATAGATTCTGACTGTAAACCTCTAGCGCCTAGCGGTGATTGAATAAATGCGCCTAAAGGGGACTGATCGAAACTATCAAAATCTGATGACATTGTATTTCCTCGTTTAGTTAGTTCGTTGTTTCAATCGATCAACTTCTGCTTTACTTATCACGACAAGATTAATTCTTCCCGGTGCAAGCCCCATCCTCTTACGGTCTGCCAATGGCACTTTGTATTGAAATAAGATGGAATTAAGTATTCGTCTTAATGTTTTATATCCTTTCTTTTTTGGATCGTTCCTTAGGGTTACAAGCAGATCTGCTGCCTGTAGCAAGCAGTCAGCGCCAACGGTTTGGAACCATTCCAATGGCTTTGGTGGAACAAGGGCTTTAATTTCATCCCAAGCTTCTTTTTTCTCATCAGTCAAAATTCCATATAGCTTCTCGGCCATTTCGTATTTTATTTTTTCCTTATTTGCTACGGGAAACTGAATTATTTTTGCCATCATCTATTCCTCAAGCGAAGCCGCCATCATCAAAATGTTCACTCGTCGATGATGGTCTGGATGTTTGTAAAGCGTCTTTCCTGTTTGAGGTTCCTATCCCTAGTTCTGCGGCTAACACCCTATACTGAGTAAACATAGCGGGAGTCCATGTATAGCGAGTTACTTTACCTTGCTTAAACAAAACAAGATCAGCTTCCATGTCGCACCAAGTATCAAAAAAACTGCTTTCTAGCTTCGTATTCCACCAAATCAAATCAACATTTCTATTCCAAATTTCTGCAACATCATCTGGCATATCCCTGATCGGCGTGAGGCCTTCGACATTTCTACCTGATCTTTCAATATTTCCATGTCTTGTTGCGTTATGAGTGCCTTCGACGATATGTAGATCGACTGATTTTGATTTAGGACCGCGTTTCATCTATTGAAATTCCTTGGATTCTTATTTGCAAAAACATAAACGAATGAGGGGGATCGGTCAGGTAGGTCTCAGTTCCCAGGGAATAGACCACCCCCTTACCCCCTATGCGTTGCCTAGTACCGGGAAGTAATAGACAACCCCATGGCATATATATAAAGGTATACGGGAGGCGTAGTAACGATTGTGCTAAAAGTGCCCTGACTACTACGGGAGGTGTAGTAACTACATAGCTAAACATGGCTTATCCTCCTCTGTTACTACGGGAGGTGTAGTAAGTTGCACCACGTTGCGTAGTAAGGATTTATTTTTAGATTCCTTCCATGTGATGGTTTTGGTTTCTTTCCAGTTTCCCGGAGCCGTTGTTGTTTCTTTTAAATCCAGCTTCCCATTACATTCATCAATTGATTGAAACGTTACAGCGTAGAGAGAAGGAATGTTTCTACCACCACGGCGTGAACAAATTATCCACCCGTAATATAAAAGCTCTTTACGTGCCTTGCTTAGTGTTGCCTCTGATTTCCATCCTCGTTTTTTCATCATCGACCAAGTACAACAAAAATCACCATTGTTTGAACCGTTGTAATTAGCATATAAATCGATTAAAAATTTCACAGCGTACGGGCTGAGTGCTATAAAGTTTGCGTGATTCATACAGGCATGAGGTAGAGCCACGAATGTTCCAGACTCTCTCCTTCCTTTGATTTTTTGTCTTGGGTGATTAGCCACGCTGTCTTACTTTAATCAGGCAGCCACTGGGGAACTTTGTTGTTCCATCTTCTTGCGCCATTCAGCAGCAGCTTCAGGAGTGATCAATGTACGTCTTCCCACTTTCATAATTCGTGGGCCGTTGCCTGCTTTTTGGAGTTGGTAGAAAAGTGCTCTGCTTATTTTGTTTGATTTACAGAACGTACTTATATCGAATACATCAGAATTGTTTTCTTGTGACATCTAGTAAACTCCTTACACATTGTTAATGATGTGTAGAAGTCTATTGATGATATTTATTTAAGTATTTCCGCAATATTGTTATTTTTCCCGGAAGTCTGTAACAACAAAAGGAGCCAAAAGAGCTTTGACACCAAATGGAGCACCATGCTCAATTAGTTGCTTCACAGAATAATAATATTCAGATGTCAGTGTTTTACCTAAACCTAGGTCGTGACCTACTTTTTGGAATAGGGCTTCATCAATAGATTCTCCACCCTCATGGAGCCTTGTTATACGAGTATAAACTTCAAACTCTTTGTTTCTTTTCTTTTTTGCAGCCGCAAGACTTTTACCTTTCGGCCATTCAATTTCGAATGCTTCGCCCAATGTTTTAACATCGTATCTGACCCATTTGTACCAAGAGTCACAAAAAGACTGGATCAACCACTCTGGTAATAACAAATTATTTTTTCCGCAGTAACCGATGGCTCTAAATAATGCCACTTTGTCACCACGCTCATACCTGATTTGTAATTCTTCAAGGTGTAAATTATGTATCTCATCCGGTATACCTAATAAATCATTCGTATCACTATCATCATTCATACTTGTATTTCCCTCACATTATCCTGCTCAAACTTCCCAAAGTCTGGCAGGTTCGCCCTTATCGTATCTGCCACATAAGAAGGCATCAGATGTGCGTAGTGCTTACTCGTGATTCGAGTATCAGCATGGCCCAATGCTTCTGCTATGACCTGTAGAGGAACGCCATTCATTGCCAAGGCCGATCCGTAGGTATGCCGAAGTACATGAAACGAGGCGGGAGGATCAATCTTCGCTATCTTACTTGCAGCCGCAATAGGTCTGATTTGATGTGACTGTCCCCATTGTTCACCATCTTCCCTTCTAAACATAAACTCAGAACCTTTACGCCCCGCTTTCTGTCTTTTAAAAAATTCCTTTCCTTGATTCGTTACCGGGACATGTCTGGCCTTACCACTCTTTGAATCGGCTATCGAAATAATGCTTGCTCGCGTGTTGAAGTCCGAACACTTCATATTGGCAAGTTCACCGTAGCGGCAACCGGTATAGAGCGCACCCTGGACTAATAACCGGAAATCAGGCGCACACGCATTAACAAGTCGCTTACATTCCCGTTCATTCAAGTATTGAATTTTGGCCTTATCGACATTGCGAAACGGTTTTAATTTGCGCCACTCTGAATCAGACTCAACAAATCCTTCACGCCACGCATGATTCAAGGCTGACTTTAAGATCGTGAGCACTCTATTGGCCGTTGCCTTACGCGATCGGACATCATTCACCTTTCGATAGTTCGTTTCTTTGCTGGATTTACCGGTTCTGATCTGCGCGGGAGTTTTAGCTAGCGACTCATGCCACTTTCGAATTTGACGAGTGGTTAATTCGGAGACCTCTTTATCACCAAACATCGGAATGATGTGAAAATCAAAGGCACGCTGCGTTTGATAGACCGATTTACGATGAACTTCGAACCAGTCCATGTATTCCTTAACGGCATCTCTAACAGTAAACGGGCCTTCATGAATCCCTTTCGACTTTTTAACAAGTGATGTTGCCCATACGATTGCTTCAGCTTGTGCCGTTGCAAACTTAAAAACATCAACACCGTTTTCATCGCGGAAGTCATCCGCATTACCTAAACTTTTTTTCTTATACTTTCCATCCAGTGAATAACGAGCGATCCAAGTTCCTGCTGTGCGCTTTCCTTTGCGATAACCTAAATGAAAACCCGGTTCAATCTTCCTCCAATACGGCTCGTGAGACGATTTCAGCTTACTTCTCGCCTCTCGTGTTTCAAGCTTAGACTCTCTTGCTAATCGTGCCATAATAGCTTCTCACGCTCCCTGAGAGATTGTGAAAACTGAATTTAGGTAACTTTTAGGTAAATTATGGGGGTATATCTCCATGGACTCCAAAAGACGAAAGTGGACGATAACCGCAATACTAAAGGGTTTTTAGTGTTTATGGAAGTCCACAGAAGTACAGGTTTCCTTTCTCTCACGGCGAAAACACGAGTTCGAGTCTCGTAGGGAGCACCATAACAATTAACAGTCATAATAAATTGAATAAAGAAGATCAAATACCCTGCAATCTCATGCGTCGCCTTACAGCAATATTTTATGATTGCTTATTGCTCACTGCCGTTCTGTTTGTTGCCACTTCCATCTTAATACTCATCATCGGTGGTGATGCAATTGAAAGCGGCAATCTTGCATACAATGCTTTTTTATTATCAATTAGTTTTTTGTATTTCGGTTGGCATTGGGTAAAAGGCGGACAAACATTAGGCATGCGTAGCTGGCATATTTATGTCATAAACGAATCGATGCAAAACCCAAACTGGAAACAGGCATCACTAAGGTTCTTCTCTGCGCTACTATCTTTATTACTTCTCGGGCTTGGTTTTGTCTGGTCTTTATTTGACAAAAACAAACTTGCTTTGCATGACAAGTTGTCAAAAACCAGATTAATTGTAAGTAAAGATTAGTTTTAATAATTTAATAGCTATTACTTAACCTGTAATAGATGTAAGAAAAAACTGCGGCCGTCGGCAAACAGACACTAAGAAAGGCCGGCACGCCGTAAACAATGCCAAGATGGCCGCTCACTTGGTTTAATAAATGAAAAGTAATACCGATTAATGCACCAATGAAAACACGTTGGCCTAAACCCATTGGTCGTGCCTCACATCTGACAACACAGATAGACAACAATATCATCGCAATAATTGAAAAGGGGCTGATTAATTTTGACCAGAATGCCTGCACATATTGTTTGCTACTTTGATTGTTAGCCTTGAGATAATCGATATAGCTGATCAAACCTAAAAGTGACAAATAACGTGGCTTGATGGTAACCATATTAATAACCTCTGGGTTTAATAATGCTTCCCACTCAGCTGTGTCGTAGTGATTGTTTATTACTTGTGCTTCTGAAATCTCAGTTTTTAAAATATCATGCAGCACCCATTTGTCTTGATCATATTCTGCGTGTTTTGCATAGATGCTCGACCTCAAATGATGCTCTTTATCAAATTCATAAATGTAGATTTCTTCAACACGGTCTCCAGGCAAAATCTTTCTTATATTGATGTAATTATCACCATCACGAGACCAAAACCCGTGTTTTGTTTTCATTGAAATTTGTTTGGTCAATGCTATCGAACGTTTCTGCTGAGCTGCCTGTTCTGTCACTGGCGCAATGACTTCTCCGATTAATATGCTGAACACAACAAAGACCAAGCCAGTCTTAATTAAAGAATAGGCCAGCTGCGATTGTGATACCCCTGATGTGCGTATAACAGCCAGCTCAGATGTGTTTGCTAACATACCAAGTGCAGCCATACTGCCAATAACAATCGCTATCGGAAAAAGCTCAAAACTCAAACGCGGAATAGTCAGCAAAACATATTGAATAGCATCTGCAACTCCGTAATTGCCTCGACCAGTATCATCGAGTTGATCTACCAAAGAGAAAAATGAAAATACGGCAACCAGCGCAAACAAAGCTAATATGCTGGTAACAATAATGCTTCGGCCTATGTATCGATCAAGTATCATTTATTTCAAGAACCATCTGCTGGTATAAATTGATGTTCATCTTCATCTTTCTTCATGTATCTATATTTTGGTAAGTAATAAAATGCCAGTAATACCCCGATTAATATTATGTGCACCCACCACAAGCCAATAAACCCGGGAAGAACATCTCGGCTCAGTAAGGTCTTTGCAATACCGAGTAAGTTGCTATAGATGAGATAGATTGAGATACCAATTACAAATGGCATATATCGACGTTCACTGGTGTGAGATTGAATCAGCAATATCGCAAGTAGCGACAAAAACAAACAGGAAAGGATAAGAGAAATACGCCATTGAAACTCGGCTTGATGAACTTTATTGTCGGAGCCCATTATTTCAGTCGTTAATAATGCCCCGGTCTTACCACCAGCGGTATTAGCTTGTGCGCTCTCTGTAAGAATTGCGTATTTTTCATATTCAGTTATCTGGTAATCAAGCAAGCCTGGTTCGGCTACATATCGGCGTCCATCACTGAAGACGATATATTTATTACCTGATTTTTTATCCACTTTAAAACGGGCGCTATCGGAGGTTAGAACACCAAGGTTTGCATTCTGCCTTACTTGTAAAAAGACCTCTTCCATTGAAACGTTATCGGGTGACGGCTTCTGAACGTAAACAACACGATCACCTTTACTAAACTCCTTAAACTGCCCGGCTTTTATCCCTGAAATATCAGATTCTTGTTTGGCTCTTTCTTTTAGGTTATGTACTCCCTGTTCTGCCCAAGGCGCAAAATACAGAGTAATAACAGACACAAACAAACAAAACACCAGAGCAAACCGAAGCACCACGCCAATCTGAAAAAGCTGACTTACTCCGGACGCGGCCAGTATCACCAACTCTCTGTCACTGGACATGCGCGAGAATGCGAGCAACATACCAACAAGTATCGAAATCGGTAGAATCTTTGGTAGTGTCGCTAACATCTTGAATGCCAACATTAAGAACACCATATCTGCCGGCAGACTGCCTTCTGCAGCATCGGCTAGAAAACCAACAAAACGATTACTAGCAATGACAAGGATAAGCAAACTGAGTATCCACAATAGTTTTTGCAACAACTCCCTGTAGATGTAGTGCTGGATAATCACGATTCTGGCCTCATACTAAAACTCGGCTTTGCTTAGTTGAAGATAAATGAATAAACTTGACTAAAATTACGGTTTTGACCATTTTTCACTGTTTTTAACAAAAAGCGGAACGATTATGACACGCTTGATGTCAAAGTGCAGAATAAATTAACGCATCAGCGTAACGTTATTAACCAAATAATAATCTATCTTTAAATGTTAACAATCTTGGAGCTGGTATGGATTTCAATATAAAAAGCGGGAACCCTGAAAAACAACGAACAGCTTGCGTAATTGTTGGTATTTTCGAATCACGTCGACTATCAACCGCGGCCAAAGCCATTGATGCGGTTAGTAAAAAATATCTGTCTAACCTGATTCGCCGTGGTGATATGGACGGCAATAAAGGCCAGTCTTTATTACTACACAATGTCCCTGGCATGATTGCAGATCGTGTGTTGTTGATCGGCTGTGGTAAAGAAAGAGAAATCGATGAACGAAACTACCGCACAATCATAGCGAATAGTATTCAAGCATTGAATAAAACGGGTTCTCTGGATGGTGTTAACTACCTTAGCGAATTGACGATAAAAGGACGCGACCATCATTGGAAGATCAGGCAAGCAGTCCAGGTTGCAGAGCACAGCTTGTATCAGTTCGATGAATTAAAAACAAAAAAGAAAGCGGACAGACGCCCATTACGAAAAATCACATTTACCGTACCTACACGTCGTGAATTGCCAGAAGGTGAAATCGCAATGCGAGAAGGTCGAGCTATTGCTAATGGCATTAAGTTTACTCGTGATCTTGGTAACAGACCTTCTAATGTGTGCACACCAAGCTATCTTGCACAACAAGCAACTGCGCTGGGCAAAGGGAATCGTTCTCTAACGGTAGATATTTTAGAAGAAGCCGATATGAAAAAACTGGGTATGGGGTCCTTGCTTTCTGTATCCCAAGGCTCCGCCAGACCCGCAAAATTAATCACCATGGAGTATAAAGGCTCTAAAAAAGCACAAAAACCGATCGTATTGGTTGGTAAAGCCGTTACCTTCGATACCGGCGGTATATCACTTAAGCCCGGTGCTGCAATGGATGAGATGAAATACGATATGTGTGGCGGCGCGAGTGTTTTTGGCACAATTTCTGCCGTAGCAGAGCTGGGTTTGCCAATAAATGTTGTGGGGGTAATTCCTGCTGTTGAAAATATGCCGAGTAGCACGGCGACCAATCCGGGCGATATCTTTACCAGTATGTCTGGGCAAACTATTGAAGTGCTCAATACTGATGCCGAAGGTCGATTAATATTGTGCGATGCTATTACCTACAGTGAACGCTTTAACCCTGAAGTCGTCATCGATATCGCGACCCTAACAGGTGCATGTGTAATGGCTCTGGGAAAACATGCAACAGGCTTATTAAGTAATCACAATCCTTTAGCGAGAGAATTGCTCAATGCTGGTGATGAATCCGGTGACCGCGCGTGGCAATTGCCATTATGGGATGAATATCAACAACAGCTGAATAGCCCCTTTGCAGACATAGCTAATATAGGTGGACGCGATGCAGGTACAATCACTGCAGCATGCTTCTTGTCTCGCTTTGCAGAGAAATATCATTGGGCTCATCTGGATATTGCTGGTACAGGTTGGGTTTCGGGAAGCAATAAAGGCGCGACTGGGCGTCCAGTTTCATTGTTGATGCAATATATCCTAAATCAAACAAAGTAATCTTGAGGTCGAATTACAGTGTCGCGTGTTGATTTTTACATCTTGTCTGACGGGAACAGTGTAGACCGGTTCGCCTGTGCCATTGCAACCAAAGCCTGGGCAAGTGGAAATCGAGTGCATATCCATACGCAGTCTGAAGAAAATGCGACAAAGTTTGATGATTTACTGTGGGTGCATAAAGATACCAGTTTCATACCTCACGAAATTTTTAATGGGAATATCAATGATGAAACTCCCGTTACGATTGGCCATAGCAACGATTATCCAAGCCGGTCACAAGTTATGATTAACCTTGGTTCTGACATTCCGGGCTTTGCACCCAGTTTCGATAGGGTAATTGAAATTGTCGGCGGTAATGAATCAAATAAACAATTAGCCCGTCAACGGTATCGCCTATATAAAGAAGCAAATTACGAAATACACGATCACAAGATTGAAGACCTGACAGGAAATGATTGATTCTTCACATACCCCGCCAAAGCCATTATCTGATTCAGATCGGAATAATCTGGTTAATAAAATCGATGAGCTAGAAGATCTTCTAGCTAAAAAAAAGACAGAATCAAAACAAGCAAAACTACCGCGTTTAAAAGTAGGTACAGATGGCATCCCTGTTTTAGTCGATCTCTTCACTCAGGATGATCTGAACCAAGACCTGGAACAGACTTTTAAGCAAATCGATAAAGACGACCAGCTTATTAATGACATCATAGATAAAGTAGACAAAGAAATATCTGAGGACCTGGATGAATTAATTATCATGCTCAAGGACAGCATCATTGATGAAGTAAAAACGCGATTAATCAAAGAATTCCAAACCAAAAAAGACACCACAGATAAAAAGGAATAACTGAAAAGCCTTAATAAAGATTGCTCTAAATGGTCTGCATGTGGACAATACGCCTCCCAATAATAGGGCTACTTATCATTTAGCCCCAAATAATATTTGTTATAAAGATGGATAAAACCTATAAGCCCGAGACAATAGAAGCCAATTGCTACGAGAATTGGGAGAAGAAAAATTACTTCGCCCCCGGGAACAATAGCAAGGACGGCGACGATTCTTATTGCATCATGCTGCCTCCACCTAATGTGACAGGAAGCTTGCACATGGGTCATGCCTTTCAACAAACATTGATGGATGTCTTAACGCGTTACCATCGCATGAATGGTAATGACACTTTATGGCAATGTGGCACTGATCACGCTGGTATTGCCACGCAGATGGTTGTTGAGCGACAGCTCCAGCAAAAAGATATCTCACGTCATGATCTTGGTCGAGAAAAATTTATTGAAGCGGTTTGGGACTGGAAAGAGCACTCGGGCAATACCATCACACGTCAATCACGCCGCCTTGGGACATCAATGGACTGGTCACGTGAGCGTTTCACCATGGATGATGGTCTCTCAGAAGCAGTAAAAGAAACCTTTGTACGCTTGCATGATGAAGGTTTGATCTATCGTGGAAAACGCTTGGTCAACTGGGACCCGGTATTACATACCGCTATATCCGATCTAGAAGTCATCTCTGAAGAAGAGAATGGCCATTTGTGGCACATGCGTTATCCATTAAAGACACCTGTTGATGGACTCGAATATATTGTAGTTGCGACGACTAGGCCCGAAACCATGCTTGGTGATGCCGCGGTTGCCGTTCACCCCGATGATGAACGTTATAAAAACCTGGTCGGTCAGAAAGTATTACTTCCCTTAACTGATCGTATATTACCTGTTATTGCTGATGATTATGTTGACCCGGAATTTGGTACCGGCTGCGTAAAGATTACTCCCGCACACGATTTCAATGACTATGAAATGGGCGAACGACATGAGCTGGAAAAAATAAATATTTTTACGGTTGATGCTGCAGTTAACGATGAAGCCCCTGAAAAATATCGTGGCATGGATCGTTACGAAGCACGGAAACAAATAGTCGCCGATCTTGAGCAACAAGGACTACTCGATAAGATAGATGACCATAAATTAATGGTTCCGCGTGGAGATCGATCACATGCCGTTGTTGAACCTTATCTAACCGATCAATGGTATGTAAAAATCCAGCCGCTTGCAGATCCTGCAATCAAAGCAGTAAAAGACGGTGACATTAAATTTGTACCCGCGAACTGGGACAAGACCTATTTTGAATGGATGAATAATATTCAAGACTGGTGTATCAGCCGTCAACTCTGGTGGGGTCACCGTATCCCGGCCTGGTATGACGATGAAGGCAATATTTATGTTGGTCATGACGAGGCCGCTGTACGAGAGAAAAACAACCTGGGTGATATCAATCTCAAACAAGATGAAGATGTGCTCGATACCTGGTTCTCTTCTGCTCTATGGCCCTTCTCTACTTTGGGTTGGCCTGAGAAGACACCTGAGCTAGATAAATTCTACCCAACTAATGTTTTAGTCACCGGTTTTGACATCATCTTCTTCTGGGTCGCGCGCATGATTATGTTCGGGCTTAAGTTTATGGATGATGTTCCCTTCAAGGAAGTCTATATCCACGGTTTGGTTCGCGACGGTGAAGGACAGAAGATGTCCAAGTCTAAAGGTAATGTGCTTGACCCGATTGACTTGATCGATGGAATTCAGCTTGAAGAACTAATCAGCAAACGTACAAGTGGAATGATGCAGCCGCAGATGGCAGCAAAGATTGAAAAAGCAACGCGTAAACATTTTCCTGATGGGATCGAGTCATATGGAACAGACTCATTACGATTTACATTTGCGTCATTGGCAACACAAGGCCGTTTTATCAATTTTGAAACAGGCCGAATTCAGGGTTATCGAAACTTTTGTAATAAGCTCTGGAATGCAGCGCGCTACGTCATAAGCAATGTAGAGGCTCAGTCAATTAAACTCGACGAAGGCGAGATGAAATTTGGTTTAGCTGAACGCTGGATTACCAGTAAATTGTCTGATGCAGTATCAGCAACACATGAAGGCATGAAAACCTATCGCTTTGATCTTGCCTCGCAAGCACTTTATGAGTTCACCTGGGACGAATATTGTGACTGGTATATTGAGTTATCCAAAACAACTTTAAACAGCTCTGAGGCAAGCGATGAAGAAAAGCGCGGCACACTCTATACCTTATTAAACGTACTCGAGACCTTACAACGCGCATTACATCCTTTTATACCTTTTATTACCGAAGAACTTTGGCATCGAGTAGCAGTCTTTTTAGATAAAAAAGGAGAGAGTGTCATGCTTGAATCTTTTCCCAAGCAAGATGAACTCGAAACCGACAATAGCGCTGTAGAACAAATAGAATGGATTAAATCATTTATTATGGGTGTGCGCCGTATTCGCGCAGAACGTGATATATCGCCAGGAAAATCATTAACCGTTTTTGTTCGCAACGGTAATTCTAATGAACACGATTGGCTAGATAAACATAAAGCCTACTTAGAAACACTGGGGAGGATCGAGTCTATTAATAAGGCTGATACTGAAATGGATGATGCCGTCATGGCCTTGGCGGGTGAAACGACACTATTGGTGCCATTAGCCGATTTCATTGACCCGGAGGCTGAAAAAAAGCGACTTGAGAGTACAATAGTCAAATTGCAAAAAGAAAAGGCCGGCATGGAAGGAAAATTAAATAACAAAAGCTTTGTTGAACGAGCCCCCGCAGATGTGGTCGAAGGCGTGAAACAAAAACTTGCTGATAAAACAAATGAAATTAAAACCTTTGAAACTCAGCTTCAATCAATATTGAAACTAATAGATAAATAATGTTTTCAACAATCAAAGAAGAGATCGACGTAGTATTTGAGCGTGACCCTGCTGCGCGTTCAGTACTGGAAACAGTCTTCACCTGCCCTGGATTTCAAGCCATCATCTTGCATCGTTTTAATCATTGGTTGTGGAACAAGAAATTGTATTTTATCGCTCGTTTGATGGCGCACTTTGCCCGTTTCATTACCGGCATTGAAATTCACCCTGGCGCACAAATTGGACGTCGCTTTTTTATTGATCATGGCATGGGGATTGTTATCGGTGAAACCTCAGAAGTAGGCGATGATGTGTCAATTTATCACGGTGTGACGCTTGGCGGCACCACTTGGAACAAAGGCAAACGACACCCTACCCTGGAAAACAACGTAGTCATTGGCGCTGGCGCAAAAATATTAGGCCCAATTACCCTTGGGACCGGTACACGCGTTGGTTGTAATGCCGTTGTTGTTAAAGACACCCCAGAATGTGCAACTGTCGTTGGCGTACCGGGCCATATCATTGTAAAACGATCAGATGATGATAAAGATGCTCAACGTGAGGCCATGGCAAAAAAGATTGGTTTTACTGCTTATGCCGAAAGCAAAGACATGCCGGATCCGGTACAGAATGGACTGGAATCAGTATTAGATCACCTGCATAAGGTAGAGAAAGAATTAGAAGAGCTTAAAAAGAAATAATATTGGACAAGACAAATGACTAGTAAAAAAGACCCGAGTATATTTCAAATTGCATTTAGCCTTTTGGCCTCTTTCTTTGGCGTCCAGTCACAAGAAAACATGGATCGCGATGAAGCATATATAGAAAAAAATGGTATTAAGGTCTATGTCATCATGGGTTTCTTTTTAGTTTTTTGCCTACTGATTACCCTCTTTGGAATTGTCCAAATAATCTTACATTACGTTCAATAAAAACCTTAACCCCTCAGTTTCACCCTTTCCTGATAAAACTTAACTTATTGATTTAATGATCAATTTTCACCTCAAACTATATCCGACTGATTTTGTCTGATATATACTTGACTAAATCACTAGGTTATGTGACCCTTGCCGACCCAAATATGGGCAATACCAGAGATATTTACGATGAAAATGACAACCAAAGGCCGTTATGCCGTAACCGCAATACTCGATGTGGCGTTACATGATAGTAGCGGCCCGGTAAATCTGTCGGATATTTCTCAACGTCAGGATATATCGCTGACATACCTAGAACAGCTATTCAGCAAATTGAAGAAAAATGGTCTCGTTGAAAGTGCACGTGGTCCAGGTGGCGGTTATCGTTTGGCGCAGGATGCTGATCAAATTACCGTTGCCAAAGTCATATATTCTGTTGATGAACCGATAGATGTTACGCGGTGCAAAGGTAAGCAAAACTGCCAAGGCGACCTGCGTTGTCTAACGCACGATTTATGGATGGAATTAAATATGCACATTTCAGGTTTTTTGAATGGGCTTACATTAGACGATTTGATCAAACGTAATAACGTTAAACAAGTATCTGAACGACAAGACTTCATCATGATGCAATCACAAAGCTGATAAATACTATGACAAATGAAACAACAATTAACCTGACTGACAGTGCTAAACAGCATATAGAAGGCGTCTTGGCTAAAGATGTTGATGGCATTGGTTTGCGCGTGGGTGTTAAAACCACCGGCTGTTCTGGTTATCAATATGTTATTGAAACAGCCAAAGCTATAAACGAAGAAGATAAGACGCTTGAATCAAATGGCATCAAGATCATTATTGATGACCTAAGCCTACGCTATCTTGCAGGAACTGAACTCGACTTTGTTCGCGAAGGATTAAACGCTGGATTTAAGTTTAACAATCCCAATGTAGAAGAATCTTGTGGCTGTGGTGAGAGCTTTAGCCTTAAAGAAGAACTGGAAACCTAGACCAATGGCATCTAACACTGAAAGCATGGACGACCTTGTAGACAAAGACTACGAACATGGTTTTGTTACCGACATCGAGACTGACACGGTTGAACCAGGTCTCAATGAAGAAATTATTACTTTTATTTCTAAAAAGAAAGAAGAGCCAGAGTGGTTGCTCGAATGGCGACTAAAGGCATACCGTCATTGGTTAACCATGGAAGACCCAACCTGGGCGCATCTGGATATTGAACACATTGATTATCAAGCGATCTCATATTATTCCGCGCCTAAATCGAAAGACGATGGACCTAATAGTCTCGACGAAGTTGATCCAAAGTTATTAGAGACCTATGAAAAATTAGGTATTCCATTGCAAGAACAAAAATTCCTCGCAGGTGTTGCCGTTGATGCAGTTTTCGACAGTGTCTCTGTCGCAACAACCTTTAAAGGCAAACTTGCCGATGCCGGTGTTATTTTTTGTTCTTTTTCAGAAGCCGTTAAAGAGCACCCTGAACTTGTTAAAAAGTATTTAGGTTCAGTAGTCCCGGCTGCAGATAATTTTTTCGGCGCATTAAACTCAGCCGTCTTTACCGATGGTTCGTTTGTCTATATCCCAAAAGGTGTGCGTTGCCCAATGGAGTTATCGACTTACTTTAGAATCAATGCCTCTAACACCGGACAGTTTGAACGCACCTTAATCATTGCAGATGAAAAAAGTCATGTTAGTTATTTGGAAGGCTGTACTGCACCGATGCGAGGTGAAAACCAATTACATGCAGCTGTTGTCGAGTTGGTTGCTTTGGAAGATGCTGAGATCAAGTACTCAACGGTACAAAATTGGTATCCGGGTGATGAGAACGGTGTCGGTGGTATTTATAACTTCGTAACTAAACGTGCAGATTGTCGCGGTAATAATTCAAAAGTGTCATGGACCCAGGTTGAAACCGGCTCAGCTATTACCTGGAAGTATCCTAGCTGTATTTTAAAAGGTGATAATTCAGTCGGTGAATTTTATTCGGTTGCAGTAACGAATAACCATCAACAAGCTGATACTGGCACGAAGATGATTCACATTGGCAAGAACACTAGTAGCACCATCATTTCCAAGGGAATCTCTGCACGACATGCGCAGCAATCGTATCGTGGTCTAGTCAAGATAAGTAAAAGCGCAGAAAACGCCAGAAACTATACGCAATGTGATTCCTTATTAATGGGCGATCAATGTGGCGCACATACCTTCCCTTATATCGAAGCGAAAAATTCTAGCGCTACCGTTGAACATGAAGCATCAACATCGAAGATCGGTGATGATCAATTATTTTATTGCATGCAACGCGGCATCAAGGAAGAAGATGCGGTCAACATGATCGTTAATGGTTTCTGTAAAGAAGTTTTCAAAGAATTGCCCATGGAGTTTGCTGTTGAAGCACAAAAACTTTTAGGCATCACGCTCGAGGGTGCTGTCGGCTAATGAATATCGGCTAAAGAATTTATTATTTAGGAAGAAACAATGTTAGACATTCAAGATTTACACGCAAAGATTGGTGACAAAGCAATACTCAAAGGTTTAAACCTGAACGTAAAAGCAGGTGAAGTGCATGCCATTATGGGACCAAACGGTTCTGGCAAAAGCACTCTGGCAAATGTACTTGCCGGTAGAGATGGTTACGAGGTTACCAAAGGATCCGTTTCTTACGAAGGCAACGACTTACTTGAACTAGCGCCAGAAGAGCGTGCTTGGGCTGGCGTGTTTCTCGCCTTTCAATACCCAGTAGAAATACCAGGTGTTAATAACGTTTATTTATTAAAAGCGGCGGTTAATGCGGTACGTAAATATCGTGGCGAATCTGAATTAGACGCTGTCGAATTCCTAGGACTGATCAAAGAGAAGATGAAGATCGTCAAAATGAAAGAAGATCTGCTCAATCGATCTGTTAATGAAGGTTTTTCAGGCGGCGAAAAGAAACGTAACGAGATATTTCAAATGTCTGTGCTTGAACCGAAACTTGCCATTCTAGATGAGACGGATTCTGGTCTTGATATAGATGCATTAAAAATTGTATCTGAAGGTGTAAATAGTTTACGTAATGAAGAACGCTCTATTATTTTAGTAACACATTACCAACGCTTATTGGATTACATTAAACCCGATCACGTACATGTTTTAAGTAATGGCAAGATTATTAAATCAGGCGGACCTGAGCTGGCACTAGAACTTGAAGAAAAAGGCTACGACTGGATCAAGGAAGAAGCTGCGTGAGTCCAGAAAACATGAGCGACAATATCCAAAACTATATTAGCGACTTTGATCAGTTAAAAAACGATGACTGGTTTTCTGAAAGTCGCCAATCAGCTTTAAACCTTTTTAAAGAGACCGGGTTTCCAAACTCAAGACTTGAAAACTGGAAATATACTGACGTACGTCCGATTAAGAAAAAATCATTTTCTAATGTAACTGAAACAGCTGTTTCAATCAGTACTGATGAGATTAATGCCGTACGCTTTGATGGACTTGACTGCATAGAAGTGGTTTTCATTAATGGTGTGTTTTCAAAAGAACATTCTAGCCTTGAGGGATTAGACAAAGGTTTAGTCGTTGAAAATATGCTGGATGCTTTATCAAATGATCAAGTCCTATTGGCGAAGCATTTAACAAAGTATGCGGATGATAAGGTTAGTCCTTTCACAGCATTAAATACCGCATTTATACAGAACGGCACCTTTATTAAGGTATCGGCTAATACTGTTATTGAAAAACCTATCAATATTTTATACCTGGCAAAAGACAGCAACGGTTCTCTTGCTACACACCCTAGAAACCTTATCGTTATGGGTGAAAATTCCGAAGCAACGGTGATTGAAAGTTACATTGGTCTTGATGATGCAAATTATTTTACCAATGCAGTAACAGAGGTTGCTTTATCACCCAGTGCAATTCTTAAACACTATAAGATTCAGCAAGAAAGCTTGAATGCCTATCATATTGGTAACCTGAATGTGATGCAGGGCAAGGACAGCAAGCTTGAATCGCATTCTATTTCGCTAGGCGGGGCATTGGTTCGCAATGACATACATGGGCAACTTGCAGCTGAAGGCGCTGAAATAATTATGAATGGCCTATATATGACCGGTGACAAACAACATGTGGATAATCACACCCGTGTTGACCACTTAAAACCACGCACACTCAGTACAGAAAACTATCGCGGTGTACTCAATGGGAAAAGTCGCGCCGTATTTAACGGCAAGGTTATCGTCCACAAAGATGCGCAGAAAATCGAAGCGCATCAGAACAATGCCAATCTACTATTGTCTGATGATGCAGAGATTGACACCAAACCTGAACTTGAAATATATGCCGATGATGTTAAATGCACCCATGGTGCAACCGTCGGACAACTTGATCAAAATATGTTGTTCTATCTACGTTCACGTGCGATTGATGAAGAAACAGCTCGCAGTTTATTAACCTATGCCTTTGCTGACGAACTTATCAGCAATATAAGCTTCGCACCGATTAGAAACCGTCTGGAACGTCTGGTCATTGGCCAATTACCTGATGCCGCATTAATTCGTGAGTTTACTAATGAACAAACCTGATACTGCAAACAATATAATAAATACACCTGCTACGTTTGACATAGAGAACATCCGTAAAGATTTTCCTATATTGAATGAAGAGGTTCACGGTAAGCCATTGGTGTATCTTGATAATGCGGCTACTTCGCAAAAACCTAAACAAGTTATAGAAACCTTAGATGCATACTATCGCGAATCGAATTCTAATATTCATCGTGGCGTGCATACGCTTAGCGAAAAAGCGACAGCAATTTACGAAAAAGCGCGTGACAAGGTTAAAGAATTTATTAATGCGGACTCAACAAAAGAGATCGTGTTTGTACGTGGAGCAACGGAAGCCATCAATCTAGTCGCACAGAGTCTTGGCCGCAACACACTAAAAGCTGGTGATGAGATCATTATTACTGAACTCGAACATCATTCGAACATTGTCCCTTGGCAAATTCTTAGTGAACAGACTGGCGCAAAACTAAACTATATTCCGATAAATGATGCAGGGGAATTAATCCTCGAAGAGTATGAAAAATTACTCAGCGATAAAACACGTATTGTTGCCGTAGGCCATATCTCTAATGCATTAGGCACGATCAACCCAATCAAAACCATTATCGATAAAGCCCACGCTGTTGGTGCAAAAGTATTAGTTGATGGCGCGCAAGCCGTTCCGCATACACGAATTGATGTGAAAGAACTCGGTTGTGACTTCTATGTCTTCTCTGGTCATAAGCTATTTGGCCCAACTGGCATTGGTGTGCTTTATGGTAAAGAATCCATATTAGAATCGATGCCGCCTTATCAAGGCGGTGGCGACATGATCCAGATGGTCACGATGGAAAAAAGCACCTATAACGTTTTACCTTATAAGTTTGAAGCAGGAACGCCTCATATCGCAGGTGTTATTGGTTTAGGTGCAGCGATTGATTATGTGACTGAGCTTGGACTTGAAGCAGCTGCGCAATATGAAAATGAATTACTCAATTATGCCAATGAGCAAGCTTCTCAAGTTACTGGCTTGAATTTTGTAGGCACAGCAAAAAATAAAACCAGTATTCTTTCATTCACCTTGAATGGAATACATCCACACGATATTGGCACCATCCTTGATGGCGAAGGTGTAGCAATTCGTGCTGGTCATCATTGTGCGATGCCGGTAATGGAACGGTTCAATATTCCAGCAACGGCCAGGGCTTCATTCGCTTTCTACAATACTCGACAAGAAGTAGACGCCTTGATACAAGCCATCGATAAATGTCAGAAGGTATTTAACTAATGTTTGATATAAAAGATTTATATCAGGAAGTAATAGTTGATCACAACCGTAGTCCGCGTAATTTTGGCAAACTCGAGAACGCTGACACGACACTTGAAGGGTTTAACCCATTATGTGGTGACAAACTCACACTCTACTTAAAAACCGCTAATGATAAAATTAGTGATATCGCTTTTGATGGATCGGGTTGCGCAATTTCAGTCGCATCGGCTTCACTAATGACCGATGCCATGAAAGGAAAAACACTCGACGAAGCAGAAACTTTATTTAATGAGTTCCATAATTTAGTCACCACCGATGACGACTATGATGCTGAGCTACTCGGCAAGCTAGCTGCATTAGCTGGCGTTAAAGATTACCCGGCTAGAGTGAAATGCGCTTCACTCTGTTGGCACACACTTCATTCAGCACTGCAAGGTGATAACACGCCCGTTAAAACAGAATAATTAATTGTCATGCAAGAAAACAAACCAATAACCTTAGAACGTGATTGCGAAGCAGTCTTAATCCCTGTCGGCACGCCACTCGAATTGCCTGAAGGCACCGTTGTATTAATCACACAATCTTTGGGTGGCAGTTACACCGTAAATGTAAATGGCAACCTCGCCAGGATTGCTGCAAAAGATGCAGATGCCCTTGGCTTTGAAATTGAAGACAGCATTGATGAAACAATTGAAAAAGAAGTCACTGGTGATGGCAGCGTTGATGAAGATTTAGTCTGGGATCAAATGCGAACATGTTATGACCCAGAGATACCTATAAACATCGTCGAACTTGGACTCATCTATGAATGTGATATCACGCCTCTCGGTGCTGATGGCAACCAGGTTGATATCGTAATGACACTAACAGCTGCCGGATGTGGTATGGGTGACTTTCTAGCCGATGATGTCCGCACAAAAGTATTAACTGTCCCTAATGTCACTCGTGTAAATGTTGAGGTTACATTCGAACCGCCCTGGAATCAGGAAATGATGTCAGAGGCAGCACGTTTAGAAACAGGAATGTATTAGCATGGCGGGTTGGTTTACTGTCGCGCCGGAAACGGAGCTATTACCCGGACAAGCAAAACTGGTCGATGTTGATAATGTCATGATCGCTGTCTTTAATCTGGATGGTGAATATCATGCGATTGAAGATGTCTGTACTCACGACGGTTCTCCCATGCTCGGCTGTGGTCTCGATCCAGAACGAGTCATCGACGGCTCAGAAATCATCTGCCCACGCCACGGCGCTCGTTTTTGTGTGAAAACGGGCGACGCTTTAACACCACCAGCCTATGAGCCAACCACGACATTTCCAGTCCGTGTAGAAAATGGAATAATTCAGGTTACTGACGACCGTTGGGATTAAATTACCGGGATTTCCAGCTTTTAATTAACATTTTCGGCTAGATTACTGCTTTATATACAAAATTAATGGCATTGGTAGTTTCATCAACGACGCTGTAACACGTATAATCTCGCGATTTGATAATAAGTAATGATCTAGGGAGATTTGGTTAAATGGCACTTGAAAATACACTCACGATAATTAAGCCTGACGCAGTTGCCGCAAACAACACCGGCAATATCTTAGCGATGATAGAAGAAGCAGGCCTTCGTGTTATAGCAGCAAAAATGCTGCATATGTCAGATAAACACACAGAAGTACTCTATGAAGAGCATAAGGAACGCCCTTTTTATGCTTCATTAGCCGGCTATATGACATCCGGCCCGGTATTGGTAATGGTGCTTGAGGGTGAAAATGCCATCCCTACCCTGAGAAAAATCATGGGCGCAACAATCCCCAAAGATGCAGAAACCGGTACTATTCGTAACCTCTATGCCGAACATGAACAAAAAGATGGCGCCCTCGAAAATGCGATACATGGTTCAGATAGTAGCGCTAGCGCTCAAAGAGAAATTGACTTTTTCTTTAAAACTAATGAAATTTGCCCACAAACACGATAAAAAGGCATGACTGATAAAACCAATCTCCTTGATTATGATAGAGAATCTCTAGAAGCTTATTTCGATGAGATTGGTGATAAATCTTTTCGCGCGCAACAAATTATCAAATGGATATTTCATCATGGGGTCATTGATTATCCATCAATGACCAACTTGAGTAAGAGCTTACGCAGCAAACTTGAAGAAAATACCGTCATTAAACTACCGGAAATCATTACTGAACAAAAATCTGAGGATGGTACACGCAAATGGCTTGTACAGTTAGATAACAAAAACTCTGTTGAGACTGTATTCATACCCGAGAATGACAGAGGTACGCTTTGTATTTCATCACAAGTCGGCTGCCCGCTGGACTGCAAGTTTTGCTCAACCGCCCAGCAAGGCTTTAACCGTAATCTGACTACCAGTGAAATAATCGGCCAGGTCTGGATCGCTAACAAAGCACTCGGTTGTTTTGAAAGCGGCAAACGCATGATTACAAATATCGTATTTATGGGTATGGGCGAACCATTGCTCAATTATGCCAATGTACTCAAAGCCATAAATCTATTAACAGATGACCTCGCATTCGGTCTTGCACGTCGACGCGTCACTGTTAGCACTTCAGGGATAATCCCCGAGATAGACAGATTGAAAGATGATACAAATGTGAGTCTCGCCATTTCATTACATGCCAGTAACAATGAATTGCGTAATAGTATTGTCCCGATTAACCGCTCATTTCCATTGATCGATCTACTGGCTGCGTGTAAACGCTTTTCTGAAGGGCGGGATGATGATGCGGTTACAATTGAATACGTCATGCTTAACGGCGTTAATGATAGTCTTCAGGATGCACGTGAACTTGTGAAGTGCCTGGAGGGCTTACCTTCAAAAGTAAACTTAATCCCGTTTAACAAATTCCCGGGGACGAATTATACTTGTTCGGAGATGGATACGATTAACGCATTTAGAGATATTTTGATGAAGGCGGGAATATTCACCATTACACGTAAGACACGTGGTGATGATATAGATGCAGCTTGTGGTCAGCTTGTTGGCAAAGTAGCCTCAAAAGCAGCCCGGCATCAAAAGCACCAAGCAGAGTTAATCTAATGTCACTACTAAAACAAAATATAATTTTAATACTAGCAGTATTTATTACACTTACGGCCTGTAATCAGGTTCGCCCATCGAATCAAAACATAAGCGCATCACAGACTACTAATGAGGTTGCAGCTGCTAATCTTGATCTAGCCATTGAGTATATGAAACAGGGGGCGTATGAAAACGCATTAAAAAATCTGGATAAAGCAAAAAAAGCCGATCCAGCTTATGCACCAATATATAATGTCACTGGCTTACTCTATCAACAGCTTGGCGATAACAAAAAAGCTGAAAAGAATTTTAAACGTGCATTGAGCTTAAATAGCAATGATTCGTCCACACTCAATAACTATGGTAATTATCTGTGTCATCAAAACAGGCTTGAAGAAGCCGAAAAAACATTCTTAAAGGCCGCAGCAAACCCATTATATGAATCACCAGAGATTGCTATTACTAACGCTGGCTTATGTCTTAGTAATAATCAGAGAGAAAATGACGCTGAGAAGTATTATAGACAAGCATTGCAATTAAACCCGAGTGTCCCACAAGCATTGATAAAAATGTGTGAAATATCATTCAATATTCCAAATCATTTATCGGCACGGGGCTACTTACAACGTTACCAGCAAGTTGCCCGTCATTCCGCAAAAAGTCTCTGGCTCGGAATACAGATTGAACAAGAACTCGGTGACAAAGATGCCGTTTCCAGTTATGTGTTACAGTTGAAAAATAATTATCCCGACTCTCAAGAAGCAACGCTATTACGTGAATCAAGGATTCAATAATGTCTGAAACTTCAAACAATAATAACACAGAAGCATTTGACACGCCGGGGCGGGTACTTCGTACTGAACGTGAAAAACAGGGCCTATCGTCACAAGAGATTGCAAAACGTACTCACCTCGATATAAAAATCGTTGAGTCAATTGAACAAGACAGTGATGAAGGAATGCCCGCTGCAACTTATGTGAGAGGTTATCTACGTAGTTATGCCAAGATAGTAGGTGTCGATCCGGATCATATCATTACGCTTTATAATTCCGATTCGCCTCAACCACCACCCGAGATTTTACCTGAAGTGAAACAACCATCGCAGGTGAGTAGCAGTGATAAACCTGTTAAAGCATTCACCTACCTGATAACTCTGGGGCTCGTATTGTTATTGTTAATCTGGTACCAAAGTAACTTTGTTGTTGAGACTTCCTCAATGAATGAACCGGCAAATTACAACTCGCAAACAACTATTAATGGTGTTGATATTACATACGATATCATAAACCACCCAGACTCATGGCAATCGCCTAAAAATATCCCAGAGGTTGAATCTCCTTCACCGACGACTGACAAGCATGACGACACACTTGAATTGCAATCGGATAATGGCGAACAAACACTTGGCATATTACCTATTGAAGGCATTGATAATAAATCACCATCCTCTAACACCGGTTCAGGCCCTGACAAAATTGATTTGGAAGTGAAACGAGATTCCTGGATTGAAATAAATGATGCCAATGATAAAAAATTATTTCATGACCTTGCGCTAGGCGGTGAAACATATTCCATTCATGGAACAGCGCCATTTAGCGTATTATTCGGCTTTTCACCCGGCGTCACTATCAAATTTAATGGCAAAGCATTTAATCACTCGCGTTATTCCAATAACGGTATTGCCCGATTCAAATTACCCGAATAACAATAAAGTTGTTCATAAATACATTCGTTTCTTTCTGCTAAACTGCGCTTTTTTTAAGCGACTATTGGAGATTTTTGATGGCTAAGATACAAGCGATTCGTGGTATGCATGACATACTCATGCAAGACACGCCGCGCTGGCAATACCTAGAAGAATCCATCAATTCTATCCTGAAGCAATACGCGTATCAGGAAATACGCCTCCCAATAGTTGAAAAAACTGAGCTCTTCAAACGTTCTATCGGAGACAACACAGATATTGTTTCCAAGGAAATGTATAGCTTCGATGACAGAAATGAAACCAGTTTAACGTTAAGACCTGAAGGAACAGCCGGCTGTGTACGGGCTGGGATTGAGCATGGCCTGTTCCATAATCAAACCCAACGACTTTGGTATATTGGGCCCATGTTTCGACACGAACGCCCACAAAAAGGACGACAACGGCAATTTCATCAAATAGGTGTAGAAGCATTTGGCTTTACTGGTCCTGACATAGATGCAGAACAGATATTAATGTGTGATCGAATATGGAAGATATTGAATCTAAGTGATATTAGCCTTGAAATAAATTCTCTCGGAACTAGTGACTCACGTGCGAATTACAGAAAAATACTGGTCGATTATTTCTCTTCCAATAAAGACAAGCTTGATGATGATAGTCTTGTACGGCTAGAACAAAACCCGTTACGTATACTCGATAGCAAAAACCCTGATATGCGGGACTTGATTAACGAATCACCAACATTGGAAGAGCACCTCGATAGTGAGTCTGCCGATCATTTTGCTGGCCTGAAGGAGATACTGGATGGTGCTGGAGTCGAATATAAGGTGAATCCAAGGCTTGTCCGGGGTCTGGATTATTATGGAAAAACGGTTTTTGAATGGATTACTACTCAACTCGGCGCACAGGGCACCGTTTGTGCTGGTGGGCGTTATGACGGTTTGGTTGAACACCACGGCGCTACGCCAACACCCGCTGTTGGATTTGCAATGGGACTCGAGCGTTTACTGGAATTAACTGATGTTAGCAAAATGCCAGATAAGCAATCACCCCATGTATATTTAATATTATCCGGAGAACAAGCAACCGAACGTGGAGTTTTGTTGGCTGAACAACTACGAGACCAGCTTCCTAACCTTAGGGTTTTGACTCATTGTGGTGGTGGCAGTCTGAAAAGCCAGTTCAAGAAAGCAGATAAATCCGGGGCAAAACTCGCGCTTGTGCTAGCGGAAGATGAAATTACGCAAAATCAGGTATCTATCAAGTTTTTACGAGCGGATACCCCACAAACAGTCATCAAATGGCCTGAAATAGCAAATTTCCTCCGTACAAGCTTGTCGTTCTAGCCTATTAGCATAAATAGCACTAAACAAACGTAAAACCCACGTTATAATGTGCGCCCTCTGCGTGTGGTACCACCACACTGAGCAATCAAGAACTCCCAGGAGACTTTAGAAGTGGATGTTTACAAGACAGAAGAAGAACAAGTTGAAGCCATAAAAAAATGGTGGAACGAAAACGGTAAGTCGATTATTGCCGGTGTTGTTATAGGAATTACCGCAATCTTTGGTTGGCGCGCCTATGACAGTCATATGGTAGTGCAAGCCGAACAGGCTTCAGTACTATATGAACAGATGATCGTTGCTGCACGTACCAATGACGAGGAAAATGTTCTGGTTTATGCCAACCGCATTTTTGATGACTATAATGCCAGCACTTATGCTGTATTTGCATCGCTAATGCTAGGTAAAGTTGCCGCTGAAGCTGGCGAACTCGAGCAAGCCGAGACACATTTTCGTTGGGTGCTGGAAAATAGTTCACAAGCAGAATTTGAGCATATTGCACGCTTACGCTTGGCACGAGTTTTAATCGCTAGCGATAAGCTTGAACTCGCAAGTGATACATTGAATGTAAGCAAACCCGGTGATTTTGTTGCTCGCTATGATGAATTGCGCGGTGACATCTATGTCATACAAGGTAAATCTGATGAAGCAATAAGAGCCTATGAAAAGTCACTAGTAAACTCAAAGGGATCTGCTGATGCTCAATCGGTTTTGCAAATGAAACTCGATGATTTAGGTAGAAGTTAATTTGTATTCACCTTTGCGTGCCTTAGTATTACTCATTATATTTTCTACTTGCGTTGGCTGTAGTAGTACCCAAAAAGTTGTTGAGTCTATGTTTGCGAGCGATGACGATAATTCTGAACCGCCATCACCGCTAGTCGATATAGTTGCAACCGCTGATCTAAATCAAGTTTGGTCAGAGAATATTGGTAAAGGTACTGATGAATTATTTATCAAACTTACCCCGGTGGTTAAGGGTGAACATGTCTTTATTGCCGATACTCGTGGAGAAATCGTGGCCCTTCATGCCGAATCTGGTAAAAGCGTCTGGGAAAATGACAGCGATCTGCCCGTCACGGGTGGGCCTGGTGCTGATGAAAACCTTGTCTTAGTCGGCACCAGTGAAGGTGATGTCCTTGCTCTGATTAGTGAATCAGGAGAAGAAGCATGGCGCACAAAAGTCTCTAGTGAAGTTTTGTCTCCACCACGAGAATCAGATGGTGTCGTTGTCGTTAGAACTATCGACGGAAAAATCTTCGCGCTTGATGCAGCTACAGGTGATCGTCTCTGGATCTATGACCGCACCGTACCTAATTTGACATTACGCGGTACCAGCACACCTATCATTGCGAATGGCCTGGTCATTGCTGGATTTGATGGCGGCAGACTCACAGCCCTTGAAGTAAAAACCGGCAAGTTAATCTGGGAAGCAAAGGTCGCCATTCCGCGAGGCCGAAGTCAACTTGAGCGCATGGTCGATATCGATTCTCAACCTTTGATTTTAGGCGATTCAATCTATGTCACTACATTTCAAGCCAATGTCTCAGCATTATCATTAGACACTGGCCAAGTACTTTGGCAACGAGACATATCCTCACACTCTGAGTTAAGTGCCGATGCCGAACACCTTTATGTTACCGATTATTTAGGAAACATCTGGGCCCTGGATCGTTTTTCAGGTGGCTCCGTATGGAAGCAGGAGAAATTGGCGCACAGGAAAGTAACTGGTCCGGCCATTCTCGGTGATAAGGTCATTGTTGGTGATCTAGAGGGTTACTTACATTGGTTAGATAAAGAGACAGGAGACTTTGCAGCTCGAATTGAAGTTGAGGAAGATCCCATCCTGACTAAGCCCATCGTTGCAAATGGCATGCTCTTCGCCTATTCAAGTGGCGGCAAACTGGCAGCGTATAACTATAAGGATAATGAAGTAACAGGTAGACCCAACAAACCTAGTATAGTTAAAGAATCAAGCCCCGTAGAAGTCACTACTCTGGAAGAGGAAACGCCAGAAAGTGAAGAAGAAGAGAGTTCTTTCTTTGGCGGTTTTCTGGACATATTCTCTGGTGATGACGAAGAAGATGAAGAATAAATTTTATTTAAATACTTCGGCATTACTAGTGAACAACTCAACCACTCAAGTCTAGCAACAACTCATGAGACCCGTTATCGCTATCGTTGGTCGACCCAACGTCGGCAAGTCTACTTTTTTCAATCGCCTGACATCAAGTCGTGATGCCCTCGTCGCTGATCGTCCCGGCGTTACTCGTGATCGTCAATACGGCGTAGCACTACATGGCTCACGATCATTTCTGGTTATTGATACGGGCGGTATTGGCGAAGAAGATCATGACAGTCAGGACGTTGCCGAACTAATGACCGAACAATCGATGCTTGCAGCAAGTGAGGCTTCGGTATTGGTCTGGATCGTCGATGGTCGCGATGGTTTAACCGCTGTTGATGAGATCCTCTCTGCAGAATTTCGAAAGTTAGATAAACCAATATTTTTAGCCGTCAATAAAATTGAAGGTTATGAAAGCGAAGTAGCAATTAGTGATTTTTATCGTCTTGGTATTGATTCAGTATGGCCCATCTCATCGAAACGTGGCGACGGTATAGAAAAATTGCTCGATGCTGTCTCAGAAACAATTCCCCATACAATTGAAGATGAAGAAGAGGAACTGGAAGGCATCGCAATTTCAGTGCTAGGTCGCCCCAATGTGGGCAAATCAACTTTAGTCAATCGCATGATTGGTGAAGATCGCGTACTTACCTTTGATCACCCCGGTACAACACGCGACAGTATAAAGATACCGTTCGAGAAGAATGGAAAGGAATACATCTTAATCGATACCGCTGGTGTGCGCAGAAAAAGCAAAGTGCACGACATGGTTGAAAAATTTAGCATCTTGAAATCTTTTGAAGCTATCGATGCTGCCAACATCATAGTTCTTGTCATCGATGCCAGTGAAGGTGTTACCGATCAAGACACTACTCTCTTAGGCATGATAGAAGACAGTGGCAAGTCTCTTATTATCATCGTCAATAAATGGGATGGCATGGAAGCTTCGGACAAAGAGCGTGTCAAAGCTCTGCTATCACACAAATTCAGCTTCATCGATTATGCACAATACCATTTCACATCAGCATTGCACGGTACCGGTGTTGGCAATATATTTAAAACCATAAATAAAATTGAAAAATCGCTGAACATCAATGTCTCTACATCCGACATGACCGACATCCTAGAAGATGCTGTCGCAAAACACCCACCGCACATGGTACAAGGTCGAAGAATAAAACTCCGCTATGCCCACTTAGGCGGCACTGATCCGATCCGTGTCATTATCCACGGCAATCAAACTGATAAAGTCCCAGATGCCTACAAACGCTATCTAGCCAGTGTATATCGTAAACGATTAAAACTAGTAGGAACAAACGTACTAGTAGACTTCAAACACGGCGACAATCCATTCAAAGGCAAAAAGAATATATTAACACCGAGACAAGTTAATAAACGAAAACGCTTAATGAAGTTTGTAAAAAAACGTTAACACACTATCTCGTCAAATCCATTAACCATTTAACTAATGTATCAATCGATACTGACTATTTTGGTTCAATATTTTTTCGGCACAAATGTCTGTGTATGCATTGCCGAGCGTTTATAGCCTTTTTCTTCCTTCAGTGGCGGAATTTTCGGAACTTTAGGTTTTAAATCCTTATACGGAATCAGATCCAGTAAGTGTGATATGCAATTCAAGCGAGCACGTTTCTTATCATCTGAAGGAACAACATACCAAGGTGCTTGTGGAATATCAGTATTGAAAAACATTTCATCTTTGCACTTGGAGTAATCCATCCATCTCGATCTGGACTCCATATCCATGGGACTTAGTTTCCATAACTTGTGCCGCTCCAATGCACGTCCCTGAAAGCGCCTTTCCTGCTCTACATTACTAACCGAAAACCAATACTTAACGAGGATAATTCCAGACCGCACCAAAGAACATTCGAATTCAGGGCAAAAACGCAAAAACTCCTTATACTCATCATCGGTACAAAAACCCATAACCCTTTCTACTCCGGCACGGTTATACCAGCTTCTGTCAAACAGAACGATCTCACCTGCTGCAGGAAGATGCGCAATATAGCGCTGAAAGTACCACTGCGTTTTTTCACGTTCCGTGGGTGCGGGTAACGCAACAATATTACAGATCCGGGGACTCATGTGTTCAATAATGCGTTTGATAACCCCACCTTTACCAGCGGCATCACGCCCCTCAAATACGACCGCCACTTTAAGCCCCTTCTTCGTTACCCATTCTTGTAACTTGACTAGTTCTACCTGAAGCCGAAATATTTCTTCTTCATAAAGTTTTTTTGATAGCTTCTCTTCTTTTTCCCCTCTTAGTCTTGGATCATCTTCATGATACGCATCCACTTTTGTAGGTATTTTTTTCTTATGCTTGGTCGTTTTTTTCTTAGCCATAATTCTCTTCCCTTTATAATGAGTTCACTTTTCAACAGCACTACTTATGTAGTCTCGGTGTGTATCTAACCTATAATCTAAGTATAGACAGCCATTTCTTTATATTATTGATCTAGGTCAGATAAACACGGAAGAAAATCAAAGAGAAAACTGAAAGGCGAGTGTATTTAGGAAACGATTAAAATTAGTAGGTACCAATGTACTTGTTGATTTCAAACACGGCAACAATCCGTTCAAGGGTAAAAAGAATGTATTAACCCAAAGACAAATTAATAAACGTAAACGCCTAATGAAATTTGTAAAAAAACGTTAATTATTAGCCGTTTTTCTCAAGATCTTGTTCGTAATCACTGGCCCTATCAATTCGAAAAAGATCGTAGTACTGATAATGACAGACAATAACAACTGGCGATATTCCGGAAAATGACTGGATGCAACCAATGCCATACCCATGGCAACGCCGGCTTGGGGCAACAAGGCCAGGCCCATCCAGTTCTTTACCGAATTATCTGCCTTACAAATCTCCCCGGCAAATTTAACCCCGATAATCTTGCCTGCAATACGTGCAAGAATGTAAACCGTTCCAATCACACCAATACTTGATAATGAATCCAGTTCAAGCGACGCGCCTGCCATCACGAAAAATAAAATAATAAACGGCGACTCAATATCCTCTATCGCATGAAAAGGATATTTATGATGTCTAGCCAGATTCACAATTGTCATGCCCATAACAATAGCGGCAATCAAGAATGACACTTCGAACCAGATTGCCAGCCCCCCACAAAGAAAGACAATACCCAATGCTTCAAACAGCATTGGTTGGCCTTGTTGAATACGACCGGTTAAATAAGCTGCTGGCATTCCCACAGCTAGACCAATCAGTACCGCCCCAAAGATCTCTTTAAGCGCTAATAACAAAGGCGGTAACATTCCATTTATCCCGGTCATTAATCCGATCATTGCCAGACCGAGACTGAATACAATTAATCCCCAGGCATCATCCAGTGCAACGATTGATACAAGCAATCTGGAAAAATGGCTCTTTACTTTCGACTCTTCAACAACATCCAGTGTTGCAGCAGGTGCCGTCGCTGTTGCAATACATCCGAACAGTATCGCCATCTCTGCAGAGACACCTGCAACAATTAATGCAAGACTGACAATACTAACCGTCCCGATGACCGCGCCTAAGGAAATCCAGATTAATTCCTTACCTAAGCTTTTAAATAACTTTTTGGATAGTTTTCCACCGATTAAAAAACCCACCATGATCAGAGCGATGTTCGCGATCAATTCAAAGCGAGAGATGAAGATCTCAGGAAGAAGGTTGAGCAGACTTGGGCCGATGATCATGCCAAACAATAACAGCAAGGTAACGCGAGGCAGGAATGTGCGTCGGCCAAGCATGTCTGTTACCAATCCCAGTAACATTATCCCGCCGATGGATAATAGTATTTCAGCTGTCTGATGCATAAGAAAATTATGCGCTTACTAAATTAATTTTTATAGATGTAATTAAGTATAAATTATTCACAGAGACGAAATGGGAAACCTGTAGATATACATAAAAAACCCAATTATACTTAAAGCGTTTTTGAAATGAATACAGGGGTCATGTCAACGAGACACTCATTCCCTGCCGAAATATCAATCTAACCTGGTATAAGGATATTTATGAAGAACAAACACATCAACCGCAGAGAGTTTCTCTGCAATAGCGGCAAAACCCTTGCTGGTGCTGTCGTAGCGTCTTCCGGCGCTGTCTCACTTGTCTTTCCAACTACTGGATGGTCCGCTCAACTTGCGGTTCTTAATGAGCACGAGAGCAAGACCTTACTGCGTATGACCCGGGAAATGTTTCCGCATGACAAGATCGAAGATAAGTTTTATGCCGTTGTCGTAGAAGCTTTAGACGCCGATGCAAAAGCGAGCGCAGAATCAGCAACGCAACTTAAAGAGGGCATTGCAAATCTCGACAAACTAGCCAAAGGAGATTGGCAGGCACTGGCTGCCGACAAGCGTGGAACTGTTCTGAAGCAGATAGATACCACTGCATTTTTTAATCAAATTAAATCGAAATGCGTTACTGGAATTTATAATAATAAAGACCTTTGGGATCACTTCGGCTACGAAGGTTCTTCTGCCGAACATGGTGGTTATATCAATCGCGGCTTTGATGATCTGGACTGGTTACCTAACCCACCTGAATCCGATAGCCCAAAAGCACATTAGTATAAGGAGAAATAATCTTGGCTAAGATTGATATGAAAGATAACTCTGCCGTAGTCATTATTGGATCTGGTGCCGGTGGCGGTACTTTGGCAAACGAGCTTTGCCAAAAAGGCATTAAAGTAATCTTATTAGAAGCGGGCAAGCACCATACCATTGCCGATTTTGTTAATGACGAATGGCCTTCATTTAGTCAATTGGCCTGGTTAGATAAGCGTACTACCTCCGGTGATTGGCGTGTTGCAAAAGACTTTCCAAATCTTCCCGCTTGGATCTGTAAAACAGTCGGCGGTACTACAACTCATTGGGCCGGAGCTAGTCTTCGTATTCAGGATCATGAATTTAGAGCAGAAACACACTATGGAAATATAGATGATGCTAATCTGATCGACTGGCCTTTAACCCTGAAAGACCTTGAGCCTTACTATGCCAAGGCTGAAGACAAGATGGGCGTCACACGTACAAATGGTATTCCTGGACTACCCGGCAATAATAATTTTAAGGTCATGCATGCCGGTGCAAAAAAACTGGGCTATAAAGAAGTACATACTGGACGCATGGCGATCAATAGTCGCCCAAGAAAAGGTCGTGCCGCATGCCAACAGCTCGGTTTTTGTTTCCAGGGTTGTAAGACGGGCGCTAAATGGTCAACCTTGTACACTGAGATTCCTGCAGCTGAAGCGACCGGGAATATAGAACTACGATCCGAATCACATGTATTACAAGTTAAACATGATGCAGATGGTAAAGTCAGCGGTATTTTGTATTCTGATAAGGATGGTAATCAACATTTACAAAAAGCACGCATTGTTTGCGTCGCTGGTAATTCAATAGAATCACCTCGCTTATTACTCAATTCAGCTAGCTCTATGTATCCAGATGGGCTGGCAAATTCTTCTGGCCAGGTTGGTAGAAACTATATGCGCCATACAACCGGTTCAGTCTACGCAACGTTTGAAAAACCTGTGAAGATGTATCGCGGTACAACAATGGCAGGAATAATTGCTGATGAAAATATACATGATACTAGTAGAGGGTTCGCGGGTGGTTATGAATTAGAAACTCTATCACTTGGCCTTCCATTCATGGCCGCATTTTTAGACCCCGGTGCTTCAGGTAAGAAGTTTAGTGATGCATTAGAAGATTATGATCACATGGCAGGGATGTGGATCGTTGGTGAAGATATGCCGCAAGAAAAGAATCGCGTCACATTACACGCGACAGAAAAAGACCAGCATGGACAACCCGTACCTAATGTTCATTTCGATGATCACAAAAATGATATTGCGATGCGTAATCATGCTTATAAACAAGGCACTATGGTATACGAAGCAGCCGGCGCAAAAACAGTTTGGGAAACACCGCCGTATCCATCAACCCATAATCTGGGAACTAACCGCATGAGCACAAAAACGGCTGATGGTGTCTGCAATGGCTTTGGTCAAACGCACGATATCAAAAACTTGTTTATTTCGGATGGCAGTCAATTCACAACTGGGGCTGCGGAAAATCCAACTTTAACAATCGTCACGCTCGCCATTAGACAAGCTGACTATATTGCTGAACAGATGGGTAAGAAGAATATTTAATTAATAGCTTTACTATTAATACTAGAACTGTAGCTGTAATCCAAATGTAGCCCTGCCCACATCCCTTCCGGCAAAACCGCTGGCGTTAGCATCGCCCTGAACATAATTAAAACTCAGCTTGGTATTTTGACCATCGATAACATAATTCAAACCCAGCTCAATGGAATCACTCGACCGCGCATCGCTAGGACTATTTTCTACATAACGCGCATAAGGTTGAAACTTGCCCCATGCAATTTCCTTGGGAAATAAATAAGCCACTGTGCCAAAAACAGAATAACCATCAAACAGGCAGAAACAGCTACTTGATCCTCCAACAGGTGGAGAAGCAGGCGTAAAATCTGAATCAAATTTTTTGTAATCTGCTTCTATAGTGATAACGCCACCATTGGACATTACCGTCTCGGATAGAACATCAAAGGTGTAACTATAAAAATCACCAGACTCAACAGCGCTGCCTGTACCGTCTATCTGATTTTGCAATGAGAAGCCTAGCGTTAGTATGTTACCCTGCTCTCCAAAGTAAGTTGAGCTTGTGTAATAACCAAAATTAGATTCAACATTTAATAAATGATAAGCCAAGCGAACAGCGTAAAGTTTATTGTTATCCTGATTGCTAGAACCTTTTAAGCCATCAAAGATACCTAATGCATAATGCACCTTGCCAGTAGTCCCCCAAAACACACCGCCTTCATTACGTCCTAAACTACCCGCAGCGCCACCTTGATCAGCCGGAAATAACGGTTGTCGATATTGATTCCAGGTAAGCCCATAAAAAGGACCATTAAGCTCGACACGGTCGCCGGGAACTAACGTACGCCCAAACCAAAAATTAACACTTGGATTAATTTCTACTCGAGCAATCGCATCGATAAGATCGGTTGAATCGTGGTTCTGTTTATCTGTATTGATACTAAACTTTAGATATTTGTGAACTTGAGCGGCAACATACAAACGAATACTATCAAATGAAAAATCCGAATTATTATCGGCGTCACTTTTTCTGGAATCCAACTGCATACGGATGCCGCCGCCAACACTTAGCCAGACAGTATCACTATGCTCAAACTTTACTCCGGCAATTACTGGCATAGTAAAAGTAAATGAAAGACTAGCGATTAAAAAACATATAGCACGTCGAAAGAGACTACCTATATTAAGCGATTGTACTTCAATCATTAGTCGTCCTTATGTTTGGACACCGGTGGCAATTTGGGTTCACTTTTTAATATTGAACCTGAATACCAAAAGTAATTTTATCTACGTCTCTACCGGCATAACCACTGGCATTGGTATCACCACTGACATAACTCAAATTCAATTTAGCTTTATGACCTGAAATTATATAGTTCGTGCCAAACTCGATAGAGTCACTTGAAGAAGCGTTAGTCGGATTATTTTCTACGTAGCGAAAATAAGGTTGAAATTTACCGAAACCAATTTTCTTCGGATATAAATAACTTAATGTAGCGAAAACTGAATTGCCATCAAACAAACAAAAACAATCTACTAAACCAGCGGCGGGAGGTGATGCGCTACTATAGTCCGCATCAAAGTCTTTGTATTCTGCCTCAAGAGTGACAACACCTATTCCAGGGAGAACGTTCTCGGATAATAGATCGATGGAATAACCAAAATAGTCACCTTGTTCAACAGCACTACCGCTTCCACCATCTTGATTCTGCAAGGTTAGAGCAACAGTAAACAAATTACCCTGTTCGCCAAAGTATGTAGAGCTGGTGTAATAACCAAAGTTGGATTCTACATTTAGAAAATTATAGGTTAATCGTGCAGCATAGAGTTTGTTATTTGATTGATTACTGAAACCTTTCAATCCATCGACGATACCCATTGCATAATGAAACTTACCTGTTGTTCCCCAAAAAACACCACCTTCGCCACGTCCCAAACTACCTGCAGCACCACCTAATTCTGTTGGATATAAGGGCTGGCGATACTGGATCCAATTCATCCCATAGAAAGGCCCGCTCATGCCAATACGATTCCCGGGAACGACCAGGCGGCCTAACCAAAGATTAAAACTGGGATGTAATTCAAAACGAATCATGGCATCAATTAGATCGGTAGAGTCATGATTTTGTTTATCAGTATTGATGCTGAACTTCAGGTATTTATGCAACTGCCCCGCGATATAAACACGTATGCTATCGAATGAAATCTCTGAATTATTATCGGAGTCACTTTTTCTGGAATCAAGCTGCATACGCGCGCCGCCACCTATGCTTAACCAGACCGTATCACTGTGTTCAAACTTAACACCACTCATAACTGGCATGGCGGCCAATGAAAGGGCACTTAAAATTATAAGACTGGTGATATTACGAACGTGTGTATTACGAAGGTGTTGGTATTGCACCTTAAACATATGCTTGCCCTTATTATTAGTTTGCTACCCCCCACAACTTAGTAAGCAATTCGCTAATATTTTTGTATCTCTATTTCTAGTCTCTCGAGACTAAGCTTACTTTAAACCAAGAAAGGCAAGCTAACTATATTTAGGCTTAAATAGTCAGATTATTTTTAAAACAACATTTAAAAATAATAATGAAGAATTAAGCTACGACTATATTTTATTATAATTTTCTTTTAGCGTATCAAGAATAAGGTTAGCGTCTGCTCCTGTTGACCATTCACCATCTTCATTCATGATAATGACTTCTGTCTTATCACCAACGCCTGTCAAGCTTAGCTGATAAGGTGTGCCTTCGTCTTCATCTTCACCCCAGAATTTTAATTTTGATAAAAGCCCCTTTTCTTCTTCCTCACCTTCTGGCATAAAGTAACGAAAATCATAAGTCCCTTTTGCTTGATCGCTTCCTTCGATCAAATACCCTGAGCGCTCTAATATCATTTGTGCTTCACGCCAAGCGCGTGTGAACTCTTGTGGAATCGCCAGATAACTCTTGCCATCACCAACATTAAGTATCTCTGCCTTGGGCTTTACTGGTTTTGGAGTAGCCGCAGGTGCAGAAGAAGTACTTCTGCTCGTGTTAGTAGAAGTGCTTGCAACATTAGAAACTTCGGTACCGTAAAAATGCAGATTCAATTTCCGAATAACTTTCTTTTCCATATCCGTGTCAGCCAACGCATCTAGCCATGCACCCTCGGATAGATCTTGTTTTTCACTCGACATGAATAGAATCGTACCGCCTGATTCATCAGATTCAGTAAAGATCTTGAATCTATGCCTGCTGCCACCGTCTTCTTTCCAGTCTGTTTCAAGCACGCCTAATTCTGCATCATCTAAATCGATGGCATACTCTTTTTCTCTCCAAAACTCTTTCAGCTTAGGCCAGATATCAAAAGACGAACCTCTCAAGGCTAACCATTGTTCACCATTTTCCTCACCGGAACCTAGTACCGATCCCTGTCGTTTATTTTGAGAACGTTGTCGTTCAAACTCGCTCAATGAAGTCGACTCTTCACCCGGAATATCTGCAGAGTACTCACCTTCCGTCACTGTCAGGTCAGGAGGGACTTCGAGCGTAGCCATACCCTTGCTTTTTTGATAAGCAGTTCGCTTGTCTGGCAATACTTTTTCCAAATCTTCAACGCCTGGAAGATAAGAACAACTAACAATAGATAGAAAACTAAGTATTAATACAAGATTACGTAAAATCATCATTGTGTATTTATATAACTCCTGCCTGTTTCATGGCGTCTAGTAATTTGGGTTCTGCTGATTCAGACATCCAAGTCATTGGCAGTCGTATACCTGCTTGAATAAAGCCTAATTTATGTACGGCCCATTTCACAGGTATTGGATTTGATTCAATAAATAATTCTTTATGCAGACCGTTAAGCGTATTGTCTATCGCGGTTGCACCTTCAGCGTCACCACTCAAGGCTAACTGACACATGTCATGCATCGCCTTGGGCGCAACATTTGCGGTAACCGAAATCACCCCATCTCCACCTTGAAGAATAAAGTCTTTGGTCGTCTCATCGTCCCCTGTCAACAGAAGAAAATCAGCGCCCGCACCATCACGTATTGGCTTGATCCTTGTCAGGTCTGCAGTCGCTTCTTTAACGCCGATTATATTTTTTACCGACGCCAATCGAACAATCGTCTCAGGCAACATATCACAAGCCGTTCTGCCGGGTACATTATAGAGAATCTGTGGGATATCAACCGCCTCTGCCACGGCCTTATAGTGCAGATACAAACCTTCCTGAGTCGGCTTATTATAGTATGGCGTGACCAATAGACAGGCATCTGCACCCACTTCTTTGGCACACTTCGTTAATGAAATAGCCTCAATCGTTGAGTTTGCACCAGTCCCAGCAATGACTGGAACACGACCATTAACGATATCAACCATCTGCTTGATCACAGCACAATGCTCTTTTTCAGTTAATGTGGCAGATTCGCCTGTAGTACCCACAGCAACAATCGCATCAGTGCCCTGCTCAATATGGAATTCGAGCAAATTCTCCAATGCTTGGCTATCAACTGCTGTATCTGGGTGCACCCCCGCTAACATCGGGGTGACAATGGCAACCATACTTCCGGTAAACATATGAATAGTAATTATGAGTAATTGACAAAAACGTGTATGGTACTTAATGAAGTAACCCTATGACAAGGACATTAGACTTTATATAATGTGTATTGCAGATGGATAACGACAATCACGCTAATATCAGACCATTTACATAGTAATTACCTAAATATTCCCCAAGTTTAAGATGCAAAACTATCTCGTTGTCAGTGCTCTGGTCGAAAATTCCAGTGAAATCATACGTAAATTCTCCAAACTGTCTAAATCCAGCGGCTGCAATATCGTCGATAGTCGATTTAAAGTCCTCGGGCACGAGCTTTCCCTGATGATTTTCCTAACAGGGACCTGGGATGCCATTGCCAAAATTGAGGACATGCTAGCGATTCTCGCGCAGGAGCACCAAGTCAAGATCCTCACGAATCGAACGACTGTAGACAAATTACAAGGCGACTCCATGCCCTATGCGGTTGATGTTGTCGGTCTTGATCAATCCGGCATCATTTTTGATATCACTGATTTCATGTCGAGCAATAACCTAATTATTCATGAAATGGCATCAAATACCTACGAGGCCTCGATGACTGGCGCCAAGATGTTTTCCTTGCATATGATGGTCAATATCCCATCAGATTCGTCTATTGCATCTATCCGTGGCGATTTCATTGAGTTTTGTGATCGTCTTAATCTGGATGCCATAATGGAACCTGTAAAATAACGGGTACTTCTAAAAATGCACTTTTTCTGCGATTGCGTCGTCAACCCTGTGCTCGAATCCTAATGTATCTCGTATACACTGCGGTTCTCGGCTTTGGCATCCTGCGTCGCTCTACCTCCTGCATCCATGCAGTCGTGCGTACGGAATTGTTGACACTTATGTACAGGGATGTGCTGTATGCTGGTTTTGCAGGAGCAAAAACCAGTCACAAAAAAATCACTATTTTTAGAAGCACCCTAAAGAATAGTAATTGCTAGAATGTAATTTTGTGATCAAAAAACATAAATTTTTAAAATGTGTGTAACAATTTAATTATGAGTAAAATCAGTATTGGGAAAAAAGTTCCCGCATTCACCTTGCCAGCAACCGGCGATCAAACCATTAAACTCTCAGCGCTAAAAGGTAAAAATATTGTTTTATATTTTTACCCTAAAGACAGTACCCCGGGATGCACGCTGGAAGGTCAAGACTTTCGTGACAACATTCGTAAGTTCAGCTCCCGCAATACCGTCATTCTTGGAGTTTCTCGGGACAAGATAACTTCCCACGAAAGATTTAAAGAGAAACAATGCTTCCCTTTCGATTTATTATCTGACGAAGACGAGACGCTCTGTAATCTATTCGATGTCATTAAAGAAAAAAATATGTACGGGAAAAAACATATGGGCATTGAGCGCTCAACTTTCTTGATTGACGAAAAAGGAATCTTGCGTAAGGAATGGCGCAAGGTAAAAGTAAAGGAACATGTCAACGAGGTTCTTGAAGCCTTAAAAGCACTTTAAATTAATTTTTATACCACTATGTCAGCAAATAATAACGCTCGCCTTTTTGTACTTGATACAAATGTACTCATGCATGACCCTGCTTCACTGTTTCGTTTTCAAGAACATGATGTTTTTATTCCGATGGTCGTGCTGGAAGAACTTGATCATGCCAAGAAAGGGGTCTCTGAAGTTGCCCGAAATGTCCGTCAAGTAAGTCGTTTCATTGATGAAATAATTAATGATGCCGAGACTAATGACATTAATAACGGCCTGGAACTTAATTCAGCAAGAACATTGAATGGCAATACTGAACCTTGTGGGAGATTGTATTTACAAACACAGATATTACCTGACAGTTTACCGGATTCGTTACCTGGCAAAAACGCAGATAATACTATTTTAGGAACAACATTATCCTTACAAAAAAAATATCCAGATAAAGTCGTTACCTTGATCTCTAAGGACATTAATCTACGGATTAAAGCACATATCCTGGGTATCAAGACGGAAGACTACACCAGTGATCAAGTACTGGATGATGCTGATTTACTTTACACCGGCATTAATGAGTTACCTGCCAACTTTTGGGATACGAAATCTGAAGCACTCACATCGTGGCAAGAAGATATGCGCACCTTGTATGAAATAAAGGGGCAACCACTTGAAGAGTGCTATCCGCACCAAAGCCTCTATACAGATGAAGGCTCTGGTTTCGAAGCACTGGTTAAAAAGACAAACAAAGAAAAAACAACATTAGTACATGCCATTGATTATAGAAAAGACAGTCATGCGGTATGGGGTGTAAATGCTAGAAATCGAGAACAGAACTTTGCATTAAACCTGTTAATGGATCCCGATGTCGATATGGTGACTATTCTTGGTGCTGCTGGTACCGGTAAAACCTTGCTAACACTAGCAGCCGGTTTGGATCAGGTCATGGAAAAGAAACTCTATCGCGACATCATCATAACCCGCGTGACTATTCCAGTCGGAGAAGACATCGGCTTCTTGCCTGGCACCGAAGAGGAAAAGATGGCGCCGTGGATGGGTGCATTACTGGATAACCTCGAAGTTTTAACAAGCTCGGAAGAAAGTGACGAATGGGAACGCGGCGCTACCGCAGACATACTAAGCAAACGTATTAAGATCCGTTCACTCAACTTTATGCGCGGGCGCACCTTTCTGAATCGCTTTATTATTGTAGATGAGGCCCAGAACCTGACCGCCAAACAAATGAAAACACTGATAACGCGTGCTGGCCCCGACAGTAAATTAATTGTCCTTGGGAATATTTCGCAAATTGACACACCTTATCTCACCGAAACCACCTCGGGTCTTACCTATGTTGTAGACCGATTTAAAAACTGGGAACACAGTGGCCATATAACCTTGATGCGTGGTGAACGCTCACGTTTAGCTGATTTTGCCAGCGAAGTTCTCTGATAAAACTGAACGCTTCACTACAGCTAGAACCTGTCTAAACTTGGATTAAATTGGCTATAGATTTTAGAAATAGTGCCGATATAAATATTGACTCATTTAATACATCAATATCTATGATTAAAACAGGCCATGCAGCAAGCTATACAACAACAATCTTATTGCGTACTCCCTAAAGAACAGTCATATCAAAATGACTTGGTGCTCGCCGCAGATTTTCAACGCGCCGTATTGCCCAAGATTATTGACGTCGATTATCTGGGTATTTCTCTAACGTACGAACCTTTCGATTCAGTATCGGGAGATGTTTATGACTTTATCTTAAATCGCGAAAGAGAATTAGCGATCTTCGTAGGTGATGCAACAGGCCATGGTATCTCAGCAGCACTAATGACCATGATGGTGCACATCGCCATCGATAGCCTTACTCCAAACCTGCCTACAGATGAGTCCATTCGCAAACTTAATCGATTAATTGCCTCGCGTCACACCGGCCGTTCAGTCAGCAGCGTATTAATGCGAATCGCTCCTGATGGAACAATGAACGTAACACACGCGGGACACCCATCGGTCATTGTAGTTCCCGAAGATAACTCTGAACTTGTTATGTTTTCTGAAGCGGGATGTGCACTGGGTTTATTTATTGAAGAACCGGTTAAATATATTGAAGAGTCATATCACTTAAAACCGGGCGATAAAATCATTGCATATACCGATGGCCTTATAGAATGGCGCAACCCATTTAGAGAGATCTATGGTCACAACCGATTACTAAATTTTATAAATGCTCATCGACAATTGGATTTTGAATCATTAAAACAAATGATCTATAACGATGTTAAATCGTTTGCCTACCATGAAGAGATTAATGATGATTTAACTTTGTTGGTTGCAGAGTATAGTTAGTTTATTTAGTCATTCCCGAAAAGGGAATGACTAAATAAACTAAACCTGCCCCTGCAAAGTAGTATCATCACTTTCATATGTCGGCCACACATTGATCAAAGCCTTCACCAGCGTTGCTAATGGAATAGCAAAGAACACACCCAAGAAACCCCATAGACCACCAAAGACAAGGATCGCAACAATGATTGCAACCGGATGCAAGTTAACGGCTTCTGAAAAAAGAATCGGCACTAGAACATTGCCATCCAGAAACTGAATAACACCATAGGCAACCATTAACCAGACAAAATCTGGTGATAAACCCCATTGGAAATAGGCAACAAAAGCGATCGGTAACGTCACTACTGCCGCGCCAATGTATGGAATCAAAACAGACAAGCCTACTATCAAGCCTAACAGCGGCGCATAATTAAGACCAAATAAAACAAAGGTAATATACGAAGCACTGCCAACAATAATAATCTCGTTGAATTTACCTCGCACATAATTACCTATTTGCGCATCCATCTCCGTCCAGATTTCGTTTATTAGTCGTCTCTCTTTCGGCAAGAAACGACCTAGCCAATCGATGATGAGCTCCTTGTCTTTTAAAAAAAAGAAAATCATCAACGGCACCAGTACCAGATAAACGAGCACTGTAATAATGGCGGGTATAGATGCAACAGAAATAGAAAGCACACTCCCGCCAAGCTCGCTAAAGCCCTGGCGTATCGTGATGATCAGTTGGCTAATATAATCTTCTGATATGAACTCGGGATATTGTCCGGGCAGCTGTAATAACAAAGCTTGTCCATTATTGATCATATCCGGCACTTCCTGGAAAAATTGACTGACCTGCTTTGATAATAGAGGCAACAGCCCGAATAGAATAAACACCATGAAGGCGACGAATAAAAGATAAACCAGGTTAACTGCCAAAAACCTTGAGGATATTTTTCTTTGTAATTTAGCTACGCCGCCTTCAAGTAAATAAGCAATGATCAGGGCTGCCAACAACGGTGCCAACATTTTACCCATGGTCAGCAAGACGATGGCACTGATAACCAGCAAAACTACCAGTAATGCAGCTTGCGGATCAGTAAAGTAACGTCGATACCATGAATTAATAAACTCAAACATCTTTTCAATATAGTCTTATGATAATTATATTCATGATAACGATATCTTCGCTAGACAGCGAGTTTACCTAGCGTCGTATATCTAAGTTACTGACAAAAATGCATGGTGTAAAAAAAAAGGGCGCCGGAGGGGGTGGCGCCCTATAAAAATACAACAAAACTGTTGAGGAGGATGAAGCTAATATAAAATTCTATGACTATCTATAGTGCAGGTGTTGTGCCAATATTTGTTTTTAATATAATTCAATGACTTAGCCTGCAAACAATCTATATATGTTTAAGAATTGCACTACGGTGGTGACTTTTAGGACGCATATAATGCATTGCAATATCTTTTTATGAATCTGAATACTATTTACATATCCAATGGATAAATCACAGTTATCTGGCCATATTAAATCCTGGGGAGCTGAATTTGGCTTCCAACAAGTCGGTATCACAACGACTGATCTGGAAGAGGATGAGGCGTATCTTTTAAATTGGTTAAAAGAAGGCCGTCACGGTGAGATGTCGTACATGCAAAGACATGGCACCAAGCGTAGTCGTCCAAGCGATCTAGTGCCGGGAACAATCAGTGTTATTTCACTGCGAATGGATTACTTGCCACCCTCTAGTAAGCATCCCGCACAGGTATTAAATAATAAGGAACTGGCTTATGTTTCCCGATATGCGATGGGCCGTGATTACCATAAACTTATGCGTCAGCGTATCCAGAAACTAGCCACTAAAATAGAGACACAATACGGACAGTTTGGTTATCGCTGCTTTGTCGATAGCGCACCAATACTGGAAAAAGCATTAGCACGAAATGCGGGCCTGGGATGGATTGGAAAGCACAGCAACCTCATTAACCCTAAAGCAGGCTCATGGTTTTTTCTGGGTGAGATTTATACTGATTTACCGCTCGAAATTGACAAGCCCTTTACAGAGCATCATTGCGGAAGCTGTAATGCCTGTATCGACATATGCCCAACTCAAGCGATTGTTGGCCCGATGCAAGTCGATGCGCGTCGTTGTATTTCTTATTTAACGATAGAATTACGCAGCTCGATCCCCGAGGAATTTCGCAAGATGATTGGTAATCGTGTTTATGGTTGCGATGACTGCCAACTAATATGCCCATGGAATAAATTCGCAAAAAACACCGAAGAAGATGATTTCCGCGTCCGCAATGGTTTGGATGCACCGACACTAATTGAATTATTTGCCTGGACAGAGACAGAATTTTTAAAAAACACCGAAGGTTCTGCCATTCGGCGTATAGGCTATGAAAGTTGGTCTAGAAATATAGCGGTTGGTTTAGGAAACGCAGCTACAACAGATGAAACTGTAACGGCTTTAAGAGCAAGAGAAAATGATCCCTCGGCAATGGTACGTGAACATGTTTCGTGGGCGCTTGCCCAACATGAATGTATTTAAAGTTAGTATTAATTAACTATTCAGAAAACATTGTTTCTGTTTCTACATTAAATATCGTACCTTCGACACTCATCACACGCACTTTCATCCCCGCAGGCATATCTGAACCTTTAACTCTCCAAGTAGAATCATCAACCTTGATTTTGCCGATACCATTCACTATTGCTTCTTCAAGTGTAAAACTACGACCGACATATTGTTCGCCACGTCGATTGAGATTAGGTTGATCATTCACATTTGGATTCGCCTTTTTATGTCGTTTATACATAATTAAAGATACGACTGATAACACGCCAAAGATAATGACCTGAATTAATACGGGCATGCTAGGAACCGCATAAATTAACAAACCAACAACAAAC
Source organism: Gammaproteobacteria bacterium (assembly GCA_021773235.1). GTDB lineage: Bacteria > Pseudomonadota > Gammaproteobacteria > Eutrophobiales > Eutrophobiaceae > UBA7359. The sequence continues at coordinate 176,110 of JAJFKL010000030.1, read as the reverse complement.
GCTGAGATACCCATCCAGAGAAAATATGCGGCGGGAAGGATCATTTCAATAATAATCATCACTACCGCGGCAATAAGCCAATGCCAAAATTCAATCTGATCTAACCATTCCATGAGTTACTCCTTACATTTGGCCGCTTGATGTGTCTTTATCTTTACCAAAGGTCTCTTTAGCAATCTCCGTAATACCCGCTATTGAGCCAATTACGCTACTAGCTTCCAGAGGCATTAGTACTACTTTTGTATTCGGTGCGGCTGCGATATCTTTTAATGCATCGACATATTTGGTTGCCACGAAATAGTTAACGGCTTGTATATCGCCTGTTGCGATAGCATTGGAAACATCTGTCGTTGCCTTGGCTTCTGCCTCTGCTAACCTTTCTCTTGCCTCCGCATCACGAAAGGCTGATTCCTTACGTCCTTCTGCCTCGAGAATAGCGGCTTTCTTTTCGCCATCTGCTTTCAGGATCTCAGCCTGTTTAAAACCTTCTGCCTCAAGAATATTTGCACGTTTTTCACGCTCTGCCTTCATTTGTCTCGCCATAGAATCAACCAGATCCTTGGGAGGAGAGATATCCTTAATCTCAATTCGAGTCACTTTGATACCCCACGGACTAGTCGCTTCATCAACAACTTGTAAAAGCTGTGCATTAATGGTGTCACGTTGTGATAATAATTGGTCCAAATCCAGCGATCCCATTACTGTACGAATATTGGTCATGGTCAGGTTCAATATCGCCCGAGTAAGGTTATTAACTTCATAGGCTGCCTGTGCAGCATTTAATACTTGAAAAAAAACGACGCCATCGACTCTTACCATGGCATTATCTCTAGTGATGACTTCTTGGGAGGGGACATCTACAACCGTCTCCATCATATTCATCTTGGCGCCGATTCTATCAAAGAAAGGGATTATGATATGTAGCCCGGGTGCCAATGTTCGCGTGTACTCACCGAATCGTTCAACCGTATATTCATTACCCTGAGTAACAATCGTTACCGCTTTGGTTATGACGACAAAAATAAATAGTGATAAACAAAATATAAAAAATGCTAATCCACTCATAGTCTTGTTCCCTTAAAAATTAGTAATGTAAATAAATCGATTATTTTATAAACCGTATCGTATATGGATAACGATAACGCACACCTTCATTCGCTTTGATGGAGGCCATAATAACAACAATAATTTGATAGATGATTAACACACCAAGCAATAAAAATCCGATAACAACAAACATTAATATTGCTGAAACAATAACGGCAATAAGCATCGTCAATTGAAAATTTAGTGACTCTTTCCCTTGATCATTTACAAATGGCATCTCATCTTTCTTAATCAGCCAAATAATCAGCGGGCCAAGCACACTGCCAAATGGGATTATATAGCCAGAAAAAGAAATAAGGTGACACAACATACCCCATAAACGCTCATCTTTATCAGATGAGTTCACATCTTCCATATCCTGAGTCATACCGGCCTCCTGCATGAACAGTTCGCTTAGCGTGTTATTGTTTTTTTGCTTGCTGGAAACAGTATCATTCCAGAGGTGATTTGTCTCAGAGAATTACGGCGCGGAGGGCTTATCGTCATTATTTTCCAGATTACCATCAAAATCCTCATCAACCATGATAGACATGCCTGGGGCTGCTTTATCGAGCCAACCACGAATACGCTTGACTAGGACATCTTCCATCCGATTATAGTAATGATCGGCCCCTTCTATCTCTAGCTGGGCATACTGCCGATTATTACCTTTTTTTGCCGCAAGTCGTCTATCTGGCGCCTGATTAATGACATTTCTAAAATCACGACTGCCGTATATGTCTAATACTGGAATTTTAGATTTTTCGATCAAGCCCAGGATATCGATGGCTGGCTTTACAAAAGGGTACTCTTGTAAACCAAGCGCTACTAATGCGACAACCTTTTGTTTTTCTTCTTTTGCTAGATACGCAAGCGTGGTGGCCGCACCAAAACTATGCCCAATAACAACGATATTTAGAAATTTACGTTCGCGTAAACTACGCACGGCGGCCTTAATCCGCGCCTCAGCCTGTTGCAGTGTACTGCCATAATCTTCAATTTGATTCTCCGGTGCAATAACCGGCATCTGGATCGACAAGGTAGTCCAGCCATGCTCGGGCAATCGGGTACGCAGGGGTGATATCGTTTGTGGCCAATCCGCATGTCCGCCCATTGCATGCAAAAGAATCACTGCACCATGCGCAGTTTCGTTGGTTTGACTGGTAAATAGCGCTAGAAAATCTTCACCTTTAGCATCAAGCCATATGACTTCCGACCCTTTTACATTCTCCGCCAACTTCTCAGTAGTCTGTTTCTCCCAATCCCTATCGACACTGTCGGCGACAACTGACAATGCATGCCCCAGGGTCAAAAAACAAACAATACTCAATGTCGCTATATTTCTCATAATCACCTCTTAAACCTTAGCAACTATTTAGCAACAAGTAGGCCAGATAGTGGCGATGCGTGGGCTGATCAGGTAAAGTTGCCCCCACTTTAAATAGCGTTTTAATCATAGCTAACTATAAATTCATGACTAATTTTGTAATAGCACCTTCAATCCTGTCAGCTGACATGGCGCGACTCGGCGAAGAGACCGAAACAGTATTAGCTGCGGGCGCTGATTTTGTCCATATTGATGTCATGGATAACCATTATGTACCTAATCTGACTTTCGGCCCCGTTGTCGTCAAGGCCTTACGTGATTTTGGTATCAAGGCTACGCTAGACGTACATTTAATGATCAAACCTGTCGACCGTATCATCCCGGATTTTGCTGCTGCGGGCGCCAGTTATATTACATTTCATCCTGAAGCTTCGGAACATGTAGACCGCAGCTTACAGTTAATCCGCGATAATGGCTGTAAGTCAGGCCTGGTATTTAACCCCGCAACACCACTTGATGTACTGGAGCATGCCCTGGATAAGGTAGATATGATTCTATTGATGTCGGTAAACCCTGGATTTGGTGGACAATCTTTCATCAGCTCTGCCTTGGATAAACTGAGAAGCGCAAGAAAACTGATTGATGATTCTGGTCGAGATATCCGACTCGAAATAGATGGTGGCGTCAAAGTTGATAATATCCGTGAAATCGCCGAAGCAGGCGCCGATACCTTTGTTGCTGGCTCAGCTATATTTGGCAGTGATGATTACCAGAAAACAATAACAGCAATGCGAGAACAACTAGCCCAAACAAATAGCTAGTCTAAAACCGATTTATTCATTTTTACCTAGCGCCAATTACATTATGTCTATCAATACACCTGAATTAGTTTTACTTGACCTTGACGGCACTTTGGTCGATTCAATACCTGATCTCGCCAATTCAGTTAATAAAACGCTAGTAGAATTTTCAATAGCAGAGAGAGAAATTAATAGTATCCGCAATTGGGTAGGCAATGGCGTTGAGAAACTCTTGCAACGTGCAATCACCAATGACATTGATGGTAAGGCAGAGCCCGAACTTTTTGATAACGTTTTTACCAGTTTTATGGATACCTACCGTAAAAACATGTGCGTAATGAGTGTCTGTTATCCTGGTGTTCGTGAAGGTATCGATTATCTAAAAGAAAGAGACATTACACTCGGTTGCGTCACAAACAAGAGTGGCCAATTTGTCGGACCAATTCTGGAAAAACTCGGATTGATGGATGACATGAGTATTATTATTGCCGGCGATACACTTCCTAAAAAGAAACCGGATCCTTTGCCGTTATTGCATGCAGCTTCGTATTTCGAAACTGACCCAAAAAGTTCTCTAATGATAGGAGATTCAGTCAGTGATGTTAAAGCAGCACGTGCAGCTGATTTCCAAATCGTTTGTGTCAGTTATGGTTATAACCATGGCAATGATATTCGTGACACAAACCCTGATGCCGTTGTTGATTCATTAGCAGACTTGCCACAACTGTTTCATTGAGTACGATGGTCAACGAAACTGAATACAATCAGCTCGCAACAAAAGGATATAACCGTATCCCTTTAATGCGAGAAGTATTGGCAGATCTCGACACACCTCTTAGCACTTACATGAAGTTATGTGACGCACCCTATTCCTACTTATTTGAATCGGTGCAAGGCGGAGAGAAATGGGGCCGCTATTCCATTATAGGCTTGCCCGCGAAAAAACTTATTACTGCAAATGGCAATCAAATAACGATTGAAGAAAATAACAATATTATTGAAGAATACAATGTCGATGACCCATTAGCAGAAATCGAACGCATTCAGAAAACGTATAAGGTTGCTGAAATTGACGGTATGCCGCGATTTAATGGTGGCCTTGTCGGTTACTTTGGTTATGAAACAATTCGATACATTGAGCCGCGTTTAAATAAAGTTGATAAAGACGATCCAATCGGCTCTCCAGATGTTTTACTAATGGTATCGGATGAAGTTGTTGTATTCGATAATCTTGGTGGCAAACTTTTTATTATTGTTCATGCAGACCCGAGTATCCCTGACGCTTTTTCAATCGCACACCAACGCCTGGACGAACTCGTCGATACACTAGCCAATAAGCATATCGATAAAACAAAGTCGAAAGGCTCTCGCACCGTCAATGAAAATGATTTTGTTTCCGGCTTCACTCAAGAAAATTATGAGACTGCTGTTGATAGAATAAAAGAATATATTGTTGATGGCGATTGCATGCAGGTTGTCTTGTCGCAACGTCTTTCTATTCCTTTTAAATCAGAACCAATAGATTTGTATCGCGCTTTGCGTTGTCTCAACCCATCACCGTATATGTATTTTCTTGATTTAGATGATTTTCAGATCGTGGGCTCGTCTCCAGAAATATTAGTGCGACTTGAAGATGATATGGTAACCGTTAGACCAATAGCGGGAACACGTCCACGTGGAAAGACGGAAGAAGAAGATACAGCGCTTGAAAAAGATCTGTTAGCCGATCCAAAAGAATTGGCTGAACATTTAATGTTAATCGATTTAGGTCGTAATGATGCTGGTCGTGTTGCCGAAATGGGTAGCGTGACATTGACCGACAAAATGATCATTGAGCGTTACTCTCATGTCATGCATATCGTCTCAAATGTTACCGGTAAATTAATGGATGGCATGAGCGCGATTGATGTATTGCGTGCCACCTTCCCTGCTGGCACTGTCTCAGGCGCACCAAAGATTCGCGCTATGGAAATTATCGATGAACTGGAACCGGTAAAGCGTGGAGTTTATTCGGGTGCGGTAGGATACTTATCCTGGAATGGCAATATGGATACGGCAATTGCGATACGTACCGCCGTTATTAAAGATAAGACCTTGCATATACAAGCAGGCGCAGGCATTGTCGCCGATTCAGTGCCCAGAAATGAATGGGACGAAACAATGAACAAAGGCCGTGCTATTTTCAGGGCCGTGAGTCTGGCAGAAAAAGGCCTGACATAATAAGGTAAGACCATGTTATTAATGATCGACAATTACGATTCCTTTACCTATAACCTGGTTCAGTATTTTGGTGAGCTGGGACAGGACGTGCAGGTTTACCGTAATGATAAAATTTCAATAGCCGAAATAGAAAAACTGGCACCGGAACATATTGTTATCTCACCAGGTCCATGCACGCCGAATGAAGCCGGCATATCCATTGATGTAATTAATCATTTCAAAGGACAAATTCCATTACTAGGTGTTTGTCTAGGTCACCAGAGTATTGGGCAGGCATTTGGCGGCAAGATCATCCATGCACATGATATTATGCATGGCAAAACTTCTGATATATATCACAACAATACCGATGTATTTAAAGGTTTTGAAAACCCCTTTACCGCCACCCGTTACCATTCTCTGGTCGTTGAAAAAGATTCTCTGCCCGATTGTTTTGAAGTCACTGCGTGGACACAAAACAAGGATGGTGCAATAGATGAAATCATGGGACTTCGCCATAAAGAACTACCAGTATCCGGTGTACAGTTTCATCCCGAATCAATTTTGACATCATATGGTCATGAACTGTTGTCAAACTTCCTTAACAATTCTTAGAATTATCTAATGGAATAAGAGATGGATATTCAAACAGCAATCAATGAAGTTATCAGCGGCAATAATTTAAGTCGCGATGATATGCATGTGGTTATGAAAACCATTATGCAAGGCAAAGCAACACCTGCACAAATTGGTGGTTTATTGGTTGCGCTGCGTTTAAAAGGCGAAACTGTCGATGAGATCACTGCGGCAGCTGAAGTTATGCGCGAGCTTGCTGAAAAAGTAAATATTGATAAAACAAATTTGGTTGATACCTGCGGTACAGGTGGAGATGGCGCCAATACCTTTAATATCTCAACAACCTCTGCATTTGTTGTTGCTGCTAGTGGCGCCAAGGTTGCCAAACATGGCAATCGTTCTGTTTCCAGTAAGTCCGGAAGTGCCGATGTACTCGAAGCTGCAGGTGTAAATCTTGAGTTGAATGCTGAGCAAGTTGTAAGTTGTGTCGATAATATCGGTATTGGTTTTATGTTTGCACCGATGCATCACAGCGCAATGAAACATGCAATTGGCCCACGTCGTGAACTCGGTATTCGTACTTTATTTAATGTACTCGGACCGCTTACTAATCCCGCCGGTGCACCTAACCAGGTAATTGGTGTGTTTAGTAATGATTGGCTCAACCCGCTTGCTGAAACTTTGAAGCAACTCGGTAGTGAACATGTACTGGTTGTACATGCAGAAGATGGCCTTGATGAAATCAGTATTGCCGCTAAAACATACATTGCAGAATTGAAAAACGGTAAAATAGAAAACTACGAAATTAGTCCGGAAGATTTCGGTATGGATAGACAAGACATCTCAGCATTAGCCGTCAATGGTGTCGATGATAGTTTAAATAGAATGCAATCCGTATTGGATAATAATGATGGTGCAGCAAAAGATATTGTTTGTCTTAATGCTGGTGCAGCTATTTATGCAGCAGGTCTAGCCGATTCAATACAAGATGGTGTATCAAAAGCTTCTTCAAATATAGAATCCGGTGCTGCACAACAGAAACTCGAACAACTCATACAACACAGCCAATTGTTTAAACAATAAATATTATGCATGCTGAAACACCTGATATATTAAAAGACATACTCAATTATAAAACTGAGTATGTAGAGCACGTTAAAAGAACGGCCTCATTACAAGACCAAAAACATCGTGCTGCCGATTGCGAAGCTACACGTGCTTTCACCGACAGTCTGCTTAGAACCATTGCAGAAGGAAAGCCAGGTGTTATTGCTGAAATAAAAAAGGCTTCTCCCAGTCGCGGTATTATACGTGAAGATTTTCACCCCGATGCCATTGCCAAAAGTTTTGCTGATGCCGGCGCTAGTTGTTTATCAGTATTGACTGATATCCAGTATTTTCAAGGCTCGGATGATTATTTAAAACAAGCCCATGCTGCTTGTGAATTACCGATCATACGTAAAGACTTTATGATTGACCCTTATCAGATATACGAGGCAAGAGTGATTGGTGCTGATGCTATCTTGATTATTGTTTCTGCCTTATCAGATATGCAGATGCAAGATCTTGTCGGCACTGCTAATGAGGTTGGTCTAGATGTGCTGGTTGAAGTACACGATCGTGAAGAACTTGAACGCGGTATGATGTTACGTACACCACTCATTGGTATTAATAACCGAAACTTACATACATTCGAAACGGATCTTGATACAACATTGGGTCTTTTAACAGATGTCTTTCATGATCGCACTGTTGTTACAGAAAGTGGAATTCATACACAAGATGATGTGAGCTTAATGCGAAAGAACAATGTAAATGCCTTTCTTGTTGGTGAGGCATTTATGAAAGCAGAAAAACCTGGAGAGGAACTCAAGAAATTATTTTTTACTAATTAATTTATCTAACCAGATGGGAAACCATCATTTCACAATGGAGCACTTATGTAATGTTTACTCATAATTTAAAATTAAGCGTATTAACTCTAGCCTTATCATTTACTTTTATTAATACTTCGGTTGCTGATGAACATGAGCTTGAACTAGCATGGGAAGTAACTGGTCTAGGTAATCCGGAATCAGTTGTTTATGACCCAAGACTAAATCTGCTTTACGTCTCTAATGTGAATGGCGGCCCAAATGACAAAGACGGTAATGGCTATATTTCTCTGGTTTCTTTGGACGGTAGAATTATCAATGAAAAATGGGTAACCGGTCTTAACGGACCAAAGGGACTCGCCCTTTCTGGCACAACACTTTACACCGCCGATATTGATGAGCTTGTTGCGATAGATGTCGATCATGGTCGTATCACTGATAAGTATAAAGTAGATGATGCAAAATTTTTTAATGATGTCACTGCGGCTGATAACGGAGACATCTACCTATCAGATATGCTCATGAATCGTATTCATGTTCTGTCTGGCAATGATTTTTCTATCTGGATCGAGTCCGATGAACTCGAAGCTCCAAATGGCTTACATTTCACTGAAGATGACATCATTCTCGGTTCTTGGGGAGTAATGACCGATGGTTTCGCTACAGCTGTTCCCGGGCATTTAAAACGTATTTCAATAAAGACCAAAAATATTTCAAGCATTGGCGATGGCTCATCTGTTGGGAATCTTGATGGTGTGGAAGGTAATGATGATGTTGGTTTTTATGTTACAGATTGGATGAACGGCAAACTGTTTCATATCTCAAGTGCGGGGGAAGCGAAAGAAATACTCTCACTCAAACAAGGCAGTGCCGATCATGAATTTATTATCAAAAAAGACCTTATCATTATACCGATGATGAATGACAATATTATGTACGCTTATAAAATTAAGCACTGATAAACAATCAGGGCGCCGATAGCTATCGGCGCCCTGCATCTAACACAAAGATCACATAATATTTTCTGTCGCTTTCCCACCTGATTTAAACAATAAGCCTGTTAAAGAATTATTTCTTAACCAAATCCATAAACCAAATAAACTGACCAGCAGAACCAATAACGCTGCTGCTGTCATAATCATGTCTCTAACAAAGACACCAAACCGATCAAACAGATGATATTTATGCAACGATAAGAAATGAATCGTTCGGAATATATCAGGTTTGGTTGCACGATTAGCAAGTAACCCCGTCTGTGTTTCAACAAAATAAACCTCTAGGCCACCCTTGCTAAAAACGACTTTGTGTACAGGTAGTCGTTTAAATATCACCGGGTAATCACGACCAAAACTTGTTCGATATTCTGTCTTCACAATTTCATCGACTGGTCGCCCTGAATATTCTGAAACCAGATAGCGCGCATAATCTTCGTCGCTTAACGCTTCGTTAGAATCGATGTTTGCAGAAATATAACTCATTTCTTTAATACCCGTTCTATCTCGACTATGTAGTTGCCAGTACACATCCGCACCAACCTTCGCTAATGAAATAGCCGATGCTTCATAAGTTTGCATTAATGGTAATGGGTCAACTGTCAAATCATTTACATCAAACTTTCTTTCCAGTTCTGCTGCAAAAAATTCCTGCTGCTTATATTTGTCTGTTGCTATGTGAACACCACTGGTAGAAAAACCAATCAGCGATAAACTCATGATGATGCCTATCCGTCGATGCCATTTCATACTGGTATTGCTACGTAAAGCAGCGCCGGGGGACATTTTTTTTAAACGAGGCCACAAAAAACCATATACAACAAGCCCGGATAAGCCTGAGAACAAACTTACTGATATTAATAACAGAACCAAAGTAACTCGTAACGGAGAATGTCGATCGCCTAGAAAATCCCAGTTATGAAACATACGGAAGACCCAATGACAGATATTTCTCCCCGTATCACTCACATAAGCTAAACGGCTCATTAAAGTATCGACATAAACTCCTATTCCATCATTACGATCAAATTCAACTTGATGCACAGGTATTAAACGATTAATTGATGCGTAATAAGGATTAAATTGAGTAATTCTTTCTGTACCAAGAATCGGAGCCTTGTCTTCGTTTATAAATTGGCGAGCAAGATATTTTGCATAACTAATATCTCCATTTACCAATTCTTCACCCGATTCGATAGCGAAGTAACGTACATCAACGTTTGGATTTGGATGCGCTTCTTCGCCTGCATCAAGAATATTCTCTTTGCCTATGATCTGTGTCTGGTAATAATATTTATCTTCAAACTCAATCAGGCGAATCTGATCAACAATACCAATACCTTTATTTTTCAAGACCTGCTGAACCGGAATATAATTATTCGGAATAGTAGGAAAACGATAAGGTAGCTCTTTGCTAGCAATGGGTTTAAACACATGCGCCATTAATGGGTGCGTTAATCCGCTCAAACACCAGGCAATCATCGGCAGAACAACTATCAATCCTGCCCATCGATGTAATTTGTAAAGTAAAGAATACATTTCAGCTTCTCCTTAGTATTGAAACTCTAAGCCAATGAAAACACCACGCCCGTCTCCGGTCGTAACGGCTGCACTGGATGTGGCGCTTGCTGTCTCAACAACTGAAACATCCTGAACATAGGTTTTATCTAGAAGGTTTTTAACTTCGACAAAAGCGGAAAACCCATTTTCATGTTTGAATCCCCCTCGCAGATTCATTAGCACATGAGATTCTATAACCCAATCATCACCGCCTGTTCCATCGAGTGTTGACTTGCGCTCACCAACATAACGAAAATTTGGTCCAATATAAAAACCATGTGGACCTTGATACTCAAGCTGTAAATAAGCGGCGTGTTGGGGTATTTTTGGCAAACGCGCATCCTTAAACACCGCATCACCATCGAAGGAAAAATCAGACCAGTTATAAATCAAGTCGAGTTGCAAATGATCGTCTTTGAATAAAATATTATTAAACGGTGAATAACCTGCGCCAAACTCTAGTCCCTGATGAACAGTACTTTCAACATTGCTAATAACACTGAATGTCCCTCCAAACTTAGGTGGAGAAAACGCCAGCAACTCACCATCAATCCAGGAGCGAAATAGTGTGACATCCCAAAACGAATGTTCTGTTTCTCCACGTGTTCCAATCTCTGTTGTCCACGCCGTTTGCACATCGGCAGGGGTCAACCCTTGATTAACCGCATTATTTAACTCGGTAATCGAGGCAATACCCATACTACGTGCAACATTGGCAAACAGAAACTTACCCGTTGCTGCCTCATACGACACACCTAAGCGAGGATTTAAACCTTCATGACTTTGATCAAAACTCTGATCTCCCGTTACAGCACCCGGTTGTATATTTGCGAATGGACCAAAAAATGTTCTGACCTCAGCCGGACCAGCAAGGGTACGGTCTTCATAAATTCTTTGTGCATATATATACTGTAACCCTGCGACAACATCGAACTTATCAGTAACACTTAGTATATCTTCAAAAAACACCTCGACTTGATTTGCCTTTCCTCTTGCATCAAGAACCTGAGCACCTTTTGTCTTGCCATTATTTTGATGCTGAAACCGGGTTAATATGTCATTACTAAAACCAGTCGTTACTCCCAACTTTAAGTTATTTTCAAAACCACCAATCGGTCGATCCCAGCTAAAATTAGTCGTTGTACCTACTTGACGATAGGTATTATCAATTATTCCTGTAAAGGGAACGGGCAAATGGTCAAACAGTGTGTAGTTGGCATAGACACCAACATCTAGTTGCCAGTCATCTCCTGAAAAACTAGTCTTGTTTGCCAAACGATGATCGTCCCAATTTCGATCAGTATCAAAAGAAGCATTGGTCAAAGCCGAGTTAACAAAAAAACCGTCTGCTTTGGGATCATTTCTAAATGTTGCTTTCCTAAGACTACCTGCAAGGTCAGCATTTGCTGAATTGAATGAATAGTAAAAACGCGTCTCAATATTTTTATTGATTACATATCCCAGATTACTACTTAAGCGGTTATTCTGTGTCGTTTGATGATCCCGATACCCGCGCTTGGTTAATATATTGCCCGAAACATAATAATCCAGATCACCTATTACTTGTCCCGAACTAATCTGCCCTCGAGCATAATCAAAAGCACCATGTTCAAACCGAGCTTGTAGTGGCTTAGACGTATATCCTGTATTAGAGACATAGTTAACTGCACCGCCTAATTGAGCCGCGCCGAGTTTCATAGCATTAGAACCTCGATAGACTTCGACAAAATCATATGCAAGAACATCAATAATTTGAGCCGATGTGCCATTATCAATTCGACCTAGGGGCAACCCATCTTGTAATGACCTTAATCCATTTCCAAAAGATTGCGTTGATAAACCGGAACCTCTAATTGAAATAAAAGCATCGTCTGCGCCGTTGTTAGTAGATACCCAGACACCCGGCGTTAATTTAAAAATATCTTCCTGACCTGAAAGCGAACCTTTACGAAATTCACTATCATCAAGTAATGATTGACCGCCTATCGCATGATTAAAATCATCCTTAGTTGAGTAAAAATCTGGTGCCAGCCTTACAGCTTTTGATTCACCCAAAACAACCATCTCTTCTAATTTGTGTTCTGCCACAGCAAGTGAACTACACAAACTTATTAAAACAACAATACAGAATCTTGATAAACCAGTAGCAAAATGCCAGTGATTTTTTAAATACAACATAAATTACTCCTAAACACTTAAAAATTATCCGCGCGCACGCGTATTAAAACCTCGTGTTAAAAACACAAGGCTTAATTAAATTATTTTGTTTTCAGGAATAAGCAGGTGGTGCGCGAGGTGCGCGTTTGAAGTTTAATTTTTGTGGTAATAACAGAATACCTGGTATTTCATCATTTTCAGGTATTTTTATATTATCGAAAGGGTGATTAAAACTGTCTAGCTCAACAAGGTCTGCTGTAGCTGCCCAAAGTGCGCAATCTGTATTCAAGCCCTCAACATGAACTGTTTCACTTGGCTGATCATTACTTGAATATTCATCATGGTTATGATGATGCTGGTGTGACGATCCAGCATTCCATTTATCAAGTGGAATATCAGGGTTTTGAGTGGGACACAGTACGATACTCGGTAGTGATGTGCCTGAGCCATGTTCCGCTGCCACCAACATAAAACCGGGGGCAACCAGTGAACGCAAGACAAAGGCCATTGCTAAAAACGCGGCAATATACCTGGGAAGTATTTGTTTATTTAAGGCTTTAAGGCGCACTGTGTTAGTTAATCTGCTTAGATTGGTTTATAAAAGGCGGGCTATGCTATAGGATTTTATTCTAAATTAAAAGATTGGCTGCTTAGTGATTGAATCAATATTTAGCGGTCAGCTGCTTATTCCCGCCTTCCCTTTTATTATCTCAACTTCAGCTTCCCAACGCTTAATTGCCTTTTCGTAATAAACAAATACACAATTTTCACATCCACTATCACAACATTCAGATGGGTTGGGCTTATCTGGTTTGTCCGGAAACTTTAATGAAATTTGTTTATCCATTGTATTGTAGATTGAAGAAAACAATTGATTGCTATCTCTTGATGATTTGGAATTTCGTGCCGTAGCTATAATTTGCTACCGAACCATTATTCCTTACACGTTAAACCTGAATAAGATTACGTCACCATCATTAACAATATATTCTTTACCTTCTGAACGCCATTTTCCTGCATCCTTGGCACCTTGTTCGCCCTTAAATTCAATATAATCATCAAAGGCACTTATTTCAGCACGAATAAAACCGCGTTCAAAATCGGTATGTATAACAGCCGCGGCCTTAGGCGCAGTCGCGCCTATAGAGACAGTCCATGCGCGCACTTCTTTCGGTCCCGCCGTAAAATAAGTTTGTAAACTAAGTAATTTATATCCTGCACGAATGATTCTATTAAGTCCTGGCTCTTCCATCCCCAGTGCTTCCAGAAACTCCTGTTTTTCATCATCCTCTAGTTGAGAAACTTCCGCTTCAATTGCAGCACAAACAGAAATTAATTGTGCACCTTCTTTATCCGCAAGGGCTTGTAGCTTTTCTAACCAAGGATTCGAATCCAAACCTTCCTCTTCAACATTGGCAATGTACAAGTTCGGTTTTAGTGTAAGCAGTTGTAAGTGTTTAATTGCTTCTAAGTCATCTTCAGATAACCCCATTGAACGTATAGGCAAACCTTGATCAAGATGTGCATTCAATGCTTCGAGTAGTTCTTGTTCTTGCTTAGCTGTTTTATCGCCGCTTCGACCTAACTTCGTTGCCTTTTGCAAAGCCTTACTAACTGATTCTTGATCAGCCAGACACAGTTCTGTATTAATCACGTCAATATCTGATATCGGGTCAACTTTGCCCGCGACATGTACAATATTATCGTCATCAAAACAGCGTACTACCTGGGCAATAGCATGAGTTTCACGGATGTTGGCAAGAAATTTATTTCCCAAACCTTCACCTTTAGATGCACCTTCAACTAAGCCAGCAATATCAACAAACTCCATCGTTGTTGGTACAATCTTTTGTGGCTTAACAATAGATGCTAATTGATCTAGTCGTGCATCAGGCATGGCAACAACACCGACGTGTGGATCGATAGTACAGAAAGGATAGTTCTCTGCATCAATCGCTGAATTGGTTAAAGCATTAAATAATGTTGATTTACCTACGTTCGGCAAGCCAACGATACCGCACTTAAATCCCATAGCGTGTATTCCGTAATTTTAAGATGATGAATCGGGTTCAGGCTTATTCTTCTTATTCAATTCTGTCATCAATTTGTTGAGATTATCCTGAAAGAATTGTTCACTTTGTTCAAGCGCCAATGAAAAAGAGTCTATTATTTTATTTTCCTCATCTGCACTTGCTCGACCAAGGACATAAGGAACAACCTTATCTTTACTGCCAGGATGACCAACACCAATCCTTAGTCGTAAAAAATCACTGCTACCTGTGCGTTGAATGATATCGCGCAAGCCATTATGTCCACCATGACCACCGCCTTTCTTCAGCCGTGTCGTGCCAGGCATCAAATCTATCTCATCATGAACCACCATGACTTGATCGATTGATAGCTTGTAATAACTCATCAATGCTTGCACAGCAGCACCGCTATCATTCATATAGGTCTGAGGTTTACACAGCCAACAATCTATAGAACCACTTTGGTATCGAGATACTTCAGCTTGAAATTTTTTATCGGGGGAGAAAGATAGAGCGAGTTTATTTGCTAATGCATCAACAAACCAAAAACCCGCGTTATGCCGGGTCATTAAATATTCTGGGCCTGGATTTCCCAGGCCCACAATCAATTTTAAAGGTGTCGCCACTCAGGCTCAGCTCTCGCTGTCTTTTGAGCCTTCTTCGTCATCTCCATCGGCAACTTCACCTTCCTCACCTTCAACTGCTGTTGTCTCTTCTTCTTCAACAACGATTTTCGGTGCATGTACAGAGGCGACAGGTTGAGCTGCATCACCACCATGTAAGAGACTATGAATATCTACGCCTTCTGGTAACTTCAGATCAGATAAATGCAAAGTATCGTTGAGTTTGACTTCCAACATATCAACTTCGATAAACTCGGGCAGATCCCTTGGTAAACAGACAATATCGATATCTGTCATGAGATGGCTTACGACACCACCGTCATTTTTAACACCGTCACACTTGTCTTCATTAATATAATGTAGTGGAATACGCATGGTCAGGGTTTCATTAGCATCTACACGTAGCAAATCTATATGCAACAGTGAACGCTTATAAGGATGGCGTTGCAGATCTTTCAAAACAACACTTTCAGTTTCGCTACCAATCTTTAAAGACAGAATGTGCGAATAAAAAGCTTCATGTTCAAGATTATGCATCACTGCATTATGTTGCAGCGTAATCATGCTAGCTTCTTTTCCGGTACCGTAAACAATACCGGGTAATTTGCCGTCACGGCGTAGGCGGCGGCTCGCACCTTTCCCTACATCTGTCCGTGCTTCGGCGACGAGTTCGAATTCATTCATTTTATTACTACTCCTTAATATTTAAGGGTTATTGATTACCTCCTGAGCGCGACCAATCAGGAGAATTTTTACAAAACAGAGGCTAATCCAGAAACCCTAATCTAAAAACATGGAGCTTAGGGATTCACCTTCTGCAATACGACGCATACTCTCAGCCAGCTTTGCGGCAACGCTGAGTTGTCGGATACGATCACAGGTAGCTGCCTCTGAGCGAAGCGGGATTGTATCTGTTACTACCAATTCATCAAGTCTTGAATTCTCTATATTTTTAATTGCATTGCCAGAAAGTACGGGATGAGTACAGTAAGCGACCACTTTTACCGCTCCAAAATCCTTCAAAGCACCAGCTGCATTGCATAATGTGCCTGCTGTATCGACCAAATCGTCAATAATCACGCAGGTACGACCATCCACATCGCCGATTATGTTCATAATCTCTGATTCGTTCGGATTTGGGCGTCTTTTATCAATAATCGCTAAATCGGTGTCATCCAAACGTTTTGCGAGTGCTCGAGCACGCACCACACCACCGACATCGGGCGAAACCACCATCAAATTAGGGTATTTATGCTTCCAAACATCTCCCAACAGGACTGGCGAGCCATAGACATTATCCAATGGGATATCAAAAAAGCCCTGAATCTGGTCCGCGTGCAAATCGACGGTCAAAACCCTGTCTATCCCTGCCCCAGCGATCATATTGGCAACGACTTTTGCAGTTATTGGTACACGTGATGAGCGTGAACGTCGATCTTGTCGCGCATAACCCAGATAAGGAATAACGGCGTTAACCCGAGCTGCTGAAGCACGACGGAAGGCATCGGCCATGACCAGCAATTCCATCAAATTATCGTTTGTCGGCGCACAAACAGGCTGCATGATATAAACATCTCGACCACGGACATTCTCATTGATCTCAACCATGACTTCGCCATCGCTGAATCGGCCTACCGAGATCTTTCCCAATGGAATATTCAGGTATTCCGCTGCCTCGAGTGCTAATTTTGGGTTTGCATTACCACTGAACAACATCATATTGGAGGTGGTCATGAACTTGCGTTCTCCAGACTATTTAAAAATATGGCTGGGGTACGAGGACTCGAACCTCGGAATGCATGGATCAAAACCATGTGCCTTAACCAACTTGGCCATACCCCAATAAATCTTTACTACTACGCGATTAAGTCTTACCTCGTTCAATCGCCAATCGTTCTAATAAGGGAGATGTATTCATCCCTTTTACTACATAGCCCTGCCAGCGCTCTGGCAATTGCTGTTTTACTGCAGCCGCCTCTTGCTCATCTGAAAATGGAGCAAATAGACAAGCGCCTGTGCCCGTAAGCTTTGTAGGGGCAAATTCACCTAACCAATCCAGCGCTTTTGCCACCTCTTTGTAGTGTTTTCGCACTACAGATTCACAGTCATTTATTCCCCCTCTTTCGAGGAAGTCGCGTATTGTGATTGTCGATGTATTCCGTGTCAAATCTTCTGCGTTAAATACTGTCGCGGTAGCGACACCACAACCCGGGTGCACAACAAGATAAACGCTTTCTTCAGGCTCAATTGGCGTCAGATCCTCGCCTACACCTTCGGCCCAAGCCGCATGAGAATGAATGAATACGGGCACATCAGCTCCGAGCGATAATCCAATGGTGGCCAGTTCCTCGGTCGATAATCCGCAGCGCCATAATTCATTTAAAGCAACCAGCGTCGTTGCTGCATCGGAACTACCGCCACCCAGACCACCGCCGGTGGGGATTTTTTTATCTACCTTTATATCAACGCCGAGCTTACAGCCTGTTTTCTCCTTCAAGGCATGAGCTGCCTTAACAACTAAATCATCCGCAGCGGCGACATCCTCTAGAATTGAACTACGCTCAACCTTATCCGAGTCCAAAATAGTAAAATCAATCTCATCGGCCAGCTCAATAAACTGAAAAACGGTTTGTAACAGATGATAACCATCCGGCCGTTGACCCGTAATATGTAAAAAAAGATTTAATTTTGCCGGTGCCGGCCATGCGGGACTAAGCATGATTATGTCTTCCAGTCTTTAATGACTAACTTAATTTGAATATCATCACTCTTAATGGATAATTTTTCTGGTAGGGAAATACCATTCTGCTCTGTATAGCGTAAAACACTAACGTCGAAACCAGACTGCTTCAGATTTGTGAGTCGGCCTTTATCATCAAGTAAAAGCTCACTGTAGGTCATATAGGGTTCAGGAACCCCACGTACCCAATACTTTAATCCATTGATATGTATCTTCCAGCCCAGCGCCTGATAGAGTAATTGTTCTGCAGTCTTGGCCATGGTTATTTTATTTTTAGGCCCATGCATTACAACACCATCTCGAGTACCTTTTAAGATGTATGTACCTTGCCCTAGTGGTGCGATAACGCGTAATTCATAATCTGCATAAGATTGTTCCCACAGCAAAGTGGCGGAGCCACTGTCTTTTTCGTTTTTTACTCCCAAACGTCCATTGATATTCCAGGCAGTAATACCATTGATAGCAATTTGATGCTCAAGCCATAATTGCGGCTTTAAGTCTTTATCGATTTTTGGTGCAGCACTACATGCCGCTAGCAGAGAGACTGCCAGTAAAAGAGGTAATATCCGAATCACGGTTTAAATCGTTTTATGACGTCTAACAAACGATCGTCTGTCGGCGTATCTTTGAGTGCGGTATCCCAAATATCTTTTGCTGCTTGTCTATCACCCCTGACCCAGAGAACTTCACCAAGATGCGCAGCGATTTCAGGATCGTTTCTCAATTCAAGCGCCTTTTGTAAATATTCAACCGCTTCATCCAAGCGTCCAAGGCGATATAAAACCCAGCCCATGCTATCTAGTATATAAAAGTCGCTTGGACTTAGTTCATAAGCACGTTGTATATAACCATAGGCTTCTTCATAACGATCAGTGCGATCTGCAAGTGTGTAACCTAAGGCATTTAATGCTGTGGCGTTATTCGCATCTTCTTCAAGAATAGTTTTGAGATCGGATTCCAATAAATCCATGCGTCCCATTTTTTCTGCAAGCATTGCGCGAGAATAGAGTATGTCTGCATGACTTTTTTCTTCTATAGCCTCATTAAAAAAATCCATTGCTTCCTGATAACGCTTGGCGTTGATAAGTATCTCACCTTCGGCTTGCACCAATATTAGTCGACTCGAGCCTTTAGATTTTTGTATGGAACGAATATTACTTAATGCTTTATCAACGTCACCTTGCTTGGCAAGAATTAAACTTAAGCGAATCCGTGCATCAAGATAGTTTTCACCGCCATGAACGCCTTGATATAAATCACTCGCTTTATCTAACTGATCTTTTTCTTCTGCTATGCGCGCTAAATAATAATTAGCATCAAAAACCCGTTTTTTTAATTCCGTTAATCGTAGAAAGTGCTTCTCTGCCTCATCAAGGCGATTAGTCTGTAGATAAAGTAAACCAAGCGCGTAAATTACATCGACATTATTTGGTGCTTGTTCAGAAAGTATTTCAAACTGACGCCGGGCATCATCAAACCGCTTTGCCTCTGTCAGTAACCGCGCATAGGCCATGCGCATATTAAAATCATCTTCCTTGTCCTTAAGGGCAGACTCTATCCACTCCAGCGCTTTATTTGACTCGCCTTTCTTTTGCAACAAAGCGAGGTATGTCATCGCTGCTGCGTTATTATCCGGTTTCAATTCAAGCACACGCTCCAGTAAATCCTGTGAACGTTCCATATCACCCATTCGCGCAGTCACATGAGCAAAGGCAAACAGTGCTTCAGCATCATCCATGTGATTTTCCATCACGCGTTCCATCAATTGTAAAACCGCAGCTTGATCATCTTCACGACCAAGGAAATTGGCAATCATCCATAATTTTTGGTCAAACTGGCCTTGTGAGTTCTCCAGAATAATCTCAAGATGATGCAAGGCCTGATCAATATTACCTTCACGCAAGGTCATTACTGTCAAAACCTGATGAGCGTCAGGATTCTTTGGATCAACCTCAACCCAAAGACTGGCCGCTTCGTAAGCAGACTCATTATTACGTGCATAAACTGATATCCGGGTCGCTCGCTCAATGACTACCGGATCACGGGTCGATTTGGCTAAATCAAGGTAATTATCAACGGCAATATCTATTCTTCCACGTTGTCCGGCTATTTCAGCAAGCAGTATTTTAAAAAGAATCTCTTCGGTGAGCTCAACCTTAGGACGTTCTGGTTGTACTCGTTCGGGTATTGGCTCAGGTTCTGGCTTAGTGGCAACTGCCGCCACTTCTTTTGTGGGCTCTACATTTTCGATTGTGGACTCTTCTTGAGGCACTGTAGTACAGGCAACCACTAAGAAAACCAGTAGAAATACCGGCAATTTGAATAAACCCTTATATATTGAGTATCGAGACATATTTACTATTTATAATTCTATTTTGTTAGATCATTTTGTCAGATCGGGGCTAAAAATAATACTGCGTCTGGTTTATCCAATATTGAAAAGATAAACATATTATAATTGATTCGATACTGGGTTATTTGTTCAGTTCGGTCATATGATTTATATTCAATATTTAAGCCACAAAAACAATAATTAGTCTGATTTTCCTTGTATTCAGCCACATCATGGCACAGAATTTTCATATAGATATCATTTAATTACCAATACCATGACACTTATTGCCTACGGGATTAACCATTCGACAGCACCGATCGAAGTTCGGGAGAAGGTCAGTTTTGGTAATGATATCGTCACCGACGCCCTGAATGAGTTAAAACACCAGAACGGTGTGCATGAAGCGGCTATCCTCTCCACCTGTAATCGTACTGAGATTTACTGCAGTGTAGACCAACAAAATAATCACAACCCGGTAGAGTGGTTACACAATTTCCATGGAATGAAACAGGATCAGCTACAGCCTTTTCTGTATAAACACCCGGATCACAATGCTGTGCGTCATGTACTCCGTGTTGCCAGTGGCCTCGATTCAATGATACTGGGTGAGCCACAGGTTTTAGGGCAACTGAAAGACGCCTATCATCAAGCCATTAGTGCTGGCAGCATAGGTCACCAGTTAAATCGACTGTTTCAACATTCGTTTCATGTTGCCAAAGAGGTTAGAAGTAATACTTCTATCGGAAACCACCCTGTCTCCGTGGCGTACGCGGCCGTTCGACTGGCACAGCAAATCTTTGGTGACTTAAAAGATCAAACAGCATTATTGATTGGTGCAGGCGAAACCATAGAACTCGCAGCAAAACATCTACACGACAATGGTTTAAGCCGCATGATTATTGCCAACAGAACATTAGAACGCTCTCAACGCTTGGCAAGTGAATTCTCTGGCTACGCTATTCAGATAGGTGATATACCGACACATCTGTCGGAAGCTGATATCGTCATCTCCTCGACGGCTAGTCCATTGCCGATCCTTGGTAAAGGCGCAGTTGAAAGCGCAATAAAAACCAGAAAGCATAAACCTATGTTTATGGTTGATATCGCCGTTCCGCGTGATATAGAGGTTGAAGTTGGCGACATGGACGATATTTATTTATATAGCGTCGACGATCTAAAAGACATGGTTCAGGAAAACTTAAAGAATCGTCAAGAGGCCGCCAAACAAGCAGAAAAAATTATTGATACTCAGGCACAAGAGTTTATGGATTGGCTAAGTTCACTTGATGCTGTTTCAACAATCCGGGCATTACGTGGACAAGCTGAACAGATTCAGGAAGACGTTATTCAAAAAGGATTATCTAAGTTGCGCAATGGTGCTGATCCAGAAACTATCTTGTTGGAAACGGCACGTAACCTTACCAAGAAATTAATTCATGTCCCCAGTTCAAAATTGAGAAACGCAAGCGCCCAAAACAGAGATGATTTGCTACAAGCTGCCGAAGAGTTATACAGTCTGAGAGAACGCTCCGAACATAAAGACAAAAAACAGTAGCTGTTGCGGCTATTGATTAGTTAATCGCCTATTCAGGCACTACCCAAAAATATTTTTATTAGAAAATATCATGAAAGAATCATTACATTTTAAACTTGAAAAACTACTAGAACGCCAGGAAGAGCTGGACGGTTTACTATCTGATCCCGATGTCATAAATAACCAGAATAAATTCCGTGAATTATCACAAGAGTATGCTGAGGTGCGTCCTATTGTCAGTTGTTTTAACAATTACCGAAAGACAATTGAAGAAATCGACAACGCGAAAGAGATGTTAAAAGATAGTGACAAGGAAATGCAGGAACTAGCGGCAGAAGAACTTAAAGAAGCCGAAGTAACCCATGAACGACTTGAAGCTGAACTTCAAGTACTACTACTACCAAAAGATCCTGCCGACAACAGTAATATATTTCTTGAAATACGCGCAGGTACCGGTGGTGAAGAAGCAGCTTTGTTTGCTGGCGATTTAATGCGTATGTACTCGCGTTATGCTGAATCAAGAGGTTGGAAAATAGAACATATCAGCGCAACTGAAAGCGATCTGGAAGGTTATAGAGAAGTCATCATGCGTATTATTGGTGATGGCGCTTATTCAAGATTGAAATTTGAATCTGGCGCACATCGTGTACAACGTGTGCCTGAAACTGAATCACAAGGTCGTATCCATACTTCAGCATGTACGGTTGCTGTGTTACCTGAAGCGGATGAAGTTAGCGAAATTAACATTAACACTGCGGATCTGCGTATTGATACCTTTCGTGCGTCTGGCGCTGGTGGACAACACGTCAACAAGACGGATTCAGCAATCCGTATTACGCATATACCTACTAACACAGTTATTGAATGCCAGGATGAACGCTCACAACATAAAAACAAAGCGCGTGCGATGTCCTTATTGCAAGCTAAGCTACTTAGTAGCGAACGTGATAAGCAACAAAGTGAAGAAGCTGAAAACAGACGCAACCTGGTAGGCAGCGGCGATCGGTCCGAACGTATTCGTACTTATAATTTCCCGCAAGGTCGTGTTACTGATCATCGAATTAATTTAACACTTTATCAACTCGATGAATTCCTACAGGGCAGTGTCGACATGGTCATTGATCCTTTGATTAGTGAATATCAGGCCGATCTACTCGCATCGATTAATGATTAATTAAAATCCTATGCAAATAGTTGATGCCATAAAAAATGCACAACTGCAGCTTGTAGAATCTGACAGCGCAAGACTAGATACAGAGATTTTGCTTTGTTCCGTTTTAAAATGTGAACGCACCCATCTTTATACATGCCCTGAACAAAACTTATCAAGTGCAGAGATAAATTCATTCAACGAATTAATTGGACAGCGCAATGAAGGGCATCCTATTGCGCATTTGATACAAGAAAAGGAATTCTGGTCACTGGGTTTAAAAGTTACTACTGATACACTAATTCCACGTCCCGAAACAGAAGTGCTTGTTGAAGCTGCGTTAAATTACATCCCCAAAGAATCCTCATATTCTGTACTTGAATTAGGAACTGGTACGGGCGCTATTAGTATCGCAATTGCATCTGATCGCCAACTAGCAAATATTACCGCAACGGATATTAAAGAAAGTGCACTGCAAGTTGCTCAATTAAATGCTAAATCACACCAGTTAAATAATATAACTTTTGAAAAGGCCGATTGGTTTGATATTAAAAACATCAACACATACGACTTAATCGTCAGCAACCCACCCTATATTAGTATTAATGACCCACATCTAAGACAAGGAGATGTTCGTTTCGAGCCAGAATCGGCCTTGGTCTCAGGAAAAGAAGGGCTAGATGATTTAGGCATAATTATTGTTGGGGCAATAAAACACCTTAATACAAATGGTTGGTTGCTACTTGAGCATGGTTACCAACAAGGAAATGCGGTTAGACAGTTACTGAAAGAAAATAATTTTAGTACTATTTCAACATTAAAAGACTATAGTAATTTAGATAGAGTCAGTATCGGGCAATGGATATCATGAACAAATCGAAACCGGATGAACAAGGTCTTGTAACTACAGCGGTAAAAGGTCAATTAATATCTTCATTGAAAAGTTATTGTAAAAAAAACCAACGCGATCACAATGAACAATCCACCGGTTGGGGTTATTATGTTCAAAACCTTTACCTGAGTTTACAACAATAAATTTAGTAATATGAACGACGAACAACTACTACGCTACAGCAGACAAATGATGTTGCCTGAGATCGATGCGGCAGGTCAGGAAAAACTAAATGAATCGCGCGTATTGATCATAGGGCTTGGTGGCCTTGGTTCACCTGTATCAATTTATTTAGCCAGCGCCGGTGTCGGTGAATTAGTACTGGTTGATTTTGATAAAGTTGACATCAGCAACCTACAACGTCAGATCGTTCATTCAACCCAGGACATTGATCGATTAAAAATTGAATCTGCAAAAGAACATCTTCAGGCAATCAATCCAGAAATAAATATTGAATGTATTGATCATGCCTTGGAAGGTGTCGAGCTATTAGATGAAGCCACTAAAGCAGATGTCATCGTCGATGCCTCTGATAATTTTCAAACAAGATTCGCTTTAAACGAAGTATCTGTAAAAACTAAAACTCCTCTCGTTTCTGGTGCTGCTATTCGATTCGAAGGTCAAGTTACCGTGTTTAATCCTAAAGATGACTCATCACCCTGCTATCGATGTTTATACGGCGAAGATGTTGCTACCTCGGAGACTTGTACAGCAAATGGTGTTATTGCACCCTTACTAGGCATAATTGGTAGTATCCAGGCTAACGAAACACTTAAGTTATTAATGGGGATTGGAGAAACTTTACAGGGTAAATTATTATTACTCGATTCATTATATATGGATTTAAACCAAGCCACCTTGAAAAAGGATCCGGCTTGCCCTGTTTGTAATTAAATTAATCCGTAATTTCATTAGCTTGTTTTCTTAATTTAAATTTTTGGATCTTGCCAGTAGAGGTTTTTGGTAATGATCCAAAGACTATCGTCTTTGGTGTTTTGAAATGTTCCATATTATCTCGACAATATTCGAGTAGATCTTCAACACTTAATTCTTGCCCTTCTTTTATCGTGACGAAGGCACATGGTGTTTCTCCCCATTTTTTATCTTCACGAGCTACTACTGCTGCTTCAAGGACTTTAGGATGTCGATATAATATACCTTCAACTTCAATACTAGAGATATTCTCTCCACCTGAAATAATAATATCCTTTGAACGATCTTTAATCTCGATATAGCCATCTGAATGCCAAACCGCCAGATCACCGCTATGGAACCAACCACCGTTTAATGCTTTATCAGTGGTAGGTGAATTTTTTAAATAGCCTTTCATGACGATGTTACCCTGAAACATTATTTCGCCCATGGTATTACCGTCTTTTACCACTGGCTCCATCGTCTCTGGATTGGCGACCATTAAACCTTCTAACATCGGGTAACGCACACCTTGCCTGGATTTGTATGCAGATTGCTCAAGGATACTTAGTTCGTCCCATTCACTTTTCCACACACATCCCGCTGCAGGCCCATAAGTTTCCGTCAAACCATAAGTATGGGTGACGTCAAAACCGATTTTTTGCATAGCCTCTAACACAGCAGCCGGTGGTGCAGCCCCGGCCGTCATTACATGTATCTTATGATCGATACCTTGAGTTAATTTATCTCCAGCGTTCGCCATCATGTTTAACACTATAGGTGCGCCACAAAGATGATCTACCTTTTCCTTCTTTATAAGGTCATATATTGGTTCTACTTGTACCTTCCGTAGACAAACATTCGTTCCTGCCTTCGCCGCCATTGTCCAAGGGAAACACCAGCCGTTGCAATGGAACATAGGTAAGGTCCAGAGATAAACAGGATGTTGAGACATTTCCCAAAACATACTGTTAGAAACAGCATTCAGATAAGCACCTCGATGATGGTAGACCACGCCTTTTGGATCACCCGTGGTACCAGACGTGTAGTTCAGACTGATTGCATCCCATTCATCATCGGGGAGTTGCCATTCAAAGTCTGGCGAACCTTCTTTAAGTAATTCTTCATACTCAAGTTCACCTAAATATTTACCACCTTCAAACAGTGGATCGTCGACATCAACAACCAGCGGATTACTGTCCAGCTTTGCTAGTGCTTCGCTTATAACACCAGAAAATTCACGGTCTGTTAAAATAATTTTTGCCTCAGCATGATCAAGCATAAAGGCTATGGTTTCCGCATTGAGACGAATATTAAGTGAATTGAGTACACCGCCAGCCATGGCAACACCAAAATTCACTTCATACATCGCAGGCACATTCGGCAACATAACGGCAACCGTATCACCCTTTGTTATTCCCCTATTCTGCAAGGAGGAAGCTAATTGACGGCAACGACGATAGGTCTCTGACCATTGGTAACGGGTATCACCATAAACAATAGAGTCATGATTTGGGTATATAAAAGCTGCTCTCTCCAGAAAGCTTAATGGTGAGAGAGGTGTATAGTTTGCGCGATTCTTATTAAGTCCCGCTTCATAAATATGATCAGGGTTCATTTAAAAACGACCTGTTTATTTAATTTTTACTGATTCCATTTTGGTTTGCGCTTTTCTATGAATGCATCTATTCCTTCCCTGGCATCATGACTATCTATATTACAAACTATAGTTTCATTGGCAGCACCATACGCAGCACTAAGATCCATGTTTAATTGTTGGTAAAACAATTTTTTACCAAGTCCAATAGCCAATGCAGACTTATTGGAAATAATCTCAGCAAGCTCTCTTGTCTTTGCGGTTAGATCATCAGCAGAGACCACTTCATTGATCAATCCAAATTGCTGTGCCGTTGTTGCATCTATAAATTCGCCAGTGAGCAACATCTTCATCGCCTGCTTGCGGTGCATATTACGACTAAGTGCCACTGCAGGAGTTGAACAAAATAGGCCAACATTGATTCCAGAGACCGCAAAACGCGCACCCTCTTCTGCAATGGCAAGATCACATGCTGCTACCAGTTGGCAACCCGCGGCTGTTGCTATGCCTTTAACTTCAGCGATAACCGGCTGTGGGAGTTCGCTAATCGATTGCATAAAGCTACTGCATTGAGTGAATAAGACTTTATGAAATTCAGGATCGTCACTGGAACGCACCTCTTTTAAATCATGTCCAGCACAAAAGGCCTTGCCATTCGCAGCAATGATAACCACACGTACTGATTTGTCTTGTGAAATGTTATCGATAGCGTTTTGTAATGCCGACAACATAGCGCCCGACAAGGCATTGTATTGCAACGGCCGATTCAATGTGAGTTTGGCAATACCGGCTTCAATATCGATCAATAATATTTCATCATTGATAATTTCATTCGCATTGACTGACATGATTTTCTCCAAAAGGATATTACGACTAAAGAATAATTAACTTTATCCGTGTAAAAACCCTTTAGCAATAAGATTTCAATCCTAAGTTAAGCTTACGACGCCAACAGTTCCTTTAACACAGTATCGATCTGCGCCTGACAATCAGGGTCGGTTCCAAACAAGGCAAGATGACCATCTATACTGTCTATGACTTTGAACTCACTATTTGGTATGAGTTGTTGCTCAATTTCACAGTCTGTAGGTGGAAAAAACATATCATGACTGATCGGCATGACATACGTCTTCGCTGTAATTCGACCTAGCGCTGCAGCCAAATCGCCATCGGTATGTCGGCTTACATCACCGCGTTGCCATTTCCAGGCTAGGCATAACAGATTATTCGGATCCATAGGGGCAAAGTAGCCCGTCATGAATTCATCAACAAACGCTTGCATTGATTCGAAACCGAGAGCTTGATGACGATTCTGACGAAAAAACTCAGTACTCCAACCCATCACAGTCCACAACTTCGCGTGTCTTCTCAACCCAGCAGCCACTTCTGTTGAATCTGCATAATCACCATTATTGAATTTTGGATCAGTGGTAATGGCCTCGATGAGCGTCTCAGTGTATTGAAAATCATGCTCGGTATTTTTTGCAGTTCCAGCGATCGGTGCAGCACGTTTTACCATATCAGGGTAACGCACTGCCCATTCATAAGTTTGCTGTGCACCCATTGAACCACCTACAACAAGCGCGAGACTTGTTATACCAAATGTTTCAGTCAACAGTTTGTGTTGAGCACGTACGTCATCACCGATACGTACCTTGGGAAATGATGGCCCATCAGAATTGTGTGGTGAGGTCGACAAGCCGTCACCGATCTGGTTAACCACAACAATAAAATACTTATCTGGATCAAGTGCACGACCAGGACCGATGTATACATCCTCCATAATCTTACTAGTGCCTGAATACCAGGTAGTGACAAGGATCGCATTATCCTTTTCAGCGCTAAGCGTGCCATGCGTGGCAACGGCGAGTTGGCAGTTTGAGATTGAACCACCCTCTTCCAACTCTAATGTACCGATGTCCATAAGTTCATACGGGCCATGTCCTTCCTGACCATAGTAACTATTCGCCGTCATACTCTTCCTCCAGAATTAAAGTAGCTTTCGGTTGCAGTTTGTACGAAAACACGCCCTACTTCCATTATCGTATATTGTTATTTAAAAGAATAAACCCTAATCACTCAAGCTTATCAATTATTTGATACAGATTCTTACATTTAATTTAGTACGTATAAGACAGTGATATCGATCCAAAACTCTGTCCGTTTGCTTGTCCTTTAAATTCCTTGGCACGAAAAACCTGAGCATAAGAAACTTTAAAATTCTTTATAACCACGCTAGAGCCAAGAACAAATTCTCCAACCAAGGATTTCTTGTCGATACTATGGCTATCTTCAAATGTATTTCCATCGAGAAATATATCACGTAACACCCACCGCCCATTCGCGGCGGCAAAGAGATAGAAACTTATTGCATTTTTGCCGTGTTGATAGCGTGGATCGGTTGCATCTGTTGGCGCGTTTGTATTACCAGCTGGGCGTATTAAGGCAGAACCAAAATCCGTTGGTATATTCCAACCAAAACGAAATTCGGCACCTGTATTGAAATGAGTAAACACATTACCCAATGCAACACCACCGTGCATGATCGTATCAAAGCCTAATAAACCCACCATGTCTGTACGTCTTATCAATCGTTGTTTACGATCATAAATAAGCGCAATACCGACTTCGTTCTCGAGTTGATTGTCCCAACCATTGGCTTTATCGATCCCACGAAGTGAATGAACCAGATCCTGCGCCTCTTCTGCCAAAGAAATATCACCAATGATGCCTAATTGTATTTCGAAGGTATCGAGTCGCCGTTGATTTTTACTATGAAACGCTATGTCTCCATATAACCAGCCAGCATAGGGTCGCTCATTGACCACTAATCCACTGCTGACAATATCTTGTGGGGTAAACATTTTTTGTCCCAAGGAAAATGACAAATGTCGTTGTCGATCAGGATCACTACTAAACGGCAATATGTTGATAAAATTTCTGGCCTGGCGACTTAGAAAAGTGTCTTGCTTGAACCATTCCAAATCTTCAAACCATTTTAGCTCTGGTGAGATCCAGTTGAGTTGAATACCGTTAGTATAAAAACGATCAGTATCTGCAAACAGATCGTTTTCATAACCAAAGCTAAAGGTCCAGGATTCGTGTGGTGGTTTATCAGGCAAGGAACTATTTGCCTGGGAATTATCTGCGATAGTCGAGCTTGAAAAACAAAATGCGATTAATACTAGAAGAGCTTTCCTAATACACATTACTTAATCAGAACTAAGGCCCAAACTATGGCAGCATTAATTAAAGAAAGTAAAACTGCTGCTGAACCAATATCTTTTGCTCGGCCAGATAATTCATGATGATCTGTGCTTACCCGATCGACAATCGCTTCTATACCTGAGTTTATTAATTCAATGACCAATATTAATAGGACAACACTGATAAGTAGTGCGCGCTCAAGTCCGTTTTCACCAAGATATAAAGCCAGAGGAATTAAGACAATGCTTAGATAAACTTCTTGTCTAAAGGCTTGTTCATTAGCAAAAGCAGCCTTGAGCCCTTTACAGGAAAATTGCGTTGCCTTTACTAGCCTCGCTAAACCGCTTGTTCCTTGCGAGGCCATAGTCTTAGTTACATCCTTGTCTTATTTTAGAATATTCTTTGAATTATATTGTTGCGAGTGCCGCATCGTAATTTGGTTCTTGTGCAATCTCTGGCACTAACTCTGAATGAATAACCTTGTCATTCTCATCGATAACTACAAGTGCTCTTGCCGTTATGCCCGCTAATGGACCGTCTTCAATCAAGACACCATAGTCTTTGGCAAACTTTCGCGAACGCATCATAGATAAGGCAATAACATTATCTGTGCTTTCAGCCGCACAAAACCGTGACATTGCAAAAGGTAGATCAGCAGCAATCATTAGAAAAACAGCATCTGTTTTTTCCTTTGCTGTTTCATTAAACTTTTTTGTCGAGGTAGCGCAAACGGGTGTATCTAAACTTGGCACTATGCTGAGTAATTTTTTCTTACCCTTATATGTCGCAAGCGAGACATCTCCAAGCTCTGCATTAACCAAAGAAAAATCTGGTGCATCGTCACCTACTTTTGGCAAATCACCGTTCGTATGAATTTCATTACCTTGTAAAGTTATTGTTGCCATTTTATAAACCCTCTTCTGTTAGTTCTGTATAACTATCCGCATCAATTAATTCATCCAGCTCGGACTCGTCGTTTGTTTTAATTACAAATATCCATCCGTCACTATAGGGCTCTGAATTAATTATTTCAGGGGCGTCTTCCAGTGCCGGATTAACCTCCAGAATAATACCGCTTAATGGACAATAGATATCAGATGTCGATTTAACTGACTCAACAACAGCACATTCATCAGTCTGGCCATACTCACGATCTATTTCTGGCATCTCAACAAAAACAACATCTCCTAGTTCGTCTTGAGCAAAATCTGTTATTCCAACCCGATAGGTATTTTCGCCCATGTCTTCTACCCAGGTGTGTGTACTCGTATATTTTAAATCGGAAGGAACACTATGCATCAGCTTTGACCACTCATTTTTATTATGATTAATATTAAATAAACTGCTTTGTCTACGTAGTTTAAGACAGGAAAAGACTTACCGCCACCCTGAGTACACTTCTATTTCTCAGGAAAAATAACCAGGTGATCTATTTCCAAGCGTATACCGATAGGTTCATTCATTGGGTGATCATGATGACTCGGCACAAGACTCAATACTCGTAACCCACTCTCTAGTTCAAGCGTGTATAAAAACTCGGCACCCCTGAATGCCTTGTCTGTGACTCGCGCTGTCATGCTGCTATCGTCATCATGCAAAATATCATCCGGTCTAATTAAAACACGTACTTTATTACCTATCCCTGTATCATGAGCAACAGCGCTTTGAATAATGCCAATCTCTGTTTTGACCTCTTTATCATTGATAACTTCGCCGCTAATAAAGACACCTTCACCGACAAAATCAGCTACCATTGCTGATTTCGGTTCATGATAAAGATCAAATGCAGTATCCCATTGAAGTAACTGTCCCTCATCCATTACACCAACAACATCCGCCATGGCAAATGCTTCAAGTTGATTGTGACTGACCATTATTGTGGTTATGCCATCGTGTTTTAATATCTGCCGAAGTTCTCGTGCTATTTGTTCGCGCAGCTCTACATCAAGACTCGCGAATGGTTCGTCTAATAACAACACACCTGGACGCGGTGCCATTGCACGCGCCAAGGCAGCACGTTGCTGTTGGCCACCAGACAAACTATGCGGATATTTATTGATGTGCTTCTCTAAAGAAAGTAATTCCACTAATTCATCCAAGCGTTGTCTCATCATCTTTGGCTTCTGATTTTTCAGACCAAAAACAATATTGTCTTTGACACTCATATGCGGAAATAAAGCATAGTCTTGAAATACCATGCCAATGTGCCGCTGCTCTACCGGAAGATGGTGCGCCGGATTACTCGCCCTGACACCTTTGATCCATACTTCACCTTTATGTTGTCTTTCAAAACCTGCGATACAACGTAACAAGGTCGTCTTACCACAACCGCTAGGCCCAAGTAGACAGGCGATCCCGGCCTCGGGAACACCAAATGAAACATCTTCCAATATAGGTCGACCATCTATTGATAATGAAATATCTTTTAATTCGATTGCTTTATTCATGGCCAGGACGTGATCGTGAAATTGAGTTACTAATAATAATTACCGGAATGATACCAGCAATAACTATTGCTAGCGCAGGTACTGCAGCTTCTGCCAACAACTCTTCATTGGCAAGTTCATAAGTTCGCACCGCAAGTGTATTAAAATTAAAAGGTCTTAATATAAGCGTCGCAGGTAATTCTTTAAGTACATCAACAAAGACTAATAATAGCGCTGTCAATAAACTACCGCGCATCATTGGTATGTGAATACGTTTAACAATTGTCCCCGCTCGCATACCGGTTGTCTTTGCAACCTCATCCATGACCGGCTTTATTTTACCCAATGCTGCCTCAACAGTATTAATAGACACCGCTAAAAAACGAACTAAGTAGGCGAAGACAAGTGTAAATACCGTGCCACTGATCAATAGACCACTGCTGATATTTAAATTTTCAATTAACAAAGAATCTAATGAATTATCGAACCAGGCGAACGGGATTAAAACACCCACGGCAATAACAGTACCGGGTATCGCATAACCCATACTGACAAACCGTACCAAGATACGATTGAGTAGTGACTGGTTGTTTCTATTTGAATACGCCATGAACAAAGCGATAAGCAAGGCTAATATAGAGGTGACAAAAGCCAACAGCAAACTATGAAACAATAATAAATAAAAATCTTTACCGAGGACTTCAGCGTAGGTATCTATGGCCCAGTTGATTAAAAGAGAGACCGGAATAATGAAACCAAACACTAATGGCGCCGCGCAAATAGTTAAAGCAATTAAGCCATGCCCTTTTGTCAATCGTTGCTGCATCAATGAACTGTAACGATTACTGGTATGGTGATATCGCGCTTGTTTTCGAGATCGCTTTTCAAGATACAAGAATACTGCGACAAACATTAACAATAATGCAGATAGTTGTGCAGCAGCGAGACTATTACCCAATCCAAACCATGTCCTGAAGATCCCCGTCGTAAATGCCGACACACCAAAATATTGAACTGTGCCGTAATCAGCCAAGGTCTCCATCACGACGAGTGAAAGACCGACCATGATGGCGGGGCGCGCTAATGGCAAGGCGACACGTCTGAAGGCATCGACAGCATTACATCCCAATGTACGCGACACTTCCAATACACAAACCGATTGTTCTATAAATGCAGAGCGCGCTAATAAATAGATATATGGGTATAGAACCAACGACAACATCGCTATTGCGCCACCCAAGGAACGAACTTCCGGAAACCAATAATCACGATACTGCCAACCGGTAAATTCTCGAATCATAGTTTGTAATGGACCAGCCACATCCAACGCACCGGTATAACTATAGGCGATAATGTAGGCTGGCATGGACATAGGTAATAACAATGCCCACTCAAGCTGGCGGCTGAAGGGAAATCGGTACATGGTTACCATCCATGCGGGAATAACGCCGAGCAATAAACTAAAGAAGCCAACACCGACCAACAACGCTAATGAGTTTCCAATATAGTCCGTTAAAACGGTCGCTCTTAGATGCTCCCATACTTCATACTCAGGGAAAAAAAGAGAACCAAATACGACAGCAAGTGGAATACTAAACAGTAATGAGAGAAAAACTAAAACTGAGTTCCATTTCGTTAGCTTGAGTAAGCTTGTTTTAAAAGCTAAGGCGTTGGGTAATGCTTGAGCAGCACGAGTAGCAAGCATCGGGGTCTCTATATTACTTCCAGCCTACTCGGTCCATTAACAGTACCGCATCGGTATTATGTTGTCCTAATAAGCCAAGGTTAAGATCGTCTGCCTTAAATTTCCCCCAACTTTTCAAAACCGAACTACTTTCAATGCCAGGGTTTATTGAATATTCATGATTGATATCGGCATACCATTGTTGCGCATAATCGCTAACAAGAAATTCCAGCAATTGTATGGCTTCTTTTTTATGCTTTGCCGGTTTCAGTACACCCGCACCACTAACATTCATATGTGCACCGCGACCATCCTGATTAGGCCAGAATAATTTGATCTTATTAGCTGCTACGACTTCACTCTTTTGGCTCGACTCAAGCATGCCTGCCAAATAATAATTATTTACTAAGGCAGCATCACATACGCCAGCAGCGACGGCTTTAATTTGATCACGGTCACCACCTTTAGGTGGTCTAGCAAAATTATTCACCAATCCAGTCGCCCAGCGTTCTGCTTTCTCAAGACCATAATTAGCTATCATCGCAGCGACTAAAGACTGATTGTAAACATTTGATGATGAGCGCACACAGATACGATTAGCCCATTTTTTATCTGCGAGATCTATATAACTATCCAGGTCGCTTTCATTAACACGATCTGGCGCATAAATAATCACTCGTGAACGTAATGACAAGCCAAACCACTGTTTATCATCATCACGATAATTTTCAGGGATTATTTTATTCAATAATTCAGAATCGACCTGTTGAAAAAGCCCCTTCTCTTTTGCTCTTATCAAACGTGCAACATCTACAGTTAATAAAAGATCCGCCGGGGTATTTCTACCTTCAACCTCCAGACGTTTAAGTAATGTATCAGCCTTGCCGGAAACGATATTTACCGAAATTCCTGTTTCTTTTTTGAATTTGTCCAGTAATGGTTTTATTAAGGCTTCTTTACGTGCGGAATAGATATTGACCTCAGCAGCGGTAACTAGCTGATATTGAATCAATATGAGTAAGAAGATGAATAGTTTTTTCATTTTAGTATTAATATTATTTATTCTGGAAGTATAAATGATAATGATTCCGAATTACATTTTAATGACGCTATCTAAACCCTCTTCCACCACATCCATACGCCGGTACAAGACAGCACCAACAATAATAATGCGATTAAATCGACAAAATAAACGCCCCAGGAACCAACGATACGTCCACTATGAAGATCGAGTAACACCCTTTCGATGGTTAAGCCACTGCCTCTATATTGATGTAAAAGATCTTCGTTTAATGCATCAGGTATCGCTGACGCAAGCAACCAACTCGCTTCAAGATAATCGTATTCTTTCCATTCAAGCGCATCGAGATTGACATGGTAGTAACCATGCGCTGCTTTTATAACAATATCACCGCGACTGTCTGAACCTATCTCTTTCATACCAGCGGGAACTCCCTCAACGCCAGTAAGATGTTCTATAGTCTCGCCATCTTTCGTGAGCAACAATAACTGCCCATCAAATGCAACTGTCACAACATCGTTGGTACTAACAAGCCCAATCAATTGCTGAACATCTTTTGCAATCTCTCGTTTATCAAAATAGATACGCTCGCCAAGTTGGCTAACTCTAATCCCATCAGCTTCAAAGCTTACTGGTTCATTAGCAGGATTGATTTGATAAAGATCAAGTAACCACTGTGTTTGGATATAATTGTTGTTGAGCTGCATTTGTTGGCTATGGTTTAAAGCTATACCACTCATCACTAAAAAGATTACGAACAGTGCCACAAACACACCAAATTTTTTATGCCATTTATGAATTATTGCGAACATATTGTTTTGTGTTATTTATTTTTAACTTGTGAATCTAAATACAACGCTAAACGGGCCAATTTAGTTAATGCATTAACGGATAAAGTCGCACCAGATATCCCATCTATTTTTCGGTCTAATTCTTTATCTATAGTCAAAGCAGTCTGTTTAAATTGATCCGTAAAAAAAGGGTATTTCACTTCCCAGCCGCGAGATTCCCTGAAGATTAAAACATTAAGTTGGTCAATCTTGTTTTCCTTAACAACCAAACCAACAGTTATAGGTTTATCTCGTCCTATCTCTTCTAAAATCCAAACGGACTTACTTTCATCATCCCAATAACGTAAGCGAATAACATTTAAATCATGCCCAAGAATAGATTTAATCTCTGATTTTAACTCTTTTGTAATCCATATTTTTTCTGGCTTCGGTGGATCGTTATCAAAGACCTGCCCAAGAAACTTTTCTGGCTCCAGAAAAACCCCTTTTGCA
This sequence comes from Gammaproteobacteria bacterium, assembly GCA_021773235.1. Lineage (GTDB taxonomy): Bacteria > Pseudomonadota > Gammaproteobacteria > Eutrophobiales > Eutrophobiaceae > UBA7359. The sequence goes on along the minus strand of JAJFKL010000030.1, from coordinate 140,105 downwards.
ACAGACAGCATGCTCCACTGCAAGACATAAATTGCTAAAACAAAACTAAATATAATTTTTCTCATATCGTATTTAAGAAATTAAAAATATAAAAGGGCGCTTATTCGCGCCCTTTAAAAATCAACAACATCAATTTTCCTTTGAAGATAGCATTTTATAGAATATCTAAAATTGATAGCCTAATCCAAGATTCAATGTATCACTTGATGTATTGGCATCAACATCGTCGATGTTGGTCCAGTCAAATTTAAATGCCACTTGTTGTGTCGGCCAATAATTAAAACCAAAACCTATACGCTCTTCTTCCTTGTTATTGGCATAATCTAATTCACTCCATCTGAAAAACACGCCAGCTTCACCTGGAATAAAACCAATCGGGAATCTATATGCAGGTTCTATATAGTAACCATATTGTTGATCATCATCTCTACCTGCTTGTAATTCATTATCCAAGTCCCATTGCGCGTAAAGCGCTCGCAAACCTAGACCGGAACTATGTTTATAGTCAACATGACCTTCAAACAACGTTGCAGAATTCGACTGCGTAGTCGCACCGGCAGTTATATCACTTTGATATTGAAATGAACCGCTGACTTCTAAACCGGGAACACCTGTATATCGTAGACGTGCCGTTGTAGCAGGATGATCTGCATTTGCATTAGACACTTTTTGACGACCACTTCTAATGTTCGTTGTTGTACTCAAGCCAGAATGTAAAACAACATCGTAATTCCAACCTGGCGCTAACTCGCCGTTAAAGCCTATACCTGCTTCCCACCATGTCGCAGGGATAATTCTTTTCTCTACTTCTGAGCGCTCAACACCATAAAACGTATTTGGTTCGTGAGTCACATTTATAATGCCAATCGGTAAAATATCCAAACCGGCACGTAACCGATGGTTATCTGTAAGATCCATTTCTATCCAGGCTTGCTCTAACTCAACTTCCCCATTCTTACCTTCTCCCGACAATGCATGCTCTAATTCTAATTCAGAGAAAAAACGAATACTCTCTGTGAATTCATGTCCGAAATATAAAACAAAGCGATGAAAATCAATTTCATCATTACCCTCTTTACTATTGTAATGAAGCTCGCCATAACCACCGACGCTAGTTTTATCAAACCAACCTGGCCCGCTGCTTGATGTTTGCGCTGTTTCTATTGCATCTGCTGCTGCTTCTACTTCCTGTGCTGTTGCTTCAACTTTTTTCTCGGCAATTTCGACTTTCTTCTCTGTCTTATCAAGTTTTTGCTGCAATTGTTCAATGATCTTTTGCTGCTGCTGAATGATCTTCCACATTTCATCAGCATCAGGTGTTTCTGCCTGAACTAACGTTACAAATAATGTGCTTGATATTATTGTCATCAAGCTATTTTTTAAAAACATGTTGCGCTTCATTTTCTAATTCCCCATAGAAATAAAATATAATCTTCACTCACCATCGAAATGTAATGAGAATCATTACCATTTATAATCCAAATCTATTCAAAAAATAAATTTAAAATAAAGAAGGGATCTAAATGTGTTTTATAAACTAAACAGATCTGCAGAATTCATTTGTGATTCGAGTGCGCGATCTAAACACGCAGAGGCATCACAGGCACATGAACCGCATTGATTTCCAACACCAAGCTTACTTTCAAGTTGGTGCAAGCAATTTGCGCCAGCTTTGACAGCTTTTTTGATATCGGTTTCGGTTACTGCGTTACAAATACAGACGTACATAAGTTAAATATTATTAATTCTCGTCTAAACATTAATAGTAATTGTAGTAGTAATGAGAATTATTATCAATTAGAAATAATTAAAAAACCCTGCTTTTCTTAATGCCCAGGGTTTTCAGTAACTTACATTTTTGATTGTAGGTAGTTTTCTAGTCCAACCTTAGAAATTAACTCTAATTGTGTTTCTAACCAGTCAACATGTTCCTCTTCGCTTTCCAAAATCGATTCAAACACTTCTCTGGAAATGTAATCTTTTATCGATTCACAATAATTAATAGCCTCTTTTAAATCTGGCAGCGCATCCATCTCTAATGCAAGATCGGCCTCAATCATCTCTTTCGGCGATTCACCTATACGCAGTTTTCCCAAACTCTGCATGCTTGGCAGACCTTCTAAAAATAGTATGCGTTCAATCAGCTGATCCGCATGCTTCATCTCATCGAGAGATTCTTTGTATTCATATTCATCGAGTTCCGTTAAACCAAAGTTTTTATACATGCGAGCATGCAGAAAATATTGATTAATCGCTGTTAATTCATTTTGTAAAACTTTATTGAGATGATTAATGACCTGTTTATCGCCTTGCATGCATGTGCTTCCTTTTAAAAGTTATTTTTGTAAGATTATAGTCTCAATATTGCATCAGAAAAACCCGCTAATACATATTTAAATCATTGATCTAAATTGATAATTATTACTATTTACATTACTTTATATATCAACCTCATTACTTAATGTAATGACACCCACTGCTTAACACAAACAACCGAAGGAGGAGTGATATGGACGTTTCCAGTATTATCTTTTTGGGTATCCTCGCTGCATTAGTTATGTACCTGGTCACTATTTACAATAATTTGGTTTCATTGAAACATGCCGTCTCCAAGGCATGGTCAAATATTGATGTGTTATTAAAACAACGTCATGACGAATTACCCAAACTAGTTGAGACCTGTAAACAATATATGGGGTTTGAACAAGAGACACTGGAAAAAGTAATGCAGGCACGTTCTGCCGTGTCTTCCGCTAGAGAGAGTGGCGACGTCGCAGCATTAGGTCCTGCTGAAGGCCAACTTAGAATGGGATTGGGTAGCTTGTTTGCAGTAGCAGAGGCCTATCCTGAGCTGAAGGCCAATGAAACCTTTAAGCATTTACAACAACGAATTTCAGGATTGGAAGACACGATTGCCGATCGACGTGAATTTTATAATGAATCAGTCAACGCTAATAATGTACGCATAGAACAATTCCCAGATGTCATCATTGCCAGTATGATGGGCTTTCCTGCACGTGACTTGCTCATCTTTAGTGACGAAGAAAAAAAGGACGTCGACGTAAAAGCGCTTTTTAGTTAGTAACGGTTTATGAGTGACGTGTTTCTCGCTCTTAAGCATTGGGCAAAAACTGGCCCTGCCGATGATTTCTGGTTATGGGCGATTGGTCTACTAATCGCTGCTCTAATTGGTTTTTTCATTTCATTCACAACGCTGCACCGTAAACGCATCATTGAAGACACACCAACATCAAAAATACGCTCCGCTGCCCAAGGTTATGTTGAATTAATCGGTTATGGTCAGTTGATGGAAGGCCAACCGATTGTTGCTCCACTGACGGGGACAATTTGTACCTGGTACAAATATAGCGTTGATGAACACAAGCAATCAGGAAAAAATAGCAAATGGGTCACCATCAGAAGTGGCACCAGTGACGAACTGTTCTTAATCAAAGATGAAACCGGGCAATGCATCATCGATCCCGAAGGCGCTCATGTGACGTCTACAAACAAAGACATTTGGCATGGCGCTGAATCAAACCCGCTAAGCGGCCCATTATCGGCTAATAAAAAACGGCCTTTCTTATCTGGGCTTGGTCGTCATCGACGTTATCGATATACCGAAGAACGTTTACATACTGATGAGAGTCTTTATGCCATAGGACTCTATAAAACAGTCGGCGGCGCTGGCGTTAAGTTCAACATAAACGAAGATGTCCGTGAATTAATTCGTGAATGGAAGGCTGATACAGAGACATTAATGAAAAAATATGATGCTGATAATAATGGTGAGATTGATTTACAAGAATGGCAAAAAGTCAGGCAAGCGGCCTATGATCACGTCGTTGAAATGCATGGCGAACAAAAGACCTTACCACCTGTGAATATCATGAATAAAACCAATGATAGTCGCCGACCATTTATCCTATCTGCTATAGAAGAGAATGATCTGATCTATCGACTGCATATTTATTCTGTTTTATCACTCAGCCTGTTTATACTATGCGGAAGTTTATCTACCTGGCTAATCAGCATGCGACTGGCCGCTTAGCGCTTGATCACTAACACCTTGAAATTATAATTATTAAACCAATATCTATCTATATGAAAAACCCACTTATACAGACAGAAGGACTTCCTGCCTTCGAAAATATCAACGCATCGTATATTGAACCCGCAATCGATCAATTACTGTCCGAAGGCAGAAGCACAGTTCAATCGTTATTAGCAAGCACAACAGATTATAGTTGGGATAACCTGCTGCAAAAATTAGAAGACATGGATGACCAGTTAAATCGAGCCTGGTCACCTGCCAGTCATCTGCATTCGGTCGCTGATAATGATCAACTCAGAGAAGCTTATAATGCCTGTATCGCCAAACTCTCTGACTACTCTACTGAGATGGGTCAAAATGAAGCGCTGTTTCATGCATATGAGCAAATTGCGAAGGCCGAGTCATTTAATTCTTTGACAACTGCGCAACAAAAAATCATCACCAATGCATTACGTGATTTTCAGCTTTCTGGAATTGCTCTCGATACAGAAGCAAAAGAACGCTACAAAGTAATCCAACAACAACTATCAAAGCTGCAAACCAAGTTTGAAGAAAACTTGTTGGATGCTACACAGGCCTGGAAAAAACTTATTACTAATAAAGATGAACTCACGGGTTTACCTGAGTCATGCCTTGCTCTCGCTGCTCAAACTGCAAACAATGAAGATAAAGAAGGGTGGTTATTTACACTTGAATTTCCGTCCTACATGCCAGTCATGCAATACGCTGACAACACCAGCTTAAGAAAAGAAATATACGAAGCCTATGTAACTCGCGCTTCTGATAAAGGGCCAATTGCCGATCAGTTTGATAATAGCGAGAACATGACTGAGATCCTTAAGTATCGAACAGAAAAAGCCAAGCTACTTGGCTTTGAAAGTTACGCACATTATTCACTCGCAACAAAGATGGCAGAAAACCCTGATGAAGTCTTAGGTTTTTTAAATGACCTTGCAGAACGAACCAAATCTTTTGCAGAGCAGGAGTTTGCTGAGTTAACAAAATTTGCCAATGATACAGCAAGCGTCTTCAAGCTTGAGGCTTGGGATGTTGCTTATTATTCAGAAAAATTAAGACAGAAAAAATTCGATATCTCACAAGAGGAATTACGCCCTTATTTTCCCGTGCATCAGGTTATTGAAGGTCTATTTGCAATCACTGCAAAACTCTACGACGTCACCATCAAACAACGTGAAGGGGTTCAGGTCTGGCATAAGGATGTCATGTTCTTTGATATTCTAGATTCCCATGGCACTACACAGAGTAGTTTTTATCTTGATCTATATGCCCGTCAACATAAACGGGGTGGGGCATGGATGGATGAATGTATTGTTAGAAAAAAATCCAGCGCTGGCATCCAGAACCCGGTGGCCTATTTAACCTGTAATTTCACACCGCCTGTTGGCGACAAGCCTGCTTTACTAACGCATGATGAAGTTACCACTTTATTTCATGAATTTGGCCATGGCTTACACCATATGATGACACGGGTTGAATATAGTGGCGTCTCTGGAATTAATGGAGTGCCTTGGGATGCGGTCGAGTTACCCAGTCAATTCATGGAAAACTGGTGTTGGGAAAAAGAGGCCCTTGATCTTTTTGCTCGTCATATTGATAGCGGTGGGCTCCTTGATGATGCGTTATTTGAAAAAATGACGCGGGCGCGGACATTCCAGGCAGGCATGCAAATGGTCAGACAGCTGGAATTTGCCCTGTTTGATTATCGATTACACATGGAATTCGCAACAGATGAGTCACTAGATATACAAGACCTGCTCAATGAAGTTCGAGAAAAAGTCGCTGTAGTCGAAGCGCCTGACTTCAATCGATTTCAACATAGTTTTGCTCATATCTTTGCCGGCGGTTATGCAGCCGGTTACTATAGCTACAAATGGGCCGAAGTTTTATCCGCAGATGCCTTTTCCAAGTTCGAGGAAAGAGGTATCTTTGACAAAGCGACCGGCAAAGAATTTCTTCAATCGATTCTTGAACAAGGTGGCAGTCGAGAGCCAATGGACTTATTTGTTGAATTTCGTGGACGAAAACCGAGTATTGAGCCTTTATTGAGACATTCGGGAATTACAGCTTAAGGATAAATAATGCATAACTTCAGAGTTAAACACGCAATATTAGGCATATTTTGTCTAATGACGACTATTGCACATGCCGAGACAGTCTATGTGATAGATGAATTAAAAATTGGTTTACATGAAGATCGCACTATTGACAGCCCGATTACCAAACTCATACCAAGTGGCACATCATTATCTGTCATCGAGCGTGAGAATGACTTGATTCATGTTCAAGAAGCAGGCGGAAATAAGGGCTGGATAAATAGCAAGTATGTCGTCGTGGAAAAACCTGGGAAATCGCGCGTCACAGAACTGGAAAAAAGCAACGAAGCTTTGAAACAAGAAATTGCGCAATTAAAAACAACTACAATTCCAACGTCTGACAATGGGACAGAAGCTCAAAAAGAGCTTGAACAGCAATTAAACTCGGAACGCTTGAAAGCGGGTGATCTGCAAGCTCAACTTGCCGCACTTAAAGCAAATGTTGCAGATATAGATGACTCAGGGAAATTACTGTCTGATATTGAAACGCTGAAACAGGAAAACCGGCAGCTAATCTCACAACTCGAATCGTCTGGAATTGAAGTAGAAGCTGATTCTGAATCCATGAGTGAAGATTCTTTTTCTATAAGCAGCATGAAGCATAAGATAGTGGCATTGCTTATTGTTTTTGCCATCGGTTTAGCGGGCGGTATTTTTATACTGGACTTCCATAATCGCCGCAGACATGGTGGCTTTCGCGTTTGATTCGATTTTTTCTGATCTAATTTTAATAAACTTTAAACTCTCTCTATAAATCGTGTTCAAGATAGCGACCTGGAATGTCAATTCCCTTAAAGTCAGACTGCCCCATGTTTTGCAATGGTTAGAATCTGAAAGCCCTGATGTTCTCGCTATACAAGAGACAAAAACTACCGATGAAAACTTTCCCGAAGAGGCAATAAAAGAAGCCGGTTATCACGTCAGTTTTGTTGGTCAGAAAACCTATAACGGTGTTACAACCATCTGTAAATCTCCTCTTGAAACCATAGCAACAGCACTACCTGACTATGATGATGTCCAAAAACGAGTCTTGGCGGTTAAAACCCAGGGCGTGACCGTGTTAAATCTGTATGTGCCAAATGGCTCAGAAGTCGATTCAGACAAATACCGCTATAAGCTGGAGTGGTTTTCAAAGCTGCATCCTTTTATTACGCAACTCAAATCAAAAAACGAATCTGTCATTATTTTAGGCGATTTTAATATTGCACCTGATGATCGAGATGTGCATGCACCAGACGAATGGGAAGGGTGTAACCTGGTGAGCCAGCCAGAGCGAGGTGAATTAAATAAAATATTAGCGAGTGGTTTCAGCGATTGTTTTCGTTCATTTGATCAAGCAGAAAAAAGCTTTTCCTGGTGGGATTACCGCGCAGCCGGGTTCAGACGCGATCGTGGCCTGAGGATTGATCTTATCCTTGCCTCAGACAATTTAGCAAAAAGCTGTCGTGCGTCTTATATCGACAAAGAGCCTCGCAAACTGGAACGCCCCTCAGATCACACGCCAGTGGTTGCAGAATTTGAGCTTTAGCGTTATAAAAGACTAAAGATTATCAGCTAGTTCAACGACAACAGCTACAGATGACTATCATTTTATGCAAAACATGATTAGCAACACAGAGTTTGATTTTGATGAGTGGGCAAAGCTCGCCAAGGAAGACCCTGATGCTTTTGAAAATAAGCGCCAGCAAATCATACAAGACGTCATTGATAAATCATCACAAAAAATCAAACGCCGCATGCAGGGTCTACAATGGCAAATCGATCAGGTTCGGGCTACTTCAGCAAACCCGATGGCCTCTTGCCTGAAAATCTCGCAAATGATGTGGGACAAGACTACTGGAGAAAATGGTCTGGTCGATCATTTACAAATATTGTCTGAGCCTGGCCATATTCGAGATAGCCTGGAGCAACCTAGGCAATCAGCAACAATAATGGACTTAACAGACCGCTTAAATAAGGAAAAAGATTAAAATCCAGCACTTCACAGGATTGCGAAATGCTCAGCTTTCGCATAAACTCCCCGCCCCTGATTGACGTATAGACAAATTGAGTAAAACAACATGAAAACAGACATACACCCTACATATGATGAAGTTGACGTTAAATGCAGTTGTGGCAACGCATTCAAGACTCGTTCAACACACACCAGTGAGCTCCATCTTGACGTTTGCTCTGAATGTCACCCGTTTTACACCGGAAAACAGAAAATGCTGGATACAGCAGGTCGAGTTGATAAATTCCGCAAAAAGTATGGCATGTAACGTTGTATTAAAGAAGTACTACCAAATATCTAAAAACGCCCTTCTAGGGCGTTTTTTTATTCCTGCATTCTTAATCCTATTTACCCCGGCATGTTTCTCAAAAGAGAATCCTAATCAAGATTGTGTAAGTACCCACTTTGACGAAAAAGCAATAATTGATTATGTCATTGATGGCGATACTGTTGTTTTAAAAGATAAAAGACACATCCGATTAATTGGTATAAATACACCCGAGTTAAGCCACAATAATAATCCCTCTGAAGCGGGTGCAGTCAGCGCACATATTGCGCTTAAAAAAATGCTTGGCAATTCAGGGGTCATTCACCTTCTTTATGGAAAAGAACGCCTTGATAGGCACGGAAGGACTCTGGCACATATATATGCTGATGGCATGAACATTCAAAGCCAATTACTTGAGGCTGGTCTGGCTATGCCCCTACGAATTCCACCTAATCTCTCTTTTGCTGATTGCTATAGTAAAGCAAGTCAATTTGCTAAAGATCAACGATTGGGGCTCTGGGCTCTATCACGATATAAAACACACAGTGCTAAATCACTCAGCGGCAATGAAAAAGGATTTCATTTTATCTCAGGTAAGGTACGGCAAGTTTCAACCAGCAGGTCATCTATTTGGATAAACCTTGAAAATAATGTCGCACTTAGGATAAAAAATACTGACCTAGCTTATTTTAATAAATCGGAATTACTTTCTTTGGAAACCAAAACCATTGAAGCTAACGGCTGGTTATATAAGCATAAAGGTCAAATACGCATGCGACTACGTCACAATCTGGACTTAAAAATAGTCAATACTGAACATTGAACTGAATTATTTCGCCGTCTATCCTAAAATCATGCAAATGAAATATCTAATCATCTTTTATTTTTTACCCTTACTAACTATAAGTTCATGTGCCGTTAATCCAGTTACAGGAAAGCAAGACCTGGTGCTGCTGAGTGAAAGTGACGAACTGGCTCTGGGTCGTAAGACTAATACCGATGTTCTTAAACAATATACCGTATACGATAATCCCGCTTTACAGAATTACGTGCAAAATATAGGTACTAAACTCGCCGCAAATAGTCACCGTTCAAACCTGTCATATAGTTTTACTGTACTCGATAGTAAGGAAGTTAATGCCTTCGCCTTACCGGGCGGATACATATACATCACTCGTGGATTAATGGCCTATTTAAATTCTGAAGCGGAACTAGCTGCGGTACTAGGCCATGAAATAGGACATGTCACAGCCCGACACTCAGTGCGACAACATAGCGCAACTCAACTAACAAACATCGGAGCAGCATTAACTTCGATATTTGTACCAGGCATGACTCAAGCGTCTAACCAGTTAGTGCAATTCGCTGGCGGAGCATTGCTAAGTGGCTATGGGCGTACTCATGAACTAGAAGCTGACCGCCTCGGGGCAGAATATCTCGCACGAACGAACTACAACCCGGAAGCAATGCTAGACGTCATCCGCGTATTAAAAAATCAGGAAGTATTTGATAGAGAGCTAGCACAAGCCGAAGGACGGGAACCGAGGGCCTATCATGGTGTGTTTTCTACACATCCAGATAGTGACACGCGGCTACAGGAAGTCATCGATATGGCCAAAGGACTTAACGAATCCGGAACAGTCAATTTTGTCGGTCGAGATGAGTACATTTCACTCATTGATAATTTAGTATTTGGCGATAGTCCTCAAGAAGGTATTTTACGTGGCCGTAATTTCTATCATGAAGGCCTAGGATTCTCCATGCGTTTCCCGCAAAAATGGAATATGACCAATCTTCCAGATCGGCTCCTGTTAACTGCTGCTGATGGCAATGCCTTGATGCAAATCAGTGCTGAAAATGCAGATAATAAACTGTCACCCAGAAACTTTATGATACAGCGCATGGGATTAAATAATCTCGAAAACGAAGCATCATTAAATATAAATGGTCTCGCTGCACATACAGGTATTTCGGTTATCACCAATAAACAAGGGAGTATTCCGACACGGTTCACAGTCATCTATTTTCAACAACGAGCCTACATAATCGCCGGAATGGCTAAAGGCAATAATTTAGCAGCGTATGACAATGCAATACTTGAAACCGCGAAAAGCTTCCATGCTTTAACAACGGATGAAAAAGTATTGGCAAAACCAATACGAATTAACATTGTAAAAGCGAATAGCAAATCGCAATTTAGTCGCTTGGCTAAACAATCTCCCCTAGAGAGCCATGCAGAATCACAACTGCGGCTTTTAAATGCGAAATATCCAACAGGTGAACCTGATAAAGGATCGCTGATAAAGGTCCTTAAATAGCGTTTTCAGCTTAATTATTGCAATTTCTTAGCGACAACTCTTAAGACCATTTCTAGCTTAGTTCAGCTAAGTAATTGCTACTATTCAAGGTTAATTTCTTATCCACATTTTCTGTGGATAACTCTGTGGATGCAGTGCGAAAATAACGTCAAAAAGGGCATAGCTAACTCATCTATGACAAAACTGTTAAAAACTAACCGGCACCCTATTTATTCAAATATTTCAATTACTTACACCGGTTCTATTTGTCCTCAGAGGATGTCGGCCGTCTTTTGGGTGATACTAATAGACGACAAAAAATAACTGTGCATAAATGAAAATTTTTCGTTGACAAAAGTTAAATGCTGGGAACTCTACGGTATACCTATGCTCTAAGCTTTTAACAGCATATTTTTCCTTCTTTTCTTCCCTTAGAAGGAGAAATTAACCCGGTTCTCCCCAGCCGGGACATTCTGGCCCCGGATGCATACTTTCCCCTAAAAAGATCGCCCGGGGCATTTTTTTATACTGAAAAAATCACGTCTCAAACAACCAATCAGCGAGTTTTTGACGTGCCTCATCTAGCCCCACACCCTTCAAAGCAGAGAACTGCTGCACACTACCATCGATATCTGCCAACTCACGACTGATATCCATGGTTGTCTTGTTTGCGGCACTTTTGGATAACTTATCTGACTTGTTCAATAGAACATGCAATGGCAAATCACAGCTCTTACAGTAATCCAGCATTATTTGATCAAATTTCCCCATTGGGTGCCGGATATCCATGATCAAAAACACGCCTTTCAGGGAGTTCCTCTCTCGCAAATAACGTTCGAGCAATTTCGCCCAGGTATTTCTCATTGTTTCGTCTACTTTCGCGTAGCCGTAGCCGGGTAAATCAACGATATGTGTGGATTCATCATAGGCAAAATAATTTAATTCTCTTGTTCTGCCTGGCGATTTACTGGTTCTGGCCAGAGAACGCCGGTGGGTTATCTTATTTAAAGCACTCGATTTTCCAACGTTAGAGCGGCCTGCAAAGGCAACCTCAGCACCAATATCCTCAGGAAGTTGATCAAATGCCGCAACACCCTTAATAAATTCAAAGCGGCTGTACCAACCATTTGGTATTATTTGTTCTGTTTTTATTATCATCTCTCAGTGAACTGTTAAATTTTATTTAAACTTTAAAATAGTTTGTTTATGTTTTTGAAGATTATTAGGTTTTGAATTAACCTTCGTAATCAGGACATTGTTCTGAAAAATAATCATACTATGAGTTTATTGTTACTACCCGGCATATATGTTGTCTTAAAGGATCTGGAATTATGAAAAATTATTTAATTGTTGTTTGTCTGTTAACGCTTACCTCTGCTAATACCTATGCTGCAGGAGGTGATCCTGCAAACGGCAAGGTTCTCTCACAAACCTGTGTTATGTGCCATAGTGTCGATGGCAATAGTGTAAATCCTGTTTGGCCAAAACTGGCTGGGCAGCATGCTTCATACATCGTAAAACAGTTAAATGATTTCAAGAAAGGAAACCGTGTCAATGCCCAGATGACAGCGATGGTAGCGCCACTAAGCGATCAGGACATGTTAGATCTCGGTGCTTACTTTTCCAGTCAAAAAACAACCTTAGGTGCTGCTAAACCTGAATTAATAGAAACCGGGGAGCTTATCTATCGAGCTGGGGACTACACAACCGGTGTTCCTGCCTGTATGGCTTGTCATGGGCCTAATGGCGCTGGAAACCCAACTGCTCTGTACCCTGCCTTACGTGGTCAGCATGCAGAATATACTGCTATGCAGCTTAAAATGTTCAAGGCTGAAGAACGCAGCAATGACCCTAATAACATGATGCGCACCATCACCGGGCCAATGACGAACCTCCAAATTGAGGCTGTGTCTCAATATATTCAGGGCCTGCATTAAAAATTCATACTTTTACTGAAGTAAAACCTGAATTTAGTTGTCTATACCTGTAAGGCTGGGTTAAACACGCCCGAAATATAATAAATTTAAGGACTACCATGAAAAAATTAGTTTCGACTCTTTCGCTTTTTTTAATTCTTCTGATTAGCAACCAGGCATACGCTGATGGCGATGGCTATATAAGCATCTCTCCAGCACAACCAACCCAGTCAGGAAACAAAATAGAGGTAGTAGAAGTATTTTGGTATGCCTGCCCACACTGTTTCGATTTTGAGCCACATATAAGTAAATGGTTAGCATCCAAGCCAGATGATGTGGAATTTAGACGCATGCCAGGTATTTTTCGCAAAAACTGGATCCCTCATGCCAAAGCATATTTTACTGCGGAAAAATTGGGTGCATTAGATTCCATCCACGCACCATTATTTGATGCCATACACAAACATAAGAAAAAGATTCATGACGATGATTCAATCAAAAAATTCTTTGTGAAACATGGTGTCGATAAAAGCGAATTCACAAAAGCATATGAGTCCGATGAGGTTCAAACCAAGGTTAAGCAGGCCTTCGTCATGGGACAACGTTACAAACTCACCGGCGTCCCGGCTGTCATAGTCAATGGCAAGTACATGGTTAGTGGTTCCACTGCTGGAAGTTTTGAGAATGTTCTAAAGGTTATTGATCAACTCGTCGATAAAGAAAGGGCGAGCACTGCAAACGAGTAAGCTATAGATTCAGAACTATCATTCCTGTCAGAATGGCAGGAATGATTCATATCACCGATTGTAACGCCCGCATCATGTTTTATTTAATTGCCGGATACAATCAATGCTGTCACAAGAAAAAGCTGCCGACCCTGATACAGATTGGAAAAAACAATACGTTCAGACTCTGAAAGAGCTGGATGTAAAAGAAAAGGCATGGGAACAGCAGCAGCAGGAATTACTAAAATCTGTATTAAAGTTAACCTTTGCCTATCAAGGCTCAAATGACATCCTCGATAAAAAACTATTTGACCTCAAAGAGGCTTTAAAACAATCCGGCAACAACCTGCCACAAAAAGAAATTGAACAAATTGTTCTGTCCATCCTGTCACTGAAAAAGGACAAGGATGCCGATACATCAAGGACGAATCAATTAGTCACAAACGTAATTCAATTATTATCCAGCGACAAGCAATTTGATCAATATTCAGAGACAGTCGATGAGATCAATAATGACATACAAGACAACGCCATCGAACCCATCAGCCAATTAAAGCCAGTCAATGATGTCATTACTACTATAAATAATTCATCGGCAAAAGATAAACAAAATCAAAAACCTGACGCCTTTAAGGTGTTCTTAAGAAAACTAGCTGAACATCAGGATACGGAAGCTTCACTTGCTGAGCTTTGTAAAAAATCCATAGCCTTAAAAAACGAACAAGAAAAATTAAAAGTAATTAATCAATGCATAGATAAAATAAATCTACAGTCTCCCCAATCAGACAACAACACTTCAACGCCTGCTATAACAGAGAAAGAAGCTGAATTTACTATAGGTCACCTGGTTACTATGCTTGACTGGATAACAATCCCAGGCAAATCACAAGCTAAGCTCGACACTCTAAAACAACAACTTGAACAACGAAGCGACGATGCGGACATTGGCAAATTACTACGCCGCATAGCGTTGACGGTAAGCAATGCCTACATGGAGGTGCAGGCTGAGCTAATAGAGACTGAAGGCTTTTTGAAGAAAGTAACTCAGCAATTAAATGAAATCACCTTACAGGTAGCTGATATAGAAACCCTTGAGAACGAATCATTTTCAAATTCAGTATCACTCAATACAGAAATGGAAAAACAAATTAACTTGATTCAAACAGGAGTTGATGAAGCCGACTCAATTGAAAACATAAAAAACACAATCAATAGCCGAATTGAAGTTATACAAAACAATATGGATCAGTTTATTACTGTTGAGCATGGCCGGAAAAAAACATCTGACATTAATCATAAGGAACTGACAGAACGGCTAAGCAATATGGAGTCAGAAACTGAAAAACTCAGAAAGTGCGTAGAGGAAGAAAGAAGCAAAGCCTACACCGATGCATTAACAAAAATACCAAATCGTATGTCGTTTGATGAACGCATTACTCATGAATACCGTCGCTGGCAACGATACAACAATAAATTAACACTATGCCTGATCGATATAGATAAGTTTAAAAATGTAAACGACACATATGGTCACAAAGCAGGTGATATTGTTTTACAAACTGTCGCGGGAAAATGCAATTCAAAAGTACGCGGCAGTGACTTTTTTTGCCGATATGGTGGTGAAGAATTCGCGTTAATCTTGCCTGAAACAGATCTATCCTCTGCAATAACTGTCGCAGAATCATTAAGAGAAAGTATAGAAGGCTGTTCATTCCAGTACGGCGATAAAACGGTAAAAATAACCATTTCCTGTGGCCTCGCTGAATTCAAGGGTAAGGATAATCTGGACACCATTTTCAAGAGAGCAGATAAGGCCTTATATAAAGCAAAAAATAGTGGGCGTAATTGCTGTATTAGTGAAGACCAACTGCGTTTAATTTAATTACTTAAAAATCAGGCAATAAAAAAGGGACCTTACGGTCCCTTTTTTATTATTCCGAGAAGGAAATCTTACTTGTTGTTGATGTACATTGTTACTTCAAAACCAAAACGGATGTCGTTATATTCAGGTGTTTGCCAATTCATAGTCGTATTCCTTATATTAAGTGTGTTAAATAAGATTAAAGAGGAGTCTTATTTGTTGTTGATGTACATTGTTACTTCAAAGCCAAAACGGATGTCGTTGTATTCAGGTGTTTGCCAATTCATTGTTGTATCCTCGTATTAAGTTATAAGTTCGGTTATAAAGTTTTTTCTTATCTTATATAGAGCAGATCGTGTGCCAGCTTCGCAAAAAAAGAATTAATGCTTTATATATCAATGCTTTATAATTATTTCGCTGATTAGATTGAGTCCTTATTATTGGTTAATTTGGTTGTTAATAACCAATATACTGGTTTTAAATAACCACATTACAACCTTTTTTATAACCACAACCACCCTATCTGCACCATAATTAATGCCGCTTTCTTGGCTACTAGCTACAGAACTACAGATTTACTACGCAGATTGTGCTAAATTCGCCGACTTTTTTAAGGGTGTGTATTTAGAAAACGCATGGTAGATAATCATAACAAGACCAGTAATAAGCATATTGCGAGCGGGCATCGCATTGGAATCGTTGGTGGTGGTCAGCTAGCAAAGATGACCGCACTACCCGCGATGGAGCTGGGTTGCGAGATCGTCATCCTGGAAAAAACCGAAAACACACCGTCTTCCAGTCTTGCCGCAGATATTTTATATGGCGATTGGGACGATCCGGCTAATCTACTCAATCTGGCAGACAAGGTAGACCTAGTATCTCTGGAAAATGAATTTGTCGATGCAACCAGTTTAAAAGCAGTAGAACAAGCAGGCCATCAGTTATACCCAAGCTCGAAAACGATCGGACTGGTACAAGATAAACTGATTCAAAAGCAGGCCTTGAGTGATGCCGGAATTGCGGTTGCACCTTTTGCGGCAGTCAACTCACAAGATGAAATCAAGCTACACGCCGATCAGCTAGGCTGGCCACTAGTCTTAAAAACGAGACGCAATGGCTATGACGGTAAAGGAAACGCCACTTTAAACAGCGCAGCAGATATTGATGATGCCTGGGCAAAATTGGATGGCAATAATCGAGAGCTCTACGTTGAAGGATTTTGTAATTTCTCTGGTGAATTAGCCGTAATGGTGACACGCGGATCGAATGGCGAAATGGTCAATTATCCCGTGGTTGAATCCGTACAGAAAGAGCACATCTGCCATATCGTACGTGCACCTGCCCGTATTGATGATGAACTCGCCAATGCAGCGGTTGAACTCGCACGCAAGGCAGTAACCACTATTGATGGCGTGGGCACCATCGGCGTCGAAATGTTTCTCACCAAAGAAAATCAGATTATTCTTAACGAAATGGCGCCGAGGGTACATAATTCCGGGCACTATACGATTGAAGCTTGTGAATGTTCACAGTTTGAAAATCATGTAAGGGCAATCCTTGGGCTGCCACTTGGTTCAACAGAAATGATTGCGCCAGCAGCAGTTATGATAAACATGCTCGGCGAAGAGCAGGGCACGGGCTACCCGGTTGGCATTGAACAAGCTCTGGCAGTGAAGGGCGCCCATATACATGTATATGGAAAGACAACAACAAACATAGGACGCAAGATGGGTCATATCACAGCGTTAGGTTCAGATATTAATGAAGCTGAACAAATTGCATCAAAGGCTGCATCATGTATTCGTTTCGGAGCACAAAAATGAAAGCGCAAACCAAACCACTCGTCGGCATTATCATGGGCAGTGATTCAGACTGGCCAACCTTAAAAGCAGCTGCAGATATCTGTGAACAGTTTACAGTTGCCCATGAGGTACACGTTGTCTCAGCACACCGTACACCTGATGATATGGGCAGATATGCAAAGAACGCTTATAAAAAAGGCTTGAAGGTTATTATTGCCGGCGCCGGTGGTGCAGCTCATTTACCCGGCATGGTTGCCAGTCAAACACCCTTACCTGTCATTGGTGTCCCGGTAAAAACTGATGCTCTAAGTGGCATGGATTCATTACTATCAATCGTACAAATGCCCGGTGGCGTTCCGGTAGCAACAGTCGCAATTGGTGCAGGAAAAAATGCCGGACTATTAGCCGTTGAAATACTCGCGACGAGTAATGCAAAACTAATGAATAAATTGGTTGAATATAAAAAAGAACTTGCTGTTGAATCACGCAACAAAGATAACACTTTAAATAAAACATTAAAGAAATAAGTCGTTTATAGATAACAATAGCGAAGCAAGATCAGATGCAACAGGCGTTTCATTTATGAAATTAAAAATGAGTAGAATGGTGCGCCATATCGTTTTATTGACTAAATTTTATTATTTTCTTAATACAATAATTCAAGTGGGACATTAATAGAATATACAAGAAACACTTACTTTTTCCTCATGTTTCATTGTCAATTTCCTTTTAAATTAAAACCTGAAATTATCGTGCCCTAAAAGCATTTCCAGTAGCACCGGTATTCAAGTACCAAGGACGACCATCCGGGTCTACCGCGACATGAGTTGCCGTTACATCAACCTTATCAAAGGACTTGTTAGTTGCATTCCATTTCCTCAACTTACTGTCTGAGTCCACAATATAAACGGTACCGCCCGCACCAATACCAATATTGCGCGCTTTTTGGGTTATACCTCCTGGCTTAATAAACTTGGTGCCATCATATTCCATCACCACAAAAGTACTCTCATCGATAACCCAGGGTCGTCCATCAACACCGACAGCGGCACGCCGAAATGTGCCTGAAGTAAATTTCTCAAACTTCTTCTTTGATGGATTAAATTTATACAGCTCGCCGGTTATCCAAACAGCAAAGACACTGCCATCGCCACCAATATCTATGTCGGGAGATTGAGCAAACGCAGCAGTGGGTAAAGAATACGTAGTAAATGAACTACCATCTTTTTTCTTTTGGAACCGTACTTCAGTAAAATCAATTGTCCAGACTCGACCTTCTGCATCAGATGTGATTGCATCTACATTGTTAACAGGTGTAAATATATCTTCAAAAGCTTTAGATTTCTCGTTATACCTTTGAAGCCTAGAACCACTATCAGCAACAATAAACACTGAACCATCAAGACCAATACCGATATTATCAGTGGTCGCGGTGCCGATGGTGACTTCCTTAAATTTCAACCTCTTGGTAAACGTAAATGTACTTTTAGAAGTCGTTGGAATCAACGATGAACTAACCTCGGTGGGTTTATTCGTTGTTCTGGCAATCGCCGTGTCATTACTTTCATCACGTTCGAAGAATGTTGATGCATACACATCGTTTTTTATGTCTGCAAACCAGGGCCGACCTTGTGGGCCAACAGCAATGGCAATCGGCTTTTTACTTATCAGTAAGCGTTGCCAATCCGCTTCAGTATCATCAAAAACAAATAACTGATTGCGCGTCGAAATCATAAACACACTACCATCGGGACCAATCGCAATATCACGCCCTTTGCGTTTAAGCTTTGTACAGGGATCGGTATCACAACGAAAGATTGAAGCATCCTTTCGGATTACCCAAGGAGAACCATCGGGCGTTACCGCTAGTTTATTACCCTTCTTCCCGGAAATAAGCTCGAAACGCGTCATTGCACTATTTAACTGTAACAAGCGTTCGTCAGAATCGCTAATGATCACAGTACCATCGGCACCAACAGCAATATCTTCTGCCTTTCCTTTAATATTTTTCCAATCCTTGCCATCGTGGCGGAAAATATCTCGACTGAGATTAATACCCAGTGGCAATCCATCCGGGCCGACAGCCAGACGAATAAGCGTCCCGGGAAATTTTTGAAAGATGGATCGTTGATTATTCCAACGAGATATTACACTGTCAGAGTGCAGAGCAAAGACACTGCCTTCGACACCAATCGCCAGATCAATAGCCGTTCCTTTCACTTTCTTAAAAACAATTGGCTCATCACTGGTAATCGCAGCAGGATCATCATCGACAGCACTATTACTGCGTCGTATGGCCAGAATCTCTTCAGACTCGGCTTTTTCAGCCTCCGGAACAACAAAGGTCACGGCATCAGCCTCTGTCGTATCCGTTTCGTTATCATCAATCGAAAAAAGTGAAGAAGCGTAGATGGCACCTGTCGTATCAACGTACCAGGGGTGTTCTCCCATACCTACTGAGATAGCGATACCACCTGTGGTATCAGGCACATCTAACCATCGGCTTTCTTTCTTGTCCCATTGGCGTAGTCCGTCTGCGTCGATAATAAAAACGCTGCCTTTGGGTCCAATTGCAATGTCGGTTGCGTGACCGGGTAATGTTTGCCATTCACGTCCATCGTAACGCGCCAAACTACCATCGGCTTTTACAACCCACGGCTTACCCTTTGGTCCTACGGCAATCCGTTTACCCGATCCTGTAATGAGCTTCCAACGTCCACTAAATTTGTCCCAGCGCGCAAGTGAATCATCCTGGTTTGTTTTTATGATGGTACCGTCACCACCAATAGCAATATCCTGGGCAAGCCCATCAATCTGGCGCCACCACAGTCCACTCATACGATATGTCCGTCCGTCTTCGGCAACTCCCCAATGACTGCCTTTCGGATCAACGGCAATCCGTTGAATTAAACCAGAACGACGACTCCAACCGCTACCTTCACGGCGCCAGCGCCAAACAACATTGTCATCAGCGACAACAAAGATCTCTCCATTTGCGCCGACAGCAATGTCCTGAGCTTGTCCACGGACTTTGGTCCAATCAAATTGCACTGCCTTTGATGGTTTAGATTCAGCTGCGAAAATGGATACAGAGAAAAAGCACATCAATAAACAAATTGTAAATTTGTAGAATTGGCTTCTGTGCTGTTTAATTTCTAAACTGGAAATCATAGATATTGAATAATGAATTCGATCTAGATTGAAAGCTGCTTAATATTTTCACGCATCCGCAATGGATGTGAATCACTCCTATACCAGGCATCCGCCGGAATATCCCTGCTTTGAAAATATTTATACAAATTCCCGGTCGATATGCCATCCAAAACCGTTTGTGCATTAGACAGGGGTTTAAACCAACTTTCATAACGTTCATTCAGTTGATTGATCTCAGATCTGGGATGGAGATCACCCACAGTCGTTAAACCTGTGCCAGGGTTATTATAAAGGTAGGAAGCCGGACGCGGTGTGAGTAATATAATTACTGAACGCTTCTGAGTTAATAAACTTTCCTCAGAAAAAAATCGTTTTATAAAGGGCGTTTCCTTAAGCACAGGAACTCCATCATTGTTACTTTCTGTAATACGCTCATTCAAACCACTGAGAATTAAAGTCTGTCCAAACCTCATTGCGACATTCGCATCAACCAATGTCTTCGTTGTATCAAGACGAAACTCAAAAACAACCGACCGACTCGGTTGCGTTAAAAATGTTCTTTCGGCAATCACGTGTAATAGCACAACACCGTCAGAACCTAATTCCGGTGTGATGGCCAGTTTCAAACCTATTTCTTTTTCGATTGATACCGAATCACCTGCGCCCCCCGAAACTGCAGCAGCCGAGACCTCCACTCCTGAGAAAAATTCAGAGGTTTGACCTGCTCGAGCTACCAGAGTGGGGCGTGCAAGCACTTCACTACGACCACCCTGCTCATTTAATATGTTCAAAGTGTAACTAACAGCAGGGATACTGATTAATCGGGTGATCGACTTTGTAGTCGGGTTAAGATCGGTGAGTGTTTTTGTTAATTCTGTTATTTCAGGCACTATTCTAGGTACAGTAGGATTTGCAGGGTCTAAAAAATCGAGTGTTTCAGTTCCTTCAAGTGTTGCTTCTCTAGTTCTTGTCTTTGCATAGTTATATGCATTGACACCATTTTGCGGATCACCAAATTGAAGCTGTAGGCTATTTAGCAAATTAATACCTTTAGCTTCCGTCTCTATTTCTTCTGATCGGATGATAACCACATCCACAGCGACCATCTGACTTTCAACAAATTCGTCATCTTCACTATCCGCTTCTTCTTCGTTCTCTGATTCGTCCATTGCGGTCATCTCATCGGATTCTTCCATATCAGACATCTCGTCAGACTCGTCCATGCCGATCATCTCGCCCGTTTCTGACATGCCATCTGATTCTTCCATACCCGACATCTCATCCATCTCTGAATCAACAGCCTCATCTGCCGCTGCCATCGCTGCTTTCATCTCATCTGCTGGCGCCTCTTCCTGTTTTGCATTAACACTTTTTTGGGCATAGACATGTCGCCAATCTCCGAGACGTTTGCGCAACATGGCCGCGTGGTCTACCTCACCACCCTTTGCAAGATAATCATCAACCAGATTCGAGGCTTCTTCAGGTTTATTAACTGCCGCTTTAGTCATTGCCAACAGTCGTAACATCTCAGTTGAGTCAATGGACGAACTATCAAGCGTTTCCATTAGATCCCAAAGTCGCATTGCAGCGGCGTGTGCAGTCACCGGATCTGCACTGTAGTAAGAAGCTCTGGCAAGATAGTAAAGCGCTTCCGGATCGCTATCGTTATTGACAACATAGGCACCAAACTCACGTTGCGCATCCATATAACGTTTTGTATCCATATAAAACATGCCCAAATAATAACGAGCAGTCCAATTACTCTTATCGAAACGTATTGCAGCAAGATATCCCTGTTCTGCCATCTCAAACAATCCGTTATCGCCACCAATAGCACGCAAATGATAGTTAATGCCATTCAAAAGCTGTAGTGATGAGCTGCTAAAGTTCTTGTTAAGTGCGGTATTAAATTTTTTTGTGGCTTCCTGAAGTTTTCCCGCCCGCATGGCTTCAATTGCTTGCGTTGCGTAGTCATCAATCGCCGAGTCTGTTAGGGCCGCACCTTGCAGATCGATAGAGGTTAAATACTCACCACTTTGGTTTATCATGCTTGAGGGCTTATCCTCGTTATGAACACATCCCCCTAGCGTCAGCACCAGACAGAATGATGAAACCCCCATCAACATTTTCATGCTGATTTTTTTTTCTACAAACATTATCGTTTCCCCATCTTTTCTAATTGTAATTTTTGAGCTAATTTAACAAAGTTCATCATCGCAATGCCTTCGTCGTGCCAGTCCGAACTATCTTGTCACATGCCTTCGCGCCAGAAACATCATTCGCGTTACGCGCGTATCCAGAAGGACAAGCGCCACAATGTAAGAACCAATCCTTTGGTAACGGCAACAGATGTTGGAATTTACCCTTACCTGTTGGGCAACTCGCCTTCCCCGCACCACTGTGTTTGGCAGCCGCGACTTTCTCTGTATCACTTGCTGCAGGGATGACACAGGCTTTGGCTCCTGATTTTATTCCAACCAACTTATCTCTCTTCGTCCCAGCAGGGCATTTCCAACAATTACCATTTAAGTCTTTGTTGTAACCCTTTGCGCATGATCCCCATTTTTTAGAATGTATAGTCGCTTTGGAAGTTTTGAATGGATCGGGCCACTTGGTACAAGCCTTGGCATGGCCTACCGGGTTTGCATTTCGACCATATCCTGTCGGACATTTGAAACATGATTTATTAGGATCTTTCTTATAGCCACTCGGGCATGAATCCCAGCGTTCAGGTATTTCAACTGTTTTATAAACTGCACTCGTCTTATTCACTTTGAAACAGGCACCAGCCGTGCTCGCCTCAAAGTGCAATAGGTCGCGGCTAAACCCAGTAGGACAACTAACACAATAATTTTTCCAGTTACCGACTAATTGTTTTTCCTGGCCAGCAGGACAGATAACCGGCTTAGAGTTTTTTGTTGCTGCTTTAAACACTTTCTTGAAACACGCATCGTCTGCTGTTTCTTTTTTCAAAATATCTCTCTGATAACCCGATGCACAGACAGAAGCCAACTTAGGTGTTTTCTTTCGTTTCGGATTGCCATCATAGATTTTGTTAACCTTAGATGTGACCCAAGGCATACCGCTTGGCGCAATTGCCAGAGAAGTCGCATGACCTTTCATCAGTTCCCAATTGCTACCATCAACATTCCATCGATATATCGTGCTGCCATTGGCATGGCTATCATCTTCGCTCAAGCGCCATACGGAACCATCAGCACCGATGGCAACTTCCTTTGCTAAACCGGGTCTCAATTTCCATTTTTTACCGTTGCCGCTATAAATTTTACCTTTAGCGCTGACAACCCAAACTTGTCCCTTTGGAGTGACGGCAATCTGAACAGCATGACCTTTTTGCTTGACCCATTTTTTACCACTCCATTTATAAATGTAATTACCATTATCATGTTTTTTTGTTTTACCAATGCCCCAGACCGCACCATTAGGACCTGCGGCAATATCGGCTAAGCCGCCTTTAATTTTTTTCCAACCGTTTACACCACCGCGGAAAATTTCGTTTGATTTATTCAGCAGCCAGACATCACTGTTCTTACCAACCGCAACCTTTTCTACATTCCCTTTTTGACTCGCAGACCACTTATTCTTCACTAAATCACGATACTTGACTTGCCCCTTCGTGTTGACCACCCAAACATCACCGATGGAACCAATCGCGATATCTGTAGCAGCACCCGGAATCTTTTTCCAAGAAATGGATATCTCCTCACCAGAGGCAATCAATTCACCTGCATCCGACTTCTTGCCGATACATGCCTTATCACTCTTCACGGAATGCCCGGTACGAGTAAATTTATTTGGGCACGACCAACAGTTACCGCCATCGATTGCATCCCAAAACTGTGCGTCTTTATCCTTGGTTGCCTTTGGACAATTTGTTTTTAATAGGCCAGTGCCTTTCTTCTGTTTAGTGGCAACGGTATGCACCATTGAATCGGGATCCAAAATTCCTGCAAACAAATTACCGGCATCTTGACTCGTTTTTTCCTGCGCCGCTGTCATTTTTTCGCGCCATTCTTTGGTCATCTCTTTTGCTTTTACGACGATACTCTCTTTAGGCGCATCCATCATTTCAAGTAATTGATTTGCGGCGGCACTATCCTTACATTGCCCAATAATGACAGTTGCGTTTTTGCCTTCGGTTTTACCATCAGCAAAATCGATACAACGTCCTAGATCATTGGCAACCCGCCCATTGGTATCGGCCAACCATCTTTGTGAATCAACGTTCGTCAAATCATCCATGCTTCGACAAGTCGCTACTGTCAAAGGTGAATCATCGGCATCTTTTTCGATATCCAGACAAAGCTTTTTGCTCTCATCCGTAACCTGGCCTTTCGCGTTCCAATACCAAACCTGATTTTGCTCACCACCACAGCTATCCATTTCTACAGCATTACCATTCTTTACCGGCTTAGCAGTTTGTAGACAAAGCTCCCGTTCACCTGAGGTCGTCAGCATGATTGGGCCGTTTTCTGCTTTGGCGATATCTTTTGGTTTTACGATATTATCGCCAAATTCCCAGAACTGATTGCCCTTGTCGAGACAGTCCCAGATCTCCAGGTTTTTCTCCTTGCTCTTGAAATTAAGACATTTACTGTTCTGCTTGTTAACGATGCGATCTTTTTGATCGACATACCATTGAACTCCAGCGAGATTATCCTCTTTATAAAAACTGCATTTTCCTATCTGTACATTGCTACCGCTGTCGCTTGCAGCTATGTGTACGTTGGCGTCTTCGTCGCTTACTGTATATTCGATTTCCAGACACATCGGCGCACCCTTATCTTTTTTCAGGCTTAACTGCTGCAACGGTCGCAACCTATTCAGACTATCGAGATACCAACTTTGGAAACGGCTATCCTCATCGTAACAAGGCTGCATAACGACGTTATCACCTATAGAGAGATCATTATCCTCTGCGCCAAAGCATAATTTGTTCTTTGCAGGTTTAGTCTTGATCTGTCCACGTGGCTCACTTTTACCATTGGCCAAATTCACCTCGACTTTCTGACAGGCTCTACCTTTTTTATCGTCAACCGCAAAAACGGTTCGTTTATAACCTTCAGGGCAGGAATAGAATTTACCTTTGCCAATATCAAGAAAACTACCTTCGGGTCGACCTGGTTTAACTAAGGTCGCAGGCTCTTCACCAGTGATAGATTGTGCCCCTACAGCCATACAAGCCTTGTTACTACCAATCGCGGTTCCTGTTCGAACATGCTTGCTTGGACAGCTATAACAATAGCCGTTATCAAAATGCCAGAACTGTCCAGCCGGACAATCCGTCCCTATCAAACCGGTTGCCTTTTTCTTTTTGGTGGCTTTTGCATAACTCGTTACCTTGCTTAAATCGACGTTGTAACAGGCCTTGTCATGATCAACGGCTGTTAGACCTCGAGAATAACCAACAGGACACGACCAGCACTCACCCTGATTTCGCGCATCATAAAATGTCCCTGTTGGGCAATTCCATGCCAGGTTTGCATCTTGTTCGAACTTTGCCTTGCTATGGTGAAAAATCGTTTGCTTACAGGCATTATCTGCCGTTACTGCCGCTAATGTTCGTTTATAATCTTTGGGACAGGACCAACACGAAGCCAAGCCAACATCATAAAAGGCGCCTTTCGGACAATTCAATTCTTCCCTAAGCGGATCTATTGTGACCGAGGCAATAGATAAATAAGTTTTTTCCAGATCCTTAGCAAACTTGCCGAAATCAAGGCCGTTTAATGTTAAGTCAATAACCGCGTCAACTACCTTTTTATCATTCTTACCTTCTAGATCAGTGACCCAGAGTTCGCCACCTAAACGCAAACCAATATTGCCATCAAGCGCCGCATAGCCAGGCAAGATTGCACCCGGTGTGGCAAAGAATATGTCGACATTTTTAAAATAAATAACATCTAAGGGCACAGGAGCAACCATCTGTACCTTCTGTGATGCAGGCACCCACTTCCCGTCGTTGAAACCATCTATCAAAACGTTTAATACTTCTCGTTGTGGACTACCTTTAGGGGTGCTCTCTAACAATTCCTGTTGTGCAGGCCCCGTCATTAATCCTTTCAGAAACAAGTCAAAGATATCAATGGTATTAGGCAAAGAAATTTCACTATTCTTAAAGGCCATGCCCAGTTTTTTAGGTACGGGGATACCCAGTGCGGGTGTCGTATTAATTGCAATGATAAAACCAGCACTAATATCAACCTCTTTAGTTTCAACTTCGCCAGTTGCCATTTGCGCCTGCAGTTCTTTCAGACGTGCTTCCAATTCACCTTTATCAAAGACCTTCTTAAAATCGTTTGTCTTGACCGCTTTCGCCTTACCTTTATCATCGACCAATGCAAAACTCAATGTCGTGCCAAGACCTATCTCAACACCACCGCTGACATCTGTTCCGACTAATATTGCTGTTTCTTTTAATGTAATACCTTCAAAGCCGAGCGGGTCATGCCAATCGCCGTTTACATAACCTGCGAACCGCACTCCGACACCGACTGCGTCAATGTTCAGGTAAAAATCACCGCCCACAGCAACAATATCGGGTTCTTTTCCTTCCCCACCAACACGTGGCAACGACATTTCTACATTGGCTCGTATGCCTGTTTTAAAGACAGGGCCAACCGCATCGATACTAATGAAAAACTGTCCACCGGCATTATTAACACTGATCAGATCATTCATTTCATGGTCTTTGTCATTCTTTTTGGGAAACTCGATCGTGGGGATATCCAGAAAAAAGGCGACTTTAATCTTGCCCGATTCAAAGCCACCAAGCGACCCACCCATGACTAATGGACTGGAAGTACTAATACCTAAATCGGCGACTGCATTTTTCAGATTCTCATCTTTGCTAAGGTCAATTCCAGCAATAATACTGATACCATCGCCATAGAGAGGCACCTTGCCACTACTACCCACAATGCCATTAAACATAGTTTGTATTTGAGTAGGAAGATCACTCAGGTTTAATGCACCACCTCGACCGCTATCTCCCGCTGCAGTACTAAACACCAACATCGCATTTGGCATTTCAAATGACTCTAAAGGTCCAGAGAATGCATCGAGTGCCTCTGAACCGGGTAAGGTATCAACAACTTTTTTATCGGAGAAATCAGTAACGCGCGACATTACATAAAAATCTCTGCCCCGTTTCATCACCGCCAACTGCCCTTTAATATCGGGCTTGGTCCAGGTAAGACCACTGTAGAGATAAAAATCCAGGCCCTCACTATTTCCGGCTGTTTCACTCATGCCAATCCCTAGTCCATTGATCGCAATTTCATTGACGATGGGAATATTTCTTAGGGGCCTTATATCTGCCAAATTCAATCCGCCAACTTTAGCGTCACCATCAAATTGCATGAACACTTCTTTGACGCGTGGTTTGGAAGCCCCTTCCTTAATCGTGGTTAAACCAAGCGCGCCAGTTAGATCGCCGACATCAGTTGAATTAACAGTAACGCCAAAAACGATCTTTAACTCGGTTGCTTTTTTCTTCTCAGAGCCGGTATTACGATGCTCGCCTATCGCAACGTCAGTTCGTTTTGCATCGGTACTTGGTTTAGCTGCTTGCCAGCTATCGGTTTCTGCCTTAGTCGTTTCACGATTGCCACCGATCTGAATACCGCCATTGCGTGTGGCATCATCACTCACACTGCCGGTTTGCCAGGTGGTTTCTTCGCCTTCCGGTGCAGGTGTTTTGAAATTGACTTTGGTGCTACCGTTCAGACTCAGTTTTTCCAGCGTAAAGCCTTCAAACAGCGTAACGTTCATATCTTCTACTGAGCCAGTGGCTTTTAACTCATAAGCACTATCGTTTGGATCAGACTTATCTTTCGAGAAGGAGATCTTACGCTTGGTGGTATAATCTTCTTTGTTAATCCAAAGCGTGACATCCTGACCCGCGTCTAATGCGAGATTGTTAGAGGCCTTATCATATTTAATGCCAAGGACTGTTTTATCAATCTCCATAAAAAATGTTTTCTTTGCCTGAGTCGCATCCATCAGGCTAAACGGAGCAGGAATCACGGAAGGAAATATAATCTTCAGGGCGACAGGAGGAATAGTTTTATCCTCCTTGCTTGCATTGACTTCTGTTTGTGCCGTTTGTTGTGCCGTTTTATCCGCCTCAAGCTTGCCATCATCCATCAACTTACCGAGCAGATCGTAGCCGACTGATCCAGTCAAGTGCAAAGACCCATCGCTGACTTTACCGCCCAATAACAGGGCTTGCTCCATCACTTTAAACGGGCCATCTTCGGGTGGTTTGATCGTGGCAAAAAAGTTAACGCCTTTGGCAAGACTGATTACTTTAGTTTTTGTGTTGTTAGCCGCTTTATTGCCTTTAAACGGATCTAATACTGTCTTCAGATTGGCAGGTAGATCAGCAACATTAACCTTGCCACTACCTTCACTGGTGACAAGGACTAGGCTTTCATATTCTGGTGTACCTAAAATCGCAGTAATATCTTGATAGACCGATGTAAGGGGAGAGCTCTTGAGTTTGGTAGTATCCAGACTAAGGGCAACATGCCAGGTTTCTTCAATGGGAGATCCGGAACGGGTATAAAATGTGGAAACATCAAAGTCAGTTCCGGGTATTGCAACTTCAAAACCAATCGAAGTCGAAGTGCCCGAGAATTTTTTTGGTGCCCATTTATCTGTTGGGTTTTTTCCTGCACCGGCAAGTAGTTTCAGAACATAAGCCACCTTTCTCTTGGCCCAGCTCTTCTTTTTATCTTCAGACCAACCTGTTGTATTCCTGTGATCACCTATATTGATACCAGATGTTGGTCCCTCGGTGGGCGTCGTTGAAGATGTCCAACCACTTTCAGTATCGCCTGCAAAAGCCGTATTAATATTTAATATTGATAATGCACACAGAAAAATAGTTTGCTTTATTTGTCTATTCATAATCCTGATTTCACTTTAAGTTATTTTTGATAATTCAATGTCGTTGGTTAATTAGGCCAATTGTCTTTAATCTTTTTGGGATAGCCTTTATCCATTTTTGTTTTTGTAAAACGGATATATTCATCGTCTTTAAACATATAAATATGACCATTACGAAAAGTTGCTGCATCAATACCTTTGGCAAAATTCTTGGGCATACCTTTCCAGATCCCGGGTAGTTTTTTCGGATACGCCTTCTCGATAGCAAGATCTTTCAATCGCGCATATTGATTGTCTTTGAACATGTAATGTTTTTTGGTTGGTGCGTGATAGAATGCGGCGTCAACTACGGCGAGTTCCCCTTTACTCCATCCTTTAGGCAGCATTATCCAATCATCGGTGATTTCCTTGGGATAACCCTTATCGACCTTAATGTCTGTCAGTTGGTAGTACGTTTCTTTGCCAAATTTGTCCTTACCACTAAACATATATAAGGTTTTACCCTTTTCGGAAAAACCCGCACTAATCCCTGGCCAAACTCTGGGAAAGCCTTTCCAGCCACCGGGCAGTATCTTGGGATAACCTTTAGCAAAACCTGCTTTAGAATCTTTATTTGTTTTTGCGTAAGTCCTGCCTGAAAAAAGGTAAGTGACACCACTTTCCAATGTAATCGCAGCACTTATCGGCGTGTTAAAGAACAATTCCGCAATTTCAGTCGATTTAGAATCAGCTGCATGCGCATTCGGCACCCAAATATTTGACACAAGAAGTATGACAATGGAAAACAATTCCCAATTGGAAACCCTGTAATAGTGTTGCGCTACATCTGCCTGATTCATAATTCTCTTATGGTCTTATTCGATTCATTCTTATTTACATATCTTGTCTATGTATTCACGAAATTCTGACTGCAAACTTTGTGATTAACATCGTTTGTCTGTTTTACCTACCGCAACATCAATTAAAAATACGCCCAGCCATAAGTCGATTCGTTATACAATCCGGGTTAACTCACCCCTTATTGACTGATATAGCTTTATTTCAAAAATGACGACACGAAACGGGATTTTTTTTGAGGAAACTAACTTTGAACGACAATGCCATTGTGATGGATAGCTGGATAGGTCGTTTACAGGCAGGGGATCATGTCGCCGCCGAAGACCTGTGGCAACGTTACTATCAGAAAATGATTAAGATCGCCTATAAACGCTTGTCTGGTTCAACCCGTACAATGGCCGATGAAGAAGATGTGGTTGTTTCCGCCTTTAAGAGTTTTTTCCGTGGCCTAGATAACAACCGCGCACCGAAATTACAGAGCGAAGATGAAATTTGGCGCCTACTTGTCACTTTGACTGCCCGAAAAGCTATTAAACAAATACGTTATGAATCTCGAAACAAACGACAAGGGGAGGCAGGAAAATTTCATCATGACGCCATGCCAGTTGAAGAACTCATCGGCTCAGAACCAACGCCGGAATTTGTATTAGCCATTACCGATGAATACCGCCAACTCAATGAGCGTTTACTGGATGATGAAATGCGGCTTATTGCCTTACGCAAGATGGAAGGTTATTCCAGTGCGGAGATTGCCCAGGAACTTAATACCAACTTGCGTACCGTGCAGCGGCGTCTCACTGTTATCCGTTCTTTGCTGGTTGATGCTCTGGATGAAGGACAGAATTAAAAAGTAAGACGTAAATGTTATGGTATTTAAAGAACTCAATACTTCACAACTCATTCAGATTGATAAATACTGTACACAATACGAACAGGCACTAAATAGTAAACAAGCTATACCGATTGAAGAAATATTGCAGTCGGCAGTACCCGATATCCAGCAACCTCTTTTCAAAGAATTACTCTATCAGGATCTGGCGTATCGTCGTCAACACGGTGAGTCAATAAACAAGGATGTATACACTGGTCGATTTCCTGATTTTACCGTTCAAATTGATGACGTTTGGTCGGACATGTTTACAGATAAAAAACTTCCCAGTAGCTCAACTAACCCTGATAGTTTATCGGACACTATTAATAGTGGTTTATCTATTCCCGGTTATAAAGTAATTGAACGACTAGCTCGAGGCGGCATGGGTGTCGTTTATCGTGCACACGATTTATCTCTAGGCCGCGAAGTCGCAATCAAAATGTTATCTAGCGATAGTATGTCGGAAGCAGAGACTAAGCGCTTCCAAATGGAGGCCACAGCCATTGGTGCCTTGCATCACCGCAACATTATCCAAATATTTTCCGTTGGCGAACATCACGGTCAACCTTATCTGGTTTTAGAGTATGCCAATGGTGGTACTTTAAATGATCGTCTTGTAAATGACCCGCTACAACAAGATGAAATCATCGAAGTCATGATGATATTAGCCAAGACCATTGAGTTTATTCATGAGAACGGTTTTTTACACCGGGATATTAAACCTTCAAATATACTTTTTGACAAACATAGCAACATCAAGATCAGTGACTTTGGCTTGGCCAAGGACATGTCCGCTACAACTGAACTCACGCACACACAAAACTTAATGGGGACACCGGCCTATATGGCACCTGAACAGGTGGATAAACGTTTTGGCGAGATCAGTGAGCAAAGTGATATCTATAGCATAGGCGTGCTGCTGCATAGCTTGCTGACTGACGTAACACCTTATGATGGGCTTAGCGCACCAGAACTCTTAAAAGAGCTCACCTCAGAAAAAGATGTGCCGAAAACATATTTACTTGAACATAATATCGATAAGGCGCTGATGACGGTATGCTTACGCTGTCTGGAAAAACAACCTAAGCACCGGTATCAATCGGCGTCTGTTTTGTTAAATGATTTAAAGCGTTTGCAATCTGGACAGACTGTTAGCCGCCAAACACCTTATAGAAAATATATCGACCGATACCTTGCGCCAGTGATACTGGGTGCAGCGTTGTTAACCGGTGTTGGATACCTGATAGAAAGAACAACGCAAACGACGGTCGAAATCAATAACAAAACCAGCCTGCTAGCCAGCAAAGTAATTGGGCAACTCGACTTAACTGTACTTGCTTCCTTAAACACGCCTTATCAAGGCGAAGAGGATTTTAAACTAGTCAACTTGTTGCCTATTGCTGTTTCAGGAATACCTGATTTTTCACTTAAATCACCACAAGGTTTAGCACTGTTTCAGGATCGCTATCTGTATATTGCAGATACTTTGCAGCACCGTGTATTGATGGTCGATTTAACAACGGGTGATATCGCACATGTGGCCGGTCATGGCGAGGAAAGTTACAGTGGCGATAACGGCCCGGCTCGAGACGCCACCTTGAATCAACCAACAGGGTTGGATGTTGATGTGAATGGTAATCTTTATATTACTGATCGTGGCAATCATGCCCTGCGCGTGGTCAATACCAACGGTATCATCACCACACTGTTTGGAGGTATCGGTTGCAGTGAACAATTATTTTTTAAGACTATCCCTGACCTGTGTTACCCCAGTGATGTGAATATTGTCTCTGCTGATGAGTATTTTATTGCTGATGCGTTTAATCAACGCATCCGCTATAACAATAAAGAGAAAAAGATAATTTCCAGCGTATTTAAAAATAAACGCCCTAATACGCCAACAAATTTCATGCCTTTCCCTCGTGCCATTGCCTATAACGAAGGCCTGCTTTATTTTATTGAGGGGCATACAGGTCGACTACAGAAGTTGGACAAGGCTGGCACGCTTACCACGCTTGCTGAAGGATTTTTAGAACCGACCGATATCAGCCTCGATAATAAAGGCAATATTTATATCAGCGATGAAACCGGTTTTCCAATCACCCGTGTTGATAAGACATCAGGCGAAATTGAAATTCTGGCTCACGAAAAACTATTCGCACATTCGGCAAATTCTTTGGAAACGCAAACAACATCAGCAATCACATTAGGTAGCAATAACCGCTTGTTCTTTAGTAATGCGATTAATGATTCAATCGCAGTTATTATTCCGCGTGATAATGAACTGGAAATGGTAAAGCGTAGCGGGAAAAATAGTCCGCGTCATATCCAATATCCATTAGAACGTCTGGACGATACAGAAATATACAACTACTACGATGTTGATAAACCAAACTTATTTTCGGATATCGCTCACCGTCTGGGTCTGAATCTTTATATACATCATGTCAGCATTGGTAAAGATGGCTTGACGTTAAATCAAGATCCTTTAACAGCTCGCGAGTTATTGATGTTGGTCTGCATGGCCTATAATGTAACTTGCGGTATTGAAGGTAATACGCTTTTTGTTGCCGCACCAGATATCTTTCCATCGATTACGTCGGCGACGCCGCTGCGAATTACTAATCCTCTTTCATACATTAATAATTCTGATTCCATGCCAGCGTCTCTTAAACAAGAGATCGAGCGTGACATTAAAATTGAAACCGGTGTTAAAAAAATACCCAATGAATTTTTTTTGATGCTGGATGAGCTGAGCCTATTTAATTTTGAAATTGACCCCAGCATTCAACATACCGTAAACGCAAGTATCGAATTGGTTGGTGTATACAATCTCGGCCAGTTAATTACCCTTTTTGTTATAATGGAAAGATTTACGTTAAGCTATGACGAAAGTTCTGAAAAAATAATCGTCAGCCAATGGCAAGAAAAAGAATAATATTACTGTCGTGAACAAACCTTTTTCGTTAAATACCAAGCTAATGGTTGGCATTATTGCCTTGCTCAGCCTTACTTTTGGCTTGCCCGCTTTGGCGGCTGAGACATTAGTCGTCACCGGTCAAGAGCAGCCGGGGCTGAATATCGGTAGTAGTTACTTTTCACTGGACTCACGGTCAATAGAAGAACTACAGATACAGCAAGCCGCTGATATCAGCATTTACATTCCGAATGTCGATATAAAGAATGTTCTGGGTAATAGTAATCCGGTTATTACTATTCGCGGTGTTGGCTTGCACGATTCTCTTCCCAACAATGATCAAAGCGCCAATGTTTATGTTGATGAAATATTATTGGTGTCGCCAGCAATGATGAGCTTTCAACTATTTGATGTCGAACGGGCAGAGGCATTACTCGGTCCACAGGGCAATGAATATGGACGCAATAGCACTGCGGGTAATATCAATTTTACCAGTAAAAAACCAACAGACGATTTTTATGCGGATGTCGCTATCGGTTATGGGAATTACGAACGTTACAGTACGGATGCGGTGATTAATGGTGGTATCACTGATAATCTGAACGGGCGTTTGTCGATGACCGGCGACTGGAGCACTTCCGGTCATTTTGAGAATACCTTTACCAGAAATGACTACGGTGAATTATCACGGTGGGCTGTGCGTGGTCAATTAAGCTGGTCACTTAGTAAAAATAATCAATTTTTGCTTAATCTACATAGTGGACATGATGGTTCCGATGCGTTGACAAACTGGGTTGCTGTCGGTGTTTATAATCCGGGCACGACTACGTTGTGTGCGCCAGCATTAGCCGGCAATTTGCAACAAACCCTTAATCAGTGCGTAGATAGACTTAATTTTCAGGATAAGGACAATGACCCTTTTACCGGCACTTGGGATCTGGAACCGGAAAAGGAATCTTATCAATATGGTGTTTCTCTTAATGCTGAATGGCAATTCGACAAAACGCAACTCACGTCGATCAGTGCCTATGAAGGTTTCGATCAATCTTTACAAGAAGATGTTGATGGCAGTACTGCTGTCGGATTTCACATTGAATCAGATTATTTTATTGAACAGTTTTCTCAGGAAGTTCGTCTTGCCTCGACCAAGCCGTTTAATATCGAGGTATTACCAGGTAAGTTAAACTGGATAATTGGTGGCTTTTATCATTATGACACGCGTGTTGGTAATCCGAGCCAACGTTTTAATTTTCGAGATTGGTTAAATGATGTCTTGCTAGTTGATTTTGATCAGTCCACTACTTCGGCCGCGTTATTTACCAATAATGAATGGCAATTTACAGAGCAATGGCAACTGGTTTTTGGTACACGTTATACCTGGGAAGAAAAAGAGTTTTTTGCCAAAACTGCAACCACGGTTCCTTTTGGTGGTACAAGTGGTTTAACAGGTTCTACCAATCCTTTTTCCAATAGTCGCGATAATCGTATTTCCGCTAATGCATTTACCGGCAGTATCAGCCTTGAATATACACCTACGGAAAACTTGCTAAGTTATTTTAAATTCAGCAAAGGGTTCAAAGGCGGTGGCTTTAGTGGTCTGGCAACAAGCTCACAGGCACAACTGGATCCGTATGATCAAGAAGAACTCTATGCCTATGAGTTGGGATTTAAAGCAAACTTGTTTAACCGTACGCTCGGGTTTAATAGCGCTTTCTTTTATTATGATTATCGAGGAATGCAAGTCGTTACTATACCTTTTAATGCAACTGTCCAGCGTTCACGTTTAACCAATGCCGAAAAAGCAACTGTATTGGGAGTGGACTCCAATATTATTTGGCAACCGATAGACGAACTGGAAATTAATACTAATATAGGCTGGCTTGATCACCAGATTAAAGATTCTCGTTTTAATGATAAAGATTTACCTAATGCGCCGAAACTCAATTTTAGTAATATTATTCGTTATGAGTATGCGCTATCGAATAATTTCACATTAACGCCGATGTTAATAACTTCGTATCAGGCAGAAACATTTAAATCAGTAGAGAATACACCATTAATACAGTCGGATGACTATTGGTTAGTCAATACACGAGTATCATTACAACAAGGCAAACATTGGGAGTTAGCTGCGTGGGCGAATAACCTGACCGATGAAGTCTATGTCATCGATGCTTTTGACCAGAGTGGGCAAGGTGTTTACATATTTAACTATGGCATGCCACGCACTTACGGTTTGAACTTTACTTATCGTTTTGATTAATTCATTTCAGAAGTTGAATTACTGCATCATGCAATAAAGATACGTCTGTAAATAATACTGTCTACAATAATACGAACCGCCATTAGTCAGTTTATCTGAATGATTTTTATCAGTTTATTGTTCTCATCAAACTGAATTTCAAATAAACCAAATATGCCATCGTGTGTGAGAAATTTTTTAACCGCACTGGCTGGAAATTTTAAATTTCGATTATCTTCAGTACGTACTACTATATTTTGCGCCGACCCTCTGTAGTAGGAGAGATACTTATCAGCATCTAAAGCAATTTTAAATTTAATCCGTTTTGCTGTATGCCCATTCATCAATTTACGGTCATTTCTCTCAACTTTATTAAGCCTTTAAGAACTTAAACCTTCGGTGGCCTTCATGTGTTCGCTCATGTCACCAACAAGAGGGTGTCGGATTACTGTTGTTGCGTATCGCCACTGACCATTTTCATTAACAAATTCATCGAAGTAGTGCCCAGAAAAGATAGCTTGCAAAGGAAACGATTTCGTCTGTTGCATTACTGTTATGTAACGTTGACAATTCGCGGTTCCTTTTGCCTCATCAATAGTTAGCTCAACATTTGCTGTCATATGTTTAGTCTTAGGTGTTCCATCGTCATAAATAATAATATTAGAAATTACATTATCATATATTTCTTTGCCGCCTCGACTTATCGGAGAGCCTTCAACTGACCATTCTGCATTCTCATAAAGTTTGATAAAACCATCCAGGTCACCGGTATCAACACAATAACAATAATTGTTTAATAAGCTTAAAATCTCGTTTCTTGCACTCATCTTAACTCCCCTTATTTATTATGATTATTTATGGCATTCATCTAACTATACAAACTTAAAACCTCATCACTAACTAATCCTTATCTAAACTGCGTCTACTCCGCTTATTGGCATTTGCAAGAATCACCTTACGTTGATCTTGGCTCGATTCACCCCAGGCAATGATTTCAGAAATAGATCTAAAGCAGCCTAAGCAAATATCATTTTGATCCAAACAACAGTTTCTTACGCACGGAGATTCTACATTACTTCCATTATCCATAATTTAATTATTCCGATACTGTTGTTTTCCAGTTATCGTATAACTGCCTTGCTATATTATTAAAATCATCCATATTTTCCAACGCATCTTGTTCAAGTTTATTCACGGCATTTTCACCCAGGTTTTTTTCCAGTGCATCTTTATAAACTGGAATAGTGCTCCAGTTTGATACCGTCGACGTATTAATTTCCTGATGATATTGCATGGTGAATACTTGTCCTCCTAACGATAAGGATTGTATAGCACATTTATCCGAATAACTTAAAACATCCATTCCGGCTGGTGCGCTTTTTACTTCAGCACTATGCCATTGTAAACAATTCATCTTGCCCGGTAGATTTTTCAAATAGGGGCTATGCTTTCCTGAGTCAGTCTTATGAATTGCCATAACACCAACCTCGGCATGATCTCCCGGGCCAACATCACCTCCAAGTGCATCGGCCAGTAATTGGTGACCAAGACATATGCCAACATAAGGAATCTTTAATTCACTTACAGCTTTTCGGATCGCTACTTTTTCATCAATCAACCAGGGGTATTCTGCTTCCTCCCAGACATCCATAGGACCGCCCATCACCCACAATGCATCAAAATCTTTTAAATCAGGAATCAGATCGCCTTCATCAAGCTCAATAATAGTTGACTCAATGCCGTCTTCTTTAAAAAACTCACGGAATATGCCCGGATGTTCTATTTGCAAGTGTTGAAAAACAAGTATGCGATTAATCTTCATTCTCTTTAATCAAGTTAGAAACTGCTTTGCGAAAATCTACATGCATCGGCTGCCAACCAGAACGAGAGATAGTAATGCTGTTATCACACCTTCGACCCAGACCACGCGCATTACTGTCATGAGAAAATTTTGGTGGCGCTTGATTTAATTGTTCTGCTAAAAATGAATAATATTCGCGGCGTTTGATTGGATTACCATCGCAGCCCAATTCAATTGATTCTGGCTTGTCCATTTCACTAATGCGCTTTACTAATTGTGCTGCATCTTCAACATGAATCAAATTAAGCCAGCCTTCGGGCTCACCATTAATAATTTCATTATTAATTATTCCACTACGTCCAATCACACGATCAGGTCCATAGAGCCCAGCTAATCGAATTACAGACCCGGATTCCATATTATCTAAGCAATCTTGCTCTATCTGGTATTGTCGCTTTGCTCTTTCACTGTCTATTATTACTTCACTATCCGCATCAACTATTCGATCAACATTACCATACACAACCGTTGAAGAAATGATAACTGATCTTTTTATATCGAGTTGATTAAGTCGTTTAATAAAATCAGAAAAAATTGTGAGGTCTATTTTGCTAGGTGGCACCATAAAGTAAATTATTATGTCTTGTTTTTCTGATAGTGCATTTATATTTCGCCAGCTTGACTCATTATTTATATCAATAACTAAGCGATGTGTATTTGCTGTCTCATTTCCAATAAATGAGTTTTCTGATCGATTCGCAGTCCAGCAATGTTGATCATGCAACAAGGCGAGTAGTCTTTGTCCTAAATAACCACAACCAATAATGAGATTAATTGAATTCATGACATTGAGATAATTAATTTACAGTGGAAAATAATATTGTGAATGTTTCCGAGATTATACTTGCCACGCATGTTGCATGCTAAGTTTGTTATTATTTTAAGTATGTATGTAGGTCTGTCCAGCCGACATCGGGTTTAAAACGGTCGCCGTATTTTTGTTCAAGTAATTCCAGTTCATTTCTTGTTTCACTAATCCCACGATCCTCCAGATAATGCATTGGCCCACCTGTAAAAGGAGCAAAGCCAGTACCAAAGATCATTCCTGCGTCAAGAAAAGCGGTCTTTTCAACTATCCCCTCACGCATGCAAGCAACACATTCATTCAATAACCTTAAGATCATTCTGTCCTGTACTTCTTTTTCTGATAAGGGTGAATTAGTTTGCTTCTTGCCATAAATAGGTTTGCCTTTATTATATTTATAGAAGCCCCTGCCTGACTTTACTCCCAGGCGTTCTTCATCAATCATCTTTGATAAAATACTCGGCATTGGCATACCCAGAGCTTTTGATAATATCAATGCAACCGAATGACAAATATCCAGACCAACCGTATCAGCTAATAGTATCGGCCCCATAGGCATACCAAAACGGGTGGCCGCATCATCAATGAATGTCATTGGCACACCTTCATCGTACAACTCGACTGCTTCTAGTAAATAGGGCAATAGAATTCTGTTAACCAGAAACCCCGGAGAACTTTTTGCGGGCAAAGGCAAACGATCAATGGCGCGGACAAAACTAATTCCCTTTTGATGCTGTACGGTATCAGTGATATCTGCCTTTAGCACCTCAACCAACTGCATCTTGGCAACTGGATTAAAAAAATGCAGACCAATCAACCGTGATGGATTCTCCAGGTGGTTTGCAATGTCTTCCAAAGCGATACTAGATGTGTTCGTTGCGAGTACTGCGTTCTTTTTTAAACGCGGTTCTATTTCTTTATAAAGTGCTACTTTTGCATTCAAATCTTCTATGATCACTTCGATCACGACATCTGCATGCTCAAGACCATAACTTTTATGATCAGGTATTAAACGATCCTTGGCAGATTGCCTTTCATATTTGTCTTTTAATCGTCGTTTAAAAAGTTTATTTGCACGCTGCATCGCCGATTCAATATATTCAGGCGCACGATCCTGCAAAGTCACTCGCATTCCTTTTAGCGCACACCATGCAGCGATATCTCCACCCATGACACCGGCACCGATGACATGTACGTGTCGTGTCTCAAAATCTGCCTCATTTACAACCAGACCTTTTAGTTGTTCTTGTAACATGAATACTCTAACGAGTCGTTTAGTGGTTGGGTGCATAAACAATTTTGCTATCGAGTCAGCCTCACCCTTCATCATTGCCTGATCGTTGCCACCTTTAGATTGCCATAAATCAATTAATGCAAACGGGGCAGGGTAGTGTTCTTCACTGACTTTCTTTGCCGTTTGTTGTTTCATATACCGTGCTATCAACGATCGAGCCAAAGACGTATTGACTAATGTTGCAATAAAACCTTTTCGTTTTAATACCGGTTTATTATTAATCAACTTTATCGCTGCTGATCTTAAATGTCTGCGCGGTACTGAATCATCAACGACACCTAGCCGTTTTGCTCTTCTTGCATTCAGACTTCGCCCCGTTAACATAATTGGCATTGCGGACAACGCACCAATGAGACGTATCAGTCTTACACTGCCACCAAAACCCGGGTGAATTCCCAATAGTACTTCTGGTAGACCTATACGTGCTGGCTCATCGTCACAGACAATCCGGTAATCACAGGCTAGTGCCAACTCCAGACCACCACCAAGACAAAAGCCATGGATTACTGCCACTGTAGGTACACCAAATGCCTCAATTCTATTAAACATGGATTGTCCGACTTCGATACTCTCTTTCACTTGAGCCTCGGTATCGACACGTGTAAACGCCTTAACATCGGCACCTGCAATAAAACCAGATTTTTTATTAGATAAAAAAACCAGGCCTGCGGGCGGATCCTTAAGCAAATCATCCATAGCGGCATCCAGATCAATAAACATCTCTGCTGATAAAACATTGGCACTACTCTCCGATTGATCAAAGTAAAGCCATGCTATGCCTTCTGCATTACGCTCAATAAAAATATTTTTATACTCGCGTCTTTGAGTTTTATTCTCACTAGACATTTGTATTCTCCAACAACATGGCGCCACCTTGTCCACCACCGATACAAAGAGAAGCAATACCTTTTTTGGATTTAGTCCGCTGTAATGTTTTCAACATATGTAAAACAATTCGAGCGCCGCTTGCTCCTACCGGATGACCCAAACTAATACCACCACCATCAACATTAAGTCGTTCCTGATCAATCTCACCTATAGCACTACTGCGGTCCAATTCAGAGCGGCAAAATTCTTTATCCGCCATCGCCTGAACACAGGCTAAAACTTGGGCGGCAAAGGCTTCATTAATTTCCCAATAATCAATATCGCTAATACCGAGTTTATTGTTTTTCATTAAAGCGGATGCTGCGTAAGCCGGACCCAGCCCCATTTCTGCTGGTGACAGTCCTGCCCAATCGCAATCAACAATTCTTCCTAATGGTGTCAGTTTATGTTGCTTAACGGCTGCTTCACTAGCTAACAATACCCATGCCGCACCATCAGAGACCTGGGCACTATTACCCGCTGTCACTAATCCATGATTTCGATCAAATACAGGTTTAAGCTTGGCTAATGAGTCAGCGTTACTATCTGGTCTGACACCGTCATCTGCGACATAAGTGTTACCCTTCTCATCATAGACAGCTTCAATTTCATCTAACCGACCTTCATTTTGTGCTGCTGCCAGGCGCAGATGACTTCTAACTGCATACGCATCCATCTCTTCCTTGCTTATATTAAATCGATTGGCCAATATCTCTGCCGTCTTGCCCATCGATAATCCAACGACAGGATCGGTCAATCCTATGAGTAACGAAATAACCGGTTTTAGATGCGCCGGCCTGATCTTGGCTATTGCCGAAATTTTTTGCCCAACACTTTTTGCTTGATAGAGATCACTTATTACATCGACCATTGATCTGTTAAACATTAAAGGCGCCTGACTCATTGCCTCGACACCGCCGGCAAGTATCATATTGGAATAACCATTTGTTATATTACGAAAGGCGGTATCCACTGCCTGAAGGCCGGAACCACAGTTACGCTGTACGGTCCAGGCAGGCACCGCATTACCGCAACCTAATCGTAATGAAACGACACGCGCTATATTCGCCTCATTAGCTGCCGCTCCAACACACCCTAATATTACTTCATCAAGTTCATCGGAATTAAAAGACTGACGTAACATTAAAGGTTGTGCTGATTGCAATGCCAGATCTGCTGCTGCAAATTTACCGGGACGACCTCGCGCACGTAAGAAAGGTGTACGTGCACCATCAACAACATAAACACTCTGTTTATTTCCCGTATTTTCTCTAGACATTAACTGACTCCCACAAAATCTATTTGTGAAGTAACACACGCAGTGCTATTCATATTTATAGTCATCGAAAACATACAGTCTAGCAATATAGTCAATTCAACTCGCTCTCTTTTGTTGTTCCTCTAGATGTTCTTCTTTCTGCATAGAGGGTTCTGAAAGTTGCTCGATATATTCCATAATAACCCTATGCGTATCACCCTTATCTTCATAAACGATACCATGACGATCAGAATCTATTTC
Organism: Gammaproteobacteria bacterium; assembly: GCA_021773235.1. Classification (GTDB taxonomy): domain Bacteria; phylum Pseudomonadota; class Gammaproteobacteria; order Eutrophobiales; family Eutrophobiaceae; genus UBA7359. The sequence goes on along the minus strand of JAJFKL010000030.1, from coordinate 97,796 downwards.
AACATATTTAGCATCGGAATTAACCAGGCCCTCTTTTAAAATTTGTGAGCTATCGGGCACGACAACCGGATCGTTTGTTGATTGCATCAAAAGACAAGAACAATGAACGCTATCAAGCTGATGATTAAGTACATGGTTCATGCGAACCAATTCATACAAACCTCTAACAGGGATATTCCGATAATTTATACGACCATGCTCAGGATTATTACTTCGATAATGGACGACGCCTTCAAAAGATGAGGTCCAACGCATAAGACGTGATACACCATGTAAAATAGGTACGAACTTCATTGTCTTGTTTTGAAATTTGACAGGTGCATTGATCGCGACAACACCGGCCAGACTGGGTGGATGCTCAGAGGCAAAAATTAGAGACAAGGCTCCTCCGGTAGAAAAACCAACGACGCACACTCTATCAACATGCGTGCCTAATGTTTCATAACCGCGCTGAATAACACGTAACCATTCTTCCCAACTACGCTCACGTAGATCTACCGGGGAGGTGCCATGCCCCGGCAAACGTACGCCATAAACCGGGTACCCAGCAGCAACAAGTTTATCTGACAAGGGTTTCATCTCTGCAGGCGAGGCAAGAAAACCATGTACCAAAACGACACCTATATCGCGCCGACCGCCTTCGGGAAGAATATAAAATGGGCGACCACTTTCTGTTGCTGACTCTTGTTTATTAATTTCATCAAAGCGCGGCTTACTATAGTAGTGATGATTCCAGTCATAGCAACGTAATTCATCATCAAAATGTAAACCAGCAAGAACACTATCACTGATAAATTCGTATTCACTTAATGCTTGGTTTACTGCCTCTACTGCACCGTCAACTGGCGCCATTTCATTTGCATAAACCTGTATCGTGTTTTCAATACGAACAGAATCAGATTCAAAGTCATCGTTTAATTTTTGAAGGAATTTCAACTTACCGTGCTTTAATTCAATCAATCCATTTTCAGTAGCGATCTCAAGAAACTGTTTCAATGATTCTTTTCTACCAACAATAAGGTCTGCGTAGACTTCAGGGTTTTTTAAACTTCTATGCAAATGTACGCTAGATTGTTGTTGAATATATTTAATCGCTAGATACACCATTAAATAAAACTTTTTTGCTTCTATCTCGGTAATTTTTCTATCTACCAAACCGAGTATTAAGGAAGATGCGAGGTGACTTAAATTAATGGTTACCTCTTTATAGATCCCTTCCATATATTTGTCTCGTATCTTTTCACTACTATGTCGAATTGTTTTTCTGATTATTTTTTCAACCCAGGGACGGTTTAACCCTTTAAGCGTAAAATAGTCTTCCACAGTATCTAAATTACGTGCCAGATATTTTTGGAGGTTTCTTTCCCACCAATGTCTTCCTTCAGCCAAATCGACAGGACTACCTAGGCGCATATCCATATCGGTATCTTTTAATAATAAGTTTGCTTCTATTATTAATTCCTCATTTATTCTGGGACTTAGTTCTGAGTTTAAAAAACCAGCACCCTTGTTCAGGAAATTATCACTGGTATTGAGTGGATAGAAGGTAATATTGCCTGGAATGATTCGTGATGGTCGACGTGCAGAAAATAACAAACGCTCCCTGTTTTTAAGGCCCAACATCTTCACCCAGGCATCAATACGATCCCAATCTTTGGCCTTTTCTGCTGTATTCACAGCGAGCTTGAAAGTATCAACTGCTGTCGCCAATACTGCCGCACCAATGTGGTGTTTTCTGTATGCTTCTGTCTTTCGCGAATAAACCATGAATTTACCCTTATCATTCATGACGCGTCTGTCTTTAATCATGCCGCCTTCAGGAAAAATAATTACTTTCCGACCACGAATGATCTCTGCAACCAACATAGGCAACAATTCTTCATGATCATTAGGAATAACACCGACACGAGTAAGATATTTACTGAATGATTCATTACCTTTAAATAACGCCTCCTTTGCTATGCATCTACAAAAGGCACCGGTTTCACGATATATAAGATAATGTGGCAGGAATGTTTCTATGTGTGCGAAGTGATTAAATAGAAAGATCTCTCCTTGCGCCAATAATGCAGGATCGCCATGAAGCTTGATATTAATACCAAGCATTTTTCTGAGCCGACTAAAAAGCCTTACTGTCCACTCATATGTCGGAGGATGTAATACATACTCTTCATCCATCGAGAACCCACCTTTGTCATCTAAAAATACCTAAGGAAAAACCAAGTTTCTTACTTAAAGTATAGGCGCTAATACAGGTACTAACGCAAGTAGTGTGCCTCATTTATATCCATATTAGAATATTTCATAAAAGGATGGTTTAAGTATGTATCAGGAAATGGTTATGACAGCATACGCTGGATAATGTAGACAGTGGGAAGGCGTAGTACTAAATCTTTATTTTCATTGCTTGTATATTGAAACTAGAGTGAACTCAATATTTCTTTTATTAATTCAAGCAGCCTGTAACCATGTTACTGCGTCATCATGTCGATAGAAAAAATGTATTCTATAGCCAATGGAAGATAAGAATAATTGAATATAATTATTAACCTCATCTTTCGAGTTTATAACGCCGCTTATTCTTAGATCTCTTAATTTACTAATGCTTCTACAACTATGGATGTAACGCAAAATGTCTCTCATTGATAATTCCATGACAGAATCTCTCATATCCAGAAATATATTATTATAGCTTGTAGAATCGTGAATAGATAAGACCTGATCACGCATTGACAGTCTTTCTTCCAGACTTACATTTCCCGAAAATTTAACTATTATCGTCTGATTTTCATCATTTACTGTAATACTGTGTTGCATAATTCTGTCCTTAAAATTTATTAATATGGTTAACAGCGGCTGTTAAAGGTATTTAACTGAATATAGTTCAATATATCGCAACGTCTAATTACATTTACCTATGCTTAACATTAATAAATTTAATGACTCGTTTGGGGAGAGATACCCTATCGATTAATATTTTAAATTAATTAATAAGTGGCTGACGTGAATTCTGTGCCCTTGTTTGAATATCCTGGAGTACTGACCGAGATTGCCGCTCTACAGCTAGCCAATGAGTCCAGGCCAGAATGGAGATGATTTAAGAAGGCAAGAGAAATTGATTTAGAACGATGATCCAGAAATAAAATAAATACTCCTGAAGACCACACTCAGCTGCAATAGCCACATAAGACATTGAAACAATTAAAGTAATCGCCAATCTGAAAATTAAATATCAAGTTTAATAAAAAGTAATTTTTGACTTGTTATGCAATCGCATACCCCATCTCAAACTTAATTTTTTTAAAAACCCCCTCTTTTGGTACAGATCCTGAATATAAATTCAACATTAATGTATTACAAATAAATGATAAACATGGAGGTGCCGCAAGTGCCAAATACACAAGACTATCTAGTCGATGTTGCCGAATTAATAACCCTGCCGGATATATACATCGCAATTAAGGAAACGATTGAAGATCCAGAAAGCGATATGAAAGAACTGACTGGGGTCATTTCAATTGACCCCGCTATAACAACACGGCTTTTGAAAATGGCCAATAGCCCTTTTTATGGGCAGGTAGCCGATATTGACAGTTTGAATAGGGCCGTTTCATTACTGGGGACAAAGACCATTCATGACACTGTGTTAGCTATTACCCTCTCACACGTCTTTCAATCTATGGTCGGTGTGAATTTTGATGTTCCCAGTTTTTGGCAAGATTCCATCATGCGCGGCGTTATAGCAAAGTCATGTGCTAAAGAATTGAACATCCATGATCCTGACAGATTGTTCATTTTGGGCTTACTATCTAACATAGGTCACATGGTTATGGGTATTCGTGACCCGATTTTGATGCAAAAGGTGATGACTCAACATCAGAAGACCGGCTATCCCCTTCATCTTTTTGAGCGTTCTACTTTTGGTTTTGATTTTGCCGAGCTCGGCGCAGATATACTTGAGGGTTGGTCTATCCCCAATTCAATTATTTCCGGGATTCGTTACCAAAATTGTCCCGAGATAGCACCGGAATTTAAACAGGAAGCGGCGATTGTTTATTGTGCCGGACGTTTACGACCTGATGAGGATGAATTTCCCAATATGATCGATGATGAAACGCTGATTCAGTCGAATATTGACCATTTCGACTATGATCACGTCCGTAACGAGGCAAAAGACCTCTATATAGAGGCCTTATCCCTATTACCTATACCCCAATTAAAAATAGCCGTCTGATAATCCCTCGAATGTCGAGTATTCCCTCGGATACAGACTATAGGTATACTTTTGCCCCTTAAATATAGAAAACACCAAAAATTTGGAACATACCCTTGGGGATAAAGCATGAGTAAAGAACAAGATCAGATATTTTTCAGAAACTTTTCACTGGCACTTGGCGTTATTGCCGTAATGATGGTGGTATTTTTCGTTGTCGCACAATTTGCCGCTTCGGATGATGAAGCTGAGGCCAAGATGCGCTCAACAAAAGTAGCAGAGATTACTGAACCTGTAGGACAGGTCACAGCGGTAGGCGATGAAATGGAAGTTGCCGTTGAAGCAGTAGCTGCAGAAGAAGCTCCAGCGGGTGGTGAAGCTAGTGGCGATGTTGGCAAGACAGTCTATGAAGGTATTTGTATGGGCTGCCATGGTATAGCCGCTATGGCTGCGATGATTCCTCAAGTTGGCGATGCCGCCGCATGGGGTCCTCGTATAGAAAAGGGTATTGAGACCTTATATAACAATGCCATTAACGGGTTTCAAGGTGAGATGGGCATGATGCCAGCTAGAGGAATGAACCAATCGCTCACCGATGATGAAGTTAAGGCAGCTGTAGACTACATGGTTGGCCAAGTTCAATAAGTCTTTTTTACAATCTTTAAGTAAATTAAAGGGAGCCTTTGGCTCCCTTTATTATTTAATCCAACCTTAAACTCGATTGATAAGATTCTTCGGATAATTCATCCCAACCCGCATAGTTTGCTCGAAAACTCTCATACGCATCATAAACTCGTTTGAACGCTGGGCTAGCTGCAGCTTCTTCATCAAGTGTTTCCTTGGTCAGCTGTTTTAAGCTAGACAATACCTCTTCCGGAAATTCAAGGATCTGTACATTTTGTTTCGTCTTTAGCTCGGTTAATGCCTGTTGGTTGTGAAATTCCATCTGCGCATAGATCCATTCACTAGTGGCAGCGGCAGCAGTCTCAACAATCTTCTGTAAATCCTTAGGCAATAAAGACCATTTTGCATCATTGATCATCAATTCAAAGACCGTACCCGGCTCATGCCATCCAGGATAGTAATAAAAATTAGCAGCACGATTAAGACCTAGTCGCATATCATGAAATGGTCCAACCCATTCAGTCGCATCAATTGTCCCACGTTCCAAAGCCGTATATACCTCACTGCCCGCCATTAATACTGGGTTCCCACCAGCCTTTTTAAATACCTTGCCACCCAGACCCGGGATACGCATACGTAATCCCTTAATATCTTCCATAGAATTGATCTGTTTGTTAAACCACCCTCCCATTTGCACGCCGGTATTACCCATGGGCAAGGCCATTAAATTAAATGGCTTATAGATCTCATTCCAAAGTTCCAGGCCGCCTGCATTGTATAACCAGGCATTCATCCCTTTTGCCGTCATACCAAATGGCACGGATGAAAAGAATTGCGCTTCGGGCACCTTGCCCGCCCAGTAATAGGGAGATCCATGACCCATCTCAACTGTTCCTGCCGAAACAGCATCAAACACCTGTAATGCCGGAACAAGCTCACCACCGGCATACACATGAACATCCAAACGACCATTACTCATGGTGCGCACATCATCAGCAAATCGCTCAGCTCCTTCCTGAAATATTGGAAAATTAGCGGGCCAAGTCGTTACCATCTTCCACTTAAACTTTTTAGAAAGATCAGCGCCAGCTTCACTACTCACACTAGGCTCAGATGCACCACCACAAGCCGTTAATATTAACGTGAGTAATGCATATAAAATGATATTGCGTTTGTTCATAAATAATTTTTACCTTTAATAAATTCTGTCTGCCAGTAATACAATTACTAGCTATGTTTTCAAACCACAGAGGCTCTGTCTATTTCCCAATACTTTATTTTTACTTCATCAAATTGTCGCTCAAGCGCTTCCAGTCCATTCTCTGCTATAAATTCACGTTCAACACCAGTTATCGGTATTAAACAAGCAACACGAGTTCGATTATCCGGAATTAACTCAATTGCTTGTTCAAAAGAGTATGGCAATGACACTAACCAATTTTCACAAAGTGACCCTTCTAACCAAGGCTCACCAATAGGAACTGTCGCTGTATATTCAAGGCCGTGCTGCGAATGGAAGTAGGTCACCATCGCAAGCATTTGAACCATGCGATCTGTTTCAATGGGCGATATGACAATGAACTCGTATCGACCCGCAGTCTCATGATTAATTTTCGATGTGCCGACCGAACAATAAACCCATTGGTCACATCTCTTGCCGGGTGAAAACTTTATCACCTGAAACTCAGGGATAATGTCTTTAATAGGCCCAGTATCCCAAGACATTAATTCAAAGTCATGCCCTTCAAAATAAGTCTTAAAATGTTGAACAATATTTTCTATCTCTGCCGCCATGATTTTTCCTTCTCTAACTATTTATAATTATGTTCTTAAATTAAGAATGAGCTAGTTTATTCGAGTACTAGGCGCAATGCTTTTTGAGAAGCGGAGTTGACATCAAGTCAATGAGCATCGCAAAAAGTATTGTAACGCCTAGAAATTTTTTGCTCCTGCATAATTTGCATTTCCACCTTCCATGGCGATCATCGGATAAAATAGACATTCTGACTAAGCGGGTTGGAGGTTTGCGTAAGATGCTACCAACCACTTACTCCCCGCTTGTTCAAAGTTAACTTGTATACGCATATGCCCACCACTACCTTCAAGGTTAAGTACAATACCTTCGCCAAACTTGGCATGCGACACACGTTGTCCGAGTGATAATGAGCCATCGCTATTGGGTGCTGAGACCTCACTCTTACTAAATAATGATTCGGTAACACTACCACCTAGACGAATATCGTTAAGTAACTCGGGTGGGATTTCATCTATAAATCTTGACGGTGACGGGTAGTAATCAGAACCATGCATTCGGCGATGTTGTGCATGAGTTAATGTCAGCGTTTGTTTCGCACGTGTAATACCGACATAACAAAGCCGACGTTCTTCTTCTAACTGAACCAAATCTTCACTACTGCGTTGATGTGGAAATAAACCTTCTTCCAGGCCGACAAGATACACATCGGGAAACTCTAGGCCTTTCGCAGAATGTAAGGTCATCATATGCACACAATCGGAACTATCACCTGCCTGTGTTTCTCCTGACTCTAATGCCGCGTGAGCCATGAAAGCGGACAAGGCATCCATCTCTGCAAGTTCTTCATCGTCACCTATTTCAAACTCGCCTGCGGCAGTGATCAGTTCTTCCAGGTTCTCTACTCGCGCCAGACCTTTTTCACCTTTTTCTTTTTTAAAATGTTCAATTAAGCCACTTAATTGAATAACCTGATCGACATGTTCATTTAAAGTCGCTTCAGATTCAGCGGCAGTCATTTTCTGAATGAGAATAATAAAATTTTCAAGTGCATTTAAAGCACGCGCGCTCATTAATTTATGCTCAACAATATGTTGTGCTGCTTTCCACAAAGAGCAATTATCTTTTCTTGCTGTAACGCGCAATTCTTCAACCGTTCGATTACCAATGCCGCGTGTTGGTGTATTGATAATACGTTCAAACGATGCATCATCATCTTTAAAACGAGCAAGGCGTACATAGGCTAGTGCATCTTTAATCTCGGCACGTTCATAGAACCGCATACCACCATAAACACGATAAGGTATACGTGCTTGCATTAATGCTTCTTCAATAACACGCGATTGAGCACTTACGCGATATAGAATGGCGTAATCATTAAATTCTTTACCTTGATCGGGTGCTTGGCGAATTTGATCTATGACGTAACGTGCTTCATCGGTCTCGTTATAGGCCATGTAGATACCAATGCGATCACCATCTTCACCATCGGTCCAAAGATCTTTTCCTAAACGCGCATTGTTATTTGCGATCAGCTTATTAGCAGCCTTTAAGATAGTTGCTGTTGAACGATAATTTTGTTCGAGTTTTATTAACTTCGTATTATCAAAATCTCGTTCGAAGGCCTGCATGTTTTCAACACGGGCGCCTCGCCAACTATAAATGGATTGATCGTCATCACCGACTGCAAATAATGTGCTGTCTTTGCCCACCAACAATCTCAACCAGCTGTATTGCAGTGTATTGGTGTCTTGAAATTCATCGACCAGGACATGTTTAAATCGATGTTGATAATGTTCACGGACAGCGCCTTGCTCACGAAACAATTCAAAGGTTCGTAGTAATAACTCGGCAAAATCAACTAAACCCGATCGTTCACAGGCATCCTGATAGGTTTTATAGATCTGTACCATCTGCGCAATGGTCACATCGCCATGATCATCGATATGTTCTGGTCTAAGACCTTCATCCTTACGCGCATTAATAAACCATTGCGCCTCTCTTGGCGGATATTGTGATTCATCTATCATCATCGACCGTATCAAACGGCGGATCATGCGGAATTGATCTTCACTGTCTATGATCTGAAAGCTTTGCGGCAAACCCGCTTCTTGCCAATGTGCGCGCAATAAACGATGCGCCAAGCTGTGGAAAGTGCCCACCCACATACCTCTAATTGATTGACCTAATAAATTTTCAATTCGAGTGCGCATCTCTGCTGCGGCTTTATTGGTGAAGGTCACCGCCATGATGCTGTATGGGCTAGACTGACCTGTTTCGATATACCAGGCAATCCGATGCACTAATACACGGGTTTTGCCACTACCGGCACCAGCTAATACGAGCATATTGCCGGCTGGTGCGCCGACGGCTTCGCGTTGATCAGTATTCAGGGGGTCGAGCACATGAGAAATATCCATGGAACGGATTGTACGCAAAACCATCAGACTATTGAATTAAACTGCTAAATGAATCCAACTGAATGTTAGAATACTCACTTTATAAAGTATTAATAATAAATAATTATGGAAGCTAACAACTCAAGCGCGTTAACTGATAATCGTGATGAACTCATCCGCATCATTGATTCCGTTTTAACTCAGGCAAAGACAATGGGCGCCACTTCGGCAGAAGCCGATATTGGTGCAGGCTCTGGTTTATCTGCCAATGTCCGAAAAGGCGAGATCGATAAGCTCGAATACGAGCGTGACAAAGGACTCGGGATTACTGTTTATATCGACGGTCAAAAGGGTAATGCCAGTAGTTCCGACTTTAGTGAGGCCGCATTGAAAGAGTCAGTGCAAGCGGCCATCAGAATTGCACAACATGCCAGTCGTGACGATTGTGCCGGTCTAATAGAACCCGAACTCATGGCAACAGAAGTCCCTGACCTTGATTTGTACCATCCCTGGTCTATTTCACCTGAAGCCGCTATCAATCTGGCCATTGAATGTGAACAAGCCGCATTTGCCTGCGACAAACGAATTTCTAATTCAGATGGATCTGTAGTAAGCACCTATTCAGGTATCAATCTTTATGGAAATACCAATGGTTTTATCGATGGCTGGAACTGGTCGAGCCACACCATCGACTGCACGGTCATTGCCGAAGATAAAAATGGTATGCAACGTGATGGCTGGTATAGCAAGACGCGTGACTTTAATGATTTGGAATCCATCAATGATATTAGTAAAGAGGCGGTAAGAAGAACCGTCTCTCGATTAGGTTCTCGTAAACTCTCTACGCGACAAGTTCCGGTTATCTTTGAAGCACCCGTTGCATCGGGTCTATTCTCAGCATTCATTACGGCGATCGCTGGTGGCAGTCTCTACCGCCGAGCCAGTTTTTTGCTGGATAAAAAAGGTGAGCAAGTTTTTGCGAATCATATCAATATTCGTGAACAGCCACATATGAAAAAAGCATTGGGTAGTGCCCCGTTTGATAATGACGGTGTCGCAACCAAGGCACGCGACATTATTAAAGACGGCATACTTCAGGATTATGTATTGAGTGGTTACTCTGCGCGTAAGCTTGGATTACAAACCACGGGTAATGCAGGTGGTGTACATAACCTTGTTATTGAGTCTGGCCAGAATAATCTAGACAGTATGATTAAAGAAATGAATACCGGTTTATTGATAACCGACATGATTGGTTTTGGTGTCAACCAAGTCACTGGCGATTATTCACGCGGAGCATCCGGTTTCTGGGTTGAGAATGGAGAACTAGCTTATCCCGTTGAAGAGATCACTGTTGCCGGGAGTTTAATAGATATGTATAAAAACATTACTAGTATCGGTAATGATGTTGACCCACGAGGGAACGTCTTGACCGGTTCAGTGATGATCGATGCAATGACTGTTGCAGGGGAATAATTGATTCAACTAAAAGATCCAGAATAACCATGAATATGAATGAAGATATTAATTCATCATCAGCTAATACTGCCAAGCTTGATAATGTCATTGATGCCATTGGCGAAATAATTCTCGGCAAGAACACTGCAATTAAACTTTCGTTGGCCTGTTTGATAGCCAGAGGTCATTTACTAATAGAAGACACGCCTGGTGTTGGAAAAACAACGCTCGCACATACTCTTGCTAAAGTATTGGGCTTAAATTACCAACGTATTCAATTCACCAGTGACTTGTTGCCGGCAGATATCCTCGGTGTTTCAGTTTATAACCGCGATAACAGTAAGTTTGATTTCCATCCGGGGCCTGTTTTTTCGAATGTCCTACTTGCTGATGAAATCAATCGTGCAACACCAAGAACACAAAGTGCTTTATTAGAGGCCATGGCAGAATATCAAGTCACTGTCGACAACGAAACGAGAGCACTGCCCGACCCATTTTTTGTCATTGCCACACAAAACCCACAGAATCAGGTAGGTACTTATCCATTACCAGAATCTCAATTGGATCGCTTCCTCATGCGAATAGAGTTAGGTTATCCAGATAACGCTGCTGAGCGTGAATTATTAAATGGTAAGGATCGAAAAGAGTTACTGGAAAATATACAGCCCGTATTTTTCGGCGATGAACTAATACAAATACAAAAACAACTGGAAAATGTTCATGCTGCAGACGCCATACTTGACTACCTACAAGACTTACTTGAGTTCAGTCGTAGCTCTGGTAACTACTTACATGGCTTATCACCACGTGCAGGCATTGCGATATTAAGTGCAGCAAAAGCATGGGCGCTCATTCACGACAGCATGGATGCAGGAGGTAGAGCGACACATGGAGTCAAAGCCGATGAACAACTACATGTTTTACCAGAAGACATACAAGCAATTTTACCTAGCGTCATTGGTCATCGACTTCAGTTCGTGCATGACGTTTCAGATAAACAGGCATTACAAGCTGCGGAACATTTAATTCAAAACGTTCCTATTCCTTAAAGGTTTTATGAGCGGCTTTAAAAATTGTGATTTTTTAGAGGTGCTCTAATGGGAATGTCGGTTGTATTAGAACGCCTACCTACTGATCCTTCAGGCAGGATCGGAATATTATCAAATCAACTTAAACGCCAACGTGTCTACATCTTTCCTACACTCCAAGGCTGGCTATATGCAGTGATGCTAGTTGTTATGTTGTTAGGCGCCATAAACTACAACAACAGCATGGCATTTATGCTTTGTTTCTTACTAGCCAGCCTCGGCTTGGTCTGTATGATTAATACTTATCGTAATCTTACAGGCTTGATACTCACCTCTACGACACCCAAACCCGTATTTGCCGAGCAACAAGCTTTATTTCCTATACAGCTTGATAATCGCCTAGGCTTGGCAAGATACTCTATACAAATAGAATCATTTGAAACCGTAAAAAAATTATTCCGCAAAAGAAAACAACACCATATCGATTCTGTTAGCGTCAAAGCTGGCAAACCATCGACTAACTACTACCCAGTAGCAACTAGTAGACGTGGCATATTGAAGTTGGAGCGACTGAAGCTATCAACAAATTTTCCTCTAGGTCTCTTTAGCGCATGGGCATATTTCGAGCCTGAGTTTTATTGTCTGGTTTATCCAGCACCCAAGGGAAATAAACAATTACCACAGAATGTATTACAAAAAGAAAACGTCGATTATGGAATGCAGTTGGGTACAGATGATTTTTCTGGTTTTAGAAAATACCGTGCTGGTGACCCAGTTAACTCTATAGCTTGGAAGGCTTTTGCAAGAGAGCAGGGCTTATTAGTGAAGCAATTCAGTGGTAAAGGTTCACAAACATTAATGCTGAGCTGGGATGCGGTTTCATACATCAACGATGTAGAGTCTCGATTATCTCAATTATGCTATTGGATACTGCTTGCCGAAAAATCATCGATACATTACGGCTTAGAAATCCCCGACAAGAAAATTGATCCCGGCCTGGGCGCTCATCATAAAGAATACTGCCTTGAAGCATTAGCACGTTACGGAAATCAGTAATGAACCAACGAGCGCTCACTATTAATGAAGTATTATGGCTGGCAATTGGAGTTGCCTTAGCTAGCTTTCCACATTGGCAACGTTTGCCTATCTGGATCCCAATATTACATGTCGGTTTATTGGTAGCGCGTATTTATATTCCACTGCGTTTATCCTTGTTCTGGGAAAAGAAAAAAAACACCATCAATATAGTCCGCCTGGTCATAATGCTTGGCGGTGTCTTTAGTATCTATAGTAATTATGGAACGCTGGCTGGGCGTGATGTTGGTGTCGCATTATTAGTAATGCTGGCAGCACTTAAAGTTTTTGAGAGCAAATCTAAGCGAGATTATTACATTTGTTCGTATCTTGGTTATTTTCTGATCATCACAAATTTCTTTTACAGTCAGACTATCCCAACAGCGGCATATATGATGGTTGTGATCATTATTATGACTGCCGGCTTAATTAATTTTAATGATACAGAGGAACAACTCACCCTACTTCAACGTTTTAAACTTTCATCGTCACTTTTGATACAGTCAATACCAATTTTATTGGTCTTGTTCATTTTGTTTCCGCGTATCAATGGTCCGTTATGGGGCCTCCCCAAAGATGCTCACACTGGCACCACCGGTATTGATGATCAAATGTCACCGGGCTCTATTAGTAAACTTGTGCAATCAAGGGATGTCGCTTTTCGTGTCACCTTTGAAGAAAAAATTCCAGAGCAGTTTTCATTATATTGGCGTGGACCAGTCCTATGGCAGACAGATGGACGTAAATGGATCACCGGAAAATCTGTATCGGGCAGAGATCCGGCACCAATCGAACTCACTGGTGAGCCTTTGAGCTATGACGTCACCATCGAACCGACAAACAAAAGGTGGTTGTTTGCTCTTGAGATGGTTTCAGCACCACCTGAAAACACCTACCTGACTCATGACTATCAATTAAAAACCCGTAAACTACTACAAGCGAGGAAGGCATTTACATTAACTTCCCACAGTTCTTACACCCTTGGGACGAAGAGTGATACAGATCTGGAACGTGCTTTAAGGTTACCTGAGCTCAGCCACCCCAAAACCCGGGAGCTTGCGTCAAAATTACGTGACGAATTCAAAGAACCCGGTTTAATTCTTGACGCCGCACTTGAATGGTTAAAACAAGAAAGTTTCGTATATACCTTACAACCTCCTTTAATGGTTGAAGATATGGTCGATGAATTTTTATTTGATAAGCAACAGGGATTCTGCGAACACTATGCTTCTGCGTTTACTATATTAATGCGTGCCGCTGGCATTCCGGCGCGTGTAGTAACGGGATATCAAGGTGGTGAAATCAATCCGGTTGGAAACTATTTAATCGTAAGACAATATGACGCACACGCATGGACAGAAGTTTGGCTTGAAAACAAGGGCTGGATTCGCATTGACCCTACCTCAGCCGTGTCACCGACACGAATAAATGAAGGCATTGAGAATGTTCTTCCTGAAGCTATCATTAGCATACCGCTTGGTCTTGAGAATAACGAAACAGCGATACGTCTTTGGCAACGGCTACGCAATACTGTCGACATGATCAATTATCAATGGGCTCAATGGGTATTAGGCTATGGCCCGGAACGACAAAAACTTTTCATGAAAAAGTTTGGGTTTAATTCAATTGATTGGAAACAACTCACGCTTACACTTTTTATTTTTCTTGGCACTATAATTGCTGCTATTGCAGCTTATGTATTTAACAAAACACCCAAGTCAACTGAACCTGCAAAAATGTATTATGATATTTTCTGTAAGAAGTTGGCTAAGACCGGAATGCCTAGAAAATCTCATGAAGGCCCGGTTGATTTTGCTGAACGTGTATCAATATCACGACAAGATCTTAAAAGTGAAATAAAAAAGATAACGGATTTATATATAAGTATTCGATATTATTCGAACAATAAAAACCTATTACAATTTAAGGCGGCAATAAAATCTTTCACCCCGAAAAAGATAGCTACGAGCTGAACAACAATATTGACGGCAAGGCATCGTCATTATCAGAAATAGATATTGGCGAACAAGAATTGTTTAACGGTGTGAGCTTCAACTCAATCATGCCGCTGCTCTCTGATTGTAATATCAGAAACATTGCTGATCGTGAAACCTTAATAAAAACCGGAGAAATAAATGACAATGTTTATTTAATATTATCCGGCGAATTCAATGTGCACCTGACACCAGATTGCACTGATCCGGTAACAGTGCTTGAGCCAGGCCAAAGCATCGGCGAAATTTCAATCATTGATCACCAACCGGCATCAGCTTATGTGTCTGCTGTTAAAGAATCGCGTGTACTAGTTATCGATGAAGAAGTCATGTGGTCATTAATTGGCAGTTCACATGCGATCGCAAACAACTTACTCGTCGTCTTGTCACAGCGCTTACGCCATGGCAATTCTGTTATCAATAAAATAAAAGGCTTGCTTAAAGAATACGAACATCATGCCACCGTTGATGCATTAACCAGTCTTTATAACCGCCGCTGGCTAGACAATATGCAAGCACGCGTTATGCAACGCTGTCATAAAAACAATGAAGCACTCTCCGTCATGATGATCGATATAGACAGCTTCAAAGATTACAACGACAAGAACGGTCATTTGGCAGGCGATATCGCCCTACGCACCGTATCACAAACCATCATTCAATATTTACGCCCGGAAGATCTAGTGACTCGTTATGGTGGCGAAGAATTATTCGCGCTCCTACCCGGCATGGACATCAAGTCCACCGTGACAGTTGCTGAACGTCTACGCGAAGCAATTAAACAAACCAGCATTACAGACAAAGATGATCAGCCATTACCAAGCGTGACCATATCAATTGGGGTAGCCGAAATGACAATTCATGATGACCCTCACCAACTTATCGAAGACGCAGACAAAGCAATGTACAAAGCAAAGCATTCAGGCCGCGATAAAGTCTGTAGTTAAATATCAAGTCCCTGATCTCTTAATTTCGATTACGTCTGCTTTAAGCGATTTTTATTTTAACTCTCCATTCGGCCAGAAGCAGACATGGTTATGTTCCAATTATTTCTACTTTCAGAATAACAAGAACTACCCATAAAACGAAAGGCCCAAGCCACCAAAATATTACCATTTCTCTTATAGGTATCTTTCTTGACATCCATCCATACATTACTGGTAAGTTAACAACAAAAAATATCCAGAGAATAAATGATTCATTGAACCATGTTTCTTCCGTACCATTTAACTGTTCATTAGTCGCTGCAAAAATCGCAAGAAAGGGGAACAGCCAGACTGGGAAAAAATACTTTATCCTAGCCTGAAAGTTCTCTTCATAAAGTTTCATTCTTTAATATGTCCGCTTTGGGTTGTTCTCATAATAACTCTCAAATCGGCCAGAAGCGGACGCTCCTAATTAAAACGAGGCTTTATTTGGGAAAACAAAATGCCTGATATGATGCTCAACTAAGTACTCAATGTCAGTGTTTTTAAACTGATGTTGTACAAGTTCAATATCATCCCAATACGTGAGTGCTTCCTCGAATGTTTTTTGTGCTTCATTTTTTTTATTTTCCATAGCCAGTTTCGCTGCTTTTGCATGCAAAGCTAATCCTAGTTCACGTTTGGCACGACCATAATTCATAATAGAGAGTGCTTTCCGGAAATATTCGATACCTTTATCAATTTCATTCGCACGATACATTGTAGTTGCAAGATTCCCCCAAACCCATGCATTATCTGATGATGCAGCGCTGGTCGCTTTTTCTGCCAATTCAAGTAAACGTTTATTGTCTGACTGGTTATACGTAATTTTTACCTGATCTTGTAAGGCAGTAATATAACCGTTTCGTTGTTTTTCAGTACTACCTGGGCCTAAATCGACTGCTTGCTGAAGTATAGTGTCCGCTGGCTTAAAATTATAATTCAGCATATACACTTTAGCGTGACCGATATAAATCCATGGATCGTTAACGATGCCCAATTCCTTTGCTCTTTTTGCTAACCTTTCTGTTTCTTTAATATTCCTACTAGAGGAAGCTGTAAGATAGATTTTTTGAGAAATCAAATTAGGATCGTCAGGGTTAATCTCTTCAGCTCGCTTTAACAGTTCATTAGCATAAGCCGATGCCTGGTCTACTCTTTTTTTGCGGGCTAACCGAGACAATTGTATTAAAGCTGGCGCATAGTCATTATCTTCCTTGATAACAGATTCAAGTAAATTAGCAGCTCGCCGAAGAGGCGCGTCTTTACCTTGCCATGAATAAATAAGATCTTCCGCTTCCAATGTACGTTCATGGAGACTTTTTTTGTAGTCAACTTCGGTTAATTCTGCTTCAACAGCCACTGCAGGCTGGCTTAAAATAAGTGTAATGATAATAAAAATTCTTTTTAATAAAGTATTCAATTTAATTCACCTCAAGATTGGTTACATTCTGTAATAACGTTGGGACGCGTTAATTTCCAAGCAACCCAACTGAGAAAGATTAAAAAAACAATATGGAAAACAATTTCTACCAGGTAAGCAATTCTTACAACCGATTGTTGTTTCATTTTAATTTCGTGTAATTTTTTATCGGCTTTACCTGTACGCACATTTCCTTTTTCGATTGATTTCCCCATATCAATCTCTGTCATACTGATTGTTCGCTCAACAATCTCTGCAACGCTTTCAGTATTATAAGATTTTCTATCAGAGGTCATGTTAGCCCTTAATTGCTCAATCTGTTGTTTCAATAGATAATTAAAAGCTGAGCCATTTATTATTAAGCCCATTTGAATAATAATGCAGGCTACTAATAAAATCCGCGCCCAGTTTTTTCGTTTAAGTAAACCAATAGCAGCGATGAAGGCGGTTAACGCCAATATACACGAAGGGTAAACAAGGAAATCGTTGTTCTCTAAAACAAACTTAACGTATCCGGTAAATTGATCTGCATAGTCTTCACTATAAAAATCATTAGCTAAATATATATAAAAAAACAGGTATGAACCGTAAACATAGATACCATAGCCAGCTATAAACATCCCTAGCCAAGCGATAACAGTGATAGTTGAGTTCTTATTTGTTGTACTTGAGTCCATTCGATGTTCCTTTGTTTAGTTTATGTGTCGTTTTTTGATTCGCTACCATCTGACAGTATCTTCTAAGGTAGGATGAGGAAAAAATGGGCCTGCATAAAATTGAAACAATGCTAACAGAAGAGAAATTGAACCAACCTCTCTCCCTATAAAACTCAATACTGACTTGCTACTTTCCATATCTAACTTTCTTATTTAGTAATGTCCGCATTGGGTCGGTAGCTGCATATTAACATTTATGCCAATAACGAAAAGCGGACGTTGTTAATATCAATTGGTCTTGTTGCAATTCAACATAAAAGAGGATCTTTAAGTTCTTCTAACCTACTTCATATGAGGTAGGCTCTATCAACCCCCTTATGACTTGCCGAAGCATTATTCTATTTCAATGGTTGAGCAACATGGATGTTGCGAAAGCGCATTAGGACAGGAGTCCGTATGCGTGTGCCATTGAAATAGAAGAATGTTGAGGGTATCCGTAGGACAAGGCATTGGGGTGGTCTTTCTTTTGGTTACTTTTCTTTGACCACTCAAAGAAAAGTGACTCGCCGAAAAAGGCGAAAGCAGATCAAAACATTAACTACTATTAACTTCCTTCTCCCGAAACTGCACTTGATGCAATCGTGCATAATGATTTTGTAGTTTTAATAAATCATCATGCTTGCCTTCTTCAACGATATGTCCTTTATCTAACACAATAATATGATCTGCGTTCTCAATTGTTGATAAGCGGTGCGCAATGATTAACGATGTACGGCCTTTTTTAACATTTTCTAATGCAGATTGAATGTGTCGCTCTGAACGTGTATCTAGTGATGATGTTGCTTCATCCAGAATTAATAGCTTTGCATCTTTTAACAAGGCACGAGCAATAGCTAAGCGCTGACGTTGACCACCGGATAAACGCGTACCATCTTCGCCAACAAGAGTATCCATCTTCTCTGGTAACTCATTTATAAACTCTGTTGCACAAGCCTCTTCTGCTGCTGCCCAGATTGCTTCATCTGATGCATCATTTACATCACCATAGGCAATATTATTTCTAACGCTATCATTAAACAGCACAACGTCCTGACTAACATAAGCGATGTTTTTTCGTAGTGATAATAATGACAACTCACTAATATCAATATCGTCGTAGAATATTGCGCCCGCACCCAACTCATAAAACCTTGGAATTAAATTTGCCAACGTCGTCTTGCCACTACCAGATTCACCGACCAATGCGACGGTTTCACCCGGTCTAATTTTTAAACTGATTGAATCTAATGCCTGAGTCTCTGCTTCGGTGTAACGGTATGAGACATTTTTAAATTCAAGTTTTCCTTTTACTTCCGTTAAATTCCTATCGCCTGATTGAGACTCGATATCTGTATCAAGTATATTGAATACGCTTTCACTTGCGGCAAGTCCTTTTTGAATATGTTCATTAACACCAGCCAATCGTTTTAACGGGCCTAATATCATCGCTATTGCTGCAAAGAATGAGACAAAATCACCCACCAGCAAACTATTTGAACTAGCCTGTTGAGTAGCGACATAAATAATAATAGCGAGAAGAAAAGCAGTAAATATTTGTATCGCCGGGCCGGTTGCAACAGAAGCACTTAAAAATTTCATGGAAAAACGACGATGCGCATTAATGGTCTTAAAGAACCGTTGTTTTTCAACCTCCTGCCCACCATAGAGTTTGATCACTTTTTGCGCGTCGAAACATTCTGCTAGGACGTGATGAATATCACCCATCGTGTCCTGCACTTTGCGACTCATCTTACGCAAACGACGTCGGATAATTGAGATGATAATGCCGATAAACGGGCCCCCGATCATGCAGATCAAGGCCAATGACCAGTCTATATAAAACATCCATGCCAATAGACCTATAACTGATAAGGAGTCTCGAACCAGTGTTGAAATAGCATTGGCTGACGCGTCTTTTATCTGGGTAACATCATAGGTAAACCGTGACATTAAACTGCCGGAACGATTGGCATCAAAAAAAGAAGTTGGGTAATCAATCAATCGGTCAAACATCAATTGGCGAAGGTCCATGATTACTTTATTAGCAACCCAATTTAAGGACAAACCACTGACATAGCTAGCCAACCCTCGAATGACAAATAAACCAACAAACAAAAACGGCATAGTCGCTATTGTTTGGGGATCCTTTTCAATAAAAGCACCATTTAGAAGTGGCTGCATTAGAGCCGGGATAAGTGGATCAGTCGCCGCCAGCACTATCATGCTGATGATAGATAATAGAAATACGCGCCAATAGGGAACAACATGGCTTAACAGCCTACGATATAAGATAATATCTGTATTCATTGACGAGCCCAAACTATTCCCCTTGTAAATCAGCGTGTTATATGGCTTATAATGCCCGTGAGAGTGGAATTGTGCAATGCATTGCGATAGTAAATCCATCACAGTGTCGAGACTAGGCGATTAAATAAAATACGAAAAAAACATAGAAGCTGCGTTCTTCTGAGGATAATCTAGACAACATGTCACACAAACATCCAATAATTGCCGTAACCGGTTCATCCGGGGCCGGTACCAGTATCGCCAGAGACGCATTTGAAACCATGTTTCGCAAGATTGGAATCAACCCCGCTTATATAGAGGGCGATTGTTTTCATCGATATGATCGCGCTGAAATGGAAAAACGGAGCGCAGAAGCAGCGAGCAAAGGAGAAAACCTGACGCACTTTGGTCCCGAAGGCAATGTTTTCTACGAACTGGAAGCATTATTCAGAGAGTATGGTGAGAAGGGGACCGGTAAACGTCGGTTTTACATTCATGATGTAAAAGAGGCGTCGCAGCATGGCTTACCGCCTGGCTCTATAACCCCTTGGGAGCCTATTGAAGAGAATTCTGATTTACTTTTTTATGAGGGACTACATGGTGGTCTGGTAACTGATGACGTCGATGTGTGCCAACACGTTGATCTGCTAATAGGGTTTACACCAATCATCAATCTGGAATGGATGCAAAAGATCCATAGAGATCGTGCACTAAGAGGCTATTCAACAGAAGACGCGACCAAGCTTATTCTGGATCGTATGCACGATTATATGCATTACATTACTCCTCAGTTCTCTCGTACAGATATTAATTTCCAACGCGTGCCAACGATAGATACGTCGAATCCGTTCGCAGCAGAGTACATACCCAATAATGATGAAAGCTTTAGTGTAATTCATATAAGAAACCAGGAAAAAATCGAGGTTGATTTTCGTTACCTGTTAGAGATGCTTGAAGGCTCGATGATGTCCGGCCCAGAGACAATTGTAGTACCTGCAGGAAAAATGATATTTGCCATGCAATTGATTCTGACACCCTTGATAATGAAGTTATATACCCAAAAGGGCACCTTCATATAAGTATAAATGTTCATTTACAATCATTTGATAACAATGTTTTAATAGCCTCATGCGCACCATACTGGTTCTAAATCCAAAAGGCGGAAGTGGGAAAAGTACACTGGCAACCAACATCGCCAGCTATTTCTCTATTAGTGGCAAAAAAGTTACGCTAGCAGATTGTGACCCTCAGGGTTCGAGCCAGGATTGGCTTAATGTACGATCTGATAAGCAAAGTCCTATTAATAACGCCGTATTAGCAAAAGGTAGTTTGCAGATCCCACAAGAGACAGACATCCTGATCATGGATACGCCTGCTGGCGTCACCGACAAAAGACTCAGTAAATTTCTCAGCCAGGCGCAGACCATGGTAATGCCCGTCATTGCTTCGCCAATAGACATTCGTGCAGCCGAACGATTTCTTGATGAGCTGTTTTCACTAAAAGGATCTATTAATAACAAGATCAAGATTGCAACGGTTGCAAATCGTGTAAGAGAAGACACCTTAATAGCCGCAAAACTTGAATATTATCTGGATAAACTAAAATTGCCTGATGGCAAACGTTTACCCTTTATGACGATGCTGCGACAGAGTCAGAATTATATTCATGCAGCAGAACGAGGTTTAAGTATATTTGAATTACCACCTTCAAAAACATATTATGACCGCGAACAATGGGAACCTTTGCTTCGTTGGTTAAACAGTAGCAAAAGTCTGCCTAAATAATTAATCTCACCGCATTACAGCAAGACCTGCTGTTAACATAAAGTTTGTTATGTCATATAAAGCTCAACTTTCAGATCAAGATATTGTCTTCGATGTAGAAGAACATGAAACCATACTTGAAGCCGCCTTACGTCAGGGACATGGTTTACCCTATGGTTGTCGCGATGGTGTTTGTGGCGCATGCAAAGCCAAAATAATTTCAGGAAATATTTCTTACCCGAATGGAACCCCTGAAGGGCTAAAAGAAAAGGACATCAAACAAGATTATGCTTTCCTGTGCCAGGCAAAAGCAGATTGCGATCTTACTATCAAGGCCCGTACTGTGGAAACTGCTACCGATATAAAAATCCGCCAGTTCCCCTGTCGTGTGACTAAATGTGAAAAACTTAATGCTGATGTCATGCGTTTAATACTCGAACTACCAAAGACAGAACGACTACAATTTCTTGCGGGTCAGTACATCGATATTCTTATGCAAGATGACAAACGTCGTTCATTCTCTTTGGCCAACGCGCCAGATCAAGATCAACAACTGGAATTACATATTCGTCATTATGGTGGTGGCTTATTCTCTGAATACGCCTTTACAGATTTGACTGAAAAAACATTATTACGTATCGAAGGGCCATTAGGTCAATTTACACTGCATGAATCGGATAGGCCTATTATAATGATTGCAGGTGGCACCGGCTTTGCTCCCGTTAAAAGCCTGATTGAATACTCACTTAAAAGCAATCACAAACGTCCTATCCAGTTTTATTGGGGTGCGCGCACAGTCGACGATCTATACCTCAATGAAATGGCTGAAGCATGGTCAAGCAATAATGAACATATTCAATATCATCCAGTATTATCGGAGATTGAAAAATTGAATGGCTGGGCGGGTAAAACAGGCTTTGTTCATGACGCTGTATTGAATGATCATGCCGACTTATCTTCATATGACATCTATGCCTGCGGACCACCACCAATGATCAATGCAATTGTTGATTCATTCCCGGCAAATGGTTTAATTAGAGAGCAACTATATTCAGACTCATTTGAATTTGCTGCTAATTAATTTACGCTAGACATTCCTGTCGCAAGTGTAAGACCCTTTTCATAACATTCAGCCGCTGCTTCACGATTACCCTCTTGTTCATGTAGTCGGGCAAATTCATAAAATGCTTCTGGGTTCGCCTGAACATCGAGGCTTTCTCGCAAGTAATCCCTTGCCTTACCCCACAATTGATTACGCATACAGATACGACCAAGTGTTAATAACAAGACTGCATCACGCGAATGATTACTTAACCAGGATTCAGCCGTAGCCTGTTGTTTTGCCAGGTCAGATGCAACTACAAGCCCATATAATCGTACTAACAAATTATCCCATTGACGTTTTAGTGCAGACTTTAATAACAATTCGCAATCTGCAGTATCATCAAACTTAAGTCGTTCAGTGACATACACTTCAATTAAATAAAAATGTAGTTTTAACTTACGTGGGATATTAGACCATATCGTGTTTAGCGTTTGCTTATCTTTTCTGTTACCAGCTTCCTTTAACAAACCCGCATAGGCGTCAAGTTGTTTTGCCTGGATCTGCTCGCGTGGATAGAGACTGGTTTTTTCAATAGAAGGAATTATATTCAATACAGATTGCCAGTCATTGAGATCAGTATATGTTTCTAATAATAATTGTTTGACCTGGTTTTGGTTTGGTTGCTTGTTTTCCAGGTGCTTTAGAGTTGCCAGCGCTTGTTCTGTTTGTTGTTCGCTTAACTGTAGTTCTGCTTGAGTGATACCTACAGCAAGACTCGCATCGGGATTGTTATGATAGGCCAAACGTAAATATTCATCACGACGATCAACGGCATGTAATTCCTGTGCCGCACGAGCCGCACAAAGATAATTAACATAGGGCGCTCGACTGTAAGGGGCCGCTTTACAAAAATCGCGTTCAGCCTGTTTCCAACGACCTTCTGTCATATTGATTAAACCTTGAGTCAGATATTTTTCAGCACGACGTTGATGTCGATGCTGGCGCCAGATCTTTACCTCCTTTGGCATTTCAAAAAATCGTACCAAACTACGCACAGTAAAATAAGTTGCGAGAAAGGCCAAAAATAAAGCAATAACAAACAAGGTTGCTGTGGTTTGTATTGTCCAACCCGAGATGGTCATCATGACGTATCCAGTATCAGAACCTGCTAGTTGTCCTATGACAACAGCTGTTATTAAAGCCAGCAGACTTAACAGCAATAATTTCATTGTATCGGCTCTAACTCATTATTATTAATTGCACTACTAGTCTCATCTTGAGAACGTATGAGTGCGCGAACCGATTCAAGTGATGAACTAATATCCATAGGCGGAAAATCAAGTTCCAAACCTTTCATCTTGTTTAATGAATCATAAATATTTTGAGCAGATGCATCTGACAAATCAAAATACTCATTTATCCAGGTCTCTATGTGGCCTATAGAGGCATGTAAATTATTTGTGTCACGATTAAAGACAGCAAATCGGGCATTGGCTAATTCGAGCTTTAAGTTTGCACGTAGAAAATATATTTCATCTGGTAATAAGCGAGCCTTATTAACTTCTGTATCACGCGTTATTACCACCAGACTTTTCAACTCTTCCCAAACCAGCACAAAGAAATTTTTCATTCCTGCTGATTGCGCTTTATTTTGTTCAGCAACTATCTCTGGTTTTTGCACGACAACATTCTCTTTAAGAGGAAGCTGATCAACACGATTTATTAGATCCGATAAAAACAGACCTAAGCCACTCAAGTCTGCCTGATTTAATGATCTAAGCTCATTCATGTCTGCGATCAACTGCTCGCGCACACTTAACACCATAGGATCACGCAGACCTTTCAATCTCGAGTCTGCCGCTTCCATAGCCGCTAACGCAGTTGCCGCATCGTGATCGAGTTGAAGGTTGTAACTGGCTATGATTAATAGGTGTTCAACTTCCGCAAGCGCATAATCTTCATTGATATGAATTTGCTGCTCGACAGGTTGGTTAACAGCATCCGTCAACATTTTCTGGTTTGTTGTCAATTCATTCAGTTTGTTTCTGAGCTCAAGAAAAGTAGAACTTGATTGTTTAATACGATTATCGACATCAGCAAGAACGCGCTCTTCGATAGAGTTTGTTGACGCTAGCTTTTCTTCGAGTATTACGATTTGTTGATAGCCGTAATTAAATGCGCCGGAAAAAATGACAATAAAAAGCAGCAGTAAAATTAAAACTATCTTATTACCACTCTTTTTAGTTGCAACTTCTTCCGTCATTACAGGCTCATTATTATCTTCTTCCAATACCTTGCCTTCTATTTCTTCACTCATTTATTCCTATTCTCCTACAAGGTCTAAAAGTGCTGACAAAAGACCTTCATCATTTTTATCTATGGCAGTACTCGTAACTGAGACAAAGCCTAGTTCTTTAGCAAGATTATCACTTCGAGCCGACATTAAAACTAAAGGCGTAGAAAATAATTGCGGCTGATCAGTTTCTGGTGTCAGGTGCACCAGATTATTAAGCCCATCATTACTGGTAATGACAGTCGCATCAGGCTTTATATCTTGCCATATTTCATGGCTATCCTTAACATCATATTCAGGTAAACAGCGTTTATACACCTCAGCATAATCGACTGATGCACCACGACTTTTTAGATTATCCGCTAAATATTCACGTCCACCAACACCACGAATAATCAACGCTTTTTTGCTCGTCAGCCTTTCTTCCTGCATTTCTGACAAATTCAACAATGCCTCACTGTCGGCTTGTGTACCAGCATGAATAACATTCTTAATATTCAAACTAGATAGCGTTTCTGCTGTCCCGGCACCTATAGCAAAAACTGTGATGTGCGCTGGCAGACTAGCAAGACTCAAATAATGATCAAAAGCCATCTTTACAGCATTACGACTAACAAACACGATAAAATTATATTCAGAAAGCGCGTTACTGTTTACAAGTATTTTGTCATGATCTTTTACTGGCTGAATCTCGATAGTCGGGTAAGCAATAGCTTGTCCCCCATTAGCCGTAATTAATTCACATAAATGCTCGGCCTGATGCTTTGGCCTGGTTACTAGTATTCGTTTTTTGTCTAACGATACACTCACGACTAGTGTAAGAGTTCTTTTAATATCTCATCAGCACCGCGTTCTAATAAGCTTTCGGCTAATGTCGTCCCGATCTCATCACGCTTTTCTATATCACCGCTAAGCTCAGATTTAATCACTTCACTACCATCAATTTTTGCAACCAATCCAACCAGGTTTATCTGATTACCTTTGATTGAAGCCTGTCCCGCAATGGGTAATTGACAACCACCGAAAAGACGGCGACTAAAGGCCCGTTCTGTTTCAACACAAAGCGATGTTTCCTGGTCATTAAGTGGTGCAATCAATTCTTGGACTTTAGAATCCCCGGCACGGCATTCAATACCAATAGCGCCCTGTCCAATGGCAGGCAACAATACTGATTCCGGTATTAATTGAGTTATACGTTCTTTTAGTCCAAGCCGAATGATACCGGCAGCGGCGAGCATGATTGCATCATATTCACCACCGTCCAGTTTACGCAAACGCGTACCCACATTTCCCCGTAGGTCTTTTAACTCTATTTCAGGGCGTAGTGCTTTTACTTGCGATTGACGACGCAGGCTTGATGTACCTAAAACAGCACCATCAGGAAGATCTTCGATCTGCTTATAGTTGTTAGATATAAATACATCTCTCACATCTTCACGTTTCAAGATCACTGGCATGGCAAGCTCATCGGGCAAATCGATGGTCACATCCTTCATAGAATGCACTGCGATATCGGCTTCTCCATTTAATAAGGCCTGTTCGAGTTCCTTTATGAACAGTCCTTTCCCACCAACAGCAATCAGTGGCGCATCGAGAAACCGGTCGCCTTCTGTTGTCATGCTTACCAACTCAACATTCAAGTCTGGATGGAGTTCTATCAATTGTTGTTTGACGTGCTCAGCCTGCCAAAGGGCAAGTGGACTGTTACGTGTCGCTATTTTTAGTGTCTTCACTGTAAGTTATAGTTTAAATAGTGCGTTAATTGGTTTTATTATCATACACTTTGGATATTTTTCAGAAAGCAATTTATAGTTGCTTCATTTAATAAATTGAAGAGTCAAATGAAACTCGGAATAGTGATGGATCCCATTAGCGGGATCAATTTTAAAAAAGACAGCTCATTTGCCATGCTGCTAGCCGCACAGAAACGTGGTTGGGACATCCATTATATGGAGCAAAAAGATCTGTTTATTAATAATGATGAGCCAATGGCAAACCTACAATCTCTCACT
The DNA here is from genome assembly GCA_021773235.1 of Gammaproteobacteria bacterium. Classification (GTDB taxonomy): domain Bacteria; phylum Pseudomonadota; class Gammaproteobacteria; order Eutrophobiales; family Eutrophobiaceae; genus UBA7359. The sequence continues at coordinate 70,770 of JAJFKL010000030.1, read as the reverse complement.
GTAGAAGAGAATCCTGAGCAGTGGTTTACCTTATCAGACGCAAGGACTCAGGAATTGTCTAGTCTTGACATAATATTAATGCGCAAGGACCCTCCTTTTGATCTCGAATATATCTATTCTACCTACATTTTGGAACACGCCGAACGGCTTGGTACCATTGTCGTAAATAGCCCGTCAGCACTTAGAAATGTAAATGAAAAATTTTTTATTACACACTTTCCTGACTGTATTGCACCGACCCAGGTTAGTCGTAATATGGAAGTCTTACTCGATTTTGTCGCTCAACATGAAAATACGATTATAAAGCCATTAGATGGAATGGGCGGACAAGGTATTTTTCGAGTTTGTGCCTCAGATCCAAATACCAAGGTCATACTGGAAACCATCACCAAAAATCAAACGAGTTATGTTATGGCGCAAAAATATCTGCCTGAAATCTCAGCGGGTGATAAACGGATATTGTTAATCAACGGCGAACCTGTCCCGTATGCCCTCGCGAGAATACCTGCTGAAGGTGAATTTAGGGGAAATCTCGCGCGCGGAGGAACTGGCAAAGGCGTTGAACTATCAGATCGTGATCGCTGGATTTGCCAGCAAGTTGGGCCAAAACTTCGTGAGATGGGGCTATTCTTCGTCGGATTGGATGTGATTGGTGATTATTTAACAGAGATCAATGTCACCAGCCCTACCTGTATTCGTGAATTGGATAGCCTGTATAATATCGATATCAGCGGACAGCTGATGGACGTTTTGGAAAAACACAAACAGGCACAATAACATTGTTAATTGTAATAACTCACTCACCTATCGGTAAGCAAATTAAACGTGGCAGCAGCACAATCCGTTGAACCCATAATTACCCCGCTAGATCGATTTGGCTTGACCTTAAGTCTCGCTATTTTGGTCCATGCCTTGATTATCCTCGGTATTACTTTTATTGAGGAAGACCGGTCGCGCGCGCGTTTCGATTCAATGGAGATCGTGCTGGTTCAACAAAAGAGTGTTGCACCCAAAGAAGCAGATATGTTGGCCCAAGCCAACCTTGAAGGAGGTGGTAACGTTGATGAAGTAATGAATCCAGCGGCACCTATGCCAGCACCTTTTCCAGATCCAAAACCCGAGATAACAACACCACCCCCAATTGAGGCTGAACCGCCTCAACCACCAGAGCCGGCATCAGCTGAGGCTGAAGTCCCCGATCCTGCTCCGGTTAAAAAGGATGTCGTTGAAAAAATTGCCGTTGAAGATATCAAAAGCCCGGACTCACTAGCTGAAAAAGTGGACAAACCGAGTAAAGAAAAACAGGTCGCTGAAACCCAAGATATAAAAACAACCGAGACACAAAGTACGCCTGAACAAAAAAAGACACGCGTCAAAAAGACAATCAAAAAACCCAGAACACCCTCCGCTACAGAGTTATTAACCAACAGTTTCAAGATAGCTTCTTTAAGTGCAGAAATTCGACGAAAAATGGAGGCAAAAGCAAAACGCCCCAGACGCAAATTTATCTCAGCGACAACAAAAGAATACAAATATGCGGCCTATATGGAAGCCTGGCGCTCAAAAGTAGAGCGTGTCGGTAATATTAACTACCCGGAACAAGCACGTAAGCAAGGCTTATCAGGCAGTCTGGTACTGGATGTCGCCTTGAACCCGGATGGATCCATCAATGAAATTACCATCCGCCGATCTTCCGGGGAAAAAGTCCTCGATGATGCAGCCATTAGAATCGTAGAACTTGCAGCCCCTTATGGCGCCTTCCCACAACACATCAAGGACGAAACAGATATTTTACATATTATGCGTACTTGGCAATTTATAAATAATAAAGGTTTTAGATAAAGGGTCTTTCTAAAAATAGTGCATTTTTAGAGATCCACTAAAGACAGTACTTGTGGAAATCAGGATTACCGCTAATACTATTTAGTATGCAGCAAACAGATCTTACCAGTCATTTTTTAATAGCAATGCCCAGCCTCAAAGACCCCAACTTTGAAAAATCAGTGACTTATATCTGTGCCCATAATGAAGAAGGAGCAATGGGAATAGTGATTAATAAGCCCTTGGATATCGATCTTGGTGAAATCTTCCAACAGATGGATATCCCCGCCACTAATCAGAAAACCAAGAATAGAACCATCTTTCATGGTGGCCCAGTCCATACTGACCGAGGCTTTATTTTGCACCAAACAAATAACGATTGGGATTCATCAATCATCATCTCTGACGAAATATGTGTAACAACCTCGAAGGATATTCTTGAAGCAATAGCAGTTGGAGATGGCCCCACAGAATCACTCATCGCATTGGGTTATGCGGGTTGGGCCGAAGGACAACTGGAACAGGAGATTATGGATAATGCCTGGCTATCTGGCCCAGCAGATAGTGAAATTATATTCAAAACGCCTTTCGACCAATGTTGGAACACCGCCGTCGATCATATGGGTATCGATATTGAAAAACTATCTCTTGATATTGGTCACGCGTGAAAAATCAGACCCTGCTCTGCTTCGATTACGGTAAAAAACGAATAGGCTCAGCAGTTGGTCAAACGATTACGGCTACGGCTACGGCATTAGAAATCATTAAGGTTGTTAACAATAAACCTAATTGGGGAAAAATTGAGCTTCTCATAAAAGAATGGCAACCAAATAAATTAATAGTCGGACACCCCTTTACACTGGAGGGTGACAGACAAGAAATGACTGATGCCGCAGAGAAATTTGTACGACAATTGGAAGGTCGATTTAAATTGCCGGTAGAATTGGTTGAAGAGCAACTTTCCTCTTATGAAGCCAGACGAGAACTAAAATCCACTCGCGATTTGGATGCCGTCGCTGCCAGACTGATTCTGGAGACATGGTTAAGCGAAAATATTGATCAGAATCATCGACAAACAGAGGTAAATAGGGAAAACTAGCGCCCCATGTCAGATGAGACGGATGTTAAGCAATTAATAAGCGAGATGGTGACCGCCATCCAGTCTCATACCATTTCCAATAACTACGCTGCACCACTAATGATCGGTATTAAAACCGGCGGGGCATGGGTAGCCAATCGATTACATCAACAACTCGAATATAAAGATCCTCTGGGAGAGTTAAACATCGCATTCTATCGCGATGATTTCAGCACCTTGGGTATGCATCCGGAAGTGAGTCCTAGCCAATTACCCGTAGATGTGAATGATCGACATATTATTCTCATTGATGACGTACTCTACACAGGCCGTACTATTAGAGCCGCTATGAATGAGATTTTTGATTATGGTCGACCTGCGAGTGTCACTCTGGCGGTATTAATTGACCGTAGTAGTACCAGAGAACTCCCAATACAGGCTGATATAATTGGAAAAACTATTGCTCTAAAAGCAGGGGAGCATGTTAAGCTCCTTGGCCCAGAGCCACTGACTATATCAATAGATACTGTTAGAAATACTGGAACGCAAAATACGGGATGACTGGAAACAAAATTCAACTCGACAAAAACGGCAACCTGAAGCATTTTCTTACTACAGAAGGTCTTAGCCAATCATTACTCCAAAGTATTCTTGATCACGCCGAATCGTTTGCCAGTGTCGGCGAAAGAGCTGTAAAAAAAGTCCCCTTATTACGCGGCAAGACCATCGCCAATTTATTCTTCGAGCCAAGTACGCGCACTCGCACTACCTTTGAGCTTGCTGCAAAAAGATTATCTGCTGATATTCTCAATCTGAATATCGCTACCTCAGCTACGAGTAAGGGTGAAACACTTAGCGATACACTACACACGCTTGAAGCCATGCATTGCGATATGTTTGTTGTGCGCCATGCCAATAGTGGTGCCGCTCATTATATCGCCACACAAGTCGCACCTCACATTAGTATCATCAATGCCGGTGATGGCCGCCATGCCCATCCCACTCAAGCAATGCTAGACATGTTTACCATACGTCGCCATAAAAAAACTTTTGAAAATCTACGCGTCGCAATCGTTGGAGACATCTTGCATTCACGCGTCGCACGCTCTGAAATACACGCCTTGAGTACACTGGGTGCGCTTGAAACACGCATTATTGCGCCGCAGACGCTGATTCCAAAAGATGTTGAGAACCTAGGTGTACAGGTTTTCCATGACATGGATGAAGGACTGAATGGGGTAGATGTAGTGATGATGTTACGCCTGCAAAAAGAACGAATGCGCGGCGCCTTGTTGCCGAGTGAGTATGAATACTTTCAACGTTACGGTCTAACCAGCAAACGACTGGAAAAAGCAAAACCAGATGCCATCGTTATGCATCCTGGCCCGATTAACCGCGGTGTTGAAATAGCTTCCGATGTCGCCGACGGTGAACGCTCTGTCATCCTGCAACAAGTCAGTCATGGCATCGCCGTGCGTATGGCGGTCATGGCAATGACCATGGGCCGTAGTCCTGAAGATTCGGGGGACAAGAAGTAATGCGCATCGTTATTAAAGGTGGCAGGGTAATTGACACTGCAAATTCGCTAGATGGAAAACAAGATCTCTTTATTGCTGATGGAAAAATCGTTGGTCTCAAAAAGGAACCCGAAGGTTTTGAAAGTGATCTACAAATCGATGCTAAAGATAAGGTCGTCTTACCTGGTCTAGTCGATCTCTGCGCACGCTTACGTGAACCAGGCCATACATATAAAGCAACATTTCAGTCTGAATGCCAAGCGGCTAATAGCAGCGGCATCACCTCTATCTGCTGTCCACCTGACACAAAACCGGTTATAGATACAACAGCTGTAGTCGATCTGATTCATCAACGCACACGCAATGCCAACAGAACCAATGTCTATCCTTTAGCGGCACTCACACTTGGTTTGAAGGGTGAACATCTGGCAGAAATGGATACGTTAAGACGAGCAGGCTGCATAGGCGTTAGCAATGGTCTCGCACCGATTGAAAGCACCGAGGTATTAAGGCGTGCATTCGAGTACGCACACAGTTGTGGACTGACGGTTTTCTTTTTCGCAGAAGATTACTCACTAAAAAATAACGGTGTTGTACATGAAGGCCCTGTCAGTACTCGGCTTGGGCTTCCTGGTATACCTGAAACTGCTGAAACGATTGCACTTAGCCGTGCATTGTTATTAGTTGAACAAACACAAGTAAAAGCACATTTCTGTAGGCTATCAAGTGCACGCAGTGTATCTATGATTGCAACAGCACAAGAACAAGGCCTGCCTGTAACTGCCGATGTTTCAATTTGTAATCTCCACCTAACAGAAATGGACGTCGCCGATTACAACAATGATTGTCACTTACAACCACCTCTACGAAACGAACGTGATCGTAAAGGATTGATAGAAGGCATTAATAAGGGCGTCATCGCAGCAGTATGTTCTGATCACCAACCACACGACGCCGATGCTAAAGCAGCACCGTTTAGTCAAACCGAAGCAGGGGCTTCAACGATTGAACACTTGTTGCCACTGATGTTACATCTGGTTAATCGCAAAGAAATAAAATTGGAACAAGCGATCGCAGTATTAAGCTCGCAGCCGGCAAATATACTCGGCATTGATAAAGGCACACTAGCAGTTGGAAGTGATGCAGACATATGTATACTCGATTTAGATTCCAGCAATAGCGTTGATAAAGCGTCACTACTCAGCGCCGGGAAAAACACGCCATTCAAAGGCTGGGAATTACCCGGACAAATCACTCATACTTTATTTAATGGTAACGTTGTATTTCAACAAGATTAATCTGCCACAGAGGACACGGAGTGCACAGAGAAAAACGAACAGCTAAATTAAAAAGCATAAATTTTTATTTATAAAGAACAGTAGTATTTAAACTCTAAATACTTTTATTTTTAATTTTTTCCTCTGTGCACTCCGTGTCCTCTGTGGCAATTTTTGAGATTTATAAAACAGGAATATTGATGAAACACCCCGCAACACGTAATACGCTCTATGTAGAGCAGGCAGAACTAATATCGCAAGACGAGTATGCCGATGGGCAATACCATATGCGACTGCACGCACCAGAAACAGCAGCGCACGCCAAGCCCGGTCATTTTATTCATATGCAATGCGACCCGGCCTTATACATGCGCCGACCCATGTCGATCATGCGTAGTAATCCGAAAAGCAAAACCATCGATGTTCTTTATAAAGTACATGGCCAAGGCACAGATTTATTATCAAAACGAAAAGTTGGCGACAAAATTGATTTGATTGGCCCTATTGGTCAATCATTTAAAATGGAAGGCTACAAGAAACGTCCATTGTTAATCGGTGGCGGCGTAGGTATTCCACCAATGGTATTTCTTGCAGAACATATTAAAAATACTGCAAAGGATATTAGCCCATTGGTTATTATGGGTTCTGAGATTCCCTTCCCATTCAAAAGCCGCCCATCACAGATCATGGTAAAAGAAATGCCATCGGATGTAATTGCATCAATGCCTTTACTGGATGATTGGGGCATACCCTCTCGTTTAACCAGTCTGCAAGATTATCCTGGATGCTTTAATGGATACGTAACAGACTTAACTCGTCATTGGTTAGATAATCTTGATGAAGATGAGCGTAAGGAAGTCGAAATATTTACCTGCGGGCCAACACCGATGTTAAAAGCAGTCGCACAATTGGCAAAAGAATATGACTTACCTTGCCAGGTCTCTTTGGAAGAATACATGGCTTGTGCCGTTGGTGGCTGCGCTGGTTGTACCGTACTCATAGAAACAGACAAAGGCCCAGCTATGAAACGTGTCTGTGTCGATGGCCCAGTGTTCGAAGCAGAGACTGTCATCCAATTTCAGGGTACCTCTTAAAATTGTCTTTTTCCGCGATTAATATGCCGTTCCATACTAAATCATTCATGGTAAGCCGCGTCAGCTCCGTGCTCGAATACCCACAGGGCAGGATCTCCTCATGTATTAATTATACACTGCGGTTCTCGGCTTTGGCTTCCTGCGTCGCTCTATCTCCTGCATCCATGCAGTCGTGTGCGCGGTGCTTCCTCGCTCTCACGAATAAATACTAATTTTTAGAAGTACCCTTCCGGATTAATGACCACTAAGTCAAGCATCGTTACCAGCAACCAGACCGCCGTTCATAAAGATCTTGAAAACAGTGTAAGAAAGCATCTAACTAATTCGTTTAGAAAACCGTACCGGCCATTTAGTGCTGAAATATTTCATAAAACGAATGAAATAATAAATAGTTTAGACATGCCTATAATACTCGACTCTGGTTGTGGCACTGGTGAAAGCAGCCACATTTTATCTAAACAAAATACTGATGCATTAATAGTCGGTATCGACAAATCAGAAAAACGTCTAGATAAATTTATATCAAATGATAATTTTTATGATAAAGATAATTTGATATTGATAAGAGCCGACGTCATTGATATCTGGCGAATGATTAAACAATCAAACTGGAATATTAAAAAACACTATCTGCTTTATCCAAATCCTTGGCCAAAGAAAAACCAACTAAAACGCCGCTGGCATGGCCATCCTGTGTTTCCGGAAATGATTAGCCTATGTGATCAAATTGAATTAAGAACCAATTGGCAGATCTATGCAGAAGAATATAAACAAGCAATGGAAATAGTAACGAATAAAAATGTGATAATGGATAGTGTTGAAACAATTGATTTTATCAGTCCATTTGAAAAAAAGTATTATGATAGTGGGCACGAGTTATATCGAGTTTCTACTTTCTAGTTTTTCTTTAAATTGGTTTCGCCTTTAGGCGAAATCTGAATTATATATTTTTATGCATCAGCCTCCTCTTCAATTCCATCATCATTTTTCTCTACCGTAATCTCCATCAACTCTGCAATCTTATTCATGCCTCTTATTGATTTAATACTGAGCTTGCCCATACGCTTGATAAGGCTGGCCTGATGTACTATGGCATCAACCGTTACCATTCCCAATTTACCTTTTGCACCAACCTTGAAAACAATCAGTTTAAAACCCTCGTACATATCTTCCAGTTCATCAAAGGCCTTGTTCAGGGCCTCATCTTTTTTATCAGCCTCGCTATAGATTGTATTTTCTAATGTATACACTGTCAGCTTTCTCAAATTGGTCATAGCTTCAATAACGGTTTGTTCTTCTTCGGAGACGTGTATCTTATTTTGCAGGGCGACAACATCTTTTGCCAAGTCCATTAACAATACATATTGTTGCGCAATCAGGATCATCTCTGGTAACGAATGTGCAATGTCATCTGACAGATCCTGTTTACTTAGGCCTGCTATAAAGCTTCCCACCTCGGTCGTTAGATTAACTATAATGCCCGTATCTTTATCGAGATTGCTACAGTTTGCGTCTTCCTGACTCAGTATTGACGTCGTTGCGCTAATAGCAAATTCGTTAATATTGATTAACTCTTTAAACAGGGCATCGATAGCGACCGCCGGTATGGTGATAACATTTTTATCCAGGTATTTCGGCTTACCGGCAAGTTCTTCTCTGGAAATGAACTGTAACTGTAGAAATTTCACCAGTCGTTTAGCCAGGGGCAACATCAGGATCACACCAAGGATATTAAACACTGTATGGAATATGGCCAGGGTTGTAGAAATAGATGGCACTATATTCAAGGACGATTGTACCCAGGCGACTAACCATAAGATCGGCGACATCATAATAATAGCAATGACCGCAGTGATGACATTAAACAATATATGACAGACTGCAACCCGCTTTGCTGTCGGTGTCGCACCCAGAACAGCGATTAAGGCAGTTGATGTTGTCCCCAGGTTTGCTCCGATAACGGTGGCCGCCGCCGCACTCAATGGGATCAGGCCGCCTTCTGCGGCAGTCAATGTAACCACAATCGCCGCGCTCGATGATTGCATCAGTGTTGTTAAGACAAGACCAATGAAGAGATAGATCATCAAGGCTTGTAGATCACCTTCCATCATGCTCGGAAGTTGTACACTTGCCCCCAGCCCCATAAAGGTTTCTTTCAAGACACTGATACCCAGAAAGAACAGACCAAAGCCGAGTATCGCCTGGCCAACCGCCAGACGACGACTCTCACCACCGGTCATGCGAATGATCATGCCTATGCCTATCAGGGGTAATGCATAAGCCTCGAGATTTATCTTGAAACCTATTAACGCGACTATCCATCCGGTCATGGTCGTACCGACATTGCTACCGAAGATAACCCAGACAGCCTGTTGCAAATTGATCAGGCCCGCATTTGCAAAACCAATCGTCGCTACAGTGATTGCGCTTGAGGATTGGACCAAAGCAGTAATTGAAAACCCGGTGACCAAGCCGTTTACAGGGGACTTGGTCCAATTTTGCAGTATTGATTTTAATGCATCACCTGCAGCCAGCTTCAAGCCATCGGTCATTAACCATATGCCTACCAGAAACAGCCCCAAACCACCTAGCAATGCATTGAAATATTCCATCTGCAATAAGACATCATCTAAATAATGTTATTGATTAAAATATAAACCAGTATTTTGAAATTAACTAGTATAAACCTTATGAAATTACCAAGACCTGTTATTAGCCGGTTTCAATGGGTTTATTAATCTATTTGAGAAGAAGTATTATGTAAGCGGTCATGAACTGTATCGGGTAATATTAAAAATCCAGTAACAATACCAATCAGAATCAGATAGACCTTACCATCACAACAGTCGACTAATGGAAATACAGAAATTATCATGAACGAAGTCATCACCTTATTACAGTCGCATCGCTCGGTACGCAAGTTTACCGACCAGACTATTCCACAAACAGTACTTGAAGAATTGATTAAATGTGGTCAGGCAGCAGCGACATCCAGTTTTATCCAAGCCTGCACCGTGATTCAAGTTGAAGATAAAAACAAACGCAAACTGTTAGTCGACTTAGCCGGTGGTCAACCGTATGTAGAGCATGCATCTAGATTTCTCGTGTTTTGTGCTGATATGAATCGGCATAAATTAGTCTGTGATATGCACAATAGTAAAATGGAAGCCGGCTACACAGAACAGTTTATAACTGCGACCGTGGACGTCGCATTGTTTGCCCAAAATGTACTGACAGCAGCACAATCACTAGGTATTGAGGGTGTATATATCGGCGGCATCCGTAATAACATTGCAGAAGTCTCTGATCTGCTTGAGCTACCAAAATTAGTCTACCCAGTCTTTGGAATGTGCCTAGGTTATCCCGCACAAGACCCGGAAACGAAACCAAGGCTGCCATTATCAGTTGTTTTAAAAACTGACCACTATCAAGATGATAACGATACAACAGCCATTTCTGAATACGACGAACAAGTCCGCGAATACTATCGAAGCAGAACCAACGGGAAAAAAGAAACGGCGTGGAGCGAAAAAATCGCAGACATGCTAGTAAAAGAAGCAAGGCCACATATGAATCCATATCTAAAAGACCGTGGATTTATTTTAAAGTAAAAATATTATTTGGGTCTGAGCCTTTATGATAATTCAAAATATAAATCATCAATTTATTTATATGAGAGAAAAACAATGAACGATAACAGCAACAATAAAGTTCACTGGAGTTTCTGGGCAATCAGTGTGTTTATGCTAATTTGGAATGTTATGGGCAGCGCGAATTTTTTCTGGCAAATAAATGCAACCGCAGAAGCCCTTGCTGCATTCCCAGAAACACATCGCGCCATCATAGAAGGTCGACCCATATGGGCAACCGCAGGCTTTGGAATTGGCGTTATTATTGGATCTCTTGGTTGTCTATTACTTCTATTTAGAAAATCAACTGCATTATATTTCTTTATCGCCTCATTACTTGGGATCATAGTAACAATGATTCATACAATTAATGTTTCGATCACGACAATCAAATTTAACCCTTTCGAAATTATTATGATGATTGTTTTGCCCTTAGTAGTTGCTACATTTTTGATTTGGTATACCAAAAAAGCAGAAAAAAAAGGATGGCTTGTCTAATGAGTGTGCCCCCCTATATTCTTAGTTTTCTTTATAAATAGTTTTCGCCTTTTACGTCGAGTTACTTTCTCTTGCATGCCCAAGAGATAAGTAACCAAAGAGAAAGGCACCCGGATACTTTGGCCTAGCGGCTCCCCTCGTCGGCGTACTGTTATTCGGGTCGCGCATGTGGACATCCTGTCCTAATGCACTTAACTGTGCGTCCTCGGTAATTGCTCCCGACATTACTCTACCTCCTGCGTCCATGCAGTCGTACACAGTTAACCCGATAACAGCCCACCTCCTCAGCAAAGCATAACGGAACAGTGCAAAGCGTTGCCCCTTAGCTAAATCGTTAATCTCCCCCTTATTGCTTGCCTCGTCCTTGTTCCATTTTAAATGGTTGAGCAACATGGATGTTGCGAAAGCGTATTGGCGACAGGGACGTCGTCTATACGCGGGCCGTTTAAAATGGAATAAGGATGAGGGTATCCCCAGGACAAGCTATTGGGGTGGTCTTTCTTTTGGTTACTTTTCTTTGATCACGCAAAGAAAAGTAACTCGTCATCAGACGAAAAACTAAGCTAAAAAGAACTGAATAATCCAAATTCATGCAACAAAGTTGCACAATCCCCAAATTTAACCTACTTTTAATAATCCAATTACAACAAAACACCATTAAATAGGAAAAAACATGGCAACCGGTTGGGCTCCAGAAGGAGCCGTTCAAGAACAAATCGATGCGAGCATCAAAGATGCCATTAAGCAAGCACGTAGCGAAATGCCTGTGGGCGAGAGCTTAACGCATTGCGAAGAATGTGATGCTGAAATTCCGCAAGCACGCAGAGAAGCCATTCCCGGTGTTCGTTTCTGTGTTAATTGCCAATCTGAACTCGATAAGAAAAAGGTTGCCTTCACCGGTATTAATCGCCGTGGTAGTAAAGATAGCCAGTTAAGATAAGTCCTTCTTTAATCAAACTATTTGTACTGGACAAATAGTCATCTCTTTTTTTAGATCTATTCTAATAACAATCAAACTCTGTAATAATGCGTCTCGTTATTTAGTATGAGACTGTAATTATAAGCTTCCTTTCAAATTAGTTTCTCTACCTTTAACAACACAAACCCATAAAACATCTCTAAGGAGTATTAGTAATGTCTGTATTAGTTGGCCGTGAAGCGCCTGATTTTACTGCACCAGCTGTATTAGCCGATGGCACTATCGTTGATGCATTTAACTTGAAAGAGCAAATTAAAGGCAAGAATGCTGTTATCTTCTTTTATCCATTGGATTTCACCTTTGTTTGCCCATCTGAATTAATCGCTTTTAGTAAGCGTATCCCTGAATTTGAAAAACGTAATACTCAAGTTATAGGTGTTTCTATCGATTCTCACTTTACCCATAACGCATGGCGTAACACGCCAGTAAATAACGGCGGTATAGGTGAAGTTGCTTATCCGTTGGTCGCTGATCTGACGCACGGCATCTGTAAAGACTATGATGTTGAAACACCTGATGGCGCAGTTGCTTATCGTGGCTCTTTCTTGATTGATACCAATGGTGTAGTCAGACATCAGGTGGTTAATGATCTTCCTTTAGGTCGTGACGTTGATGAAATGATCCGCATGGTTGATGCTCTCTTATTCCACGAAGAGCATGGCGAAGTCTGTCCTGCTGGTTGGAATAAAGGAGATAAAGGAATGCAAGCAAGCCCTGATGGCGTTGCTGCTTATCTTTCTGAAAACGAAGGCAGTCTATAATTCGTTTACAGCTGTAATATTAAAAAGCCCGGTTTATCCGGGCTTTTTTATGATGTATTTTTAATTTGAAAATGTAATCTCATACGTTATCCCGTCTTTATCTCTACCTGTTTTCCCTCTCTGTGAAGAAAAATACAAACGTTTACCATCTGGCGAAAAAGCAGGGCCGGTGATCTCTGATCTGTCTTGTCCGAGGACATCAACAAGCACATGCGGTTCATAGTTATGATCCAAAGCAATGATCTGCATATTGCCACCGTCTTCAGCGATCAACAGTTCACCTGATTGAGAGACTTCGATATTATCAACACCGTAGAGTAAAGGTAATTGATAATCGGCTGCATCGTAGACCTTAGAAATTAAATAGGTCTGGGTATGGTATGCCCAAACAATATTATCGATCTTTGTTGTAAAGAATATCTGCTTGTTGTGATAAACAATGCCTTCGCCACCTTTAAAACGTGCAGCTTCCATCACTTGGTAACGTGTCGGTTTTGTTTGTGCTAAGGGGTCGTCTATTTTTTTCCATGACAATACATTTTTGTTTGGCACCGCAACTTCAAGTGTGCCTCCGGATAAGTTATTTTTACTGTTTGGCTTGAAGCGATAAAAGCAACCATCCCTTAGATCTTCGGTTAGATAAACATAACCGCTATGTGGATCTACTGCCGCTGCTTCATGGTTAAAGCTCCCCATAGCCGGTCGAACTATTGCGGTTTGTTGGCCTGTAGGGTCACATTCATAGACCTGCCCGTGGTCTCCTGACTCTTCACAAGATAACCATGTATTCCACGGCGTCTTACCCCCGGCACAATTACGTGATGTATTATTTAGAATGGAATAAGCGTCAACAATCTTACCTTTATTGTTAAATCTGATTGCACCAACGCCGCCTTTCTTATTTTTCATTTCGCTGTTAGAGACATAGATCCAACCGTCATCTTCTGTTGCGAAACAGGCACCACCATCGGGCGCGCTATGCCAAAGAAACGTTTTATTATTAATTACCGGCAGGCTTGATTGTGCAATTTGACGAATGACACTGCCTTTAGGTATTTCGATATTGAGGTTTTTATCAAGCCAGGTTTCTTTGATTAAGCCAATAGCATTACGCTTGTCTGTTTTAGCCAGAGAGGGAATTGCCACACTACTTAGTCCAAGCATGGCGTATTGTAAAAACTGTCGTCGAGATTTAAATATGTTCATATAGTTAGTCTATATAAACTTTTTGAAATTAATATTATAAATATTTTAAAAGGTACTTCTTAAAATGCGCTTTTAATAGTCTGGGTCATACATATAGTTCCTAATCCTCTCTTCCAGATCATCAGGCCTTTCAGAGTCTGTAACCTTTGATTCATAGGCATCTTCAGCAACGGCCAAGGCTATATTGTATGAGACTTCGCGTATGGTATTTAATGGCGGGTAGATCATGCCTTTATCAAGGTCTTCCTGATTAACTTGTTCTGCCAATTTTCTTGCCGCAACCAAAAACATATCTTCAGTAATAACGAGTGCTTTGCTAATTATTGTACCAAGGCCAATCCCTGGAAAAATATAGACATTATTACCCTGTCCCGGCGTGTACTTCTTACCTTCATAATCGAGTGCAGGAAACGGGCTGCCACTGGCAAAGATGACTTTGCCATGACTCCATTCATAGGCTTCTAACGCGGTGCATTCAGCACGCGAGGTGGGATTGGAAAGCGCAAAGATCGTTGGTCGATCGTTTACACTGGACATAGCCTCAATGACACCTCGCGTAAAGGTATTCGGGGCACCTGTTGCGCCTATCAATACATTGGGTTTGATATCATTAATCGCATCGATAAATCCAAGTTGTTCATGCTCATGCATATAAGGTTTATTATGCGACATCAATCCCTTACGGCCTTTTACAACGAGGCCTTCTACATCAACAAACCATAATCGTTCTCTAGCTTCTTCTTCTGACAAACCCTCTTGCTGCAGGGCATAACATAATAAATCTGCTATACCCGTTGCTGCGGAACCTGCACCCAGAAACATGATCTTCATGTCTTTGAAATTTAATCCTGAAATTCGCGTGCTTGCATACACGCCTGCTAGAGCAACACCTGCAGTACCTTGAATATCATCATTAAAACAAAGCACTTCATCGCGATATTTATTTAATAGGGTGTACGCATTGGGTGTTAGAAAATCTTCAAACTGAATCAAGGCTTGTGGAAAGACTTCTTTTACGCCCTGAACAAATTCATCGACAAAATCATTATACTCATCACCGGTTATTCGGCTTTGAGCTAAACCAAGATAGAAGTCATCGTGCAAGTACTCAACATTGTTGGTGCCGACATCGAGCATAATGGGTAGGCATTGATGCGGTGGGATACCAGCACAGGCAACATACAAAGCTAATTTTCCTATTGGTATCCCAATACCATTAGCACCCAAGTCACCTAAGCCTAGTATACGTTCACCATCAGTTACAACGATGACTTTGATATCCTTATAGGGCCAATTATTTAATATCTCTTTGATGTCACCTTTGTCATTTGCGGTGATATACATACCCCTTGGCCTACGGTACAAATGCGCATATTCCTTACACGCCTGACCAACGGTTGGTGTGTAGATTAAAGGCATGACTTCTTCGATATGATTAATCACTAGCCTATAAAACAAGCGTTCATTCCGTGACTGCAATGCGGTTAGGAAAATATATTTTTCTATATCATCATGCGTCCGGCGTAGATTATTGAGTGTTCTTTTCAATTGCGTTTCAGATGAGACAACTTTTGGCGGCAAAAGTCCGCGCAAGTTATATTGCTCACGTTCTTCTTCAGTAAAGGCAGTACCTTTATTTAATGAAGCGCTATTGAGTACTTGAAACCCTGTCAGAGGGATATGTTTTTTCTTATCCATAATATTGTTTGTTTATGCCGTTGGAAAATTACCCGCATATTTCTCTATCCATTCTGTTGCAGCTTCCTCGCTATCAATTTTTCGACCTTCATTCTTCAACAGTTCATGTCGATAATGTTCTATATGGCAAATCTGCTCGATCATGCGTAGATGAAATACTTGATCCTTGCTCACAATAAACTCTATTCCAATTTCATATAGATCATTTTTTAAGCGGCACCAAACCGCCTTACCGGTTATTTCAAAATTTGGATTAACACATTCTATTTTCATTTTAACCGTCGTGCCTTCTTTAATAGGCGCAGAACATATACAAGCGACACCACCAAAACTGACATTATTTAAAGTATTAATGCCATGATTAATCTCACCATCCAGCATATCAAGCTGGAAAGGCACTGACGTAGGATGTCGGATAAATTCTCTCAATGAAAACCTCAAAACCCTGAATTAACGATATCTATACACCTTCTATCGGCAACTTTCTGGTTTTATTAAAGCAAAAAGGGGCATATAGCCCCTTTTTTATAGCTGAATTTTATTTTTTATTAACCAAAACTAATCTTATTCTCAAGATTGGTTCTTGAGTCGGCATTTCTCAATGCTTCCTCCAAGTCTATACGCTCTTCTTTATATAAATTTAATAGCGCCTGATCAAAAGTCTGCATGCCTCTTTGTCCACTTGAATCCATGGCCTCCTTAATTTCATCTATCTCACCCTTGAGAATAAGTTCTGCTATATGTGGCGTATTAATCAGGATCTCAATCGCTGCACACCGTTTTCCATCAACTGCCAATACCAATCGTTGCGAAATTATTGCTCGAACATTCAATGACAAGTCCATAAATAATTGCTTATGGTAATCCTGTGGAAACATATTAATCACGCGTTCCATGGCCTGGTTCGCATTATTCGCGTGCAAGGTGGATATTGCCAGATGGCCAGTATTAGATAACTCAAGTGCAGCCTCCATAGTTAGCCTGTCTCGAATTTCACCGATTAAAATCACATCTGGTGCTTCACGAAGAGAGGCCTTCAGTGCGTTCGCATAAGACTGCGTATCTACACCGACCTCGCGTTGATTAAGTAGAGACTTGATATTTGGATGACTGAATTCGACCGGGTCCTCGATGGTTAATATATGCCCCGACATAGTAGTATTACGATGATTGATCATCGCCGCCAGGGTGGTCGACTTACCGGAACCGGTTCCTCCAACCATCAGGATCAGTCCTCGCTTGTTCTCAATAAGTTCATTTAATATATCAGGAACACCAAGCTGTTCTGTGGTCGGAATTTCATTCGGAATGCGGCGTAGGACCATACCAACTGCACCTCTTTGGCGAAAGACATTGACCCGGAACCGGGCTTTATCCTCCAGAGGAATAGCAAAGTCACATTCCATTGTTTCTTCAAAAGTCTTTTTTTGGTGATCATTCATTATTGCGTAGGCTGCGGCCTGGGTCAGATCAGCAGTTAATACCGTCTTGCCTACCGGAGTGGCCTTGCCTTCAATCTTGACCTTGATTGGGGAGTTGGTCGTCAAAAAAAGATCGGAGGCATCTTTTTCAACCATCAGTTTTAAATAAGGTGTTATATCCATGGGGTATTAACGTTACCTTTTCTTATTATGTCTTCAACAATCTATTAAATAATCGGATCGACTAACGCATCATGCCAGAATCTTCTTCCGTCTCTTCGAGGCTGAGATGGTCTAATCCTTCTAATGCATCGCCTCCTTTTGCGGCTTTTCCTTCAAGTTTTATGCGTAAACGTAATTCATTCATCGAATCAGCCGAGCGTAAGGCATCTTCAAGTTTAATCTTGTCTGCTTCAAATAAATCAAATAGCGCTTGGTCAAAGGTCTTCATTCCCAATTCGTTTGATTTAGACATGATGTTTTTGATCTCGTGCACTTCTCCCTTTAGGATCAAGTCTGAAATCAAGGGTGAATTGAGTAGGATTTCGATCGCAGCAGCACGACCCTTACCATCGACTGTTTTTAGCAAGCGCTGCGAGATAACCGCCTTTAGGTTGAGGGATAAATCCATCAACAACTGCATTTTACGTTCTTCTGAGAAGAAGTTAATAATACGATCCAATGCCTGGTTAGAACTATTCGCATGCAAGGTTGCCATTGCCAAGTGACCTGTTTCCGCAAAGGCGATTCCAAATTCCATGGTATCTTTGTCTCGTATCTCACCCAATAGAATTACATCGGGTGCCTGACGCAAGGTATTCTTTAACGCTATTTCCCAATCATCACAATCGACACCGACTTCACGCTGCATGATGATGCAGTTTTTATGCGGGTGTACGTACTCAATTGGATCCTCAATCGTAATGATATGACCATAAGTATTGGCATTTCGATAATCGAGCATAGCCGCTAATGATGTCGATTTACCTGAACCAGTACCACCCACCATAATAACCAACCCATTCTTGGTCATTACCACGTCTTTCAAAACCTCTGGTAATCCGAGTTTATCCAGATTCGGCACATCGGTTTCAATAACACGCATAACCAAGCCACAAAAACTCTGTTGGATAAACGCATTGGCACGGAATCGACCTATGCCGACAGGGGCAACAGCAAAGTTACATTCTTTGGTCGCTTCATATTCCTTCAACTGCTTGTCATTCATGACAGCATAAGCGAGTGCTTTGGTGTTTTCAGGTGTAAGTTCGGTTTTGGATACTGGCGTCATCTTGCCATGAACCTTCATCGCAGGTGGAAAGCCAACTGTGATAAATAAATCGGAACCTCCCTTCTCAATCATTAGCTTGAGAAGATCGCGCATGAATTTTATCGCCTGTTCTCTTTCCATTCGACCTCTCCTGAATCAGGGATTACTTAATAATTGTAATTAGAAATTATCTTTATTTGCACATTTCGACAGGGCTTCCTGACGTGTTACCACATTCTTCTGCACAAGTTGCTGTAGATCCTGATCTAATGTTTTCATGCCAAACTGTTGTCCTGTTTGGATAGCTGAATACATCTGAGCGATCTTGTTTTCGCGGATCAGGTTACGAATTGCAGGGGTACCCATCATGATCTCATGTGCGGCAACACGACCGCCACCTTGTTTTTTTAATAATGTTTGTGATATTACCGACTTCAGTGATTCAGATAACATCGCACGGATCATATCTTTTTCCGCTGCTGGGAATACATCGACAACACGGTCAATGGTCTTTGCCGCAGAACTGGTATGCAGAGTACCAAATACCAAGTGACCTGTTTCAGCAGCTGACAATGCTAATCGAATCGTTTCCAGATCTCGCATTTCACCAACCAGTATCACATCGGGATCTTCACGCAGTGCTGAACGCAATGCTTCGTTAAATCCGAGTGTGTCACGATGCACTTCACGCTGGTTAATCAGACATTTTTTACTAACGTGTACAAATTCGATTGGATCCTCAACCGTTAAGATATGTCCGTATTCGGAATCATTCTTATGGTCCACCATTGCCGCCAGTGTCGTTGACTTACCCGAACCGGTTGGTCCTGTCACCAGCACCACACCACGAGGTGTATCCGAGATTTCTTTAAAGATACCAGGCGCGCCGAGTTGTTCGAGCGAAAGGATTTCAGAGGGAATAGTTCTAAATACAGCACCAGAACCACGGTTCTGGTTAAAGGCATTAACACGAAAACGTGCCAGTCCAGGAATTTCAAATGAAAAGTCACATTCCAAGAACTCTTCGTAATCCTTACGCTGTTTATCGTTCATGATGTCATAAACCATGTCATGCACATCTTTATGATCCATAGTCGGAACATTGATGCGGCGCATATCGCCATCAACACGTATCATAGGGGGTTCGCCTGCCGATAGATGCAGATCCGAACTACCATTTTTTACACCGAAGGCTAAGAGCTCACCGATATCCATTTATACCTCCCACTAGGTAATGACATAATTGACTAAGCATGTTGCAATATTATTCTATGTTTTCTACATGCAAAGTTGGGTGAAATTGAAAAACCGTGACTATTATTATTGTTTCACCCCTAATACTTTATCAATCTTACTGATATTTTAAATTATAGACTACTGTAATAGCCTCTTTTTTATGAAAATTATCGAAAATCTTGCGCATATACACAATGAGATAAGCCTAGCAGAAAAACGCTTTAAACGTGGTGCGTCATCTGTTTGTCTTCTGGCGGTCAGTAAAACACGAAACGTTGATGAGATTATGGCCGCTATAAACGAAGGACAGCGCCATTTCGGTGAGAATTACTGCCAGGAAGCGCTAGAAAAGATTGATGCTATCGATAATCCAGACCTAATTTGGCATTTCATAGGCCCAGTCCAATCAAATAAAACCAGCCAGATTGCGCACCATTTCGATTGGGTGCATACCATAGACAGGATCAAGATAGCTCGACGCCTGAATGAAACACGACCTGAGTCCTTGGCAGCATTAAATATATGTGTACAAATCAATATCAGCGGCGAAGATAGTAAGGCAGGCATCATATTGGACGAGGTTGATGATTTTATAGAGGAGCTTGAGCAATTTAAGAGATTAAAAGTACGCGGTTTGATGTCATTACCAGCACCAGCGAGCAACTTCGAAGATCAAAAAATCCCTTTTTCGACTTTAAATCAAAAACTACAGAAATTGAGTATATCTAGGCCTGAGCTTGACACACTCTCTATCGGGACAACTCAGGATATGACAGCGGCAATCGCAGAAGGCGCTACCATCGTTCGCATTGGTACTGCGCTATTTGGCCCGCGCAATGCAACAAAACAAACAAATTGATAAACTGGCATAATAAAATTCAAAACGTAAAACTAATTTAGTTAAATGGAAAATTGCAACATAACATTCATCGGCTGCGGCAACATGTCACGCAGCCTGATCGGCGGGCTAATTAACAATGGCATCAAAACAGAACGCCTATTGGCTACGGATCCTGATGCGGAGCAACGTCAAAATATAACCCAACTATTTGGTATAAGCACTTTGGAGAATAACGCAGAGGCCGTAGCCAATGCTGATGTTATTGTCCTCGCTGTTAAACCACAGGTAATGCATCAGGTGGTCAGCAATCTTGCTAATTCAGTAAAAGGTAGCTCGAAGATGCTAATCTCTATCGCTGCTGGGATAAACCTCGATTCCCTGACTGAATGGCTAGAAGAACCCGCTGCGGTTATTCGAGTTATGCCCAATACGCCCGCCTTGATTCAAGCAGGTGCCGCCGCTTTATTTGCCAATGAGCATGCAACTGATACGCAGAAGAATACGGCTGAAGCCATGATGCGCTCTGTAGGCACAGCGATCTGGCTGGATACAGAAGACCTGATGGACGCGGTAACGGCATTATCCGGCAGTGGACCTGCGTATTTCTTCTATTTTATGGAAGCAATGGAAAAGGCGGCAACGGACATGGGGCTAAGCAATGAGCATGCACGGTTATTAACCATAGAGACAGCACTCGGCGCAGCGAAGATGGCATTGTTATCTGCTTCTGATCTTGCAGAGCTTAGAAAACAAGTGACCTCTCCCGGTGGTACAACAGAGCAGGCATTGAATACATTCCAACAGGGTAAGCTAGAAGAATTGGTACAAGAAGCTATGAACGCAGCTAAAGAACGCTCTATCGAGTTATCTCAATTATTAGGTGAATAAGTATGGGTGGTAATTATTTTGCACAAGCTGCTCTTTATCTAATAGAGATCGTCTTTGGTCTTTATATCCTAGCGGTGTTACTACGCTACTTGTTAGCACGAGTTAGAGCTGATTTTTATAATCCTCTATCTCAATTTCTGGTCAAGATAACGAATCCGGTTATAAAGCCATTGCGACGATTTATCCCGGGTTATCTCGGTATTGATTGGCCATCAATAATCTTTCTACTAATCCTGCAAGGATTAGAAATAATCATGATTGCATTGGTAAGCAGTAGTCATGTCCCGGCACCACCGGGCTTGTTTGTTTTGATAATAGCGAACCTATTAAAAACAGTCATCTACGTACACATGTTTATTATCATTATTCAGATTGTGATCAGTTGGGTTAATCCGGGCGCTTATAATCCAATTACGGTAATCATGTATCAGTTAAGTGAGCCGATTTTAAAACCGGCGCGACGATTGATTCCTCCAGCGGGTGGTTTTGATTTTTCGCCCATGATCGCCATCATAGTTCTGCAGCTCATGATCATACTATTGGTCTCACCATTAATGGATCTGGGCGCAAGATTGTCCTACTGACAAGTGTGAAATTCTTTGAATGGCGCGGGAAAGATCTGCTACTCAATATCCATGTCAAACCCCGGGCAAAAGAGAACGCTATAACAGGTTTACATGGTGACAGGCTAAAGTTAAGAATCAATGCGCCGCCAGTCGATAACAAAGCTAATCAACACATCATTAATTACCTTGCGAACGAATTCAGCGTTAAACAATCAGAAATAAAACTAATGAGCGGTCAGAAACATAGAGACAAGCAAATGAGAATAAAACAACCGACACAACTACCTGGTTGGTTTAAAAGTTTATCAGATGGCACCTGATCAAAATTACCTCTAATATGTCACTTTTATTAGGTAATCAATTTTCAAAAACGTTTCTTTGAACCTTAATCGTAATTAATACACATGCTAGAAGGCACAAAACCTGTTGATAATGTCGGATTGGTTGAACCAAAGACAGCGCATTTTAGCGAATCGCTGGCGCTCGCCTCGGGTAGCGAATTGCATGGCTTTGATATTGTTTATGAAACTTATGGTGAATTAAATAAAGAACGTTCTAATGCCATATTGATCTGTCATGCACTAAGCGGTGATCATCATGTTGCCGGTTACCATACTCCACAAGATAAGAAACCGGGCTGGTGGGATAATGCAATTGGTCCTAACAAGGCCATCGATACCAATCGCTTTTTTGTTGTTAGCCCAAATAATATTGGTGGCTGTAGCGGATCAACAGGACCACTAACCACAAACGCCGATACTGGCAAACCCTATGGTCCCGACTTTCCACTGGTGACAGTCAAAGACTGGGTTAAAACCCAAACCATGCTCGCCGACCAGCTTGGTATTGATGTCTGGGCCGTTATTATTGGTGGCAGTCTTGGAGGCATGCAATGTTTAGAATGGTCGATTGCCTACCCAGACCGGCTCAAACATACCTTTGTCATCGCGGCAGCGCCTAAACTATCTACGCAAAATATCGCGTTTAATGAAGTCGCTCGTCAGGCGATTCGATCTGATCAAAATTTTAATGACGGCCATTATTATGAAAATGACAATAAACCTGAACTTGGATTAATGCTGGCGAGAATGCTCGGGCATATTACGTATTTATCTGACGATGCACTAGATGAAAAATTTGGTCGAGAACTTCGTGATGGCGAAATAAAATTTGGTTACGAAGCTGAATTTCAGATCGAGAGTTACTTACGTTATCAGGGACGTGCTTTTGTTGGTCGATTCGATGCAAACAGTTATCTACTACTAACTAAGGTGCTGGATTATTTTGACCCCGCTAGTGAAACTGGGGGCAGCTTGGCCAAAGCACTGGCACCCGCTACCGCAGAATTTCTGGTTATCTCCTTTAGCAGTGACTGGCGCTTTTCACCCGAACGTTCCCAGGAAATCGTGAGTGCCCTACTTGATGCTGATAAGTGCGTCAGCTATATCGAGATCCAGTCAAAACAGGGGCATGATTCTTTCCTAATGCCTATCCCGCGTTACCATCAAGTCATGAGTACCGCACTTGATCGAATTGCAGAAGGTCTTGGCATCGCATGAGTTTAAGAACAGATCAGGCCCTAATTGCCGAATGGATCAAACCCGGTTCGCGCGCACTTGATTTAGGTTGTGGTGATGGAACATTAATGGCGCATCTACAACAACATCAAGAAGTGAAAGGTTATGGCCTAGAAATAGATGAAGAAAACATTGTGCAATGTATTCATAAAGGCGTAGACGTTATTCAAACCGATCTGGATAAAGGCCTGTCTGAATTCAAGAAAGACACGTTTGACTATGTGATCATGACACAAACACTACAAGCGATTCGCTATCCAGACAAACTACTAAAAGAAATGACACGTGTAGGCCGCGAAGCGATTGTAACCTTTCCAAACATGGGTCATTGGAAGAACCGTATTCAACTTGCATTAGCCGGACATATGCCAAAGTCAAAAACACTACCCTATGAATGGTATAACACACCCAATATACATCTGTGCACGCTAACCGATTTTGAAAACTTATGTGGCGCAAATAATATTGAAATATTAGATCGCGCAACAGTTGATCATGAACACCAAAGTAGTCTGGGCATGAAATTGTTTCCTAATTTATTAGGTGAGATTGCGATTTATCGTTTTCGGCAAAACGATTAAAATGTTATGGCGTTAGCCGTTCAGGTTAACCAGTCTTTGTAATCTCTGATTTCGTCTGATGACGAGTTACTTTCTCTTGCGTGCCCAAGAGATAAGTAACCAAAGAGAAGGGCACCCTAATGTCTTGTCCTGCGGATACCCTATGCATTTTTCTATTTCAATGGCACGCGTATAGGCGACGTCCCTGTCGCCAATACGCTTTCGCAACGTCCTGTTGCTCAACCATTAAAATAGAAGAATGTTTCGGCAAGTCATAAGGGGATTTATAAAACCTACCCCATTTGAAGTAGGTTTGAATGATTTAAATATCATCTCTTTTCTATAAATAGAATCTATTCAAAGTGATATTAAATATGTCTGCTTTTAGTGATTGGTTAAAATGTTAATATTCAGCTAACGACCCAAAGCTGACATTAAGTTATTCAGTTTAATGCTTTATTATTAAAATATTTATATGCCTTTATTATTTAGAGATGGTGATGGAATACGAGCAAAGTCATACACTTTATTTATTCTATTAATAACATTATTTAGTGTCTATGGACTTTGGATAGATTTTACGCCAAGTGATTTTTCTAAAGACAAAATTGGAATCTATTCTTGGATTATTGGAATTATATTGTTTATCCCAATATATCT
This sequence comes from Gammaproteobacteria bacterium, assembly GCA_021773235.1. GTDB lineage: Bacteria > Pseudomonadota > Gammaproteobacteria > Eutrophobiales > Eutrophobiaceae > UBA7359. Next base: position 46,193 of record JAJFKL010000030.1, on the reverse strand, counting down.
GGATAAGCATCCTAAAAACACGTTAAAAGAGAAGCCATTATTACTATTTAGCTTATATCCAATTTTAGTCGGTCTTTCGTATGCTGTAATTATATTTAGTATACCGGCAGTAATTATTAAAAATAACGGGGATGATTTTCATACAACGGGAAAAATATATAAAAAATATAGTACTAAGGTTAGTAGGACTTGTAATAATCCAATTTATGTAAAAGATATTTATAATGAAAATTATAGCTACAAGTTATGTTCTAATTCTAATTTTGTAAATTCTATTAAAATTAATGAACACTTAGCATTAGAAGGAAAAGAGTCTAAATATGGACGGATTATAAACTCTTTTTCGTTACAGCCAGAATTATGATTGCCATACATTTTTCTAACTCATAATGTCCTCTATTGGCCGAAATATGAGACCCAATAAAACAGTTCCAAAGCGGACATAATTAACAATTGATATTGTATAAATAGAATGTGGGAATATCTTGAAAAGGCAATTGAAGACACTTTGTTTCTCAGGATTGTATTTGTCTTATGGGCAGTACCATTTTTAATCTTTTTTATATGGTGCTGTATTGAATATACTTTTTATATAGAAAGACCTTTATTGTTATTTTTCCCATTAGCTCTTTTCTCTATGAGTATATTTCTGGCGTATGTGGGTGTCTTTGGCAGTTCAAAAGCAGTGGGCAAATACTCAGGTTATTTAAATGAAGGCGGGGAGTTTATAGGAATTATTTTTGTGATTTTTGTTGTTATTCTAGCCTTGCCATTATGGGAAATACTTAGAAGAAATAAAAATTCAGCATGAAACATTATAAGCAAGAAAATAAAAGAGAAAGGTCTGCTTCTGGCCGAATTGAGAGTTACAATGAAAGCAATCGAAAGTGGATATAATTCAAACGGAAAATAGTAGTTATTATGGCTATTCATCAATGGAAAAATCACACAATTGATATATCTTCTCATGCTTTAGCTAAGCACCTATGGTTCACAATTCATATTAGTATAAAAGTAGATGACAAAGAACTTTTTCAATCTCCTGATAAAATAACCATTAAAGATACTGTTCTTTTTAAAGTATGTGATGATAGTAAAATACTTGAAGGAAAACTTGTGACTATCCCTCCATCCTCTGTATTACGTACTCGATACAAACTATTTATAGAAGATACAGAGATTGATAATGGAAAGGTAACTGCTACTAACTGGTACATGCTACATGGATTATTAATCATAGGGACATTAGCTTTTTTTGGTTATGTATATAATTAATGTCTGCTTCTGGCCGAAATACTAATGACTTTAAAATACGCAAAACGGATAAAGTGTACGTTGAAATATAGTTGGTTCTCAGGGATAAACTGAAAATGGATTCAATTACAGAATTTCTTGGTTGCGAGCCTATAGAGGAAGGCTTATCCGAACCAGATAAGATGCAATATTATTATTATGAAGGTGAGAAATTAAAATACGAAATATACATAAACTTAGAAGATAAATATTTAACCCTAGGGGCAGACTTTAACTTTCCTTTTGGCGGCAATTCTTTATTTGAAGTAGCTGTAGATTTTGATCGAATCAATATAGAAACTGAACCAGAGTGTTATGGAGAGCAGAAAATACTAGTTTGTAGAAAGGACTATCCTGAGTTTGAAAACTTTAAAGCGCTGATGATTATGAAATGGGAAAATGGTGAGCTTTCAGTATGGCCAAACTGTATGAGGTCAAATAATTAATAATGTCTGCTTCTGGCCGAAATGAGAGTTATATTAAGAACAATCAAAAGCAGACATTAAAATATACTTAGAAAAGAATTAAGGATATGAAATGCGCTATAAGATAATTAATGATGACATAGTTATACATCATTATGTGTATCAGTTTTTTCTTCTGATATTTATATCTGCTCTTGTGATTTTTGGGTTAGCAGTTTATGAGCATTTAAAAGAAGGTAATGACTTGTTTAACCCTTTCTCAATATTAGCAATCATTGTTATTTTACCTAGTTTATTAATTAGTTTGATGTGGAAGAAATATACGCTTTCTTCACAAAATAATATTTTAACGTTTGAGCTAATGATGCTTAAGAAACCGATAAAAAAGAAAGTTATAGATTTGAGCGAATATGAAGGTATAGCTTGGGGTAAAAATGGAATGTCTGGAAGTAATACCGTATCTTCTCTAAATATTATTCATAAAATTCCGTTTTATAGTATATATGGCCTCGTTATTGAAAGGTGGCATGAAAATGCAGAAGTTAAAGCCAAAGAGTTTGCTGGGTTTTTAGGAATGAAGTACTTAGGTGAAGTAAACAATATGTCAATGATACATAAGACATATGTCTAATGTCTGCTTCTGGCCGAATTATGAGTGACAATAACAATACTCCAAAGCGGACATTATTTAATTCTTAATGAAAATACATTCATAATTATATGATTAAAAAATGGACAATATCTTTGTTTTCAGTTTTTGGTGCCTTCTTTTTTGGCGCATTAGCTTTTAGCGCTGTTCCAGATATTTTAGGTATGTGGCATTTGCCTGCTATGGGATTTGGTGCTGCATTTATGACCGTATTGATCTCATTTATTTCAGCTCCAAAATTTGAATATATCTATACGACAATCAATTTAATAATTGGGGCAGTTATAGCTTGGTTCCTTTTAGAACCATCGTACTATCCTGAGTCGTATGGGGAAGACATAGCTTATCAACAAACTCATACGCCTATAATTGCAACGTACACAGGTGCTTTAATAGCTTATTTAGTTTGTTTAGCTATTACTAAATTAGCTAATAATCGGTCTAGTTAGAAATGTCCGCTTATGGCCGGAATAAGAATGATGTTAAGTTCGACTCAAAGCAGGCTAATTGAAAACAATGAAAAATAGTAAAACGTTTTTTATTCTAGTTATATTAATATCCAGTTTTGTACTTACTATTTATGGTGCAGTTCTGGGTTTTCGTGAGTTTGATATAAGTAATACCCTTTACACTACTTGGTTCTTTGTATTTTCTGTAGCAATTGCTTATTGGGCTAATGCTGATGCAATTAATAAGAATGAATTATGGGGGCTTGATTGGCCATTCTATGCATTCATGTTCTGGCCAATTGTTATTCCTTACTATCTGTGTAAAACGCGGGGTATAGATGGATTAATTCAATTTTTAGGGTTTGTGACTATATATCTTGCTCCTTTTTTAGGAAATCTTATGTCATATTTTTATTTGTCATGATGTCTGCTTATGGCCGAAACATGAGTGACAATTAGAATGTCCAAAGCGGACAATAACTAAATAATGAATAAAAAAATATTTATATATTCAATCATGCTTTTTGTTACAGCTATTACTGCTAATTTATATGGAAGTTGGCAAGCGCCGATAGAAAAAACACAAATAATCATTGTGTCTACTTTTTACGCTTTTTTATTTACCATCCCGTGCTCTATTACTTATTATTTTGGTGTTAATCAATCAAAGTCTTCACCTGCAACAAACAGAATTATCTTTGCCTCATTTTTTACTTATTTCTTTTCATATTCTGTTTGCATGGTATTAGGATTTTTTGAAATATCTTGGTACATTTTTCTCTTTGTAGGTGTGATCGTTGCTTTCTTAGCCGGGTGGCGATTGTCTACTAACAAGCCAATTCAACCAGATACTGAATTAAAAACTTAATGTCCGCTACTGGCCGAAAGCTGAGTTTTCATTTCGATAACTCAAAGCAGACATTAACTATTTTTTGATTTTAATCCCCTTGTGACTTGCCGAGGTATTACTCTATTTTAATGGTTGAGCAACATGGATGTTGCGAGAGCGCATTAGGACACGACTGCATGGATGCAGGAGGTAGAACGAATCAGGAGACAGAGTCGAGGAGTCCGTATGCGAGTGCCATTTAAATAGAGTGATGCCGAGGGTATCCGCAGGGCAAGGCATTGGGGTGGTCTTTCTTTTGGTTACTTTTCTTTGACCACTCAAAGAAAAGTGACTCGCCATAAAAGGCGAAACCAATTTCAAAAGAAATTAGAAATCCAACCAGAATAAAAATTTAAAAAAATTAACGCAAAAAAGTCTGATACGCAGGATTATCTGACTCATCCCAATACGGAATCCCCAGCTTATCTACAAACTTTTGAAATTCTTCTTTTTCATTCTCTTTGACTTGAAAACCCATCAATACACGACCATAGGCAGCACCATGGTTACGATAATGGAACAAACTAATATTCCAGCGCTCACCCATTTCTGTTAAGAAATGTAGTAATGCACCTGATCGCTCTGGAAACTCAAAACGATAGATGATTTCATCACCCGCTTGAGGCGCATGACCACCGACCATGTGGCGGATATGCATTTTTGCAACATCATCGTTACTTAAATCGACTACGTTATAATTTTTTTCTTTTAAGTGTTCGATCAACTTATTTTTTTCTTCAACACCTTGTTTAAGCTGAACACCGGCAAAGACATAAGCATCTTTATCATCGCCATAACGATAATTGAATTCAGTAATCAATCGTGGACCAAGATCACGACAAAGATGTTGAAAGCTACCCGGGCGTTCGGGGATCATGATTGAGATCAAGGCTTCCTGGTTTTCACCCAACGCTGTTAATTCTGCGATATGTCGCAGGCGATCAAAATTTACATTTGCGCCGCTAAAGATAGCAACCAGTTCCTGATCCTCTATTCCTTCTCTAGCCACATACTGTTTTAGACCAGCAAGCGCTAATGCGCCAGCAGGCTCAGGGATTGATCGTGTATCTTCGAAGATATCTTTTACTGAAGCGCAGATTTCATCGATGCTGACTAATAAGATCTCATCAACCAATTCTTTTGTGATTCGGTAATTTTCCTCGCCGGCTTGTTTAACCGCAGCACCATCTGCAAAGATACCGATCTTATCTAATACAACACGTTCACCTGCTTCGATTGCATGATGCATACAGGGTGCTTCATCGGGTTCAACACCAATGATTTTTATATCGGGATAATTCGCTTGAGTATAAGCGGCGATACCCGCAATCAAACCTCCGCCGCCGATGGGTACAAAAATAATATCTGGCGTTGAGGGATGTTGCTCTATCAGCTCGACACCTACCGTTGCTTGCCCGGCAATGATCAGCGGATGATCATAAGGAGGGACATAACACATGCCTTTTTCTTTCGACATGTTGATTGCGTAATCTTTGGCATCATCGTAAGTATTACCATGCAAGATCACATCAGCGCCCATGCGCTTAACAGAATTGACCTTAATGTCTGGCGTGGTTTTTGGCATAACGATGATCGCCTTCATCTTCAAGCCTTCCGTGGCCATGGCCACACCTTGAGCATGATTCCCTGCGGAGGCAGTAATCACGCCGCGCTCACGATCGGCTTCGGGTAGTGACGCGATCATATTGTAAGCGCCACGCAGCTTATAAGAGAAAACCGGTTGCTGATCCTCACGTTTTAACCAAATGTTATTCTTGTGCCGAAGTGACAGTTGCGGCGCGTGATCCAGATCTGTTCGCTTGGCAACGGCATAGATACGTCGACTGGCTTCTTCAATTAGATTATTGTATTCATCAAACATGGTCATAAGATAACATTTACTTCACCACAAACATATTTTTCTGCGGAGCAAACTATGTCGCAAGACGCTAAGAAAAAAGAGGTCGCAAAAGCGGCCATCAATTACATAGAAGACGATACTATCGTCGGGGTAGGCACGGGCAGTACGGTTAACTTTTTTATCGATGAACTTGCCAAGATAAAACACCGCATCGAGGGCGCAGTTTCCAGCTCAGATGCCAGCGAAGAATTATTGAGGCAGCATAATATCCCGGTGCTTGCGCTTAACAGCGTCATAGAAATTCCGGTCTATGTCGATGGTGCAGATGAAGCGACAAAGCATCGTCATTTAATTAAGGGTGGTGGTGGCGCATTAACCAGAGAGAAAATTGTCGCGGCTGCCAGTAAGCAATTCGTCTGCATTATTGATGACAGCAAGATGGTGCCAACTTTGGGGTCTTTTCCTTTACCTATTGAGGTGATTCCGATGGCTCAGAGTTATGTTGCCCGACAGATTGCAAAACTCGGTGGCCAGCCAAAATTACGCGAGGGCTTTACTACCGATAATGGCAATATCATTATTGATGTGCACAATATGAAGATTGAGAACCCGCTTGAACTAGAGCAGAGTCTAAATCAAATTGTCGGAGCGGTGACGAATGGCCTATTTGCACACCGACCTGCCGATATTTTACTGATAGCAAGCGATAATGGCGTTAATACACAATAAAATTGAGACACTTGTCGCTTAATTTATACATAATGTTGGCTTAATAGACATGGTTTAGCTTAGAATAGATACAATAATAACAATGTCTTTCAAATATTAGAGGGAATCAATAGATGCTTTTTTACATTGTCTATATTTTGTCGGTGGTGGTTCTAATTTTGCACTTCACTGGCTTTCTCGCACGTAGAAACATGGACTGGGTTGTGCTTGTTGCTGCCGTTGCAATCTTTGCTGTTAATATCCTCGATTTTCTCAAGATAATATAGCGTTAGCAGCCCAAGCAATATTGCCCAGTCATAAATGATTGGTCTGCTACAACGCGTTACTCAAGCCCAGGTCACCGTCGATGGTGATACCGTTGCCTCAATCAATACAGGACTTCTCGTGTTGGTTGGTATCGAAAAGAATGACTCCGAAAAACAAGCCCAACGCTTATTTCAAAAACTAATTGATTACCGAGTTTTTCCTGATGAACAGGACAAAATGAATCTGAGCTTGCAGGACATTAAAGGCGGTTTATTACTTGTCCCGCAATTCACATTAGCCGCTGATACACAGAAAGGATTGAGACCGAGCTTTTCCAGTGCAGCAGCACCAGAACTGGGGAAACAACTCTTTGAGTATCTAATTGCCTATGCTCGCCAGCAATTCACAAGTGTTGAAACGGGTGTCTTCGGTGCCGAAATGCAGGTAAGTCTAATCAACGATGGGCCAGTAACGTTTTGGCTTAAAACTTAATCAGCCACTACCTCATCAAGAACAAAGCGATTAGGATTGAAATTATTACTACCACAACCCCTATAATTTTTTGCTTACCCTGAATTATATTGTCTTCAAACCGGTGTTTATAAAAATAGCGTAGCGATAGAAATATAATAATCGCTGCAAACGAACTTAATAATCCAATGAGTTCGGTTCTCAAGCCTTCAGCCAATCTTTTGGTTTCAAAAACACATCATAAAGTTCCGCTTCTGGCGTACCGCGAGCAGGTTGCCAATTGTATTCCCAGCGCACTAAGGGCGGTAAAGACATCAAGATAGATTCTGTACGTCCGCCTGACTGTAGGCCAAACAGTGTCCCACGATCATGAATTAAATTGAATTCAACATAACGTCCGCGGCGATAGAGCTGGAATTCACGTTCGCGTTCCTTATAGGGAATTTCCGTACGCTTGATCACAATAGGAAGATAGGCCTTTAAGAAATGATCGCCAACACTCTGCATAAACTCAAAACAGGACTCAAAACCCCATTCGTTTAGGTCATCGTAAAACAAGCCACCAATGCCTCTTTGCTCATCGCGATGTTTCAGATAAAAGTATTCATCGCACCATTGCTTATATTTGGCGTGAGTATTGTCGTCACCAAAACCCTCACAAGCGGCTTTGGCTTTTTGGTGCCAAGACTTAGCATCATCTTCAAAACCGTAATACGGCGTCAGATCGAAACCACCACCGAACCACCAAATGGGTTCTTCGCCTTCTTTCTCAGCAATAAAAAACCGTATATTCATATGTGTTGTTGGTACATATGGGTTTAAGGGATGGATCACCAGTGAGTTGCCCAATGCTTGAAATGATCGACCTGCCAGTTCTGGTCTATTCGCCGTTGCAGACGGAGGTAAATTATCACCATGGACATGGGAAAAATTGATACCACCTTGCTCAAAAATCTGGCCCCTTTGCATCACCCGACTTCGGCCACCACCACCGCCTTCACGATCCCAATTGTCCTCTTTTAACTCCAAGGTTTTGTCCAATTGTGTCATTGCATTGCAGATACGCTCCTGCTGGGAATATAAATAACGTTTAATGCTATCAATATCGATCATTTTTCTATCCGTTAATTGGTAATAATGTCTTTAGGACGCTATCCTATCACGCTAATTTTTTCAGGTGGTAGTTCAATGAGCAATCGTACCGCGACGGTTAAACGCGACACAAAAGAAACTCAAATCGAGGTTTCCTTAAATCTTGATGGCGAGGGGAAGTCCGATCTTGATATTGGCGTTCCATTTCTGGAGCACATGATAGATCAGATCGCGCGTCATGGAATGTTTGATATCAGCATCAAAGCCAATGGCGATCTCGACATTGATGCTCACCACACTGTTGAAGATGTGGGCATTACACTCGGCCAGGCATTTACTCAGGCATTAGCAGACAAAAAGGGCATACGCCGTTATGCACATGCTTATGTGCCACTCGACGAAGCACTTTCTCGTGTAGTGATAGACTGTTCCGGTCGCCCAGGTCTGGAATATAGCGCAAATTATCCTCGCGCACGCGTCGGCGATTTTGATGTCGATTTAATCTTTGAATTCTTTCAGGGTTTCATCAATCACGCGATGATGACTTTACACATCGATAATCTCCGTGGTCGCAACTCACACCATATTGCCGAGACGATCTTTAAGGCCTTTGGTCGAGCATTGCGTGTTGCTGTAGAACAGGATCCACGGATGGAGGGTATATTGCCGTCCACAAAAGGCGCCTTGTAAGTCTATCGAGCGAAACCATGTCTAAGATCATTGTTCTTGATTACGGCAGCAGTAATCTACGTTCTGTTGCAAAAGCACTCGAAACGGTTGCTAACAGCGATCAGTCTATCGCTATCAGTAATAAACCTGATGAAATACTCAAGGCAGATAAAGTCGTTTTTCCTGGTCAGGGTGCGATTGGTCAATGTATGGCTCATCTCAAAGAACAAGAATTGGATGAGGCCATTCGAGAATGCATTTTAAACAAACCTTTCCTTGGCATTTGTCTTGGTTTGCAATCGCTAATGGCTCACAGTGATGAAGATGGTGGTGTAAATGGCTTAGGCATTTTACCCGGCAATGTTATTCGTTTTACGGATAATCAAATCGATGAGAATGGCGACATCTACAAGATTCCATCTATGGGTTGGAATCAGGTTAAGCAAGAGAAATCACATCCACTATGGGAAGGCATCGAGGATGAGAGTCGGTTTTACTTTGTTCACAGCTATTATGTAAAGCCGGAACTTGATTCAGATATTGCAGGGTCTACCGGTTATATTTGTAAATATACTTCTGCGGTTGCGAGAGATAATTTATTCGCAACCCAATTTCATCCTGAAAAAAGCCAACACGATGGCTTAAGATTATTAAAAAACTTTCTTAACTGGCAGGTTTAGGCTTACGCTTAGGCGACCTTTTTTTATCCTTATTAGCACTACTTTTCTTAGATGAAGTGGGTTTCTTTTCTTTCTTATTCTTTGGTTTTTCAGACGCGCCTGAATTATCACTCATTCGTGAAATTTTAAGCTGCTGTCCTGACACCCAGACTTTTTTCATCGCCTTAAATAGATCATTAGGCATGCCCATCGGCAAATCCACAGTTGAGTAATTCTCATGGATGGTTACGTTCTTGATGTACTGACTATCAACACCCGCTTCATTAGCAATAGCACCGACAATATTGTTGACCTTCACTTCATGCTCGTTGCCGACTTCCAATCGAAAACGTTCCATATCGCGATCGGGTCTTGATTGTCTCGGCGTCCGTTGTCTATCAGCATCACGTGACTTGTCTCGACGTCCTTCTCCGCGTGGTTTATCACGCTCACGATCATTACGCGATCGATCTCGTTTCTGTTCTTGCTGTTTCTTCATTAGAAACGGCTCGCCACCTTGTGCGATCTTTGCCAATGCTGTTGCAATATCCATTGCCGAACGACCCGACTCAAGTTGGTATTCTTCAATGATAGAATGAAAAAGTTCTGTGTCCGTGCTATCTAAGGTATCTGTAATACTTTGTTTAAAACGTACAATACGTTCCTGATTGATTGTTTCAACCGTTGGCATATGCATGCGCTCGATTTTTTTACCGGTCACTCTTTCTATCATGCTCAACAAACGTTGTTCACGGTTTGTGACAAAGACAATGGCCTCACCCGTACGACCCGCTCTTCCGGTTCGTCCAATGCGATGAGTATAAGCCTCTGGATCACTTGGAATATCATAGTTGATAACATGACTAATACGTTCAACATCCAGTCCACGGGCAGCGACATCGGTTGCAATCAACATATCAATTTTACCGGACTTTAATTTGTTGATGGTTTGCTCGCGTATCTTCTGCGTAATATCACCATTCAATGCAGTACAGGCATAACCACGTGCTGACAATTTTTCGGTTAGCTCCATGGTTTCAACCTTGGTGCGCACAAATATAAGGATTGCGCTAAAGGTCATGCTTTCAAGAATGGTGGTTAAAGCTTCAAGCTTTTGTCTACCATTCACCATCAAGTAGCGTTGGCGAATCGTATCTGCCGTAATACTTTTTGTTTTGATGGTGATTTGTTCGGGATTGTTTAAATATTTTTTTGAGATCTTTCGGATCTCAGACGGCATGGTTGCTGAAAACAATGCAATCTGACGTTGCTCAGGTAGCTGTTCTAGCACCCACTCAACATCATCAATAAAACCCATGCGTAACATTTCATCGGCTTCGTCCAATACCAGACAGCGTAATTTATCCAGTTTCAAAGTACCGCGGCGCATATGATCCATGACACGTCCGGGTGTGCCGACAACGACATGTACACCACGCTTGAGTTGGCGCAACTGTACGCCATATTCCTGACCACCATAAATAGGTAAAACATGGAAGCCCTTAAGAAAGGACGCATATGTTTGAAAGGCCTCAGCAACCTGAATCGCTAGCTCACGTGTTGGCGCCAAGACCAAAACTTGAGGGGTCGTTAACTTCAGGTCGATGTTTGACAACAGCGGCAAGGCAAAAGCAGCCGTTTTACCGGTACCGGTTTGCGCCTGCCCAATGACATCCCGACCATCCGCTACATGAGGAATAATTTCAGCCTGTATTGGAGAAGGCGTTTCATAGCCGACTTTTTTTAGCGCCTTCATGATGGGCGCAGAAAGTGTTAAGTCTTCAAAAGTCAGATTGGGGGCGTCGTCAGTATTGCTCATGGGGGGCTACCTTTGGATATGGAACGAGAAATCAGCTTGTACGCCGAGATTATCCTTTATTGGGCGACAAGAAGCCGCGAGTATACGGGCTTATAAGGCGGTTACAAGCCAAATATCAAGCAATTGGACACTAATGAGGTCGGCATCAATACGATTCTTAAGCCATCAGACTCAAGTTTCTGAAAACCATCCTTTCGTCTTTTTACAAAATGCTACTAGCGCAAGCATTAAAGGAACCTCGATTAAAACACCAACAACTGTCGCTAGTGCCGCACCAGAGGATAAACCAAACAACATAACGGCGGTCGCAATAGCCACTTCAAAATGATTTGATGCACCTATCATTGCTGTAGGCGCGGCATTCTCGTAAGAGAAATTCATAAACCGAGCAGCACCGTAGGTAATTGAAAAAATGAAAACCGTTTGAATGAATAATGGAATAGCTATCCAAAGAATCGTCAATGGATTAGCGATAATGACATCGCCTTTGAAAGAAAAAAGTAACACTAATGTTAACAGCAATGCAGTGATCGTGACTGGTGTGAGCAGGTGCAAAAATTTCTCTTCAAACCAGTCTTTCCCTTTATTTGCGATAATCCATTTTCTGGAGAAAAACCCTGCTACCAAGGGTAACGCAACATAAATGCCTATGGATAAGAGTAATGCCTGCCAAGGCACTGGTAATTGTCCTACACCCAGTAGAAAACCACCTAACACACCAAAGAGGACAAGCATGATTAAAGAATTGACCGCCACCATCACCAACGTATGGCCATCATTACCTTTAGCTAAATAGCCCCAGACCAACACCATCGCCGTACAAGGTGCGATACCTAACAAGATACATCCCGCCAAATAACTACGCCACAAAGGAACAGCTAGCATCTTGACACCGTCTTGCATTACTACCGTACCAGAACCATATTCAGCACCAACAGCTAAATCTAGTCCGAATGGCATCTTGACGTAATCTAATGCTTCAGCACCGATTAGCCCTTTGAAGAGCACGCCAAGAAAGACAGTGGCGATGAGATACATCGTAAAAGGTTTGATCGCCCAGTTAACAAATAAGGTTAAGCCAACGGGCTTAATACTCTTTCCTGCTTTGACAACTTCTGCAAAATCTATTTTCACCATGATCGGATACATCATGAAGAATAAACAAATAGCGATAGGGATGGAGATTATCGGCGCACCATTAATAACGATACTCATACCATCAAGTGTCTTAGCAAAGGTCGGGGCGAATTGTCCCAATAGAATTCCAAAGACTATGCATAGCCCAACCCAAAGCGTTAGGTAACGCTCAAATAAACCCATATCATGTTTTTTTCCAGTCATCTGATTTAATCCTTCACTTGTAATTTTTAAGCGCAGATCCGATTTTCCGGACGGTTAGACATTTTTTTTAATTTCTTAAGATCAGTTTTATGTTGTTTATCATTCAAACTTCCTTTTAGCGATGCCTGTAACAATTCCTTTGCCCATGAGGGTAGATCTGAATTAATGCTGTAATAAACCCATTGACCGGAGCGCCTATCGATAACAAGCCGCATATCTCTTAATGAAGCTAAGTGTCGGGATATTTTGGGTTGTATCAGATCCAGTGCGTAAGTTAATTCACAAACGCAAAGCTCTCCTTCTTGCATTAACAACATCACGCTACGCAGACGAGTCTGGTCTGATAATGATTTCAATAATATTTCAGGCGTTATCTTCATTTAACCAATATACGTCTAGACATATATATGATCAACCATATATTATCTGAATTCACCAAATTAAAAATGATCATGTCGCAGAAAAGTTTTAACGTTTTGTTTCTTTGTACCGGGAACTCTGCTCGCAGCATTATGGCGGAAGCAATTTTGCAACGATTAGGAGCAGATCGGTTCATGGCTTTCAGTGCCGGCAGCAAACCAAGAGGCAAAGTAAACCCTTTTGCCATTGAATTATTAAAATCGAAAGATTTCAAAACTAATGCCTTCCGAAGCAAAAGTTGGGATGAGTTTGCAGGAAGTGACGCTCCAAGCCTGGATTTTGTCTTTACCGTCTGCGGCCGTGCGGCAAATGAAACTTGCCCAATTTGGAATGGACAAGCGATAACAGCGCATTGGGGTATTGATGATCCAGACCAACCAACGTTAAGCGATGATGAACAACGAGAGTTATTTAAGAAAGCCTACGAGGTATTGGAGCACCGATTGAAATTGTTTATGCTTTTGCCGTTAGATAATCTTGAAGAATCAGACTTACAAAATGAATTAAAAAAGATTGGAAATGCATTCCCGTAAGAAACCTAAGACCATAAGTTGTTGTGAATATTTGTCATACAATTTTTGTTAGTCTTGATTAAGACCAAGTTCTTTTTGCTTTTTCTTGCTTAGCCCCAATGAAACAATACGATAAGATTCTTTGAGATAATATTTAAGCTCATCCTCCTCAATAATCGAGCTATCGTGCTGCTGTATCCACTTCATACCGCGAGAGGCAAAGTAAGGCGCTGGGCGATAACCGGGCTCGTCACTCAGGAAAAGAAAGTCAGACTCGGACGTTTTAAATGTGAATGCAGATTTACCAGCCTTTTCCCAGCCGCCAATTGCAAATACCTTTCCGCCTACTTTCCATACATGAGAATTTCCCCATTGAACAACGTATGAAGTAGCAGTGAGTGAGCGACAAAATTTATTGAATGCATCATAGGTCATACGGTATTGATAGTGACGCGTGTTTTGCTCATTTTATCAGTGGTTAAACGGAATGCTCAAGTAATCCGCAATCTTCTCCGCCTCGAGTTCAACCTTAGTTCTATCATCGTGCCAAGGGCTTATACGAAGCGTTCTCGAACCTTTCAGCTGTGCGGAATATACGACGATGCCTTCACCGAACGCCCCTCTGCCACCAACGGCAACGTCGACGGAATTAAACTGATCGATACGATACTCCCATTTACGATTAACTATGCGTGAATTGAATGCTTTGATAACCGATCCCGACGCGCGATCGAGTGTTACAGAATAGCAGGCAGTCGCCGCGATTACTGTCAAAATGAGCAAGGTTAAACCAAAGACAACAAGAACAACCGAGGCAAATCCTGAAGCGACAAAGCCAGCAAAGTAAAGCAAGATAACACCGAATGTCGCAGTAAAGATTGCGATTCCTTTTGCTGTTTCTGGTTTCGATTCGTAACGCATAATTTATAAGTTTTGTTAGTCGGTTAACGTTCTAGCTAACCGGCGCGATGCTTTTTTGTGCCCGTGTTGAGCGCCTTGTTAGCCATAATGTCGTGTAGACCACCTGAAACATATTTGTGTAGAACACTAGAAACTAATGTTTGATAAGGGATGCCTTCTTCAAGTGCACGCCTTTGTAGTGACTCAAGATCACGACTAGATATACGGATGTTAATGCGTTTATCTTTTTTAAAAGTTTCTTCTGCAGCAGCTTGCAACATTTTCTTACGTTTTGGCGTAAGAATAGATTTGAATTCACCTGCTTCAAAATCTTTAAGAATCTGTTTTTCTTCTTTACTAAGTTTAGGGGTGCTCATGATAATTCTCCCAAATATTCCTTTGTAGCCTTTCTACTAGGAATTACTGTTTTTAAAAATATCTCTTTCCGGGTTTCTATATATGGAACAAGATAAGCGTAATCATCTATGTTTACGACAAACACTCGTTGGTTTGGGTATTTGTCACCATTTGGATGCTCTATATCATCTAATAACGCACCTTGTTGCAAATAGAAAACTATATCTTCAAATGAAATGCCACGCTCAGAGATAAGCTGTTGATTTTTAGTGGAGTTCCAGTTGATTGGTTTCATGCAGCAAAGTGTAGCACGAATGTGTGCCTATTGGCATCATGGATTATGTCTTTTGATAGCAGTAAATTTAAACTCATTACTGTAACGCACTTTTTTCATGCGACCTGTTTTCATATGACACCTCTTAGTTAGGTTAAGGTGTCCACTTTATTCATCGAAGATTGGCGTCGGGTTGAGATTCTTGTTATGCATTTGATAAATATTCTTTTAGAGGAATACTCGCAAAAATTTTATAGGTAAGAAATGAAGCTGGAATTCCATATATAACTGCAATTAAAACGAAAACCATTCCTTTTTCAAAATCTACAAAATAAAAATATACTCCGCCGGCCACTATTATAATAGATTGAGTCCCAGTTACTGCGAAGCTTACCCACCTTGACCATGAAGCTCGTTTACGTAAGCCAATAATAGCAACTATCGATGCGACTGAATAAATAATTAATATACTAGAGTTGTAAAGCGCAACAAAGATGCTTTCTGAGTTTTTCATAAAGACGTCAAGTATTCCAGGCACAGAACCAAATAAAATTAATCCCAGGACAAAGTAGATGATATTGACGATGCTAGGTTTCATAATATTAATCTCCTTATTGATGTGCATAACGTTTTTCTAACCCGGCGCCGCCAAGAAACTTACCGCGTAGCGCCGCGATGCTTTCCGGCGTCGGGTTGAGATACTGGTTATGTGTTTTTATTTTCATCAGCCAGCCACTTTTCTATCGGAGTATATGCATCTTCATACGAGTTATAAGATGTATCGTGATGTGCTTCATCTGCATCAACTTTCCAAAATTCCACCCATACACCAGAATCATCTTCCATTATTTCTACAGCATTAAATTCTTTTTTTGCATAAATGAATGAAGCGTATTCATGCTCGCTAATTTTAACTTCAACCTCAGAAATATTTTTTAATTTCTCTCCGTAAACTATGAGATTAGCTTTATATTCACTTACTGTTTTACTGACTCTCAAATTATTCATACACATAACGTTTTAACTCAGCGGCGCGCAGGCTTTTTCGCGCGTCGCTTTGGAGTGCCTTGTTATGCGAAATCATCAATTTTAAGTTTCTTACTTCTTTTTCTAACATCGTTAAATTCTGCAACTTCAGTATAAAAAGGGAACTCATTGTGATAATTCTCTTTACAAAAAGCTAGTTTTTCATAGGGTTCTTTTTTCGTTGCATCAAAGTAACAGTAAATGTGAGGATGCCCCTCGTATTCATCACCATCCCAATCAACATGCTCTATATTTTCATATGGAATATAACCGATTAGGATAACTTTGATATCCCCCTGTTCTTTATTAACATAATCTCGAAATCGATAGTTTTCTCCATCTAGTTTTAAGTTGCCCCACCTGAGACCAGTTAATATACCTTTATGATAAGTACTCATTAATCCAACTTTAAACCAAGGTGAAATACCTTTATCTTTTTCATCTGATTCAGGATATTTATCTATTCTTTTCATGTCACGGATAATTACATCCGTTGTTAATCCGTCCCTTCTTCTCTCTAGTAATTTAGTTTCAAATTCTTCTTTCCATTTTTTTCGTAATTGAATTATCTCTGATTCAGATAGCCTACGTTTTTTACCACGAACCAAACCCCACAGATCCGACAGCAGTCGATAACCAAGAGATATAATTCCGACTTCGCTCATGATTTACGTTTTATTCGCATAACGTCTAAATCAGCTGGCCGAGAAAGCAGAGCGAAGCGACGCTTTCGAAGGTCAGCTGGATTTTCTTGTTAGGCATTAATCTACTGAAGAAACATAGTGACATTCATACCTCCCGTTAACCATCTTAACTCTATAAGTAGTATTTCCAGATTGCCCTCGATCTCCATCTGCTACTACAAAGTGATAATCGTACCCATCGTTTCGCTTTGTTATGCTATGTATAGCAATGACTATATCTCCATGATTTAACGTTCCCGGTATTGGAGCAAATGCTAAAGTTGGATAATTAACCATGGGATAGCGCCATTCACCAAAATTTAATGTATTTGCATACATTACAGCCAGCATTCGAACTTGGCACGGAGGACCATCATTATCAGACAAACTGCAAGAATGAGTTTTATAAAATTCTTTATATGAATCGAATGCTGTATCTAACACTAGATTAGTAACTTGATCTAATTGACGCCTATCATCAAATAATTTTGTGGCATCAATTAAATTATTTTCACAATTGACATCTACAGTAATAAAAATAGCTATAACAAAAAGAAAATGCCTCATAACTAGTGCCTAACGTTTTAACTCAGCGGCGCGCGGGCTTTTCGCGCGTCGCTTTGGAGTGACTTGTTAGGTGTATATTGCATTGAATATAAAAAATACTACAGATGCAAAAAAGAAACTAGCAGCAAAATAATCATTATATTTTGCTCGAACACAAAGAGTTGATAGTTCTATATCATCTAATGCTTTGTGTTTAGATTGATGAATGAGCTTCCAGTACCACAACTTTGAAGTAAAACTAGCACTTTCACCATCTGTAATAGCATCTCCATACTTAAGAAAATCACCTTTATGGTTTTGCTCTAATCTCTCTGTGATTTTCGCAAGGGACTTCCAATTTCGAATTGAAAAATAAATGGCAACTAAAAAACAAATTATTGTTATATAGCTCATGTGCACCTAACGTCTAGCTAAGACGCGCGCGCTTTTTGCGCGTCGAATTTGAGCGACTTGTTAGCGGTTTTAATTAGTACATTGTGATCCATATGGTGTTCTGTCCGTAATTGAATAGCCTTTGGGGTTTTTATCTCGAATGTCACTAGCTTTCTGTCGATAGCTGCTTGCTTCAGACTTATTAAGACCTTCCAATGCCTCTGCATATTCATCTAATAGATTTGCAAATTCATGCGGGGAGTCCTCCTCTGCATTTATTCGTTCAAGTTCAGGCATGACCTTGTCATAATATTCAATAGTTTTATCCCATTTTTTTTGGTCTAAATTCAAACGGGCTAATTCTATTAAATCATTAAAGTAAGGCCCGTTTGATTTTACATCTATCTCATGTGCTCTTAATAAATAGACTTCAGATGATTCAAAATGACAGGTAACGCCAAGGGCTCTGCCATATTCATAATTATAAATCGCCATACCTTGGGGCGAGACATCGCGTGGATTAGCATTTGTTACTGCTATCGCCCAATGTTTTCTAGCAGTATTCCAATCTCCATTTTTTTGCGCTTTGTCAGCGATGCGAGCATTTTCAAGATCTACACGGGTATTTCCTGGCACACAGCCTGAAAGAATTACAACCGTTAAAAAGATATATAGCATTTTCATTTTTGTTCTCCGCTAACGTTTGAACTCAGCGGCGCGCGGGCTTTTTCGCGCGTCGCTTTGGAGTGATTTGTTATATGCCTGACTTACCATGAAATGAAATATAATCCTCTTTTAGAATTTTAGGGAATAGTTTCCAAGCCCATTCACGATAATTTTTCTTTGTATTTTCAAACAATAAATCCTCAATAAAACAAGTTGAGATTACATTTTTAAAATTATTATTGCTTTCTCTATAATATTTTTCTGCAATTTTAAAACATGCAACAACGACTTCTTTTTCACCATCATTAATATTTTTCTGTGTAAAATCACAAAATACATCCATTTCGAATGTAGATAAACCTTCCTCTGAATTAATCTTTGATGTTAATTCTGGAAATGTTTCCTTTAATTCTTTTAGAAATTGACTCCTTTCTAGCTTCATATCTTTTTAAGGCATATAACGCCTCGCATCAGCGGCAAAGTGCGCGCGTAGCGAGCACTTTGTCCGACTGCATGCGATTGTTATATTGCAGTTTTTCAGTGGTAATCCAGCTCGTGGCCATTATCACTAACATAATAGAAATCCGCATCTATACAAAGTGAGAGACTCGCAATTTGCTCAACAGTTGACTTAGAAAAGTGAATGCCATGGCCGCTTGGATGAAAGTAGCCAACACATTGCAAGGTCAGCTCGTAGGATTTAGACAGGGAAGCAAGTTCTTGCTTAAGCGGAGTAAGCACAGATAACAGTTTCTCAATGTGCTCATCGATTGGATGGGTATCAACCAAGCCACTCTCGAGACTCCAACGCATGAAATTGTAGGGTTTCCCATCCCGAGGGCGAATGTCGCCCTCCGACCAAGAATTTGTGCTTTCCAAGCCCAGAGCTTTAGAAATCGGGGCGCAACTACCTTTACCTGTAACGGCAAAGTAGGCATATGTTCGATCAGTAATAGGTGGTGAGGCCACGATCAATTTCTCCTGCAATATAACGTTCAAGCTCAGTTGGCGCCAAAAGCATAGCGACGATAGGAGCGACGCTTTTGTGCGTCAACTGGGGCGCCTTGTTAGGTGCCAACATTGGTAACCACCTGTAATAAAAACTCAAACAGCAAGTAAGTAAACGGAGCGATAAATAATGCGGCACCATTAAGTGCCACGAACGATTCTAACCAATTTAATTCAAAGTTTGGAAAAATGCTTCGTTTACGAAACATAACCATTAATAAAGCTATACCAAATAGACTTATCGCTATCTCGATTAATTGATATCCCGGAAGAAACACAGTTACTCCTGGGCTTGGATTTCTTGGCATGTTGTAGCTGAAAATAGCTCCCGCTAAGACAATAACTACTAGCCATACAAATATTTTTGAAGTCCATTTAAATTCACTGGGCATTTGAGCACCTAACGATAAGTCTAACTCGCGCCGTTTTTTGGCGTCGAGTTGAGGCGCTGGTTAGATGGAAAAATATTAAAATAGATTAAAACTAATAAAACTATGAAAAAGATACAATTTCCAAAAGTAATCAACTCAATACGTCCTATGCTAGGCATGTAGTCAGTAGATAGATACTCCCAAAATTTAAGTTTAGCGAAACCCAAAACACTGATAATAAAATAAATAGAAAAAACACCCATTAATGAAATCAAACCAATCTTGGTTTTAAATAATGCCATTACGCCCGACGTTAGAGTTAATAGCGGCAGTAAAAATACTACAAACATATTTATTGATTTCGATGTGCCAGCACTGATAAGAGCTAAAGATATATCGGGGAAATGAATAATTGGCATGAACTGTAATATTCCAAATAATATCGCTACTATTGCTAGTATTTTTTTCATCTCTAGTTCCATCTAACAGTTTATTTTACGGCCATGGCCGTAGTTTTCGACTTTTGTTTTACTTTTTATGCAACATGAATTTTTCATTAATTATCATTCCATTTCAATATGTTACGGTTTCTTACATTTTATGCTAAAAAATAAGCGGCCATGGCTATGTTATCTGGATAATATTTATTTTTGAAAACAGGTTTGTTGTGTATTTGTAAACTATTGATTTTGTAAATAAATCCTTCAAACAGTGTGGTTCAATCATGCTATGAATATATTGCATACTTGTCTTCTTGATAATTAGGATCGTAATATACATGGCTTAAAGGATAGCTAATAAGAAAGGACTCTTACTATGGACGACATCCCTGTACCGATTGACTCGGGCTCTAAAAAATTCATTCCTAAACTCCGTTTATTTATTCGCAAAAAAGGTCTTGCCTATAGTACCGAGAAAACCTATTTGTATTGGATAATTTATTATATTCGATTCCACAAAATGAAACACCCCGAAGAGATGGGGTCAACGGAAGTAGACGCTTTTTTGTCGCATCTCGCTGTCGACAGACATGTTGCACCTGCTACACAAAGAACGGCGTTAAATGCACTGGTTTTCATGTATAGACAGTTTCTGGATATTGATTTGGGCGCGTTGCAATTTTCTTACGCAAAAACCAAAACAAGGATCCCGGTTGTTTTGAGTCATGAAGAAGCCTTATCTGTTATTAACAATCTATCTGGCATCTATCATTTAATGGGCAAGATCATGTATGGGTGTGGGTTACGGTTAATGGAGTGTTGCCGTTTGCGTATTCAAGACATTGATTTTTCCATGAATCAGATCGTTGTTCGTGAGAGCAAAGGCAAGAAACAAAGAACCACCGTATTGCCTACTTCCCTGATTGAGCCTCTTGGTGAACAAATATCAAATACAAAACAAACACATGATTATGATTTGTCACGCGGCCATGGCATTGTTTATTTACCCTATGCGCTATCCCGCAAATATAAAAATGCCGAGTCTGAATTTAAATGGCAATATATTTTCCCAGCTTCAAATATCGCTAAAGATCCCAGGGATGGCAGGATAAAGCGTCATCACATTCATGAAAGCTGGGTACAAAAAAATGTCCGGCGAGCCGTAAAGAACACAAATATTATGAAGCGAGCAACGTCTCATACATTCAGACACAGCTTTGCAACACGTTTGCTTGAACAAGGTTATGACCTACGAACGATACAAGAACTACTTGGGCATTCTGATGTCAGTCAAACCGAAATTTATACCCATGTTGTTAAAAAAGGAGGCCGTGGTGTTAAATCACCACTGGACAATCTTTAACTGAAAAGAAAAATTTATTTTTCTCTTTTTATAGCTCGATAACCAATATCTTTTCTATAGAACATGCCTTCATAGCTGATTTCGTTTAGTGACTTGTAGGCTTGCGCTTGTGCTTGTGTGACTGACTCACCTAAACCAGTGACACAAAGTACGCGACCACCGGCGGTAACAATATCACCGTTGTCATTCTTGGTGCCGGCATGGAAAACTTTTGCCGTTTCGTTGTTCGCATTTTCTAGCCCGCTTATTACATCGCCTTTACTCGCACTGGCAGGGTAGCCTGCTGATGCGGTAACAACACCTAATGCCGCACGATCATCCCAATCCGCGTTGCATTCATTGAGACTGCCTTTGGTTGCAGCAAGGCAAAGTTCAACCAAATCACTTTTGAGTCGCATCATAATGGGCTGTGTTTCTGGATCACCGAAACGACAATTAAACTCGAGTGTCTTGGGCGTGCCGTCTTTAGTGATCATAATCCCTGCATAAAGAAAACCAGTATAGGTTCTGCCTTCGCTTTCCATGCCTTCTACTGTAGGAATAATGACTTCTTGCATTATTCGGTCATGCATTGCTGCATCGACAACCGGGGCTGGAGAGTAAGCACCCATGCCACCGGTATTTGGGCCGGTGTCTCCTTCATCACGCGCTTTGTGATCTTGAGAACTCGCAAGCGGTAAAATATTTTTGCCATCGACCATGACAATAAAACTGGCTTCTTCACCTTCAAGAAATTCTTCTACGACAACACGATGACCGGCTTCGCCAAATTTATTGCCAGACAACATATCTTCAATGGTGCTAATTGCGTCTTCTTCTGTCATCGCAATCACAACGCCTTTACCCGCAGCTAAACCGTCTGCTTTTATTACGATGGGAACCGATTGTGATTTTACGTATGTGATTGCAGGTTCGACTTCTGTAAAGACATCGTAGTCTGCAGTAGGAATGTTATATTTCTTTAAGAAGTCTTTTGTGAATGATTTTGAACCTTCCAGAATCGCGGCGGCTTTCGAGGGACCAAAACATGCAAGCCCTGCTTGTTGAAACGCATCGACAATACCGGCAACCAAGGGAACTTCTGGACCAATGATGGTTAGGTCTATTTCTTCTTTTTCAGCAAAGGCTTTTAATGCCGGCAGATCTTCCGCACCAATGGCGACATTCGTTAATTTATTTTCAGTTGCAGTGCCTGCATTTCCGGGTGCAACATAAACTTGATCAACTTTATCTGACTGCGCCGCCTTCCATGCCAAGGCATGCTCACGACCACCACCACCTACGATTAATACTTTCATATAAAACTCTTATTTATACATCTGGACTGACGGAGTAGATTTTTTGTTAATTCGAGGCGCAATCGTGAGTGAGCAACGGAATGTATATCTAATACATGAGTAGCGCAGCGAAGATTGCAACGAAGAAGTAACAAGAAATATGCCCGTCAGTGGAGGAAGTGGCGAATGCCGGTGAAGACCATTGCTATATCATGTTCATCCGCTGCTGCAATAACCTCATCATCGCGCATTGAACCACCTGGTTGAATGACGGCCTTTACGCCAACGTCTGCCGCGGAGTCAAGGCCATCTCGAAACGGGAAGAAGGCATCTGATGCCATTACCGAGCCGGCTACTTCCAACTTTTCGTCTGCTGCTTTTATTGCAGCAATACGGGCACTATAGACACGGCTCATCTGTCCAGCGCCAATACCTATGGTTTGATTATTCTTCGCATAGATGATGGCATTTGATTTAACGTATTTAACAACATGCCAGGCAAAAATCAGGTCGTTAATTTCCTGACCGCTTGGCGCTCTCTTTGTTACTACTTTAAGACCTTCTCTTGTTATTACGCCTTGATCATTGTCTTGAACCAACAAACCGCCACTAACGCGTTTCATATTGAGTTGTTGAATCGTGCCTTCACGCTTGCCTGCTTCTAATAGTCGTACACCTTTTTTGCTGGCAATTATTTCAATACACTCGGGCGCAATACTTGGCGCAATAATCACTTCTACAAATTGTCGTTCAACAATAGCTTTTGCTGTTTCAACATCGAGTTCTTTATTAAAAGCAATGATGCCACCAAAGGCTGATGTGGGGTCCGTCGCATAAGCTCGGTCGTAGGCTTCAAGTACAGAACCACCAATTGCAACGCCGCAAGGGTTTGCATGTTTAACTATCACACATGCTGTTTCTTTAAATGACAGTACACATTCCAGTGCAGCATCTGTATCAGCAATATTATTATAGGACAGTTCTTTGCCTTGAATTTGCTTTGCACTAGCTAGAGTTCCTGCTGGTGGATTCGGTTCGGTATAAAACGCTGCCGATTGATGCGGGTTTTCGCCATAACGTAGCTCTTGTCGCTTTTTGAATTGCGTCGAGTAGGTCAACGGGAAATCAATCGGTTCTTTTGTTTCATCTAGTGCGCCCAGATAATTTGATACATTTGCATCGTAGTTTGCGGTATGCGCGAATACTTTTTGTGCCAAGCAGAATCGAGTTTCATCACTGACGCTGGCATTGTTTTCTTTTATTTCTTTTAAGACAACATCGTAATCTGCTGTATCTACAACAACGGTGACTGAAGCATGATTTTTTGCCGCTGAACGCAACATAGCAGGCCCACCAATATCGATATTCTCTATCGCATCAGCCAAAGTACAATCGGGTTTGCTTACTGTTTGTTCAAAGGGGTATAAATTAACAACGACAAGGTCAATACCATCGATTTCGTGCTCTTGCATGACAGCGTCATCGGTTCCTCGTCTGCCTAATAAACCACCAAGAATCTTGGGATGTAAGGATTTAACCCTGCCATCCATCATTTCAGGGAAACCGGTATAGTCTGAGACCTCGACAACATCAATATTATTATCGGCTAATAATTTTGCTGTCCCACCTGTTGAGAGAATGCCAATGCCAAGTTCATTTAGCCCCTTACATAGTTCAACAATTCCAGACTTATCAGAAACGCTGACCAGCGCACGCTTTACTGTTGGCATAACACAAATTTCCTCTCGGTAGCACCCATTCGAATGAATAGGGGTAGTTAGTATATTAATCCAATCCGTATTTTTTTAATCGACTACGCAAGGTCACTCTATTTAGACCCAGTATTTTTGCAGCATGGGTTATATTGCCCTGCGTGTATTTCATAACGACCTCGAAGAATGGTTTTTCCACTTCTTCTAAGAACAAGCCATGGAGATTACTTGCTTCATGGCCATCCAGATCATCAAAATAGGCTTCCATTGCTCTTTGCACGTTATCTGCCAAACACCTCTCAGGTGTTTCACCACGATCATGCGCAGTTTGTTTTCTTAGTTTTGTTTTTATCATGCTGCTAATATCTGCTGTCCTTCAAAATAATTCTTTATGACGTCTATTTGTTCTTCTGACTCTTCAATACGGTTAATTACCGCGCGAAATACATTCGCATTGTGTTGTTGCTTGCAATACCAAGCGATATGCTTACGCGCGATGCGAACACCTTGGACTTCCCCATAAAACTGATGCAAATGTTGTACATGCCTGATCAATGTACGGCTGACTTCTAGAGAACTGGGTGATTCTAATATTTCACCGGTTTCTAGATAATGGCTGATTTCGCGGAATATCCAGGGGTTTCCCTGTGCTGCTCGGCCAATCATTATCCCATCAACACCATATGTCTTTAGTATTTCAGCCGCTACTTCAGGAGTCGTAATATCACCATTGGCTATTACCGGAATATTGACGCGAGCCTTTATCTCTCCCGCAGTCTCGTGTTCAGCAACGCCTGTAAACGCACACGCCCGAGTACGACCATGAACGGTAAGCGCCTGAATACCTGAAGATTCGGCGATATTGGCGATACTTAAGGCATTACGATTTTCTTTATCCCACCCGGTTCTTATTTTTAACGTTACAGGGACAGAAACTGCTTTCACAACTGACTCAAGGATATCGGCAACGAGCTGCTCGTCTCTTAATAATGCTGAGCCGGCCATTAGATTGCACACTTTCTTTGCAGGACAACCCATATTGATATCAATTATCTCTGCGCCATGCTGAACATTAAACACCGCTGCTTCTGCCATTTGTTTTGGCACAGCCCCGGCAATTTGTACCGCTCTTGGTTCTGGCTCGCCTTTATTTGTTAAACGTAGTTGTGTTTTACGAGTGTGAAATAAGGCAGGGTTTGATGTAATCATTTCCGAGATGACAAGACCCGCACCCAATTCACGACACAGTAGTCGGAAAGGCTGATCAGTAACACCCGCCATAGGGGCGAGCACCAGATTATTTTTAAGTCTATGGGACCCTATAAACATGAAACAGCTACGCTATTAACTATAAGAATGGGTAAGACGAATTATTTTTATGACTTATAATAACGGTTAATTTTTATCTATGAAAGCAGCTTATTTTTGCTGAATAAAATCAGTTACTTTTTAAAGAAACCTAAATTCAAAACTAACTGCACCAGCTGTTGGGCCGCTCACTTCAAGCACAAAATGTACCGGAATATTGATCGGCATGCCTGAATCCAGATCAATACTTTCATCAAGATATTCACTAGGTATAAATTTTCTATGCCCCAACAAAGAACCCGACGTGTCAAACAGAGTAAGTTGCACTCGAGGGTATGGCTGGTGTACAGACAGTTCGTTATTCATAGTGGCATTCACTAATAATGTGTCTTGATAGTTAGGATGCAAACGTACATCTCGATTCACTAGCTTGATAGCCTGCGTATCTCGATGCCGTAAAATTCTACAATCAAATTCATCGCACGCTTGCTTTACAAAAGGTGTTACTTGCGGGTATTTCATCGAAATCAGATCACGATTAAACCAAGCTAACTGTAAGGTAATAGCTATCAGCCCTACAAAACAGGCGCTAGTCCAAAAAAGCGTAGCTATCCACCGTCGTTTTGTCGGCTCTTCTGACAAAATTTCGTCCGCATCAGGAAAATCATAATGCGTTTCTCTTTCTACTGATTCAATCGGATCCGGCGTATTCTCGCTAAACACTTCACCCTTAACTTCTATCTTGTTTTCTTCAGCGGCATCATCGACACCAATTTCATGTATAGCCGTATCCAGCTCGTCTTCGCTATTTCCCGCACTGTTTGAAATGATTAAATCATGATCAGCAGGTTGCGATTTTTCATGCTGCCCCAGCTCTGAAGTTATTGCTTGATCATCAGCTGTGAGTATTTCTTCACTATTGCTTTCATCAATTGTATTTAATAAGCCATTATCCGGAGGAATTAACACCTCAGGCTCATCATAATCTGGGATATCAAAATCGGGCTCTACTTCTGATACTTGCCCACTATGACTCTCGTCGGATGTATCTAATAATCTATTCTCTAACTCGTCGAGCTCAGGCTCTTCATGCTTTGGAAGTTCTGAAGCTGGCTCTATAACTAACTCTTGCCCAAGTTCAGGTTCTGGCTGAGTAATCTTGTTTATTGTTTCATTTGATAGCGGCTCATCGTGCAAATGATCCAGGGCATTGAACTGTGCATGACAAAAACCACAACGAACCTGACCAGACGCAGCTGCAATATGTTCTGCATAGAGGCGAAATTGTTTTGTGCATTTAGGACAAACTGTAAACATTACTTTTTAATACCATGTAAACGCGTCCACTCTGAGTTAAAGACAGGTTCATCCATATTAAAACAAGCGCCATACGCGTCCAAGCATTCTTCCGCTTGAACATGCAATAATCCGGACAAAATGATATCCCCTTCAGTCTTGGTCAGCTCAGAAAATTTGCTAACTAATTCTTTCAAGGGGTTCATCAATATATTCGCAATCAAGATATCTGCAACCGGAAGAACACAGTCATTAACATGACCCACTATGATTATCTCAGACAGATTATTCCTTTCTATATTATCCATCGCGGCTTGTAAGGCCTGTTTATCTATATCAACGGCATACACTTTTTTTGCACCCAGAATCGCGGCAACCATCGCCAGGATTCCTGAACCGCAGCCATAATCAATCACAACCTTATTTGTCAGATCGTTTTCAGCAAGCCATTCGATACATAGTGAAGTTGTTGGATGTGCACCGGTGCCAAAGGCTAAACCAGGATCAAGAACCAGAGTTGGAATGCTATTTTCAGGTTGATCACACCAGCTTGGTGAAATACAAACCCGATCAGAAAAATACAGTGGTTGGTGCTCGGCTTTAAACTCGCCAACCCAGTCTTTATCTTTCAACAACTCAATTTTATGTTGATAGATATTGTCAGCGCCAATGCGGTCACGCAAACAAACCAGCATAATATCCAGATCAGAATCGGGATGTAGAAGCGCTATAACACGCGTCTTCTGCCAAAGTTTATTATTGTCGCTTTGGTCTTCGCTCGGGTTTTGTAGCTGTTCTTGAGTGTCGAACAAAGGTTCATCACTAGACGCTGTTAAAGAAACAGAGACGGCACCAAATTGTTCTAGTAATTCCGAGAGCTCTTCAGCTTGAGTTTGATTTGTTTCAAGTTCAAGTTGAAGCCAGGTCATAATTTATAAGACTCGCCAAATGCGCTCTATTACAAAAACCACTTCTAAAAATTAGGATTTTTATGTGAGAGCAAGGAAGAGCCGCGCGGAAAACCGGAGTGTATAGTTAATACATGAGGAGATCCTGCTCTGTGAGCATTTGAGCACGGACGACTGCATGGATGCAGGAGGTAGAGCAACGCCGGGAGCAGTTGCCGAACTGACGCAGCTACCATGGATAACCCATAATGAACGGCACGTTGTATCGCATAACAAAGACAATTTTTAGAATTGGTTTTATTTAATTCCAAGTTTACTCTCCAGATAATGGATATCAGTACCCCCCGCCATAAAAGCGGTATCTTGAACCAGCTCTTGATGCAGTGGAATATTGGTTTTAATGCCATCGATAACAATCTCCGATAAGGCCATTGATAATCGCGTTAATGCTAATTCTCTGGTCTCAGCATGCGCAATTAATTTACCGACCATAGAGTCATAGTGCGGCGGAACCTTGTATCCCTGATAAACATGGGTATCAACGCGGATACCAAAACCACCTGGCGGATGATAATGCTCAATAGTACCGGGTGACGGCATAAAATTTACCGGGTCTTCAGCATTGATACGGCATTCAATGGCATGGCCTCTAATTTTAATATCATCTTGCTTATAACCTAACGGCTCACCACTAGCGATAAGCAATTGCTCTTTAACGATATCAACACCGGTAATCATCTCGGTAACCGGGTGCTCTACTTGAACGCGGGTATTCATCTCAATGAAATAAAATTCACCATTTTCATAGAGAAACTCAAATGTCCCTGCGCCACGATAGGAGATCTCTTTGCATGCTTCGACACAACGCTCACCGATTTTCTTTCTGGTTGCTTCATCCAAACCAGGGGCAGGGGCTTCTTCTATTACCTTTTGATGGCGTCGCTGCATAGAACAATCGCGTTCGCCCAGATAAATAACATCGCCGTGTTCATCAGCAAGGATTTGAATTTCAACATGGCGTGGATGCTCAAGAAACTTTTCCATGTAAACCACATCATTCCCAAACGCCGAAGCAGCTTCAGCACGTGTTAATGTTATAGATTTAATTAAACTTGCTTCACTATGAACAACGCGCATACCTCGACCACCACCACCACCCGCAGCCTTGATAATAACCGGGTAACCAATCTCCTTAGCGGTCTTTTTTAATTTAGCCTGATCATCACCTAATGGACCATCTGAACCAGGCACACAAGGTATTCCGGCCTTCTTCATTGCTCTGATGGCTGAAACTTTATCGCCCATTAAGCGAATCGTCTCTGCTTTTGGACCAATAAAAACAAAACCGCTTTGCTCAACTCGCTCTGCAAAATCTGCATTCTCTGAGAGGAAACCATAACCCGGATGTATTGCTACAGCATCGGTAACTTCTGCTGCACTGATCACCGCGGGGATATTTAAATAACTATCAATGGAGGCGGCGGGTCCAATACAAACGGACTCATCGGAAAGAAAAACGTGCTTTTGATCACGATCGGCCTCTGAGTAGGCAGCAACCGTTTTAATACCTAGTTCTTTACATGCTCTGAGTATTCGAAGCGCTATCTCGCCTCGGTTTGCAATGACAACTTTTTCTAACATGAATAAAAGTACTCTATAAAATTCTTTTTTGAAAAACGCTGTTTAAGCGTGCGCTTATGACTTAAGAAGGGTCAATAATGAATAGTGGCTGTCCATATTCGACTGCTTCTCCATTTTCAACCAATGTTCTGACTAATTTACCACTCACATCAGATTCGATTTGGTTCATGATCTTCATCGCTTCGATTATGCAAAGAATCTCACCTGTTTTGACATTCTGCCCTCTACTAACAAATTCTGGTTCTTCAGGTGATGGTGATAAGTAAAAAATACCCACCATCGGAGAAGTAACAACATGACCCTGATCGGCATAATTGTCGCTTGCTGTTCCTTCGTCTGTGGCTAGATGCGATTTGATTGTTTCACTCGCTTGTACAGCAGGCACAGCTTGAGCCTGCGGCACATTGATCATTGTTTGAGCTGGCGCAATTGTTGAGCCACGGCTGATACGCACAGACTCTTCGCCTTCATGAATTTCTATTTCTGCTATGCCAGACTCTTCGAGTAACTCGATTAATTTTTTTACTTTTCTGATATCCATTCTAAAATTTACTTTTTATTTATTGTTGTAAGTGACGCTCTGCACCTAGCAGAGCAAGTTCATAACCATAAGCACCAAGACCACTAATCACAGCTACAGCGATATCGGATAAAAATGAGTGTTGTCTAAATTCTTCTCGTGAAAAGACATTTGATAGATGCACTTCAATGAACGGTAACTGTGTCCCCAGCATTGCATCGCGAATCGCAATACTAGTATGGGTGAATGCACCCGGGTTGATTAAAATAAAATCAATGCCTGACTTTTTAGCCGCATGAATCTGATCAATCAACTCATGCTCTGCGTTACTTTGAAATGCTGACAGCTCATGCCCCTTACCCTTGGCTAATTCAATCAGGCTCGCATCGATCTCGGCTAGCGTTGTGGTGCCATAAACTTCGGGCTCACGCTCGCCTAAAAGGTTGAGATTTGGACCATGCAATACAAGAAACTTCAAAATATTCCCCTAAAAAGTACATTTTAACGATTTTAGACGCTTTTTTATGGATGTTAACAGTATTTTGAAGGGAATACGAACCTGTTATTAAGCGTGTTTGCGTTTAAAGGAGCGCTTTAATAACCGATTCTGCATCGGTTTTTGACAGGGGACCGCGTCTGGTAAAGACAATTTCACCATTGATATCAATGATAACTGTATACGGCAGGGCACCGATATCATTACCTAGTCGTTTTGCGGCCTGGATCACTTCATCGCCTCCGACCAGAGAAGGGTAGTTAACATTAAACTCTTCCATAAAACCACGTACTTCTTCAGCTTCTTGTAATGCGATCCCAATAAACTGTAAACCTTTACTTTCGTATTGTTGCTGTAGTTCGACAAAGGCAGGAATTTCTTCACGGCATGGCGCACACCAGGTAGCCCAAAAGTTTAAAACGATGACTTTATCACTCCACTCCGACAAACTGCGTAATTCACCGTTTGAATCAGAGAGACTAAAGTCTTCAACTTTTGTACCGATTACACTTTCTGGCGCAATCGGGTTATGTACCGCCCTCACTACATCAGACTTCTTGTCTTGCTTTAAGTGTAGATGTAATTGATAACCACCAAAAGCCGAGAATAGGGCGACAACAAGCACTGCAAAGATTAATTGCCATTGTTTCATAAAGATATTGCTTCGGTAAGATGTTTTAAGAACGGTTTAGCCTTTACAAAACCGACGAGTCGATGAGATTTTATCTCAGTACTGTTTGAATTAAAAAATAAAATTGCAGGCGGACCAAAAAGATCAAACTGTTTTAAAAATGCTTTATCAAGATCATTGTTTTTAGTGACATCAACCTTCAGCAAGGTAAATTGTTTTAAGCCTTCGCGCACAGATGGATCGCTAAAGGTATAGGTTTCCATTTCTTTACAGACGACACACCAATCTGCATAAAAATCTAACATCACGGGCTTACCATCATTCTTTGCTTGTTGTAATTCCTTGTCGAGTTCCTCAAGACTGACTATATAACTAAAGGGCAACGTTTCTGCAGTTGCTTGATTAGAATATTGAGTGAATGGTTTTAAGACGGTTCCACCGCCATTTGCAGCAGCGACTATTAAGATAACGCCGTAGACCAACATGACTAAGCCCAGCCCTTTCCATAAGCGCTGCCATTGTGTTGTCGTTTGTTCTATTCGATCTAACGCCCCGATAAAAACTGCAGTGGATATAAATAGTGCAGCCCAAAGAATCAAGACAATTGGTTCCGGGAGAACTCGCTCCAGAAACCATATCGCAACACCCAACATAACAACGCCAAAGAGTCGTTTGATAGATTCCATCCAGGCGCCTGCGCGTGGCAACAACTCGCCAGAGGTAGCACCAATAATTAATAGCGGCACGCCAAAACCAAGCCCCATTGCAAACAAGGCAAAGCCACCTAACAACGCATCTCCTGTTTGACTAATATAGAACAAAGCGCCTGCTAATGGTGGTGCAACACAGGGGCCTACAATAATGGCCGATAATACACCCATGACAGCCGCGCCTTTTAAAGTGCCGCGGTTAGCTTCCCCAGGCTTAGGCGATAATTTGCTTTGCCAGCTTGATGGTAATTGCAATTCATAAAAACCAAACATAGACAGGGCAAGAAAAACAAATACCGCGCTGAATAAACTTAATACCCAAACATTTTGTGAAGCTGCCTGTAGGTTAAGACTAAATAAACCTGCAACCATACCGAGCACGGCATAGGTTAATGCCATGGCGATGACATAACTTAATGAAAGTGTGATGCCCCTTGTTCGCGTTATTCGACTTCCTTCCCCAACAATAATGCCTGACAGAATAGGTATCATAGGGAACACACAAGGAGTCAACGAAAGTAATAAACCAAAACCAAAAAAAGAAATAATATTAAATAATAGATTTTTATCTTTTAATTTTTTCGTGATTGAATCTTGTTCGGAAAGTAGTGGTTCATTCGTTGCGTTATTTTCACTCGCTTGTAAATCAAATGAAGCGGGTAAAGCAACAGCTAAGGTTTTTTTAATTGGTGGGTAACAAACAGAATCTTCTTTGCAACCTTGATAAGCGACATTAAGGTTGAATTCTTTCAGGTTAGCGTCACTAAGTGTAATCGATGCTGATGCTTTGTCCTGACCGTAGTAGACCTCAACCTGACCGAACGCGGGATCTTCTTTTTCTTTCCCTGCAGGAAAGTGAAGCTTATTAAAACTTATGTTTGGATTATCAATCGTTGCTGAAAATTTATTCTTGTAAAGATAATACCCCGGTTTAATATCCCAGTTTAAATGTAACTGCCCATCAGGCAGAACTTCAGCGCTAACAAGAAAAGCGATTTCCGGATCCAGGATTTCATCAGAAGAGGCTGATCCTTGAAATGATAATAGATCGCTTAATTTGTTCGTTATTTCACCGGCATTGACAGACAGTGAAAATAGAACAATAACTAAAAATAAAGCGTTACGAATTTGAATCATGATTTTCCGGTATTTGTGCTAATCCAGTTCAGGTACTCAGCAGAACCTGTGTGAATAGGGACAGCAATAATTTCCGGAAGTTCGTATGGGTGTAACTTTTTGAGTCGTTTTTCCAGTGCTTCATATTCATTGGACGTGGTCTTTATGACCAGCAAGAGTTCATTTGCCTTATCCACTTTACCCACCCATGAAAAAAATGATTGCACACCCGGCACAATATTCACGCAGGCCGCGAGTTTTTCAGTGACCAGATCCTGAGCAATTTTTTTCGCTGATATTGACCCCGGGCAGGTACTCAGCACCAATAGGTGTTCTGTCTTTTTAGTCATGATCTTACGTAATGCAATTCAATTTTAGTCTTGTAAATTAGTATTCTGCCCATACATCAATAATAATGCCACATTAGCTATTCAAATTAAGCGTTGGAGCTTCATCTTTTGTTTAAAATACTATTTTTCATGTTCCTGGCAATCCCATTAATCGAGATTGCGATATTAATCGAGATTGGCAAAGTATTCGGCGCAGCCTATACCATCATACTCGTTATCGGGACTGCTGCGCTTGGTGCTGCACTATTACGACATCAGGGCTTATCAACACTTGCAAAGGTTCAGATGAACATGGATCAGGGAAACCTGCCCGCAACAGAGTTAATTGAAGGATTAATGCTGCTTGTCGCTGGCGCTCTACTCTTAACACCCGGTTTCTTCACCGATGTATTCGGCTTTTTGGTATTAATACCCGCACTACGTCATCGAATCGCTCAAACATTCCTTGCAAACTTCATTCAATCTCACATTAATACTCGACAAACCGATGCTGGCAATATTATCGAAGGCGAACACTGGGAATCAGATTCAAAGTAGATTCACAACGTGAACACTGAGCAACGTTCTAATATCATCGGAAAATTTGCGCAGATCATTAATGAAGACCGTATTGCCTTATTAGAAGAAAAGCTACAACAACGCACTCGTTACCTAACCGTTGTACTTGACGATATATATCTACCACAAAATGCCAGTGCCATTATGCGCACCAGTGAATGTCTCGGCATTCAAAGTCTCCATTCGATTCAAGAGCGAAATAAACACAAAATAAATCGTGACGTCGTTAATGGCGCAGCAAAATGGGTCGAGCTCGATTGTTACTCTGAAAGCATTGGACGCAAAGCATGTATAGAAAACCTGCAACAACAAGATTATAAAGTTGTCGCTCTGACACTCAGCGAAGATTGCATTCCTCTAGAAGAATTGCCTGTAGATGAAAAACTGGCACTATGTTTCGGTTGTGAAGAAACCGGCTTAAGCGAAGAACTTGAAAACAAGGCCGACTATAAAGTACAGATTCCAATACATGGCTTCACACAAAGCTACAACGTTTCCGTTAGTGCCGGCATCTGCCTTTACTACTTACTAAACAAAATAAAAGACACCGAACAAGACTGGCAATTGAATCAAGAAGAAAAAGAAATGCTTCTTATAGACTGGCTTAGTAAATCGACACCAGCTGGATGTAGTTTGTTAGAAAAGTATAAAGAAAAGTGTGATATCTAATCTCTGAAATCAGTATAGAATTTAACTAAGCAATATATTGGCTTAAACTTAACATCTACAGTCTACTCGTGGTTGTCACATCAAATTTCATCAATAAAACGGGTAACAATAAAAAATCAAGTATCAGCGCCAACGTTATTGTTAACGCTGTCATCAGACCCATATCGGCATTCATGTGATAACCAGACAAGGTAAGTATCAGGAAACCGGCTGTCAAAGCTATTGTTGTGACCCACATGGCGGTACCCACCGTCTTAAAGGTATAACGTATCGCATCGGATTGCTGCATCCCGTATTCTCTACGGGCACGAAGATATTTGCTCATAAAATGCACGGTGTCATCAACCACGATACCAAGCGTCATGGCAACAACTACTGACAGCCCCAGTCCGACCCTGCCATACAACAGCCCCCATAAACCGAAACCAACGATAGCCGGCGTAAGATTCGGGATAAGACTTAACATGCCAAGTCTAAAATTTCGTAGTGCAAAGATCATCATGGCAGAAATAAGGGCCAACGCGCCAAAGGAAGCAAATAACATGCTATTGATATTACGTTTGGAAATATGCGCCCAAATAATCGATAAACCGGTTCCGTAGGTAAGCATGGAGGGCGTATTTTCCTTAAGCCACTGTCGTGCCCTCGTGTCCATATCACGCAGACCTTTACTGGTTATATCTCTAAAAAATACGATCATCCGTGTCGCCGATTTGTCGATATTGATAAGGTTGTTGAGGTCTTGTCCCAGTGGCAGAGACATCTCGTAGAGAAGAAGTGACTGCGCTGCCAGATCCCAGCTCTCAGGAATCCTGTAAAAAGACGGATCATCATTGTGCATATTTTTATTAAGCAGTTTAACGGTATCGGTGAAGGTGCTTAATGAAGTGACATTTGGCTGTTGTCGATACCAGTCGGTAAACGCTTCTACGTTTTTCAGATATTGCGGGTTATTAATGCCGCTGGTTTCGCCGGAGGGTAATGAATATTCAATAATATCAAAACCGCGCAAATTGTCTTTTACAAAATCGGTAGCGACGCGAATGTCATAGCTATCATCAAAATATTCAATAAAATTATCGTCCAGTTCAATACGGGAGGTACCGGCAGTAAGAAGTAATATTGCCGCGCAACTAGCCCAAAGTACTGGCCGACGATTGTTGATTACGAATTCGGCAAGACGGTCACAAGCATTACCACTGTCACTACTCTTGCGTTCTTTAACCCTTACAGGAATAACGGCCATCAAAGCAGGTAATAACACAATGGAATAGATGAATGCCGCGACGATGCCCATGGCAACGATATTGCCCAGGTCGCGAAACGGAGGAGCATCCGAAAAATTCATGGTAAGAAAACCAACCACTGTGGTGACACTGGTCAGGAAGACAGGGTGAAGGTTTATGCGCACAGATTCGACTATGGCTTCCTGTTTCGTTTTACCCTGATGCATTTGCTGAAACATCGTCACCAACAGATGCACGCTGTCAGAGACGGCCAGGGTCAGTATCAAGGTTGGCGCTCCCACCGAGGCAGCTGTCAAAGTAATACCAAACCAACCCGCCAGACCCATAGCGGTTGCCGTAGAAAAAACAATAACAATTAAAACTGCCATTGTGCCACTGAAGGA
This sequence comes from Gammaproteobacteria bacterium, assembly GCA_021773235.1. Classification (GTDB taxonomy): domain Bacteria; phylum Pseudomonadota; class Gammaproteobacteria; order Eutrophobiales; family Eutrophobiaceae; genus UBA7359. The sequence continues at coordinate 9,820 of JAJFKL010000030.1, read as the reverse complement.
ACGCAAGCTAATGCCTACCAGAACAAGCAAAGTTAGAAACATCAGTGGTACCAAGGACTTGATATCGTCCTGACTTGCTTCGGCAAAGGCATTGTCCAACATGACACCGCCGCTGGTATGGATATCCAACTGCGGATAGCGACTACGAAAATCATCGGCAAGCTGACGGGAAAAAGCAGCGATCTCCGGAACCTCGGCATTCGATTTACCGGGCATGAGGATATTGATATTGATACCGGTTACCTGACCGGAGTCAGATATCAACAAATTAACAAGCCGTGGATCGGAAAGCGCTATTGTTTTAATTTCATCAAGCTGTGCATCAGATAACTGTTCTGCGTCCCGAACCAGGTCATCAACAAATAGCGTGTCATCCTGCGAACGGGTATGCTGAAAATTGCTTAAGGATTCGACCCGGTTTGAATAGGGAATCTGCCACGACGCCTCAGTCAGTTCTTCGACGGCTTTAAGTGTGTTAGCTGTAAAAACAGTCCCTTGTTTGGGTGCGATGGCAAACAGGATATTATCAATTCTGCTGTAGGTATTCTCCATCGCCTCAAGCGCCTGAAGCTGAGGGTTTTCTTTGCTAAAAAACACCCTGGTGTCATTACTAATAGTCAGGAACTGCGACCCACTGACGGCGGCAATAACAGCAAACAGTGAAACGAAAATTATCCACCAGCGGTGTTTTATAATCCATTCACCGAGTATTGTTTCAAACCACTGTATGGTCTTTTCCATGTTGCCTGAATAATTGAGTAGTGTTTGTTTATGTAATGATAGTAAATCTATTCCTACAGTTTAATACTATATAGATTCTCTAGGAGCATTTTATGGGATTTGTATCTAGGATACTTCACACTAGACAAGAAAGAAAAAACATAAGATAAACACCGACAATAGTCGGTGATCGGCCAGAAGCGGACAATAACGATCGATTAAGGAGAGATGTTTGCAACACTAAAATACCATTGCATGGTCACAAAGATATTTTCCATCTTGATAGACCAGCAACATTTCAGCAACAAACTCGCCCTTTGCCTTAGTGAAAGACTGTTTCCAAACTATAGCCGCAGAATCAGGGCGCCTGAATACAGCAACTAGCTGACGATCAGCGAAAAAACCTTTTTCTAACTGATACTGCTCACAAACATTTATAAGATAGTCTTCGGTAACTATTTTTTTCATTCTTTCAGTGAAGTCTTGGATATGTGCTTTATGGTCAATTCTTGTAGATGCATCCATCAAGTTATCCATGATTGGATTTGCTATCTCCAAAACTTCCTCTTCAGACATTTCTTGAAAATCCATTCTCATTCCCTATAAGTAAGAGTTACTGTTTTTGGACTAATGACATTTAGTCTGCTTTGGATCGATAGCAGTATTAATGCTGAGTGTAGTAGTCATCTACAGCCTTTATGCATAACACACTAAATTGCCTCAAGACGTAAATAGATAAACAAAATGCTAAAGCTTGTGTTGCCAATACATATCCCCAGCCATAAAAAGAGCTATTAAACCAAGAGCCTGTCTGTAACAAAAATGAAAATGGGGCGCTAGATAAACCAAGAATGCCATAGACAAGAATTATTAATACAAGGTAATGCGCAAATCTCTTATTTATTTTTGGCAAGAAAAAGAATGGCAAAATGATAGGCCAAAGTAACAACAATATTCGTATTGCACCTATACCTAAAAGTGCTTCCCACCCACTTGAAGCATAGCTAATGCCCGGAATCATCGCGAAAATTAAAAAATAACTATATCTCATAGTTTATACCTGCGTTGTAAAAATAGTGATGCGTATTGTTAAAAACCTTTTTCTTGTTTTATCACTTCATATGCTTTTCTAATCTCATGCGTACGATCTGCTGCAACTTTCATCATTTCTTCTGGCAGTCCTTTTGCAACGAGCTTGTCCGGATGATGCTGGCTTAATAAACGTCGATAAGCTTTCTTTATCTCACTTACACTGGCTGTTTTATCTATATCTAAAACAACATAGGCTTGTTTTAGGGTAGGAGAGCCATCACTACGCCCTGATTTTGATGATCCACTACCTCCAATCATCGCACAGAGATGATCGAACTCGTGTTGTGATATATTAAGTAATTGGCAAATATTTAATAGAACTTTACGTTCGGCCGGGTCCATTACACCGTCGGCATACGCTGCCATGATCTGCACTTCGATAAACATGCGTAACAAGTTTGGCCGAAAACCTATCTCTTGTTTAAATTGTTTAATGATATCGTTTAGTGGGAAAGAGTCTTTCTTGCCTTCGTTAAACAAACCAATGGCTGCTTTGCGTTGCGCAGTACCCATATCCATTTGTTGCATAACCTGTTTGGCTAGCGCGATCTCATCATCTGTTACTTGCCCATCGGCTTTACAGACATGACCCATGACTGAGAAAGTCGCGGTATAAAACATTGTTTGAGCGCGTTCTTGCCGACCAAAGCCTGTTTGATTGCCAGATTGCGATAAGCCTTTATCAAAGTTGTGCCCCATTGCAGCACCTAAAACAGCGCCTATAGGGCCACCTAACATCATACCAAAGGCACCGCCTAGTATTTTTCCCCACCAATTCATATGCTCAATTTCACCAATTTGTAATAAATGTAATATATGTTACTACTATTCGTTATAATCCCGCTTTTTATCGATCACTAGCGCGATTAATTTGTATTAACTTCTATCTTAACGGTAATCAACATGGCTTCAAATAATAAAAAGAAATCAAATTCTAACTCTAAAAAATCAATGGCTGAAATGGCGGACAAACATATCTGCTATGAAGAGTCCGTACAATGTGTAGAGTCTGAGATTGATTTTGTTGATGCGACGTTTACCAAGCTGCGAAAGCGTCAGGCAAAAACATTAAGAGAAGATTTTTGTGGCACAACAAATACTTCCTGCGAGTGGATAAAACGACGTAAAACCAATACTGCTATAAGCGTAGATCTTGATAAAGAGGTTTTAGCGTGGGGCAAAAAGAACAAAATTTCTAAATTAACACCCGACCAGGCAAAACGTATCAACATTATTAACGATAATGTTCTAACGATAAAAACCAAACCGGTCGAAATCATATTAGCGATGAACTTTAGCTACTGGTTATTGAAGGAACGCCAACTAACCATTAAATACTTTAAAAGCATTTATAAGTCCTTGGTAAAAGACGGGATATTCTTTCTAGATGCGTATGGTGGCTATGAAGCCTTTCAGGAAATGAAAGAAAAAACCAAAAACAGTCATTGTACTTATATATGGGATCAACATAAGTACAGCCCGGTAACGGGTATAGCGAAGAATTATATTCATTTTAAATTTAAAGACGGATCTAAAATGATGAAGGCCTTTGAGTATGAGTGGCGTGTATGGACACTACCAGAATTAACCGACATGCTGACCGAAGCTGGATTTAAGCCAACTATTTATTGGGAACAAGCTGATGAAGACGGCGAAGGTAACGGCGTCTTTATCCCTGAGACTAAAGGCGAAGCTGACGCTGGCTGGATTGCTTATTTGGTTGCGGAGAAATAATTATGTACAGGATGTACTGTACGCCGCGGGTGCAGGGATGTACTAGAGCGGCGAAGCACATTAAAGTTCTTTCGGTTGAATAAACTCTATTAGCGTGCCCTTGTCCTGCTCGGGATCAAAGTTGTCATCCTTATATTCAAAAATCGCCAGATTAGCCGTTGTCATAACGATATGCCCTGAATCTGTACTTTTTGATCTACTCAATAGATCATTCACTAAATAGTCTAGACCGGGATTATGGGCAACTAACATCAAGCTATTCACATCGTTTTTGTATAGCTGCACGGACTCTAATAAGGTATCAAGACTGGCAAGGTAAAGATCCTCGTCAAAATCAATATTTACTTGGGAATCTCTGAGTTGATCACTGACGATGCCAATTGTTTGTCTTGCACGAACTGCTGGTGAGGATACTATTTTCTCAGGTAAGAAATTATTATCTGCCATCCATATTCCAACTCGTTTAGCATTTTTCTGACCACGATGATTGATAGGCCTGTCATAGTCAGACGTGCCAGGGCCAGACCAGTCTGACTTCGCATGACGCATGAGATATAAATAAAAACTCATAATAATTTTCTCAATAAATAATTATCAAAGTATGCTACATTTTCATCTTAAATCTATCTTATATATCAAACAATCAAGATAATCATTGCCCAATAATTTGCACACGGTTGAATCTACTCTTGCCCGATACTAACGAAACTTACGCCGCTGTTGATCTTGGATCAAATAGTTTTCATATGATTGTTGCCAACGTTGTTGATGGTCGAGCATTGGTTGTTGATCGTATTAAAGAGATGGTTCGTCTAGCAGGCGGGCTTGATGAAAAAAATCGATTAACAGATGAAGCAATCGAAACAGCACTACAATGTCTGGAAAAATTTGGCCAACGTATAAAAACCATACCATCCTCCAATATTCGTGCCGTAGGAACCAATACCTTACGCCAGGCTAGAAATGGCATTGAGTTTCTATCTCAAGCAAATAACGCGTTAGGGCACAAGATAGAAATAATTTCCGGTCGAGAAGAAGCACGCTTGGTTTATGTTGGTGTGGCAAATACAATATTTAACGATGAAGATAAACGACTGGTTGTAGATATTGGTGGTGGCAGTACTGAACTTATCATTGGCAAGGGGTTTGACGCCGATATCACTGAAAGTTTGTTTATGGGTTGCGTTAATATCAGTAAACGTTTCTTTAATGATGGCGAGATAACCACGAAACGCTTACGTAAAGCCCGTATTGCAGCGCTACAAGAACTTGAAAATGTACAAGGCATCTATCATCACTATGGCTGGGACAAGTCCATAGGCACCTCTGGAACTATACGAGCAATACTCGATGTCATTATTGCCAAAGGCTGGAATGAATCTGTCATATGCCCTGAGTCTTTATCTGAATTAAAAAAATCGCTTATTTCTTTCGGACATATCAATAAAATTGATTTCGAAGCCCTCCCTGATAATCGCAAACCTGTTTTTGTCGGTGGTGTAGTTGTGTTGTCTGCTGTGTTCGAAGTACTGGAAATTCAATCTATGGAATATTCGGACGGGGCATTGCGTGAAGGTTTATTGTACGACCAGATAGGCCGTAAGCATGATATTGATGTCCGTGACAAAACCGTCAATCGATTGATGAATCGATACAGTGTTGATGTTGAACATGCCGAACGTGTTGAAAAAATAACCAAGCATTTATTCAAAAATGCCAAGGCTGAATGGAAGTTAGAGAAAAGAGATGATCTAAAAATGATTCGCTGGGCAGCGCGTTTACATGAGGTCGGTTTAGCTATAGCACATAACCAGTATCATAAACACGCGGCTTATCTTTTAAGCAATTCTGATATGCCCGGATTTTCACGACAGGAACAAGTTTTATTAAGTATTCTGGTTCGATTACATCGACGAAAAATTGCACTGGACCTGTTCGACCAGGTTACCGACGATGTTAAAACCAAACTTATAAAACTAATCATTATCTTACGCTTGGCAATAGTATTAAATCGAAGTCGAAATGCGATAAAGATACCTGATATCGATATAAAGATTAAAGGGGAAAAGATCGAACTAGATTTTCAGGATGACTGGCTTGCGGATCACCCTTTGACTGAAGCTGACCTTGAGACAGAAAAGAATTATCTTTCAGTAACAGACTACAAATTAATTTTTACCTAAACCACTAGCAATACTGATCAAGCAACACCTGTTGTGCGGATCTTGGTTTAGCATTGCCGGCTTTTGCATGGCGATAACTACCGTCGGACTGTAATATCCAAGCCTGCGTATTATCTGTAAGGTAATTCAGTAGACCAAACTTAATAACTTGATCTCGTGGTCGTTTCTCTTCGATGGGAAAACACGCCTCTACCCGGTGAAACAGATTTCTTGGCATCCAATCCGCACTGGCACAAAAAAGATTTGGCTCACCTTCATTATGGAAGTAATAAATACGCGTATGTTCTAGAAATCGTCCGATGATTGAACGAACCTGAATATTGTCTGAGATCCCTTTTATGCCGGGACGTAAACAACAGATGCCGCGGATGATTAAATCCACTTTTACACCTGCCATAGATGCCTCATACAAAGCGCGAATTATTTCAGGGTCAACTAATGCATTCATCTTGGCGATAACACGCGCCTCTTTACCCGCCTTTGCATTTATTATTTCCTGGGTAATATAATCGAGTATGCCTTTATGCAAGGTAAAAGGTGATTGTAATAATTTTTTCAATTTTGTAGCGCGACCAAGCCCAGTCATTTGATGAAACAGCTTATTAACATCTTCACCGACTGCCTGGTCTGCCGTAAGTAATCCATAGTCTGTATACAACCTTGCTGTGCGCGTATGGTAGTTCCCTGTCCCTAAATGAACATAACGACGTAGGGCGCGACCCTCCCTGCGAACAACCATGATCATCTTGGCATGCGTTTTATATCCGACCACGCCATAAACAACATGTGCACCAGCTTCTTGCAGATCACTCGCTAATTCAATATTCGCTTCTTCATCAAAGCGTGCACGCAATTCAATCACAACCGTGACTTCTTTGCCTGCGCGAGCAGCATCTTTTAATGCCATTACGATCGCTGAGTCATCTCCAGTACGATACAAGGTTTGTTTTACCGACAGCACCGTTGGATCACTAGCTGCTTGTCGCAGGAAATCAACAACTGGCGCAAATGATTGAAAGGGGTGTAATAGCAAGATATCGCCATTATGTAAGGTCTCAAAAATATTCGTCGTCTTTAATAAACGCGGTGGAATATCCGGAGTAAAGCCAGGGTAAACCAAGTCAGGGCGATCAACTAAGTCATGCAGCTGGAGTAAGCGATTTAAGTTAACCGGGCCATTAACCTTGTACAGCACATCTTCTGTTAATTTAAATTGATCGAGCAGGAAACTAATAATGTCTTCGGGACAATTGTCAGCCACCTCTATTCGCACCGCATCATTATAACGTCGCGAAGGCAACTCACCTTCTAGCGCACGCAGTAAATCATCGATCTCTTCATCGTCGACAAACAGGTCACTATTTCGTGTGACACGAAATTGAAAGCACCCCTTTACCTTCATGCCGGGAAATAATTCGCCGACATGATCATGTAAAACTGACGACAGTAAAATAAAATCGTGCGTCCGTGTTGAATGTTCTTTTGGCACTTCGATTACACGCGGTAATGATCGCGGCGCCTGCACAATGGCATAACCACCTTCACGACCGAAGGCATCTTTACCTTCGAGTGTTACGATAAAATACAGATTTTTATTCAGTACTCTTGGAAAGGGGTGTGATGGATCCAGCCCTATAGGACTTAATATGGGTATCAGCTCTCGGTTAAAATAGCGTTTCACCCAACGTGATAATTTTGGTTTCCACTGAGCGCGACGCAAAATGCGAATCTTTTCTTTAGACAGCTCCGGGATAAGCACCTCATTGAGAATCTTATATTGTTCCTCAACAAGTTCATGGGCGATTTCGCTAATCTTTTTTAAGATTTCAGCAGGGGTTAAATTATCTTCTCCCGTTTGCACAGAACCATACTTAACTTGCTGGTTTAGACCAGAGACGCGTATTTCAAAAAATTCATCCAGATTGGTGCTGGCAATACAAAGAAAGCGTAAGCGTTCTAGTAATGGATTATTCTCATCCTTGGCTTGCTCAAAGACACGACGGTTGAATTCCAGAAGACTCAACTCGCGATTTATATATAGCTCAGGTTGTTTTAAGTTACTCGTATCCATTGCAGCTTCTGTCTTAATATTTTTAATCACCATATTTGTAGATTATCGCTTACTTATTTATGTATATTGATGTAAATCAAGTATATACATAAATAAGTAATGCTTAAGCCAATTTAATGCTTATTTAAGATAATTGACGCTATACAATTACACTAGATACAGCATACAATTCCGCAAACAATAAAGATTAACTTTTTTATATTACATCTTTGTGAAATGCTAAGAACTAATAATCGTTTAGTGAAGTTAAGCATAATAAGTATCAACTTCAGAAATTTGACTCAATTCCATAGGTCGTATAATCAATGGCTCAATCTAATTATTTTTCTCGGATTTTTGGAAGTTCCCCGGTAACCCCATTACAGAAACATATCGATATCGTGGTGTTATGCGTGGAAGAACTCATTCCTTACTTTGAGTCTGTCATTAGCAATGATTGGGATCAAGCGGCTACAATTCAAGCAAAACTGGTTCAACTCGAACACGAAGCCGATGAAATCAAGAACGAACTACGCCTTCATCTACCGTCTAGTCTTTTCATGGCAATTGATCGAAGAGATGTATTGGAAGTATTAGATCTACAAGACAGTATCGCCAATAGAGCAAAAGATATTTCGGGACTAACACTAGGGCGAAAAATGTCATTGCCAAGTCCGATAGCCAGCGCCTACATGGAATTTCTTAAACGTTGTATCGATGCTACCCGACAAGCACAGGTGGCGATCAATGAACTGGACGAGCTAGTTGCTACCGGATTTCGTGGCGATGAAGCGGTACGCGTTAAAAAAATGATAGAAGAATTACATATCATCGAAGGCGAAACTGACGAAATTCAGGTCAAGTTACGCGCAGAACTTTATAAAACTGAACAAGAACTTCCACCGATAGATGTTATGTTCATTTATAAAATTATCGAATGGACCGGAGACCTCGCTGACACAGCGCAAAGCACCGGTAACCGTCTACAGTTAATGCTGGCTAAATAATAATAATCACAATGGAACATACAACAATATATCTTATATTGGCGGGCTGCTTCGGCCTATTCATGGCCTGGGGTATCGGCGCAAATGATGTTGCCAACGCAATGGCAACGTCGGTTGGGTCAAAGGCGCTGACACTTAAACGTGCGGTTATTGTTGCCGCTATCTTTGAATTTGCCGGGGCCTTCCTCGCTGGAGGCCAGGTTACTTCCACCATTCGCAAGGGTATTATCGATGCTGATTTACTCTCTGGTACACCGGAACTACTTGTCTTCGGAATGCTTGCTGCGTTATTAGCTGCGGGTATTTGGTTATTAATTGCCACGAAATATGGTCTACCTGTATCAACAACACATTCGATCGTTGGTGCGATTGTTGGTTTTGCAGCAGTCGGCATAGGGATAGAAGCGGTTAAGTGGGCCAAGGTCGGATCTATTGCAGCAAGCTGGGTAGTCTCACCAGTGATCGCCGGCACCTTAGCCTATGCACTATTTCGTAGTGTACAAAAACTGATACTCGATACATCAAACCCGATGAAAAATGCCGTTCGCTACGTACCTGGTTATATTTTTCTAACGGGCACAATGATATCGCTAGTCACTATGTTTAAAGGACTAAAACATATTGGTTTGAATTTATCTACACCTGAATGTTATGCCGTCAGTATTCTCATAGGTGTGATATGTGCGTGCATCGGCTCATTTTTTATCAAGAAGATTGCTAACAAAGAAGATAAAAAAACCTCTTATCAGTTTGGTAACGTTGAACGTGTATTTGGCGTACTCATGGTTTTTACTGCATGCGCCATGGCCTTCGCACACGGCTCGAATGATGTAGCCAATGCCGTTGGCCCAGTTGCTGCCATAGTAAGTATCGTTACAAGCGGTGGTGAGATAGCACAAAAATCCGCAATGCCAATCTGGATATTGCTACTCGGTGGCGTGGGGATAGTTATCGGGCTACTTATGTACGGTCATAAGGTGATTGCCACTGTTGGATCAAGCATCACAGACCTCACGCCAAGCCGCGGCTTTTGT
>JAJFKL010000029.1 GCA_021773235.1 Gammaproteobacteria bacterium | reverse complement strand
AGGTTGATAATTTAGCGAACTATGCGGTCTAAATTGATTATATTCATTCCGCCAGTTCTCAATCAACACTTTAGCTTCCAGCAATGTTGTAAAGATTTCTCCATTCAATAACTCATCTCTGAGTTTTCCATTAAACGATTCATTGTATCCATTCTCCCAAGGAGAACCTGGTTCGATAAATAAGGTCTGAACTCCTAATCGTTCCAACCCGTTTCTAACTGCTTTTGCTGTAAACTCAGGGCCATTATCTGAACGTATAAATCCTGGCAGACCTCGATATATAAAAAGATAGCCAAGTTGTTCCAGTATATCCTGTGATCGTAATCGACGAGCTACCTTGAGAGTAAGACATTCCCTTGTATACTCATCAATCAACGTTAAAATCCGTAAAGCTCGTCCATCCTCTGTTCTGGTTGCTACAAAATCATAACTCCACACATGATCCTTGAACTGAGGTCTTAAACGAATACAAGAACCATCATTCAACCATAAGCGTTTTCTCTTGGGTTGTTTTTGAGGAACCTTCAATCCCTCCTTCCTCCAAAGACGTTCCACACGTTTATGATTTACCTGAAAACCTTCTCTTTGCAACAAAGCAGTTATTCTGCGGTAACCATAGCGACCGTACTTGGTTGCCAGTTTAATCATGCGTTCTGTCAACAACGCTTCCCCATCTCTTAGCCTGGGAAGGTAACGCTGAGTAGAGCGGGGTTGATTTAACACCCGACAAATCCTGCGTTCAGAAATATCAAAGTGTTTCATTACATGAAACACGGCTCGTCGCTTCTTTGTCGGGCTTAATACTTTCCCTCGGCAACTTCCTTAAGAATCGCTTTGTCCAATGACAAATCAGCAACCAGCTTTCTCAAACGAGTATTTTCTTTCTCGACTTCCTTAAGACGCTTCGCCTGATCCATGCTCAAACTACCGTACTCCTTGCGCCAGCGGTAATAGGTTTGCTCCGTTACACCTATCTTTTTACAAATTTGACCAATCGTACCGTCATTGGCCAATAAAACCTCGGCTTCACGTAAATAACTAATAATCTGCTCGGATGAATAACGTTTTCTAGCCATCTCCCCCCCCCTAATCAAAAGGTTTTTGACCCAAATCCTAACATAGCAAATGGATCAGTTTTCGGGGGCCAGGCCATTACCACACCTACAATATATCCCAGCATTAATAATCTCATTAAATGAATCCCAAAAGTCCCTTGGTTCTGTCCCCAAAAATTTCCCAGGAGTGAAAAAAAAGTAATAAGAAGCTTCCTGTTATTAATGGGAAAATATAAACTTGAATGATTTCAAATTGAATAAAGTGAATGATCCTTTCGCTAATACCCTTCCTTAAATTAAGAAACCAAATGATTACTGTTTCTGGCATTTCAAGCCATTGATTTTTACAAATCGCTAACCATTTTCTTGTGTTTTGGTCTTTTCCCAGTTCTTCTTGTGTTGGTAATAGTGAAAAAAGTCCAAGTACCCCCACTGCAATTCCACAAACTCCTGAAATTGAACCGAAAATCCATTTGAGAAGATGTAAGTGTTTGCATCCATTGTTTGTTTTTATGGTGTTGTTTAAAGAGCGTAATTTTACCTCAATTTGACAATATCCGCCTCCTGAATTAGCATTAGGCATCCCATAAATATGAGGAGGCACACTTGACAAAGGAAAAGATGAAAGGGACTATACCAAGAACAGAGGATTTTAGGGTTGACCATGACCTTAGTCAAGGAAGCCGATCAAAATTGAAGGATTATAAGGGTAGTGGTTTTGACCGTGGGCATCTTGCACCTGCAGGTGCAATGAAATGGGATGACCGTGCAATGTCCGAATCCTTTTTGTTGTCTAACATGGCCCCACAAGTAGGTTCAAGTTTTAATAGGCATATATGGAAAAGCTTGGAAGGGAAGGTTAGAAAATGGACAAAAAAGAAAGGGGAACTTTATGTTGTCACTGGGCCAGTCTATGTAAGGAATCATAGTAACTCTAAAAAAATCAACAGTTGCTATTCTCAGTCATTTTTACAAGGTAATCTTCGATCCTGTAAAAGTTGACGCAATTGCCTTTATTCTTCCCAATAAGAAATTAAAGACAAAAGATCTACCTACGTTTATTAGGAGTGTTGATCAGGTTGGAGAAAAGACGGGGTTGGATTTTCTAAGTGATATTGATGATGAAATAGAGAATGTTTTGGAATCAGAAATCCAACCTGCTATGTGGTGAATAAGCCAATGTCAATCAACTGATATTATTTGAAGTGGGGCTTCTATAAAGGTCTTACGAAAAAAAGGATAAATTATGGAATCTGAAGATAGTGGAACAGCGAAATATTTAGGGCATAGATTGCGGCAGTGGAGAAAAACCATCCCCTTAAAAGGCTATCAACTTGCTAAAAAAATTCGCATTTCACAAGGCTCATTGTCCGACATAGAAAACTGTAAATCATTGCCATCAGCGGATACGATTGCCAAGCTATATCAGCATACAAATCTGAATATCATTTGGTTGCTAACTGGCAAGGGCCCGATAAGAAAACCCCAGAATATCCCTGGAGAAGAGGCAGACGTTAATGAAGAATTAGAAGCATATGGAGAGGACGCTAATTTAAATGAATTGATTCAGAAATTAATTCGCACGTATTACCGCGGAGATCCAGAAAAGAAGGCGCATATCTCGGGTTATCTCATGGGTTCTGACCCCGGTAAATAGGTATTAACTATGGTCCAAACCAAATTTAATTCATAGAATTTAGCCCCAAACCATTGCACCCAGCTAAATTTGTTGGGAGGATGATACTCAAAAAGAGGCTCAGATCATCCTTTTAAAGATTTGGAAAAGTTTGTTTTAGTGTGTATTATTTGGTTATCGAATAAAATCTGATGTATATTTTATCTGGTAGTATATAAAATTCCCCTCATCCTAATTAAAGTAAATCCTCATATTTCATCTGACTTGTTATATATAGCGTAATTTAATTAATTTAGGTCTAAAATTGAGTTTTTCTTGCCGAAAGGCCTTTTGCTATTTATACTAATAGTACTATAAATCAGGATTGCACTAATAAATCTAGTAGTGCTATATTATCCACTATCGGATATTATGTTGCTAGAAGGAGAAGATATGGGAATTTTAGAAAAAGGATCAGATGGACTAATTGGAAGCAGGCTTCGATCATGGAGAAAAAACGTCCCTTTAAAATCCTTCCAATTGGCCCAAAAGATAAATATTACCCCAAGCTCTTTGTCAGATATTGAGCTAAATAAAAGTCTCCCCTCCGCTGATACATTGGCGAAACTCACTAAGTCGACAAGTTTGAATATTAAATGGTTGTTAACTGGTTATGGAAAGATGGATTTAGATATTTCTGAGGAAGAAGAAGAGGGAGAGTTTGATTTTGATGAGTGGGGCGAGATGTGCAAAAGCATGAAGCGAATTGTTAAGCATGGGGATGATAAAAAAGTAGAAATGTTAAAAGGATTTATCATTGGCGCAGATCCTGGCGAATAAAATTTTGCCCATAATTGCGATTAATTCATTCTACGACTTGGATCTTTTTCCAAGGTGAATTTAATACCTGCAAGTAGTTTGTCATAGCATTTAGGGCAAACATAGTGAGATATGGTTGCCGAAGCATTCATGGCTATAAACTCCTCTATCTGATTCCAATCATCTTTCTCATCTTTCCACATTTTACACCAAGGGCACATCTCTAAAACTTCAATTGTATTACTACTCTTTTTTTGAGATTTTTGACTTTGTTTGTTGACAGTGCTGATTGTTGTTCCATGATTTTGAATAAACGCCATTCCTCCAGTTAATTTGCCGTCACGATAAATTGATGAAATCCTTAAGTCAAAAGCCATTGGGTGTGGCATTTCATTATTTTTAGCAAATACATCAACTTGGCATAAATCAATTCCCTTGTTGATGATTGCTTCAACATCCAAATTCTTATTTAAATTTCTGTTGATCATGAAATATTCTAATGGTTGATTCAGAACCTCTTCTTTATCCCAGCCAGTCAAAACCCGTGCTGCTATATTTAAAAAGCTAATAAGGCCATCTGTGTTGAAAATTATAACTCCAATATTTAAACTATCTAAAGTTTTGGAAAAACCATCTTTAATTTGAATTGATTTTTGTTCTTCCTTATGTCTTGAGAGGGCCAATTGAATATTTGTTATCAAAGCCTGCTCGTTATAAGGTTTAAGAATGTATCCAAAAGCACTGGTCTTGGCTGCTCTCTCAATAGTATTTTTATCAGAGTGTGCGGTTAAAAATACTACAGGAATTTTAAATTTATTTTGGACTGTTTTCGCGCATTCAATCCCATCGAAGTCTCCCTCAATACGAATGTCCATTAAGACTAAATCTGGTTTGGCATCGTCAATTCTTCCCTGCAATTCGATGGAAGATGAGGCTCTACCAACAACATCAAAATTGTTATTCATAAGACAACATTCAATGTCAAAGGCGACAATCGATTGATCCTCGACAATAAAAACTTTTGGCTTTTTGGTTTCCATCTTAATTCTCCGCCTGTTTTGGAAAGATGATTGTAAAGCTGGTTCCATTTTTTCTGTTAATGCAAATGTTTCCCTTAAGCTGATCCTCTGCCAGTCTTTTAACCAGCTGTAATCCCAATGTTTTAGTTGCGGAGAAATCCCATTCTTTTGGGAAACCCACACCATTGTCAGCTACTTTTAATTCGATAGTTTTTTCATTTAAACTTGCTTTGCAAATGGAAATATTAATTTCACCTTGTGTTTCATTAGGGAATGCATGTTTTAGTGAATTTGAGATTAGCTCTTGTATTATAAGGCTACAGGGGACAATGGTATCAATATCTATGGAAATGGAATTAGTACTAACGTTTGCTGAAATCAAACTGCTATCAATTCCATAAGTGATTAGCAAAGCATCCACTAAACTTTTTATATATTTCTCTAGTTCTATTTCTGAAATGTTACTAGAGTTGTATAATTTTTCATATAATTTGGCCATGGTTTCTATTCTTAGTGAACAGTCTTGGAAGATACTCTTCGCGTCTGGAATTGATGTGGTGTTTGACTGAAGGCGCAGCAGACTGGAAATGATTTGCAAATTATTTTTAACTCTATGATGTATTTCTCCTAGGAGAATATCCTTTTCATCAAGTGAGCTTTTTAAGGTGGTCTCTATTTTTTTTCGTTCGACTATTTCTTGATACAGATTTTCGTTTGATTTGAAAAGCTCTTCATTTGCTTCAGATAACTCTCTGGTGCGAACTTGAATCTGGTTCTCTAGATGGTTTCTATGATTTTCAAGCTCTGTATCTCTTTTTTCAATTTGAGAAAGCATTTCATTGAACCCCGCAAATAAGGTCCCAATTTCGTCTTTAGTTTGGTGTGGTACTCGAATTGAATAATCGTGCTCTTCTGATAACTTTTTTGTTGTTTGAGCTAAGTTTAGTATTGGCTTGGAAAGAATGGACTGAAGTTTTATTGATATGGCAAGAGACAATGCAATTGCGGTTATGAAGATTATGACAACTATTAGAGCGTATGTTGCCATGAGCGCTCTATATTCTGAGAGTTCAGCTTTAATTAAAATTTCCCCAATTAATTCGGATTTTAAAAATATCTTTCGGCGAATTTCAATATTTGCCTGGAAAAACTGTGGAAACGTTTTGGAAGAATCAGAAAAAGATGGGGTCAAGCTGGTAGGGGTAAATCTAGCAAATTCATTTCCATTGGCTTTGAATAAAGCTGCGTATATTACTTGAGGCTCTGCCTCTAATGATGAAAGAATTTGAAGTGCCGCATCCTTATCCTCAAAACGTAAGGCTGCTTGGTTGTTTTTTCCGACAGCTTCTGCCAGCACCTCTAAGTTCCTAATCATGTTTCCCTTGAATAGTTTTAGATCAGTAATAACAAACATGGCGCTAGCCAAGATTAATGTGAAAACGGAAATCAATAGAAGCATACAGATAAGCTTCCATTTTATAGGCAAATTGGAAAAGGTTTTCATTGCGATTTGCCCTCAACTAATATTGCTAAATTAAGAAGGTACGAGCTTATTTTTAGCCCTTTTTTTTTTAATGTGTCCCTATTGATTTCAAATTTAATTTTATTTTGTTTCTTTATTAAATTTATATCTGCTCCCAATTTCCCATAGCCCTTAGTTTCACTAATTATTAGCACTGGTTGATTCTCAAATTTTTTAATGGTCTTTTTTAGCAGGAAGAGATTCTTATCGGTTATAAAAACTATGTTGCAAGATTTTATTTCTTGATTGTCTACATTAACCCTGAGAATAAATTTATTTTTTTCGTGGCTAAATAAATTTCCAAATCGATTTTCTCCAAGAATGCATAGTTTGTATTGTAAATTGGTTTTCCGATTGGTTTTTTCTGCAGGCCATTCAATGAAATCAATAAATTTTATTATTAAACCAGCTTTAATTGTGTGCTCGCGATCTGTAGGTGTTGCGTGCAAAGGCTGATTTGCAGAGAGTAAAAGTAATGCTGCCAGATTTAAACAACCTAATTTTTTTAAGAAATTTTCCCTGCACATAAGTTAATTTCATTATCCATTCAGGAGTCAAAAATTTAGTATGGCTTTTACATAATAGCCACGTTGTGTTTCAGTGTCCTGTTCGAGTCCTTCTGTAAGTTCTTGATGGCTTTCATTTGTTAAGTTTTGACCCACAAAAGAAAGTTCTAATTGGTCGGATACTTTATATCCAAGGCGAACATCAAGTCGATGATAGTAGGGGATGTCTTTTGAGAAATAGCGACTAACAAAATAATAGGAGGCATCAAACTGGAAATTATGCGGAAGATCCAGATAGGAACGCATTGCGACTCTGTGTTCAGGTTCCTTTAGATGTCTTCGTACATTTAAGTGGGTATAGCTATAATTACCTGCTAATCTCCAATTATCCTGAACTTCCCAATCACCGGAGATTTCTGCTCCATAAACAGTCCGACTTAAATGATTAACATTTTGCGTGGGAGTAATGTTGACCCCATTTTTCGTAAACGCAGCCCCAGAAAAGGAAGTTAGCAGATTGTTGTAATCATGAATAAAAATCGCGACATCATAAGAAAATGAATTATCTTTCTTGTATTTATATCCTAACTCGTAGGCCCAAAGGATTTCCGAGTCTAAATCAGGAGCTTTTTGTTCTTGAATTAAATTGTTTCCTCCAAAGGAAAAAAGATTCAGGATAGCGTCTTGCCCTCGCGGGGTTGGAATCTTGACTGCTCTTGAAATTGCAGCCCAATAGGTATTTTTTGAATCTGGTGTCCAAAGAGTCCTAATGTTTGGTTGGAACTCAAACCCAGAAAAATCATTTCGTTCAATTCTTGCCCCTAGAATTAAACTCCACTTATCTGGAATCAGTGTTATTTCATCGTGAATAAACATTCCAGCTAAATTGGACCTTTCGGTTTCAATCAAAAGGACGTGGCCGTCATAGTTGTAGTCTTGATATTGATAATTTAGGCCCCAGGAAATTTCATGTGTTTTTTCATATGAAAAATTATATTGAAATTCAAGGTCAGCCTTTTGCAATTCGTTGCGTAAAAAACTTCCTGCATCCCGTCCTACACGGTCGTAATAAAACTGTAATTTCAAACTCGAATCATTTTCAAGTTCTCGAGTCCATCTTGTTAGAATATTCGCACCTTTTTGTATCAACCCGGATTTTACGACCTCATTTCGTTTGGATAAGTCCAAAAATATGCTTTTAAATTCAATTTCGGAGTCTTGATAATACATGTCTCCCTGGGCGGTGAAAAAATCTTTCGAGTTTTTTTGCCAGTCAGCTTTAAACCCCATCTGCCCGATTTGCTTTTCATCAAACCCACTATTCCCAACTGCATCAACACCATCGTCTCTATCTCTGAATTTGCCATAAGCCCGGTATGTCAGGCCATTTTTTAGTTTGTTACCGTATCTATAAGTTGCAAACCCGTTCTCCTCGGTCCCTATCCCAGTTGCTAACAAATTTCCTTGGGTATGGGCAGAACTTTTAGTGATAATATTTATGACTCCATTTACTGCATTGGAACCCCAAAGAGATGCCCCAGGGCCACGAATTACTTCAATGCGTTCTAAATCCTCCATCATTACATCCTGTCCTATCCAAAAAGTCCCACCATCTGCGATACTGTATATGGACCTACCATCAATCAGAACGAGAAGCTTATCTCCCCCCGATCTATCGTTGAAGCCTCTTACTGATATTGCATAGGTATTTTGACTGACCTTTGCAACCTGAACACCAGGCGCAATTCGCAATGCTTCCATTAAATTGACAGCCCCAGTTCTGCGTATGTCTTCGGGAGTAATAACGAAAATTGCTGAGGCAGCTTTATGAATTTTTTGTGGTTTTTTACTGGCAGAGGTGACTACTACATCAATTTGCAATAATTGGCTTATATCCATTTCTAAGATTTCTTTTTGCTCATTAGAAATACTTGGTTTTGAATTTGCAAAACTGGAAGGCACATCTTGTAAAAATAATGAGATGATAATAAATATCCCCAATGGAACATTTATTAAAATAGATAAATATTTTAAAGTTATTGAATTTAATGACATTTAGTATTACCAAGAATTTAATGAGAACCTAAAAATCTTATAAGACTATTAAATAGTGTATATTGGCAAAAGAATAATTTAAATAATACCAGAATTTTGGCTTAAAAATGCTGGACATGCATAATTTTTAAGGGTAATCTTGCCTTTAAATAAGGTATAAGGTAATAAACTTTAAAATATTTAGGAGGAATTATGCAATATCCAGATATGCAAGAAGCTATTAAAAGCCTTACAGAAGATGAAAAATATCGAAATTCCTTAGAAACGGACCCGGATAAATTGATTAGTGATTTTAATCTTGATACTACTCAGTGGCAGGCACTAAATTCAACAACCTTTACCCATCCTAGGGTAGCTATCACTAAAGAAACGGGAATGGCTTGTTGTAGCATTTGTACTTGTGCGCCACCACTCAGACGAAACTAGTTGAGCTAGTTTTTTTTGTTTTATAATCGCTGATTGAAAATTGCCATTTTTTAACTCTAATCAAAATTGACTTTGGCTGGTTGTAGTGGAAAATCTTGATCTTCAGGCGATTGAATACTCGTATATTTCTTTACCCGAAAAACCACTCTTAATCCCATGGGTTGCTTGGGTTAGTTTGGGTGATGATCAATTACAGTTTCGTGGCTCAGAGTTTACGTTTTCCTTATCACACCCACTTTTCGTTGAAGCATTTTATAAAATTGAACCACTCCTTGATGGTAAGCATTCGGTTAGGGAGATAGCTTCATCAGGCGGTGAGGCTTTTCTCCCTACCACCATTGATTTTCTCCTGAAAATGTTGCGTTCAAATGGCATTTTACAGGAAGCACACCCCTACCTTTTATCTCCTGAGACCAATCCAGAAAAGAGGCAAGCTTTATTTCTTTCGCATATTATTCAAGATGCTGGCTCCTCTCTAGAAATTCTTTCAAAAGTACGTTTGGGTTTAGTTGGCGATGGCGAATTAGCCGAGGATATTAAACTATCTATAGGCTCTATGGGTATTAAAAATATTATTCAGTCGACTCCGCATAGTATATCTAAAGACATAGAAAGTGAAGGTATTGAGCTATTTATAGCTTGCCAGGAATCTCCAGGGTTTTCCTTTTTTGAAGAAGTGAATAGTAATTGTCTTGAATCTGGTGTTAGATGGATGCACATTGCACAACAAGGTGCTAAAGCTTTGCTGGGGCCAACAATTGTTCCCTATCAGACTGCATGTTATAAATGTTATTCAACACGAATTGATGCCTTGGTTCCAGACTTAGACAGCCATCTAGCATTTAAAGAAAACCATAATCAGTTACCATTGGATGAAGGTTATTTCCCACCTATTGGTCAAGCAGTGGCCAGCCAAGTAGCTCTGGAAGTGGCTCGGATATTTTTAGGTTTTTCGCCACCAAAGACTTTTGGGCGGTTTTATGAATATGATGCTTTCAACGTGTTTCCTTCATTGCACAATGTCCTGCGTTTTCCCAGATGCCCTGCCTGTTATCAGAAAAAGTCTCCAATGGAAATATGGGATGCAGATTATCCTCGGCCTGTTATTGATTCAAAATGAGGTCCACTACCTGTTCGCTTAAAAACCTTCAAATTCCTCCTTCCAGTTCTATCGCCGATGGGTTGAATAAAGCAAAAAGACTGATAAGCAGTAAAACTGGAATTATTTCCAAGCTAGAATTTATAGGTTTAGAGCCTGGAGATCCTTCAGTTTTTTATTCTAAAGGAACACCCGTAGATTACTCATTCATTACTGGTTATAAAGCATTGAACTTTGGTGCTGGAGTCTCAATTGACCCAGAACGTGCAGCTATTAAAGCAGTAGGTGAGTGTATCGAACGATATTGCTCTTCTTTATACGAGGAAAGCGACTTGGTTTGGGCAATGCTAAATGAATTGGAGGGAGAAAGTATAGATCTTCGAGATCTAGCTCTCTTTAGTTCTCTTCAGTATGCGAAACCAGATTTTTTGTTTCCTCAACTCACTCCAGAATCATCTTTATCTTGGGCAAAAGGTTATTCGCTATCTTTAGATAAACCTATTTGGTTACCAGCTTCCTTGGTATACCTACCTTACCTATATGGCCCGACAGAACCTATTTTTCATCGACAAATATCCACTGGTTTGGCATGCGGGCCAAACCTTCCCTCAGCGATTTATAGGGGAATTCTAGAGGTAATAGAAAGAGATGCCTTTATGATCGTCTGGCTTAATCGATTGTCTTGTCCAACGCTGGACCTGAATGGAGTTGAAGACCCGGTGGTCAAATCTTTGTTGGAACAAATCAGAATGCTTCCAATTGATTGCCATATTAAAGTAATGACATTAGATATTAAGGTTACGGCCATATTAGCTTTATTTGAAAAAGAGAGTAGACCCTTCACAGGGTTAGGTATGGCAGTAGACCTTGATCCTATCCAAGCCCTCAGACGAGCTTTAGAAGAGATGCTTTTGGTGTATCTTGGACAATTGAACTATTGCAGAGAAAACCCTGATTATAAACGAGACCCTGATTATAAAAATGTAGATTTACCAACTCACCACGGGATTATTCATGCCATGGAACCTGAACTTTTAGAAACGGTACAATTCCTAAAATCAAATGAGAAGCTTGTAACAATAAATGATCTTCCAAATTATCACCACGACAATCCAGTTGAAGATTGTAAAATTCTTGTGAAACTTTTAGAGGAAAGTGGCTTGGACACGCATGTGGTAGATTTGACTACTGTAGATATTAATGATGTGGGTTTTAAAGTGGTGCGTGTTGTTATTCCTGGTATGCAGCCTTTGGATCTCGAGCATACTTGCCCTCATTTAGGAGGTAAGAGACTCTATAAAGTCCCTAAAAAACTAGGAATAGAACCTTTAACCGAAGAGCAATTTAACCCTGACCCTCACCCATGTCC
>JAJFKL010000028.1 GCA_021773235.1 Gammaproteobacteria bacterium | reverse complement strand
CCGCTACATATATGGCCCGGGTGTTGACCGGCCTGTGGCACGCTGGTCTTCGGGCGGTCTTGATTATTATTATTATGATGGTCAGGGTTCCGTCATCGGCATGGCCGGGGCATCGACCACGGAAAAATACAGTTATGATCCCTACGGTAAGCCAGATAACGACAGCGGAAATGTATACCGCTATACGGGAAGAAGATTAGACGCTGAAACCGGGTATTATTATTACCGGGCCAGATATTATGATCCCGACATCGGCAGGTTCTTAAGCGCCGACCCCATCGGTTATGGTGACGGCCTTAATATGTATAGATACGCGGCAAACAGCCCGCTTAATTTCAGAGATCCAAGTGGGACGGAAGTCTGTGAAGCTGACCCTGCCAGTTGTACATCTACGGTCACAGTTACAGCACCTAGATCAGCAGTTGGTGCTCTAACAAGTGCCCATGCTTCAGCCCCACTCACTGGAAATAATGAAAATTCTAGCGGAGACGGCTCTGGTGATAGTGATCCAGAAAATGACCCCAACACGACTGATTTTGGGCCCTGCGTTATTAACATTCAAAATGAATCCGCTAACGCGCCATTTGAGAATTTTGACCAAGCACTTGGTGAATCGGTGTCAAATGCTATTAGTGTTCTTAATGCTTATTCAAATTCAAGGTATTCTAAATTACCTGTAGGAGGTAACATTAGAAAAGAAGGCAATAAGTTTAATCCAGCAACGCGATTCAGCAGAAATGGTGCAAATGGTAAAAATGAATCTGGCAGTGCTTGGTCAACCGAGAACGTTGTAAAGGACAGTATTGGACTCGTTATTGCAACTCCTCAAGAATTTGATAAACAAAACATTATGAAATTACAGGATTTTTCGCAAAATAATGATAGTATGGTTGGATTGCCAATATTTGTAACTGATGTTAATACAAATGTTATAAGAATTCAGGTTGATTCTAAAGGTAAAATAGAAAGTCCTACTACTTGCAAAGTTAATAAATAATTGTTAAAGGGAATAATTATGAAATTGAAAATTGTGAATAAAATTGTACTTCTAAGTTTGGTCTTCCTTCATACTGGATTTAATTCTAATTTGACATCAAAAGAACTTGAAACGGTTCACGATAACAAAGAGAATTTTTGCCCCTTTGGTATTTGTCAGGGAGTAGACATAAATTCTATTGCTATGATAGAGGAATTAAAATCTAAACTTTTAAATGATTATTCCGCCTCTTCAGTAATGCCACCTAAACCATTTATTGACGGTGATACGTACACTGGTGATTTACTTATTTCCATTGATTACTTTGTATTATACTCGAAACAAACAGGTACTTGTGCGGTTACTATGTATGCTGGAGTTGAAAAAGAAAATTTGGATCGCTTTTATATAAGAGTGGCTGATTATCTTGGAATCAATATGTCTGAGTTTAATAAAGATAGATTTAATGAGGAATTGGTACATAGTTTTGTAGGTAAAAAAAATAAAAAATTTAATGGGATTAATGACATTTTTCTATTTGTGTCTGATTATAAAATGTTAGGAGGTCACTCTATTTCATTTGAATTTTGGTTTGATAATTATGAAGAATGCATAAAGTTTCAACCAAAAATTGGCGAGTTAAGGAGATCGGGGGAGATTAGGGAATGGAAACGGTAGATTCTATACTAGATTTTATATTTTGGTCCCTCTTGTCTCTCACAATTGCTTTGTTTTGGAAATAAATTTCCACCCAAAACCCCGATGTCATCATGAACAGGAACCAGATAATCAAATCTAAATAACCAATAAAACGCCACTTAAAAATATAAATCTCAGGGGCAGAAAAATAACAAATTTACGATATAAATTATTAACAATCACGATTGGGGGCAATCATGAAGAAAATGTTTAAAACACTATGCGGTCTGTTCCTTTTTCCTTTAGTGTTAAATAGTCCAACATTTGCAGCTAGTAAAACGGGCGTAGTGGATGCATATGCTATATATGAAAATAGCGGGACCAAGTATTTTTTCTTTTCTATAGCAAATTACTATGCACTGGGGGAAGATCCCGGAACATGCAATACGACCAGTAGATTTGTTTTTGATGATACAAAAGGTATATTCGAATTATTATCTAGTTCGCTGATGTCTGCTCATCATTCGGCGTCAACCGTCAATGTTAATTACGCAAAAAACTGCACAGTATCAACGACCAGCTATGATGTTAATTATGCATGCGTTGGAGGACTGACACCCTGTTAGTTTTTCAGGGAAGTAACAATTAACGGACTATAACATAAATTTTTACAATCACGATTGGGGGAAATCATGAAGAAAATGTTTGTTTTATGCCGCTGTGACCAAGGGCGCGACCACCACCACCATCGCCATGACATATGATGCGCTCGGTCGCGTACTAACCGAAGTCGGGGTTCATGGCCACGGGGTCAGTTATGCTTATGATAATGATAACGGTAATACTACGATAACCTATAATGATACCGGCAGCAGCTATTCTGTGGTTCAGGAAAGTGATCAAAATGGTAATATCTCGGCGG
>JAJFKL010000027.1 GCA_021773235.1 Gammaproteobacteria bacterium | reverse complement strand
TTAACAATTCATTCAGCCATTCATTTGGTAAACCCTGTAGATCTTCAACAACGGGTTTTGATACATTCTGTTTGCTTAGTGGTTCACTGGTCTCTTCATATACATACTGCAAGCCGAGATGATCGGCCATGGCGTTGAAGAGCTCTGATTCATCGAATGGTTTATGCAACACGGCGTCGCAACCGGCGTCGAGGATGTTAGTCTCTTGTTCCTTGAAGACACTGGCGGTCAGGGCCAGGATCTTGACCTCCTTACTGCCCGGTAAGGCCCGGATACTACGCGTGGCTTCGTAGCCATCCATCACCGGCATGCGCATGTCCATCCAGATAAGATGCGGCTGCCAATCTTCAAATTGTTCAATGGCCTCTTTACCATTCACCGCCTCGCGTACCTTAAAGCCAACAGTCTCTAACAGGCTGCGTAACAATAAACGGTTGTCGGCTACATCCTCAACGATGAGGATACGTCGTTCGGGTTCGTCAGCCGCGAGACCAATAACCTGCTGTTTGATAATTGTGGCCTCGGTTTTAATTTCACTGGCATTAGTTGTTTCGGCCGGAATCTCGAAACGGAATACCGAGCCTTTAGCGACTGTACTTTGCACTGTAAGTACACCGCTCATCAAGTCGATGAACTGGCGCGAGATAGCCAGACCCAGACCGGTGCCTTGATGTTTATTCGGTGACTGTCTGGACTGCACGAAAGGTTTGAAGATGGTTTCCAGTTCATCGGCCGGGATGCCGGTGCCGGTGTCTTCTACTTCGAAATTCAGGCGCCATTGACCCGCGTCTATCTTTTTAGCATCGGCTCTGAGTATTATCGTTCCTGCATGGGTAAAGTTGATGGCATTCCCCAGCAGGTTAATCAATACTTGCTTTAGCTTGCCTGTATCGAGCAAGACATATTGTGGCAGGGAATCTGTGAGTTCTTGTGAGAATTGCAGTGCCTTGGTTTTTGCCCGTTGTGTGAACATCTCGCTCAAATTATTGAGTAGCAGATGCAGGTCAACCGGCTCTGGTTCCAGTTTGATGTGGCCGGCCTCGATCTTGGACATATCCAGCACATCGTTAATCAATCCCAGCAGATGCTTACCGCTACGGTTGATGACATTGAGGGTTTCATATTGTTTCTGATTGGTTTGTGGATCGCGGGCCATGAGTTCGGAGAATCCCAGCACCGCATTCAGCGGTGTACGTAGTTCATGCGACATATTAGTGAGGAAGTTGCTCTTGGCCTGATTGGCTTTCTCAGCAGTCTCTTTGGCATTATGCATTTCCTGTTCCGCTTGTTTACGATCAGTAACATCCGTGAAAGTCCTGACTGCGCCACCTTCCTCTATAGGGAAATGCTGTATCTCAACGATCTTCCCGTCAGGTAAACAGGCTAAATAACTATGAGGTTTTTTGCTTTTGGCTTGCTCAATGATCTCATCAATACGTTCCGGTTTTTTCAGTTTTACATTATAGAAGTAGTCAATTAACTCAAGGTAGTTTGGTGTATGGCGGATAATATCGTTTGAAATACCAATAATGTCCGAATATTTATTATTGATTGCCAGAAGCTTCAGATCCTCATCGTACATGACAACGCCTTGCTCAATATTGTTCATGGTTTTTTCAATGATTGATTTTTGCGTTGCCAATTCCTGGGTGCGTTCTTCTACCAGTTCCTCCAAATGCTCTCGGTAATTTTTTAACTCATCTTCTGCGTGTTTTTGTTCGGTGATATCTTCAGCACCAGACCAGATGAACTTTTCTCCATCTTTTTCCAGAATATGTCCTGAGAGGCGTACGGGAACAAGGTGGCCATCCGCATGAATATATTCTTTTTCATAAGGACCGTATTTGCCGGTCTTTTCCAGACCTTCCAACTGTAACTGTTCTTGCTCCGCATACTTTTTCGGTGTGACATCCCAATAACTGAGTTGCAAAGTCTCCTCTACCGTCCTGCCGATAATGCGCGCATAGGCAGGATTTACATCAACCATTTGACCGTTCATTCGACAAAGGTGAAGGCCGATATTGGACTCCTGGAAAAGCATACGATTGTATTGTTCACTCTCTCGCAGTGCCTCATCCGTCTGCTTGCGTTCTGTGACATCCCGGGCAACACAGAAAATCTGTTGTTTCTCCATCATCGGGAACACATTCCAGGATATCCAACGATAGGCACCATCTTTACATTGGTAACGATTTTCGAATTGGACCAACTGTTTTCCATCTCGAAGTTGATCACCTGCATCAATAGTTGCTTCCTGATCGTCTGGATGGATAAAACTCAACCAGGGCTTACTAAGTAGTTCATCAATACTCCAGCCTAAGGTTGAATTAAAGGCGGCATTAAGCTGCTTGAAATAGCCGTCAAACCCGGCGATGCACAACATGTCGATGGAGTTGTTGAATAACAGGTCGCGTTCTAATTCTGTTCTTTCTCGTTCACCTATCTCTTTTTGGATCTTGGCTTCACCTTCTAATACACGCCGACTAAGTTCATGTTTTTTTCCGGTAAATTCCAGCAGTCTTAGACTTACGATGCTGCTTAACAGGACACAAAAGATGAGGGTTAATAACTGTGATGTAATTAGAGGAATCAAATAAATTGAATCTGGAATTAAAGCGTATTCCCAATCATGAGATATAAATGTGATTTTACCAATATGACTTAACTCCGGGTTGATCTCGGGGTTTAAAGTGTTTTTACTATAAATAAGATTATTTTCTGAAGCTGCCCCATCCCAGACCTTCATGGCATACCTGTCCATGTTTATACTATCTATAGCCGCTTGAATTGCTTTGATGGCATAAACAGATGTCGCTACATAACCTGAAAAAAGGTCATCCTTTTTAAGGGATAAATATAAAATAATGCTCTTGCTGTTATCAGCCGTTGAAGCTAACTTGAACACGCGGCTGATTGCGACTTTATGCGTTGCCTTTGTTTGCAGCCTGGCTGATTTTGACTTAACACTGGATGAGGAATCAAACCCAATAATCCGTGCATTCTTATCATAAATGGAACGCATTGTTACAGGTGTATATTGTTCACGCTCACTTGCACGTTTGAAACTACCAGAACCATCACGCTCTGTTATCTGGAAATCATTAGAGTAAAATTCACGCATCCTGTTTTCGTATGCATCACGCTCATGCGCTTTAACTAGTGGTTGATAAGATGTAGCGTGAATTTCAGGCTGGCGAGCTTTTATTTTATTACTGAATATCTCAAATTCTTGCGGGCTTATATCAGGTGTATATTCGAACAAACTTTTTATGCTTTGGAGTGCTTCCTCATAATTAGACATTTTGATTTTAATAGCCGAACTCATAGCCAGTGATTTTTGTTCAAGTACAGACTTAAGCTTTTCTTTCTCATGGAAAGTCACATAGGTATAAGTGATCACAGTAACGGCAAGTAAGGCCGTCATCAGAACCGGGATTAAGGGGATACGTGTTTGCCATACGGACGTTGATTTCCACACGAAGCATAAGGTGATTGGAGAAATGATGAATACACCAAGCATCTGCCCCACCCACCAATGTGTCCCGAGTAGCCAAAATGATTGTTGCACTGCAGGCTCAGTTAAAGAGATGCAATAAACGGCCAACAATGAAGGTACTAAACTGGCGCCGGCCCCAGCTAGCATAAAAAATTTAAAACAATCTGAAGAATTTGTAAGCGAGTTTGGCAACTCAAGATAGCGCTGTATTAATCTGATTCCGGTAAAGGCATATAACACTGCAATTGCAGCTAATACGATTGAAACCGGGATTGTAATTTCTGCATGATGTAGAAAATAAAAATATAAAAATTCGCCAAGAAATATGCCAACAAGAGCAGGTAAGCCATACACTAAAGCCGCGATTAGCCCAAATGCCGGTGCCAACCTAATCGTAAAAAATGTATGTGTCGGCTCAAAAAGAAATTCACTTACGGATGCCAGCGAGAAATAAGCAGCAGTAACAAGAAGCAAAATTATTATTTTATTTTTATGCAGTAGCATTTCCCTTCCAGATAGTAATCTTCTTAGCTAAGAAACTATGGTTTACTTCTACAAGCTTAGGATGTTTCCATGATAATACCATGGTACCGCTACTAAAAAATGCGCTTGTATACGATAAGCTTATTGCTTTCTTAAGCAGTTAAAGCAGTCTGGTAATTATGCTTTTTTAGCCGTTGCTGTTTTTTTCTTCCAGGAGATTGATCAGGAACTGCAATTGAAAATCATTGATGCTGTGATCAAGTTTGGTTTTGGTCTCTGCATGTCCTGTGCTTAATACTTTACTACCCGTTAATGACACAAGCTTGTCTCATTATTTCCAGTCAGAAATGCCATATTTATCCATGATTATCTTTAGTTCGCCAGATTCACGCATTTTATTGATTTGCACGTCAAATTCTCTGACAAAATCTACAGAACGGGGATCATTGGGTGCGAATCCGATCATCGATGCGATAGGTTCCAGACATCCCGCTGTTTTAAAACGTTCCTGAATGCCTTCTTCCTTGAAAAAGTGTTCTGTCACCGCGATGTCCTGTACGAATGCGGTTGCTCGATCAATCTCCACCATTTTGCTGAGCCGATTCATCATGCTCGCCTCATTGCCGGTAAGTTCTATGACTTGTCCATTATTGGTCGCGATATAACTGTCGATTTCACCGTAGGTATATCCTTCGACCACCGCTATTCTGATGGCTGATAATTGTTCCTGATCTTTATAGGTCCAATTACTGTTAGATTTAGTGTAGAAGCAGTTACGCGTCATTCCTATCGGTTCTTGAGGGAAAAGTAATTTTGGTGCTTCTTCTTGATATACCCCCGCTAAGGCTGCGAACTTGCCTTGCCCGGTTTCTATAATCTGACGCGTAAAAGGTACTGTTTTATAAGTGATGTCATGTCCCATTTTAGCAAACACAGCATTGACAATTTCGATACTGAAACCGGGTGTATTGGCATCTACCGTACCCTCCACTTCATAGATGTAAGGACGCCAGTCTCCCGTTGTAAAGGTTAGTTGATCCGAAATTGCGGCCATCGGAAACAGGACGAGACAAAGGCATAGACAGGTTTGTTTTAGCGTTCTTATCATAATGTTATTCTCGCCGATTCAAATTACTCTAATGATGTAGGGTTTTCCTTATGTTTATTCAAGCTTAGAAATTTCGGGTGATAGAGAAATTAATAAATTCATCATTTGGAAAATCATCGTTTGCTAGCCAGTCGATACCATTTTCTCTGGCGGCATGAAATCTCAAGTCTAAATCAAAGCCAATAGCTGAGGTCGTCACACCAATATTGTAATACAACCATTCGATGTCACCACCACTGAAGTCACCATCGATCCATTGATTCCCAATAGCCGCATCGACGCCAAAATAATCGAAGGTAAAACTCAGTCCACCTTCCACATTGATACCGGTTCCTTCCTCACCAAAAAATTCGGGCGAGTAACCTACAAGTGCATAAATAGAAGGCTCATAAGGTGAATCAAAGGTGTAGCTTAAAGAGCTAATAAACTCGAAATAATCAAACTCGAAACCCGCGTCATCTGCACCGGGGTAGGTGTAATAAAATACGCCAACATCATAATCAAACGCGTCTATCTCTCCGGTAAAGCCACCATAGTAATCAATCTCGACGGAGTCACCTGACTGAAAGTCCACGTTAGATGCCCAGACACCAAGATAGAACGCGTCATAAGCCCAATCAAAGCCACCTTGAATAGCCGGCTTATCGTCGTTCTGGGTTTCACCATGAAATAGATAATTTGTAGTCAATGTAATATTGGCTGAAAAATTTTCTGCATCTAAAATACTTTTCTTATCAGATTCCTCAGCAGACGCTACGGTGCATGTTGATAACAACAACATCTCAAAAACTATATGACGAATTTTTTTCATTATTTTTTTTATGGATTATGTTCCATACGCCTGAATTTATTTTCAATGTAATGTCATAAAGGCACCAATAATGCGGAGCCATTGCTGTGTTGTTATAGACTCAAAATTAATTAAGAACCATCTAGTCTAAGTATAGTTTACGAGTTGGAAAATGGGATGCTATTTCAGGATTAGATAAGGTTTTGTATTACCTTTCACTGGGTGAACTGGAACGGATATTAAAATACATCAAGTAATGTGGTCATCAGTTTTATTTCTTAGGTTCACATTTTTCTTCGAGAACCTCTGTTGCTTGCAAGGCAGCAGTTTATTTGGACGCCTGATAGGAAACCATAATAGCGATGCTGCTGCTCAGTAGTATGATTGACGACAGCGCTATGATTAGCCGGAAGGTCAGAGAATTTTATGTACTCACACTCACGCCCCTTATTTAGTTGCCCATTACATTATCGAGGCTGTGTGGCATTTTGAGAAGTGCTTGAATTCAATCTTTTGCCAATCGCGATCACCAAACCGGGTCTTGAAAGGGCGAACATTAGCCGCATCCACCTTGCTGAGTGTAACCCGCATTTCGAGACCAATTTCGTCTTCGAAGTCGATGCCATTGTAGTGGTCATAAACCAGAGTTAACAGCCAGGCTCCTTCCATAAAATGTCCACCCAGGACAACGGCCAACTCTTCTTGCTCCACCAGCTCGATGACTTCTTCGCCCCAACCTATCGTGCCTATGACGGGCAAAGGCTTGTCCAGATAGGTCTCATTCCAGACATCCAGGGCCGCTCTGGCCAGTGGTGTGTAGGCAGTCCAGATGACATGGGGTTTTCCATAGCGCCGCAGTAATGTCTTGGCGACTGAGCGACCGTACTCATAGCTCCAGTCGGTATAAATAAATTGATTCACGGACGTACGAGCATCGCCACGTCCCAGATAATCGTATAAGCCGTCTCTCCTTAGGCTGCTGGCCCCGGTATCTCGGCCCCCTCCAATCGCGGAAACTGTCACCATTTCATCATCGGCTAAATCGAACTTCTCACGTGCCATGGTAACGATCAGTTCGGTCAAATCGTATCCCGCTTTCCTGTCATCAGCCTGGCTATGTAGCAGCCA
The DNA here is from genome assembly GCA_021773235.1 of Gammaproteobacteria bacterium. Taxonomy (GTDB): domain Bacteria; phylum Pseudomonadota; class Gammaproteobacteria; order Eutrophobiales; family Eutrophobiaceae; genus UBA7359. The sequence continues at coordinate 10,613 of JAJFKL010000027.1, read as the reverse complement.
GTTTTCGAAACGGTCTCGTGGAGCGCCGATAAGTTGTAGGTCTTCATCGTAAATACCGGAGTTGAGTGTAACCACTTTTATCCCGGCCTCTTGTGCCTCGAGTAACATCTTCTCCGTTTTGGTGAAATAAGGGAAGGCGAGGACATAGTCCGGTGGCCGCGGCCCCTAGGTAACCGACTTGAAACGTGCCATGTAGTCGAAGCGGTTGTTCGGCTCGGTAAAGATGACGTTGAAATCAACACCCAGGTCCGCTGCCGCAACCGTAGCAAATCGGGCATAGGAACCCCAGAAGGGATTTTGTTCTCTCGCAGGCAGTATCATCGTCACCTGCGGGGCACGGCATTGTTCAATCTGTGACGACTGGTCTTCAGCGGGACCGGCCGACACTGCTGAAACGACGATAAAAAAAATCATAAAGGGGACGCTAGCCTTTCTGATTCCTGCGCTCATTCCTTGTCTGTGGTTCCTCTATTTTCTTCCAGAATTTTAATCAGGTATTGCAACTGAAAATCATTGATGCAGTGATCAAGTTTGGCTTTGGTCTCTGCATATTCAGCGTCTAAAGCATTAGTTAGCGACAACATCTCTTTTGTGTCCCCCGTGCGGGCAGCCGTTAAAAATTCATCCAGCCATTCGTCCGGTAAATTTTGCAAATCTTTAAGTTCAAGGCCTGATAAGGATTGTTGATGTATTAAATCGCTGTCCTCTTCATAGACATACTGCAAACTGAGATGCTCGGCCATGGCGTTGAAGATGTCTGACTCGCTATAGGGTTTGTAGAAAACAGCGTTGCAACCTGCAGTTAACATTTCTTCTTCCTGTTCCTTGAAGGCACTGGCGGTCAGAGCCAGGATCTTGACCTCCTTGCTATTGGGCAATTCACGGATACGGCGGGTGGCCTCGTAACCATCCATTACCGGCATGCGCATGTCCATCCAGATGAGGTGCGGTTGCCAGTCTTTAAATTGTTCGATGGCTTCTTCGCCGTTGACTGCGATACGGTTATGAAAGCCTACGGATTCCAGTAGCCGCCGTAATAGCAGGCGATTATCGGCCTCATCCTCGACGATGAGGATACGCCACTCGGGTTCGTTCGCGGCCAGGCCCACGACCCGTTGTTCAATTTGCGAGGTCGGGGCCTCGTCGCTTGCTTCGGCCGGTATCTCAAAGCGAAATAGCGAGCCCTCGCCCAGTGTACTTTTCATCGTGATATCGCCACCCATCAATTGAATGAACTGGCGGGAGATGGCCAGACCCAGTCCGGTACCTTTGTGTTTGTCGGGTGAGTGACCGGTCTGTGCAAAGGGATCGAAGATGGTTACCCGTTCCTTAGCCGGGATGCCAGGGCCAGTGTCTTCTATTTCGAAGTGTAGTCGCCAGTTATGATCGGACAACGTATTTGCATAGGCTCGGAGTGTCACGCTACCTGTCCCGGTAAACTTGACGGCATTCCCCAACAGGTTAATGAGTACCTGTCTTAGTTTCCCTACGTCGAGTGTTACATATTGGGGTAAGTCCGTGTGTCGTTCCAGATGAAACGCCAGATTATTCGTTTCGGCTCGCAGGCTGAAAATATTGCTGATGTCATCTAACAAGTAGTGTAGATCTCCCGGTTCCGGTTCCAGTTCGGTGTGGCCGGCCTCGATCTTGGACATGTCGAGCACGTCGTTAATCAATCCTAGCAGGTGCTGGCCGCTACGTTTGATCACACTCAGGTTTTCACTTTGTTTCTGATTGGTTTCCGGATCACGAGCCATGAGGTCGGAGAAACCGAGTACGGCGCTCAGCGGTGTGCGTAGTTCGTGCGACATATTGGCGAGGAAGATGCTCTTGGCCTGATTGGCGGTCTCCGCCTTTTGCTTGGCACGGAGCAACTCCATCTCCGTTTGTTTTCTCCACTCCATCTCTGTCCTCAAGCGCCAGATCCAGAATACGAACATCAGCAAGATACTTCCCCACGCTGCTAACACGGTTAAATCTATTCGATTCTGGGTGTGCAAGGGTTCCAGTGAAAATCTCAGTTGCAACTCACCCACTACGACTTCTTTATGATGGATCGGCATGCTCCGGAGTATGGTTTCCTCGGTACTATCATTGCTGGCGGTAAAAACGGTCTGCCCGTCGTCGTCCAGAACCACCATGCTAACAGCCAGATCACCCCGCAGCATCGCATCTCCCAACTGCTTAATGCTACGCTTATCGATAGTCCAAAGCGGTATAGACAGGGCATCTCTCATGTGTGTCAGCGAGTCGTCTATTTTGGTGATGAACGCCTGCTCATTGGTGGAGACGGTGTACCAATAGAATACCCCGGTGACGAGCATGACAAGCAAGATCACGGCAGCGATCAAGGTCTTGGTCAGCCAACGGCTTTTGGAATTCAAACTTTTCAGTTTTTCACTCATGAAACCTGTTCACTCTATCGTGTTTTCTTTGTCAATTTTTTCAAGAATCGAATCATATTCCCCTCTGGCTTTAATACTAGCAAATGCCTCACGAAACTGAATGACAATCTCATCAGCGGTGTTCGGGCTAAAAGCCAGATAACCATCGATAGATAGCTCATCAACATTGTATGCCTTATCAAAGTCCTCAGATTTAAGTCCGAGTGAACCCACTAGATCAATAAACGACAATTCTGATGTCACCATCAAATCAATACGGTCTTTCTGTAGCATTCTGATGCTTTGTTCCAGACTTGTTACCGGACTTAGTTGCTGAATCCCCCGGAACTCCAGGTATTGTTGACCACCACCATCTTGACGCACACCAATGCGATAGGGTTTCATATCGTGTATTTGCTTAATCTGAATATCGGTACGAGATTTCAGTTTATAGACATGGGTTTTGATTGGTGTAATCGCGCCCACCCATTTAAACAACTTTTCTCGATCGGGCAGTCTCTCGATCAGGTAAATAAGCGTATTAGCCTGCGAGCTGGCCTTTTTATAAGCACGTGCCCAGGGATAAAGTTCAATGGGGGCTTCAACGCCCACTTCCTGCAGTATTCTTTCTACCATTTTGGTAGAAACTCCTTTGACAGCGCCATCCTCTTTATAGCTAAACGGCGGAGCCGATGCTGAGACGATATTGATCTTGTCTGTAAAAACCTCTTTTTCTTTTTCTGTAACAAGCGCTTGAGACGGTACCAGTTTGTGAATGATCACATGAGTGCTTTGCCACCAACTAGGCGGGTGGATATAGGGATTTTCAGCACTGGGCCAGTTCATCCAATAGCTGGTATCAAACGGGACCAGTTTCTTGGCCTGGGTAATCGGAATGATGGGCAGTTCATCCATCCAGATGTCCATGGCTTTTATGAAGAGCTGATCAATCTTAGGATCATCCAGAGGCAATTTGCCGATCTTGTCTACGAGCACACTATAGTTCTTGTTTTGCCAGCGCCAGCCGTTGTCTCCGGCGACTTGAGTATAACCAATGCGCTCACCGACAGGCTTATATAAACTGGTGTTGAAGGAGTTCATAGAAGACCACGGTTCGTTAACCGAATTACAGGCCTGCCAACCTAATCGGGCTTCATAGTCCCCTATAGAGAAGTCGCCAAAAAATTCATCGTAACTGACAATACCCCAGGTTGCATCGATGCCAATTTCTTGCAATTGCTCCACAATAACCCGTGCTATTTTCTGTTTCTCAATAAAGGGTTCGGGTGTTTGGATATGTAGCGATAATTCCTTGCCATCTTTTTGATAAAGTCCGGTGTTTTTATTCAGGCTGTAACCCTTTGACTCGATAATTTCCCTGGCCTTGTCCGGATCATGTTTCAACATGGGATGTTTTTTATAAAGACCGGCCGTTTCAGCCAGGTCAACGTAGCGGTCCAGGGCAAAGTAGGGTGGAAAAATGGAGCGTGCCGCGATAGTTGTTCCTTTTAAGGCAAGCGATACGACCTCATCCCGATCAATAGCGTAATTCAAGGCCCAACGTAAGTCTTTGTCATTCCAGGGGGCCAGCTCATGGTTAAACTCTAAAGTACGGGTGCAGGGATCAGGCCAAGAATAGGGTAAGTCCTTATGATAGGCGATAACATTAGGGTTCCGGTCTTGCAGAGTTGTAAAGGCTTCCAGCGTGATGTCCTGCAGGCTATCTAAATCCTGGTTGGCCATTGCTGCTGTCCGAATTTCTTCAGAACCATAGGCAGTCCAGATCAGTTGTTTGGGTTTGGGTAGTGGTTTGAAACTGACTTTGGCTCCCCACCAATTATCATCGCGAAGATAGACAAAGCGGGTTTTGCTGATACTTGTCAACTTGTACGGCCCGGTGAACACTGGCCAGCCCTTGTCCGGGTTGTAATTTGTAAAAGTGAGAGGATCCTTATCCTTCCAAATATGTTCAGGCAGAATACTGATGCTGCCAAAGATTTCTACGGCAAAGTTATCCAGAATAAAGTGCGGATTGGGGAGCGTCAGTTTCAACTCGACGGTTAGATCATCACTTTTTGTAATGCTATCTACCCAGCGGGCAATTCCACCGATATTAACCAAGCCGGGAGTGTTTTTTATCATATCAATGGTAAAGACAACGTCATCGGCATCCATCGATTCACCATCGCTCCATTTGATCCCTTCGCGGAGTTTTATGGTCCATACATCGGCGGCTTGATTCTGCTTATACCACTCTGCAAGCCAGGGCATGATTTTTCCAGTCTCGTAATTGAGTATGAATAGCGGCTCCATCAAGACCTGATGGAGTCCCTGGGTTACCCGATCTCCCTGAGCGTAGGGATTCCAGTGATCGGGATTGGGGACGTTACCAGAATCCATATCAAAGATGACCGTGTCATGTCTTTTGATCTCTGAATTTTTATCATTCAACGTATCAGCCAGCACAGGTGAAGCGGCCAGCAAGGTGACTAACACGATCAGAGTTCTGGACTGGATTCCGAATTGTCTTTTGCTATTACTCATAATATTAATCATAGAGGTTTAATAAAAATCTGTTACCACCAATGCTCGAAATTAATACCGACACTCCAGCCTTCGGTATCGTCGGCATAAGTATCACCATCGACTTGACCGCGCCATTCGTCCGACCACCAACCATAAGTACCGAACAACCTTAGTACCGGTCGTTCCCAGAAACCCTTTTTTTTGGCTAACTCAACTGCCAGGGTAAATTTGGTGAGACTGCCATCGCTATTAGTAAGATCTTCATCAACCCGGTCATGGCCAAGTTCTGCTATCAGCCGCAGTTTAGTCATGCGATACATGGTTTTAGTTATATCCCTTTTTCGGCATTATTCGTTCATTGTGATGTTAATTTCAGCTAAAATTCAATACATGTATATATGATCGAGAGATCTTGAGGTCTTTTTGGAAACAACTGCACAAGTCGATATAAAGAAAAAGGATCGACTGATAAAAAGCAAGGAAGTCGAAATACTCTATGATCAGGCCAGGGTCTCGTATCTTGCTGCTCAATCGGCTGCGTTACTCTATATATTTTTTTTATGGGGGCAGGCTTCTACAAGCATATTGTTGCCCTGGATAATTGTGTTCAGCCTGTTGAATATAGTGCGCTACGGTTTTGTCTACGCTTATTTCAAGGCTGAAGATCACAGCAAAAATTATAAAATCTGGTTGTATTGGTTTTGGGCAGGAACGACGTTGTCAGGTGCAATGTGGGGCGGGCTTGCATTATTAATCTTACCATTACAGGATCCGAACTATACGGCCGCCACTATTCTTGTTATCAGCGGATTGGTCGGCGGAACACTGGGTACTTATGCTATCAGTCGTTTGTCATATCTAAGTTATTCATCTACCTCGTTGCTGCCATTGATGTATATATTACTCATACAAGATGAAACGGCGCTTAAGTTATTTGGCTTGATAGTCCTTGTTTATTATATTTTTATGGCTGTGAGTATGTTCCGTTTAAATATAATGATGAAAAAGGGCGTGAACCTGCAGTTTGAAAACATTGATTTGTTACATCAACTTGAACACGATAAAGAAACCATTGCTGCAATAAATCAGGAACTGGATATTGAAAAACGTAAGGATACCGAAAAAGAGTTATTACAGGCAAAGAACAAGGCGGAAGGTCTGGCCGATGTCTTATCGATGTTGTCAGTAAAGGATGCGTTGACGGGTATTACAAACCGGCGTGGTTTTGATGAGTATTTGGCCAATGCCTGGAACCGGGCTATCCGTAATCGTAGCTCTATTTCGCTGATCATGTGCGATGTGGACTTCTTCAAGAGTTACAATGATTATTATGGTCATGTGCCTGGAGATGACGTGTTAAAAAGGATAGCGACTGCGATAGATAATCGTGCACGCAGGGGTAATGATTTGGTAGCGAGATATGGTGGAGAAGAGTTTGCAATAATATTGCCGGATGCAAAAATTGATCAAGGATATATTATTGCCGAGCAAATACGCTTAACTGTTAAAGAGTTAGTTATTCCACATGAAAAGTCAGACATAGATGAACATGTGACAATTAGTCTAGGGGTAGCATCCGTGATTCCTAATATGGATATGCATAGTCCTTCTCTTATTGAACAGGCTGATCAGGCTTTATATTCTGCAAAAGAGTCGGGGAGAAATCGGGTTTTTCCTGAGTTAAAGCAGGACAAAGTTACGGTATTAAAAGATCAATAATTAAAATTCAGACTAGTTTTTTAAATTGTCAGATAAGAAAGTCAGTGAATTTCTTTTCACCTTTAAGGTACGGCTTAAGCTCATCGAATTCAATTGCGGGGCTAAACAAAAAGCCTTGTAAACTATCACACTCTAGCTCACTTAATGTTTGTGCATGTTCAACTGTTTCTACGCCTTCTGCGACACATTCCAAATCGAGACCATGCGCGAGACTGATAATTGAAGCGACTAGATTTTTATCAGTATTACTATTATTAAGATCACGTATAAAGCTGACATCAATCTTGAGAGTATTAACAGGAAATTGCTTAAGGTAGCTTAGGGAAGAATAACCCGTACCAAAATCATCTATGGATAATTGTATGCCACGGTCATGCAGTTCATGCATCAGTTTGATTGCCTCATCTGCATTTTTCATAACCGAGCCTTCAGTAATTTCTAGTTCCAGATGATTAGCTGGGAAATCATGTTCTGCTATTTTATCGCAAGCGAATTGTAGTAAGTGATCGCGGTAAAAGTGATGCGCTGTCAGATTTACTGATACGGTTCCCTCATATAAACCTTCTTTAATAAGCGGGCTAAATTGTTTAATGGTCGTGTTTAGGATATGGCGATCCAGGGAAATGATTAGGTTGGCTTCTTCTGCGACAGGAATGAAAATATCCGGCGGAATATATCCCAATGTTGGATGGTGCCATCGGGAGAGGGCTTCAACCCCGTGAATCTTGCCTGTTTTTGTGCATATTTTGGGTTGGTAGAAGGGAGTGATGGTTTCTTCTTTTAATGCGAGACGTAACTCTTTTTCGATTTCCATACGTTTGAGTACACGTTGGTTCATCTCTTCGGTGAAAAATTGATAGGTATTGCGGCCTTTGTTTTTTGCGTGATACATCGCAGTATCCGCATTGCGCAAAAGTTTTTGAGCATCTTTACCATTATCCGGACTGATAACGATTCCAATACTGGGTGTAATAAAAACGCTACGGTTATCAATCTCAAAAGCAGGTACCAGCGCTTGTATGATTTTGCTAGAGACCTCTGCCGCGTCTGACGGATCCCTGACACGTTGTATTAACAATACAAACTCATCACCACCCATACGCGAAACGGTATCTTCTCCTCTGGTGCATTTTTTCAGGCGTTGCGCAACTTCACGCAGCAAAAGGTCTCCGACTTGATGACCCATTGAATCATTCACATTTTTGAAATTATCAAGATCAATAAACAAGACAGCATGTTTGCTATTTTCACGATCTCCGGACGCCAGGGTGCGTGATAATAATTCCATAAACAGGCTTCGATTTGGGAGTCCAGTTAATGTGTCGTAGGTTGCGAGGTGTTCCAGTTCTGCCTCGGCGTGTTTTCGCATTGATATATCAGTTAAAATACTGCATACGGCATAATTATTTTCGCTATTATCTTTCAATGGAAATTTTAACGTGAGATAAGTCTCAGACTCTCCTTCGCGTTCAATGGTATCTTCGAATTGCTTGTGTTGACCTCTTAAAAGGACATCATGATCGTGGTTTGCCAATACATCAGCGATCTCTTTGGGAAATACATCGTGATCTGTCTTTCCTAAAATATCAGCAATAGAAATTCCCAGGACACGTTCATATTCCCTGTTGGCCATCAGGTAATGACCTTCTAGATCCTTGATGCAGATCACTGCAGGTGAATTATTCATGATGGCTTGCAGCATGTACTGGCTTGTATCCAGAGAACTCTGTGTATGCTTTTGTAAAATACTCAATTGCAGATGATTCTCTATACGCGCTAATACTTCAGCGGCATCAAATGGTTTGTTGATATAGTCCATGCCGCCTACTTCAAATGCCTTGATTTTGTTTAAGGCACCGGCGGAGGCGCTAATGAAAATGATCGGGGTTGATGCAGTGTTTTCGTTATCTCTCAGCTTTTTACAGACTTGGTAGCCATCCATTTCTGGCATTTTAATGTCTAGTAGGATTAAATCAGGAGGGGTACTTATGGCAGACTCAAGACCCAATACAGGCGAGTCGGCAACGCGTACCCGGTAGCCATGATTACTCAATAATTCATGCAATAGCTTAAGGTTTGATGGATTATCATCAATGATTAATATCGTATTTAGGTCGCAGCTATCCATCGAAGCCCTAGTTTTCTTCTCAATATCCAATTTTATTACTCTTATGTGTGAGTATTATTCATTAATTATAGCTGCTCTATAGCCATTATGGAGATGCAATTTTTGAGCCAATATGGAGCTTTCAATTGTGAAATCCTGACGAAATAGTGCCATATAGACCTTAATATTGGGTCTGGATAAATAAAAGCAAGTACATCTCTTTGTAGTGGCTGCTGATATTTATTCTTAAAGGGTAATAAATTCAGTTATTTTAAATATTGTTGCAATGCAACGATTGATCATTTCCTAACAGGTCTTTATACTTGCCATCCCCAAGCTGTGAGGGGATAAAAAAACATCGATATTTTACTGGCGCTATAGATTTTAGCCGATAGAATGTATCGCGATTTTTTGGAGTTGAGCGATTGGCGGGAACGGAAGAAATAATAAAAAATCGCTCAATTGCATACAGGATGTTAATTATTGAAGCCGGCACGATAGCATTGTGTGGACTTCTTTTTTTTGCGTTTACCAATCTTGAATATGTTTATTCTGTGACTTTGGGTGGTTTGGCCTTTGTCGTGCCAAACGTATTATTTGTCGGGTTTTCATTGCGAACATCCACGACAAATTCAGGTAACAGGACACTGCTCTGGTTTTTTTTGGGCGAGGTAATAAAGATTGTTACAACGATAATGATATTTGCTATTTCAATAATACTGGTAGAACCACTAAATATTGGAATGATGTTCGTTAGTTATGGGTTTGTGTTGATGATGAACCTAACGGGCCTGGCAATAATGATGAAACAATAAATAATATTTTTGAGAATGATTTAATGGCAAGCGGAACAGAACTCACATCGAATTCATACCTCCAGCATCATCTGCAAAACTTGGTATTAGGTAAATTGCCTGAAGGCTATGAAAGAGCGGATGGCCATATTGTAGAGCATTCTAGCTGGACCTTTGCTCATAGTCCTCAAGAAGCACTCGATATGGGTTTTTGGTCTCTGAATGTAGATACCATGGGTTGGTCTATATTTCTGGGAATGATGTTCTGTTTTTTCTTTTACCGCGTTGCTAAAAAGGTCGAAAGCGGTGCCCCTTCTGGTTTTGCTAATCTTATTGAAATGACTGTTGAATTTGTTAACAAAAACGTTAACGACATCATGACAGTCAAAAACCCATTGATTGGGCCATTAGCATTGACAATATTCATTTGGATTACCTTGATGAATACCATGGACATTGTTCCTGTCGACCTATTGCCACTGATTGCACAGTTTATAACCGGCAATGATCATCTGTATTTTAAAGTGGTGCCGACAACTGATCCGAACATTACTTTTGGCTTATCGCTTGGTGTGTTCATGCTAATAATTTATTACAGCATTAAGATGAAGGGCGTCGGTGGTTTTATTGGAGAGCTTGCTTTTCAGCCATTCGGAAAGTATATGGTTCCCTTTAATTTAATTTTAGAAGGCATTGGCTTATTAGCCAAGCCTGTTTCATTAGCCTTACGATTATTCGGTAACCTTTATGCTGGCGAACTCATTTTCTTATTGATTGCTACTTTAATAGGTTCTGCATTGCCATACTTCATAGGTACAATCTTTGGTGGTGCGTTACAGTTTGTTTGGGCAGTGTTTCATATATTAATAGTTTTGTTACAGGCGTTTGTTTTTATGATGTTAACCATTGTTTATTTAGCAATGGCACATGAACATCACTAATTTTTTAATTTTGTAAGTAAAATCCTTTGGAGGAGTAAAAATGGAAACTATTTTGGCATTTACATCATTGGGTGTCTTAATCGTTCTTGGTATGGGCGCATTTGGTACAGCAATCGGCTTTGGTCTATTGGGTGGTAAGTTT
>JAJFKL010000026.1 GCA_021773235.1 Gammaproteobacteria bacterium | reverse complement strand
GGTGAAACAAGCCATCAACGTAAGCGCCCACACAAATTACTTGATCAGGAATTGTTAAAGAACAGGGTTGGTTACCCCCAACCGGGAAGCGGCATTATACAGATCACTTAATCGCGGTCAACAAATCTTTACACTTTCTTTTACAGTAATTTAAGCTACTGTTTTTTATGGTTTTTTATAATTATTTGAATGACTATTTGAATGCTTTAAATTCAAACGATTTGAAGCGTTACTTAGCAAGAATATCAACAATATCGCTATGATCGTTTCGTTTAGCCATATCGCGAGCCTTCATGCCATTTTTCATTGCGATATCCTTTTCAGCTCCGGCTTTTATTAATGCTGTAACCAACTTTTCGTCGCCATTTCTAGCGGCATCAATCAGTGCCGTCCAACCTTGGCTATGCTGTATGTTTGGATCAGCGCCCTTTTCTAGCAGTATCAGTGCTAAATCTGTAAAGCCTCGGTCTGCAGCCATGATAAGCGGGGTAAGTCGCCCATTATCAAAAGCGTCGATATCTGCCCCATAGGCCAATAAACGCATGGCTACTTCTGCATGATTCTTTTCCACTGCATACTGCAATGATGTTCGCTCTGCTGAGCCACGCTTATTTGGATCAGCCCCCTGAGTAAACAATAAATCAATAACCTCAACACTCCCGAGAGAAGCCGCGAGCATTATTGGCGTCATGCCACCAACTACTTTATTTATGCTCACCTTATCTACTTGGTATAAATGTTCTGCTATTTCTTCATATGTCCCATTGGAAATAAGGTCATGAAGATTGATGGGGTGAGGCTGAGTTCCTTTATCTAGAGGATTGGGTTGCTCAATTGAAGGGCCTAAATCATTCGAAATCAGAACTGACTCTTGGTTCGTGGATACGTAATAATAAGAAATGAAGATAACAATTAATATAATTACAGGGAAAAGAGGCAACTTGGTTCGAGGGTGACGTTCTACGATGGAATCATGATCATCATCGACCAAATATCTTTCATTTATTATTTCTTCATCATCTTTTGACATAGAAATACCTCTTTGCCACAACCGACTAATACAATAATAGGAGACTACTCGCTGTTAAGTGTCACTCTTGCGAACTTTCTCTTCCCAACTTGCAGTACTGACGAAAAGCCAGATTTCAACACTTGCTTACTGTCTTCTACACGTTCTCCATCAATCTTTACAGCACCTTGCTTAATCATACGATGCGCATCTGATGTGCTATTGACGAGACTGGACTCTTTTAAAACATTAGCAATAGCCATCCCATCAGCAGCCACATTGATATCTATCTCAGGCATATCATCGGGTATAGCATTGTTACTAAAGCGATTTATAAAATCAGCTTGTGCTGCTTCTGCAGCCTTTGCATCATGAAAACGGGTAATAATTTCTTCTGCTAACAAAAATTTTATGTCTCTGGGATTCTCACCTTGTTCTATCTTTTGTTTGAAGCCATTTATCTCGTCTAATGACCTAAAACTCAACAACTCGAAGTAGCGCCACATCAAATCATCTGAAACCGACATGATCTTGCCGAACATCTCATTCGCTGGTTCATCGATACCGATGTAGTTTCCCAACGATTTGGACATTTTTTGTACACCATCCAAACCTTCTAATATAGGCATTGTTAAAACTACCTGTGGTGCCTTTCCATGTGTTTCCTGGAGTTGTCGGCCGACGAGCAGATTAAACTTTTGATCCGTACCGCCCAATTCAACATCAGCATCTAAAGCAACAGAATCATATCCCTGTACAAGTGGGTACAGGAATTCATGGATCGCTATCGACTGATTCGATTTGTAGCGTTTATTAAAATCGTCACGCTCAAGCATTCGCGCAACCGTATAGTTTGATGCCAGCCTGATAACGTCAGCTGCCCCCATCCTATCCATCCAAGTAGAATTGAATGCCACTTCCGTCTCGTCTGGATCAAGGATCTTAAATATTTGTTGTTGGTATGTTTCTGAATTTTCCTTGATTTGTTCGCGCGTCAGAGGTGGTCTCGTCGCACTTTTACCCGAAGGATCACCAATCATGCCGGTAAAATCACCAATCAGAAAAACCACCTTGTGGCCAAGTTGCTGAAATTGCCGGAGCTTATTGATAAGTACTGTGTGGCCAAGATGTAGATCCTGAGCAGTAGGATCAAAACCAGCCTTGATTCGGAGGGGTTTTCCGGTCTCTAATTTCTTCTTAAGCTCAGCTTCAACGAGGATTTCATCAGCGCCTCGGGCTCTCAAATCAATCGCTTCTTGTACCTTTTTCATACCTTCCTCAGAGTCATTTCAAAACGCGCGTAGCTTATCATGTCATTAACTGCCACGCAGTGGACAATTCAACCATTGACGCGTGTAAATTCAAAAGTTATTGTAACGAAAATTTACTCAGGATAAACGGTGACTTACAGAGTCTATATAATGAAAGACTATAAGACGGGGGCAGTAACGTCACACGTTCGCTCGCACCGGTCTTGGCTTATTTTTCTGTCTGGCATCAGCCTAACCCTAGTATCGGCTTGGCTATTCTTAAGTACGCCTGAAAATAATCCTGCAGATAGCTTGGCTAAGGACATCCCAAAAGCAGATATTCCAGCGATTCAGCAAGAATCTGCAATCGAATATACTGCTGATTCTGTAAATCTTGATATCCCAAACCTGATAGAAGAAAGTACGGTTAATGATTCCGAATTTAATGATGTTATTGAAATAACACCTCATGCGATAGCACCTGATTCAGAAAATTTAGTTGTGGATGACCCTTTATCGGAATCTATTGAACAAACAAATAAATCATTACAGACGGTTACTGTAAAGACAGGGGATAGTCTTGCTTTGATATTTTCAAGGCTAGGATTAAGCCCGAGATCACTCTATAACATTATGTCTTTAGGTAAAGAGGTTTCTCGGTTAAAAGAACTACGCCCCGGACAAATATTAAATTTTCATATTAATGAAAATGAATTAGACAGGCTTGAGTATGAGGTCAATCTGACTGACAGCCTCTTGATCACAAAACTAAACGACAAGTTTCAAGCCGAGTTAATACACGAAGAACTTGAACCACTTGTGAAACATGCGAAAGCTGTCATAAATGATTCGCTTTTCCTCTCTGGTAAACGTGCCGGTTTATCAGATAAATTGATTATGCAATTGGTCTCTATCTATGGCTGGGACATAGACTTTGCACTTGATATTCGTGAAGGCGATTCTTTTACACTTATTTATGAAGAACAATATAAGGATGGAGTAAAGGTTTCAGATGGGCCAATCATAGCTGCTGAATTTATAAATCGTGGCACATCTTTAAGAGCCATTCGCTATACTCACGAAGATGGCCGCCATGATTATTATGCTGAAAATGGCGATGCAATGCGTAAGGCTTTCCTCAGGACTCCAGTTGAATTAGCTAGAATCAGTTCTCGGTTTAATTTAAAGAGAAAACACCCCATTCTGAATAAAATTAGGGCACATAAAGGTGTTGATTATGCTGCGTCTACGGGCACTCCAATTAGAGCAACGGGCGACGGTACTGTTGCCTTGGCGGGCAGAAAAGGTGGTTATGGCAGAACTGTCGTTTTAAAACATGGCGGTAAATACAGCACCCTTTATGCTCACCTGCATAAATACGCCCGAGGTGTCAGAACAGGCAAACGGGTAAAACAAGGGCAAGTTATTGGCTACGTTGGAAAGAGTGGGTTGGCCACAGGTCCACATCTACATTATGAATTCAGAGTCAATGGTGTCCATCGAAATCCACTTACTGTTAAATTACCTAAAGTAGAATCGATTAATAAAAAAGCGCTACCTGCGTTTTTACAAACAATAAACCCCATGATTGCAGAGTTGGATCGACTAACAGGGAAGCGTGCCCTTGCCTCTCAGCAAACAAAAGAGTCTTCCAAGCAGTTAAGTACCTTAATGGAAGACGGTTAATTCCATCCCATTGAAAGCAAGTCCATAAGGTCATCATGTACTACATAGGACTTATGTCTGGTACTAGCATGGATGCAATAGATGCCGCACTGGTCGAGTTTGATGATGATAAGGCGAGGCTGAAATTTTACCGTGAATACCCAATCGAAAACTCACTGAGGCATCAGATTAGGTCAATTAATGAAAAAAGTGATCTAGGCCATATCGCCGATCTTGATCATGAGTTAGGTCACCTATTTGCAATTGCGGTGAATAACTTATTAGAAGAAGCAAAAATAAAACCAGAAGATATCATCGCCATTGGTAATCACGGACAAACCATATTACATAAACCTGATGCCACACATAAAACATCACATCAGATATCAGACCCTAACGTCATATGCGCTGAAACAGGTATAACAACTGTTGCAGACTTTCGCCGGATGGACATGGCTCATGGTGGGCAAGGTGCGCCACTAGCAAGTGCCTTCCATGAATATCAATTTCAACAAAAAAATAAGTCTATTGTCATTCTCAATATCGGTGGCATAGCAAATATCACATTGCTTTCAAATAATGAGGTTGTCGGCTTTGATACTGGTCCAGGCAACGCATTACTTGATGACTGGATCCAACAAAATAAAGACAAAGAATATGATAAGGATGGTGCGTGGGCAAAGTCAGGTAAAACAAATGAAGGGTTATTAAGATTAGTGTTGAGTGATAATTACTTTTCATTGTCTGCGCCAAAAAGTAGTGGGCGCGAATATTTCAATATGATTTGGCTACAGTCATATATAAACGAAATAGATGAAGGTATTAGCACTGAAGACGTTCAGGCAACATTATTACAGCTGAGCGCGATAACTATCAGTGATGCTATTAGAGATTCAGCGAAACAAATTGATGAAGTGCTAGTCTGCGGTGGCGGAGCCAAAAATCTATTATTGATGGAGACCCTTGAGAGTCTGTTAAGTGGCTCGAGCGTATCAACTACCGAAAAATATGGTCTCTCACCAGATTGTATAGAAGCTGTAACATTTGCCTGGTTAGCAAAACAACGCATTGAGAATAAAACAGCTAATTTACCGAGTGTGACAGGAGCTACAAAGTCCGTACTACTTGGAGGGGTTTATTCTCCTTACTAATATCAGATAGAGAATATGGTCAAACTGAAAAAGATGAACCACAACCGCAGGTGGTTTCTGCATTAGGATTACGGATAACAAATTGCGCACCTTCCATTCCTTCAGAATAATCAATCTCTGCTCCCGTTAGATATTGAAAACTCATTGGATCAACCAACAATTTAACGCCTTCATTTTCAACTATAGTATCACCTTCACCAACTTCCTCATCGAAGGTAAACCCATATTGAAACCCAGAACAGCCACCGCCCGAGATAAAGACGCGTAACTTTAATTCCTCATTACCTTCCTCTTCGATGAGCTCTTTCACCTTGCTGGCCGCTGCCTCACTAAAGACAAGTGGGCTAGGCATTACTTCTTCAACTGCACTCATAGTTTTTCTTCCAATTAATGTTTCTATTATTCACTCGCTTCGAGTGGCTCACCATGTCCTATAGCCAATGGTGATTCTGCCGGTTCGAGTGAGTGGACGAGTTTGCCATTCACCTCAGCACCTATCGCCATCTCTATTAGATTATAGTACACATTGCCTGTGACTCTTGCTTTAGATGCAAGTTCCACATGCTCACTACCATGCACATCGCCAATGACAACACCATTTAAAACGACATAAGGGACACTAACTTCACCTTCAATCGTCCCACACTCACTGAGTGACAACATAGAACGTCCATCATTTTCAGCGATGACATTCCCTTTGATTGTGCCATCTACATGTAAACCACCAGTAAACCGGATATCACCTTGAATCTCACTGTGTTGCCCAACCAGCGTGTCGATACGTGTCGCCTTGCGTTTCTTCGATTTTCCGAGCATGTTTTACTCCCCAACCTGTTTTGCAGGCCATTCAAATACTCTTTTTACGGTTGACTTTTTTGCACCTTTTTGTCGCAAATCAACCACCACTCGTAACGGCTTAAATCCCTCAGGAAAGTTTAGATTGCCCTCAATTCGTTCAAAGCTCTTAAATTTTATATCACGATTAAGTTTACTGCCTGCAATCACTTTATCTAATGATAATACCTGGGATCCCGCTTCATTCATTCCTTCAATTGACATATCCATTGTCACTTCGATCACTTTATCACTTTTTGCGACATTGGTTAATACAAGCTTGAAATGATACAGGTTTACTCGATCTGTCGCTTCAACATGAAATCCTTGTATATTAAGTCCTTTTGAGTCAGTTGTTGCCGACATAATACCTTCATAAAACTCTAACTCACCCTTGAGCCGATAGACCTGATCCTGAAGTGCCTTAATATCATCTTGTAACCTAGCAGCAGCCTGATTATCAATTTGAGTGGACCGTTCAAGTATGACGACCTGTTCTCGCAATTGCTTATTCTCGGTATCAAGACTCTGATTAACATCCCAAAGTAAACGAGAGTCTTCACTTTGTGTTAACTGGCTTTTAATAAAGCGCCAATGATTCGCATCTAATAAAAACCATATCACCACAGAAATCGCGGCACTGAACAAGATGACAGCAAGAATAATTTCGAGCGGACGGTGCTTTTTTACAACTAGCTTAGACATAATAAAACAGACTAGGGAGTCAGGCCGGGCGTAGCCAAACCCATACTTTCATCCAAACCCAGCATAATATTCATATTCTGAATTGCCTGGCCGGCAGCACCTTTCACTAAGTTATCAATTACTGACAAGATTACCGTAGGCTGAGACACCTCTTTACCCGGATGGATAGCAATCCTGCATGAGTTTGTTGCCCTAACCGATGCAGTATCAGGATGCGAGCCTTGAGGCATCACATCAACAAACTCTTCCTGTGCGTAATAGGCGTCATAGTGCTCTTGCAAGCCCTCAGTATTTTCAATTGGTTTCACATAAACAGTGGCAAAAATACCTCGGTTCATTGGTACCAAATGAGGCACGAAGGTCAAATTAACTTTTGAATCTGTCTGAACATTATTTAGCGTTTGCATAATTTCAGGTAAGTGCCTGTGCCCTGAAGCACTATACGCCTTGAAAGATTCTGCAACCTCAGAAAATTGAGTCGCAAGTGCCGCTTTCCTCCCGGCACCACTCACACCTGATTTGGCATCAGCAATGATATCACCTTTGTTGATTAAACCGTTTTCAACAGCAGGCAATAAAGCAAGCGTAATAGCCGTTGGATAACAACCTGGGTTTGCTATCAGGTTAGCGTCTTTTATTTTCTGTCTATTTAATTCTGGTAGCCCGTATACCGCTTTACTTAGCAGATCTGGGCACGCATGTTCTACCTGATACCACTGTTCCCATAACGCTGAGTTTGAAATCCTAAAATCTGCAGAAAGATCTATAACCTTACAACCTTGGTCAAGCAATTTTGGCACATGGTGCATCGCTGTTGCGTGGGGGGTTGCAAAAAAAACGTAATCACAGGACTTGAGATTTTCGCTGTCATGGCCTTGAAACTCAAGATCGACATGTGCGCGTAAGCTTGGAAAGACATCATGAACAGCCCTGCCTTTTTCAGAGTTTGAAGTGGCAACTACTAACTCAACGGCTTCATGCTTTGATAACAATCGAAGTAATTCGATTCCTGTATAGCCTGTTGCGCCTACGACACCAACCTTAATCATTTCTTTGCCTTAATTACTTTAATAATGTTTGAATTTTACAGAATAACACTGCTTGAGTATCGTGGTTTTATTGGCTAAACGAAGAATGGATAACAATATACATCATGGACTATTTGTTAACGCTTATAGCGTTGATACACATCCCTTCGGGCTCCTGCCCTCTCGGGACATGCACTACATCCATGCAGATAATTAAAAAAGCGGCCGAAGCCGCTATGAATTCGATTTTTATTATTATTTTAATGAAATAACTGCATAAACCAGTTAATTCGAATATGAGGTTAATGCTAGATGAAAATACTGTCAAGCAATCAATTAACCATACAATGATATGCTTTGAACGATCTATACCGCTGCCTGTCTTAAAGTTAAGTATTTGTTTTATTTACTTATTATGTATTTCTTATACAGTGTGATTGCGATCCCGTAAAAATGCGGTATGTTGTTAATAATACGATAAGCGAGAATATTTATTTATGGACACAGTTCAATATATAGCTCTTAGTATGGGCGCGGCTTGGGCAAGCGGCATTAATCTTTACGCAGCAGTTTTGATGCTGGGTTATCTAGGCAGCACCGGAAATATTGATTTACCACCAGAGATGATGGTGGTCACTGACCCTCTAGTAATGTCCGCTGCCGGGCTTATGTATTGTGTTGAATTTTTTGCTGATAAAACGCCCGGGGTTGATACTGCCTGGGACAGCCTACACACATTTATCCGCATCCCACTCGGTGCAGTTTTAGCGATGAGCGCCGTTGGTGAGATGACACCTGCTGTCGAACTCGCAGCATTCCTCGCAGGAGGTAGCTTAACGGCGGCAACTCATGCGACCAAAGCGGGGAGCCGCGTCATAATTAATTCGTCTCCCGAACCAGTCAGTAATTGGTTTACCTCTCTTGGCGAAGACTTCTTAGTTATAACCGGTATCTGGGCTGCGTTAGTACATCCATTGGTTTTTGTTGTATTTCTAATCCTCTTTATAATATTAATGGTTTGGTTATTACCTAAAATCTGGCGCGGTATCAAACGTATTTTTTCAACACTAAAAGACTTCATTAAAGGAAATAAAGCTACGCCGGCACTTGATTCAGCAATTGATCCGCCGAAAGATTAGTTTATGAAAAACAAGTTAATTCTGTCGGTAGCGACTTTGATTATTGTCGCACTATCTGTATTTGGTTTTTTTATCTCGACGCAAGAGCTGGATAAAGCACCTGACATCAGTTTGAATATTATTGATGGTAGAAAGATTGAGTTCAGTTCTTTAAGAGGTAAACCCTTACTAGTTACATTTTGGTCAACGACTTGCTCAAGCTGTATTAAAGAAATGCCTCATCTGGTTGAGCTCTATAAACAACTTCACAAAGACGGTCTTGAAATAATCGGCATCGCAATGCCATACGATCCACCGAATCGTGTACTAGAGTTAACAGAAAAGAAAGAGATACCCTACCCTATTGCACTTGATATCGAAGGTATCGCTACGAAGGCCTTTGGAAATGTCAGCGTTACACCGACTAGCTTTTTGATTGATTCTCTTGGGAATATAATCCAACAAGAAACTGGTGAGATAGATATTGAACAACTCCGGACCAAGATTAAAAAATTACTTCAAGCACCACCGACAACAGTTTCATGACTAATTATAATTATGCTTTGGTTTAAAGCCTTACATCTGATATTCATGGTGACCTGGTTCGCCGGGTTGTTCTACCTGCCAAGGTTATTTGTTTATCACGCAATGAGTGACGACAATATCAGTATAGACCGATTTAAAATCATGGAGCGTAAGCTTTTCTATGGGATAACAACTCCCGGCGCTATATTAACAATTACTTTTGGGCTTTGTATTTTACTAAGCAATGGCTTGTCTGCGTATAGCGGCCAGATGTGGTTGCTCATAAAATACGGGTTGATCTTTCTTTTGATCGTTTATCATGTTTACTGCTGGTTTATATTGCAGGATTTTAAATATGACCGTAATCAACGCTCTCATGTATGGTATCGCTGGTTCAATGAGATCCCAGTTTTAATATTAATCGCTATTATAATTCTTGCTGTTGTTAGGCCTTTCTGATTTTAAAAAGTATTATACTTCTATCATCTCAAAATCTTCCTTTCTTGCACCGCACTCAGGGCACACCCAGTTCGGAGGAACATCTTCCCACTTGGTGCCCGGAGCAATATCATCTTCTGGCCAACCCTTTGCTTCATCATAGATATAGCCGCATATAACACACATATATTGCTTCATTTTTAAAATAACTCCTGTGTTTTATTTCTGTGATAATAATGGCTGTGTAGAATAACGACATTATGACCAATAGCAATAATCAAAAACCTGTTGTTCTGGTAATCGCGGGGCATGACCCAAGTGGCGGGGCTGGAATACAAGCAGATATTGAGAGCATTTCAAATGCAGGATGTCATGCAACAACTGTAATCACATCTCTAACATCCCAGAATACAAGTAAGGTTCTTGATGTAATACCGCAGGATCCAGAACCGTTTAGACATCAGATCAGACTCATTTTAGAAGATATGGATATCGTTGCCTGTAAAATTGGCATGATTGGAAGTAATAAGCTCTTGGAAGTTATCGTTAACGAACTGACTGGGTTAAAGTTCCCAATTGTACTCGACCCGGTATTGAGCTCGGCAACAGGAAAGAAATTTTCAGATGATGACTTTTGTAAAAACATGCTCACATCATTATTACCATTAACAACTCTTATTACACCGAATAGCATAGAAGCAACATTACTTGCACAGGAAGATAACTTTACAGCTGCTGCCAATACATTATTGAATTATGGCGCTAAGTCTGTATTAATTACTGGCACACATAATGAGACTCACAAAGTCATAAACTCCTTATACACAAAACAAGATCCTTTAATCGAATATCATTGGGAAAGATTACCAGGTACATTTCATGGCTCAGGCTGTACCTTATCTTCAAGAATTACTGCACTTTTAGCATTAGGGAATGATTTGAAAAAATCCGTAGAAAAAGCTCAAGAATATACATGGTTATCACTGAAACACGGGCTAAACCTTGGCCGCGGGCAAGCTCATCCTAATCGCTTTTATGAATCATAAAAATGACCTTTCATACTGATCATTTATTATGAATATGCCTAGCGCGGGTGGCGTCTATGCCATCACAGACTGTGAAAATATAACGGCTGATGAACTATTGAGTAAAACTGAAAGTATTCTAAGTGTTGGCGTAGCTCTCTTCCAATATCGCAATAAAACCAAAGATCAAACAAAAAAACGCACGCTTGCAGTCGCGTTACAGTCTCTCTGTAAAAAATACAAAACTCCGTTTATTGTTAATGATGATCTAATACTCACAAAAGAAATAGCCGCAGATGGTATCCACCTAGGTCAACATGACACAGACATTGATACTGCAAGGAGTGTTCTTGGGGATAAGATTATCGGTGTTTCATGTTATAACGATTTTAATCGTGCTGTAATTGCAGAACAATCTGGTGCTGATTACATTGCATTTGGAGCTTTTTTCCCCTCGAGCACCAAGCCAGAGGCTGTGCAAGCAAATATCGAACTGATTATTAAATCAAAAGAAGTATTTAACATCCCTGTGGTTGCCATAGGCGGCATAACACCGGAAAATGCAAAACAATTAATTAATGCAAAGGTTGATTTTCTAGCAGTCATTACTGGGATTTATTCTACTGGTGATGCTGCCAGCTCAACATTGGCTTATAACAATTTATTTATTACATAGCTCAAAGATTATGGCGAACAAATTATTCAACGCAGCAAAAAAACATATCCCGGGTGGCGTAAATTCTCCGGTACGTGCCTTTAAGTCAGTATCAGGCACACCAATTTTTATTGATCATGCTATTGGTCCTTATATATACGACAACGAAAATAAACGCTATATCGATTACGTCGGCTCATGGGGGCCAATGATCTTGGGGCATGCCAATCCTGATGTTATCCAGGCAGTTCAAAATGCTGCAGCAAAAGGACTCAGTTTCGGCGCGCCAACTGAAATTGAAACTCGTATGGCAAATAAAGTATGTGAACTAATCCCCTCAATCGAAAAAGTGCGTATGGTTAGTTCAGGCACGGAAGCGGCGATGAGTGCGATTAGACTCGCACGTGGTTACACAAGCCGAGATAAGATTGTTAAATTTGAAGGTTGTTATCATGGACATGCCGACTCGCTATTAGTTAAAGCCGGCTCAGGTGCTTTAACGCTAGGTGTACCAACATCACCAGGTGTTCCTGCAGACCTTGCGCAACACACGATTACGCTATCTTTTAATGATGCAGAACAGGTAAAAACTATTTTTGCGGAAATAGGCGATCAAATTGCCGCCATTATTGTTGAGCCTATAGCGGGCAATATGAATTGTGTCCCTGGTTCAGCTGACTTTCTTAATACTTTGAGAGATGTGTGTACTAAACATCAATCCGTATTGATCTTTGATGAAGTAATGACCGGTTTTCGTGTCGCACTAGGCGGTGCACAATCAATCTACAACATAACACCTGACTTAACGGTGCTCGGGAAAGTTATTGGTGGTGGTATGCCAGTAGGTGCCTTTGGCGGTAAAAAAGAAATAATGGATCACATTGCCCCAGATGGGCCGGTTTACCAAGCAGGAACATTATCAGGTAACCCGATCGCAATGGCTGCCGGCTTAACCACACTTGACATTATTTCAGATGAATCTTTTTTTGATTTGTTAACGTCAAAGACAGAGCGACTTTTAAATGGCATAAAAGAACAAGCCAGCGCTAATAATGTTCCCTTGAGCACAAATCACATCGGCGGTATGTTTGGATTATTTTTTACGGAAGCAGACTCGATTTCTTCTTTTGGACAAGTTATGAATTGCAATACAGAACAGTTTAATCAATTCTTTCACGGAATGCTTAAAGCAGGCGTTTACCTCGCACCATCTTCTTATGAAGCGGGGTTTCTCTCAATTACGCATACGAATGATGATATAGACGAAACTATCGAAGCTGCAAAAAAAGTATTTTCCACATTAAGTTAATGGAGCAATATCATGAATAAACTTTTAATCGTAATGTCATTCACATTTTCATTATTTTTTTTAAGCGCTTGTGCACCAGAAGTTGGTAGTAAAGAATGGTGTGCACAAATGAAAGAAAAGCCAAAAGGTGACTGGACAGGTAACGAAGCAGCAGATTTTACAAAAAACTGCCTCTTTTAAACTCGGACAGTTCAAAATGAAGATTACTCTCCACAAGAAAATAGCTGCTTATTTTGGATATGAATTTACTCGTATAAACAATAATATCTATCAAAATCAAACCCTTCATACGATAGAACTAATCAATAGACATAATATTGATTTGGTTATTGATGTTGGTGCAAATATGGGGCAATTTACTATTGATCTACGAAATGCGGGTTATAGTGGTCAGATTATTTCCTTCGAGCCATTAATAGAATGTTATAAACATCTGCAGTCCATAGCAGATGATAAATGGCATATTGAGAATTATGCGCTTGGTGACTCAAATGCAACGGAAACTATCAATATTTCCCATAAAACCGTCTTTTCATCTATTCTTAATACAAATGAATTTGGAAGATCAAATTTTTCTGATTCAATTAAAGTTGTTAAGAAGGAAACCATAATAATAAAAAGACTAGATGACGTGATTTGCGAACTGATTGATGGGATTGATAAGAAAAAAATATTTATAAAGCTTGATACACAAGGTTATGACAACCATGTCATGCTTGGCGCCAAGAATACATTAACTCATGCTCATTTATTGCAAACAGAGGTTTCGTGTAAAGCCATCTATGAAAATACGCCGCCGTTTTATGAAACATTAAAAAAATTATCTATATCTGGATTTAATATAACAGGTATCTTTCCTTTATCTCGAGATAAAACAAGCATGGAACTGCTTGAATTTGATTGTCTCCTGGTCAGAACTACTAATTAACATATTTGTTTATCAAAATAATTTTTCTATCTCAAATTACGATGCATGTAAAACTGTAACCAATACTTAAGACCCAATAGGGTAAGCTAAATGTATTGGACAAGTTAAGTTCCAGAAATTGTCGACTATCAGACTGCAACGATGCAATTTCCTGGACAAAGGAATTTGATAGAAGGTCCCACAACACGCTGAGATAATTCATGCTATAGGAAACAATATTCCACGGCGAGATATTGGCAACATCCATTGCAATTCCGGCGTAATAACAACCTTGGCTTAACATTGAACTGCTTGAATCGATAATAGCCACCACAACACCACTGGCTACAAGCAAAGGAAAATACACGGCACTTAATAACCAGCCTAACAGGTCCCCCAGAGGTACCCACCCAGCGGGAGAAACAATATCGGTTGTCCAATCAAAAAAACGATGTAGTGCAACAATCCCATTATTAAACAGCCATATTATTGGTATAAACCAAAGCACAAAATATTTGATAGCACTATAACGTAGCAACAGAAGAAAAAAGTATTGGAATACCAAGGCAACACCAAGAATAGCGCTAATCGAAACCCAGCTGATTATTGAAATATCAGACCATCGAACTGAAGAAAACCAGGTGGCACCCTCGCGATAGATTAATAACAACCCAATAACAAGGATAAGACCCACGCACATGAGAATCATGTTTGATCTCTTTTCGCGCTGTTCTATCTTATCCATTGAAATATAACTCGAATAAAGGATTACGATTTTTTAGAAGAATTGCACCGAACCAGAAACAGTGACTGTTATCTTGCTCGTCCCAGCTTCAACTGCAGGTGCACTTTTGCTGTCCATTGCCATCATCCGACTTTCTGCATAGACCGGTCGATTATGTCCACCACCGGTATTGACATGCATATTAACTACGCGGACATTCTTTTCATCCATATGTTTCTTAACAATTTCTACTCGCTGTTTAAACGCTATCATGGCTTCTTCTATCAGTTCATTTTCATATTGCACACGCGTTTCTCGTGTAGGACTGAAACGCATATTTTTAACCTGTAATCGACTTTGTAATTTGCCGACCAACTCTGACAATTCAGTAATATTTGTGCTCTTTAGCTCTAACTGCTGAATTGCGCGCCAACCAATTACAGTTCGTTTGTCATAGATAGGATACGTATTATAGGCCTGCGTACGTGAGTCAACTTCACTTTTTTTACCAACAATTTTTAATGCCCAATCCATGTCTTGATTTATCTTATTGGCAATCTTTGCGGCTTCCTTACCTTCTTCTTCTACGGCAAGCATGACCGTCAATTGATCATTGGGTATCTCGCGTTCAGCCTGGGCTTGTAAATTTACCTGATTAAATAGAGGCTCATTATCATGCGCATAACTTGAAAAACTGAAAATAGATAACAACAGAAATATGATGACGAATTTTAAATTTCTCATTTAATAGCCCTCTTTAACTAGGATAGTTACTGCAGTTTATTCTTTGAAACGACAAACCCATCTTCATCGGCATAAATATAATCACCCGAATTAATCGTCACATCCGCAAAAGTTACAGCAACATCACGATCACCGACACCTTTCTTAACGCTCTTACGTGGATTGGTATTTAGCGCTTTAACACCAATATTCATCTTAGCAATCTCCACCGAGTCCCGAATACAGCCATGGACAATAACACCAACCCAGCCATTTTCGACACCTAACTCAGCCAACATATCTCCTAGTAACGCGCAACGTAATGAAGCACCACCTTCAACAACTAGCACTTTACCTTCACCAGGGCCTTCTAATGCGGCTCTGACTAATGAGTTATCTTCAAATACTTTTAGTGTCAATGCTGGTCCAGAAAATTGCTTATTGCCGCCATAATCATTAAACATTGGCTTAGCAATTTGAAGGTCTTCTTCATATTTATCATAAAGGTCAGCTGTAGCAAAACTCATATGTGATTTCCTCTATATTTGTAGATTTTATTTTTAGTATATTTATATCGGAATTATACATTTTATAATGTATTACTTTAACTACGTTTTGGAAATATTCGAAATCTGGCTTAATGCGGGTAACACTACAAATCCGTCAACTTATCTATGTCCTTTATGAATAATATGAAACTCTGTTTCTACCAGCCCCTTTCGACTCATATAACGCTTTGTCTGCATTAGATAATAAATCGGCTTGGCTAATGGAACTTTCCTCTGATAACCATGCAACACCAATACTCAAAGTTAAGTAATCACAAACACTGGATTCTTTATTAGGTATTTTTGCCTTTTTTATATTTTCCTGTATTGATTCAGCAACAACTCGCGCTCCTTGTAATTCCGTATTTGGTAATACGATGACGAATTCCTCTCCTCCATAACGAGCAGTAAAATCGGCTGGCCTTGATAATGTTGATGCAATTATTTGCGCCACATCTTTCAAACATTCATCACCTGCCTGATGACCATATTGATCGTTATAACATTTAAAAAAATCTATATCGACCATTAGTAACGCTATTGGTACCTTGTCTCGAGTTGCTCGACGCCATTCTCTGGTATACCGATCGACAAAATAATGTCTATTATACAATCCAGTTACACCGTCAATAGTGGCCTGTTCAGTCAGTTTCTTTTTGAGTTTGGTTAACTCTGAAATTTTGTTATTTAAATTATCAACAACATTATTATAGGCGAGCGCAATAGGTCCCGCATCTGATGTTGGATCAACCTTAATATTTTTATCAAAGCTATTATTATGCTCCTGATTTTTCATATCATTCGCTAATTCCATTAGCGCACTTTCAATAGCAAATTCACTACGGTTTAATCCTTCCAATTCGAGATCCTTACTCACTCTTAGGGGATGCAATAGATTAACCAAATGCAATAAAAGGTAACTCATTCCGAAAGCGTATACGCCACAACTTAATATGCCAATACATTGAATCTTGAGCTGTAATAAGCGGTTTAGATCGCCCCCCCATAATCCCGGATCCGCAAAGAGCGCTACAGCAATTGTTCCCCAGATTCCTGGACCAAGATGTACAGGAACAGCACCAACCACATCATCAATTTTCAGTTTTTCAAGGAGGATTGTTAAACCCATGCCTATCAATGTACCAACAACACTAATAATAATTACCGCTGACAGCGTAACTACATTACACGATGCGGTAATAGCAACTAATCCCGCTAACAGTCCATTAATAATTAATGAACTACTGGGTTTGCTATAGAACCACCATGAAACAACACAGGCTGTAAATCCTCCCGTTGCTGCGGCAAATACAGTATTTAAAAATATTCTGGGTATTGTTTCGGAAGCTTGATATTCATTACCACCATTAAACCCTAGCCAGCCAATAAACAGTAACATCACGCCCAGTGCAGCAATTGGTAGATTGGTTCCTATAAATTGATGACCATTATTCTCATCTGTAAAACGCCCCAAGCGAGGACCGATAATAATTATCGACGCCAAAGCGACCCAACCACCAATTGAATGGACTGCAGTCGAACCTGCATAATCATAAAAACCGTTATTAGCCAACCAACCGATTCCACCTCCTGTTTGCAGGCTACTCCAAACCCAATGACCGGTCACAGGATAGATTAGTCCCGCAGTGATAATTGTTACAATAATGTAACCAGATAAGCTCATACGCTCAGCAATAGCACCTGAAATTATCGTTACCGAGGTACAACAAAACATGAGCTGAAAAAGAAAAAAGAGTTGTTCTTCTGGCAATACACTATCAAACAACAATACACCGCTACCAAATACACCCACAGATGAACTGCCATACATCAGTGCATATCCAAATAACCAGAAGATAATCGCGGCGAGACAAAAATCGATAATGTTTTTAAGAGCGACACTAATGCTATTTATGCTTCTAACCTGCCCGCTTTCCAGACAGATAAAACCCGCCTGCATTAGTATCACCAATGCTATGCAGGTAGAAAGCCAAGCAAAATCAATTTGTAATGAGAAAGAATTCATTTGATATGTTTTCTATTAATAACATATTAAATATCGTCCTTTCATGTGATTTCTTTAATCTCAAAATCCAATAAGTCCTTAAAATCAATAGAATATTTGCAATAAATGTGCTTTTTTATTTTCTTCTATCAAGATTAAGAATAGCCGGAATTATCTGATAAACAACTGAATTAGAGGAAATACTGCTATAAATGAACTAAATACCTTGCCGTGTTTTATTTTTAATAAAATTCAGGACGCCTGTCTCCAAATAAATCATTATGCTTTGTAATGAATTTATCATGCGCCTCATTTGGATTAATGTCGGTAATAAACAAGGCGTCTCGTTGTGATGCAGCTCGATGCAATAGTTTCCCGCCAGGTGCAACAACTTGGCTCTTGCCAGTAAACTTTAAACTTCCTTGAGGTCGTTTATCCTCACCATAACGATTCGCAGTTATAGCAAATACTCTATTCTCAATACAGCGAGCCAGCATAGTTTGTTGACAAAATGTCAAAACCAGATTGGATGGATGACAAATAATCTCTGCGCCTTGCATAGAGAGAGTTCGACTTGCTTCAGGAAACACCCAGTCAAAACAAATCATAATCCCTACCTTGACACCATTAACTTCATTAACAATAAATGGGGTATTACCTTGATCGAAGCAAAACTTTTCTTCATTAAACAAATGAGCCTTTCTGTATATATGCTCAATTCCATTTGGCCCAATTAGAGCGGCACTGTTATAGCACTGTTCTTCTCGTTTTTCTGCAAAACCAATTACCAAATGCATGTTTCTATTTTTAGCGAGACCAATTAATGCATCCAATCTATGGCTATTCTCTGGGTCTTCTGCATACTTTAATGATTCATTTTTATCTTTGAAGTAATAGCCTGATAAGGCAAGTTCAGGAAGAACGATAAGATCTGCATCTACATTATCCAATGCATTTAAAATTTTATGACAATTTTGTTTCGGCTTACCAAATAATGGTCGAAACTGATAGAAACCTACTTTCATTTTATATGGAATGTTCTTAACATTGTAATTTAATCTGAACCAATGCAACTCATTAAAAATTGTATTGTAAATCAAATAAAGCGCGTTTGTTATTTTTAGCCTGATTATCTCGGCGTTCAATAAACACTGTCGCTTTAACACGTAATGATTCATTGATCCCATATGCCAACCATGTTCCAGTACCACGCATATGCGATGGGAACCACCAATCATCATCATTAAATGCGGCAACTACTGCTTCTCGTTGAATGCGATGAACAGCGACTCCTAATTCGAGTCCTTGTCTATTAACACTGTCTCCAAAGATTAAATCCGCTCGTGCACCAAAATCATCGCTACCTACTGCAAGATTATTTGTCAGGTTAAGGCTCGCACTAACTGGAAATGAATGTTGATTTAAATTTAAGTTGACTTGAATATCTGCGTTATTAAAATCATTTACAAAATTACCACCAGCAGTAACCAAATTAGTTCGCGACAAACCGTTCAGCGCTATATCATTAAGATTATTAAAATCCAAGTATGACAATATAATATTATAATTAGTGTTTTTTCCTTCACCAAAGTTAAATACTGCTTGAACTGCCTTAATATTAGAATCATCACCTTTAAGGTGGTTGCCTAAAAACATTCCCCCAACAAGCTCAATTGAATTATATAAACTGTATTCATGTCTATGACTGACTGACAAGCCTTGTGGCCTTAAATCATCATCCCATAACATAGGGCTTAGTTGTAGCGGGAAATGTGTTTGCCCTATCTGTATCATTGTTCTGTCGTTAATAAAATAATTCAGGTAAAGCTCATCTAGAGAAATATCATCTGCCTTTTCATTATCATAATTAAACACAGTCTTTGAATTTGATTGAGTACTAAGATTTATTTTTCCTGTTAAACCTATCTCTATATTATCTTGTGGGAACCATAAGACACCTACCCGTGCTCGAATTGTAGCGCGATCAAAATCTTTTTGTGTGGCACGAGGAAGATCACGCACACTATCACTTCTCAACTGAACATCAGCAAAAAATTCAAAACGATTAATCGATTCTTCTATATCAATTAATTCATCCTCATCTAATTCTTCTTCTAAATTAATGCCAGCGTAAGAATAGGGCATTGAGAATGCCGCCAATAATAAAGATAATAATTTAAATCGCTTCATTGTCAGTCCCATATTAAACATGCCCCATTTCAAGCTCGTAATATTTCAAGCGCACTCAATAATTCCTCAGCGCTTTTTATTCGATCACTGGCTTTACGTGCGATACAACGCATGATTAATTCTTCCAGTTCTAGTGGAATCTCTTTCCAATATTCAGAAGGAGGAGTGGGTTCATCCGTGCTCTTAACTTTAATAAGGCGTTGCATACTTTTAGCCTTATGAGGGAACATACCGGTATACATATGATATATAAGCACACCTGCTGAATAGATATCGGCTCTGACATCAACGTTCTCTGCTCGCAACTGCTCAGGAGCGGCGTAACGCGGTGTACCAACTATGCTGCCTTCTAATTCACCTAACCCAGTACCGGATTCATGGCGTGCGATACCAAAATCCATTATCTTGGCATTACCATTGTGTTCCAGTATTACATTCTCTGGTTTTATATCTCGATGCAACACACCTTGATCATGCGCCGCTTGTAAGCCTGCGGCGACCTGCTTGGCAATGCGTAAACCTGCTGAATAAGGCATCTTTTCACTTTGTTTTAAAAGATATTTCAATGTTAATCCACGCACATACTCCATCGAAATATAAGGCACAGAATCTAGTTCGCCATAATCATAAGTACGTAAAACTGCCGGGTGCGTAATTTTTCGTGCTAGTTTGATTTCGCTTTTCATGGCATCAAGAAACGCATCTGCACCTTCGACATCAGATATCTTCAACATCTTCAATGCAACCAGATCATTCAAGTCATGATCGTGCGCCTTATAAACGACACCCATTGCACCAGCGCCTAATTCTGAAATAATTTCGTATCGACCACCTAGTGACATACCTGGGACAATATGTATTCGTTTGAGAGCTGTACCACCACCTTCAGTAAATTGGGTGCCATGTAAAGTTTCACCTTCAGACTCAACTTCGAATTGATCTACATCAGCAGGTTTTAGGCAATAAAACTTTCCTTTGCTTACGCCACCTTTGCCTACAATAGCTTTAAAGTCAGGAATTTCCGAAGTGAGTCGTTTCAGTAACTTGGGCGTGATAAAGATATAGCCTGAAACTGACTCGTCTAATAACCTGTTTAATTGTAAAACACTTGAGCCAAGTATGTTTTCAGAATGTCTATCACCAAGCAGAGCACTGCCAATTACTGCATGACCATCGCTTACAGCAGCAGCGATGCCTTCTCCTTTACTCATTAAACTATTGAGTACTGCACCGGCTGTAGAAAGTGCACGTTTATGCTCATCTTGACCTTTAAAAATAATCACTACCACATGACCTAGCATGCCTATCAAATGTCCACCATGAGCTTTGCCTATCAAATGAATGTTTTTCAAGCTGGCATTTAAAAGGCTAAAGACCTCTTCAGGCCCCATCTTGTCGGCTTGCTTTGCAAAACGTCTTAGGTCTATTCCTAATAAAGAGAAGTTACCAGCCTCAGTTGTAAAATTGATCTCGGGAAGGTTGCTACTTTTATTTTCAACTGAGTCAGGTAAATATTTGGCAAGGTCTGTCATATATCCTTGCATATCACTTTTTTCACGTAGATCACTTAATAGAATATCAAACGAAGATGTCAACTGAGCCAACTCGTCTTTACCTTCATTTGCCTCAAATTGTTGTTGATAGTCTCCACGTGCTGCTGTCTGTGCCGCAACAGCTAACCGTCTTACTGGTGCTAAGACACCACGAGATATTAATAATGATAATGGTAATGCCAGCAAGATACTTATCGCCGTAACCATAAGCAGAACATTTTCTATAGCACGAAAATCAGCTGCCGCCTCATCAATCGAGGTCAACGCAATAGTAATACCATTTGAATCAACTTCACTGGTACTCGCGACAGTTGCTAACCATGACCCATAGGTCAATTTTATTTCTATTGGTTCTTTACCAAGTGCAGAACTAATGGATGCATTATTAGCTGTTAATAGACCAAGATCATCATCATTAAGCGTACTTACAATTGCCTTCAATTTATTATCAATGTTTGTTAGAAAGACAAGTTCGGAGCCACTTATGTTTTTTATTTCATTGGCAAATTTATTGTCAACTACTAGACCCGTTAAAAGAAAACCAACCAAATCTTCCTGATCTGCTAAAGGGACTACTGCAACCTGAAATATACCTTCTTCACGAAACCAGTATCCTGTTGTGGATTCAAGCGATTCAATAACATTACCTACCAAGCCATCACTAGACATATCCTTGCCAGTGACTTCTACATCGTCTGTATGTGCAATGGCTTCACCATCACCATTAAGCACCATTGCAAAATCAAAACCTAAGTCCTGTTGACGTTCTATCAATAAATCAACAATAGATTGTGTATCTACCTCACCACCTAAACCTAAATTACTACCCGCAGCTTCAGCGACATAACTTGAGAAATATGGATCAGATGCAAATATTTCAGATATTAATTCAAGCTGTTGAAAACGTCGCGACTCAAAACCTTGCTGTACGATACGAATATTTTCTAAGGATGAAATAACTGCACGCTCAGAAATTGTATTACCCCGGTAATAGGTTATACCTGCGGCTAAACCAAGTATGATAATAAGCAAACCGCTGAACGCTAAAAATATCCTGTGACCTAATGTAAGTTTCATTTGTTATATTTTTTCTTTTTGGTTTTACGGTATGACTTACCTGCTTTATTAGAATGTTTTGGCACTCTCCGTTTGGTTAATTCCAAATCAAATTTTTCTTGTCCAATAGTTTTAGAGAAGTCTAACTTCTTTTTTATAAGCTTAGCCCGTGGGTGCCAAATAAATAGCTGCCCTGAAACTTGGGGTAAATCCTTTAGTGTAAAATTTCCTTCACTTGAAGGTGTTGTGTAATAAGGTGAATCAAACACCAAAATATAGGCCACCATGGCATGATGTACATTACAGTAGACCCTAACAAGTCCGGGTTTTTCAAATTTATGAGTACCTTTGTCTCCTCCCCCATATAAACCTAGATCAAAATTATTGTTTGTCGAAGTGGAGAATGCATTGTGTAAAATCGGATCAAAATTTGGAAAATTCACTTCAGTACCCATTGTGATAGGTAAAACGCGAGGAGAATATGTCTTTTTCTCCATCTTCATTTCTTTCATTTCGGTATTAAGAGGTGGTGAGTTTACTGCTTGATCAGGAACAAAATATATTACAGCGTCAGCATATTCACTTGGTTTAACCGCCTTGCCTTTCTTGGAGATCGATATCACACCATTGAAGTCAGTTGCATATAAGTGAGGTACCACAGAAAATAATAAAATAGGTACTATAAAAAAACGATAAAACATTAACATTGCAAGGTGTCCTGATTTTTCAGTTATTAATTTTCATAGTTTTATAAAGAACCATATTATTTAAACCCATCGATTCTTCCCCAGTACTATCACACACCAACATTCGAATATTTATAACTAAAATAGTTTCAAATTTACTCAAGACTAGTAAACCCAGCCAAGAAATAGAGTGATTAATATCACACATTATTAAACCCACCTCAGCCAGATAACGCTATTTTCTTAAACGGCATCAATAAATCTATAAACAATGTTTTAATTATTCATAAAATATGCTATTAATCAATTAATTATAGCTATATTCTAATGTTTTTTATCACATTTTAGTTGAAATTAAGAAAATAGAACATTTATATGACGAAGGCACACGCTATACCTAATATTCCTAAACAAGCGCATAGGATGCTCACTATGCTAATAGCTTGTTGGCTGATTATTGCTTCAAGCTCGATAAATGCTTATGAAGTAGGTAGCCGGCTCTTGGCTACTGGTGGCGTTACTCAAATTGAAGGTTCTGCTGGTAGCGGCATTGTCCCTTGGGCTGTATTACCTGGTTATGGACAAAAAGATGAATGGGGAGGTGAAGCTTTTGCTACGTATGTTAATACCGATGATTATGACCTATCCATGGTTGGAGTTAGCGTTGCTATAAACAACCGCGTCGAATTGTCCTTAGCTACTCAAATACTTGGTATTGATTCTATTGCTCAACCATTGGGACTACCCGATAACGAATTAAAACAAACGGTTGCAGGCGTAAAAGTTAAATTATTTGGCGACCTTATCTACACCACACTGCCTCAAGTCAGTCTCGGGATACAATACAAAAAGAACACTGATTTTGATGTGCCTGCATTAACGGGGGCAAAAGATGATCATGGTGTAGACTTTTATCTGGCAGCAACAAAACTTTGGCTTTCAGGCATTAACGGTTACCCCATTCTATTGAATACCACTGTCAGATCTACCAAAGCGAACCAATTGGGCTTATTAGGGTTTGGTGGTGATTTAGATGATAGCCGCAGCATACTCTTTGAAGGTAGTGTAGGCGTATTGCTACGCAGGGACCTCTTGCTAGGCTTTGATTATCGACAAAAACCAGACAACCTGAGTTTTGCAAAAGAAGATGATTGGATGGATTTATTCATCGCATGGTTTCCTAATAAACATCTGAGTATTACCGGCGCCTGGACTGAATTAGGAGATATCGCTGGGAAAAAAAATCAAAGTGGTTTTTATATTAGTTTAGAGGGCTCATTTTAAATCGAATGAAATTAGAAAACCTAAACTCGTTTACTTACTTAATTGTATTGTCTTTCGTTTCCCTGTCCATAAACGCTGACACATTATATACAGAGCTAGGTGGATCTGAAGGTATCAACAAGCTTGTAACTAAAGCCGTTGAAGTCTCACACGCTGATCAACGCATCGCTTTTCTCTTCGAAGATAGCGATGACGAAGAACTCATAATACAGATTAGTGATCAAATCTGTTTTCTTAGCGATGGCCCCTGTGAATACGACGGACAAGATATGGACGAAGTCCATTCAGGCATGGAAATCACAGAAGCTGAATTTGACATCTTTGTTGCGATTGTTATTGATGCGATGGAATACGCTGATATCTCTCATTCATCCAGAAATAAACTACTGGCCTTACTAGCACCAATGCGTGAGGAGATAATTAACCAATGAAGTAGAAAAAATCTACTTTTTAGGTCTTTCCCATTTTGGGATCGACTTTTGTTCTGTACGGCTAATAGCTAATTCATCTTCTGCCACATCTTTTGTCACTGTCGTGCCTGCGGCAATCGTCGCTCCATTATCTACTCTAACTGGCGCTATTAGCTGCACATCTGATCCCACAAAGACATTATCACCGATGATGGTTTGATGTTTATATGCGCCATCGTAATTACAGGTAATGGTACCTGCACCAATGTTTGTATCTGTGCCAATATGACTATCACCTAAATAAGTCAAATGATTAACCTTACTGCCTTTACCAATATCTGTTTTTTTAAGTTCAACAAAATTGCCAATATGTACATCTTCATCCAATGTTGTATCGGGACGAATTCGTGCAAACGGTCCTATGTTGCAGCCATTACCAATGACAGCATTGTCGATCATTGTATTAGGCAAAACATTTACATTGTCTGCGATAATGGTATCTTTTAAATAACAATTTGCACCAATGGTGACATTGTTACCTAGCTTCACTCTTCCTTCGATAACGACATTAATATCTATTTCATTATCACGTCCAATTTCAAGTTCACCGCGTAAATCGAACCGTGCAGGATCACTCAAGCCTACTCCTCTATGCATAAGATGGTGTGCTTGAACGAGTTGAAAATAACGCTCTGCTTCTGCAAGCTGAGATCGGTTATTGATACCTTTTACTTCTATATTTGACTCAGCTAATACAGGTGCAATATTGATCTCATCTGCTACTGCTTTTGCAACAATATCGGTTAGATAATATTCATTCTGATTATTATCATTACCAAGCGCGTTTACCCAACGCTTTAGTAAATCGGCCTTAACAACCATGAAGCCAGTATTAATTTCGAAAATTCTTTTTTGCTCTTCTGTCGCATCCTTTTCTTCAACGATAGCGACGATATTGTTATCTTCATCACGGATAATCCGCCCGTAACCATGAGGGTCTTCAAGATGTGTAGTAAGCAGGGAAAAACCGGTAGTAGATGCTGCATCAACCAGTGTCTTAAGACTTTCTTCAGTAATCAGGGGCACATCACCATAGAGAATTAATACATTATCGACATCCGGGATATCAGGCAAAACTTGTTGCACAGCATGCCCTGTGCCTAATTGTTCTTCTTGCTCAACCCAATTTACTTGAAAATCCTGCAAGGCATTTGGTACCTGATCTCCACCATGACCATAAACGACATAGATGTCTCTATGCGTTAACTCCATGGCTGTTTGGTATACATGCTCAATCAATGATTTACCTGCAAGAGTATGCAAGACCTTAGGTTTATCAGAGTACATTCGCGTACCCTGCCCAGCAGCTAAAATTACGATACAAAGACCCACGTGTCGTTTTCCTCAGTACAAAAAGATGATATTGATATTTAGAAGATTATATCCGTGCTGACGACTGGGATATAGGGTTGATTTTAGTGTGCCTTCGCAAATAGGGTTTTTTATGTGAGAGTAAGGAAGCTACGCACGCACGACTGCATGGATGCAGGAGCTAGAGCGACGCAGGAAGCCAAAGCCGAGAACCGCAATGTATATGCAATACATGAGGAGATCCTACCCTGTGGGTATTCGAGTACGGAGCTGACGCAACTATCGCATAAAAAAGACATTTTCGGAGGTGCACTTAGCGTGGTAAAGCATTACCACGCTATATTCGAAAGGATTAACGACCTGCGCGTTTGCGTAAACGTTGAATTGTTTGTAATTGTGCTGCTGTTTCAGCCAATGAAGCTCTCGCCTTGGCATAATCGATTGCATCACTTTTATCATGAAATGCATTTTCAGCTTCTTCTTTCGCCTTGAGAATAGCGGCTTCATCCAGATCTTCTGCACGTTGTGCCGTATCAGATAAAACGGTAATAACTTTAGGCTGAACTTCCAACATTCCACCAGAAACATAAAATGCAGACTCATTACCTTCAGTATCCTTAACTCGAACTTCACCCGGTCCCATTTTAGTAACAAATGGAGTATGTCCCGGTGCGATACCGACTTCACCTAATTCTGCAGGCGCAAATACCATTTTTGCCTCACCAGAAAAAACCTGGTGCTCAGCACTAACAATATCAACTTGAATTGTATCTGCCATTAATCTAATACCTTTTATAGGGTTTTAGCTTTTTCAATAGCTTCATCAATCGTACCGACATTATAAAATGCCTGTTCTGGAAGCTCATCATATTCGCCTTCAATAATTCCCTTAAAACCTCGTAAGGTATCTTTTAATGGAACATAAACACCATCCTGACCGGTAAAGACTTTTGCAACAAAGTAAGGTTGGGTTAGAAAGCGTTGAATCTTACGAGCACGGGCAACGGCTAGTTTATCTTCTTCAGACAACTCATCCATGCCTAGAATCGCGATAATGTCACGTAATTCTTTATAACGTTGTAATGTATTTTGTACTCCACGTGCAACATCATAATGTTCCTGACCAACAACCAATGGATCTAACTGTCGACTGGTTGAATCTAGTGGGTCAATAGCAGGATACAAACCAAGTTCTGCAATCTGTCGAGACAATACAACAGTAGAATCTAAATGCGCGAAGGTAGTAGCTGGAGATGGATCGGTTAAATCATCCGCAGGAACGTATACTGCTTGAATCGAAGTAATCGACCCTTTTTTAGTTGAAGTAATTCGTTCTTGAAGTTTACCCATTTCCTCAGCAAGCGTTGGTTGATAACCCACCGCTGAAGGCATACGACCGAGTAGTGCAGAACATTCCACACCAGCAAGAGTGAATCGATAAATATTATCGATGAATAACAATACGTCACGACCTTCTTCACGGAATTTTTCAGCAAGAGTCAAACCAGTCAACGCAACACGTAAACGGTTACCAGGTGGTTCGTTCATTTGACCATAAACCATCGACACTTTTGACTCTTCAAAATTCTCAACGTTAACAACGCCAGACTCCTGCATTTCGTAATAGAAGTCATTACCTTCACGAGTACGTTCACCCACGCCAGCAAATACAGATAGCCCTGAATGCTTGGTCGCAATGTTGTTAATCAATTCCATCATATTTACGGTCTTGCCAACACCCGCACCGCCAAACAAACCAACTTTACCACCCTTAGCAAACGGGATAATCAGGTCGATAACCTTAACGCCGGTTTCAAGTAGCTCTGTAGATGGACTTAGCTCTGTAAATTTTGGAGCATCACGGTGAATAACCATACGCTCATCGGTGTCAATTGGACCGACTTCGTCAATTGGTTCACCTAATACGTTCATGATGCGACCGAGGGTCTTGGTACCGACAGGGATAGAAATTGCTTCACCTGTATTGTTAACCGTTAAACCGCGCTTTAAGCCATCAGTCGAACCCAGAGCAATTGTTCTAACGACTCCGTCACCCAATTGTTGTTGAACTTCAAGAGTGGTATTGACACCTTCTCCTTCTACTTTCAAAGCGTCATAGATTTTTGGTATCGCATCGCTTGGAAACTCGACGTCCAATACAGCACCAATAATTTGTACGATTTTTCCAGAACTCATCGTTTTCGTTCCTCGTGTATTTTCTCTAAATATCTTAATTAAAAATCTTTCTTTGACT
>JAJFKL010000025.1 GCA_021773235.1 Gammaproteobacteria bacterium | reverse complement strand
ACAGCCCTGTAACGTTTTTAATGTATACCGTATAATCATCGGCTTTTTTATAGCTTTAGGGTCAGAAAGTGGACGAAGAATTTGCACGGATTAATCGATTACCCCCATACGTCTTCAATATCGTCAATGAATTGAAGATGGCGGCTCGTCATCGTGGCGAGGATATTATCGATTTTGGTATGGGAAACCCTGATCAGCCCACACCAAAACACATCGTTGATAAGTTAGTTGAGGCATCACAACGTGATGACACCCATGGCTATTCCATCTCGCGCGGGATCCCGCGTTTACGACGAGCCATCTGTAATTGGTATAAGACTCGATATGATGTTGATCTGGATCCTGAGACAGAGGCGATAGTCACTCTAGGTTCGAAAGAAGGCTTGGCCCATTTGGCGATGGCTATTGTCGATAGAGGTGATGCCGTACTGGTTCCAAATCCGGCTTATCCGATTCATCCTTATGGTTTCGTACTGGCAGGTGCCGATGTACGCCATGTACCGATTGGCCCGGGTATAGATTTCTTTGAAGAACTGCAGAAATCGATAAGAGATTGCTGGCCAAAGCCAAAAGCACTGCTCATCAATTTTCCAAGCAATCCGACAACACAATGTGTCGATCTGGAATTTTTTAGCAAGATAATTGAAATCGCTAAAGAACATCAAATTTGGGTGATCCAGGATTTAGCATATGCCGATATTGTATTTGATGGCTATACCGCACCATCAATATTGCAAGTCCCCGGCGCTAAAGATATTGCCGTTGAATTTTTCTCCATGTCCAAGAGTTACAATATGCCCGGTTGGCGTGTTGGTTTTATGGTGGGCAACCCCACTTTGGTTGGTGCACTTTCACGGATTAAATCCTATCTGGATTACGGTACGTTTACCCCGATACAGGTTTCTGCGATCACCGCACTGGAAGAATCGCAACAATGCGTCGCCGAGATCCGTGATATGTATTGCAATCGACGTGATGTTTTGTGCGATGGCTTGAACGCAGCAGGGTGGGAAGTTGAGAAACCCAAGGGAACGATGTTTGTTTGGGCACCGATTCCTGAACAATATAAAGAAATGGGATCACTAGAGTTTTCAAAAAAATTATTGATAGAAGCGAAGGTGGCGGTATCACCAGGAATAGGTTTTGGTAGTTATGGTGATCAGTTTGTACGTTTCGCATTAATCGAAAACGAACATAGAACCCGTCAAGCAATTCGTTCAATACGAGCGATGCTGAGAGAAGAAGATCCACAATCCGTTGTGGGTTAACAATCAATTTAAGAATTAGCGAGATATAGTGATTATGGAGCCTGTTAAAATAGGACTACTTGGTTTAGGCACAGTTGGCGGTGGCACTGTCAGTGTGCTTACACGTAATGCCGAAGAGATTGCACGACGCGCTGGGCGTGGTATTCGTATAACCCATGCGGCAGCGAAAGATTACGATCCAGATTTGATAAAGGGTATCGACCAGATTGATAAAATCTCTGATGATGCTTTTGTTGTTGTTGAGGATCCCGATGTTGATATTATTATTGAGTTGATCGGTGGTTATTCTCCAGCTAAAGAATTGGTATTAAAGGCGATTGAAAACGGTAAACATGTTGTTACTGCAAATAAGGCGCTGATTGCACTGCACGGAAACGAAATATTTGCAGCCGCTCAGGCAAAAGGCGTTACGGTTGCCTTTGAAGCTGGAGTTGCAGGCGGAATACCTATCATCAAGGCTGTGCGAGAAGGACTTGCTGCA
Source organism: Gammaproteobacteria bacterium (assembly GCA_021773235.1). Classification (GTDB taxonomy): domain Bacteria; phylum Pseudomonadota; class Gammaproteobacteria; order Eutrophobiales; family Eutrophobiaceae; genus UBA7359. The sequence goes on along the minus strand of JAJFKL010000025.1, from coordinate 122,108 downwards.
AACCAGATTGAATGGATTGCTGGCATTATCAATGGCACGGGTAATTATATTCTTACCGAGATGCGTGATAAAAGCAGAGATTTTGATGATGTCCTTAAAGAAGCACAAGCACTCGGTTATGCCGAAGCCGATCCAACATTTGATGTGGAAGGAATAGATGCCGCACATAAGTTAACTATTTTGGGGTCGATTGCCTTTGGTATGCCATTGCAATTCGACAAGACTTATACCGAAGGCATCGGAAAAATAGAACAACAGGATGTATTGTATGCGGGTGAGTTAGGCTATCGTATTAAACACCTTGGCATAACGCGTAAAACAGCAGATGGAATAGAACAGCGGGTTCACCCCACACTCATTCCAGAGCGTCGTTTAATTGCCAACGTTGATGGTGTTATGAATGCCGTATTAGTAATGAGCGATGCCGTCGGGCCAACATTATATTACGGCGCAGGCGCCGGCTCTGAACCAACGGCATCTGCTGTGGTTGCTGATGTGGTTGATGTCGTTCGTGCATTAACAACGGACCCTGAAAATCGTGTTCCTCATTTAGCATTTCAACCTGATGCCTTGTCTGATATTAATATACTGCCGATGGAAGAAACGGAAACGGCTTACTATCTGCGTATGCATGCTACAGATAAGCCTGGTGTCCTGGCTGAGGTGACACGGATACTCGGTGATTCTGGAATAAGCATTGAAGCGATATTGCAAAAAGAACCTGCAGCTGATGCTAGCTTTGTTCCCATAATATTTCTGACTCAGCGTATTAAAGAAAAAAATATGAATGATGCGATTGCCAAGATAGAACAACTTGATGCGATAGATGGTGAAGTAATGCGCATTCGTATGGAAACACTAGGATAATATTAAAGATGACTTTTCGAACTCGATATACCGGATTAATAGAAAACTATCGTGACCGACTTCCGGTTAGTGATGACACACGCATTATTAGTCTTGGCGAAGGTAATACACCTTTAATCAAATTAAATAATATTCCTGATCTACTGGATAAGAAGGTTAATCTTTATGTTAAATATGAAGGTTTAAATCCTACAGGTTCATTTAAAGATCGCGGTATGACTATGGCCGTCACCAAGGCAGTAGAAGATGGTGCAAAGGCTATTATTTGTGCTTCTACTGGCAACACTTCAGCTTCAGCTGCAGCCTATGCTGCGCGTGCTGGTATTACGGCATTTGTATTAATACCTGATGGGAAAATTGCCCAGGGTAAATTGGCGCAAGCAATGATGGAAGGGGCAGTCATACTTCAAGTAAAGGGTAATTTTGATGATGGTATGCGCTTAGTGAAGGAGGTTGCTGATGAAGCACCAGTCACCATTGTTAATTCAATCAACCCGTATCGTTTGCAAGGCCAAAAAACGGCTGCGTTTGAAATTGTTGAAGAGTTAGGGCGTGCGCCTGATTTTCACTGTTTGCCTGTAGGTAATGCCGGCAATATTACGGCACATTGGATAGGTTATAGTGAATACGCTTGTGAGAAGGGTGCACAAGCTACTGCTGCTTGCGCTCACTGTAACGGTGTTTGCCCTTATGCAAATGGTTCGATAGTTTCAACACGTCCTAAGATGGTGGGGTATCAAGCCGACGGTTCTGCTCCCTTTCTGCGTGGTGAAATGGTAGATAATCCTGAAACAGTAGCAACCGCAATTAGAATAGGTCATCCACAATCATGGGATTATGCCTGGAAGGTACATGAAGAATCGGGTGGTTGGTTTGATGAGTGTAGTGACGAGGAAATCCTCGCGGCACAAAAACTACTTGCAGAAAAAGAGGGTGTTTTTTGTGAACCTGCTTCAGCAACATCAGTTGCTGGTGCAATGCGTGATATTAATTCGGGTAAAATCCCTGAAAATAGTTGTGTTGTTTGTACGTTAACAGGGCATGGTCTCAAGGATCCTGACACAGCTATAAAACAAAGTACCGCGCCTGTGATTGCAGTTGATGCAAAATTAGATCAGGTGAAATCTGCAATTCTCGAAAATATGACTGACTAAAATAATGAGATGGATAACCATCTCATTTATTAATAGTTCATCATCGTGTCACAAAAAACGGGATGATAAATGCGTAGCTTGACTGTCTATATACCAGGTTTATTTGGACCTGACATTGCAATTCACCCGGATGATTTGCCGAGTTTACCTTCATTAAACTGGATGCTTTCGAAAGGAAATCATCAAACCTTAAAATCATCTTCCGCTAGCTATGGTCTCTGTGAGTTATTCGGTTTAACTGCGAAAGATGAAAATGATTTCCCTATTGCTGCAATATCGCGTTTAAGTGATGACAACCAACATCCGGAAGGTATTTGGTTGCGAGCAGATCCGGTTCATGTCAGAGCTGATCGCGATGGTTTAATTCTAATCGATAATAATCAATTCACTATTAGCCAGCATGATGCTCTGGCACTTGCTGCTGATATTAATACCATATTAAAGCCATATGAATTTGAGCTTGAAGTTCCTACTCCGTATCGATGGTATTTAAGATTAAAAGATGACCTTAATATAAGAACAACACCGGTAGATTCGATCGTGGGCCGAGACATTCTTCCTTTTATGCCTAGTGGTGATGACCGTATTAACCTGATTCAGTTAATGAATGATATACAAATGACTCTGCATGATTCTGATGTCAATAAGAAACGCGAACAAGAAAAGATGTTGCCGATAAACAGCCTGTGGTTTTGGGGTTGTGGCGAGTTACCCAAGATCATAGATAGACAATGGTCCTTTATTGTTAGTGATGAGATGTTAGCAAAAGGACTCTCTATGATAGCGGCAACGCCGTTTACTGATTTACCTGATAATTATAGCGATATTAAAAATACGGATACAAGTTACAACGGTTTAGTCGTTATAAATTCATTTCAAAAATTTAGTCATTACCACGATCTTGAAGGCTGGCTTGAAGCATTGATGGACTATGAAGCAAATTGGTTTTCTCCTTTAATGTCTGCATTGAAACATAGAGATATTGATCAGTTACATATTAGAACAGATATAAACGTTATTACTTTAGATAAAAGTTCTCGGTACAAGCTTTGGAAAAAGAAAAAAGACGTATACGCATTCAAAAATTGATAGTCACGTGAATAATAAAAAAATAATTCAACGCGAGATTCTTAATGATGTAACGCTGTCGGATGCGATACATCCTGTACTCAAACGGGTTTACGCCGCCCGAAATATAAAATCCAGTGATGACCTGGATTATTCACTTGCCTGCCTTTTACCTTACGACACATTAACAGGGATTGATGAAGCGGTATCATTACTGCATGAAGCAATTGCAAAAAAATCGCGAATATTAATCGTAGCTGACTTTGATGCAGATGGCGCAACTAGCTGTGCCTTGGCTATTCGTGGATTAACACTGATGGGCGGTGAAGACATTGTTTATGTTGTGCCAAACCGATTTGAGTATGGTTATGGGCTAACACCAGAAATCGTCGACGTTGCTTTGGATTATGATCCTGATTTATTGATTACTGTTGATAATGGAATTTCAAGTATTGAAGGGGTTAAACGCGCAAGAGAGAATGGGGTAAAGGTATTAATTACCGATCATCATTTGCCGGGCGATAAATTGCCCGATGCTGATGCAATTGTAAACCCTCAGCTTGCCGGAGATAAATTTCCAAGCAAGAACCTCGCAGGTGTTGGTGTCGTGTTTTATATTTTGCTAGCGTTACGCGCTAGATTAAGAGAGCAAGCTTGGTTTGATGACGCTAATTTAGCGATACCTAATCTTGCACAATTACTTGATATTGTAGCGTTAGGAACTGTTGCTGATGTTGTACCGCTAGATAAAAATAATCGGATTATGGTTGCTCATGGGTTGAAGCTGATAAAACAGAATAAGTCTATCGCAGGTATAACGGCGATATTAAATTTAGCAGGCAGAGCATTACCTACACTTTCTGCAAGCGATTTAGGTTTCTCTATAGCACCAAGGTTAAATGCAGCTGGCCGATTAACCGATATGTCTTTAGGTATTGAATGTTTATTAACAGATGATACTCATGCAGCAAAAGAAATGGCTGAGCAACTTGATAAGTTGAATAAAGAAAGGCGATTGATACAAGCTGACATGCAAGAGCAGGCTGCTATTGAGTTAGATGATTATCTCGAAAAATCATCAGGTGAGATTGCACAGGGGATTTGTCTGTTTAATCCTGAATGGCATCAGGGTGTGATTGGTATTCTTGCTGCAAAAGTAAAAGAAACATTCAATCGACCGGTTATCGCGTTCGCAAAAGAAAGTGATGATGAAGAAGGCGATACTATTATAAAAGGATCCGCACGATCTATAAATGGTCTGCATATTCGCGATTGCCTGGAAGATGTCACACGTCTGAGTCCAGATCTAATACTGACCTTTGGCGGGCATGCCATGGCTGCGGGATTGACCATAAGAAAATCTCAGTTCGAACTATTCTCTGAATGTTTTAACGAGGTTATTAAAGACCATATTTCATTGGAAGACATACAGGATGTTTGTGTGACGGATGGTGAATTATCTACAGAGGATTATTCTTTACAACTAGCAACTGAAATTCAGTCTGCCGGACCTTGGGGACAAACATTTCCAGAGCCTGTATTTGAAGGAAAATTCAAGATTTTGGATAAACGTATCGTTGGCGGTAACCATCTTAAACTCAAACTTCAGACTGATAATAAAGTTCTGGATGCCATAGCATTTAATATTACTGATGACGATTGGCCAGCTGGATCCAAGGAAATCTTATCCACTTATCGATTAGGTATAAATGATTTTCGCGGTAATCGTCAGCTTCAATTATTCATAGAATACTTAAATCCTCTCTAAATTCTTCTCGAATACCCACTGTTTTTCGTTTTTTTACACGAAACAATCGGTATTAGTGCCACTAATCTTGTGATTGGCCTTAAATTTGCATTTTTCAATTAGAAATGAAAAAAACAAAAATATAGCGGATTTAGGTAATGGAACTAGCATACAATCAAAATAGTTTTTTTAAAACGATCACCAAGTGGACGGCATTGGCTATCTGTTTTTATCTATGTGCGATGGGTTTAAAGACATTCCATAGTTATCAATTGCATAAAATAATTTCTGTGAACATGGCATCTGTGCAAAAAGCATCGTTAATAACTCAAATGCATAATGAAATGTTGTTAATTACACGTACGCATTTACAAATAATGCATGCAAGTAATGAAAAACAAATAAAAGACCAATTATCGAAATTATCGGGGTTGGTATCCGATTATTTAATTCATTATCATCAGCTTGAAAAAATTGTTGATAACAGTGATGAAGGAATATTAGAACAATTTAAAACAGGCTTTGAACAATGGCATGATTATAATCAAAGTTTATTGAGTTATGTTAATGTCGTTGCTGATTCAGGCTTCATAAAGACATTAAACAGGATTGACCTGGCTTTTAGTCAATTTGATAGTAATACTGATGAGTCAATACAAGTAATTGCACAATTAAGAAAAGATATTAATAAAGGGAAAGTTTTTTCTAATTAATGTACTAATTCATTGCCCTTTTTAATTCAGACATTGGTAATGTAATAAAGTGTAGAAGTACTTTTATTATCGAATAAATTTTTAACGGTATTTACATATAAAGATTCATCTTTCATACAAGGGCATGTAAATGGACGATAAAATAACGTCAAAAAATTTGATAAAAAAAATCCTTTCTGGAAAGATTAAGAATACATCATTAAAACTAATCAATACTTTAGGCATAGTAGCATTACTACTATTGATAGTACTTGCGTACGGTTTTTACCAATCCGAACATGATGTGAGTAACAGTAAAAAACGCATGATTGAGATAGAAGCGATACAGGGGAAGTTTCTTTTATATGATGAAATATTAACTATGTCTGCACGAATGGCTGTGTTAACAAGTGATAGCATCTGGGAAAAACGTTATCGAGATACAGAAAATAAATTAGAAGAAAAGATAGCGTATGCAACAGGAATCTTCCCGGATATCTTAACCGCTTATATCACTAAAACACATCACTCAAATCAAAAATTAATCAAGTTTGAGAATAAAGCATTTGAATTGGTAAGACTGGGTGAATCAGAGCGAGCTCTGAAAATTTTATCCAATGATGAATATAAAAGATATAAAGAACAGTACACAAAAGACATTGCTTCTCTGCATGAAATTTTATTGAAGAAAAATATAGCAGATGAAGGAAAACTGAAATCACTGGAATTTTATTACTTACTAGCTTTTTTAAGTATTTTGATACTATTTTTATTAGTATGGTTAGCTTTAAATGCAACACTAAGATACGAGCGGTATCGTCTTAATCAGAATCTGGAAATAACTGGAAAGACTGATAGTTATCTAAAAGGCATTTTAGAGAATGCCGTTGATGGCATTATTAGTATTGATAAGAAGGGTACGATCTTGTCGCTTAATCCGGCAACGGAAAATATATTTGGTTATAGCGAAGTAGAGATGATAGGTCAGAACGTGAAGATGCTAATGCCGTCACCGTATCATGAAGAACATGATGGGTATTTAAGCAATTATCATGAGACTGGTAAAAAGAAGATTATTGGTATAGGTCGTGAGGTAGTTGGCAGGCGTAAAGACAGTAGTACATTTCCCATGGAGTTATCGGTCAGTGAACATAAGACAGGAGACAGCAGAAATTTTACCGGTATTGTTCGAGATGTTTCAGAACGTGTTAACAAGCAGAAAGAAATTGAAGATCAAAAATTCTATTATGAAAATTTATTAGAAAATTTGAATGTGCCCGCATTTGTTATAGATACTGACCATAAGGTTACTCTTTGGAATAGGGCTGTCGAAATGCTGACTGGCGTAAAAGCCAGTGAAATATTAGGAACTTCTAACCATCAAAAAGTAATCTATAATGTGGAGCGGCCAGTATTTGCAGATTTGGTACTTGAGAATGCTTTTGATAATCCAGAAACATATCCTGACGAATTAGTGTATCCCGTTGATGTAGAGGAAAGCCTTATGCCCGGAGGAAAGAGGGCGCAAAATTGGGTTGATTTCCCTCGTTCAGGTAGGCCACCCGTATACCTGACATTTGACGCCGGTCCGATTTATGATAAGCAGGGCAATGTGCTAGCGGTTGCTCAAGTCATGCAAGATATAACTACTATGAAAGATATGGAAAATTCGATTAAAGTAAATAATGAGTTATTACTGCACTCGAATGAAGAGTTGGAACAATTCGCTTATGTCGCCTCGCATGATCTGCAAGAACCATTGAGGATGGTTGCCAGTTATACCAATCTTCTGGCAGTACGCTATAAAGATAAATTAGATGATGATGCCAATGATTTTATAAACTTCGCTGTAGATGGTGCAAAACGAATGCAGATCTTGATTAATGATTTGCTTTCGTTTTCCCGGTTAAATAAGAAAGGTCGTGAATTTTCAATAATTGATACGGATAAATTATGTCAAGATGTGATTAATGACCTCAGTATAAGTATTAAAGAAGTGAATGCAGATGTAACTAAGGATGTATTACCTGAAATTAAAGGCGATGAGTTACAAATAAGGCAACTATTTCAGAATCTAATCAGTAATGCGATTAAGTATAGTGATCCTGAGCGTAAAAATAAGGTTCATATTTCCTCAATAACTGAACACGATAACTGTAAGTTTATTATCTCTGATAGTGGCATTGGTATAGCGCCGGAGTATTTTGAAAAAATATTTATTATTTTCAAACGATTACACGGTAGGGATGCATATTCCGGTACAGGAATTGGACTATCTATTTGCAAAAAAATTGTCGAGCTTCATGATGGGAACATCGGTTTGGAATCTGAGCTTGGGCATGGCTCAAGTTTTTACTTTACGCTACCTGGAAGTTTTTAGGTTGAAAGTAATATAAGCTAATATTAATCTGTTGATATATATTCAAGTGATTATAACTTTTAATAAATGCCATAATTTAAACTTATAAATGGATGAGAGATAATGCAGCTAGCAAATGTACTGTTAGTAGAAGATAACCCCGGTGATGCACGCCTAACAATGGAAGCGTTATCAGAGGGTAAGATTAAGATAAATCTGACGCATGTAGAAGATGGTGTTCAGGCTATGGCGGCCCTCAAGCAAGAAGGTGAATATGCAAACACGCCTCGCCCTGACCTCATTCTCCTGGATCTTAATCTTCCGCAAAAAGATGGCCGTGAAGTGCTTGAAGAGTTCAAGTCGATACCTGAATTGGCAAATATACCGGTTGTGGTATTAACGACTTCCCAAAGCGAAGAAGATATTGCTCGTAGTTATGATCTAAAAGCAAATTGTTTCATTTCCAAACCGGTTGATTTTGATGACTTTGTGCGCGTTATTAAAACAATTGATGAGTTCTGGTTTTCAATAGTTAAGCTGCCTTCTGCTTAATCAGGGTTCTTTTTCCTTAAAGAATCCAATAAAAAAAACGAATAAGCTTCGTTTAATTTCCGCTCATTAGAGGTTCATCTGCCTGTATTTACTACGTTAATGTAGTGTCTATTACCCATATTTAACTAAAGTTTAAGCTTGTTTTGCCGATATATTTAGTCGTACATAAAACTATACAAGTGATTGTATTTTATAGTAAATAATGAGTTCAATTACTTTGCTATATAGCAATTAAATAAAGGCAGATTCGTAATGGCATGGCAAAAAGCAACTAATATACTATTGGTGGAAGACAATCCAGGCGATGTTCGTTTAGTTGAATTAATGCTGAATCAACCAAGCAATTCAGGTTTTCAACTAACTTGCAGTAATACTATGGCTGAAGCTATTACTGCAATCAGCAACAATGGCTTTGATGTGGCCTTGCTGGATATGTCATTACCTGATGGAGAAGGAATAGAAAATATTACACGTATAAAATCACGAGCTCCATTAATGCCTATTGTTGTCATGACTGGACGTGAAGATGAGGACTTTGCAATAAATGCAGTCAAGGCAGGTGCGCAGGATTATTTGGTGAAAGGCCAAATAGACGAGTTGCAACTAACCAGAGCATTGCACTATTCGATAGAGCGTAAAAACCTACAAGAACAGATAACGCATTTAGCAAACCATGACCAATTAACTGGTCTGGCCAATCGAGGTCTTTTCAGAATGCGTCTTGAGCACGCAATCAGTTGCGCTGGAAGAAGAGATGAATCTGTTGCCGTTTTATATATCGATCTTGACCATTTCAAATCAATTAATGATTCACTAGGTCATGCCATTGGCGATAAATTACTTAGTGAAGTCTCTTCACGTTTTTTGGAAACGGTACGAGAGATAGACACTGTTGCAAGACTAGGTGGCGACGAGTTTGCCATTATTCTGGAAAATATTACACAGACATATAATGTTGCCGCGATTGCCGAAAAGATTATAGAAAAGATTAGCCAGCCATTTCATATAGACGACCATGTGCTTCATGTGGGTTGTAGTATTGGCATCGCTTTGTACCCGCATTGTGGACAAGACGTTGATACAATTATCAACAACGCTGATACAGCTTTGTATACAGCAAAAGCAAATGGACGTAACCAACACCAGTTTTATACTGGTGAAATGAACCAACAATCTGTAGAGAAACTCAATATTGACTCTGAGTTGAAAGACGCTTTGAGTAATAATGAGTTTGTATTGCATTATCAACCCAAGTATGACCGTATTAGTGGAACCATAACAGGGAATGAGGCTTTGTTGAGATGGAACCATCCAGAAAAAGGGTTGATCTATCCGGCAAATTTTATTCCATTGCTTGAAAAAAATGGATTGATATCCGAAGTGGGTCAATGGGTATTAGAGAGTGCGTGCAAACAACAAGTGCTTTGGGAAGATGCGGGTTTAGGCGTTGGCAAAATCGCAGTGAATCTTTCAGGAAGGCAATTGGCGCAACGTGACTTTAATAATCTTGTTGCCGATGTCATCTCCGAAACGGGCATAAAACCTGGCTCGTTAGAATTAGAGTTGACAGAGACATTGTTGATCCAGGATACCCATTCGACTATGACTATCTTAAATGCATTTAAATCGATGGGAGTCAGTATTGCGATTGATGATTTTGGTACGGGTTATAATTCATTTAGTTACCTAAAAAAATTCCTCATTGATACATTAAAGATTGATCAATCGTTTATTAAGCATGTAACGGAACAAGGTTCAGAAGCAGCTATTACAACAGCCATTATTGGACTGTCAAAAGATCTTGGAATTAATGTTGTTGCTGAAGGGGTTGAGACCTTAGGGCAATTAGAGTTTTTACAAGATAAAAATGTTGATGAAATACAAGGCTACTATTTTAGCCGACCTGTTACTGCTGATGTCATGGAAGATATTCTTTTTCAACAAAAGTCTTCTGATGTTTCATATCAAGTAAATGGAGATTAATTTTTAACGCTATGAAATCAGAAAAAATTAGCATTCTATATATTGAAGATAATGAAGGAGATATTCGTCTTCTAAAAGATTTATTGCATAATGCGCGTGACGGTAAATATGAAATAACCACCACCGTGACATTAAAAGGTGGCTTGGCACAATTAGCAGATAATCAATTTGATGTCGTGTTAACTGATTTAAAGCTACCTGACTCCGATGGAGTCAATACGATTACACGTATACAGGAACAAGAACCATCTATTCCTATTGTTGTAATTAGTGCTCAGGATTGCGAAGAAATAGCTTTGCAAGTTGTTCAGAGAGGTGCCCAGGATTATTTAGTGAAAGGCCAAGGCGATGGACTATTAATTAGTCGGTCAATAGAGTATTCAATAGAGCGTAAACGTAATGAACAAGGACTAAGCTATTTGGCTAATTATGATGGCCTGACGGGATTGGCAAATAGGTTGTTGTTTCGTGAGCGATTAGATCGAGCGCTTATTCGTGCAGATCGAAATAAAACATTAGTCGCATTACTTGTTATTGACCTTGATAGGTTTAAAAATATTAATGACACTCTTGGACACGATGCCGGTGATCAATTACTCATTAAGGTGGCAGGTAGGCTTGAGCAGTGTACAAGAGAGGGAGACACCATTGCTCGCCTTGGTGGAGATGAATTTACAATCATTATGGAAGATGTAAAAGCGTTTGAAGATGCTGTAAAGATTGTCGACAAGGTTTTAAACGGGATGAAAAATTCGTTCGATTTATTATCGCGGGAAATATACGTTAGCCCAAGCGTGGGAATTTCTATGTATCCTTTAGATGATACTGACGCAGGAAATTTATTAAAGAATGCTGACAGTGCCATGTATAGTGCCAAGGAGAGTGGCCGTAATTGCTATCGATTCTATACTGTCGATATGAATAAAAAGTTACTGTTAAATTTAAATATGGAAGCAAAATTAAGACGTGCGATTGAACGACAAGAGTTTGTTTTAAACTACCAACCTAAATTTGATATACATACTCAGGAGCTACTCGGGGCAGAAGCCTTGATCCGTTGGCATTGTCCTGATGATAATGTGATATCGCCCGCTGTATTTATTCCTCTTGCTGAAGAAACCGGTTTAATTGGTGTTATTACAGATTGGGTTATTAAAGAAGCGTGTCGGCAAAACTCAGAATGGCAGCAACAAGGCTATGCTCCCATTCGGATGGCAATAAATATCTCACCACGACAATTTGCTCAAGAAAATATTTCCCGACGAATATTCAATCAGATTATTTGCGCTGATTTGGCGCCTAAATATGTTGAATTGGAAATAACGGAAGGTGCTTTGATGGATGATGTTGAAAAAAGCAATCAAATTTTAAAGGAATTAAAGGGCAGAGGTATTCATATTTCTATAGATGATTTTGGTACTGGTTACTCATCATTAAGTTATTTGAAAAAATTTCATATTGACACGTTGAAAATCGATCAATCATTTGTTCGAGACATTATGGAAGATGCTGATGATGCTGCTATTGTTTCGGCCGTCATTGCGATGGCTAAAAGTTTACGACTCAATGTTATTGCTGAGGGAGTGGAAACTCCGGATCAGTTAAACTATTTAGCTGCGAAAGGCTGTAATGAAGCCCAGGGATATCTATTGGGCAAGCCGGTAACGGCTAAAGAGTTTACGAAGTTTTTTGATAGTAAAGTAGTGTCGCCAACTATAAAGCTGGCACATTCAGCTTGATCTGATAGGAGTTTACTTCCCACTGTTGTTGATGTCTTCATGCTTCATGACTATCAAGGCATCTGTAGCTATAGTAGAATGCGCATTTTTTGCTATCAGGTTCAATTAAATGCTTGAAATAAACCCACTTCTTAACAGAATTTCTGATATGCAAGAGCGTGTTCAATCGCTAAGGGGGTATCTTTGAATACGACCAGAAGTCTGAACGATTAGTCGAAGTATTACGCGAACTTGAGCAACCCGATGTCTGGGAAAACCCTGAACAAGCACAAGCACTCGGTAAAGAACGCGCCAACCTCGAAAATGTCGTTAATACAATAACGTCTCTGGAAGAATCTTTCTCAGATTCGCTTGATTTATTAAAGCTTGCCGAAGAAGAAAATGACGAGGATACATTCAATGCCGTGTTGGATGACCTTGACGCTAATGAAGAATACCTAGCCAAACTTGAATTTCGACGCATGTTTTCCGGTGAAATGGATCCCAATAATGCCTTTCTCGACATCCAATCTGGCTCTGGCGGTACTGAGGCCCAAGATTGGGCAAATATGATATTGCGTATGTATTTACGTTGGGGTGAGCAACATGGTCTCAAGACAGAGTTAATCGAAGTTTCTCCTGGTGAAGTTGCCGGAATTAAAAGTGCCACGATTCAATATACGGGTGATTATGCCTTTGGTTGGTTGCGTACTGAAACGGGTGTTCATCGCCTGGTTCGAAAGTCACCTTTTGACTCCAGTAATCGTCGACATACATCGTTTGCCTCCGTATTTGTCTCCCCGGAGATTGATGACAACATTGAGATAGATATTAATCCGGCGGACTTACGGACTGATACCTATCGAGCCAGTGGTGCTGGTGGCCAACATGTTAATAAAACTGATTCAGCGGTTAGGCTGACACACATGCCGACAGGTATTGTGGCGCAATGTCAAAATGACCGATCGCAACACAAGAATAAAGATCAGGCGATGAAGATACTTCGGGCAAAGTTATATGAACATGAGATGCAAAAACTGAATTCGGAAAAACAAGCGTTGGAAGACTCCAAGGCAGACATCGGATGGGGCAGCCAAATACGTTCATATGTACTGGATCAGTCGCGTATTAAAGATCTCAGAACAGGAGTAGAGACTGGCAATACACAGGCGGTACTCGATGGTGATCTTGATCGGTTTATTGAAGCCAGTTTGAAAAGCGGCTTATAAGATTTTGAGCATGGAATATCAGACAGATCTGTTAGTATCTGTCTATCCATTAATATTAAGAACAAACATATATAAAAACACGAACAGCTTATGAGTGATGAAAACCAAAATGAACATGACCTAATTGCACAACGACGTCAGCAATTACAGGAATTACGTGAATCGGGCAATGCTTTTAGTAATGATTTTAGACGAGATGCATTAGCAGCGGACATAGTTGCAAAGTTTGAAGAAAAAACTAAAGAAGAACTTGAAACCGATGGCGTTAAGGTTGCTATCGCTGGACGAATGATGAGTCGTCGTATTATGGGTAAGGCATCTTTCGCGCATATTCAGGATATGTCGGGCAAGATTCAATTATATGTCAGACGCGATGATCTACCTGAAGGACTCTACAACACCGGATTCAAAAAGTGGGATGTTGGGGACATCATAGGAGCAACCGGAACGGTCATGAAGACCAATAAAGGTGAACTGAGCATTCATGTTGATTCAATAAAATTATTAACCAAATCATTACAACCCTTACCAGAAAAGTTTCATGGTTTGACTGATCAGGAAATGCGTTATCGGCAGCGTTATGTTGATCTAATAATGAATGAAGAGACCCGTAACACATTCAAAATTCGCTCACAGGTGGTTGAGTTTATACGTTCGTATTTAAATGACGAAAACTATATGGAAGTAGAAACACCGATGATGCATGTCATTCCCGGTGGGGCAACAGCACGCCCATTTAAAACACATCATAATAGTTTAGACATGGAACTCTTTCTTCGGATTGCGCCTGAGTTATATTTAAAGCGACTTGTGGTTGGTGGTTTTGAAAGAGTTTATGAGATCAATCGTAGTTTTCGAAATGAAGGTCTTTCCCCGCGGCATAATCCTGAATTCACCATGCTTGAATTTTATCAAGCCTATTCTGATTACGAAGATTTAATGAATCTTACAGAAGATATGTTGCGTAAGATGACGACAAAACTTTTTGGCAGTAATGAAGTAACTTACCAGGGTGATACCTATGATTTAGGTAAATCTTTTGAACGCATGACTGTGATTGAATCGATCCTGAAATACAATGATCCGATTACAATTGAAGATCTACAGTCACTGGAAAAAATTAAAGATCATGCCCAGCGTCTAGAGATTCCACTTGAAGATAGTTACGGTCTGGGAAAAATCCAGATTGAGATATTTGAAAAAACTGTTGAAGCAAAATTATTAGCGCCGACCTTTATTACTCAGTATCCGACAGAAGTATCGCCACTTGCACGTAAAAATGATAGCGATCCATTTGTAACCGACCGATTTGAATTCTTTATTGGTGGCCGAGAGATTGCTAATGGTTTTTCAGAGTTAAATGATTCAGAAGACCAGGCAGAACGTTTTCGTAAGCAGGTAGAAGAAAAGGAAGCAGGTGATGCCGAGGCCATGCATTTTGATGATGACTATATTACTGCACTGGAATACGGTATGCCGCCAACCGCAGGAGAAGGAATCGGTATAGACCGGCTAGTAATGTTTTTGACAGACTCTCCTACCATTCGTGATGTGATCTTGTTTCCTCACATGCGTTCCAAAGCTAGTCCCTGATTACAATTCTAAAATCGGTATTTAATTAATGTCTTCATTTGATGATCTTGATACCCAATTAGTCGAGGGGTTAAAAAATGGTGATCAGGACAGTTATAAAAAACTGCTAGTTACCTATTGGGAAAAATTGAATTGTCTTGCTCGTCGTATACTGAACGACCCCTCTACTGCAAATGATTGTGTACAGGAAGCTTTGATCAAAGCGATAAATAAGATTGATGATTTTGAGGGAAAGGGGAGCTTTGCTGGTTGGTTACGTCGAATAGTCGTTAATGAAGCATTAATGGCCCTAAGAAAAAAGAAATCAAGAAAAGAAGAATCAATTGACAATTTAATGCAAGATTTCGATGAAATGGGGATGTATGTCCAACCTTATAATGGACAGCCAATTAGTCTTGATGTTTTACAAGAATCAGAAGAAGTAAAAAAACAAGTCAGACTAGCTATCGATAAATTACCAGATGTTTTTCGTATAACCTTGCTGCTTCGTGATATTGAGGGCTACACTACGAAAGAGGTTGCCGAAAAAATGGATGTTACTGAACAAAATGTAAAAGTTCGTTTACATAGAGCGCGACTGGCATTAAGAAATATCCTTATACCTGTATTAAGAGAGGAGGCTGGGTAAATATGAAATTTCTTAAAAAAGTTATGCACGCTAACCTGACCTGTCGTCAGGTAGAAGAATTCCTTATGGATTACCTTGAAGAACGGTTAGGTTTTTGGAAGACATTGCAATTTCGAGTACATCTATTAATGTGTCCTAACTGCTCAAAATATTTTCAGGAGTATAAAAATACAATTGCATTGGGGAAAACGCTTTTTGAAAATCCTGATAATGAAGCTGCAGGTAAAGTTCCTGATGAATTACTCGAAGCGATTATGTCAGTTAAAAAAGGCTATAGAAAATAATTCGTAAAAAATTTAATCGTTTTCTTAAGTATTAGTTTCCTGTTAATCTGTAAAATGTTCCGCCGAGTACAGCACCATAAACTAGGTGTAAGATTAGTGCCGAAACTGGTACCACTACACCAATATTCGAGCCAAATAATCCAGCGCCATTAGCTGGCATTACAGCAAACATCATTAATAGCCAGGCAATTACACCTAACGCTAATCCCTTTATTATCTGTTGTTTGCTAGGAAGTAATTGGTTAAAAAAAGCAAAACTACCACCCCATATAACAGCACCTATAAAGAAATGCATAGCCCATCCTATTAAGACTGTTTCAGGCAACCCCGTTTTCTGACTTACAGTTATACTGAGCATTTGTATAGGATCGAGATCAGGGATAATACCGTTGGCCTTCTTAATCATCATAATGACGGTTATTACAATTGTTGCAACGAAGCCAGAAAAAATTCCTTTTGTGAGGTGACAAAAAATACACTTTGGCATGCTTTCACAAATGATTGTCATGTTGATTTATCTAGATTCCTTGGTTTAACAGTTTATATTTTGACAAATAAAATAATTTCCCTTTGATAAAGTTAAAGATGAAATGTATTTTTAAAAAGTTACATTTACATATTTTTAAGTAAGTAATTAGACGATCCGAAAATGTAACTAACGCAGACAGATAATGTTTTCCTGCGCTGTTCCTGTTTTAATATTGAAATAGTCATGCTGAAAATAATTGAAATACTGTTATTTTATTTGTAACCAAATGAGATTCACAAGCATCATAAATTCACAGTAAATATTAATTAAAACTGAATAAAATACTTGCGTTTGATTAAAGATAAGTAACGACTAATGGTTGCTTATTTTATTTAAATTAAAGTGTTGTACAATAATATTATGATGAAATGTGACTTTAAATCTCCATTGGTGTTGACCGGATTAATTGGTTTATTAGCTTCTTTTTTGGTTGGAGCAGGTGAGTTTTTACTGAACTTTGATGTGCTAGCGCGTTATTCTGAGATTAATTACGATTTTATGAAAGGGACCTCAAATAGTGATCTGAGTACAGGTCACTTTATTGGCGTGCTTTTTGCTCCTTTGTATTTAGTCGGGTGCTGGCATATTTATTTAATGTTGAAGCCTGCGAGTAAAGCATGGGCGATGGCAGCATTTCTAATTTCGGCTTACGGCTTTGTTGTAGGTGCAGTATGGATAGGTTCACGTGCCAGTATTGGTACATTGGCAAACATACCTGATACTACTCAGGTGCAAATGCTGATAGAGCTATATCAGTTTCGCTATGAAACATTATTAACAGTCATACGTATAACTACATTGGTATTATCATTAATATTTATTAGTCTGGTACTAACGGGTAAAAGTCATTATCCACGTTGGGTAGCGATCTTTAATCCTATAATACTTATTATTGGCAGCTTTATCGTATTTGCGGTATTTCCTGCGATAGGGAAATACCCATTGCCAATAGCGTTGAATGTCGCATTCTTAATATTTTTTATAATTTCAATCAAACAAGCCCATAAGGTTTAATTAATTAAAGGCTATTTAATATGAAAACAGTTTTTAAAATTCTGTCTCGTCTAATTCCAACAATTATTTTATTGTTATTCATCATGGTTTCAATCAAGAGCATTATCGATCGACAGGTCGATTATGATGTCTCAACAGATGGGGTAGCGATACCTGAGTTTTCTGAAGTAGAAATAGATTTTACTCAGGCACATGAAAATGATAAATCTTTACCATTTATGGCAAGTGCTGTAATCGATATCGATAATGATGGTGTAGAAGAGTTATTTTTGGGTGGAGGTTATAGCCAGGCTGATGCAGTGTTTCGTTTTGCAGAGAGTCAGTTTGTTAATATCAGTGATCTAACAGGATTAGAAAAACAGGATAGCGATGCAACATTGGGTTCTGTTGTTATGGATGTTGATAATAATGGCTATTCAGATTTGATTATCGCACGTGAATCAGGAATCTGGTTGCACAAGAACAATAACGGTAGTTTCTCAAACGAGAAACTTGTTGCACCATTAAGTGAAGATACAACACCGTTATCTGTAGCCATTGCCGATATTAATCGTGATGGTCATTTCGATATGTTTGTTTCTGGATATATCAGAAATGATTTGGTTGAAGGACAAAATATATTCAATAAGGAAGGTTATGGTGGTACTAGCGCTATGTTGCTAAATAATGGTGACAATACCTTCACCGATATCACCGAGTCATCCGGACTTTATTACAAACACAATACCTTTCAAGGGGTATTTGTAGATTTAGACAATGACGGATTGGAAGATTTGGTTGTCGCACATGATACAGGACAAATTAGAACCTGGAAAAATATGGGTGACAGCAAGTTTGAAAATATGCCTAACCCGAACTCTGAACAATACAGTTATCCTATGGGTATAGCCGTTAGTGATTATAATAATGATGGTCTGGTTGATCTGTTTTTCTCGAATGTTGGTACAACAGCCCCCAACTTTCTGGTAAAGGGTGACCTACGTGAAGATCAAGTTTTTAATAAAAAATGGATTATGTTTGAGAACAAAGGTGGATTTATCTTTGAAGATGTTGCAGAAGCAACAAAGGTAGCTGATTATGAATTCTCATGGGGAGCAATCTTCGAGGACTTTAACCTTGATGGGTTG
This sequence comes from Gammaproteobacteria bacterium, assembly GCA_021773235.1. GTDB lineage: Bacteria > Pseudomonadota > Gammaproteobacteria > Eutrophobiales > Eutrophobiaceae > UBA7359. The sequence continues at coordinate 103,564 of JAJFKL010000025.1, read as the reverse complement.
GATGATTTAGTTGTTTCAGAAAATTACATTGGTTGCCCACCACATAAAATTCCATTCTTGAGGTTACCTGGTCGCTTTATGTTACAGAATCAAGATGGTGAATTTGCCGAGGTAAGTAAAGCAGTTGGTATTGATAACAAGTTTTACAGTATCTCACCCATAACTGCTGATTTTAATCAGGATGGTGCGCCGGATGTTGTACACATAAATCTTAAAGACAAACCCAAGGCCTTTATTAGTATGGCGCAAGATAATCACTATTTAAAGGTTAAGCTACCTGATACGGTAAATTCGATTGGTGCAATGGTAACGGTCACGCGTTCGGACGGCAGTAAACTTTATAAGCCGTTTATTTCAGGTGAAGGATTGTGTTCAGACCAATCACATATACTGATATTTGGTTTAGGTAATGGCAGTGCGACAGATGTTCAGGTGGATTATCTGGATGGCACATCTTCTAATCAAAATAGTGAATTTGTTGATACCTTGTTGACTTTCTGACGCAGAAAAATCATTAATTTAATTATGCATTATAAAATCGCAACTATCCTGTTATGGCTATTAATTGGGTTTGGGTTTTTAGGTGGACTTAATGTTTCTTATGCTAACTTTATCGGTCAACAGGCTTGCCCAAATGTGGCAGGCATAGCCATCTGTTATGTCGTAATGATTGCGTATGGTTTAATGTTTGTCTCACTGTTTATGCAAAAAGCAGTGCTTCGTGCCAGCTTGTTCTTTCCCGCCTGGGGCATTACGTTTCTAATTGCCCTTTTCGGGACAAGTTTGGAGTTAACCAATGGCGATGTTTGTCCCAAAACATATAATATATTGCCTTTATGCTTCATGTCCTTAGCATTATGTCTGATAATTATTACTTTATTTAAATTGGGTCAATCAAAAAAAGCAATATAATAGAATCAAGATTGTAACCCTTTGTTGGTCAATATCAACATTGATCAACAATTGAAATTATCTTTATATACAATAAGTTATAAAATTAACCAAATTCAGGTTATTCAGCTACTTTATCGTATAAATAATTAATAAAAAGGTTTGGTTCAGGAAACTTTTGAGATAGAGAGAAGTCAATATATTTGTGTGGCAGGGGTGGAGCTTTTTATATGAAATGGTTGCATTTGCTATACAACATTATTTTTAAAAATATATAGTGATTCCCCCTTTAGGAATTATTTTTTGTTAAACCTCCAGGAGATTTAAAGATGTCAGATAAAATCAAACTTAACCCATTAGCTGTTGCATTAGGCACTACATTCGCAATTTCATTAGCATCTAGCCCAATTGTGAATGCTGCAGAAAACCCATTCAACATGACCGATCTTGGTAGTGGTTACATGGTCGCTGAAGAAGGTAAATGTGGCGAAGGCAAGTGCGGTGACAAGAAAGAAGAAGGTAAATGTGGCGAAGGCAAGTGTGGTGACAAGAAAGAAGAAGGTAAATGTGGCGAAGGCAAGTGTGGTGATAAGAAAGAAGAAGGTAAGTGTGGCGAAGGCAAGTGTGGTGACAAGAAAGAAGAAGGTAAATGTGGCGAAGGCAAGTGTGGCGATAAGTCATAAACCTGAGTTAATACAAAGTGTCTGAAAATTATCCTGTACAAGGTGCAGGATTAGGTCTGCGGCGAGCCTTCATCGGCTCGCTTGCAGATGACATTCCCTCCGAAGTAGATTTTATGGAAGTGGCGCCCGAGAACTGGATCGATGTTGGTGGACAGTTAGGACGTCAATTCCAAAAAATTTCAGAACAAATCCCTATAGTCTGTCACGGACTGTCATTAAATATCGGTGGTCAAGCTCCGCTGGATGAAGCGTTTATCCGTCGAGTTAAGCAATTTCTTGAACTGCATAACATCCCCGTTTATAGCGAACATCTGAGCTATTGTGCCGACGATGGCCATCTTTATGATCTGATGCCAATACCGTTTACTGAAGAAGCAGTGCATTATGTTGCTGAAAGAATCATGCGTACTCAAGATATTATTGGTCAACGTATGGCGATGGAAAATGCATCTTATTATGCTGCTGTTGGCAAGGAGATGGAGGAGATAGAATTCGTTAATGCGGTACTGGATAAGGCCGATTGCTTGTTCCATATCGATATTAACAATATCTATGTTAATAGCATCAATCATTGTTATGACGCCGAAGCATTTCTTAAGGCATTACCTGGTGATCGTATAGTCTATGCACATATAGCAGGACATTATGTTGAGGAAGAAGATCTGCGCGTTGATACCCACGGGGCAGATGTCATTGACCCGGTATGGAACTTACTTGATGTTGCCTATGAACATTTTGGTGTGTTTCCAACACTTCTCGAAAGAGACTTTAATATTCCACCATTAGATACTCTGCTGAAAGAAGTTGAAATGATTCGGCAATACCAAATAAAACATGAAAACAATGAACAGTCTATCAAACAACAACAAAGCTGAAAGTTTCAAAGACGTTCAAAATGTGTTCACGCAGCACATGCGAGATCCAGATAATAATCCTGCACCGGAAGGTGTTGAAGATCGACGTTTAGCTGTTTATCGGGAGCTTGTTTATAACAATATACAGAGTTTCATTGGAAATAGTTTTCCGGTAATACGAAAAATAACAGCAGATGAGCAATGGCATGAGATGTTACGCGATTATGTCAGCCATCATAAAGCGCACACACCACTGTTTCCAAAAATGCCGCAAGAATTTATACAATATTTAGAACATGAGCGTGGTGAACATCCAGAGGATTACCCTTTTCTGTTAGAGTTGGCTCATTATGAATGGCTTGAAATAGCACTTGCAATAGATACACGTGATATTGAATTAAGTAAGATTGATCAAAATGGCGATCTACTTGAAGGTATACCGGTATTAAATCGCATTTCTATGACACTTGCATACACTTGGCCGGTGCACGAGATAGGACCAAATAATCTACCCACAACTCCACCAAATGAAAAGACTTATATTATTGTCTGTAGAAAACAGGATGATGAGGTTGGGTTTGTTGTGCTGAACCCAGTATCGGCAAAGCTTGTTGAATATCTTCAAGTTAATGAAAAACAAACTGGGCGTGAAATCCTAACGAAAATCGCAGCTGAACTAAATCATCCTAATCCTGAAGTTGTCATTCAGGGTGGACTCGAAATTATGCAGGGTTTTCTTATAAAGGATATTTTATTGGGAACAAAGAAATAGAAAACTATATTATCTGTGCCAGCGTATAGTCAGCAGGCAACACTCCACTTTATCCACGTTGAAATAGCGACAGCGTGGCAATCCAAAAATATTTTGGTATCAATAGATACCTCATCATCTGATCATTTTTGTAACCTTAAATATATAGACGGCATCTAAAGGTTCATTAAGGTTAATAAGATCACCGTCCCATTTTATTAACATCGATTCGTCGCAAATAGAAATATAGCTTAATCAATATCATGAATAGGAGTATGTATGAAAGCAGCTGAACTATTTATTAAATGCCTTGAGAACGAAGGTGTAGATAAAATTTATGGTATTCCCGGCGAAGAAAATATCGATGTCATGGATGCATTACTCGACAGTAATATTCAATTCATTACCACTCGTCATGAGCAGGGTGCGGCTTTTATGGCCGATGTTTATGGTCGACTCACAGGTAAGGCTGGTGTTTGTTTAGCAACGCTAGGGCCAGGCGCAACTAATCTAATCACCGGCGTTGCCGATGCGAATATGGATCTTGCACCTATTATTGCTATCGCAGGACAGGGTGCAACAACACGATTACATAAAGAAAGTCACCAGATTCTGGATTTGGTAAATATGTTCGCACCTATTTCCAAATATAGTACGCAATTGCGTGAAGGCGTGATTATTCCAGAGGTAGTTAGGAAGGCCTTTAAGGTCGCGGAGATGGAAAAACCGGGTTGTAGTTTTATCGATTTTCCAGAAAACATTGCCAAGGAAGAGGTTGTCGACAAGTTGCCATTAAAGGTTCAAAGTCCGACTCCACCAGCTCCGCCACAGGTGAGGATAGAAGAAGCAGCCCATGTAATATCCGAGGCTCGATTTCCCTTGATCATGTCAGGCAATGGCGTGATTAGAGCCAAAGCATGTGACAAGCTGGTGGAGTTTTCTGAAAAGATGAATATTCCTGTTGCTACTACCTTTATGGCAAAAGGCGCTATCCCTTTTTCACATGAAAATTCACTAGGAGCAGTAGGTTTGCAGGCCAATGATTATATCTCCTGTGGCTTTGACCGTGCGGATGTCATCATTTGTGTTGGTTATGATATTGTCGAATATCATCCCTATCTTTGGAACAAAAATAAAACGTTAAAGATTGTCCATATTGATCCGACGCCGGCGGAAGTCGATGAACACTATATCGTTGAGACAGGTGTTATCGGTGATATCTCTTCAGCATTGGAAAGTCTTATGCAAATCGCCACACCTCATGAAGAACATCTGGCATCCAATCTGAGAGAGACAATCGTTAATGAGATGTCGGCTCATGCCGAGGATAAAAATTTCCCGGTCAAGCCACAAAAAATCTTGTGGGATTTAAGACAAGCCTTAAACCCTGAAGATATTGTCTTGAGTGATGTTGGGGCGCATAAGATGTGGATAGCTCGTATGTATCAGGCAGAACGACCCAATACCTGCATTATTTCTAATGGTTTTGCTTCTATGGGTATTGCTGTGCCGGGCGCTATTGCGGCAAAGTTTGAATATCCGGAAAAAACAATAGTCGCAGTGACTGGTGATGCTGGATTTATGATGAATTCACAGGAAATTGAAACCGCCATGCGTCACAAGCAGGCCATTGTCATATTGATCTGGACCGACTCAGAATACGGTTTGATCAAATGGCACCAGATGAGGCATTTTGGTCGTCCTTCCAATATCACCTTTACCAATCCTGACTTTGTTAAGTACGCGGAGAGTTTCGGCGCTAAAGGCTACAAGGTTGAATCAGCAGATGATCTGTTACCCACCTTAAAACAAGCGATCGCTGATGACACCGTGGTCATTGTCGATTGTCCTGTCGATTATAGTGAAAACATGAAACTGACAGAAAAGCTGGGTGATCTTGTTTGTCCTATTTAAGAATAATTATAATGAGGACAAAAAAGTATGACTGAACATTATTCATTAATGGTTCCCGGTATTTCAAGCAGTGACGCTGTGCTTGAGGTAAAGGCACCCTACGATGGTAGCGTAATTGCTACAGTGGATACTGCTGATAGTGATGTCGTTGAAACTGCTTTGACTAATGCGCATAGCTTGTTTCGTGATCGTAATTCCTGGCTAGAGGTAGAAAGACGAATTGAGATATTGGAAAAGTCTGCCCATATTATGCAAACACGCTTAGAAGAACTGGCTATGAAAGCAGCGAGAGAAGGTGGTAAGCCACTGTTTGATTCGCGGGTCGAGGTTGCTCGTGCTATTGATGGAGTCAAACTTTGTGTTGAACATTTAAGAACAAACACAGGCGAAGAAATCCAAATGGGATTGAACGCCGCCTCTAGCAATCGTTTGGCATTTACCACTAAAGAACCCATTGGTGTTGTTGTTGCAGTTAGTGCCTTCAATCACCCATTGAACCTAATAGTTCATCAGGTTGGACCTGCCATTGCAACCGGTTGTCCTGTCATTGTTAAACCAGCCGAAGATACCCCTTTATCCTGTTTTCGATTTGTAGAGATATTGAGAGAGGCTGGTTTGCCGCAAGAGTGGTGTCAGGCATTGACGGTAACTGATTTGAATGTAGCAACACAATTAGTCACAGATGAACGAGTCGGTTTTTTTAGTTTTATTGGTAGTGCCAAGGTTGGCTGGATGTTGCGTTCTAAATTGGCACCGGGTACACGTTGTGCATTGGAACATGGTGGTGCAGCTCCTGTGATCGTGGCTGAAGATGCTGATATAGAAAATGCATTACCTATCTTACTCAAGGGCGGTTTATATCATGCTGGTCAGGTGTGTGTATCAGTACAACGTATCTTTGCCCATGAAAGTATTGCCGAAGATCTTGCACGACGTCTTGCCGGGATGGCCGATAAATTAAATATTGGCGATCCAACCCTAGAAGAGACAGAGATTGGACCATTAATTCGGCCGGCAGAAGTAAATCGAATTGAAAAATGGATCAATGAAGCAAAAGCGGCGGGAACAAAAGTACTTTCAGGTGGCAATCGACTCTCTGAATCGTGTTATGAATGTACAGTGCTTTATGACCCACCTGAAAATAGTAAGGTAAGTCAGAATGAAATATTTGGTCCTGTGATCAACGTTTATCCTTATTCTGACCTGAATGAAGCTATAAAACGAGCCAATGCCTTGCCGGTCGCTTTTCAAGCATCTGTGTTTAGTCGGAATATTGATACAGCATTGGGCATTTCAAAAAGAATCGATGCCTCTGCAGTAATGATCAATGACCATACCGCATTTCGTGTTGACTGGATGCCGTTTGCAGGGCTTAAACAATCGGGGCTAGGGGTTGGGGGTATACCTCATTCCATGCATGATATGCAGATTGATAAAATGTTGGTTATGCGTTCAAACGCGATTTAAATTGTTATTCAATGAACTATTTAATTTTGTATTAGACAAAAAATAATGTTGGAGGAAACATGAACAACGAGATGCAAGCATTCTTGCTGACCACTCTTGAAGTGATGACAGGCCTATTTATATTGATGCTCGGTATCGGTGTGTTGGCGGTTATTGTTATTTATATTATTGACGTTAATCAGACCAAGCAGGCTGTGCGTCGTAATTATCCTGTTGTTGGTCGTTTCCGTTATTTTTTCGAGCATGTCGGTGAATTTTTTCGTCAATACTTTTTTGCACAAGACAGGGAAGAGATGCCATTTAATCGTGCTCAACGATCATGGGCCTATCGTGCAGCTAAAAATATAGACAATACAATTGCATTTGGTTCTTCTCGAGATTTACGTCCACCCGGTACTGTGCTATTTGTGAATTGCCCATTCCCGACTCTGGGGCAAGATGCTGTTGAACCGAAAGCAGTAACTATAGGGCCCTATTGTGAAAAACCATACACGACGACTTCTCTCTTTAATATTTCAGGTATGAGTTTTGGTGCAATCTCAAAACCTGCTGTATTGGCTTTATCAAATGGTGCGCGTATGGCAGGTTGTTGGATGAATACAGGGGAAGGTGGTTTATCTCCTTATCATCTACAAGGTGGTGCTGATATTGTTTTTCAAATTGGTACTGCTAAAAATGGTGTTAGGGACTTGGAAGGCAACCTGAATGACGCAAAATTAAGAGAAGCCGCTGCGCATGAACAGGTGAAGATGTTCGAGATCAAGATGAGTCAGGGTGCAAAACCGGGAAAAGGAGGAATACTGCCTGGCGGAAAGGTGACTGATGAAATTGCGACTATACGTGGTATCAAACCTGGATCAGATGCAATTAGCCCGAATCGTCATACTGACATAAATTCAATTTCAGAGTTGTTGGATATGATTACCCGCGTTCGAAATGTAACTGGGAAACCTGTTGGGTTTAAAGCAGTAATAGGTGCATATGGATGGTTGGATAATTTATTTGTCGAAATAAATGAACGTGGTGCTGAATCAGCACCTGATTTTATCACGGTAGATAGTGCTGATGGTGGTACAGGTGCTGCACCGATGTCATTGATGGATGACATGGGATTGCCATTACGTGAAAGCCTACCTTTACTTATAGATAAATTAAACGAACATGGCTTACGAGATCGCATCAAGGTAGTAAGCTCTGGTAAACTGATTACACCGACAGATGTAGCATGGGCATTATGCATTGGTGCTGATTTTATAACCTCAGCGCGTGGGTTTATGTTTGCTTTAGGTTGTATACAAGCATTACAGTGTAATAAGAATACCTGTCCTACAGGAATAACTACGCATAAGCTTAAATTGCAAAAAGGCTTGGATCCTGAGGACAAAGCCATACGAGTAATGAACTATGCAAAGAACATGACTAAAGAAGTGGGTGTCCTTGCCCATTCGTGTGGAGTAAAAACGCCAAGAGAACTGGATAGAAGGCATGCAAGAGTGGTTACGAATAACGGATTATCCACTGCATTAAATGAATTACATCCAGATGTAATAAACTGAATTTCTGTTGAAATATTTGATAGAACTGAATAACTATAAATTGTACTTATACCGTAATAGGAGTTAGTGATGGCTGCAATAATAAATCTAATGAATTGGGCTCAGGATCTTCTGGAGAAAATACTGGAAGCAGTTGGTTTTATAGGGCCATTATTACTTCGTTTATATCTCGTTCCGATCTTTTGGATGGCGGGGTCAAAGAAAATTAGTTCGATAGATAGCACTATTGAATGGTTTGGAAATCCTGATTGGGGATTAGGCCTACCATTTCCAACGTTATTGGCATGGATGGCTTCATTGACTGAAGCCGGTGGCGCAATATTATTATTATTTGGCTTGGGTGTACGATGGATATCAATTCCACTTATGGCAACGATGGTTGTTGCTGCAGTAACCGTGCACATACAAAATGGTTGGCTTGCAATAGCAGAAGGAGCTGGCTTCTTTGCAACTGAAAGATCGATGGGCGCAATTGATCGACTTGATCGTGCTAAAGATATTTTAAAAGAGCATGGTAACTACAGTTGGCTAACTGAAAATGGTCCACTTGTTATACTTAATAATGGAATTGAATTTGCTGCCACCTATTTCATTATGTTGCTGGCCTTATTAGTTATAGGTGCAGGTAAATACGCTAGTCTCGATTACTGGATAGCTAAGGAATTTAGACATTAAATTTAGTATAAAAATGAATAACCTGTGTTAATTTTAATAGATTAATACAGGTTGTTTAGATATATCAGCTAAGGATTACGATGTTATCCAGCAACGCCTTTCTATTAATTATTTCTTTGCTAATTGTCTCTACACTGCTTGAACCATTGGCCGATAAACTACGAGTGCCTTTTAGTATTGTTCTAGTATTTATAGGCTATATTGGTTCAGAGATTACCATCGGTGTATTTAATGTTGATACCGGTATTCGCTGGGATAATTTCAAGACAATTATCTTTTATGTGATTCTGCCAATCCTGATTTTCCAATCTGCGATAGAGATAAACTTAAGGACACTCCTTAGAAATTTTGTGCCGATACTAATCATGGCTATACCTTTAATGATTTTATCGACAATAGTAACTGCAGTAGGTCTTTATAAGGGGATTGATCATGCCTCAGGCTTTCCATGGATAGCGGCGCTTATTACAGGGGCATTATTATCGGCTACAGATCCTGCTTCAGTTATTTCACTACTAAAAAAAGCCAATGCTCCGGAGCGTTTACGAATATTGTTGGAAGGAGAGAGTTTATTTAATGATGCAACTGCGATTGTATTATTCAGTATTCTAATTAGTATTGCGACACATAGTCAGGAAACTACGAGCTGGACTATGTTATTGATACGATTCTCTGAAGTATTCCTTGGGGGGCTGCTTACGGGTATTGTTATCGGATTTGTTGCTTTCTTGATTATTAAACTATCAGATTATCAACAGTCATTTGTAATCGTTAGTATTCTTAGTGCTTATTCTTCTTTTATTCTGGCGGAAGATGTGCTGCATTTTTCAGGGGTTATTGCTGTGCTTGCTTGTGGTCTTACATTGGGCGCAGTACTTACGGAGCAATTTTCTGAGGCTAGCTTTGCTAGTCAGTTATGGTCTTTGTTAGCCAAGATAGCAGAATCGTTAATTTTTATTTTAGCGGGTATCACGATTACATTAGGAATGTTTATAGATCAATGGCTCGCGATATTGATTGGTATAGCGGCAGTAATTTTTGCCAGAATTGTAATTATATTTGGCTCCTTTCCTTTTTTATCATTATTACCAGGCATTCAAGCTGTTAGTTTGCAGCAGCAAACCATACTAGTATGGGGTGGGGTGCGTGGTACGGTTACATTGGCCTTGGCATTGTCATTACCATTAACGTTGGATTACTGGTATACGATTCAATCTATAGCCTATGGCGTCGTTATCTTTACCTTGTTTTCGCAAACAATGACATTACCTATATTGCTAAAGAAGCTGAAAAGCTAATTACGCTAGCTGTTATTTAATGCTTGCGGTGGTTCAATAGAAAACCCCTGTATAAAGTCTGCACCAATCTCAAATGAAGATTCGACAATATCATTACTATCAGTACATTTCATGATTGTTTGAGCACCGATCAGGTGGTTAATATCATTTATAGATTCGAGTAACTTAAAGTCATGGTCTTGATTATTTCTCATTTTGAGAAATTGTCTTGCATCGAGTTTAATATAATCAATATTTAACTGTTTAACAGTATTGATGCTGACAGGATTGTAATTGAAATTATCCAAAGCGATCTTGCAGCCTTGTCTTTTCATGAGTGTAACAAAACGTTTGAAGCGCTCCATGCTGTCATAAAACTGCGGTTCATTAATTTCAAAACAGATATTTCCGGCAGGAATATCATAATCATTAAAAGTATCAATGGCGTATTTGATAAATTTTTCATTTAAAATAGATTGTTGTGATAAATTTATACTAATCATATGTGCCTTGTTAAATAGAGGGTTACCATACGCTATCATTTCCATCACAACTTTTAATACCCAGTCATCTATAGCAGATAGCATATGGTATGCCTCGGCAGTATGTAAAAAATTATTTGCTGACAAGAGTTCACCTTCAGTGTTTTTCATACGTAACAATACTTCATAAAAAAGTATGTCGTTTAAATCATCAAGTGGTTTTATTTTTTGTGTGTATAGTTTAAAGTTTTCTTTTTCAAGACTTTTCTGAAGTTCTTCCAAGATTTTAAGTTCACCAGTATGTTTTTTAAAGTGTGACTTTCCTGTTTCTAATATTTCAATTCTATTTCCGCCAGCATCCTTTGCCTGGTAACAAATTAAATCAGCAACCCTTTTCAACTCAGTCAGAGATGTGGTGGTGTCGTTAAGTGGGACTATGCCTATACTTGCAGTTATAGAAAAATTTTTCCCATGCCAGTCGAACTTGGTCTTGAAGACCTCGGCACGAAAAATTTCAGCAATCAGCTTTGCTTTATCAAGGTTGCAGCTGTACATGATGACTGCAAATTCATCACCACCCAACCTTGCGACTGTATCAGTATCACGCGCTATCTTTTTTAATCGATCTGATATCTTTTTTAAAAGTTCATCGCCAGCTTCATGACCGCAACTGTCATTGACCAATTTGAATCGATCAAGATCGATATAGCAAATAGCATGTTCTCTATCTGAATTATTCGTGCTTGAGATTATTTTATCCAGACGAGTATCAAATTCACGGCGATTTATTAATCCAGTCAATGGGTCATGTGTCGCTTGCCAGTTTAGATTTTTCTCCATACTTCGTTTTTCTGTGACATCACGAAAAATCATTACGGAACCAGTAAGGATATTATTGTCTTGTTTTATTGGAGTCGCACTGTATTCAATTGCATACTCAAGTCCATCACGTCTTATCAGTATTGAATTGTCAGAACTATTTATTGTGGCATTGCTTTCAATGCACTGTTCAATAGGGTTAGATAATTTAATGTGGCTAGATTCATCAACGAGGTTTAAAACCATCGACAGGTGTTTGCCTTTTATATCGTCTGCGCTCCAGCCAGTATATATCTCTGCTACCGGATTCATGTAGACAACTCTACCAAACTGATCAGTAGAAATTACGCCTTCACCAATTGACTGTAATGTTATTTCAGCTTGTTGTTTTTCACGAGAGACAACTTCATTCTTTTTTATGTATTCGTGGTTATCTTTATAAAGGTTAACATTCAGATTCTTTGTCTTTTCTATAATGCCGTATAAATTATCAACCTTCCCATTTACTTCACCGGCAAGGCCAAATGCATTCAGTAATGATTTAGAGTAGTAATTAGCAGTAACCACTAATATGCAGTAAGTGACAGCAAATAATGCTGCAGTAGGATAAGCATTCTCTGGGGTCATACTGTATATCCAAAAAATCATTGGGAAAATAAATGTAGAAATATAGATTATGTAGGAGGGTAAAAAAACAGACAATAAGGGCAGATAGGCAACTGAAAGAATTGCCAATGTTAACAATAGTATTACCTGAACAAAAAAGCTTGCTAAGGGTAGGAATAATAAATAACCGACACTAAACGTCAATGCAGAAATTCCTACCATCATTGTTTGATAAACAGCCCATTGATTATTTAAATGCAGTGACTTTTTATGTTTGCCAAACTCCTTAATTACTAGTGTATGTGTAAAAGCAGTTAGAGTAATAAAAGATAACCATGGAATATAAATATAATCTGGCGTAGTTGGTAAAATAAACCAGGTCACTAATAAAGCAGCAATAATGTTCAACATAATACCAACGGGAGCTTGTTGATATAGATAATGTAAAGCTTGATCACTATCTTTGAACGCGTGTTCTATGGGGTGTTCAATATAATCAGTATTCAGAGTATGGTGAGAACTCTGTGAGTTTATATTTTCATTGATAATGTTTGCTGTATCCACTTTATTGTTCCTATATTCTAAGTTCATTGCAAAAGCGTATATATAAACGCTTTGTTATATGTCTATAGAATATAGTGGATTATGCCGAGAGGGTTGTGATACTGGTCACAGAGCTGTAGATAAGCTTGCTAAACATGTGATTTAATTCACAAAAGCACAGGAATGTATCTAGCAGGCAACAAATAAAGGCGCTTTGCAGCGCCTTATATTATTTTTTTCTGGCTTGTATCTTTAAGCGTAGGGCATTTAATTTGATAAAACCGTCAGCATCTTTTTGATCATATGCGCCGGCATCATCTTCAAAAGTAGCAATTGACTCGTCAAACAGACTATCTGACTCAGACTTTCTACCAGTAACAGAAACACTTCCTTTAAAAAGCTTTAAACGAACGGTACCGTTAACCGTTTTTTGTGTTTCATCAATCAATGTTTGCAATGCTGTCCTTTCAGGGCTCCACCAATAACCGTTATATATTAGTTTTGCATAGCGCGGCATTAATTCATCTTTAAGGTGAGTCACCTCACGATCCAGCGTTAATGATTCCATTGCTCTATGAGCCTTAAGTAGAATTGTGCCGCCTGGGGTTTCATAACAGCCACGTGATTTCATTCCAACATAACGGTTTTCCACAATATCATCACGGCCTATACCATGTTTGCCGCCGAGCTCATTCAATCTGGCAAGTAGTTTCGCAGGAGATAATGTTTTACCGTTTAATGTAATTGGGTCACCGTTTTTAAATTCCAGTTCAATCGATTCTGCTGTATCGGGTGCTTTCTCAGGTGAGGTGGTCCATTTCCACATTGATTCTTCTGGTTCACACCAAGGGTCTTCAAGCTCTCCACCTTCATAAGATATGTGTAACAAATTAGCATCCATAGAATAAGGTGAAGCACCTTTTCGTTTGGCTTCTATAGGAATGCCTTGTTGTTCTGCATAGGTCAATAATTTTTCGCGTGAAGTCAGATCCCATTCACGCCATGGCGCAATAACATGTACATCTGGTTTTAATGCATATGCGCCTAATTCAAAACGAACTTGATCATTTCCTTTACCGGTAGCGCCATGCGAAATTGCATCGGCACCGGTTTCATTAGCGATTTCGATCAGGCGTTTGGCGATTAGTGGTCTTGCGATAGATGTCCCTAATAAATATTCACCTTCATAGATGGTATTCGCACGAAACATAGGGAATACATAGTCGCGGACAAACTCCTCTGTCAGATCCTCTATGAAGATTTCCTGGACGCCCATCTGCTCAGCTTTAGCACGAGCTGGTTCAACCTCTTCTCCCTGCCCAATATCGGCAGTAAAGGTCACTACTTCACAATCGTAGGTATCCTTCAACCAGGTAAGAATCACGGATGTGTCGAGACCGCCAGAATAGGCCAGAACGACTTTATTAATTTTTTTAGTGGTCATTATCTTTAATCAATCTTGGAAAGGCGCTCATTCTAGCGGTATGCCCAGAACTATCAACACTTAGACGAAATTGATGAATGAATTTATGTGTTTCAAGAATTCGGTCGGCTTTTCGGCATGTGGCCAATGACCAGCGCCATTAATCATAGTGATCTCCGCTGCTGGGAAATACTCATAAATTGCAGGATTATGAATACTCCGCAGGTAATCAGATTCTGAGCCACCTAGAAAAAGCGTAGGTAAGCGACACGAAATATTATTTAAAGACTCAGGAAATTGTCCAATGAGGTTCAGGTTGGCCATAATGCCTTGCAGATTAATACGCCATTTAAATCCACCTTCCGACCGAACTAGGTTTTGCAAAAGTAGTTGAATGACGCCTTTATCATCAATGACTTTATTTAGAACCTCTTCAGCCTGTGTGCGGTTTTTTATAGTCTCCAGTTTTAAAGAATTCATAGCCGCAATTAACACATCAAAGTCATGCGTATAGTTCACCGGTGCTATATCAATCACGGCTAAAGCGGTAAAACGCCCGGGATCGGATAATGTAGCCGTCATCGCGACTTTACCGCCCATGCTATGGCCAACAATAATAATGTCATTGAGTTTGAGTTCATCTGCAATCGCTATGACATCATTAGCCATGTCTTGATATGACATGGTATTCGCATGTGGTGATTGACCGTGGTTACGAAGGTCGGGTGTTATAGCGTGATGTTTCTCACCCAAGGATCGAGCAATCCCTTGCCAATTACGCGCAGAACCAAATAGACCATGTAATATAATTATCGGACGACCCTGACCAAGCTCAGTATAATTGAGGCGTACCATATTATTCTGTGATCAAATAATTAACGTTTTGGGATATAAAGATCGGTAATAGTCCCTTCAAAAACTTCGGCTGCCATAGCCACAGTTTCTGAAAGAGTAGGGTGCGGGTGAATGGTTAACCCGATGTCTTCTGCATCAGCGCCCATCTCAATGGCTAATGCACATTCAGCAATTAAGTCTCCTGCATTAGGACCGACAATCGCAGCGCCCAGAATGCGTTTTGATTCTTTATCAAATAATAATTTAGTCATGCCTTCATCTCGACCTAAGGCCAATGAACGACCACTGGCAGCCCAGGGAAATACACCTTTACCGTATTCGATATTTTTTTCTTTTGCTTCGGTTTCAGATAAACCCACCCATGCAATTTCTGGATCAGTATAGGCAACTGAGGGTATAACTCGATTATCAAATCCAACTTTATGGCCGGCAATAGTTTCAGCGGCAATCTTGCCTTCATGAGTTGCCTTGTGTGCCAACATTGGTTGACCAACGATGTCACCAATAGCATAAATATTAGATACGTTTGTTCGTTGCTGATCATCAACCGCAATGAAGCCGCGTTCATCGACATTGACGCCAGCATTTTCTGCGCCGATCTTTTTACCATTCGGTTGGCGACCCACTGCAACTAATATGGCATCAAACTTATCATTCTCAGGAGCATCTTTACCATCAAAACAAACTTCCAGTGCCGCCTTCTTTGCTGTTACAGAAGTTACTGCTGTTTTTAGATATATATTTTCGTAGATTTTCTTAATTCGTTTTTGTAATGGACGGACAATATCTTTATCACACCCAGCTATTAGGGAGTCCATCATTTCAACAATGGTAACCTTACATCCCAGTGAAGCGTAAACAGTTGCCATCTCCAAGCCAATAATTCCGCCACCAATGACGAGCATACGTTTTGGTATTTTTTCCAGTAACAAAGCATCAGTAGAATCCATGATGCGTGGGTCATCAGGAAGGCTGGGTAATTTAGTAGCTTGTGAACCGGCAGCAATAATTGCTGAGTCAAACGTTATGGTATCAGTCTTTCCATTATCGTCTATCGCAATAGAATTAGGAGAGAGGAAACTGCCATAACCATTTCTTACTTCTATCTTGCGTTGTCTGGCCATCGCACCCAGGCCGGAAGTAAGCTTATTGATAACAGACTCGGTCCATAGGCGCATGGGTTTTGAGTCTGGTTTTCCAGAGCCCAAATCGATACCTTTTTCTTTTAGCTCTTCAATTTCAGATATGACTTTACCCACGTGAAGTAGTGCCTTGGATGGGATACAACCTACGTTCAAACAAACCCCTCCTAATGATGGATAACGTTCAATTAAGATCGTTTTTTTACCCAAATCAGCTGCCCGAAATGCTGCTGTATAACCACCAGGGCCAGCGCCAAGAACAAGTACCTCGACATGTGAGTCACTAGTAATAGATTTAGCCGAAGTGTCTTTTTGTGGTGTGGGGCTTGGTTCAGATTCGGTGTCGGCTTTCTCTACAGAGGCCACTTCATCGATTGATAATATCAGCTCATCTTTCGATATTTTTTGTCCAACTTTTACGGCTATTGATTGGACAGTTCCGGCATATGGGGAAGGAATATCCATCGAGGCCTTGTCGCTTTCTAAGGTTAACAAGGATTGCTCTTTTTCCACTCTCTCACCGGGCGAAACCTGAATTTCAATTATCTCGACTGCATCAAAATCACCTATATCAGGCAATAAAACGTCTTTCTTGGCCATAATGATTTATCCGTAACAACATGTAATAAAAGGGATTATAAGGGTTCTGCAAAGAAATTGTATATATGATCGAAATATTAAGATGCCATGAGGTGAATTGTACAAGAGCATAGACCCTCAACAGATTAAAGATAAAAGAAGAAATAACATCGTCATGGACAAAAATGTATCGACCATTTTATTCTAAAGAGATTTCAAATATTACCGATAACCAACATATCAAGGACGATCAGTATTACGGGCAAGGGAAGATATTGATACAAAAAAGGTTCTTGAGATATGAAAATTAAAACAAAGATAACTCTGGCATTTATCTGTGTAGGTGCGGTATCTGTGATATCAACAAGTTTGATAATCGGGTGGTCTAGCACTGATTTCGGTAAACAATCACTGGAAAATGCAGCTGAAAAACAACTTATTTCTATTCGTGAAGTAAAGAAGACGCAGATCGAAAATTATTTCAAGTTTATTGAAGGACAGGTAAAAACGTTCTCCAATGACCGCATGATCATTGATGCGATGCAAGAGTTTAATCTGGCATTTCATCAATACCCAGACGAATTAATTATTCCAGATTACGAAACATATCGATCAGGATTAAAAGATTATTATACAAATGAGTATCTAAAAGAATATAAATCGCTTAATGACGGTGCTTCATTAGATGTCAATCAATTGATTGGTCAATTTGACCAAGAATCAGTGGCATTACAATATCGATATATCAAAGACAATCCGAATCCGCTTGGTAGTAAAGATGAACTTGTCGAAACAGATGGGCACACCTCTTATGAACTAACACACAAGAAATACCATCCACATATTCGGGACTATCTGAAAAAATTTGGTTATTACGATATCTTCCTGGTGGACTCTGATTCAGGAAAGATTATTTATAGTGTCTTCAAAGAGCTTGATTATGCCACTTCTTTAATCGATGGTCCTTATGCAGAAAGTGGAATCGCCGAAGCGTTTAAAGCAGCAAATAAACTTGATACACAAGATGCTATTGTCTTAACAGACTTTAAGCCTTATGCGCCATCTTATGAATATCCAGCTTCATTTATTGCATCGCCGATTTATGAAAATGGTGTTAAACAAGGTGTTTTGATTTTTCAGATGCCAATCGACAGTATAAACGAAATTATGACGAGTAATGAAAGTTGGGACTCGGCTGGTCTCGGTGAAAGTGGTGAAACTTATCTGGTAGGCGAAGATTATAAAATGCGTAGCCAGGGTCGTTTTATAATTGAAGATAAACCGGCTTATATCGAGATGATGAAGGACTTAGGCTATTCAGAGAGTCTTGTTAATTCACTCAGTGTAAAAGGAACTACCATAGGTTTGCAAACCGTCGATTCGAAAGGTGTAAAGGCTGCCTTAACGGGAAACTCCGGGTTCGAAATTTTTCCTGATTATCGTGGCGTCTCTGTCTTATCCGCTTATGCGCCAGTGAGTATTAGTGGTATGAATTGGGTCATCATGAGCGAAATTGATGAAGCAGAGGCTTTTGCTCCAGTAACCGAGTTGGTAAAAAATGTACTTATGTATTCATTAATCACGGTTATTTGTCTACTTGGTTTGGCATCATTGGCCGGAGTCATTATGGCTCGTTCTATAAGTAATCCTATAGCTTCAATAATTGGGGCAGTGGTTAAATGTGTAGATGATATATCACAAGGGCATGGCGATTTAACCTTTAGACTAGATGCTTCATCTAAGAGTGAACTGGGTGACCTAGCAACAGCATTTAATAGCTTTATTGAAAATATACAAGCCATTATCCGTGAAGTTGGAACGGCATCAACTCAGGTTGCAGCAGCAGCAGAAGAGATGACCATGGTGATTGCAACGACCAATGAAGGAATAGATAAACAGTTTTCAGAAACTGAACAAGTAGCAACAGCTATGAACGAAATGACAGCGACTGCCCAGGATGTTGCTTCAAGCGCATCGGGTGCAGCAGCAGCAGCAAATGAAGCAGATGAAAAGTCTAAGTCTGGTCTTAATGTTGTCAACAATGTTATTGACTCTATCCATACTCTTGCTGGTGAAGTTGAAAAAACATCTGGTGTGATTGATACATTGAGAGGTGATAGTGAGTCAATTGGAAGCGTGCTTGATGTAATTCGAGATATTGCAGACCAAACTAATTTACTTGCATTAAATGCGGCAATTGAAGCAGCTCGTGCCGGTGAACAAGGCAGAGGCTTTGCTGTTGTTGCAGATGAAGTTCGTACATTAGCAAGTCGCACACAAGCCTCTACTCAAGAAATTCAATCTATGATTGAGAGTCTACAGTCACGGGCAAAAGAGGCTACTGAAGTAATGAACAGTAGTTGTGAATATGCAAATAAGACTGTGACAAGTGCTAGTGATGCTGGTGAAGCATTACAGACTATCAATGAAGTCATAACAAATATAGACTCGCTAAACACTCAAATTGCGACTGCAGCAGAGGAACAAACAGCAGTAGCAGAAGAGATTAATCGAAACATCGTTTCAATCAGTGACGTTGGTAGAGAAACAACCACAAGTACTGAACAAATATCTCAAGCAAGTCAGGAACTGGCCAAACTCTCTGAAGGATTACAGGCACAGGTTGAACAGTTCAAAGTTTAAGATATAAATTAACAGAGACAGAATTAAAGGATGGCGCATTGCGTCATTCTTTAATTTTTCTAATTACTGCTCCTTAATAAAAAGTCACTAAAGTAATATGTGACGAATATCGTGTAAGAAGCCAGATAATGTTGCCATAAACTTAGCTGCAGTGGCACCATCAATGACGCGATGATCGTAGGTCAGATCCAAGGGTAGCATTAAGCGTGGTTCAAACTCTTTACCATTCCATTTAGGTTGCATATCAGAACGTGTGACACCCAGAATGGCAACTTCCGGTGCATTAACTATTGGTGTAAATGCTGTGCCGCCGATCCCGCCTAGACTAGAGATAGTCATGCACCCACCCTGCATTTCTTTCGGGCTTAATTTTCCTTCTCTGGCTTTACTACTGACGATGGCCATTTCTTCTGCTAGGTCAAATATGTTTTTTTCGTCGACATCTTTAAACACAGGCACAACCAGTCCATTAGGTGTATCGACTGCGATACCAATATGAAAGTATTTTTTCAATATAAGTGAGCTACCATCACTGGAAAGCGAGGCATTAAATTCAGGATAAATTTTTAATGCAGCGACTAAGGCCTTCATAATAAATGCTAGAAAGGTGACTTTGACGCCTCTTTTTTCTGCTTCCGCTTTTAATGATTGTCTGAAGGCTTCCATCTCTGTCACATCCGCAACGTCATGATGAGTAACCATTGGGACGTTCAACCATGAACGCGACAGATTTATTGCAGTAAGTTTCTTAATTTGACCTAGTGGACGTTCTTCTATTTCACCGAACTTGGTAAAGTCCACCGCAGGGATTGCAGGTATGCCCGATCCACTTTGTGTACTCGTACTCGACAATGCTTGTTTAACGAAGAGTTTCACATCTTCTTTTAGAATACGATTTTTTGGACCACTTGCCTTTGTTATTTTTGTAGCATCTACACCTAACTCTCTGGCAAAACGACGTACAGAAGGGCTTGCATGAATATGTCCTTTTGACTGTGATTCAGAAGGATTCTCCTTCACTGGCGCTGGTGAGACAGGTGCCGGTTGCTGTTTAAGTTCAGGCTCCTCTATAGGTGGTGTCTTTGTTGTTTCTTCCACTTTAGCTACAGGTGGTGTTTCTTGTTTAGTTTCTGCATTCGCGCTAACAGATAAGCTGAGTATGTTCGCGTCTTGCGCGATGTTATCGCCTACATTTACAAACACTTCTTTTATAGTACCTGCCTGCGGTGATGGGATCTCCATACTCGCTTTATCACTTTCCAGCGTAATTAGTGCTTGTTCCTGATCGATGCTATCACCTGCTTTAACCAGCACTTCGATAACTTCCACTGCATCAAAGTCGCCGATGTCAGGGACTTTTACTTCTATAACGTCACTCATTCAATAAAATCCCTATTTTTAGAGGTAGCCTTAGGCTTAATTAAATTGTCCATGGCGCAGGACTTTCATTATCAATGCCATATTGCTTTATGGCTTCTGAAACCTTGCTACTGTCTATCGTGCCTGCAGTACAAAGACTATCGAGAGCAGCGACAACAACATGGGTTCGATTCACTTCAAAATGTTTGCGTAGTTGTTCGCGTGTATCAGAACGACCAAACCCATCTGTGCCTAAAACCGTATAGACTGTTTGTGCAGGGAGGTAAGGTCTGATCTGTTCAGCAAAGAGGCGAACATAATCTGTGGCAGCTATTAAAGGGCCTGTGGTCTGGGCTAAACATTTTTCAATGTGAGACACTTTTTTCTTCGAATCGGGATTTAGTCTATTCCAGCGTTCACATGTTTGACCATCTCGAGCAAGCTCAGTAAAACTTGGACAACCCCATATGTCAGACTCAATACTCCAGTCATCTTTAAGCATCTTGGCAGCGGCAATGACCTCGTTAAAGATTGTGCCTGATCCTAAAAGTTGTACACGTGGTTTTTTATTCTTTGCACCGTTATTAAAGGAATACATACCTTTAATAATGTCCTTCTCCGCGCCTTTAGGCATTTCAGGATGGGCGTAATTTTCATTCATTACCGTGATGTAATAATAAATATCTTCTTGTTCTACATACATTCTACGTAAGCCATCTTGAATAATGACGGCCAGTTCAAAAGAAAAGCTAGGGTCATATGAAATACAATTTGGCACCACAGCAGACCAAAGGTGACTATGACCGTCTTCATGTTGCAGTCCTTCACCATTCAATGTTGTACGACCCGCAGTCCCACCTAATAGAAAACCTCGGGTACGTTGATCAGCTGCTGCCCAGGCAAGATCACCAATGCGTTGAAAGCCGAACATTGAATAAAGAATATAGAATGGAATCATCGGTTCGTTATTGGTCGAATAAGAGGTGCCCGCAGCTATCCAATCACTCATGCCACCGGCTTCGTTAATGCCTTCTTGTAAGACCTGGCCGTTTTTATCTTCTTTGTAAAACATGAGTTGATCAGAATCTTGAGGCGTATAGAGTTGCCCCAGTTGATTCCAGATGCCTAGTTGTCGAAACATACCTTCCATGCCAAATGTGCGTGATTCATCAGGAACAATCGGTACAACACGTTTGCCAAGCTTCTTATCCTTAACCAGTATGTTCAGTATCCTGACAAAGGCCATCGTCGTTGAAATTTCTCGACCTTCACCTGTAGCCTTTAATAAGGCATCGAACGTTTCCAGTGCAGGTACATCTAGTGCAGTAGATTTTTCTCTTCTCGCGGGTAAATAACCGCCGAGGTCTGTACGACGTTGTTGCATATATTCGAGTTCTTTCGATCCTTCTTCGAAAACGAGATAGGGCAGTTTCTCTATATCTTCATCAGCGATAGGGAGTTCAAATCGATCGCGAAATATTTTGAGTGAGTCCAAACTCATGTTTTTTTGCTGATGGGTAATATTCTGTGCTTCACCAGATTCACCCATACCGTAACCTTTAACGGTCTTTGGCAAGATGACAGTGGGCTGGCCTTTATGATTTACCGCAGCATGGAATGCTGCATAAATTTTAGCGGGGTCATGGCCGCCTCGATTCAATTCCCAAATGTCTCTATCAGACCAATCAACAACCATCTCTTTTAATTCGGGTGTATTAAAGAAGTGTTCACGGACATAGGCACCGTCTTTAGCTTTGTACGTTTGGTAATCACCGTCCACACACGCGGCCATACGTTTTTTTAATGCGCCATTATGATCTTTCTGTAATAAAGAATCCCAGCGAGTACCCCAAATAACTTTAATCACATTCCAACCTGCGCCGCGAAAGTTAGATTCGAGTTCCTGAATTATTTTGCCGTTACCACGGACAGGACCATCCAGTCTTTGTAGATTACAATTAATAACAAATACTAGGTTATCGAGTTTTTCGCGTCCGGCCATGCCGATAGCCCCTAGTGATTCGGGTTCATCTGATTCACCGTCGCCCATGAATAACCAAACTTTGCGTCCATCAGTATTTCGAATTTCGCGATCTTGAAGATATTTCATGAAACGTGCTTGGTAGATAGCCATGATGGGGCCAAGTCCCATAGACACTGTGGGAAATTGCCAAAAGTCTGGCATCAACCAGGGATGTGGATACGAAGGTAATCCGCCGCCGCCGACTTCTTGCCGAAAGCTGTCCATTTGCTCTTGCGATAAACGACCCAACATAAAGGCACGGGCATAGACACCGGGCGAAGAATGTCCTTGTACGTAAATTAAATCACCATCATGGTCGTCTGAAGGTGCGTGCCAGAAATGGTTGTAACCGACATCATAGAGCGTTGCAGCAGAAGCATAACTTGCAATATGACCGCCGACATTAGTATCTACATTTGCTCTGAGAACCATGACCATCGCGTTCCAGCGAACGTAAGATCTTATTTTGTGTTCAATAGTCGTATCACCAGGATACTTAGCCTGTTTGAAGACAGGGAGGGTGTTTACATAGTCTGTATTTGCGCTGAAGGGAATATCCGCCCCTTCGCTTCTTGCCTTATTAATTAATTTTTCCAGCAGGTAATGCGCGCGTTCGGCGCCTTCTACTTTCAGAACAGCTTCTAATGCTTCCAGCCACTCAGCCGTTTCATGAGGATCGATATCGTGTTCTTGATCAGACATATTTATATGTGTCCCTTTTATACTTTTTATAATAGCCCACGTATAAACAAAATAGTGGCACAAATGTTTAACTATAATTCTATTATTTGGTTTTGATTCTTTTTATTGGCGCATTATTTAAATCACGATTTCCCTGAATCCTTAGAATCATATACTAAAATCTAAATTCATATTGTTGACAATAATCAATAAAATAAGAAAATTATCAGCTTAAATTAGTAATATCAATATAAATTGTCGACAATATGGCGATTTTATAAGAAAAGCGCTTCATTGTTAGCGCTGCGTTTTAATCCTTTGTTTGTAATTATTGACTAATAACTATGCATTTTGGATACCAGAGTACTGGCATATGCAGTTTTATAGATGCATTGGCAATTTGAACGCGTCATTCTTGACTGTTTTAGAGCTCCTTTGCTGATAGTCGTCAGTAAAAGTGTTTTCCTCGTGTCGATGAGCAAAGTTCTCTATCATTAGGCACAAAATGATTAAGCCTAAAAGATTAAACCAAGGGAACCGTGAATAAAATGAGTATTGCACTACAACAAAAAGAAAACCTGCCAACCGAAAAGAATATTGATGGGGTCAGCAACTGGTTGATTATTTTTGCCCATCAAGAAGAAAAGACAGTTAAATCACCCCGTTTTCCTTATCAGGAAAAATTATTAAAACGCCGTCAGGAGCTCGACCTGAAGAAGGCGGACACTGCTCCAGTCATTATTGATTTGCCGAATAAGAATTCAAGTCATGTTAGTTATGCGGCAATTGAGGCAAGCATCAGCAGCTTTGAATTATTAACGCTAGCAAGAAAACTCGTCGCTGCGCATTCATCGAGTAACCCAGCTCAATTAGGTTTGCTTGTTTCCGGATTTAATAAAGTAGAGTCGGAGCGAATTGCTGAGGCGTTAATTTCTGCCGCATTGGCTGCTGCCGCTGAGATGCCAAAATTTAAGAGTGAAAAGCAATCGGCATCACGTTTATCAAAATTATCATTGTTTGGTGTACGAGCGACTCATGGTTTTAAACAAAGCTTTGCAGTCGCAGAAGGGAATGCTTTGACGCGTAGTCTTAGTATTCTGCCCCCGAATAAATTAACGCCAACAGAGTATCTGAAAAAAGTAAAAGAATTAGCGCGTGAGAATAAATGGAAGCTCGAGTTTTATGATGAATCTATTTTGAAGAAGAAAAAAGCAGGTGCGTTTCTGGCGGTCTCTCAAGGAAGTCCTAAAGCCGATGCTGGTATTGTTCGTTTACGCTATACACCAAAGAAACCTGGTAAAGGCAAGAAGGTGTTTCTTGTGGGTAAAGGTATCTGTTACGACACTGGTGGTGTTAATTTAAAGCCAGCCAATTATATGTATGGTATGCATGAAGATATGCAGGGAAGTGCAGTTGCTTTGGGTACTTTTTTAGCGCTAACGAAAATAAATTTTAATCGACCAGTAGAATGCTGGATGGCTTTGGCGATGAATCATATTGGGCCCAAGGCGTATATACCGAATGATGTTATAACTGCATCCGATGGTACAACAATCGAGATCATTCATACTGATGCAGAAGGTCGTATGGTTTTGTCCGATACTTTAGCGTTAGCGTCTAAAGAAAAGCCATCGTTGATCTTGGATTATGCAACCTTGACGGGTGCGTGTATGTATTCGATAGGAACATCTTATAGTGGTGTGTTTACCAATAGAAAAGAATGGCACACAGAGTTGATCAAAGCAGGTGAAGACTCCGGGGAACGTGTCTGGCCATTTCCATTAGATGAAGACTTTGATGACATGATCAAAAGTGATATTGCCGATGTAAAACAATGTTCACAGGAAAGTGGCGTAGACCATATTCTTGCATCGCGCTTCTTACAACGTTTTGTTAAAAATGATACGCCATGGGTACACATGGATTTATCAAGCAGTAACAAAAAAGGTGGGTTGGCTCATATACCAACAGATACGATTGGTTTTGGTGTTCGATATAGTGTTAATCTGTTGATGAATGATTATCTGAAATAATAACTGCACAAGGATGTAACTGGTATGTTCAAGAATATAAGGATATTGATACTTTTGTATATCTTATTGATGGTTGCTGTGGCTGGTTGGCTGGCTAAAGAAAGAAGTACTGATTGGGACAAGCCACTCAATGTGATTGTCTATGCCATCAATGGAGATGGTACTGCTGTAAGTCAAAAATATATTGATGAAATACAAAAAAGTGACTTTAATGATATAGAGGGTTTTTTTGAGAGAGAGGCTAAGGCTTATAAGCTTACATTAAAAAAACCTGTCGACGTTTCATTTGCCGGAGAATTAAAGACCAAACCACCAATGCCACCACGTAACGCCTCGACGCTGTCAATTATATTCTGGAGTCTGAAGTTACGTTACTGGGTATGGCAAAATGATAACTATCCCTATCCGGAAGATGTACAAATATTTGTCCTCTATTTCGATCCTGCCAAGACCCCAACGGTTGCACATTCATTAGGATTACAAAAAGGTTTAATCGGTGTCGTTAATGCCTTTGCAAAAAAGAAAATGAAAAAAGAAAACCATGTCATCATTGCGCATGAGTTATTACATACCGTTGGCGCCATTGATAAATATGATCCATCTACCAACCAGCCACTCTATCCCATTGGTTATGCTGATCCTGAACAGGAACCACTATTTCCACAAAAGAAAGCGGAGATTATGGCAGGTCGAATAGCAATCAATGAAAACAAGGCAGAACAACCACAAAGATTGAAACAAGTAGTGCTTGGTGAAAAGACAGCATTTGAAATTAACTGGTTAAGATTGCAATAAGTTATTCTTTATATTTTAAATAACAAGCTATATGTGTTTCACCATCTTCTTCATATTGTTCCATTTGACCAAGTGGGTAAGGTGGTAAATCATTGTCTTTTTCTTCTGGATTGAAAACAACTTCTATAGTTTTGTTATACCCGTCGTCAAAAGGAT
This sequence comes from Gammaproteobacteria bacterium, assembly GCA_021773235.1. Lineage (GTDB taxonomy): Bacteria > Pseudomonadota > Gammaproteobacteria > Eutrophobiales > Eutrophobiaceae > UBA7359. Next base: position 77,357 of record JAJFKL010000025.1, on the reverse strand, counting down.
AAGTCTCTAAAAGAAATGAAGTCATTTCTGTTGCAGATTCACAAACTTTATCAGGATCTATATATCGTGTTAATTCAGTAGTGAATAACATTTCTTTTCGATAACTATTATCAATATTTATTGTTTTTAATTTATAAAGTCCATTCATTAGTACGGACTCTTTTATTAATGGCGTTTGATGCTGCCACTTAGAATAAAGATAATAAATGCCGTACAAGGTAGAAATAGTGATGAGTATGGCCACAGTGACGGTTAATACAGGATTTTCTTTATAGTTAGGCGGAGCAATAATGAGGCTGAAAAAGAATGCAATAAACAAATCGACTGTTGGGAAAAGTGCGAAAGGGATTTTCTCAAATACGCCGTATAGTAAGATCAGGATCAATCCGATACAGATTATTCTGTAGCGCCTAATCTGATTGGTATTCCAATGCGGTATCAGTAGCAAAGGAATGCTGACTAAGATAAGCGAGGGCCAATGTGATAGCCCCCATGTCATCCCTATGGGCATGGCGTATTCGTAAAAGACATTGCTGCCGCCCCATAATGATGGGTATCTCAGCCAAACCGCACAATAACCGGCAAGCAAATTGACACTAATTACATAGGCAATAAACAAGAGAACTTTCGTTGGTGTTTTCCTGAGAATTGCTTGATATCTTGGTGAAATCATATTTTCCTAGAATACCGTATAGTGATTGATATATACCAGATAACTATTAATCGTTGTCGGTTTCTTTGTTGCGTATAATTTGACTATGCGTTTTAATTAAGACGCTATCTATATAAATTAAAATAATAATCAGGGTTATGGGAAATTTCTGGAAAAAAGACTGGTTTGCCGGACTTATTGTAACGATCATATTCATATTGTTGACGAATAGTCAGGGCATTGAAAAATTGGAACTTGCAAATTATGACTTTGCAATGAACCAACTTTCTCGTGATCCCCAACAAAACATTGCTGTCATATCAATCGATGATCAAAGTATAGAAAACTTGGGCCGTTGGCCATGGCCACGTTCACTACAAGCAGAAATGATTGAAAAACTTGCTCAAGGTGGAGCTAGTGTAATTGGCAACACAATCCTATTGTCAGAAGCAGAAACGCACATTAGTAATAAAATTATTGATGATGCGATAAAAAATCTTGAATCAAAATCTAACCCAATATTGAATGAAGCAATCAATATATTAAAAATGGGAAAATCTAATCTTGACTCGGACGGTAAACTCGCTAATTCGATGAAACTAGCAGGTAATGTTGTTATGGGCATGCAGTTTCAACTCGGTAGTCCACTTGGTAAACCTGATAAACCACTTCCGGATTATGTTTCCCGCAATGCTTTAAAGTTTGATAAAAATATTAATAGTGAAATATTTATTTATCCAACGATCAGTGCTACTCCTCCAATAAGCGTTCTTGGAGAAAGAACACATGCTATTGGCCATTTGAATATGTGGCAGGATAATGATGGCGGCATTCGTTCAGACTTATTAGCCGTCGATTATTATGGTGAAATTATTCCTTCGCTCGCAGCTATGATAGCTGCATCAAGTCTGAATCTAACCAGTCAGGATTTAAAAATTTCAGGAAATAAACAGTTCAGTCTGGGAAATCTTTCAATCACGTTAGATGATATTGGTCGAATTTATCCTTTCTTCTATCAAGATGCACAAGGTAACTCCTCTTTTTCCATGGATTCATTTTATGATGTTCATGTTGGAAAGATCGACGCCAGTAAGTACAAAGATAAAATTGTATTAATCGGCGCAAGTGCATTTGGTGTCGGTAGTTCTGTTGTTACACCGATTGCTGAAGCGATGCCTCCAGTGTTAGTTTTGGCAAATATAGTCGCCAGCATTTTAAATCAGGATTTTATTGAAATCCCCGACTGGGCACGGTTAGTTGAAGTTTCTGTCTTTCTGTTAATTGCTTTATTCCTGATGTTGTTATTGCCACGCTTACAAGCAAGCATGGCAGCAGCTATTAGTTTTGTGTGCCTTATTTTATTGATTGGCAGCAGTCAGTTTCTCTTGTATGCCGGACTCTGGTTACAGTTTATGTTACCTACGGCATTACTTGTTGCAGGTTACATAATGCTGATATCCAAACGATACCTTATGACGGAAAGAGGAAAAATTCGATCAGATCAAGCATCCGCCGACAGTAATAAAACATTAGGTTTGTCCTATCAACAACAAGGTCAATTGGATATGGCGCTGGACAAGTTTCGACAATGTCCACTTGATGATTCTATGATGGAGCCGTTTTATAATCTGGCACTTGATTTCGAACGTAAGCGACAATTCAATAAAGCATCTTCTATCTATGAATATATGGCAAAGCATGATGCCAAGTTTAAGGATGTTCAGGATCGGCTTAAGCGCAGTAACGCGATGCATGAAACGGTTATGTTTGGTGCTGCAGGAGGATCAGCAGGCACAAGCATACTAGAGGATGGCTCCGTAGAAAAACCCATGCTGGGTCGATATCAGATTGAGAAAGAATTGGGCAAAGGTGCCATGGGTATTGTTTACCTAGGTAAAGATCCAAAAATAAACCGTGTCGTTGCAATAAAAACAATGGCATTGTCGCAAGAATTTGAAGACGATGAACTTGATGAAGTTAAGGAACGTTTTTTTCGTGAAGCAGAAACTGCAGGTCGTTTAACCCATCCAAATATTGTGACGGTTTATGATGTGGGTGAAGAACATGATCTGGCTTATATCTCTATGGAGTTTCTGGATGGTCATGATCTCATGCGTTACACAAAACCGGATAAGCTGCTTCCAGTTAAAACAGTATTGCAATTAATTACGCTAGCCGCCGAAGCAATAAGTTATGCACACGCAGAAAAAGTTGTACACCGTGATATAAAGCCTGCAAATATCATGTTAATACCTAAATCATCTACAATTAAAATCACTGATTTTGGTATTGCACGTATTACTGATTCAAGTAAGACAAAAACGGGAATGGTTTTGGGCACGCCTTCATATATGTCGCCAGAACAACTGGTTGGAAAACATATTGATGGACGTTCTGATATTTTTTCACTTGGCATAATGTTATTTCAGCTCTTAAGCGGACGCTTACCCTTTAAAGGTGATTCTATGGCGTCATTAATGTTTGCCATTGCCAATGAAAAGCATCCGAAGATAACAGATGTGCGAAAAGGTCTCGACAAAACCATACCTGGGATTAATTCGATAATTGATAAAGTATTAGAAAAAACACCTGAGCATCGTTATCAAACTGGTGAAGAACTAGCAAAAGATATCCGTGTTTGTCTAAGAGGTTTTAAGAAATAAATATTAGCTTATTGAATCATGCTGCTTTGATTTAAATTAAATAAGCTGAAAACAAAAGTATTAATCAGTAGGTCATCATAGGCTGATTTATTTAGTGAGATGCACATATACCTCGTTCCACCCAGATCCTAAATGTTATAACGATGAGTGACCTATGACGTCTAAGTCATTGATATCGAAGATTTAGCATGTGGAATTTTTAGTTTGTTTAATGTCTCATTGCTTGGGATATAACTGACAATATAAGCTTATTTTTAAATGAAAAGTTTAGGGACAAGAATCATTTTTCTACGTCTTTGGGCTATGTCCCAAAAAAAAACTCCATTATCAAAATCTATCTGTATAATGCCCGGATTTTGCTCCAAAGAGGCTCGTTTTGACCCAGAAATTACGTAATATCGCAATTATTGCTCATGTTGATCATGGTAAAACTACCTTGGTTGACAAGCTTTTACAGCAATCAGGCACATTTGATGATCGATCTGCTCCAACTGAACGGGTGATGGATTCGAATGAATTGGAAAAGGAGCGTGGGATTACTATCCTTTCCAAGAATACAGCCATTAACTGGAATGAATACCGCATCAATATCGTCGATACGCCAGGACATGCTGATTTCGGTGGTGAGGTAGAACGTGTTCTTTCAATGGTTGATTCAGTCTTGTTATTGGTCGATGCCGTTGATGGCCCGATGCCGCAAACGCGTTTTGTAACTCAAAAAGCCTTTGCTATGGGTTTTAAGCCGATTGTCGTTATTAATAAGATTGATCGCGATGGCGCGCGAGCACACTGGGTATTGGATCAAACCTTTGATTTGTTCGATAAACTCGGTGCGACTGATGAACAATTGGATTTCCCGGTCATCTATGCCTCTGCGCTTGGTGGTTATGCCGGTCATGAGGAAGATGTTCGTGAAGGGGACATGACACCATTATTCGAAACGATTGTTAATTCAGTATCACCTCCTGATGTTGATGAAGAGGGGCCCTTGCAGATGCAGGTCTCAACACTCGATTACAATAGTTATGTGGGAATTATCGGCGTTGGTCGTATAAAGCGCGGAACCATAAAAGGCAATATGCCGGTTTCGCTGATTGATATTGAAGGAAAATCTCGCAAGGGAAAAATATCACAAGTCTATAGCTTTCATGGTCTTGATCGTATTGATGTCGAATCTGCTTCGGCGGGGGATATCGTCGCTATAGCCGGACTTGACCCACTGAGTATCTCGGACACGATCTGTGATCCAGAGAATGTTGAGGCATTACCCTCTTTAACAGTAGATGAACCTACTATCAGCATGACCTTCCAACCAAACACCTCGCCTTTTGCAGGTAAAGAAGGAAAATATGTTACCAGTCGTAATATATGGGATCGTCTGCAACAGGAATTAAAACATAACGTTGCTTTAAGAGTAGAGACTACAGAAGACGCAGATAAATATCGTGTCTCTGGACGAGGTGAATTACATCTATCTATATTGATCGAGACTATGCGTCGTGAAGGTTTTGAACTTGCCGTAGGTCGCCCTCAAGTAATTGTTCATGATCTGGGTGATCATAAAGAAGAACCGTATGAACAACTCACCGTTGACATTGAAGCTGACCATCAAGGCGCTGTGATGGAAAAGCTTGGTGAACGCCGAGCCGATTTGAAGAATATTGCACCTGATGGAAAGGGCAGAGTGCGTCTGGAATACATCATTCCTGCGCGTGGATTGATTGGCTTTCGTAGTGAATTTCTTACTCTGACGTCTGGAACTGGTTTGCTTTATAACGTGTTTGATCATTATGGTGTTTATGTCCCGATTAGTATTGGTCAGCGTAATAACGGTGTCTTAATTTCTAATGGGCAGGGTAAGGCAGCGGGATATTCCTTATTCACTTTGCAAGAACGCGGAAAATTATTTCTTGGACATGCTGAAGATATTTACGAAGGCATGGTCGTCGGTATACATTCGCGAGATAATGACTTGGTAGTGAATCCTTTGAAGGGAAAACAATTAACCAATGTTCGCGCGTCAGGAACCGACGAGAACATAGTCTTGACACCACCGATCAGAATGACACTTGAACAAGCATTGGAATTTATTGATGATGATGAGTTGGTAGAGGTAACACCAAAAACGATTCGTATCCGTAAAAAACATCTTAAAGAACACGAAAGAAAGACTGCATCGCGTAAAGCGAGTTAACAAAATAAAAAGGCCTGAACATCAGGCCTTTTTTGTTTTAAATAGCATTATTATTTTATTCGTCTATTAGCTCCACACTCGCTCCCTTTGTAATAACACCAGGGTTCCTGACATGGAAATAAGCTCCCAAGTTTTGATCCGCCTCATGCACAATAGTCCTTAATACAGAAGGATCTTTTTCAATATCTTTTTGTTGAGGGTGTGTCGGCATAGCGCAACGAGGAGTTGGACCAAAACATTCCATTAAAACATCACCAATCTTTAGAGTTTTGCCTTGCCATGATGCTTCTAAGAGTTCCGGCTTATCACCGGTATCGATTACCATATTGGGTCTGAACCGATACACGCTCCAGTTAGCATCTGGGTTCTTTTCTTTCATATACGCCAGTGACGAAGTAGTTAGTACCTGAATTTCAGTTGCATCAAAATAAGTTCCTGGAGGTGAAACAAATTCTTCGATAACTTTTGGAAACATAGAAAACTCAGGAATTGGTTCACCTGGTTCACGACCAAAGATCTCGATTAATTCCTCTTCGGTCATAGGTAGACGACGGTAATGTTCCAAATCGTATTCAGATACTTGTGGCCAGATAGTCACTTCTCTACCGACAAGTTCAGATATTAAACGCGATGCATCTGGATCGTGGCTTAAAATTTCAGTTCCATCTGGCATGGTGATCATTGCTGGTGGGAGAGGGTTGCTGTTTGGTTCTTGAATATAGCGAGAACTACAGTGTAGTAATTGAGGTAAGTTTCTGCCGCCACGGATTTCCCCTACAGTTTCATCTCTTATCGCCCAACCCCGGTCACCTGCAATACCGTTTGAAGTGATTCCCGTTGATTCTACCGTTTCTCCTCGAGTCGACTTAACAGGGTATCGCCAAATTTGTTTTAGAGTTCCTACTGTCGCCATAATTACTTCCTTATCCTACTTAGTTGATTGAGGAGATATATTTATAAATCTATATTTGTATTTCCTGCTTTAGGTCGATATTAGCAGCATTCATAATTATTGACTCAGAAAAAAGCCATTGTTCGTACTTCGATACTTTCACGAGTCAGCGCATTGGCTGGTGAGGTAGGGTCTTCGAAAGCACTATGCCCCATGGAGCTTGCACGATTGGGATCAGATTCGTAAGTTTTTAATAATAGGGCCTGTTCAGGGTTCATCCTTGGAAAGTAGAACCAGCGGTGTGTTGGTGAATAGCGAAGTACGTATATCTCACCTGTGCGGTCACTGTATTTAAGCTCCATTATTAATTTGTCTCCTTCAATGGCGCTAGTGTCATCACACATTGCCAAGGGAAATTCTTCTACCGTTCGGTAGAGTGGTTTCCATACGTTAAAGAATGCGACCCTGTTTTTTAGAAGCTGATCAGCATCATCAGGTAAAATTTCTCTGACGCGTTGTGGACCTGATTTTGGTGTGTAATCGCTATGAGCAAGTTGGACTGTTGGTCGTTGTACATCAGTTTGATCCTTTAAGTCTTCAGACATAGGTTTTCGAATAGTGTGGTCAAATACTTCAACTCTATTTGCCCCGGTGTGCCTTTTTACAAATTCTACAATCAACGGATAAAATATTTTCTTTATGGCAGTGTCATTATTAAACTGCTCAAAAGTGTTGTCTATTGGCTTGAGTTCAAAGCCTTCGTGATCAAGTGAAAAATCATTGATTCTTGGCCAGCCGTTATAGATTTTTACTTCATGGGGATCAGTGCCCGGGGGATTTAGCTCAGTGGAAGGATCTGGATCATAGAAGTAATAGTCTGGTGGAATACCATTATCCAGCGTGTAATTTATAGTCGAGCTTACAAATTCTTCTTTATCTATCGTCATTTTGATAAAGGATGCTCCTATCTCACAAATATAAAAGCGGGATCGAAATTATATTCGATCCCGCTCACTGTAACTAAAACTACTTCAGTCTTTTTATAAGATTATAGGATTATTAATCCTCTTTTAAATAATCGTGTAAAACTGATCCATAAGGAAGGTCATATCCACCTTCAAAATACCAACCACCGACGACTTCTTCCACTTTGAATAATCCTAATGGATCAGCAGGTGAACTATTAAACTCTACAGTAGCTGGACCTTTGTCGAGTTTCGTACATTGAAAATTAACCAGTTCCATTAGTGTTAGTTGTGCAACATCTGGTTTTGCACCTTCAACTACTGATGGGATCAGCTTGTAATTAATGAATGGCTTCGCGAGTTGAGCAACCAATGGATCGATGTTATCAGTTGGTAGTGATTGTCGCGGGCTTATAGCGACTTTAAAGATTTCGTGTCCGCCGCGCTCTACTGAACGGGTCAGGACATCCTCTTGTTCAGTAAAGGTAACGCGTGCCAGCTTTTTCGGATAACCATAGATCTCACGACCAGCCGCAATCGGGCTATCATTGTCTAGATATAGGTGGGCATTATAGTTACCAGCAACCATGCCGTCTTTACCTGGATATTCGACCGGGATGGTCAAGAACATTTCGCGATAATGACAAAAACCGGTGGTTCGAGGTAAGTGGTTTACCCAAGCATAAACATGAAGGTCTGAATTATAGACTAGGGGTTTAGGAACAACTTGTTCCATTACCTCTTTAGTTGTTTTAAAGATACACAGAATTGTATTAGTACGTATGTATTTATAGGTTGGACCCTCATATAGAGGTGCGGTTATTGGGATACTATATCCTTCAGGTATAGGCATGGGAAAAATTCTCCTAGTTTTTTAAGTTCTTAATGAGGGTCTATTTAAATGTGTATTCATTGCTGACCGTGACGTTAGTTCAATCTTTATTGTCGACAATTTATTCATTAATAATGGTGTAAATGCATTAAATTAAAAATATAGCTATATATTGTCGACAATCCCTGTATTTTCCAATATATCAGACTAATGTCAAGCGCTGTAACTAAATAGTTTATCTAGGTCTTTTTGATCTAGTCAATAATCCGCAGAGGTTTCCTGTCTCCTTCATGTCCACGGCTTCAGTTTTTGATATTTGAATTCAGAGGCTTCAAAGATTTACTTAAGGAATTGCTTTACTAACAACAGTTTAAAACAGCTTGTAGGCAACTCGATTGTTACAGTTCTGAGTATGGTTTTGATGGGTGCAAATTCTTAATAATATGAAATTTCAACTAAGATAGGTCTGCTTTGAGTTATGGGTTGCCCATAAAAAAGGCCGGTAATAACCGGCCTTTTAATTAATATAATTAACGTTATATTATTTTTTCTTTGCTTCTTCTTCTCGCGCTTTTGTTTCTGCAATCACAACCTCTGCCACATTCTTAGGACATGGGTTGTATTGTAAAAACTCCATTGAGAATTGGCCACGCCCGGAGGTCATAGTACGCAAAGAACCAATGTAACCAAACATCTCACTTAATGGCGCTTCAGCTTTAATACGAACACCCGTTGGCCCCGCTTCCTGAGATTTGATCATACCGCGACGACGATTCAAATCGCCGATCACATCACCCACATGATCTTCAGGTGTAAATACATCGACCTTCATGATTGGTTCCATTAATTGAGGACCGGCCTTAGGCATACTTTGTCGGTAAGCGGCTTTGGCAGCTAATTCAAATGCGATAGCTGAGGAGTCAACTGCATGAAAGGCACCATCCATCAAAGTGACTTTGAAATCGAGACAGGGGTAACCTGCAAGCACGCCTTGATCCATACTCTTCTTGAAACCACCGTCAATCGCTGGCCAGAATTCTTTAGGTACGTTACCGCCAGTTACTTTTGACTCAAATACGAAACCACTGCCAGGTTCACCCGGTTCAATGATGTAGTCGATCTTGCCGTATTGACCTGAACCACCTGATTGTTTCTTGTGGGTATAGCTATCTTCCAGGGTTTTAGTAACGGTTTCACGATAGGCCACTTGTGGGCTACCTACTTCAACTTCAATACCGTGGGTACGTTTCAAAATATCGACTTTAATATCCAGGTGTAATTCACCCATGCCTTTAAGGATGGTTTCACCACTATCTTCATCGGTCTCAACACGGAAAGAAGGATCTTCTTTAATCATTTTACCGATAGCGACACCCAGTTTTTCCGAAGCAGCTTTATCTTTTGGCGAAACGGCAATTGAGATTACAGGGTCAGGAAATACCATTGGTTCTAATGTTGCAGGATTGTCTGGATCACATAAGGTGTGCCCGGTTTGAACATTCTTTAAACCAATTGCAGCAACGATGTCACCAGCTTGTGCTCCATCTAGTTCTATACGTTCGTCTGCATGCATTTCAACGATACGACCAATACGCTCGGTTTTCCCGGTAAAAGTATTGAGTACTCCTGTCCCTTTTTCTAGTTTGCCGGAGTAGATACGCAGAAAGGTTAGGGCGCCAAAACGGTCGTCCATGATTTTAAAGGCTAATGCGCGTAATGGTTTATCAGGATCAACGGTTGCTACTTCTCCAGTCGGAGTACCTTCCAGATCGACTTCAGGTTGTGGCTTAACTTCAGTTGGATTTGGCAGGTAGTCAACAACCGCATCCAAAACTAATTGGATACATTTGTTTTTAAATGCTGAACCGCAATAGGTCGGGAAGAATGAAAGGTTGATTGTTCCTTTACGGATACAAGCCTTGAGTTCATCTATGGTAGGTTCTTCGCCTTCCAGATACTTCTCCATGATTGCATCGTCTTGGTCGACTACGGCTTCAATTAATTTCTCGCGCCATTCTTCAACTTTGTCGACCATATCTGCAGGCGGTTCTTGAATTTCATAACTAAGCGGGTCGTTCTCGTCACTCCAAACCCAAGCTTTTCGGGTAAGCAGATCAACAGCACCAATAAAATCATCTTCAATGCCGATGGGTAGTGTCATGGCCACGGGAGTTGCACCTAATACGTCTTCAACCTGTTGGATCACGCGATAGAAATCTGCGCCGATACGATCTAGCTTATTAACGAAAATGATTCGTGCGACTTCGGAGTCGTTGGCATAACGCCAATTGGTTTCAGACTGAGGTTCAACACCACCCGATCCGCAAAATACACCAATGCCACCGTCCAATACTTTTAATGAACGATATACCTCAATGGTGAAATCAACGTGTCCCGGAGTATCGATAATATTCATTCGATGGTCATCCCAGAAACAACTGGTTGCAGCAGACTGAATAGTAATTCCGCGCTCCTGTTCTTGCTCCATGAAGTCAGTGGTGGCATCACCATCATGTACTTCACCGGTTTTATGAATCTTGCCCGTCAGTTTCAGGATACGTTCTGAAGTCGTGGTTTTGCCTGCGTCCACATGTGCGAAGATGCCTATGTTTCTATACTTCGATAAGTCAGCCATTGTTCTACTCTATAAAGTTAAATTAATGAAATCGATTACTGTCCCTGCGCCTAGTTTCGGGAAACTGCGCTACCAAATACCCACATCTTTTGAAATTCCACTGAGATGGCCGCATGACGTGTAAACTGGCGGGCGGAGTATAAACCAGATTGTCTAAATATGTGAAATGAAGTGTCATTTCTGCGTAAAAAATTGCAAATATTCCACGATTTACGGAAATTTGGGGAGAATCAGACTCCTTATATATGCAAGATTGCTCATTTCAAACTTTAGGAACAGCTAAACTCGACGTATAATCACTTTAATGCACGATATTCCAAACCGAATTGCCGACGTTTTATTAGAAGTTGAGGCAAACCTCCGTACCCATGGTAAGTGGGATAAGTACAAACCTGATGCTAGCGACCTGAATAGCACGATCCCTTTTTGTATGGATACACTGAAATTTGAGCAATGGTTACAGTGGATATTCCTGCCGAGGATGAAAGATACCATTGAGCAGACCAAACCATTGCCAGCACAAAGCGGAATCTTTGAATACGCAGAAGAGTGCTTGAAAAAAGATGATCCATCGACAAATACGCTGTTAAAACAGCTTAAGACCTTTGATGATTTAATCAGCATTCAAGCGGGTGCATTAAGGCACTAAAAAGCATCACTAGACATTAATTGTGGAAATAACACCTCTCATAATTCTGAACTGATCCGTGGATAAGCTGGATAAAGTTGTTGCCGAATCTAAACGCAATGCCGAATCAAGAGGACATGGCTATCGCGAGAAGGCGCTAAAACTGTACCCTTGGGTCTGTGGTAAATGTAAGCGGGAATTTACTCGAGAAAATATCAGCGAATTAACAGTCCATCACAAAGACCATAATCACGATAATAATCCAGAAGACGGCAGCAATTGGGAATTATTATGTCTCTATTGTCACGATCATGAACATGCCAAATATCTGGATTCTGATGTGTCAGCAACTAGTGCGATTAATGAACTTGAACGGGAGCATGGCACTGGCAAACCATTCGCTAATTTGAAGGACTTACTAAATAAAAACTAATAATCAGATCATGCCGCATTATTTTTTTTCTCAAATGCTAACCGATGCTTATTGATTTTATTCATATTTGTCTCAGCCCATGACTTTACCTGCTCGATTACAGGAACCAGATTTTCACCTAATGGGCTGAGTTGGTATTCTACTTTTAGCGGTAATTTATCGGCATACACTGTTCGATTTACTAAGCCATCGCGCTCCAGCTTTCGTAGAGTCTGTGTAAGCATTTTTTGTGACACGCCTTCACAGAGTCGTTTTAGTTCACCAAAACGCAGAATTTTGTGTTTGCTTAAGGCGCAGACGATTAGGCACACCCATTTCTCGCTGATTAATACAAGGATTTCTCTAGACGAACACTTTGCTGCAAAAACATTGGCTTTTAATGTACTCATTTAGTTACTACTAGGTACCTAGTTTACAAAAAATACTGTATGAATTATAGTTTTCAAACTCGTTATGTGCAACAGATAAAAATTAACGACATTCAATTAACAAACGTGCACATGAATTACCGCAAGCTATCATTCAATTTAATAGGAGTTATTTCTAATGCCCAGGATTGTTCGTTTTCATGAATTAGGTAAGGCCGATGTTCTTAAACTTGAGGAGTTACCTTTAGTCGAACCGGGAGAAGCTGAGGTTCGTATCAAGGTTGAGGCAATAGGATTAAACCGTGCTGAAGTAGTGTTTCGAAAAGGGCAATATTTGGAAACTCCGAAATTACCTTCTCAACTAGGGTATGAAGCTGCGGGGATTATTGACGCGATTGGGTCTGGCGTGACAGGTTTTAAAATAGGGGATCGTGTTAGCAGTATCCCTGCATTCTCAATGGTAGATTATGGCGTATACGGCGAATCTGCGATCTTGCCTGTAGCGGCTGTGGCGCATTATCCCGAAAAGCTCTCTGCATCTGAGGGTGCTGCAATCTGGATGCAGTACATCACGGCATATGGCGCTTTGATTGAATATGGAAAAATGAAAAAAGGTGATGTTGTATTGATAACAGCAGCCAGTAGTAGTGTTGGCCTAGCCGCAATTCAGCTTACTAAAGCAACGGGTGGAGTGGCGATTGCAACTACTCGTGGCGAAGATAAGAAATCATTTCTCCTCGGGGCGGGTGCCGATCACGTCATCGTGACCGATGAGGAAAACTTAGCGGAAAGGGTGATGGAGGTTACATCAGGAGCCGGGGCAAATTTAATTTTTGATCCTGTCGCCGGACCAACGCTAAATGAACTTGCGGCAGCAGCAGCTAAAGGTGCAACAATCTATGAGTATGGTGCTTTATCGCCCGAGCCAACACCCTTTCCTTTGTTTCCAGCACTAGTGAAAGGATTGACTGTTAGAGGTTATACCTTGTTTGAAATTACACAATCGCCAGAAATGCTTGAACGTGCCAGAGACTATGTGTTCAACCTGCTCGATTCGGGAGATCTCAAGCCGATCATTGATGAGCATGGATTTAGCTTAGACGAGATTGTAGAGGCACAACGCTTTATGGAAACAAACAAGCAAAAAGGTAAGATCGTGGTAACTGTTTAACATCGAGTAGTTGAAGTGACAGTACATTCAACCAACAAATTGTTAATAAGGAAAAATTTTCATGAGTATAGATAGTCCATTGTTAAATTCATTTTCTTTGAATGAATCATTACAATTAAAAAATCGTGTTGTACTGGCACCGTTAACGCGTGCACGTGCTGGTAAAGATCGAATCCCGAATGAGCTGATGGCTGAGTACTACCGGCAGCGTGCTTCGGCAGGTTTGGTCATTACCGAAGCGACGGTGGTGTCGAAGATTGCCAGAGGTTGGGTCGACTCACCGGGCATCTATAACGATGAGCAAATGCAGGGTTGGAAACGGGTCGTTGATGCGGTTCATGCTGAAGGTGGCCTTATATTTCTACAGTTATGGCATATGGGCCGAGCTTCGCACACCAGTTTTCATGACAATGGTGAATTACCGGTTGCACCTTCTGCAATCAAAATAAATGGCGATGAGATCCATACGCCAAATGGTAAGGAAGAATACGAAACCCCGCATGCACTCACCATTGACGAGATTAAGCAAACGGTACTGGACTACAGGAATGCTGCGAAGCGTGCGATGCAGGCCGGTTTTGATGGTGTTGAAGTACACAGTGCGAATGGTTATCTGCTCGACCAGTTTTTACAGTCGCGTACCAATCAGCGTACCGATGAATACGGTGGCAGTATCGAAAAAAGATATCGTATGTTAGATGAAGTGATTAAGGCTGTTACTGAGGAGGTACCGGCAGAACGCGTCGGGGTCCGCTTGGCACCTAACGGCGTGTTTAATGATATGGGTTCAGCAGATTTTCGAGAGTCCTTTACCTATGTCGCGCAACAGTTAAACCAGTATGGTTTGGCCTACCTACATGTCATGGATGGTCTGGCATTCGGTTTTCATGAATTGGGTGAGCCAATGACGCTGGATGAATTCCGTCAGGTATTTGATGGTCCGTTAATGGGTAATTGTGGTTATACACAAGAGACTGCGGAAAAAGCTATTACCGATGGCAAAGCTGACCTGATTGCCTTTGGACGACCTTATATCAGTAACCCGGATCTGGTAGAACGTTATAGAAATGACTGGCCGCTAGCGCCCGAGGCAGATGTAGAGCTATGGTGGACACCTAGAGAAGATGGTTTAGCTGATTTTCCGACTTATGAGGCAGCTTAGTCGCTTTGGGTTGGCTAGAATAAGAAGCCTGATATATTAGGTTCCTGTGCTAGTCGCTTCGGACTCCTCGGTAACTGCTCCCGGCGTTACTCTATCTCCTACATCCATGTAGTCGTGTCCTCTCGCGACATACGGTCCATCCATGGACGTAAAAAAACCGCTCGTGGGAGCGGTTTTTAATTCCAACTTATGAAGTCTAGATTAAGCAGTAGGTACTGATTTCTCAACAATCTTCTTTACGTTGGTAGCATAAGATTCACCTAATTTGGCTATTTCTTGTGCATCTTCTACTGCATGAGTAGATACGCTTTGTGCAACTTCAACCTGGTTAGACAAGTAACCTTGTAGAGAATCAAGGTCTTTGATCTCGTTTACAGATTTTAGTGATTCAACGCTAATCTTCGCATTTTCCTGAAGGGTCTTAATTTGGATTGCGGTAATTTCTTCAATGCTTTTTAAGGCCAATTCATTAAGTTCTTTAATCGGTGCTACCAGTTTTTCGAATGTGTTATCCATTGTATTTCTCCAAATAATTTATTTAAACATTGGAGCTTATTATACGCCAAATATGTTGCGACGCAACATAAAATATATAATTCATATCTACTTGAATATATTAGTAAAAATAGCTGTTCTAGGTCTTGAGGTGATGAATTTGTATCTCATATTATCTATTTTAGGTGGTTAATTTGCTTGCTGTAAGTTAAAAAAAACCGCTCAAAAGAGCGGTTTTGTGATTAGTATTAAGCGGACTCAATTATTAGATAATTGATTTCTCAACTACTTCTTTTGCTTCGTTAGCAAATGATTTTCCAACTTCATGAATATCATTAACATCAACAGCGACAGTATCTGAGACATACTGTGTCACAGCAACTTGGCTTTCCAGATAGTTTTTAAAAGAGTCATAGTCTTTAACATCAGTTGCTGTATTTAATGCATACATACCTATTTTGGCGTTATCTTGAAATGATTGTAGCTGAATGGTAGATATTTCTTGCATTGTCTTGAATGTCAGTTCGTTCAATTCTTTAATTGGTTCGAACATTTTATCTAAATGTGTCGTCATGGTTCGTCTCCAAAAGGTTTAAATTTAGTTGAGAAATATTATACGTTTTTAATGTTGCGCCGCAACATTTTGTTGGCAAAAGTGTGATCGTGTCGATATATTCAGCATTCTCAATTCTAGAAAATCAGTGCTAAATTAAAATAAATTAAGCAATTACAGTTACTTGTGATGTTTTAACCTATTTGGCCAGTCGTGTTATGTACTCTTTATTGGGTACGTCTAACCTTATTAAAAATCACCATAATTACGTATTCAGTGAAAGCACAGTTAGCCGTTACCCTGACTAATTCATAGCATAATTTTGAAGATGGAACTTCGTACTTTCTCAGGGAGAGATAAAATGAAATTAGAAATGAAGACTCAATTGGTGATCACCTCCGCACTTTTGGGGGTGATCCCTGCTTTAATTATAGCGAGCGTAATAGGTTGGCTATCTATCGATAGTGGGCGCCAGGCAATCCAAGAGCAGGCGAAAGAAAAATTGATAGCCCTGCGTTCAACGAAAAAAATTGAAATTGAAAGTTATTTCAAGTTACTTAAAAATCAGGTCTTAAGTTTTTCGAATGATCAAATGACCATTGACTCAATGTTGGGCTTTAAAGAGGGATTTAAAAATTACAGCAGTGACATTAATATTCAATCCGATCGTGAAACAAAACCTCTAGTCCATGATTATTTAAGAAATCAATTCCTTACTGCCTACAAAGAAAAGAATCCAGATGTGTCAGTTGATGTATCGAATATTAGTCATAATGTAAGCAATGAAGGTATAAATCTTCAATATCATTACATGGCCGAAAACCAATATTCTTTGGGGGAAAAAGACAATTTAATTCGAGCAAATGAGCAATCTAATTATTCTGATCTACACGAGAAATATCACCCACAGTTTCACGATTTTATGCAGCGTTTTGGTTATTACGATATTTTTCTAGTTGACCACGAGACAGGTAACATCGTCTATTCTGTTTTTAAAGAGATTGATTTTGCTACATCGTTAATTGATGGTCCATTTGCAAATAGTGGTATTGGCGAAGTATTCAGAAAAGTTAATGAAGGCGATGGCCCAGATTTCTATGCTCTAACTGATTTCTCACCGTATACACCATCTTATGAATCACCTGCAGCGTTTATTGCCTCACCTATTTTTGATAAGGGGAAAAAAATTGGCATATTAATTTTTCAAATGCCAATTGATCGTATCAACGACATCATGACGTACAAGGAAGATTGGAATATTGTTGGTCTCGGTAACTCCGGTGAAACTTATCTTATAGGACAAGATTCAAAGATGCGCAGCATGGGCCGCTTTTTGATAGAAGACAAATCCGCGTATTTGCAATTATTAAAATCTACTGGTGTAGCAAGCAACATTGTAAATGCAATTGAAAATACGGGTACAACGATAGGATTACAACCGATTAAGTCACAGGGTGCTGATGCTGCACTTGCAGACAGAAGTGGCTTTGATATTTTTCCCGATTACCGTGGCATTTCTGTACTCTCGGCTTATGCACCTCTTAATATTAAAGGTTTAGACTGGTCTATCTTAAGTGAAATTGATGAATCTGAAGCATTTGCAGCAGTAGAGGCTCTCACTCAGCGAATTCAATATTGGTCGCTTGTTTGTCTGATCGTAATGATTATTGCGGCCTCTGGTGTTGGTAGATTATATGCGAGCATGATTATTAAACCGATTGAAACAGCAGTCGAATCTCTTGAAGTGTTGGCAGCAGGAATGGAAGAAGGTAATGCTGATTTGACCAAGCCAATTTCTGCAAATGGAAATCCGATTTCAATTAAATTGGCAACCGCAATAAATACAGTAATAGAAAAATTCAGGGTGACTTTACAAGAATTTACTAAGGCAACAGAACAAGTTGCTACTGCATCTGAAGAACTGTCAGTTGTCACATCGCAATCAAAGGAGGGTATTGTGCAGCAACGTAGTGAAACAGAACAAGTTGCAACCGCAATGAATGAAATGGCAGCGACAGTTACCGATGTTGCTAAAAGTGCTGCAAGTGGTGCCGATGCGGCTCGTAGTGCAGATGCTGAAACAGCAAATGGCAGCAAAGTTGTACAGGAGACTATAGTCACTATTGATGCGCTTGCTGAGCGTGTTAATGGGGCAGCAGATGTAATCGATGGTCTTGAGCAAGAGAGCGAAAATATCGGTGCTGTACTTGAAGTGATTCAAGGAATAGCAGAACAAACAAACTTACTTGCACTAAATGCTGCAATAGAAGCTGCGCGTGCAGGTGAACAGGGTCGTGGTTTTGCAGTTGTGGCCGATGAGGTGCGAATGTTGGCTGGTCGGACTCAGGAGTCAACTCAGGAAATTAATGACATCATTGATAAATTACAGACTCAGTCTAAGCAAGCAGTAGTCGTGATGGAAGAAGGAAAGAAACAGGCGGTTGAAAGCGTAGAAAAATCTAAACAAACTGGACAGGTTCTTCAGGATATTGCCAAAAAAGTTTCTGAAATTGATGCGATGAATGCGCAGATAGCTTCTGCTGCAGAAGAGCAGAGTTATGTTGCTGAAGAAGTGAATCGTAACATTGTCAACATAAGTTCAGTGTCGGAACAAAATGCAACTGGTGTCGATCAAATTAGCAGTGCCAGTAATGAATTGGCAATGTTATCGAATAATGTGCAAATGATGCTGAGTCAGTTTAAGGTTTGATATGTTCCATTGCACAACAATGCAGGTTTACTTACCTTCAAACATCCATTTATCCCAATAGGGAGGTGTTTCAAAATAACCTTGCATGTAATCGACAAAGCTTCTGATTTTTACAGACATATGTTTGCGGTGCGCATAGACCAAGTTGATTGGTAATGGTTTAGGTTCAAACTTTTCTAATACCGGCATGAGTCTGCCTGATTGAATATCAAGACCAATCATGTAAGAGGGTAGCTGTATCAAGCCGCTGCCATTTAATGCGGCAACACGAAGTGAATCGGCAATATTCGATGTTAAATAGTTACTCTTAATATCAAATGCTGTTTCTACGCCATCTAAATTAAATGACCAGTGTGGCGTGAAGATGACGTTGTTGGACGTAACCAAACAAATATGATCCTGTAAATCGTCCGGCGTTTGTGGCGTGCCATTCTCTTTTAGGTATTCCGGTGAAGCACAAACTATCAATCGGCTTGATGATATTTTTAATGCGACAACACTAGAGTCTTCAAGTTCACCGACTCGAAAAGCAAGGTCCATACCTTTATCTACCAGGTTATCAAAATCGTCTGAAAGGTTTAATTCGATGGCGACTTTTGGGTTTTGTTGTTTATAACCTTTAATTGCTCTAGCAATATGGAAAGAACCAAAAGAAGGCAAGGACATAATACGCAATGTCCCGACGGGTTCATTTTGTAATTCTGATACACATTGCTCTGCTTCTTCAACTTCAGTCAGTATGTCGATAACCTTTTCATGATAAGTACTTCCCACTTCTGTAAGGCTCAGTTGCCTGGTCGTTCTGTTGATAAGCCTTGCACCAAGGTTGCTTTCTAAATCACGGATGAATTTTGAACACATGGTGTTTGAAATATCCAGTTCTTCAGCCGCTGCCGCAAAGCTTCCAAGCCTGGCGACTGCGGCAAATACTCTCATGCTAGTTAACCTATCCACTGATATGCACCTGATTATGTCCTTTTTGGAATGAGTTCATGAACAAAACCACTGTTGTTCATGCGGATGATAGCACCTATATTTCTTGCAACGCACAAATACACATTTATTAACAGGAGCATCAATCATGAAAAATATTAAATATCTGATTTTATTATCAATATTATCATTAAATTCAAGTTATGCAGCCTCAAACACACTGGAAAGCGCTGACTTAGAAATGCTTGATTCCTTGTGGGCTAGCAATTTCGATAATGGTAACACAACGGACTTAGCCACCTTATACACCAAGGATGCAATGGTATTTCCACCCAGCAGTGAAATTTTGGAAGGACGCATAGCCATTACTACTTATTTAGATGATTTGAGGGAAGTCGGCTTTAAAACATATTCTATTTCTAATGTTGATATGCAAGTAAAAGGCGATACCGCGTATTCAACAGAGCTTTGGGAAGCCGTTCGGATTGGTACTGATGGTAAGGAAATCAAACTTGACGGAAATATCACAAACGTTTTGGAAAGACAAAATGACGGTAGCTGGAAGATCAAACTCCAGAGTTGGAACTAGCTTTAGACTTTCATCTTGGTAATAGGAGCTTGGATGAATTTTCGATACACATGGACGTGTATATTTTTAGTAAACACGATTAATACCTTTGTTTTGGAAATACAAAATAACGGTAGCTGAAAGATTGGTTTTCAGAGTTGGAATTAGTATTAGGTTTTCATCTTAGGGATAGGAGGGGATGAATATTTTATACACAAGGACGTGTATGTTTTAACTTTTCTATTAACGCCTTATTTCAAAATCAATCTCTTTAAGAATTATTTTTTAAACTCTTACTTTTTTCAAACATCCATTTATCCCAATAAGGTGGGGTTTCAAAATAATCTTTCATGTAGTCGACAAAACTTCTGATCTTTATAGACACGTGTTTACGGTGTGCATAGATCAGATTGATTGGTAATGGTTCGGGTTCATAGTCTTCCAATACCGGTTTGAGTCTCCCGGCTTGAATATCGAGCCCGACCATGTAGGTGGGAAGCTGTACCAATCCGCTACCATTGATTGCGGCGACGCGAAGGGAGTCGGCTTGATTTGATTTTAAATAATTAGTCCTGGTATCAATCGTTGTCTCTATGCCATCGGCATTAAATGTCCATTGGGGTGAAAAGATCAGGTTGTTGCTCACACTCATACAAACGTGATCATTTAAATCACCTGGGATTTGAGGTGTACCGTTATCTTTCAGATACTCTGGAGAGGCACAAACGATCAATCGACTGGAAGATAGTTTTAAAGCAACAACACTGGAATCTTCCAGTTCCCCGACACGAAAGGCAAGGTCCACACCCAGATCCACCAGGTTTTCAAAATCGTCTGACATGATCAGTTCGATTTCGACTTCAGGGTATTTCTTTTTATAATTTTTAATCGCACGAGCGATATGAAAAGAACCAAAAGATGGCGGTGACATGATATGTAATATCCCGACGGGATTGTTTTGTAGTTCAGACACACACTGTTCCGCTGCTTCTACTTCTGTGAGGATGTCGATAATTTTATTATGATAAGCACTACCGACATCCGTCAGGCTCAGTTGTCGCGTAGTTCTATTAAGTAATCTTGCGCCGAGATTGTCTTCAAGATTACTAATGTATTTTGAACACATTGCATTTGATATATCGAGTTCTTCTGCAGCAGCAGAGAAGCTGCCGAGCCTGGCGACAGCGGCAAACACATTCATGCTTGTTAATCTATCCATTGTTTTGAAGTTCTATTCTTTCCTATTTGGAATAAGTCTATAAACAGAAATAGCCTTGTTTATTGGGTCTATCGTACCTATATTTGTTGCAACGCACAAATTCTTTAACGATTAATTATTAACAGGAGTGATTAACAATGAAAACACTTAACACATTGATTATGTTATCAATATTGTCTATGAGCTCAAACCTTGCCGTTTCTCATACGGCAGATAGTACGGATATTGAAGCGCTCATAACCAAATGGGCGATGAGTTTCGGTCAGGGTAAAACTGATGCATTAATGGCCTTATATACCGAAAATGCCATGGTCTTTCCACCTAGTAGCGAGATCCTTGACTGCCCGTCAGCAATAAGCACTTATCTACTTAGTCTGAGAGAAGTCGGTATGAAGCAATATACCATTTCGAATGTCGATTTAGATATTAAAGGTGACACTGCGTATGAAACCGGCCTTTGGGAAGTTACTCGGATTGATACTAACGGTGACGCGATTATGCTGAAAGGAAACATTACCAATGTGTTTGAAAGGCAGAAAGATGGTAGCTGGAAAATTAAGTTACAAAGCTGGAATTAAGTAAAACCTCCTCTTAGGGATAGTCTCTTAGATTAAATATCGATACACAAGGAAGTGTATTTTCATTAAATAGTTATTTAGTAATATTTCAAACAAGAAGTTGCATTGATGACTTTGTCGCATTCCCTTAACTAACACGGGTTAATAAAAACAGATACAATAGCGTATATGTATTGCAATTCTTGGAGTAATCAATCCTCAATTAAGGAAGTATTTAAATGAGTAAAGCCAGCCCATTATTAAAGCCAGTCTCAATAAACACGACATTAGAATTAAAAAATCGAATCGTAATGGCACCATTAACACGAGGCCGAGCAGGCAGTGACCGAATCCCTAATGCATTGATGGCGGACTATTATAGTCAGCGCGCATCTGCAGGCTTGATCATTTCAGAAGCAACCGTTATATCAAAACAAGGCATAGGCTGGATGGACTCCCCTGGCATCTATAACGATGAACAGGTGCAAGGATGGAAACAAGTCGTAGATGCTGTACATGAGGCGGGTGGCACAATGTTTTTACAATTGTGGCATTGCGGTCGCGCATCACATAGTAGTTTTCATAATGGTGAACTGCCAGTTGCACCTTCTGCGATTAAATTAGATGGCGAGTATATTCAAACTCCAAAGGGTAAAGAACATTACGAAACACCTGCGGCACTGACAGTTGAACAAATTAAGGAAACAGTAAATGATTATAAAAAAGCTGCCAGACGTGCAATGCAAGCCGGTTTTGATGGCGTAGAAATACATAGTGCAAATGGTTATTTGATTGATCAATTTTTACAATCGAAGACTAATGAGCGCACAGATAATTATGGTGGCAGCATCCCAAATCGATATCGTTTTCTTGATGAAATATTGCAAGCAGTAATGGCCGAAGTGTCTGTCGATAGAATTGGAGTGCGGCTTGCACCCAATGGGGTGTTTAATGATATGGGGTCGGCTGATTTCCGCGATCAATTTACCTTTGTTGCTGAACAACTAAATAATTTTTCATTAGCCTATCTGCATGTCATGGATGGTTTGGCGTTTGGTTTTCATGAGCTTGGTGAAGCCATGACGCTGTCAGATATACGTGAGGTTTTCAAAGGACCGTTAATGGGTAACTGTGGTTATAACCAAAAAACTGCAGAACAAGCCATCGCAAATAAGCATGCCGATTTAATTGCATTCGGTCGTCCATATATAAGCAATCCGGACTTAGTCGAACGTTTTGAAAATGATTGGACGATTGCTGAAGAAGCCCCAACGGAAATCTGGTATGCACCCTCTGAAGAAGGCTATGCTGACTTCCCTGTTTATCAAGAATAGTTAGAAATATTTTATTTTTGTAATTGATTATCAAGATATATCAGTACATTCAGGAATATAAGTATCAGTATCATGCCTTTAGGTTGAACTAACTTCTGATTATCACTCTAAAATAAACTAGAGAGATATTAAGAGGGAGTTAAATGAAACAAATCTTATTGTTGTTTTCATTGTTATTCATGTTCAATGGCGTGTATGGCCTTGGAGTCGATAAACAAGAGACTGTCTCAAATAGTAATGACGTTGGCTCTCATGTAAGGCTATTATTTGTAGAATCCATAGAAGTTCGTAGGCAATCAGTAGCTTGGCTGCGTGAAAGAGATAACCCTGATGTCGTCGCCGCTTTAATTAATGCTATGCGTTTTATCGGAGATCCCGGTGGTGATATAGCCGACTTGTTGCATCATTTTACCGAAGAAAGCTATGTGAATGATTGGTTTAAATGGATGACATGGTTACAAGCGCATCCGGAAATTAAACCTTTTGATGGTTATACAACGTTTAAATCAGAACTATTCCAAAATCTCGATCCCAATTTTGAAGTTTTTATTTATCCGGATGTTAAACATGAAATTGGAATTGACGAGGTTCTTTGGGGAGGAGTCGAAAAAGATGGGATACCTGCCTTAACCAATCCAAATTTTATTGATGCAAACGAAGCAACATTTTTAACCGATACGGAATCTGTTTTCGGTGTAGAGATTAATGGTGATGTACGTGCTTATCCTTATCGTATTATGGATTGGCATGAAATGTTTAATGATGTAATTGGTGGTGTACCCGTTTCATTAGCTTATTGCACCTTGTGCGGATCCGGTATTTTGTTTGATACGCGTGTTGAAGGACGTGATGAGCATTTTGTGTTTGGTTCCTCAGGTTTTTTATACCGATCAAATAAGTTGATGTATGACCAACAAACACATTCACTATGGAATCAATTTACTGGCCGCCCTGTGGTTGGTGAATTGACGGGTTCCGGTATCGAGCTAAAGATATTGCCTGTCGTTACGACAACTTGGGGACAATGGAAAAAACAGCACCCAACGACGAAAGTATTATCTCTTGATACTGGTTTTCGAAGAGACTACAAGCCTGGCAGTGCATACAGTAGATATTTTAACAGTCCGAAGCTTATGTTCCCTGCGCCAACAAACGACAAGCGACTCAACCCGAAAGATCAGGTTTTTGGTTTACGCTTAACAGGAGCAGAGAAAGCTTGGCCATTAACAGCATTTTCAAATGGCAAAGTAATCAATGATCGTGTTGGCGTGATTCAATTGGTCATTATTGGCGATGCAGATACTCGGACAGTGAGAGCTTATCGTTCTGAAGGTCGTAAGTTTAGTAAAGACTCTCCAGAATTAACGACAATTAAACAGGAAGGAAAAGTTTGGAAAGTTACTGAACAGGCATTAATTGGCCCCGAAGGTGAAAACCTTTCTCGACTTCCCGGACATATCGCTTATTGGTTTGCATGGAGTGGTTATTTAGAAAAAGCAGATCTATATAATTAAAATATAAAAAACCGATCCACGTAAGATCTATTTGATTTTAGATAAGCTATGTAGTGGATGATGGCTCGTGCAAAAGTGCTCATCAAAATTGTCAGTACTCCACCCAGTGTGAACACGTAATCCGTTAATGCGACCTCACGTTGAAAAAAGGTAATTATTCTTAGGTCACGAGTGCGATTCACCATTAATTTCCCCCAGCTAGTGACAATAATATTTCCCAGAAACAAAATAGCGCCAAGAATATGGAAATTCTTTATCCAGAGTTAAGTTCCCATCCATTTGTTTCTTCTATCTTGATTTGAAACAGAATAATAATTTATGCATTAAATATCAATAGCTTACATTTATATTGTCTCTGGTTATCCAAGGCATTAATTATAAATTTCTACCTCACTATTCGATGGCATTAATTTTGCTCTGTTAGTAATAAAACTTATCGCTCAATAAGAATGATAAGCACTAATTATAAGTATAAATGATGAGTATCTGGGATTTTAATAGATTATTGGTTCGAGTATTTGTTGAGTTACGATTAGCAAATAATAATGTTTACGCTAATGCGTTCAACGCAGACACCTATCAGTTTATTCCCACAATTAACAAGCAATGCATGACGATGTGCTGTCATGGATTACATCTTTTTAAATTTCATGTGAGGAAATGATCATGAGTTCGACAAATATGAAAAGAATTAATTTTATATTTGTTCTTTGTTTAGTTGTTTCTAGTCAAGGAGGACACGCCGACAGTCTAAAGGAATTGAGCCAACTCAGCCTTGAGCAATTCAGTGAACTTGATGTTGTAGTGACATCGGTGTCTCGTAAACCACAGAAGCTATTAGATACAGCAGCAGCAGTGTTTGTGATATCAAATGAAGATATAAAACGTTCTGGTGTGACCAGCATTCCTGAAGCATTGCGTATGGCTCCAGGCATCGAAGTAGCACAAATAGACTCTCAAAAATGGGCAATATCATCTCGCGGGTTTAATGGTCGTTTCGCTAACAAGTTACTTGTTCTTATGGATGGACGGACAGTTTATACACCATTGTTTTCAGGCGTATATTGGGATACACAAGATACCGTGTTGGAAGATATTGATCGTATTGAAGTGATACGCGGACCAGCAACGGCCATTTGGGGTGGTAATGCCATGAACGGTGTGATCAATATCATTACCAAAAAGGCCAGTGAGACTCAGGGTGGTTTATTAACTACGGGTATCGGGACAGAACTTAAGGCATTGGCCTCTGGGCGTTATGGGGGCAAATTAAATGATGATATGTATTATCGGCTTTATGCCAAGCATGCGGATCGTGATCAATTGCTCGATTTGTCGGGTAATGGGACATTTGGGGGTAGAGATCTAAGTCAGGCTGGTTTTAGGCTCGATTGGTCAAACGCATCACGCGATAATATTACATTACAAGGTGACATTTATACTGGCTCCTCAAACAAAGAATTTTCTAAGCTCTCATTAATGGCACCTTTTTCAGTAAATACTTTGGCTAGCGATGAATTGGAAGGTTATAACCTACTTGCTCGTTGGCAACATGATTTCAATTCTGATAACAGTCTGGAAATTCAAGCCTATTATGATCATGTTATTAGAAAAGACGGCATAACAATTGAATTTGATAATGATATTTTTGATCTTGATATCAAACATCAATTTAACTGGAATAAACAACATTCGATTATTTGGGGTACTGGTTATCGGTTAAACCGGGATGAAATTCACGCAGATTCTTTTGGTTTAAGAATTAGTCCAAGAGAACGTACCTCTCCTTTATACACAGCATTCTTTCAGGATGATATTGCCTTATTCGATGGTCAGCTACATTTGATCATGGGGTCCAAATTTGAGCATAACGATTTTACCGGTTTTGAATATCAACCCAATGCACGATTTCGATGGACACCAATTGCAAACCATATGTTCTGGGGAGCGGTATCCCGAGGTTTACGCATAACGGATCGCGGTACAGAAAGTGTCAGAGTTGATACGACGGTTATTTCGGGTACTCCACCTCGGGTGGTATCAGTAATTGGGTCGAAACAAAGGAAACCGGAAGAGGTGATTGCTTATGAGCTTGGTTATAGAGCAAAAATTAATAATAACTATTTTTTTGATCTCGCACTCTTTTATAACAAATACAAAGATCTGACTATGTTTGAAAGGGGAACCGCATTTCTGGAAACCACACCAGCACCGGCACATCTCGTAATACCGCTTAGTATAAAACGTGAAATGGATGCGGAAAGTTATGGTATTGAATTAACTAACGAGTGGAATATACATCCGAAGTTAACATTAAAAGGTACGTATAGTTATTTTGATTTACATATGCATGCTGCCCAAGGTATTACTAGCAGCAGCCCTGAAGCTCAAGAAGGACGTAGTCCTCATCATCAATTGTCTTTGCGATCCTTGTATTCGTTTTCGGAAGATATTCAGTTGGATACCTGGATTCGCTATGTCGATGAGTTACCTGATTTGAATGTTAATGACTATGTCAGTATGAATATTCAACTTAGCTGGACACCTATTAATAATCTGAAATTATCTGTGATAGGTCAAAACCTGATTGAAAATTCACGTCAGGAATTTTCCGGTGAGATCCTTACTATCCCAAATACGCAAATTCAAAGAGGCATTTTTGCAAAACTGCAATGGCAGTTTTAATGGCAGTTAAATAAATTATTTTTATGAAACAGATAAATAGAAAATTATTTGCATTGTTATTAGGAACGGTTTTTACGTTTTCCGTGTGTGCAAATGAACAAGATGCCCTGGATCGGCAAGGCAAATTTATGGCTGTTTACCTGCTTCACTTTTCTAATTTTGTTGAATGGCCTGAGTCATCTTTTAATGAAAAAAATAATTTCAATATTTGTATTAACGGAATAACAGAAATTAATAAGCACATAAATGATATAGAGGGCGATGATGTAAAAGGTAGGAAAATAAAAATAATAAAGAATATAACAAACGAAGAGGCGAAAAATTGTCAGATCCTTTTTATTAGTCGCATTGATTATGATTCGAAAAATATAAAACAAATATTATTGGATGGAAATACTTTATTGGTCAGTGATATGGAGGGTTTTATTAGCGATGGAGGGATGATCGAATATTTTGTTCGAGACAATAAATTACGTGTCGCTATAAATATAGGCTCTGCAAAAAAGAATGGATTGAAGATTAGTTCAAAGTTATTACGGATAGCTAAAATTGTTGGTGCGGATAAATGAATATATTCTCATCATATTCAATCAAACGTAAACTGGCCGCTATTATAACAATTACCACTGCTCTTGCTCTATTAATTGCTATAGGTGTTTTTCTGGCGCATGACATATATACACTGAGATCAGTGCTCAAGAATGATCTTGAGACTCATGCAAAGATAGTTCGTGACAATATATCTACTGCAATATTGTTCAATGATTATGACTCAGGTAATGAGATAGTAAGTTCTTTGGCGCATGACTCATCAATTGTGGCTGCTGAAGTACTTTTGACTGATGGTAATAATTTTGTTCATTATCATAACAATGAGTACGATGAAAAATACATTGTAGATATTCACAGGGACCATATCAGTTTAGATTTGATTAATGTAAGAGTTCCTGTCGTTTACAATGACAAGACTATAGGCACGGTATTAGTTTCAGCTAGTAAGCATGAAATAACTGAAAGGTTTATATATTTTTTTATTATTTCCTTAATTGTGATGGTCATTTCATTAGGAATAGCAGTTATTCTATCTGGACGTATGCAACGTCTTATCTATGTACCAATACATCACCTTGCAGATATAGCTAAAAAGGTTAGTGAAGAGAAAGATTATAAAATCAGGGCAAAAATTTACGATGATGATGAGCTCGGAGAATTAACTGAAGATTTTAATGAAATGCTGGAACACATCCAGGAAAGAGATGAGAATCTAGAGTCACTTGTTGAGGAAAGAACTGCTGAGGTCAAGCTTAGAAATGAAGAACTTAATACTGAAATATCAGAAAGGGTAAGGACGCAGGAAAGACTGGAAGACAGTGAGGTAAGGTTCAGAAGTGCATTTTATAGTGCAGCAATTGGCATGGCGTTAGTCAAAAAAGATCACAGTATCAGCCAAGTGAATCAATCGCTTTGTAATATGTTGGGTTACAAACAGGAAGAACTTGTTGGTACCTTGTTTAAGGAATTGACATTTTTAGATGATGTGAGCTTGAGTGTTGATCAGCATTTTAAATTAGTACAGGGAAAATTATCACATTATCAATTGGAAAAAAGATATATACATAAATCTGGAAAAATCATTTGGGGTTTGTTGAATGTTTCATCTGTACGAGACATTAATAATGACTTTTTATATGCAATAGCACAAGTACAAGATATTACAGAAGCACATAATCTTTCAGATGAATTATCTTATCAGGCTAGTCATGATGCGCTTACTGAACTAGTTAACAGAAGAGAGTTTGAAAGGCGTCTTGCTAGAGTGTTGGATCATGTAGAAGAAGAAAGATCAGAGCATGCGATATTATATATAGATTTGGATCAGTTCAAAATTGTTAATGACACTTGTGGCCATACTGCGGGTGATGAGTTGCTTCATCAAATTGCAAATATCATGGAAGATAAGATAAGGCAGCGTGACACTTTAGCAAGAATTGGTGGTGATGAATTTGGAGTGTTGATGGAACATTGTAATATAAAACAAGCAATGCGTGTTGCTAATGTAATACGTGAAGCAGTGGAAGAATTCCGCTTTGCCTGGGGAGATCAGGCATTTAGTATCGGTGCTAGCATTGGTGTTTCACCTATCAACATGTCAATTAATAACATTACTGAAATACTAAAACAGGCTGATGCTGCTTGCTATGCAGCAAAAGAATCAGGACGTAACCGGGTGCACCTTTATCACGAAAAAGACACTTCCTTCGCGAAGCGTTATGGTGACATGCAATGGGTAACAAGAATTAATAGTGCTCTCGAACAACACCGCTTTCATTTATATGCACAACCAATTATGAATATTGAGAGTTCTGAAACCACTCATTATGAATTGCTTTTACGAATGGAAGATGAAGCCGGCGCCATAATTCCTCCCGGAGCATTTTTACCTGCGGCTGAGCGATATAATCTAATATCTAAATTGGACCGTTGGGTTCTGAATTCTGCGTTTCATTGGCTCAAAGATATATCTGTAACAGATGAACCTATATCATTTTGTAGTATAAATTTATCTGGACAAAACCTTGGTGATGATCAGTTTCGAGCCTATGTAATAAATAAGTTGAAAGAAACAAAAATAGATACAAGCAAAGTGTGTTTTGAGATTACTGAAACTGCAGCAATTGCAAATCTGAATAATGCGATGGAATTCATTATCACTTTAAAAGGTATGGGCTGTTTGTTTGCGCTGGATGATTTTGGTAGTGGTGTTTCTTCGTTTGCTTATTTGAAAAATTTACCTGTAGACTTTTTAAAGATCGATGGGATGTTTGTCAAAGATATCGTTGATGACCCCATTGATTTTGCAATGGTAAAGTCAATCAATGAAATAAGTCATGTTATGGGTAAAAAGACAATAGCCGAGTTTGTAGAAGACGATGCAATTTTAGAAAAACTTAGGAGTATTGGGGTCGATTATGCACAAGGCTACGGTATTGGTATGCCAGCGCCGTTAGAGTTTATTTCTTCATTTAATGTGAAAAAGGTTATTTAGGCTTAGAGTTTACTGTTTATATAACCACTTCAATATCTCGTTCTGAACCAATGTCCCAGTTGTATTTTGTATGCCCTTATAATTTTGTAATGAGACAATAATATAATTTTTATTGTTCTTGCTCTTAACATAACCTGCCATAGATCTGACATTGTCAATTATGCCAGTTTTTATGCGGGCATTGCCTGGTGGGATAATGCCTTTAAGTCGTTTGCGTACAGTTCCATCAATACCGACTAAGGGGAGTGATGAAAAGTATTCTGGTTGATAAGGACTTTGTAGTGCATGTTGTAACATCATCGCCAGCGTACGGGCGGAGATTCGAGCACTACGAGATAGACCGGAACCATTTTCAATGATTAAATCCGGGGCAGAGATACCGATGCCCTGCAACCACTCAGAGATTACCTTTCTCCCTGCAAGCTTGTTTCCGGAATTATTATATTTCTCTTTACCAATAGTCAGTAACAATTGTCTGGTCATTACATTATTACTGTATTTATTGATATAGGTAATGATTTCACTCAATGGTTTTGACGGTACAATATAAAATGGATTATTGTCATCAATACTCGTTTCACCATATTTTCCATTAATAGTGCCCCCCATGTCTTCCCATAATGCCTTGAAGACACCAAAGATATAATCGCCATTGGGTAGTACGGTGCGCAATAGTTCTTGATTGCCACAACGTTTAGGATAATTGCCACTGAACCCGACTGTGGTGACTGAGCCTTGTTTAATTACATTAAACTTTAATCGTCGATGCTTTCCCTTGCACGCTCCTTTAACTAATTTTACTTTATTCTTGATTTGCAGGTTTGAAGCCGGCGGATCTGCGTAGATATGAAGCTTCTTGTCCATGGGGATGAAGTTAAATTGGTGTGCACGAAAGTTTAACAATGCAGCATCAGGGAAAGTGTTGTATACCCGATAGGGTTTATTATCAAAATCTGCGGGTGAGCCGTTCTCATCTTCAAAATGCTCATTGTCAATAAGAAGGTCTCCGTTAATATGTTGTATGCCACGATTGCGTAGCGTAAATAATAAATGCCAAAATGTTTCTCTGACCAGGAAGGGATCGCCGCGACCCTCAATGATTAAATTTCCATCAAGAGTGCCGTTATTGAGCTTCCCATCAAGATGAACATGCGTTTCCCAATTATAATTTGGGCCAAGAATATCAAGTCCGGCATATGTAGTTAATAACTTGATGACAGAGGCAGGGTTGCGAGGAGTATCAATATTTAATGCAACCAGTGGATCGCTTGCATCAAACTCATGTATAAAAAGACTCAAGGAATCTTTAGGTATTTTGTGTTTTGCTAAAACTTTGTTGACAGTAGCAGGCAAGTGTTCAACGCTGTGATCAGCAGCAGCATGATTGTTAAATAGTATTGTTATGCAAAAGAAGATGTGAGGCAAAAGACCTCTCAAGGTTAAACAGAAATATTTCATATTGAATCAAGATTTTTAAATTGTTTGTAAAGTAAATAAGCTCCCCATGCAAGAGCAATCAATATCAGGGTTGTTCCAATGTTATCAAATTTAGTCGCTATTTCTCGGTGTTTATCAATCTTATCAAATTCCGAGAGAATATTAGTCCAGTCATGTGAACCCGGTTTGTCGGCACCTGTAAAACCACCTAATAATACTAACTTTTGATCTAATGCGTCATCTATATAAGGAGCACAGTCCTTAAAACTTTGTCCTAACCACCATAGTCCAACGGATGCACCAAAGTTGTTTTTGCTTTTAATCAAAAAAGTCAGCATGACAACTACTGGCATTAATAATTGCCCTAGAGTCCCACCGAGTTTTGTCATGAACCAGCCAAACGGCATAAAGATAACATGCCCGGCCTCATGAAAAATAAGATTAACGCGATGCATGTAAGAACTACCGATAGCCATTGGGTTATTAATAAAATCCATGTTGATAAACTGCCATCCCCATAGTGCTATGCCAATGAAAAGAAGTGCTCGTCCATAAAAAACAAAGGGGTTTACTTTGTCTTCAACAAAAAACAGACTTGAACTGATGATATTCACTAATCCGGGAGTAACCGAATTTTTAACCTTGTTTCGTGTAGCCCTTTGTGTTTCTGGAGATGAAAACTGTTGTTTCATCCACTTTGAAAAAATTATACCGCAGGCAGGGCAAATATCAGGATTTGTCTTTTCTTCAGCTTGGCGCTCATGCTTGCACTTGGGACAAGTAGTATACATCTATATCAATTAGACCTTTCAGTTGCACAAGACCAACAAACGTCAAACTGGCCTTCAATTAGTTCACCACACTGACATTGCCAGTCACCTTGATTTTCAGCATCAGCAAGGACGTTGTCTATCAGGCGTTTGGCAAAGGCATAGTCTGATTCATCGTTCACCCAGACCTCAGGCCAACATTCATTGATGGGGAGTTCACCAATCCCACCCGATAAATTCATATTGCGTAGATGGCAATCAATTTCATTAGCTTTCAATAGGCTATGAACGTGTCCAGCCATTATCGTATTGTCACTGCTATAAACTTTCTTCATTATCTACATGGATGTAGTGTATGGCGCGAGAGGACAGGAGTCCGTAGCGGCTGTGTGAATAAGTATGCTGTTAAAATCATCATGATATAAAGCCTACAAGACATATTATCGATATAATTATGGCAATGATCGCAAGGAGGGTAATTCTATTTAGATGGGTAACAGTACTTTTCAATTGCGTTGCAAGCGATTCATTTTGCCGGGCAAGTTCCTCAATCAATTTTATTTGTTCGACATTGGATTCGTCATTCGTATCCAGGCGTTGATGAAGACGCGCAACTTCTTCTTTTATACCTTCGATAGTCTCAGGGATCTCTTCCTCAGGTTTATTGTCGTTGCCTTGGTCGCGTATTAACTTTATCAAGCGTGTCGCGCCCTGAATCACTATAGGTGCTGTATTTAATATTGTGTTGATAGTGCCTAAGCTCATAATGGGTTTTTTAGCCACGAATATCCTTGAGTGTTTCAGATGCTGATTTAATTAAGAATGTCGTATCTACACCGGTGGTTAATAGAGTAAAGCCGCGTTCTTTATAAGGTAATACCGCTTCAGCACTAACACCAAAAAATCCCATGCTCACCTTAGCTTTTTGACATGCTTTTATAATTGTATCTATGGCAGATTGAACTAGAGGGTGATTTATGTCGCCAGGCATACCCAAGCTTGCAGAAAGATCATAAGGACCTATCAGTATGGCATCAACGCCTTTTAGACTAACAATGTCATCAATATGTTCTACTGCGGAGCTACTTTCTGCCTGCAATATCACCGCAGTCTCATTATTCGCGTGTTCAAGGTAGCGTTCAAAATCTATTCCGTATTGGTGCGCACGACCAATCCCAATACCTCTATCGCCGCTAGGTGCATACTTGCAATGTTTGATAATTTTACTCGCCTGAGCTGAATTATGTACCTGAGGGACAATAACACCGGCAGCGCCTATATCCAGCGCCTTTTTAATCCAGACTGATTCGCCTTCAGGAACACGAATGACACAAGGGGTTGGTGCAGCTGCTTGTAACATGGATTGCGCTTGTTGTGGGTTGAATGCACCATGCTCTGCATCAATAAATAGCCAGTCATAGCCGACATTGGCAAGTAATTCACATACCTCTGGTGATGGTAAGCTCACTAGAGTGCCGAATAAAACATCCCCTGATCTTACGCGTTGGGCAAAATTTTGTGTTTCCTTCATAGCGGATTGTCCTCACAAACTTTGAAACATCTGTCTTGAATGAGATAATACATGAAATATTATTTACATGGATGTAATGTATGCCGCGAGCGCAGGACGACATACAAGGATGTATTAGTGTCACGAGAGGACACGACTGCATGGACCTAGGTACCCCCTTGAGGGGTGTGCCGGAGGTAGAGCAACACATGGAGCAGTTGCCGAAGAGTCCGAAGTGACCGCGCAAGACGCTTACACGGATGTAAGCGGTAGAAAATGTCTGGAACATGTTTTCGAGCGGCGATTTGCATGGATGTAATGTTAGGATTCTTGTTTCTGACGCCAACAGTAGGCGCTTTAGGCGAAACCTAAATACCTACGTCCTTGCAGGCAATGTCTCAAGCGGGGTTTATTAAGGATCATCGTCCTTTCTCATGGAATCTAAGGGATATTTCCCTGAATTTAATAGTCAATAACAACTAATACAAAAATAAGAGCTTTATATGTCTGTCATTTCTGAAATTCATCGACTCCAATCCTATATTGGAGAGCATATTATTGGCCAGGAACAACTGGTTAACCGTTTATTAATCGCCTTACTGGCCGATGGCCACTTACTGGTAGAAGGCGCCCCAGGTCTAGCGAAGACCAGAGCGATTAAAGTCTTGGCTGATGGGATTGAAGGTGATTTTCACCGTATTCAATTTACACCGGATCTATTACCCGCTGATTTAACCGGAACCGAGATCTATCGCCAGCAAGAGGGCAGTTTTGTCTTCCAACAAGGTCCTTTGTTTCATAACTTGGTGCTTGCCGACGAAATCAATCGTGCACCGGCCAAGGTGCAGTCAGCGCTACTCGAGGCAATGGCTGAGCGACAAATAACCGTTGGTAAGAAAACCTATTCTTTGCCGGGCTTATTTCTAGTGATGGCAACACAAAATCCTATCGAACAGGAAGGTACTTATCCTTTACCCGAAGCACAGCTGGATCGGTTTCTGATGCATGTGACGATAGATTATCCCAGCGCTGAAGAAGAACACGGGATATTAAAGTTGGCCAGAGCCGAAGCGAAACAATCATCAGCGCCTGAGGCGATGACACCGGTAAAACAGCAAGATATATTTACCGCTCGTGATGAAGTCTTGTCACTTTATATGGCAGATAATATTGAACAGTATTTATTACAGA
Organism: Gammaproteobacteria bacterium; assembly: GCA_021773235.1. Classification (GTDB taxonomy): domain Bacteria; phylum Pseudomonadota; class Gammaproteobacteria; order Eutrophobiales; family Eutrophobiaceae; genus UBA7359. The sequence continues at coordinate 42,240 of JAJFKL010000025.1, read as the reverse complement.
TTGTTCTCGCGACAAGAAATTCAAGTGTCTATGGGGAGGATCTTAATCAGTGGTTGCAATATGGTGCCAGCCCACGAGCGACTATTACCTTAGATAGATGTGCGCGTGCTCATGCATGGTTACAACAACGTGATTACGTAGGTCCTGAAGATGTTCAAGCTGTCGCTCACGAAGTGTTACGTCATCGTTTGATCTTAAATTATGAAGCGGAGGCAGAGGGAATTACCACCGATACCGTTATCTCAGAGTTAATATCACGTATCGCTGTACCCTGAGTATTATTGTTATGTCTGTAGTACCTGAACAAATTCCAACACCGGCGAATATTACAACGGCAGGTTTGATTGCCTTGAGTAAAAAGAGTCGTGGTTTATCGCTTAAATCAGGATTAATTGGCGCGCTGCAAGCGGGTGATTATCAATCGGCCTTTAAAGGACGGGGTATGGAGTACGATGAATCACGGTTATATCAACCCGGTGATGATATTCGGAATATCGATTGGCGAGTAACTGCGCGTACGGGCAAAGCACATACAAAATTATTTCGCGAAGAGCGCGAACGCCCCGTTCATCTTTGGGTGGATTTTCGTGCACCTATGTTTTTTGCGACGCGCGGTAAATTCAAGGCCGTCATTGCCGCTGAACTTGCGAGTTTATTTGCCTGGACTGCGCAACGCCAAGGCGATCGCGTTGGCGGCATCGTATTTTCTGATACGGTTCATCATGAATTAAAACCGCAACGTGGGAAATCTGCAGTACTAAGACTGATCAAACATATGGTCGAACATCCCAGTTGGCAACAGCCCGGTAGCAATGAAGAAAATCAACAAGGTTTATTGCATTCATTAATCAATCTGCGTCGATTGGTAAAGCCCGGCAGCATGGTCATCTTGTTAAGTGATTTTCGAGGGCTTGATGAAGATTGCCGCTCTCATCTTATTCGTATGCGACAGCATAATGAAGTGGTCATGGTACATATCTATGATTGGCTGGAAGAGTTTTTGCCGCCGGCCGGAAATTATCGTATTACGAATGGAAAACAAGAACTGGAATTTGATACACATAATCAAAAGCTAATAGATGACCACACCAATAAATTTAATGCACACAAAGAATTATTAATAAAGACGGCACGATCGTGTCACATGAATTATCTCTGTTGCCGCACGGAAGATGACCCTGAAAAAGTTATAAAAGAAGGTCTTCGTTCCAGATGATGCAAGGCACTGATCCAGCGAGTTTGCCGCTGCGCGATATCCATTTGCCCGATCCTGTTTCGTGGTGGCCACTTGCACCGGGATGGTGGGCATTAATGTTGTTACTCGTCATCGTTGTGTTATTAACGATGTATTTCATTCGACGTTATCGTAATCACAAGATATCAGCACTGTATCTGACCATACAAGAATTAGAACGAATTAAAACTGACTTTAATATCAATCAGGATAAATCAAACCTGGTAAAAGAACTGTCGGAATTAATTCGACGTTTGAGTATTAGTATCTTTCCTCGTGAGGAGTCTGCGGGATTGACTGGGGAAGAGTGGTTGAAATTTTTAGATCAATATTCAGCTAAGAATGAATTCAATAATGGCGTAGGCCGCGTTCTGATTGAGGCGCCATACCAAGCCGATCCGGAATTTAATACCAATGAATTAATTGATTTGATCTCAAGCTGGATTGAGTCAATTGGTAAACGCAAGAGGGCTAAGAAATGATTCATTTCGAATGGCCCTGGATCGCAGCGTTATTACCACTACCAATAATCATTCGATTTGTATTACAGCCTGCTGAAGTGGTGAATGAAGCTGCACTACGCGTTCCTTTTCTGGCTGAGTTCAGCACGCATTCTCATGATGGACATCATGTCGATGTTAAACGGCGATTGATCTGGATGGCTATTATTGCATGGTGTTGCTTAGTCACTGCGGCGACGCGTCCGCAATGGCTAGGTGATTTTATTGATATACCCATAAGTGGACGAGATCTGATGTTGGCAGTTGATCTGTCCGGCAGTATGGAAGAGGAAGATTTTATTATAGATAAGGAACGCGTTAATCGACTCACGGCAACCAAATATGTTGCTGGTGAATTTGTTGAACGGCGCGTAGGAGACCGGCTTGGGTTAATTCTGTTTGGTGAACAGGCCTATTTGCAAACACCATTAACCTTTGATCGTTTAACCGTTAAGACATTGTTGTATGAATCGGCCATAGGTTTGGCGGGAAAGTCTACGGCAATTGGTGATGCGATTGGCTTGGCCGTTAAGCGATTACGTGATCAAGATGAAAAAAGTCGTGTACTTATACTCTTAACCGATGGTGCAAATACGGCAGGTGAAGTCGAGCCGCTCGCAGCAGCGGAATTAGCTGCACGCGAAAATATGAAGATCTATACGATTGGTATCGGCGCAGACGAAATGATCGTGCGCTCAATCTTTGGCTCGCGACGTGTAAATCCCTCCGCAGATCTTGATGAAAAAACCTTAAGTGCGATTGCAGATAAAACAGGTGGACGATATTTTCGTGCGAGAGACACGGAACAACTAGAGCAGATCTATGCCTTGTTGGATGAGCTAGAACCAATAGAAAAAGATGTGCAACGATTCAGACCACAAACAGCGTTATTTTATTGGCCATTAGCTATCGCATTAGTATTGATGTGCATTGTGATTATGCTGCGACATTCCTCGGGAGTAGTTAATGCGCGAGGTGAAGCGTAATGCTGTCTGAATTTCATTTCATTCGACCCTATTGGTTTATTGCGCTTATACCGCTGATAATTCTCATGTGGACGCTGGCTAAACGACATTTGGTCAATAAGCATTGGGAGAGTGTCTGCGATCCTGCGCTATTGCCGTATATATTAGTGGGTAGAACGGGTGCAAAAAAATACACCAACATTTCATTGTTTGGCTTTGTCAGTTTGTTAATGATATTTGCACTGGCCGGACCAAGCTGGGAACGCTTGCCGGAACCCGTATTTGAAAAAGAGTCCGCACTTGTGATTGCGATGGACCTTTCTTACTCAATGTATGCCGATGATATTAAACCGAGTCGACTTGAACGTGCACGGTTCAAGATCTCTGATCTCCTGGATCTAAGACAAGAAGGGCAGACGGCATTGATTGTCTATGCAGGTGATGCCTTTACGGTAACACCGTTAACAGATGATATTAAAACGATTAAATCTCAGCTTACTGCACTGACACCACAGATTATGCCTGCACCCGGAAGTAATGTTGATATTGCCATGGAAAAAGCCGCAGAATTATTAAAGCAAGCAGGTAACAGTGAAGGGCATATATTGCTAGTCACAGATGAAGTCGATAGACAGTTTGAGAAATATTTTAGTAAAACAAACCGACGTGGGTATAAGGTCTCTATATTGGGTGTAGGTACAGATGAAGGTGCCCCTGTGAAACTAGGTGATGGTGGCTTTCTAAAAGATAAAGCCGGGACGATAGTGGTTCCGAAGTTAAATCAAGGCGCCCTCCGAATAATGGCGAGTTCGGGTGGAGGATATTATGAAACAAGTCAGTTAGGCGATAGCGATATAGAACGGCTCAATCGTCTATTTAATAGCGGTTTTGAAAAAACCAATGAAACGAAATCTCAATTCGAAACTGATCGATGGCGCGAATTTGGACCTTGGTTAATATTATTAATCCTGCCTATCGTTGCCTTTGGGTTTCGCCGAGGTTATCTAGCATTATTTCTTTGTGTCCTTATACAGGTTCCTGAAAATGCTATGGCATTTGAATGGGACGACCTGTGGTTAAATAACAATCAGCAGGCGATGCGTGCCCTTAATAGTGAACAGACTGAGCTAGCTTCTGAGTTATTTAACAATAAGGAATGGAAAGCAGCGGCAAATTATCGTAAAGGTGATTTTGAAACAGTTGAAGAACTATTGAATGAACAAAAGGATACGCGCAGTATTTATAATCGAGCCAATGCCATGGCAAAACAGGGACGCTTTGAAGATGCCATTGCTGCCTATGATGAGGTTCTGGAGAGCAAACCAGAACACGAAGATGCGATATTTAACCGTGACTTGATTAAAAAGGAACTGGAGAAACAACAGCAACAACAATCTGATTCAGATCAGAAATCAGACGAGCAGTCGGATCAGCAACAAAAAGAAGACTCAGAGTCAAAAGAACAGCAATCAGAGTCAGACCAAGAAAAAACAGACCAGGAAGAATCAGATAAACAAGAAAACTCCGAAGAACAACAGTCGGAGCAGCAGCAACAAGAAGAACAAAATAGTTCAGAGCAGCAACAAGACGGCAAACAACAAGAATCAGAAGAACAGCAACAATCTGAACAAGAGAAGCAAGAGCAACAAGCAAAAGAATCTGGCGACAAAGAAGAGGAAGAACAAGAGCAGGCGCAAGCCTCTACGCAAGAAGAAAAAGAACTCGATGAAGAACAACAGGCAACAGAGCAATGGTTGCGCCGTATCCCTGATGATCCCTCTGGATTATTAAGACGTAAATTTAAATATCAATACCAACAACAAAGAAGGCAGTCATCAAGCAATGAAAAATATTGGTAATTTATATAAAGCCACAGAGGGCACAGAGTACACAGAGAATAAAACAAGAATTTTGCCAGTTTTTCTCTGTGTACTCTGTGGCAATATTGTTTATAGGAAAAGATAGTATGCTAGATATAAAGCTTCATATAGAAATGAAAATTATTTTTACATTATTGTTATTAATATTTAGCCAACTACTCATGGCAGAAATAACAGTTAAAGTAGATCGAGACCCTGTCGTGGTCGATGAATCATTTCATCTTATCTTTGAAAGTGATCAGAAGGTTGATGCGAAACCAGATTTTAGCTCATTAACTAACTCATTTACGGTGCTCGATACGCGCCATCGCAGTAATACACAAATTACCAATGGCAAAATAAGTTATACACAAATGTGGATTGTTACTCTTATCGCGAACAAAACAGGAACCTTAGGGATTCCTTCAATACGATTTGATAAAGAGTTAACCAGACCACTTTCTATCAATGTTCTTGCTGGGTCACCAACAACAAAGGGCAGTAGCACGGATAATATTTTTCTCGATGTTGAAGTAAATACGAAGTCGCCTTATGTACAGGAGCAGCTTGTTTATACTGTCAGGTTGTATCGTGCAATAGTAACCAATAATGCCAGTCTATCTGAACCCGAAGTTACAGGCGGGCAGGCGGTAATCAACAAGCTTGGAGAAGACAGCAGTTTTGAAACACAACGTAATGGTAAACGTTACGTAGTCATTGAACGTCAATACGTTATCTTTCCACAAAGTAGTGGGCCAATGACCATTCAACCTATCGTCTTCCAGGGGCAAACGGGTGGCACGGGTGGTTTTTTTAGTTTCGATCGATTTAATCAACCAACATCAGTTGTAAGGCGCTCCAAGCCAGTAGAAATAAATGTAAAACCTATTCCGGATTCTTTTACGGGAGATACCTGGTTACCAGCCAATCAACTAACTATTGAAGAACAATGGTCAGTCGATCCATCAAAGCTGGAACAAGGTGAAGCGACAACACGTACCTTGACGCTGAAAGCAAATGGTCTGGCGGCAAGTCATTTACCTGAAATAAAGAGTCACTTACCAGACACTCTCAAGCAGTACCCTGATCAACCAGAGTTTGACGAATCGAATAATGCGGATGGTTATATTGGTGTTCGACGTGACAAGATGGCGATAATCCCAACGGAAGGTGGTGATTTCACTTTACCCGCGATCAAAATTCCTTGGTGGAATACAGAGACCGACAAAATGGAAGTTGCAGACTTGCCTGAACGCAATATTCACATCGAGAGTAGTACCGCTCCAGTACCAGTAGATAATGTTATTAAGCAACAGGGAACATTAGATCAGGCTACAGCAACTGAATCAGAAAATAATGAACAAAATAATTTAGCACCAATGGTGTTAACTAAAGAAGAACCCATTTGGAGATGGGTGAGTTTGTTCTTGCTTGTGCTGTGGCTATTAACAGTAATTCTCTTCTGGAAAAGTAAGCGTAGTAATTCTGTTACTGATACTAAAGCAGAAGAAAATATCTCTGACCGCAAAAATCTAAAGAAAATACAACAAGCCTGTAAAAATAATGAACCAAAACTAACCCAACAAGCCTTGCTAGACTGGGCAAAGGGTCATTGGACAGATAAAAACATTAATAATCTTAATACGCTAAAAGAATACAGCGATGAAGGTTTTATGGTTAAGCTGGACGAGCTTAATAATTGTCTCTATGGAAGTTCAGCAACAGAATGGGATGGAACAAGCTTCTTAAAAAGTTTTGAATCACAGTCTTTCGATAATAAGCAGTCAGTAGTTGTGAAGGGGAAGTTGGAGCCTTTATATAAAACGTGACAGAAAAGATTGCCTTATTGATATCAGCAATGCGTGACAAACGCACGCCTTGGTATGCAAAAGCAATTGTCATCCTGACTTTGGCCTACATCATTAGTCCAATAGATATCATCCCCGACTTTATTCCCGTTATTGGACTGCTCGATGAAATCATATTAATCCCAATAGCCTACGGTATTGTGATGAAGCTAACCCCGGAAGAAGTCAAAGCAGAAGCCGCATTAATATCAGGGAACACTACACAGGACAATCATTCTGTACTTAAGATACTCGGAATCATGACAGTAATAGTAGTTTGGTTAGCACTAATTTTTACTGCATATTTCCTTATTTACAATTAGTATATATTTATGAATTCTGGTTTAACGACACTTATAACTTCCCGCAAAATTCTAAAAAAGGAGAAAAAATGCCCCAATACGTAATTGTTTATCTAGGTGGCAATCAGCCCTCTAGCCCAGAAGAAAGGAAGCAACATTTTTCGAAATACATGGAGTGGATTGCTTCGTTGGGTGAATCTGCAGTTAGTCCGATGAACCCGCTTAAGGATAAGAGCACTGTAAATTCTGACGGTAGTGTTACTGATGGCGGTACAACGATGATGTCTGGTTACACAATCATTGAAGCGGATTCTATGGAATCTGCATTGGAAAGTGCTAAGGCTTGCCCATTTCTTGATATTGGTGGTTCACTTGAGGTGTCTGAGTTAGTACAGATGTCAGGTTAAAAATAGAACAATACAAAGCTAATGTCTTTTCAATAAACGTTTATTGCCGTCCTTTCTAACTACCTCACCACTCAGTATCTTTTCTGTGAGTGAGTCTGTTTGTTTATCGTCTGAATCATTGTTGGATATTGTTGTTTCGGCAAATTCTTTATTTAAATAGGCCTGACAAGAATCAGTTGCGATCTTGAGTGCCTGATCAGATTGATTCTGATTCAAGTCTTTTACTACATCTGTTTGTAATTTTGTCACTAACGATATGGCATGGCGCAGGCAGGCCTTATTGATCTGTTCTTCTAAATCTCCTGCATATGAAGATGAATAGAATGAGACGATGAGTAAAATAAGTAATGGTTTTTCAAATTTATTCATTGGTTTAATTTTTTAAGATAGCGATACAAAGACTTACCCAGGAAAGAATAAATAGTAAGCCACCTATAGGAGTAACCATGCCTAGCCAACGTAGGTTAAAAATACTCATCAGGTAAAGGCTGCCGCAAAAAAGAATGATGCCAACAAACATCGACCAGCCTGAGCTTTTAAGCCAGATATTGGCGGGTAAATTCATTGCAATAACACCGACGAGTATCAGCCCGAGGGCGTGATAGAAGTGATACTCCACGCCGGTGTGATAGGCCTTCAACAGACTAACATCAAGTCGTGCCTTCAGTGCATGCGCACCAAAGGCACCGAGCATTACGGCTAGCGCGGCATTCGCTGAGCCAAGTAATAAAAATAACTTGGCTGTAATGTTTATTTCATTCACTTTTTAACAAAACGTAAAGTCATACGGTCGCTTTCGCCAATTGCGGTATATTTTTCTTTATCGACATCCTTCAAACGATAACTTGGTGGTAGTGTCCAAACACCTTCAGGATGATCTCTGGTGTCTTTGGGGTTGGCGTTGATTTCAGATGAACCGATCATTTCAAAGCCGTGATTCTCCACTAAATCAATTAAATAAGATTTCGGGATATAGCCTTTTTCAGCTGACGCTTTTGGATCACTACCTTTAGCGGCACGGTGTTGTACAACGCCTAAGATACCACCGGGTTTCAAGACACGACTAAAAGCAGCGTAGATCTCTTCTATGCCACCATAACGGATCCAATTGTGCGAATTGCGAAAAGTAACCACCATATCCAATGATGCATCGGGGATTGCTTTGAGGAAGCTATCTTCTTGAAATAAGACAACATCGACCTTGCCATAGACATTCGGTTCGGCATCTACTTTCATTACGAAGTCTTTGTGCACTTTTGCCAGATATTTTGACTTATGGTTCGCCCCAAAACTGGCAACGGTAAGGTGTCCTTTTTCAGCGAGGTAGGGCGCAAGTATTTCAGTATACCAACCGCGGCCCGGTAATATTTCCAGTACGTTCATTGAAGGACTTATATCAAAAAACTGTAATGTTTCTTTTGGATGACGATAGATATCACGCGCTTTGTTTTCGGCGCTTCTATTAGCAGCGTTGACTGCGGCATCGAGTCCGTGACCATCAGCATGTGCATTGAGTGTTACTAATGATAATAATGTGCATGCAATGAGTAGTGTTCTAGTTAATGTCATCTTGTTTATCCTTGTTAATATCTATTGTTAATTTTTTTCCGCCAAATTCATGTATTAGATCATACGCTCGTATGGTCACTTTATTAATCTGTTTTGGAATAGTGCCTGTCATTGAACGAGTAAACGGTTGTTCATTAATGTGTGGGTGTTGCAATATGCGCGCACCTAATTTTGTACCATCTGAGCTAAGTACTTCCCATGCTTTTGCGAAATGCTCCCAACCTTCATCATTATGTTGTACGGTTACTTTAAAACGATAAAGATCACCACCGATATGTTCTACTTCTGCAGATAATACATCTGCTTCACCCGCAAGACTAATAGCCGGTATTAAGAGAAGTAGCAGACTTAAAAGGACATTACGCATATCATTAACATTTTAATGGTATCGATTAGTATTTCGCTATGAATGAATCTATGGACAAGCAGTCCAAAACGCAAGTTCCCGTAAAATTGCTTTTAAATCCAGCTCATTGTTTATCGCTCGGGTTTGGCAGTGGGCTTGCACCAAAAATGCCCGGTACTATGGGTACTGTAATTGGCGTAGTGCTATTTATTCTATTTCCTGTGCTGGATTGGAAGATTTATCTTGGCATAGTTGCTTTGGCGTTTATCGTGGGTGTCTTTTTATGTGATTACACGGCAAAAGCGCTGAATGTCCATGATCACCCCGGCATAGTCTGGGATGAGATCGTGGGTTATTTTATTACCATGTTTATGGTGCCAAAAAGCTGGGTGTGGATTTTAATAGGATTTATACTGTTCAGGATTTTCGATATTCTTAAGCCTTGGCCTATATCAATAGCAGACAAGAAGGTGCATGGTGGCTTTGGTATCATGCTGGATGACGTTATTGCTGGCGTTTTTGCATTGATAATTATTCAAATAACTCTATATTTGTTATAAAGTTAAGTAAATTAGTTCAAAAATACTTTAATTAATTTGAGACCACATGCCTAATAATAAAGTTACATTAGTCTTTATTTTTATCTTCTCGCTTATTTCGATGCCGAGTCAGGCGGATATCTATAAATATGTCGATAAACATGGCCGTGTCATCCTGACTGATAAACCCACTCATACGGGATACAAGCGACTGGTTAAAACATGGAAAGGCTGGGAAGAAGCTAAATTACCTAAGAATTTTAATTGGGTAAAAAATCAGAGAAAGTTTGACCCAACGATAAGAAGTGTCGCGAAGATGTACAAACTCCCACACACGCTATTACACGCTGTTATTACGGCTGAATCATCTTATAACCCAAATGCGATCTCGCGTGCTGGTGCAGTAGGGTTGATGCAATTAATGCCGGCAACAGCAAAACAATATGGTGTCAGTAATCGGCGTGATCCAAAACAAAATATCTATGGCGGTTCACGTTATTTACGATATTTATTGAAGCTATTTAAAAATGATTTAACGCTGGCACTAGCTGCTTATAATGCGGGAGAAGGTACTGTAAAAAAATACGGCAATAAGATTCCACCGTATAAAGAAACTCGTAACTACGTCAAAAAAGTAATCAAGTATTATAAAAAATATCGTGGCTCAATGAGTTAATGGTTGCTTTACTAAACAACTGACGCAAGCTTCTTCCAGAATACTGTTTAAATGACTATTTTAGAACCATCTTCCTTTTTCGCCAGATACATCTTTTCATCGGCTGATTTAATGAGTTGGTCAGCATCAATATAATCTTCTCCGCCTGTCTCCGCTATTCCTATGCTAATAGAAAAGTCCGGGTATTTATCACTAAATTTTTTTATTATTTTTCCGCAGACAGATTGAGCCTCCTTAATTTCACACTCAGGTAATATAAGACAGAATTCATCACCGCCATAGCGGCACGGTATATCAGTTTCTCTGATGCAGTTAGTTAAAGAAGTCGCTATAAATTTAAGAATTTCGTCACCTTCAATATGTCCAAACGTGTCATTAATACTTTTAAAATTGTCAACATCAAAATAGACCACCGAAAGAATGGTATTTCGTCTTTTGGCTGATATAAGCTCTCTTCTGAGGGATTCTTGCATAGCTCTTGGGTTGAATATGCCGGTTAGTGGATCTTGTTTTGCCTGATCCTCCAATTGCCTTGTCCTTTCAGCGACTTTTGTTTCCAGGCTTTTTGCATAGAGTTCTGCTTTTCTTTTAGCAGTTTCTATCTCTCCTACGAGGCTATCAATATAGGTATCAAACACAAGCGTCGTATCAAAATATAATAGTTTATCAAGGGCGGTTAAAGATTCGCTTAATTCACTTTTATTTTCTATGATATTTTCCAAGGACTTGAATAAAATTTCTTTTAGAGTTCTTACTGCTGAAAGGTATAGTTTTGGTTCTACACCGATTCGTTTATGTACCAGACCAATACGCAATCTATTATTTACATATTCGCTATCATAATGGCCTGCGAATAGATCAATAATATATTTACGCTGTGCAGTATGTAATCGTTGTAATGTATCTGCATCTCCAATCAACAAGGATATTTCATCTATCTCAGTTTGTTTTTCATAAAATTCATCAACAATAGTGTCAATGCTTTCTTCAATAATCAATTTTTGTTTTGCCAATAAATCCAGAGATGCTTTATCAAGACCTAATAACTCCATACGTCGCAAAATTTCAATATCATTGATTTGCATTTGTTCGAGTAGAGTTTTATCTGTAGCTCTCAATATGATTCCCCGTAGTTATTATTAGCTTAACTGAATAATGCATTATAGTTAGTATATATATTATAAAAACTGTTTAATCATTGAGCTTTTACCAGACTAGATTCAGAACGTTGGTAATAGTATTAAATTAAATGTGGCACATAACAGCCACAGAGAGTAATTAGGCAGCATGTTACAGACCGTTGCCTGTTTATGAGGCTATCAGGAGTCTTTTTTCCAATTCCCCCAAACGTTTTCCGGTATTGTTGGGCTCTCGTTTGATGAGGGAATGTCTCGTTGTTCAGGCTTCTTTGCAATTATTTTAGCCGGTGAGCCAGGTTGTTGATCAAGAGGAATAGTTCTATCCCGTGGGGGCAGTTCATATTGTTCGTCATCAGGTCTCGGTAGACGTTTGTATTTATAAAGATAAAACCCCTCTACTTTCTCTCTAGCCCAAGGCGTCTTGCGCAGGAACTTCAAGCTTGATTTGATGCTGGGGTTACTCTTGAAACAATTGAGGTTCATCGCAGTGGCCAAATCTTCCCAAGAGTAATGCTCTAACAACTCCGTTAACAATGCCTCAAGCTTAATGCCGTGCAATGGGTTGTTCTTTTGAACTTCAATCTTGGGAGGTTCTGATTCTGACATTGTATTATTTATTATAGCTTATCAATAAAACAGCTAAGTGATTTTATTCATCAGTGACACAACCTTCCGAAGCTGATTTCACGTTCTTGATATATTTATAAAGAGTTCCACGTGTAGCCTTATAAGCAGGCATAGTCCATTCGCTTTTACGCTTATTCATTTCCTCATCGGATATATCAACATCAATCGAATTTTTATTGGCATCAATTATTATTGTGTCGCCATCTTTAACTAAGGCAATGGGGCCACCTTCCTGTGCTTCTGGTGCAACATGGCCAATGATAAAGCCATGTGAACCGCCAGAAAATCGGCCATCAGTGATCATGGCAACATCTTTACCTAAACCGGCACCGATTACAGCCGAAGTTGGCTTTAACATTTCCGGCATACCTGGGCCGCCTTTCGGTCCTTCGTAACGGATGATAATGACACTGCCTTTTTCAATTTGTTTATCTTCCAACGCTTTGATCATATCTTCTTCGGAATCAAACACGCGAGCCGGGCCGGTGAAAGTTAAGCCTTCTTTACCGGTGATCTTGGCAACAGAACCTTCCGGCGCAAAGTTACCTTTTAGAATTCGGATATGACCTGAATCTTTAATCGGTTTATCCAAAGGCGTAATAATTTCCTGACCTTCTTTCAGGCCGGGAACATCAGACAAGTTTTCTTTGATTGTTTTACCGGTAACGGTTAAGCAGTCACCATTGATTAAACCGTTTTCCAACAGATATTTCATGACTGCAGGGACACCACCGATGTTGTGTAAGTCTTCCATTACATACTGACCACTCGGTTTTAAGTCAGCAATGAAAGGTATACGATCACTAACGGTTTGAAAATCATCAAGGCTTAAATCTACATCGACAGCACGCGCCATGGCGATCAAATGTAAAACGGCATTGGTTGAACCACCGAGTGCAATAATAATCACCATTGCATTTTCAAACGCTTCACGCGTCATAATGTCACGCGGTTTAATATCTTTTTCTAATAAGTTTTTAATTGCTTCGCCCGCTCTTAAACATTCTTCTTCTTTTCCAGGATCAACCGCCGGAGTACAAGAAGAATAGGGGAGTGACATACCCAGCGCTTCAATAGCAGAGGCCATGGTATTGGCGGTATACATACCACCGCATGCACCTGGGCCAGGGCAAGATTTCTTGACCACTTCCATGCGTTCATCATCACTTATACTGCCAGCGATAAATTCACCGTAGGCCTGAAAGGCAGAGATAATATCCAGTTTTTGTTCTTTATGATGACCCGGTTTGATCGTGCCGCCGTATACCATGAGCGATGGTCTATTGAGGCGTCCCATTGCAATAACGCAACCGGGCATATTTTTGTCACAACCGGGAATAGAAATGTTGGCGTCGTACCATTGCGCTGCCATTACTGTTTCAATGGAATCCGCGATTATGTCTCGTGACTGTAATGAATAACTCATGCCATCAGTACCGTTAGAAATACCGTCGCTAACGCCGATGGTGTTGAAGCGCATACCGATGAGTCCTGCTTTGCTGACACCTTCTTTGACTTTGGCAGCCAAGTCATTCAAATGCATATTGCAGGTATTTCCCTCGTACCAGACACTGGAGATACCCACCTGAGCCTTGTCCATATCGGCTTCGGTCATTCCGGTGCCATAAAGCATGGCTTGGGAAGCGCCTTGGGATTTTTGCTGGGTTATGATGGTTGAGTATTTGTTGAGTTTATTAGCCATTTTTAAATTACATTTCAGTCGGTTAGCAAAGGTGCGATAGAATACAATAGGCACGTAGCTATATAAAGTATAAAAAAAGATAACAAGATGAGAAAAACACCAAAATTTGAAGACTGCTTTGCGGAATTAATCCGTTTGCCCTCGGTTAGCAGTATCGACCCTGCTCATGATATGAGTAATCGCAATGTCATTGATGCACTAGCGAATTGGTTCGATGCGCTTGGTTTCGCCTGCGAAATCATGCCTGTAAGCGACAATCCAGAAAAATGTAATTTAATCGCCAAGAAGGGAGAAGGTCAGGACGGGAATGATAGAGGTATTGTTTTATCCGGTCACACAGACACCGTGCCATATGATTTAAGTGGCTGGGATACGGACCCATTTACTTTAACCAGGAAGAACGATTGCTACTATGGATTGGGTACGGCAGATATGAAGAGCTTTTTCCCCATCATTCTTGAAGTGCTGGAAAGACTTGCCGATACTAAATTTAGTAATCCAATTACCATTGTCGCAACGGCTGATGAAGAAAGCACCATGTCAGGTGCGAGACTAATACAAGACCAGAATAAAGTGTCAGGTCGTTATTGTGTTATTGGTGAGCCGACAGGACTGAAACCAATACACACGCATAAAGGGATTATTATTGAAGAAATTCAGATACTAGGGCGTTCGGGACACTCTAGTGATCCAAACTTAGGTAATAGCGCACTCGAAGGTATGCATGATGTTATTGCTGCCTTGCGTGAATGGCGTGATGAATTGCAATCTGAATTCATAAATGAAGATTTTAAAATACCGGTTCCAACAATGAATTTTGGCAGAATACATGGTGGTGATAGTCCGAACCGTATTTGTGCCAGTTGTGAATTATCTCTGGATTTAAGAATGTTGCCGGGAATGAAACTTGAAGAATTGAATAAAAAATTACGAAACATAGTTCAGGGGACATTGGCTGCATCGGGTTTAAAAGTTGAGTTTAATGCAATGTTTGATGGTATTCCGCCGATGCAGACGTCAAAGAACAGTGAGATAATAACGCTAAGTGAAAAATTGACAAACCATGCTTCAGAATCGGTCGCGTTTGGTACAGAGGGACCCTTTTTTAATGGCATGGGCATAGAGACCGTTATCCTCGGCCCGGGTGATATTGATGTCGCTCACCAACCGAATGAATATTTACAGATCAATAGAATTGAACCGATGATTAACATCTTGTCAAAGATGCTTAATCATTTTTGTGAATCAAAGTAGCGAACCAATAATATAGTGAAAAACAATAATGGATGATAAAAACGCTTTTGTAGAGTGCTTTAGAGGCGCCGCTCCATATATACACGCACACACGCGCAAAACATTTGTTTTGCAAATGGGTGGTGATGTTGTTGCGTCTGATGGTTTTTCACATTTGATTCATGATTTAGCCTTACTTAACAGTTTGGCGATTAAACTGGTTATTGTCTTTGGTGCAAGACCGCAGATAGATAACTTATTAAAAGAAAGAAATGTTACGCCAGAATACTGCGGTGCTTTACGTGTCACCGATGAAGCTTCAATCAGCAGCGTGACGCAAGCAGTCGGCGATGTAAAAATCAAAATTGAAGCATTGTTATCTATGGGATTACCTAACTCGCCGATGGCAGACTCTGCCATCAAGGTTGCCTCTGGTAATTACGTAACGGGTAGACCTTATGGCGTTCTTAATGGTGTTGATCTTAATCTTACGGGCAGGGTTAGAAGCATAGAAAAAGAAACTATTAACACTCGGCTTGAAGCTGGTGAAATAGTATTGATAACCCCATTGGGCTATTCGACTACGGGTGAGGTCTTTAATCTCAGCTCAATTGAAGTCGCGACTCAAGTTGCTATTGATCTGGCGGCGGATAAACTCATCATGTTTAATAATTCTAAAATATTGAAAGATGATAACGGAGAAACAATTAGACAGCTTACCTGTAAAGAAGCTATAAGCAGGCTTGGTGCTGATGGTACAAAGAATATCGATGAGACACCTGAAACCGCATTAGCACAAGGCATCAAGGCCTGTGAGTCTGGTGTTAAACGCATTCATTATGTTGATCAAAATATTGATGGTGGTCTCTTGCAAGAACTCTTTACACTTGATGGAGTAGGGACATTATTAACAAGTACACCTTACGATACTATTCGTCAGGCTACAGTAAATGATATTGCCGGTATTTATGAATTGATCGAACCCTTGGAGCAACAAGGGATACTTGTGGAACGTTCACTGGATAAGATTGAAGTTGATATTGATGATTACATTGTGTTGGTGCGTGATGGCACCGTTATCGCTTGTGCGGCATTACATGATTATCCAAAAGAAAAAGTGATGGAACTGGCATGCGTGGTCGTGCATCCTGATTATCAAAATCAATCTATGGGTGAAATGCTGTACAAAACCATAGAAGCACTTGCGCTAAGTAATGGCACAAAGACATTATTGGCTTTAACCACACAAACAGAGCATTGGTTTATAGAAAGAGGTTTTGTTGAAACTGAGATCAGTTCACTGCCGCTGGAAAAGCAGGAAATCTATAACTATCAACGCAATTCAAA
Organism: Gammaproteobacteria bacterium; assembly: GCA_021773235.1. Lineage (GTDB taxonomy): Bacteria > Pseudomonadota > Gammaproteobacteria > Eutrophobiales > Eutrophobiaceae > UBA7359. The sequence goes on along the minus strand of JAJFKL010000025.1, from coordinate 25,948 downwards.
GGCGTTGGTAAAACAATTAAATCTCTAATTAGAAGGCGCCTTAAACAGCGCCTTCTAATTCTTCTTCTGCGTCTTCTTTTATTTCGACGGCAATATCGTCGTTTTCAATAGTAATAACAACATCTCCACCGTGCTCTAGTTCGCCGAACAGGAGCTCTTCAGCCAAGGCACGTTTTACCTTTTCTTGAATCAATCGTGCCATAGGGCGTGCGCCCATGATCTTGTCGTAACCGTGAACTGCTAGCCATTCACGCGCTTCTTCTGTCACATCAACAGTGACTTTCTTCTCGTCGAGTTGTGCCTCGAGTTCAATCAAGAACTTATCGACGACATTCGCAATGGTGCGTTTGTCCAGTGCATTGAATTGAATTATGGCATCTAGTCGATTACGGAATTCAGGGCTGAACATCTGTTTGATACTTGCCATAGCATCACCAGTATGGTCTTGCGTTGTGAAACCTACTGAAGCGCGACTCATTCGATCCGCGCCCGCATTAGTGGTCATGACTATGATGACATTACGGAAATCTGATTTACGACCATTAGCATCGGTTAGTGTGCCGTGATCAAATACTTGCAGGAGGATATTAAACACGTCCGGGTGCGCTTTCTCTATTTCATCGAGTAATAATACGCAGTGTGGTTGTTTGTTAATAGCATCAGTCAACAAGCCACCTTGGTCGAAACCAACATAACCAGGAGGTGCACCTATCAATCTTGAAACAGTATGGCGTTCCATGTATTCAGACATATCAAAACGGACCAATTCAACACCCATTTGTATCGCAAGCTGACGCGTGACCTCTGTCTTACCAACACCTGTTGGGCCAGCAAAAAGAAAATTACCTATTGGTTTATTTGGATTGCCCAAGCCAGAACGTGACATCTTAATTGAATTCGATAATGTAGTAATGGCCTCGTCTTGGCCAAACACAACCATCTTAAGATTACGCTCAAGTTTCCGAATAACATCTTTATCAGAAGATGACACTGTCTTCGCTGGGATACGGGCAATCTTGGCAATGATATTTTCAATATCATTCACACCGACGGTTTTCTTTCTTTTAGAAGGAGCAACCAATTGTTGAGCTGCGCCAGCTTCATCGATGATATCAATGGCCTTATCAGGTAAATGACGGTCATTAATATAACGTTCAGTTAATTCAGCAGCAGTGCGTAATGCTTGATGGGTATATCGAATTTGGTGATGTTCTTCGAAGCGCGATTTTAATCCTTCTAGGATTTTCACTGTTTCATCAATTGAAGGTTCTGCCACATCGATTTTCTGAAAACGTCGTGCAAGCGCGCGATCTTTTTCAAAGATACCTCGATATTCCTGATAGGTAGTTGAACCGATACATTTCAAATCGCCAGAGGCTAATACAGGTTTGATAATATTCGATGCATCCATCACACCACCTGATGCAGCACCTGCACCAATTATTGTGTGAATCTCATCGATAAATAGGACAGAGCCTTCTTCTTTTTTCAATTGATTGATGACACCTTTCAAGCGTTTCTCAAAATCACCTCGGTATTTTGTTCCAGCTAATAAACCGCCTAAATCAAGTGAGTAAATGACAGAGTCTAATAAGACTTCAGGCACATCACCATCAACGATTAGTTTCGCTAAGCCTTCTGCGATAGCAGTTTTACCAACACCCGCTTCACCAACGTACAAAGGATTGTTCTTGCGACGACGGCAAAGTATCTGGATTGTGCGCTGTACTTCAATTTGTCTACCGATAAGCGGGTCAATCTTGCCTTGCATGGCTTCTTCATTAAGATTTACAGCATACTTCTCAAGCGGGCTCTCAGAAGAGTCATCTTGACTTGAGCCGTCTTCGATATCGTTTACGTTCTCTTCATTATCGTGTTCATCATTTATCTTGGCGATGCCATGCGCAATGTAATTAACAACATCTAAGCGAGCGACATTTTGTTGGCTTAGAAAATAAGCAGCGTGTGATTCACGTTCGCCAAAGATAGCGACCAATACATTTGCGCCGGTCACTTCTTTTTTGCCAGAAGATTGCACATGAAAAACGGCACGTTGTAATACCCGTTGAAAACCTAATGTGGGCTGTGTATCGCGATCATCGTCATCTTCTATGATTGGGGAGTTTTCTTGAATAAAACTTATTAGATCACTATGAAGACTATTCAGGTTTGCGCCACAAGCTTTGAGTACATTAGTGGCAGACATATTATCAAGTAAGGCAAGCAGAAGATGTTCAACGGTCATAAATTCATGGCGCTGTTCTCTTGCTTCTCTAAATGCATTATTTAATGTTTGTTCTAGTTCTTTATCAAGCATATGAGTCACCTATCAGGCTTTTTCCATTATACAAAGGAGTGGGTGTTGATTTTCTCGAGAGTAATCATTAACCAGTGAGACTTTTGTTTCTGCAATTTCATGGGTGAATACGCCACATACACCTTTACCGCTTGTATGAATTTCTAGCATGATGCGGGTCGCGTTTTCTCGATCAACCGAAAAGAACACTTCCAGAATATGCACAACGAAATCCATTGGTGTGTAGTCATCGTTTAGCAAAACGACTTTAAATAGTGGAGGTCGTTTGACTCTTGGCTTGGCTTCTTCAACTGCCAAGTCATCATCAAAAGTGTTGTCAGCTTTGTCTGACATATCTATTTAACTCTTGTAAATTTAATGTATGCATCTTTACTCATAATCTCTTGTGCTAATAATGATACCTTCTCATAGTCACTTTCAAGTAATTTTTTCTATATTTACTTAGGCATAATTTGTGCCATTACTTATATTGTGACTCTTGGTTGAATATCAAGTTCTGTGTTTTTTTGCTTACGGCTTTCCTCGGTTCTAAACTGCTCCAGTGCTTGTGGGTCAATACATTGAATAAATTCACGCGCGGCTGGGGATAGGACCTTGCCTTTACGCAGAAATAAACCATAGGTCCTTTTCGGGAAAAACTGTGTTAATGGCACTCGCTCTAGTCTTTCATTACCCGATAGACAAATATCCGTGACTATCGATACGCCTAGACCATTTTCTACGTATTTCTTGAGCACTTCCCAACCACCCGCTTCTAAATTTACTTTGTAATCAACATTATATTGTTTAAACACCAAATCAACCATTTGCCAGGTAGACATATGTTGCGGTGATAAAATCAAACCATATTGGCTAATGTCATGCATATTTAGCTGCTTTTTTGACGCCAGTGGATGACCGATTGGGGTGATTAAAACAGGCTCAAATGTGTAAATTGGTAAATAAGCGACGTCATCAGGGACGTTAAGAGTTGAGCCAATAGCAAAATCAACTTCGCCATTACGCACTTTTTCAACACCAATTGCCGCAGCACAATTATTGAGCTTAATATGAATATCCGGGAATGACTCTGTGTAGCGTTTGATGATATCTGGCAAGGTATAGAGGATGATTGCCTCGACGGCGGCAATATTGAGGCTGCCTATGACGGATTGTTTGCACTTTTCTAAAAAGCTTTCTGGCAGGGTTTCTAGCCCTTCAACCAAAGGGAGAGACATTTCAAATAGTGTTGTGCCTTCCGTTGTTAGATCAATTTTAGGACCTTTTCTATCAAATAAACGTTGCCCTAGGTCCTTTTCAAGTGATTGAATTAAAAGCGAAATAGATGGCTGACTGAGAAACATTTGTTCAGCCGCTCTGGACATGCTTTTCAGTTGTGCGGCATAACAAAATGCTCTCAATTGTTTCAGGCGATTTTGTTTATAGTAGAAACGGCTCATAAGTCATTATTATAGTTTAAGTATTAGTATTATTAATACTAATTATTAACATAATTAGCTTGCTAAATAGTAGAGATCTCATTATTTTTAGCGTCCCTAAAATTTAGCGCCATACTTAGTACGGTTTTGGTGAATTTGAAAACATTGGGATCAGAGTCTGTTTTGAACGACTCGTCTAACTATTTAGCAGGAGGAAATTCCCATGAGCAGTAGAGAACAACAAATTAAAGATTTAGAAAAAGACTGGGCAACAAACCCACGTTGGGCAAATGTTAAACGTGATTACAGTGCTGAAGACGTCGTACGTCTTCGCGGTAGTGTCCAGCCTGAGCATACGCTTGCACAAAGAGGTGCGGAAAAACTTTGGGAAAAAGTGAATGGTACTTCTAAAAAAGGCTATGTGAACGCTTTTGGTGCGATTACTGCGGGTCAGGCTATGCAACAAGCTAAAGCCGGTCTAGAAGCTGTATATCTGTCAGGTTGGCAGGTTGCTGCTGATGGTAATACTTCTGAAACCATGTATCCGGATCAATCTTTGTATGCATACGATTCTGTTCCAACGATGGTTCGTCGTATCAACAACACCTTTAAACGTGCTGATGAAATCCAATGGAAAAATATTGCTGATGGCAAATTATCTGAAGAAGAAGCTATTGATTTCTTCCTGCCTATCGTAGCTGACGCTGAAGCCGGATTCGGTGGTGTTTTGAACGCGTTTGAATTAATGAAGAACATGATTGCTGCTGGTGCTGCTGGCGCTCACTTTGAAGATCAACTTGCTGCTGTTAAGAAGTGTGGTCACATGGGTGGTAAAGTATTGGTTCCAACTCAGGAAGCAGTACAAAAATTAACCGCTGCTCGTATGGCGGCTGACGTTATGGGCACATCTACTATTGTTTTGGCTCGTACCGATGCTGAAGCTGCAAATCTGGTAACCAGTGACTTTGACGAAAATGATAAGCCATTCCTTACTGGTGATCGTACTCCTGAAGGTTTTTACCGTGTTAAAAATGGTATGGAACAAGCTATTAGCCGCGGTGTTGCTTACGCGCCATACGCTGATTTGGTTTGGTGTGAAACCGGTACACCTGATATTGGCTATGCGCGTGAATTTGCAGAAGCCGTACAAGCAGCTGTTCCTGGTCAGTTGATGTCTTATAACTGTTCACCATCTTTCAACTGGAAGAAGAACTTGAGTGATTCACAAATTGCTAGCTTCCAGGAAGACTTGTCTGCACTAGGATACAAGTTCCAATTCATTACATTGGCTGGTATTCACTTGAATTGGTACCGTACTTTTGACTTTGCACATAACTATGCACAAGGCGAAGGCATGAAGCACTACACCGAAATGGTTCAAGAGCCTGAATTTGAAGGTCGTGAACGCGGTTATACTTTCGTATCTCACCAACAAGAAGTGGGTGCGGGATACTTTGATGATGTTACCACCGTTATTCAAGGCGGCGCATCTTCTGTAACGGCATTAACGGGTTCTACTGAAGAAGCACAGTTTGATGAAAAATAATTTGTCGTAACTTAAAAAGAAGTAAATAAAAAACCCCGCATAAAGCGGGGTTTTTTTATGTCTAAATTATTTAATTAATGTTCTCGATGACTGGCAAATGCCATTTTATCAAGATAAGCGAGTAATAAAGCTGAAAAAACGAATGTCATATGAATGATCACATACCACATTAACTTATTATCAGGTATTTGACTGACTTCCATAAATTTTTGTAATAAATGAATGGATGAAATGGCGACAATAGATGCCGCGACTTTCAGTTTTAATGTCCCAGCATCTAGTTTGCCATGCCAATCCAATTTTTCATCTCCCTCTTCAAGGTCAATTTTGGATACGAAGTTTTCATAACCACTGAACATGACCATCACAATCAAACTACCAACTAATGACATGTCAATCATTGAAAGAATGGACAGAACCAGATCGGCTTCACTCATCGTAATGACATCGGTAAATGTATGGATTAATTCCTGAAAGAATTTAATGGCCAAAGCAATAAGCGCGAATGATAAGCCAAGATAAATCGGGGCAAGTAACCAGCGACTGGAAAATAAAGTGCGTTCTATAAATTTTTCTATCATTTTTTTAATCTTTAAGTAATTGCTCAAGAATATGAGTATAAATGTTTGTTAATGTATCCAGATCATCGACTTTGACGCATTCATTAATTTTATGAATAGTGTCATTACTCACGCCAAGTTCAATGACTTCTGCACCTGTGGGTGCAATGAATCGACCATCTGATGTGCCGCCGCCAGTAGAACAATCCGTTTCAATACCACAAACAATTTTAATTGCTTCACAAGTGGCATCGACCAGTTTGCCCGTGCTGGTTAAAAATGGATGTCCTGATAGCTTCCACTGAAGATCGTAATTCAGATTATGCTTGTCTAATAATGCGGTGATTTTTGATTTTAAATCATCTTCAGTGAGTTCAGTTGAAAAACGAAAATTAAATAACAGTTTTACTGAACCGGGAATAACATTTTCAACACCAGTACCGGCATTAATATTTGATATCTGAAAAGAGGTAGCCGGAAAAGAATCATTACCTTGGTCCCATTCGATTGATGATATTTCTGATAGGAATGCACTGGCACGATGGATTGGATTTTCGGCAAGTTCTGGAAAAGCGACATGCCCTTGTATACCTTTAATCGTTAATATGCCATTTAACGAACCGCGACGACCGATGCGAATTACATCACCTAATTGTTTATCGCTAGAAGGTTCACCAACGACACACCAATCAATCTTGATATCATTGTCATTCAAATATTCAATGACTTTTCTAGTGCCATTAATAGCAGGGCCTTCTTCATCACTAGTGATAAGAAAAGCAATTATGCCATTGTGATTAGGATTTTTTTCTACAAATTGTTCGGCAGCTACGACCATTGCAGCAATTCCACCTTTCATGTCAGCTGCGCCACGGCCATAAAGCATACCGTCAATTATTTCCGCATTAAAAGGATCAGTTTTCCATTCTTCGATTGGGCCTGTTGGTACGACATCAGTATGGCCGGCAAAGGCAAACAAGGGCCCAGTATCACCGTGGGTGATCCAGAGATTATCGACGTCATCAAAACGCAAGTGTGTTGACTTGAATCCTAGTTTTTCCAGACGTTCAGCAATCAACTGCTGACACCCCGCATCTTCAGGAGTGACAGATTGTCGATTAATTAATTCTTTTGTAAGGTTGAGACAGTTATTCATTACATATACACCAATTACGATTGGTGCTTCACGGGTGGTGGATAATGATGGGCATTCTAAGTGATATTAGAATTCCTGCAATGAAGAATATTATTAATATTGGAGATTGCTAGGCAGGTGATAATCTTGATCTGATATCGAATTAGGCTATGTGTAAATTGGTCAATTTAAATGGTGTTCTGTGGGAATACTAATGGCAGATGCTTGTGCAAACATTCTCGAATTTAGTCATATTAGGTATATTTATGTCCTTTTGATTTACAGAAATAAGCTTGTCATTTTGAAATCGAGTAATGATGCGACTCACGGTTTCACTTGTTAGACCTAAGTAATTTCCCATTTCCTGTCGTGACATTGATAAATGTATTTGATTTTCGGGATATCCCAAAGTTGAGTAGCGCCTAGATAAACCTAATAGAAATGTGGCAAAGCGTGCATCTGCTGATTTATTACATGCACTTAGTAACATCTCCTTTTCTGACGAGATTGTCTTGCTCATCAGATTAAGCATCGCCTCCTGTAGAATGGGCATTTTCTCATATAAGCTTTTAAACTTGGATAATGGCAGGGTGCAATAACTTGTGCTTTCTAATGCAATAACCGAATTACCATAAAATGGCATGTTGAATGAATCAAGGCCGATAAGTTCACCTGGCAGAAAAAAATCAAGAATTTGTTCTTCGTTATTGTTTCGAGAGACATATTGCTTAACTGAACCAGAGCGAATAATGAACAATGAATTTATTGGTTCGTCCTGATGGTGAATATGCTCTCCTCGATTCAAGGTGTGAGAATGTTTAATAATGTCCTCAAATTCTTTGAAATCAGCAGCTTTTAAATGTTTTGGAATACACAAGTTCTTAAGCAGGCATTTAGTACACGATAATTCTTTCATTTGAATTTGCAATAAAGGCATCTAATTTTCGCTATGGAATAGATAGTGCTAAATACTATCCCTGCTTAGCTGCTACTGCTCTGTTTCATATAAGAAAGATTAAAATATTTTATTTAACACCTCTTTTGGTCAATAGGCTGGTATATCAATATCCAATTAAAAGTATCAAAATGTGAAAATAATTGAATTGATCTAGATCAATTTGTGGTGGATTCCCAATTTCATTGGGTGGTAAGTAATAGCGAGAGGTTGTTTAATACCGAAAATAATCAAACTTTTTAAGTTTAAGAGGGCTGGAATACAGCCAGTATTTCTCCAATTTTATTTCGTTTATTAACATTGCAGCTTATAGTTCTGCGAACTTGAAAACCTTCCGTTTTTGCTCCTGCATCTTTATAGAGTGTTCGTGTGTTATCAGTATCATGATTTGAGATGATAACGGGTATGCCACGTTTAGATAGTTTGGTGGCCCACTTTGCCAATTCTATTTGTTCAGCCCAGCCAAAACCGCCTGAAAAGTAATCGGTGAAATATGCCGTTTTTGATAGTGGTGCATAAGGAGGATCGCAATACACAATATCTCCAGTTTTTACTTTTTTCATGGTGTCTTTGAAACAAGCATGAATAAACTTGGCTTTTTTTGCTTCTTGATGAAAATACTGCATTTCTTTTTCAGGGAAATAGGGTTTTTTGTATCGACCAAACGGGGAGTTAAATTCGTTACTGGCATTGTATCGGCAAAGACCATTGTAACAGTGCCTATTCAGGTAAATGAATAATGCAGATTTTAATTTTATATCTTTGGTTGAATTAAATTGTTTCCTGAACGCGTAGAAAATTGATTCTGAATTATTTTCAGGTGTAAAGAATGTGTGGCAATAATCAATAAAAGTCTGACCATCCTGTTTTAGTTGATTATAGAGGTTAATCAGATCAGGGTTTGTATCTGCCAATAAATAACGGTCATAATTGGTATTTAAAAAAACGGCACCAGAGCCGACAAAAGGTTCAACTAAACGCTTGCCAGAATCTAACCTTTTATTAATGCGGTCTATTAAACGGTATTTCCCTCCAGGCCATTTTAAAAAAGGTTTTGTTGAAGTAGACACTGTTAATCAATTTCGTTGGATGCAATAGCATCAATACTAAGGGCATGAATTTCAGCAGGCATTAAACTGTCTACAGCTGCATAGACCATGCGATGACGTGCAAGAGGAAGCTGCCCGTTAAATTTAGCTGAGACAACCTTAACCTTAAAGTGTCCAGCACCGCTATGACCACTATGTCCGGCATGCATATGCGATTCATCGATAATTTCAAGCGCTGAAGGAGCTAGTTCGGATTCGATACAATGACGTATCATTTCTATGCGATCAGATTCAGGCACTGGGAAATACTTTCTTGAAAGGTTTAACAACGACGTTTTCATATACTCCGGCGGCAATGTAAGGATCTGCATCCGCCCATGCCTGGGCTGACTCTAGCGAATCAAATTCAGCCACAATCAAGCTGCCGCTAAACCCGGCAGGGCCCGGGTCTTCACTGTCGATATGTGGATGTGGTCCGGCGATTAACAAGCGTCCTTCACCCTGTAATTCTTGTAAACGGCAAACGTGATCTGGTCTAGCGCTCAATCTTTTATCAAGACTGTTTTCAACGTCTTGACTAATTATTGCGTAATACATGTCTATTCTTCCTGTGATTTTGAATCTGGTTCTGGCTCTTTAATATATTTATACATATAAACACCCATTCCCATTAGAAATGTCAGGTTTAATAAAGTCATACCCCAAGCTTTAAAGTTGACCCAAAATTCAGTACTAAAATTAAAGGCAACATAGAGGTTAACAAAACCGATAAAGGTAAAAAATATCGCCCAGCTCATATTTATATTTCGCCAAACGTGATTGGGTAATATGAGTTTATCTTCCGCCATATTGATCATTCGTTGAAACAGTGTTTTATCACCAACAAAATGGCTTACAACTAAGGCAATTGCAAAGCACCAGTTAATGATAGTCGGTTTCCACTTGATGAATCTTTCATCGTGAAAATAAATAGTAAGACTGCCGATTATAATAACCACAACAAATGTGATTAAATGCATTTTTTCAAATTTCTTATATAACAACCAATAGAGACAAATCTGAAGAAACGTTGCCACCATAATGGTGTATGTCGCCAGGTAGATACCTTGTTCTCTATCTTCAGGGATATAGAACGCTATAAAGAATGCAACAATAGGGAAAAAATCAAACAGGAATTTCATGAATCAATACGGAAGTTGGATGTGCCTACAATCATAACCTAATTTTTATCTGACCACATATATGGCCCAATATTTTAAAATACATAATGAAAACCCTCAGGCGAGGTTAGTGTCTCAATCGGTATCGATTCTTCGCCAAGGTGGCGTTATCGTCTATCCTACTGACTCATCATATGCGTTGGGTTGTTGTCTGGGTGAAAAAACAGCTTTGGATCGGATTCGGAAACTACGCCAAATACCCGCAGATCAAAATATGACGCTGTTTTGCCGTGATCTTTCTGAAATAGCATCCTACGCCTCAGTTAACAATTCTGCCTTTCGCATGATGAAATCAATGACGCCAGGACCGTATACTTTCATTTTGCAGGCAAAACGAGACGTACCAAAACGATTACAGCATCCAAAACGAAAAACGATAGGTATTCGTATCCCAAATAACCCAATATCTCTGGCCTTATTGTCCGCCCTCGGCGAGCCGATGATCAGTATTAGCCTAGTATTACCCAATGAAGGCCTGCCAGAGACTGAGCCTGATGTCATCGATGAAAAGATAGGCAAGCAAGTCGATTTGATTATCGATGGCGAAGCAGGCGGCATGGATTTTACGACAATCCTTGATATGACGGGTGATGAGCCAGTTATATTGCGAGAAGGTCTGGGCCTTGGTGATTTAGCTCTAAATTAACCCTACAAAATTCTGTCACGACTTGGCAGTCTGGGTATAATGCGTTTCTTTTATTACGTCCCCCTTATCAAAACGACCACAGGAGGTTGTTGATTGTCTACAACTGGTAAACAGCGCGTCTTGTCCGGCATGCGCCCGACAGGTCAACTGCATCTAGGTCATTATCACGGTGTTCTTAAAAACTGGCTGGATTTACAACAGGAATATGAGTGTTTCTTTTTTGTTGCAGATTGGCACGCACTGACAACGGAGTATGAAGACCCTTCAATAATTGAAAAAAGTGTCTGGGATATGGTTATCGACTGGCTTGCCGTCGGCGTTAACCCGGGAGCAGCCAAGTTATTTATTCAATCTCGAGTACCTGAGCATGCGGAATTACAGCTCTTGCTCGGTATGAGTACACCTCTAAGTTGGTTGGAAAGAGTGCCAAGCTATAAAGACCAGCAAGAAAAATTATCCAATAAGGATCTGACGACCTATGGGTTTCTTGGTTATCCGTTATTACAAACAGCCGATATCATTATGTATAAAGCGGGGCATGTTCCCGTTGGCGAAGACCAAGTCTCGCATGTCGAGTTAGCGCGGGAAGTGGTACGACGTTTCAATCATTTGTACGGACGTGAACATGATTTTGAGGAGAAAGTAGAGGCCGCGATCAAAAAGATGGGTAAAAAAAATGCCCGGCTATATCATGATTTACGCCGCAGTTATCAAGAACAGGGCGAATCTGAGTCATTGGAAAAGGCAAGGGCCTTACTTGAATCACAGCAGAATATCAGTATCGGTGATCGTGAACGTCTATCGGGTTATCTAGATGGGGTTGGTAAGGCGATATTTCCAGAACCTCAGGCTCTGTTAACACCGGCCGCAAAAATGATGGGTTTAGATGGACAAAAGATGTCCAAGTCCTATGGCAATACGATTTCTTTACGAGAGAACCCCAGTGTAGTTGAAGAAAAGTTAAGAACCATGCCCACTGATCCGGCCAGAGTCCGGCTAACTGATCCTGGTGAGCCCAGTAAGTGTCCTGTATGGAATCTGCATCAGGTCTATTCTGATGATGATCTGAAAAATTGGGTCGTTGATGGCTGCACAAATGCTAAAATAGGTTGCCTCGACTGTAAAAAGCCGTTGATCGAGGCTATCTTGAAGGAACAACAACCCATTCGAGAACGCGCTAATGAATATATGAATGACCCAGAGACAGTTCGCGGTATTATTGCTGATGGATGCGAGGCCGCACGTGATATTGCTCGGGAAACCCTGGAAGAAGTCCGGGATTCTATGGGGCTTATTTACCGATAAGCACTAAAGCCTCTAAATAAATGATGAACGAAGAAATCGAAACAACCAAGACCAGTCAAGATGAAATGCCGTTTGCTCTGGTGCAGGGTGCGCCGGTAACGGAATTGCCGAAAGACTTATACATCCCACCCGATGCATTGGAAGTCTTTCTTGAAGCATTTGAGGGGCCACTCGATTTATTGTTATATCTTATTAAAAAGCAAAATCTCGATATTCTCGATATTCCGTTAGCGAAAATAACCGAACAGTACATGTCGTATATCGATTTGATGGAAACCCTGCAACTCGAATTAGCAGGTGAGTATCTGTTGATGGCAGCAATGCTGGCCGAAATTAAATCCAGGATGTTATTGCCACGTCATACGGAAGACGAGGAGGAAGACGATCCAAGGGCAGAGTTAATCCGGCGTTTACAAGAATACGAACGCTACAAACAAGCCGCAGAGAAAATTGACGAGTTGCCGCGCTATGAGCGTGATTTGTTTGCAACTGTTGCAGAATTCCCCGGACGCAAGATAGATCAAAAGCCGCCAGAAGTTTCCATGGAATCAATCTTACGTGTGTTTGCAGAGGTAATAAAACGTGCTGAGATGTATACGCATCACATGGTTAGCCGCGAGGCCTTGTCTGTTCGTGAACGCATGGGAATAGTATTGGATAAGGTAAATCCGGATACCTTTACTGATTTTGAAGAATTGTTCAGTGTTGAAGAAGGCCGGGGTGGTGTGATTGTTTCACTATTAGCCATATTACAGCTTGTGAAGGATTCATTAATTCAACTTGTACAAAACGAAGACAACGGACCAATTTATGTTAAGGCAGCATCATGAGTCAGGAAAAAATTAAAAACATTATCGAGGCAGCTTTGATGGTTTCTACAAAACCACTTAGCATTGCATCAATATTAAATTTGTTTGAGAGCGAACAAACATTACAACCCGAACGCAATGATATTCGTGCGGCACTTGAAGAATTACAACAAGATTATTCGGGGCGTGGAATTGAATTGGCTGAAATTGCCAGTGGTTTTCGCGTACAGGCGCGAGATGAATTCGCTCCATGGGTCAATCATTTATTTGATGAACGTCCGCCTCGATATTCGCGTGCATTACTTGAAACCTTGGCAATCATTGCCTATCGACAACCAATCACACGCGGAGAGATAGAAGAAATTCGAGGTGTTAGTGTTAGCGGCACAATCATTAAAACCTTGTTTGAGCGTGAATGGATCAAAGGTGTTGGCCATCGTGATGTTCCTGGAAAGCCGGAGTTATTAGTCTCAACCAAGGCATTTCTTGATTATTTTAATCTTAAGAAATTATCGGATCTTCCTGCATTGGCAGACATAAAGGACTTTGATTCAATCAACCCGGATCTTTTTGAAGCCTTGGAAGGTGACGCGAAGTCAGCAGCTGAAAAAGCAAAAGATGATATTAAGAATGTTGAACCATCGGATGATGATTCGATTGATTCTGAGCCTGAAGCGATTGAAGAGTCAGCAGCAGAAATACCTGATGAAGTAACTACGGAAGATGAAGATCTTGTAGTCGAATCAATTTCTAATGGATCGGAAAACGATCAAGAATCTAAAGTAGCTGCCACTAGTGAAGAAGCAAATGATGAAGACGATTCAGAAGAGGGTGCAAAGGTAATTCCCTTCTCTGCTTGAAAGTCTAATGATCATTTATTAAAAGCCACAGAGGGCATAGAGTACACAGAGGTGTTAAGTTTTTTCTGTTAGTACGTATTGTGTTTTTGGTTTTTTGTGGGTTTTTTTACATCTTATTTAATCACTTAAACTGATATTTATTTTTACTCTCTGTGCCCTCTGTGGCTAATTAATATATTGTTATGACTGAACGAATTCAGAAAGTTTTAGCCAATGCTGGTCATGGTTCTAGGCGTGAAATAGAAGCTCTTATTCGAGACGGTAAGATCACCGTTAACGGCAAATTGGCAATTCTTGGCCAACAAATCGATCACAAAGATCGTATCGTTATAAACTCCCGCCAAATTCGACTGCATCAACAACGTGAGTCTAAACCAAAGGTTATTGCTTACTACAAACCCGCGGGTGAAGTCTGTACGCGTAAAGATGAAAAAGGACGTGATAACGTATTCAGAAATCTACCTAGATTAAGAGATAGCCGATGGATAAATATCGGTCGACTGGATATGAATACAACAGGGTTATTGTTGTTTACCACGGATGGAAGCTTGGCTAATAAATTGATGCACCCCTCTAGCCAGATAGAACGTGAATATGCCGTGCGTATTTTTGGGCGAGCGGATAAAGGACAGTTACAGGCATTACGCAATGGCGTCGAACTTGAAGATGGCATGGCGAAGTTTACTGATATTGTCGACTCAGGTGGTGAAGGTGCAAACCATTGGTATCACGTTGTGATTATGGAGGGGCGTAACCGTGAAGTACGTCGTTTGTGGGAGTCTCAGGGTTTTCAGGTAACACGACTGATACGAACCCGGTTCGGACCTTATATCTTGCCACGCAAGAAACGGGTGGGACAACACTGGCGTCTTGAAGAAAATGAAATCAAGGCCTTACAAGAAGCCACAAACGTAGATACAGATACAAAGAAAAGACAAAAATAATAGACTCACTTGTCTTTACAGAGACGGCAATACAATGAGTTTTAATCGTAAGCAGCTCGAAGAATTATATAATCGTTTATCCAATGCCTATGGCACTCAGTATTGGTGGCCTGCAGAAACACCTTTTGAAATCATGGTCGGCGCTATTCTGACGCAGAATACAGCTTGGAAAAATGTTGAAAAAGCAATTCAGAATCTTAAACAAGCTGATGCATTAAATACACATTCTATTATTGCGTTGGCCGATAACAAACTGGCAGAGCTAATCTATCCGTCAGGATACTTTAATGTAAAGTCACAACGGCTTAAAAATTACACAAAATGGTTTGTCGATGCAGGACGATTCAAAGGATTACAGCAACTCAGTAACCTAGACTTACGTCAGCGCCTATTGGAAGTTAACGGAATCGGCCCAGAAACAGCGGATGACATCCTGCTTTATGCCTTCGAGCGACCAGTTTTTGTGATTGATACCTATACGCGGCGAATATTAAAAGCATTGGGCTTGATTAATGGTGATGAGCCTTATGAACAGCTGCGCCAAGGGTTTGAATCAGCATTGATGCCGAATGTTGCCCTATATAATGAATACCATGCGCTCATCGTTCGGCATGCGAAAGAGAAGTGTTCTGGAGAGCCGAGTTGTCTGCATTGCATAATTGAGGCACCGTTAGAGGCATTTACCGAATAAAATAGGGGAATATATTGATTTCGTGTCGCCCACTCTGTAACCTTTGCGGCCTTTTACTATAGGGCGATCAGACAATGTCAGGACGCAGACCTTTGGTCGCAGCCAACTGGAAAATGAACGGTTCACTGGAGAGTATGGGTGGGCTCGTTGACACGATATCCCAAGGGGTTTCCAAGGAGACGAAAGCAGAAGTACTTATTTGCCCTCCATATGTGTATATCCAAGAATTGGGTAGAGCAATTGAAAAAACGGAAATTCAATTAGGGGCGCAAAATGTGTCGCATATGGATAGTGGTGCTTTTACCGGAGAAGTTGCTCCGGCCATGCTGAAGGATTTTGCATGTGACTATGTGATTGTGGGCCACTCAGAGCGTAGAACGCTGTATGGCGAAAATGACCTTCGGGTAGCTGAGAAGTTTGTTGCTGTGCAGGCAAACGGCATGATACCTATATTATGTATAGGTGAGCTGCTAGAAGAGCGCGAAGCGAACACAACAGAAGAGGTCATAGCCAGACAATTGGATGCTGTAATTGATTTGGCGGGTATTCAAGCATTCAAACAGGCCGTGATTGCCTACGAGCCAGTTTGGGCGATAGGAACAGGTGTGACAGCGACACCAGAACAAGCACAAGAAGTACATGAATTTATACGATTACGTCTGGCAAGACATGATCATGAAACCGCAGAAGGCGTCAGGATTCTTTATGGCGGCAGTGTTAAAGCGGATAATGCGAAACAACTTTTTGAATTAGCAGATATTGATGGAGGTCTAATTGGCGGGGCATCACTCGTCGCAGAAGACTTCCTTACCATCTGTCACTCTGTGAGGTAGGTAAAACTAATGGAATCAACACAAACATTATTATTTGTATTACAAGTGCTTGTCGCAGTTGCACTGATTGGACTCATTCTGATCCAACACGGTAAAGGTGCGGATGCGGGTGCAGCTTTTGGTAGCGGCTCATCATCAACTGTATTTGGTAGCTCAGGCTCAGCAAGTTTCTTAACGAAACTGACAGCAGGACTGGCGTTTGTCTTTCTAGCAAATAGCCTGTTACTTGCTTATCTTGCGACACAAAATATTCAAGAAGCACCAACGAGTTTATTAGATCAGCCTGGGGTTGTGATGGAACAGCAAGTATTAGAACAAGATATGCCTGCGGCTATTGAAGAACAAAGCGATCAACTGGATTCAGACCTGCCAAGCTTACCCGCACAATAATCAATAGTTTATATAGCCGATGTGGTGGAATTGGTAGACACGCTATCTTGAGGGGGTAGTGGGAGAAATCCCGTGGCGGTTCGAGTCCGCCCATCGGCACCAATTGAGTATTGTAAATCAGAACATCACAATTCCTCGACCTTCCCAGACTACAGAAAATGTCGACAATAGTGATTAAAAATCAGGTAATATAGGCATAACAATCTACTTTTATCGGTGATATGTCGACAATATGGCCGTTTGCTTATGAACACAGAAATATCTGAAAATGTTCATCCTTCTAACTCAGCAATTGCTGAGCGGGCGTATGAAAGTAGTAAAAACCCCAAAATTGAGAGTAGATAATATGAATACCGATTACCGTAAACCCTTGCCTAATTCTGACCTGGATTATTTCGATACCCGTGGAGCTGTTGAAGCAATTAAGCCAGGTGCGTATGCGAGTTTACCTTACACGTCCCGAGTCTTGGCCGAACAGCTTGTGCGCCGTTGTGAACCGTCTGCGCTGACAGACTCGCTGAATCAGCTCATCGAACGTAAGCAAGATTTAGATTTTCCATGGTATCCAGCACGTGTGGTTTGTCATGATATTTTGGGACAAACAGCGCTAGTCGATCTAGCTGGTTTGCGTGATGCGATTGCAGATCAAGGTGGTGATCCGGCCAAGGTTAACCCAGTGGTACCTACACAATTGATCGTTGACCATTCTCTGGCCGTTGAACACGGTGGTTTTGAAGCAGATGCGTTTGAAAAAAATCGTGCCATCGAGGACCGTCGTAACGAAGATCGTTTTCACTTTATCGAGTGGACCAAGACGGCGTTTGAAAACGTAGACGTCATACCCGCCGGTAATGGCATCATGCATCAAATTAATTTGGAAAAGATGTCGCCGGTTATTCAGTCACGTAATGGTGTGGCTTATCCTGACACCTGTGTCGGTACCGACAGTCACACCCCGCATGTTGATGCTTTAGGTGTCATCGCTATCGGTGTTGGAGGCCTTGAAGCCGAAACAGTTATGCTGGGTCGTCCTTCCATGATGCGCTTGCCTGAGATTATCGGTGTCAATATTACCGGTAAGCGTCAGCCAGGTATAACGGCTACGGATATTGTGTTGGCAATAACCGAATTTCTACGTAACGAGAAAGTGGTTTCCGCCTATCTAGAATTCTTTGGTGAAGGCGTCGCGGGATTGACCATTGGTGACCGTGCCACAATTTCAAATATGACACCGGAATATGGTGCTTCCGCAGGTATGTTCTATATTGACGAGCAGACCATCGATTATTTAAAACTTACCGGTCGTGAACCAGAGCAGGTCGCATTGGTAGAAAACTACGCCAAAGTAACTGGCCTGTGGGCTGATGAACTTAAACAAGCTGAATATGGACGTGTACTGAAGTTTGATCTGTCGACGGTATGTCGCAATATGGCGGGACCATCAAATCCACATCGACGTTTACCGACTTCGGATCTCGAATCACGTGGTATCGCGGTGGGGCTCGACAAGGCAAATGCTGAAGAGGCAGAAGGTAAAATGCCAGATGGCGCGGTGATTATCGCGGCGATTACTTCCTGCACCAATACCAGTAACCCGCGCAACATGGTAGCTGCAGGATTGATAGCACGTAAAGCCAATGAACTGGGTCTAATTCGTAAGCCTTGGGTTAAATCTTCTTTCGCACCAGGTTCCAAGGTCGTCCAACTGTATCTGGAAGAATCGGGACTGCTGCCTGAGTTGGAAAAGCTTGGCTTTGGTATCGTCGCTTTTGCCTGTACTACATGTAACGGTATGAGTGGTGCACTGGATCCTGATATTCAGAAAGAAGTTATAGACCGTGACTTGTACGCAACTGCCGTCTTGTCGGGTAACCGCAACTTTGACGGACGCATCCATCCTTATGCCAAGCAGGCATTTCTTGCATCACCACCACTAGTGGTGGCCTATGCCATTGCCGGTACCATACGTTTTGATATCGAAAAAGATCTATTGGGTAAAGATAAGGATGGTAACCCGGTGACGCTGAAAGATATCTGGCCTAGCGATGATGAGATTGATGCGATAGTTAAAGAGAGTGTTAAGCCTGAACAGTTCAATCAGGTCTACATTCCCATGTTCGATCTGGGTAAGGCAGAAGCAGCCGAAAGCCCGTTATATGACTGGCGACCCCAGAGTACCTATATCCGTCGTCCGCCTTATTGGGAAGGCGCGCTAGCAGGCGAACGCACTATGAAAGGGATGCGTCCACTAGCGGTGCTGGGCGATAATATAACAACCGATCATCTGTCGCCTTCCAATGCGATCATGTTGAACAGTGCTGCCGGTGCTTACCTGGATAAGATGGGACTGCCAGAAGTAGACTTTAATTCTTATGCAACCCATCGTGGTGATCACCTCACAGCACAGCGTGCAACTTTTGCTAATCCGAAATTGTTAAACGAGATGTGTCATGACGAGAATGGGGAAGTGAAGCAGGGCTCTTTGGCCCGCATCGAGCCAGAAGGTAAAGAGAGTCGTATGTGGGAGGCCATTGAAACCTATATGGATCGAAAGCAACCGTTGATCATTATCGCCGGTGCTGACTACGGTCAGGGATCTTCACGAGACTGGGCTGCCAAAGGTGTTCGCTTGGCCGGAGTGGAAGTCATTGTGGCTGAAGGTTTTGAACGAATCCACCGTACAAACTTGGTAGGCATGGGAGTCTTACCGCTGGAGTTCAAGACAGGTGAAAATCGTAATACTTATAGTATCGATGGGACAGAGACTTACGATGTGAATGGTGAGATCTCTCCAGGAGCAGCCCTGACGGTCGTGATGAATAGAGCCAACGGGGAAATTGTTGAAATACCTGTAACCTGTCGTCTTGATACTGCCGAAGAAGTACATGTGTATGCAGCAGGCGGTGTCCTGCAACGTTTTGCACAAGACTTCCTTGAATCTAACGCGGCTTAAGCAGGAGAAAATACATGAGCCATGTACCCCAGATCAGGATCCCCGCTACCTATATGCGTGGTGGCACCAGCAAAGGCGTGTTCTTTAATCTTGAAGACCTGCCAGAATCGGCACAGGTGCCGGGTGCTGCGCGCGATGCCCTCTTATTACGCATGATCGGCAGCCCGGATCCATACGGAAAACATACCGATGGAATGGGAGGTGCGACCTCCAGTACCAGTAAAACAGTAATTCTGTCGAAAACCAGTCAACCGGATCATGATGTCGATTATCTGTTTGGTCAGGTGGCCATTGATAAGGCCTTTGTCGATTGGAGTGGTAACTGTGGCAACCTGACTGCAGCGGTAGGTTCCTTTGCCATCAGTAATGGCCTGGTTGACGTTAGTCGACTCCCAGAGAACGGTATGGCTATCGTTCGTATCTGGCAGGCCAATATCAAAAAGACCATTATCGCCCACGTCCCTATAACTAATGGTGAAGTACAGGAAACCGGTGATTTTGAACTTGATGGTGTGACCTTCCCTGCGGCGGAAGTAAAGATCGAGTTTATGGATCCTGCCGACGGTGAAGGTGCCATTTTTCCTACCGGAAACTTAATAGATGATTTAGAAGTGCCGGGTGTTGGCACATTCAAGGCTACTATGATTAATGCCGGTATACCGACCATTTTTCTAAATGCGGAAGACATATCATATAAAGGAACAGAATTGCAAAATGCGATTAACAATGATGACAAGGCGCTTACTATGTTCGAAACCATTCGAGCCTACGGTGCAGTGCGTATGGGTCTGATTGAAAATATTGAAGAAGCAGCAGGTCGGCAGCACACGCCCAAGGTCGCTTTTGTAGCTATGCCTACTGACTATGTTGCTTCTAGCGGAAAAAAAATAAACGCTGCAGATATCGACTTGAATGTTCGTGCGCTATCTATGGGTAAATTACATCATGCCATGATGGGTACCGCTGCTGTGGCTATTGGTACTGCAGCAGCAATTACGGGCACGCTGGTGAACCTCGCCGCTGGTGGTAGTGAGCGAAACGCGGTTACCTTCGGACACCCTTCGGGTACCCTGCGAGTCGGTGCCGAGGCCGCTCAGATAGAGGGTGAATGGACGGCGACCAAAGTAATCATGAGTCGCAGTGCCCGGATTCTTATGGAAGGCTGGGTGCGTGTACCGGGTGATGTTTTCTAAACAACGCTAAGAATAAACGCAGTATCAGCAGCAGTTAAGACGTTCTGAATTAATTGCCATCAATTATCTTTTTCGAACCCAAACCGTGACGCTTTTTTGACAGGGATATCTTGTGGAGGTATGAGAGTAAAACTCATATTGAATAGAGGAATATTAATTAACCCGTTTTGCAGATAGTATGCACCGCCCATTACCGCCATGAATGGTGTAGATGCTTGATGCTCGACGCCAAGGACGGATGAAGTAGAAAAGCGTCTGCAACAGCGTTCGAGGATGCAATTTCAAGTACGGTACTAATCAATTATATTAAGAATTTTCAAAACGATAGAGCCGCGTTGAAAATTTATACCTAGGGCAAACTTCACATTCCCCAATCTTTTCGAACGATCCATGCTCAGGATTTTTATGAATTCTTACTGACCTGTAGATTTTCAATCATTAAGAGATAGTAACTTAATGCGAACTTGCATAAGAAAATCATTGGCACAATACATGCATTTAAATATTTTAAAATTTATATTAAGTAAATTTGGCTTATGTCGTTAACTTAAGACATCGCAAGGAAATAAGTGGCAATAGAATTGTCTTAACGGAAAATTGTTGCCTATGGGGAATGGAAAACAGAAAAAAGCAATACTCAATATGAGGTAAGTACAATTGATTAAGAATTCAGATCTATTCGATTTTGAAGTCGGTAACGCCAAAATTAAATTTGGTCCTGCAGTTATTGCTGTTCTTGCAGCAATGCTTCTTTTTATAAATTCAACGCTATTAATAAAAATATTGTTTGCGACAGGCCTTATTGTACTTGGGTTTGTTATAGGGTTTTACAATGTTCGTATCTTGCGTGCCAGATATAAAGAAATCTGGAAACAGGCAAGCGAACAGAATCAAATAATCGACAATTGTGCTGAAGATCAATATTTGACGGGTCTTGATACAGTTTGTCAACAAACATTCCCACTCTGGTCAAAGCAAATAGGCACATCCAATCAGCAACTTGATGAAGAGATGACCCGTATCACTTTGATGTTCTCCTCCATAGTAGAAGGGCTGCAACAAAGCATGTCACTCGCCAGTGGTAATAATGATCAGGGGCAAACTGGCGTCGATACAGACAATATAAAAGATCAACTTAATTCCGTATCAGCATCATTAAAATCGGTATTGGAAATAAAGAAAAACATGCTGTTAGAGGTACAAGGCCTGGAACCTTTTATGGAGCAACTTGAATCGATGGCACGAAACGTCGGTGACATTGCAAAACAAACCAATTTGTTGGCGCTGAATGCTGCAATCGAAGCGGCTCGTGCCGGTGAATCAGGGCGGGGGTTTTCTGTTGTTGCTGATGAAGTTCGTAAATTGGCTAATACATCTGAGGAAATTGGTAACGAAATGATCGCTCAGGCCAATTCGATCCATCACAAGATTTCACAAACATTAAAAACAACAGAGACAACAACAAAACATGAAGAAGAGTTGGTCAATAATGCCGAGTTAATAATTAATGAAGTTAATTCAAAACATGATATGTCAGTGCAAGCAGCTAGAGAGTCTTCACAACTGCTTATTGATACCAGCGAAACGATTCGTGAACAAATTTACGAAGCATTAAATGCCCTTCAGTTTCAGGATCGCATTGGTCAGATCATGGAGCATGTCAAAGAGAATCTGGACATGTTTACCGAGAAATTAAGCACTGCAAAAAATGATTGGAGTAATGATGAAGCGTTAATGCCGGTTGATGCTAGCCAATGGCTTCAGGAATTAGAGCATAACTATACCACTGCAGATGAGCGTAATAATCACCAGACACTAACTGGGGAAGTAACAACAGAAACTAATGCACAAGAAGGCGAAGTAAACTTTTTTTGAGGAAACGATTATGAGTAAAACAATTATGGTAGTTGATGATTCATCAGCCGTACGAACAGTTGTCGGCACAGCCCTTAAAGGCGCTGGGTATGATGTTATTGAGGCATGTGATGGAAAAGACGCGCTGAGTAAAGTCAACGGTAAAAAAATCCACCTCATTGTCAGTGATGTCAATATGCCCAATATGGATGGGATTACTTTTGTTAAGGAAATAAAGAAATTGCCTGAGCATAAGTTTGTTCCCATTTGTATGCTCACCACTGAATCCGAACAAAGTAAAATGGCAGAAGGCAAGGCCGCTGGTGCCAAGGCCTGGATCGTTAAACCTTTTCAACCACCCAAACTGCTTGATGCTGTTTCCAAGTTAGTAATGCCTTGAGGATAACTTCGTAATGAATATTACAAAGCTAAAAGGATCGAATAAACGCAGCGGCCGTTGCCTTCTCAAAATTGATGGTGATTTGACTATATACAACGCGGCAGAATCACATGAATCCCTGTTGGCGTTTGTTGATGATTTTAAGGGGTTTGAAGTAGACATGACTTCAGTTAACGAAATCGACACTGCCGGCATTCAACTTTTACTGCAATTGAAAAGAAAGGCTGCTCAAGAAGAACAAAGCATTCAATTATCAGGCTGTAATGAACAGGTCTGTGATTTACTCGATTTGTATCAGCTACAAGATTGGCTTGCACCAACTGCAACTAGCAATAATACAACAGAGGGAGTGTAACAATGGATATGGATCCGGGACTACAAGCCTTTAAAGAAGAATCACATGAGTTATTAGGAAGTGTAGAAGATATTTTATTACAGCTTGAAGCAGAACCAGACAACAATGATCTCGTTAATGAATTGTTCCGGGCAGTCCATACGATAAAAGGAGCCTCAGGCTTATTTGGCTTTGATGATGTTGTTAGCTTCACTCATCAGGCAGAAAGTGTCATGGGTCGTTTACGCGATGGTGAAATAAAACTAAACGATACACTGACGACATTATTTCTTGATAGTCGAGATCATATTTCACTGCTGGTTGATGATGCATTAAACGGTTCACCAGGATTGAATGAAGAAAGTAAAGCAAAGGGTGTCAAGCTGCATGATGACCTTGGACAGTTTCTAAATAATCAGGAAGAAGAAGAGTCACAAATTGATGCGACAGAAATGGATATCTCTAATCCTATTGTTGATGATAGTAAGCACATTGCCAGTGATAACTGGCACATCTCTTTGCGTTTTGGTCAGGATGTTTTGCGTATGGGAATGGATCCTCAATCATTTCTGCGTTATCTACAAACAATCGGTGACATAGTCAGCCTGACAACACTCTATGATGATTTGCCTGATGCACATGATATGGATCCTGAAAGTTGCTATCTGGGATTTGAAATCGATTTGAAGAGTGAAGCACGTAAGGAAGACATTGAAGGCGTCTTTGAATTTGTTCAGGAAGATTGTGTTATCCATATCTTGCCACCAAATAGCCATATCGATCGATACATCGAATTAATTAAATCACTACCAGAAGAAGATCTCCGTATTGGTGATATCCTGACTATGACGGGTGTTTTAACCAAGCGCGAACTTGAAGAAGCACTCGCTGTACAAAACGAAGAACGTCAACAAGACGATGGTCACATAGGAAAAGAGCATCCACTGGGTGAAGTCGTCGTTGAACAAGGGGTGGTTGAAACCAAAGTTGTGCAGGCAGCATTGGATAAGCAACAACAGACCACTGTCAAAAAGGCGGAAGAAAAACAATCCATCCGTGTCAGCGCAGAAAAGCTTTCAGAAATGATTAACCTAGTTGGTGAATTGGTCATTGCCAGTGCTAATACCGAAGCCACTGCGCGCCAGGCAGAAGGTGGTGACCTTATAGAAACTACCGCTGCGCTATCTCATTTAGTAGAGGAAATCCGTGATACTGCATTAAATCTGCGTATGGTCGAGATTGGCACAACCTTTAGCCGTTTCCGCCGCGTTGTCCGTGAAGTCAGCCGTAATCTGGGCAAGGATATCGATCTGATTATTAATGGTGGTGATACTGAACTGGATAAGATCGTGATCGACAAGATCGCTGATCCGCTCATGCATCTGGTACGTAACTCTCTTGACCATGGTATTGAAATGCCGGAACAACGCCGTGAAAAAGGCAAGCCTGCAAAAGGCACACTTAAACTCAATGCCGTTCATGATTCTGGCAGTATCGTAATCACTATAAGCGATGATGGAAATGGTTTGTCAAAAGAAAAGATTTTGAGCAAGGCGTTAGAACGAGGATTAATTAAACCGGATCATAATCTGAGTGATAAGGAAATTAATAAACTGATCTTCGAACCCGGTTTTTCCACAGCTGATGCAGTGACTGATATATCCGGTCGTGGCGTTGGAATGGATGTGGTGAGACGCAATATTGATGCCTTACGTGGACAAGTCGATGTTGATAGTACGCCGGGGGCTGGAACAACTTTCAGTATTCGACTGCCACTGACACTGGCTATTATTGATGGTTTTCTTACACGCGTCGGCCAAAATTCCTATGTCATACCACTGGATATGGTTGATGAGTGTATTGAATATCAAACAGACAGTGATACTTATATCGATAGCAACTTCATTAACCTACGTGGTGAAGTATTACCGTATGTACGCCTCGGCGAATTATTTAATGACGCCGATATCGTCAGTCATAGTGATAACAAATTAAACAAAGAAAACATCATCGTTACCAATTATGCCGGTAAGAAAACCGGTTTAATCGTCAATGAATTATTGGGTGAATACCAAACCGTTATTAAACCCCTCGGAGATGTTTTCAAGGGCCTTAAAGGTATTAGCGGTGCCACTATTCTCGGCAATGGTGAAGTTGCAATGATCATCGATGTACAGTCACTGATTCAGGTTGCCCAGACTGCCGATGTGGCGGTGCATTAATGTCTTGTTTTCTGCATCGATTGAAAAAAAGAAGAGAAAGAACGGTTTCCAAAACAGTGCATGTCATGCCTTTTAAAATGTAATAAGTATTTAGGAGAAAGAAGATGAATATACTAGGGTTATTTAATTCAAATGATGAAAAACTTCGTAACGCTGATTACGCCGGGCAAATTGCAGCGATTGGTAAGTCACAGGGCGTGATTGAATTTAACATGGACGGTACCATTATAACGGCTAACGATAATTTCCTGAGTGTGATTGATTACAGTCTGGATGAGATAAAAGGCCAACATCACAGTATGTTTGCAGATCCA
>JAJFKL010000024.1 GCA_021773235.1 Gammaproteobacteria bacterium | reverse complement strand
GGGTGACGGTAATGAAGTTGCACACATTGACTTAATGATGGGTCCACGTGGTAGCGCAGCTGAATCAGCTTTCGCAAACGCATTGACCAACAACAAAGATGGTTTCAGTACCTTATTAGCAGTTGTAGCACCAAACCTGCTTTGTAAACCTAATACCATTCTTTTCAACAAAGTAACCATTAAAGGTTCAAAGCAAGCAGTTCAAATGTTTGGCCCTGCACAACGTGGTGTAGCTATGGCGGTTATGGATTGTGTTGAAGACGGCACTATCCCTGCTGATGAAGCTGATGATATCTTTGTTTCAGTTGGTGTTTTCATTCATTGGTTAGCTGAAGATGATGCAAAGATTCAAGACTACAATTATGAAGCAACCAAACTTTCAATTAAGAGAGCTGTTGCTCGTGAGCCTAAAGCTGCAGAAGTTGTTAGCAAGAAAGGTTCAGCTGAACATCCATTCGCAGCACACGCTTAATTATTAAGTAATAAAGCATAAGTGTTGCTGAATTAGTTTTCAGCAAAAAATAGATGCCTCGATTAGTAATAATCGGGGCATTTTTATGTACAGGATGGATTGTATGTCGCGAGAGGACAGGAGTCCGAAGCGACGATTTACATGGAGGTAATGTCAGGAATTTGGTTCCTGACACTTTCTAAGTGCCAACATCCATGTAGGTAATATCTTTTGTGCAGGCGTTAGCGCGAAGCATATCTAGAGGGATGTAATGTAGTAGAGCACCAACAGTAGGCGCTTTAGGCGATACAGCAGTAATTGCCGAGGAGTCCGAAGCGGAGATTTACTTGGACGAAATATCAGTGAAGTCGTCTGTTCTTATCGGGTGTACTGTCAAGAGTAGGCGTTTCCTCTTCCTCTGTGATGGAAGCGTTGTCCGGTGTGCCAGCGCCAATAACCTGGAGCCTCTCCTCACTCTTCTTTAATGCGAATTCAATCTGTTTTCGTTTGCTAATATCCCACACGGTGGCTTGAATTACATCCTGCCCACCTAATGACAGACGCGTTAGTAGTATTTCTGCAGGAAAATTCTCCCCGGTGGAACGACGATAAAGCCACTCGAATGAATGAGTATTATTTTGATAAGCTAACTCGATCATTTCGTTTGCGACTTCTTCTGAACTCCGGCCATCGGGCTGTGCTGAGGGAGAGGAGTCACTGAACTGAGTGTTTATGATTTCTTCACGAGATGTATAAGCAAACATCTTCAGGGCTGATGCGTTGCAATCGAAGCAAATATTGTTGTTGAGTAGTAAGATGGCATCGTCTGATGACTCGTAAACTGCTCTGTATTTGCTTTCGTTCTCTTGTAATTCCTTGTTGCGTAGTCCAACAGACTCTTTGCGGCTTTCACCCATTTGATAAAGTACGAGTTGAGCAGATACGCGTGCCAACACATCTCCGCGCCGAATTGGCTTGGTGATAAAGTCTACGCCCCCGACTTCAAATCCGCGTAGCCTATCCTGTGTTTCTTGTAGGGCCGTAATGAATATAATGGGAACATTTGCGGTGTTCTCATTCTGTTTTAGTTGACGACACACTTCGAATCCATCCATGCCAGGCATCATAATATCTAAGAGAATGAGATTGGGAGGGTTGGCTAGTGCTGATTCAATTGCCATTTCTGGTACTCGAGTCGGGCGCACCATGTAGCCTTCGTCCTCCAGCAGACCAGCCAACAACTGCAGGTTAGCGGGAGTATCGTCAACGATCATAACTTCACCACGATTACTCATTTTAGTTTCTCTCGATTTTAACTAGTGTCTGTTAATACCTGTAGTTTTTCACAATTATCAGTTGATTGGTAGTTCAATGATGAATGCGGTCACTCTCGTTCAGCAGTTTCATTATTTGATCGAAGCTGAATTCCTCTACTAGTAATTGTAGTCCGTCAGCAGTCTCAGGATGATTGCTGCGAATACGTTCAACTACTTGATTGGTAGCAGAAGCATCTAGGTATTGAGCCGGTCGTCGCAATGCTTCACGCAAATATGCAGGCAATCCGGCCATCATCTCGGCAGTAAGTGTCGCGGCCTCTGTCAATGTGGCATGATCCTCATAAATGTAGCGAATACCCAACTGCTGAGCCATGGATTCGAAAATTTCGTGACTCTGGACTGGTTTGTGCACAACGTCGTCGCAGCCCGCTTCTATTATGTTTTTCCGCTGTTCTTTGAAGGCACTGGCAGTGATAGCGACTATTTTTACCGCATCACCACCGGGTAATTCTCTTATTGTAGCAGTGGCTTTATAGCCATCCATTACGGGCATACGCATATCCATCCAGATAAAGTGGGGTTGCCACTCCTGGAATAATGTCACTGCCTCTTTACCATTTTCTGCCTCCCTTGTTTCGAAGCCTGCTTGATGCAATATACTGCCAAGCAAGAGACGGTTTTCTGCACTATCTTCCACTATTAGAATTCGCCATGCAGGTTGTCCGGACTCTAATCCAAGTACAATTCGTCTGATTGATTTTAGATCAACAACTTCGGCAGCCTCGGCCAGTGCTACTGGTATAAGGATATGAAACAGAGAGCCCTTGCCGATCTCACTTTCTGCACTAATCTCGCCATCAAGTAATTCAACAAACGATTTACTGATAGCTAATCCAAGGCCAGTGCCTTTATTGTTGGTTTTGAATCGTTTCGCTTGAATAAAGGGCTCGAAGATTCGTTCCATCTGTTCTGGTGCTATGCCTGATCCTGTGTCCTTAACCTCGAGGTGTAGAGCGACCATACTTGGGTCACCTTTAATAGCTTGTGCCCTAATTCGCAGAGTAATGCTACCTTCTGTGGTGAATTTCACTGCATTGCCAAGTAGGTTGAATAATATTTGACGCAGCTTGCTAACATCGGATGTTATATACGGAGGAAGTGAAGAATCGCAGTCCAGATTGAAACGCAGCCCAGCATTCTCCGCACGCGCCTCAAACATCAGACCAATATCCTGTAACATCCGCAGTAATTCGAAGGCCTGAGGCTCAAGTTCAACTCGGCCGGCCTCAATCTTTGATAGATCTAGTACATCATTGATCATTTCCAGCAAGTGTTCGCCACTGTGATTGATGATGGTAATCTTCTCTTTTTTATTACCCGTTATTTCAGCGTCACGGCTCAGCATCTCTGAAAAACCAAGGATTGCATTCAGTGGCGTACGTAATTCGTGTGACATATTAGCCAAAAAAGTACTCTTGGCTCGGTTGGCAGCATCTGCATCGTCTCTGGCCTTTCTTAGACGTGCTTCGCTTTCGGATAATGCCGCTGTTTGGCGTCGCATGACCTGAACCCATGCCAGTACGACAGCCAGGATAATCAGGAATACTAGTGCCGTTTTCCACACAAGCTCGTAGTCAGTCTTTTGTTGGAAATCCACCGTCATCCAGCGGTTACGGATGTTTTTATGCTCATCTGCTGTTATGGCGCTAATGCTCTTATCAATGATAGAAGCCAATTCGGGCCAGTCCTTACGCACTGCGATCGATAAATTATTGGGTTCGAAAGGAGCCGGTGCCGCAACCACGATATTTGGCAAGCCAAGCTCAAGGCTTAAATAATGCCCGGCCATCAGGTTGCTCACATAAGCATCTGCCTGTCCTGCAGCCAATGTCTTGAGTGCCTCAGTGGTAAAGTCAGTTTCAAGAAGTGCTAGATTAGGAAAACGCTCTTTCAATAAGTCATGGATAGCATAATTTCTCTCAACTACTACGCGTTTACCGATGAGATCTTCCATGTGTAAGATACGATCACTATGCTGCCGTTGAAATATAACAAATGGCGAGGCGATATAGGGTCTTGTAAAGCTCGCCAGTCGCTCACGTTCAACATTGCGTTGCCAGCCCGGTTGAATTGCAATACCACCAGGACTTTGCATAGAGTCAATGGACTCAGAAGTGGTCAAGCCCTGCGCAAAATCGCATTCAAGATCATGAGCCATGCACATGACTCGCACGTAATCTATAGATATACCTTGAGGTATGTCATCAGCGAGGAAGTGAAAGGGGGGGTAATCCCCCACCTGTACAGGTACCCTGAGTCTAGATGTTAACCACTTATGTTCCCGTGCGCTCAATTGCACCTGTTGTCTAATTCGAAATGCCAACTGGGCAAGGTTTGGATAGGATTCAAGCCAAGCCTTATCTTTTGCCGTCAGTACAATCGGTGTCGTTTTTGCTTTCTTTTTTAATCGCGTCCAGGTGCTGACCGTGGCATTGACTTTGGCCTGATCAATAGCAGCAAGTCCTTTGTTCATAATCGAGACCACTTCTGAAGATTCACTACTGATAGAAGCAACGCCAACAGCACTGTATTGCTTCAAAAAGTAGGCTGGCTCTATATCAACAAGAAAATGCTTTCCAATTAGGTAATTATGATAGCTGAGACCAAAGGCGATATCGGCTCTCCCTCTCAGTACCAGTGTCATCATCTCTTGTGCAGATTCTGTTTCGATGATTTCAATTTGGCCTTTGTATTGAGCTAAGGTTTTTTCTATAACATCGATACCCTTATGTACGGCAATCCTTTTTCCAATCAGGTCATCGGGGCTAATGAACTCGAATGGGGCATCGGTTCTGGCAAAGATTGCAGGCGTTCCTTTTACAATCGCTGTGGAATATGGCAGGTCAATTGACTCAGCCAAAGCGGGAGGAGAGGCTAGCAGTCCATTTATTTTTCCTTGTTTCGCGTTCTCTATTGTTGAAGGCCAACTATCGCTTTTAATATTTATCTTTAGACCCGTGAGTTTTTCTAGCTCGTCATAGATGTCAACGAGAATGCCAGAGAGGCTTCCATCTTCGGCGACAATAATAAGGGGTTCAATATTTGGTGTGAATCCAAGGGTTATTTCCCCATATTTTCTAAGCCAGATTTTTTCTTCTTCAGTCAGTACTATCCGCTTAATATCAAGTTTACGTCGTTCGGGGTAAACCCATTTATTGAAGATGTTTGTTTTTTTATTTTCAGGAGTTGCTTTTAATTCTTTATTTAAAATAGATACGAACTCGGGCCAGTCCTTTCTAACCCCAATACTACCTTTGCCACCTCCCCAAGGTAAGACTGTTTTTATTTCAAGATCGAATATCTCATTACGATTTATCAAATCAACTGACGCCGCATGTAAAAACACAGTTGCGTCGGCCTTACCTTCAGTAATCTGAACCAGTGCCTCGAATGGCGTTTCAGCGTATGAATAATTTAAATCTGGATGTCTTCTGAGCAAAGCATCATTAGCGGGAAAATCTTTGAGGAGAACAACTCTTTTGCTGGAAAGGTCAGACTCGTTTGTTATCGTCTTGTCTCCTCTACGGGCTACGATGGCATAACTGTAGCGAAGAAAGTCATCAGAAAACTGCATATAGTCGCCATGCTCAGGAAGCGGGCTTAAGGATGGGATTAAATCAACTTCTTTATTTACGAGCATTTCCAGAACTTCTTTTTTGCTTCCTGCGTTAACCACTTCTATTTTTATATCCAAATCTTTTTGGAAGAGTTCAAAAAAGTCAGCGGCCAGCCCGGAAAACTTTCCATTGCCATCAAAGAAATAATACGGAGGATTATCTGACATTAGGGCAAGGCGAATTACCGGGTGTTTTTTTATCCAGGCATGCTCGTCGTGGGTGAGACCGATCAATTTCTCTCCACTAAACCATCGATCATAGAGGCGATAGTAAATTGAGGATTTGTCTCTTTTTAAACGCCAGACGCGGTTGCTAATGGTTTTTGATATGTCCTTATGTCGACCTACTGGAAAGGCCAGTGTGCTGAGGGTTGGAGCGAATTCAATCGGCACCAACTGAGCGTTAAAGTGTTTGGCATGACGCAATGCATAGATATTACTGCTAATACTGGCTAGCACTTCGCCGGATTCTATTAATTTGAACGCTTCCGCATAGGTGTCCACTTCAAGGAAGATAGGATGAACACCTACGTGTAAGCAATGCTGCTTAAAGTCTTCGGCAATTTTGTCATTTTTAAGCACAGCGACAGGTTTGCTCTCTAAGTCGCTAATGTCCTGGATGTTTGATTCAGCGAGGGCAGAGACAGCACCCCACGTAGAGAAAAACTCGACATCACCAAAGTCCAGGAATTTGTCGCGTTCTTCTGTGTATGCGATCCCCATCAGCAGATCGATTTCTCCCAGACGGGTTTTTTCCAGCAATACAGACCATTCGTCAAAGACATATTCGAGTGACCAGCCTTCCTGAGCAGCGACATCATTAAGCATTTCTATGTCGAAGCCTCTAGGAATCCCATTGTCATCCATAAAGACAAAGGGAGGATTGTCGTAGATGCCTACTTTGAGCGGTAGTTGCCCCGGTGTAAAACTGATAGCAGGCATGAGGGCAAGCAGTAGCATGATAATAAAATATTGAAAAAATGACGCAAGCGTAAAAGAGGATGGGTGATACATTAAAACGACATCCTTCCTGCCAGTAGGACTGGGGGCTGTGATATTGTAACGGTTGATCTCATGACATTACTAATGCCTATATTAATGGAGTCTTGTCTCCGTGAATTATTCCTGCGGCGACAGCAAGCAAGCTCCAAAATGAAACATATTTTCTAGAGTATATCGCCAATCTGAATATGAAGCGATGTAGTTTAAAGCTGTAAAG
This sequence comes from Gammaproteobacteria bacterium, assembly GCA_021773235.1. GTDB lineage: Bacteria > Pseudomonadota > Gammaproteobacteria > Eutrophobiales > Eutrophobiaceae > UBA7359. The sequence continues at coordinate 21,152 of JAJFKL010000024.1, read as the reverse complement.
AAGGTATTTTTGCGTGCGAATTATTGTTCAGCAATCGAATGTAATTCATCTTGCGTTATTGAATTATTGTGCAGTGCGGAAGCGAGTAACACGCCTTTAACGCCCATTTTATTTAATTGACAAAGGTCTTTCATATTTTTTACGCCGCCTGCAGCAAAAATGTTGTGCCCAGCCCCAAGTTTTAAGACTTTATTCAGGCACGCTACATCAACCCCTTTATTTAAACCGACTCGGTGTAGCATCATGACAATAATCTGTTTGGGCCATAGATTTGTTTCATTGAGTAAATATGAATTTTCCAGTAAACCGGTATCACTAAAATCAAGAGATAATAGAATATCCGGGTTTTTATTTAAAATTTTAGACAATGAATCGAGTGGCAATTTATTTTCTGAGCCTAAGACTAGTTTTACATTATTGCTACTATAATAACCCTCATTATCCAGTACGGCCTCGATGCCTGCATCTACCCAAAACTCGCATTGGTCATATGCTAATGAGAGTTCTTTTATCATGGCACTCTGATTGCCAGCGCCTTGAATAGCATCAAGATCAGCAATATAAATTATCTTGAAAGGGTATAATTTGAGAAATGCAGACAACACAGATTCTGGTTTAGAACTTGATGAGATAGCCGAATCAACGGGTTGATAGTGTTTTCTAACACCTTGTTTTGCATGTACAACCAAACCGCAACTTAGATCAAGAACTGGAATAATTAACATAATAAAAATGCGTCATTTTTTACTTGAGTTTATCACAGGAGGTGGATTATCTGGGCAAGCCTTACCAGAAACTTTAATCAAGGAAGGCGAGATTATGATACAAACATTATTATTTGAGTTAATAGAGGCTGGGTATTCTGATATAGCCTTATCCAGAGATAAAAGGCTGGCTTCATGGGAACATAAAGTTAAGCAGTATATTATTCGGGAATCGCTTGAAGAAGAAATTCATGAGCACATTAGTCAGTCTGATGTTGCCTGGTTAATTGCCCCTGAGACGGGTGATTGCTTGGCAAGGCTTGCAGAACTATTTATTAGGCAGGGCAGTGTCTTTGTTGGCTCAAGTCCTGAAGCTATCAGGGTTGCTTCAAGTAAATTGCTAACTTGCAGTTTGCTTGCAGAGGCAAATATTAAGGTTGTAGATACTAGAACCTTAGATAATGATATTCCTGCTAGTGAAACAGGTTGGATCATAAAACCAAATGATGGTGTTGGCGGAGAATCTTGTTATTTTATTAATGATAAAAAAAGATTGGCTGAAATTATTGCAGAAAAGAAAAACAACAACTTTGTGATGCAACCGTTTATTAATGGACGACATATGAGTATGTCATTACTGGTTTTTGACGATGCAGTTCAGCTATTGGCATGTAATGAGCAACATGTCGATATTAAAGATGAAGTTGTTAGTTTGTCTGCAATAGGGGTAAACGAATGTTTGTTTTTAAGAGACGAAATGATGTGCTTAGCAACTAAAATAGTTTCAAAAATATCGGGCTTTGCCGGATATGTCGGCGTTGATATGATCGAGGCAAATAATGAGTTGTATGTGCTGGAGATTAATCCACGATTTACAACTGCCTATGCAGGCTTGTCTGAATCATTAGGCTTTAACATCACTAAAAAAATATTAGATACATTTCTGCAAAAAACATTACCAGAGATTGATCTAACGGCAGCAATACCAATTAGAATAAATATTTAATAATGATATGAAAGTTTCAAATTACATAGGTTGGGATGTTGGTGGTGCGCATCTTAAAGTTGCCAGTATCAGTGCATCAGGAAGGGTGGGGTTAGTAGAACAAATTGCTACGCCACTTTGGCAAGGATTAGATCAACTTGAAATCGCCTTTCCTAAAACAATGGAGCGATTGCCTGATGGCACACTATCACATGCATTAACCATGACCGCAGAATTAGTTGATATATTCCAGGATAGAGAATCAGGTATGAAGGCGCTAATAAATCTATGTGAAAAAACTCTAGGGAGTAACATAAGCCTCTATGCAACAGATGGAGGAATATTAAGTTTAAGTGGCGCTTACAAAAGAATTGATCAGCTTGCTTCGTCAAACTGGCATGCCAGTGCGACTTATGTAGCGTCATTGCTTGAGTCAGGTTTATTTGTAGATATTGGAAGTACGACGACAGACATTATTCCTTTTTCAAATAAACTTGTCACAGCTCGTGGTGTCGATGATCAAAGTCGATTACGTTTTGACGAGTTGGTCTATACCGGTGTCGTTAGGACACCATTAATGACATTAGCGAAACAAGTTCCTTTTTCTGGTGAATGGCAAAATTTAGCGGCTGAATCTTTTTCAAATACAGCGGATGTGTATAGAGTGTTAGGAGCTCTAGAAGAGGGTGATGACTTGATGGAAACGGCGGATGGCGGTGATAAAGATATTGTGAGTAGCATTAGGCGCCTTGCCAGAATGTTGGGTACGGACTCAAGTAGTTTTGAAATAAGTGATGGTGGTTGGAATAAGCTGGCGCAGTATTTTGAAGAAGTGCAGATACAGTTACTTACCAAAGCCGTGCTTAGAGTGATGTCACATGTCGAAACTAGAAATCAAAAAATAGTGGGTGCAGGTGTTGGTCGTTTTCTAGCGAGGAAGATCGCGCAACGACTAAATATTCCTTATTTAGAATTTAGTGAATTGTGCGATAGTGATCCAGTGTTGACGCATAAATGTAATACTTGTGCACCAGCTGTTGCGCTGGCTCAGTTGAATCGCCTCTCGGTAGCATAATGAAAGTTTCCGAATTATCTTATCATCGAAATGCAGCAGATTTTTTTTCTCTAGTCGCAGATGAACCCTGGAGTATGTTTTTTGATAGTGGCTACCCGAAGATTGATATGGGGCGTTACGATATTATTGTTTCACGTCCTACAATAACACTTGAAACGTATGGCGATGTTACTCACATCAATGACAATGGTAAGAAAAAAACTTCTACTGAAGATCCTTTGCTACTCTTAAATGAATATCTCGGTGACAAAGGTAATAATCTGAGTGGGCTACCATTTTGTGGCGGTGCAGTCGGGTATTTAGCCTATGATTTGGGTCGTAGGCTAGAATCACTGCCCGAAATATCAAAACAGGATATCAATATGCCAGAAATGGCTGTGGGTATTTATGATTGGTCTTTGATCATAGATCACCATTTGCGACGCGTATGGTTGGCCAGTTTTTGTCGCGATGAGAAAACAGAATCAATATGGCAAGAATTACAGGATTTGTTTTCAACGCCAGCTAATGATGAAGCAGAAGGATATCGTACAAGCGCTGACGTTAAATCTAATTTATCTAGAGAAGAATATGGTCAGGCATTTGATAAGGTAAAAAAATATATACGCGACGGTGATTGTTATCAGGTAAATTTATCACAACGATTCTCAGCCGATTTTGAAGGTGATAGTTGGTCAGCGTATTTAAAGTTACGCGATGTCAATCCAGCTCCCTATGCTGCATATCTTAATTTACCCACTGGTGCAGTGTTAAGTTCATCTCCAGAACGTTTCTTGCGGGTCACAGACAATCAAGTTGAAACTAAACCGATCAAAGGCACAAAACACCGTTCTGTGTTCGCTTATGAAGATAAAGAACTAGCGGTGTGTTTACTTGAAAGCGAAAAAGATCGTGCTGAAAATTTAATGATTGTTGATTTATTAAGAAATGATATTAGTAAGGTTTGCGAATCAGGTTCTGTTGTTGTTCCTAAATTATTTGCCTTGGAATCCTACGCAACAGTCCATCATCTTGTCAGTACTATTACCGGGCGCTTAGCCGAGGGTAAAAATTCAATTGATTTAATGCGCGGATGTTTCCCAGGTGGCTCTATAACGGGAGCGCCCAAACACAGATCAATGGAAATTATTGAAGAACTAGAACCACATCGCCGTTCGATATATTGCGGTTCACTTTTTTACCTTGGTTTCGATGGAAACATGGATAGTAATATCTGCATTAGAACCTTGATTAAACACAATGATCAGCTTTATTTTAATGCAGGAGGCGGCATTGTTTGGGATTCTGATGTTGATGCTGAATACAAAGAATGTTTTGACAAGGCAGCGGCCATGCTGAAATTATTTAAGCAGGAAGAAGCCATTTGACCATAACAGTTATCAAACTGGGCGGTAGTTTGATGCGAAGTAGTGAACTGGGCGAATGGTTAAGCACGGTTCAATCACTAGCAGCAATGACCAATATTATTATTGTTCCCGGCGGCGGTGAATTTGCAGATAAGGTTCGAGAGACACAAGCTTCGCTAGGTTTTGATGATCAGACTGCACATCGTTTGGCATTACTGGCAATGTCTCAATATGGTTATTTCTTAGCTGGGCTGGATCAAAACCTTCAAATTGTGGAAGATCTTGAATCGCTATTATTAAGTTTAGACAAAAACACTCCTTTATTATGGTTGCCCACGACCTTACTCAAGGACGAATCAGAAATATCAGCAAGTTGGGATTACACCTCTGACTCAATTGCCCTGTGGTTAGCGACGAAACTGAGTGCGGATAGGCTGATATTGGTCAAAGCCAAAGCGATGAAACAAATAAAAAAACCAGTTGAAGAGCTCATCAAAAACAATGTTTTAGATAAAGGATTTCAACAGCTTACCGCTGGTTTTCAGGGCGACATACATTTGATTAATAAGGGGGGGTATCAGCAGCTGATAGATCTATTTTAAATAAAAATATGCATGTCAGTGTACTTTTCCCGGTTCAATCCAAAAACCATCAATTGCAGCACCTCTGCTCGAAAATCTAATGCCGATTCCTCCACAGACCTACCTCATTGATTCAAATAATTAATTAAATATATGTAAAGATTTTGTACTTTTAGCCGAAATACTTAGTTAGGGAAATAGCTAAGTATTTGTTTTTACAAAAATACATAAACTTTAATTATTTATTGAATAAAATATGGAGCAGGTTGATGGAAAAGTTGGTTACAAATTTGAATATTATCAAACAATTTTATTTATTTACCGGAGTTGTCTGCGCTGGCTTGACCGGCGTGCAATCCGCTATATATTTTGGTTCTCTTGGTATAGAAGCAACAACGGGACTATGCCTTGGCTTAGTGTTGGTAACTCTGGGTGTCGCGCATTATTTGGGTAAATTGAACGGTAAACGCGCTGAATTGATAGTGCATGGATTGCATGCAATGTCTCAAGGAGATCTGACCCACAAAGTAAGCATTTCCGGTAAAGATGAGTTTGCCTGGATGTGTTGGGAATATTCTGAGGCTCGCAAGGGGTTCACGAATTTGGTTAAAGAAATGTTAGGGAGTTCAGTACAACTCGCAGCAGCAGCTGAAGAACTGTCAGCAATAACTGAACAGGCAAACAGTGGTGTTATGCGCCAACAAGGTGAAATAGAGCAAGTAGCAACGGCGATGAATGAGATGTCAGCTACGGTCTCAGAAGTATCCCAAAACGCAGCTAATGCGGCGACAGCAGCAACAGATGCAGACGACCGTGCTAAAGATGGTAGTGACGTAGTTAATACTACGGTCGAAACCATTAATAACCTAGCATCAGAAGTTGAACGCACCTCTGAAGTTATCGAGAATCTGAAAGGCGATAGCCTAAGTATCGGTGCTGTACTTGATGTGATTAGAGATATTGCAGAACAAACTAACTTACTCGCACTAAACGCGGCAATAGAAGCAGCACGCGCTGGTGAGCAGGGACGTGGTTTTGCTGTCGTCGCTGATGAAGTAAGGACATTGGCGAGCCGTACGCAACAGTCAACACGTGAAATCAACGATATGATTGAAAAATTACAAAACGGTGCGAATCAGGCTGTGAGTGTCATGGAGGCGGGACGTACAAAAGCAGAAGAAAGTGTGGAACAAGCGGCCAAAGCAGGTGAAGCGTTAGAAGCTATTACGGGTGTTGTTGATAATATCAAGAGCATGAATATGCAAATAGCCAGTGCAGCAGAAGAACAAAGTTCAACGGCTGAAGAGATTAACCGTAATATAGTTAACATAAGTGAAGTTGCTCAAGAAACTGCGGCGGGTTCACAACAAACGGCTAGTGCCAGTGATGAACTGGCCAGACTGGCATCAGATCTTCAAGGACATGTCGTCAAGTTCAAGATTGAAGGCTAGAGAAAACAATGTTTACGAATCTTGACACCCCCTTGAGGGGTGTGGACATTCAAAATAGTTAAATACGATTATTCTTCAATAACAATATTTGAATCGAGCGTATTTTTTTCAGCTTCAAGTGATAACTTTTCATAAGCCTTGAGTGCTGCAGGCATTCCAAAATCTAGTGCTATGCGATAACAATCCAGCAGACTAGAACTCTCCATTTCATCGACTGCAAATTCATCAACTGCTGACATTAGTTTTCTCCATGAATTTCTGTTTATCTCGGCATTATTAAACAACACAAACCTAGTCCTACAAGTTTGCTCACTGAATAAGAAGGCCTGGTATCCGGAAGAGGCTGGAGATACCAGGCAATAGCCGAGCGTCCATCTCGGCTGATCCCGCTAAGGCGGTCACGGTAAACTTTTAATCCCAATTTAATGCGCCCCCGGTTTGATATTCGGTAACACGCGTTTCAAAGAAATTCTTTTCTTTCCTCATGTTGGCTTGTTCATCCAACCAGGGCAGGGTTGATTCTGCGCCGGGGAACGGTTCTTCACTCAACCCCAGTTGATTGGCACGTCTATTGGCTATGTATTGAAATTGACCAATATGGGTTTCTGCGGAATAACCCAATATCGGATCTTTCAGGATATAACTGGTGTAGGCCTTTTCAGCTTCATAGGATTCATCCCACATTTCGCGTATTGCATTTTGATCTAGCGTCAGATTCTCTTCTTGAATGATCTGTTTGACGACACGAATACCGAAAGCTGCATGCATGACTTCATCGCGCATGATGTACTGTAATTGTTCAGCCGTTCCTTTCATGAGTCCACGACGTTGCAAGGCAAAGATGGGACTGAAGCCATTATAAAACCAACAGCCTTCAAAGATGCCCGCGAAGAATATATAGGCGATAACAAAGTTGTGTAGCTCATCGCGGTCACGCAAATCAATATCAGATCGCAAGACCGAACTTAGACGGCGATTAGCAAGTGCGATTTTTTGATGTATCTCCGGGACGACACGATAGCGGTTGTAGATCTCGCCTTGATCCAGCCCGATCGTTTCTATGCAATGTTGATAGGTCCATGTATGCAATGCTTCTTCATAAACTTGACGTGCCTGATAGATTTGCAATTCAGGTGCAGACATCTTTTCCATGACCGCTAAACCAATATTACGCATGGCTAAAATGTCAGAGGTCGTTAGATAAGACAGTACGTTTTCATAGACGTGTTTTTCTTCGAGCGTTAGCTTGTGTCGATAGTCGGTTACATCTTGTGCCATGTTGATATCAAGTGGCGTCCAATGATTCTTATTAGCATTCAGGAAAAAATTCCAGGCCCAAGGATATTTAAAAGGCGCTAATTGATTAATGTCTGTTTGCCCATTAATAACACGCTTATCTTCCGGGTTAACAGGCGCAAGATTGCTCAGTACAGCAGTAGGGTCAACAATGTTGTTAACATTTTCAGGTGCTGGATTATTTAATGACTGCTCGACAATAGTAGGTTCTACAGTATCGCTATTGACTACAGGTTTGGCTAATGGGTCATTCCAGTCCAACATTTATAGGTTCACCTCATTAATTATTTTGTCTACGATTACTGACATGCTTCGCAATCCGGGTCGAGAATAGAACAGACCTGTGGTTCTTCGGCTGGTGCGCTTTGGTTTTCAGAACTATTGCTGGCACTTTTTTCCATATGCGTTGCGCCCAGTGAGCGTAAGTAGTATGTGGTTTTAAGACCACGCACCCAAGCAAGTTTGTAGAGGTTATCTAGTTTCTTGCCACTAGGTTCTGCCATGTAAAGGTTTAATGATTGACCCTGATCTATCCATTTTTGGCGTCTAGAAGCCGCTTCGACCAACCAACGAGAATCGACTTCAAAAGCAGTTGCGTAGATTTCTTTCAAATCATTCGGAATTCGATCAATTTCTTGGACACTGCCATCAAAGTATTTGAGATCATTAACCATAACGTCATCCCAAATGCCTTGCTCTTTTAAATCCTGTGCTAGATAAGGGTTAACTACAGTAAACTCACCAGACAAATTCGATTTAACAAACAGGTTTTGGTAAGTCGGTTCTATCGATTGACTTACGCCACATATATTTGAAATGGTTGCTGTGGGTGCAATAGCCATGCAGTTTGAGTTACGCATGCCTACCTTCATTACGCGTTCGCGCAATTCATCCCAGTTTAAGGATTGTTCAAAGTTTGCCTGTAGATAATCACCACGAACATCAGCCAGACGCTGCATTGAATCTATCGGTAATATACCTTGGCTCCAAAGCGAGCCGTTATAGCTTGAATAAGCACCACGTTCTTCAGCCAGATCAGTAGATGCCTTGATAGCATAATAACTAACGGCTTCCATACTCGTATCGGCAAAATTGATCGCTTCATCAGAAGTGTAAGATAGACGTTGTTTATACAAAGCATCCTGAAACCCCATGATGCCAAGACCTACAGGCCTATGACGTAGATTGGAACGTCTTGCTTTGAGAACACTGTAGTAGTTGTAATCAATTACGTTATCCAGCATTCGCATCGCTGTCTTAATAGTCTTTTCAAGTTTTTCTATATTGAGACCATTCTCGTCGACGTGTTGTGGCAGATTAACCGAGCCCAGATTACAAACTGCAATCTCATCATCTGAGGTGTTGAGTGTGATCTCAGTACAAAGGTTTGATGAATGAACAACACCGACATGAGGTTGTGGCGAACGGATATTGCAAGGGTCTTTGAATGTAATCCAAGGATGTCCTGTTTCAAATAGCATCGAAAGCATCTTGCGCCATAAATCAAGAGCGGGAATCGTTTTGAAATTACTGATGGCACCGGCAGCCGCTTGTTGTTCGTATTCAACATAGCGTGTTTCAAACTCAATGCCGTAAAGGTCATGTAGATCAGATGTTTCATGCGGTGAAAACAGGGTCCAGTCAGCTTCTTCTGCAACACGCTTCATGAATAGATCTGGTATCCAATTAGCCGTATTCATGTCATGCGTACGTCGGCGCTCATCCCCCGTGTTCTTACGTAAATCTAGAAACTCTTCGATATCCATGTGCCAGGTTTCAAGGTATGCACACATTGCCCCTTTACGTTTACCGCCCTGATTGACGGCTACAGCAGTATCGTTAGCCACTTTCAAGAAGGGAACAACCCCTTGTGATTTACCATTGGTACCTTTGATATGCGCGCCCAAGGCACGAACAGGTGTCCAGTCGTTACCCAAGCCACCGGCAAACTTAGATAACATAGCGTCATCTTTAATAGCCGAGAATATACCGTCGAGATCATCTGGGACTGTTGTTAGATAACAGCTAGAGAGCTGTGGACGACAGGTTCCAGAATTAAACAAGGTAGGGGTTGAACTCATAAAATCGAAAGATGATAAGAGTTCATAGAATTCTATAGCGCGTCCTTCACGATCCAGTTCATTGATGGCCAGACCCATGGCAACGCGCATAAAAAATGCTTGAGGCAATTCAAAACGAAATTCATCAGAATGAATAAAATAACGATCGTATAGCGTTTGTAATCCGAGGTAAGTGAATTGACGATCACGATCAGGCTGAATAGCATCACCTAATCGATCCAGATCATATTTAGTTAATTCATGATCAATCAATTCCAAATCAGAGCCAGCATTAATGTATTTCTTGAAATAAGCACCATAACTTTCACTCATCTCTTTATGCGTCGCTTGCGTCATTGTGCCTTCAATAAAAGTCAGGGCTTCTTGCCGCATTTTATCCAGTAATAGACATGCTGCGACATAGGTGTAATCAGGCTCTTTTTCGATCAAGGTTCTGGCGCTCATTACCAATGCATTACCAACGTCAACTTCGTCTATGCCATCGAACAAATTATTAAGAGAATCTTGTATAATGAGTTCTGCATCTACCTCAGAAAAACCATCACATGCCTCAGTAACAACAGCGCGTAAACGTGCTTCATCTAGTGGCGTTTTTTGACCATCTAATTGTTTGACATTGATTTGGATTGAAGGCTTTTCTTCTTGTGCTGCTGGGTTTATCGCTGCTTCAGCCGCACGCTCTCGGGAACGTTCTTCACGATAGATGACATATGCACGTGCTATTTTTTGCTCGCCTGCACGCATCAGAGACAGTTCTACCTGATCTTGAATATCTTCAATATGAACTGTACCGCCATCAGGCATGCGCCGTGTTAGGGCATTAACCACTTGTTGTGTCAATGATTCTACGATTTGATGGATACGGGTAGAAGCTGCTGCAGTACCGCCTTCGACATTGATAAACGCCTTGGTCATGGCCACAGAGATTTTTCCAAGGTCAAATGCAGTGACCTTTCCATTACGGCGAATAACATGATATTGACTAAGTTGACCAGTCAAATAATCAGGCTGATATGAGTCTGTATTAGTATCGTCTATGCCAGCATTGAGACTATCGTCTGTAGCGCTAGCAGCCGGTTCTGTATTAGCAGTACCTTCTGCCTCCATTTACCCCTCCAGTTTTTCTTTTTTTATATGTTTCGATTATGTGATCGCTGCTCGAAACTTGTTGATGTTTGTTCTGTAAATGAATGTATAACACCACAATAAAATGTGGTCAAGCACTTATTAAACCACTAGATGATGTGGAATGACCTGTGATCTAGCTCGGGATTTCCTGTGGATAAGTTGGGAGTAATTGTGTGAAAGCAGGGTGTTTTTACCCCAAACTCGAAGTAATTCAATATGTTAGTAAAAACGCTAGTATAGAAAATAGTCCACTTGTAACTGAGTAGGATAACTATCATGAATTGTTACTGGATAGGTAATTTTCATGAGTTAGTACAACAAGATAGCTAGTTTATCAGGCCCAATTTTTTAAATGTCTGGAATGTGAACTAGTAGCAAAAAATCAAGGCAGATAGATTGAAAAACAACCGCCGCCATCGATGCCTTCGTTAGTGGTTTTTATAAAACCATGGCGACTTTTATTTTTATGTAGTTCTGCGACAAGACGAGAAAAATATAGACCGAGCCCTGTGCTTGCCTGATCGAAGCTAATAGACTTTTGATTATCATCGTTGGAAATCAGCATGTCATCCGGATAACCAGGGCCGTTATCCATAATTTTTATAACCAAATATTTCTCCTCTTTGACAGCAGAAATAGTGAGCTTATCTTTTGTGTATTTATAAAGGTTGTTAATGACGTTGCTGATAACACCAGTTAATAAGTCACGGTCAAAGAACCAATGAAGCTCATCGCTACAATCAATTTTATAATCAATTTTACGATTTAGTATCATAGCTTCATGTTGACCAATATTTTCATGTAGAAAATCTGACAGTGAGTATTCATCAATGTTGGCTGAGTACTGGTTGTTTCGAATACGATATATTGCTAATAACTCGACCAGATCGTCATTTACTCGTTTACTTTCGTATTGAATTTGCGAAAATTTCTTATACGCAGGACAGGTTTCTTCATCATATTCTGTAACAACCTGATCAATTGAATTCAGTAGCATATTAAGTGAGTTTTTAACCTCATGTATCGAACTTGCTAGAAGTGTGGAATAGTCAAATTCTGGAGCTACTTTCATTGACCTGTCTCGGCTTACGCTGCTTTTGCTTTTGGTTTAGCACAAAGACGCTGCAGCATTTCCAACATCTCATGATATTTTTTATTGGCAGGGTCGATGTTATGAACACGTTCCAGGTAACTCTCTACGCGTGAGCTGTATTTTTTAATTTTGCCCGTTTTCTTCATTTGCATCATGATGGAGTAGGCCGCATTTAAGTTAACAACCGTATTATCCGGCATGCCACGAGCGGCTTTCATGAATAGCTCTATCGATTCTTCAAGTTTGCCTTCTTTTAGTAGATGCGCACCTTTATTATTTATATCGACTATTTCTGTTGTGGTTTTATCGATTAACGCGTCACCAGCGTCTGATTTACCTGCGTCTGCATAAATTTTCTTGGTTCTTTCTATCAGCTTTTTATCGTCATGGTGGTTACGTACCAGGTTTTTGGTGATTTCATTGGCAGCGTCTTCTTTGCCAGCAGATAAACAAAGATCTGTTAGTTCAAGCGCTATATCGGTAGAGAGTCCTTGAGGATTCTGATTAAACAACTCCATAGCACCCTCTAAGCATTGTTCTGCGGCTTCATTATCACCTTTAGAGGTATGAACCATGCCTTTGGTAATGGCAGCGACCATTTCTGCATTTGAATCGTTTTTAAAATCTTTTGCCATCTTTTCGACAATATTGAAAGCGTCGTCAGCGTGACCTGAATCTACTAGTGTTTTGGCAAGGCCATTGTAATCATCGGGTTGTTTGTAACAAGAATGTTGTCCAACATTAATCGCGTGCTCGAATGCAGATTGTGCCGTTTCTAGGTCTTCATTTTTATAGGCAACTTGTGCGAGTTTACGCTGACGTATTAAGGATTTTGGTGACTTAATGACGCCTATATTTAGCATCTCTTGCGCTTTATCGAGTTCATCTAAGGCCTCATAGGTTTTTGCTAACCAATCATAAGCCGCCACGTTGGATGAATTTTCTTTGACTAGTCCTTCAAACACCTCTAGGGCTTCATCAAAGTCATCTTGTAGATAACGTACTTTCCCTAGTGACAGGTAAGCCCATGGAATATCACGTTCTTCAATTATATCTTCGTAAAGATCAGCAGCGACATCATAATTGCCGAGCGTGGTGAGTAACTCACCTTTTATTTTTAACAGGTCCAGTCTATTTGGGGGATTGGTTTGTAATAATTTATCGCAATAGGCAATCGCTTTTTTATGGTTCTTGTCCGCCATTGCTTTAGAGATATCTTTTAAATTTTCTTTTTTCTCGAGTTGTTTCTTTAAGCGGGCGTGAATCACCGTTCTATTGAATGGCTTGGAGATATAATCATCTGGCAAGTAATCAATGGCACCCATGACCATCTCGGAAGTATTTTCAGCGGTGCACATCATGTAGATAGAGTCGTAACTCAATAGCTCACGATGTTTTGCTTCCTCAAGAACTTGTTGACCGTCTTTACCCTTGCCAAGGTTGTAATCACAAAAGACAACGTCAAATTTATTGTTTTCCAGGCACTCAATCGCGTCTTCACCGTTTTGTGCGAGCTTGATCATTTCAGGCGCCAATGGTTCGACCATTGTTCTCAGCATTACACGCATTTCCTGAAAGTCATCAATTATGAGGACTTTTTTACCTTTTAAACTCCAAATGGCCATAACATTTTCCCTACGAATAATTTTCGGAATATTGGTTTACAGGTCTTTATCGGCAGATTTTGTGAATTTCTTTAGGGGAAATAGCTTTTAATTAGGTATTAAATTCAGCTGTATGTTCAGCAAAAATAAATACTTATGATTATTGGTAAAATAAGATTCTACTGCTATAAGATTTTCTAGAGCGTCATTTTATAAATGACACTGCGTAAGGCATCGACACTGTGGGCAGGAATAAAGTGGTCGACGAAAGGTTTGGCGGCCAACAATGTTTTAGTGTCTGATGTGTGAGTCTTTCGCCCTAACATTGGATTTAACCAGATGATCTGTTTGCTTTTACTTTTTATGAGCCTTAATTGACTTGCAAGGTATTCTGGTGAATCTGTGTCAAAGCCATCACTGATAATTATGACAATTGCGTTATTTCTTAAAGTCGTTTTCGCATAGTTTTGATTAAAATATTTTAATGACTCGGCGATACAGGTACCCCCTAACCAAAGGTAGTTGTTTGATTCCAGTTTATTCCGCATTTGTTGAATTGATTTTTCTCGATAAAGTTTTGTGACACAAAATAAACGTGTATGAAATACGAATGCCTCGCTCTCTGGACAAGCTTTTATTAAGCCACGAGCAAATCGAAACAATAAGGGGTTATTCCAAGTCATAGAATGAGATACATCATGTAATATGACGAGATGTGGTGGTTTTTTATACTGGATACTAAAAACTGGATGCAGTGGTGTACCGCCATGCGCCATATTACGTCTAATGGTGTGACGCATATCCATACGCCTTCCTTTCATTACAATTTTTCGTTGTGCTCGACTACGTGCTTTGAGCTGTAATGCCAATTTCTCAGCAAGGTTCTCAGCTTCGCGCATAGCTTCATGATTATTGAGGAAACGGAAATCTGCTTTAGAGATCGTATTCTGTTTTCCGGCGGCATAGTCGGTTGAATCAGCTATCGTTTCAAACAAGCTAGTTGTCGTGCCAGCGAAACCACTGATGCTTTTATCTTGTTGTTTCAGGCTAGCTGTCTCGATATTTTGAAAAGCGTTATTGGGTTCTACAGCTGAGGCGTTCGGGTACCAAAAAGTCATAAACAATTTCTCAAACTGTTGCCATTCATCCTTGTTGCGACAACAGAGGGAACGCAAGGAGAGCAGGGTTGAATGCTTGTCTGGTTGCTTAAACGCACTGATGATATGCATACTGTCAATGAGTTCTTTTATACCGACAATGTGACCTTTGTTTCGAAGGAGATGGACAAATTCAACACACCTGTCGCTGAATTGAGTATTGTTCATGAGGCTGTGTTGAACAGTTTCTCTAATGTATCGTTATTTATTAATTCGCAATCTTCCTGTGTTTTTAATAAACAACTTAATGTTTTTGAAATTAAATCTTTTGATTCGACTAAGTCTTTAACACCCATGCCAATTAGTGCCGCAGACCAGTCTAGAGTTTCTGCTATGCCCGGGTTTTTACGTAAATCTTGAGCACGTAATGCCTGGATAAAATCGACAATCTGTCGATTTAGTTTTTTGTTTATATTTGGCAGCGCTTGCTCAATGATCAGAAACTCTCTATCACTATCAGGGTATTCCAGATAGTGATACAAACAACGACGACGCAGCGCATCACTGAGTTCTCGAGTACCATTTGAAGTTATAATGACTCGTGGTATTGATTCCGCTTTTATCGTACCTAATTCGGGAATGCTAATTTGAAATTCTGATAGTAGCTCCAATAAAAAGGCTTCAAATGCTTCATCAGCACGATCAATTTCGTCTATCAAAAGAATAGGGGGCTTTTTCTGTTGGATAGCTTTTAGTAATGGTCGTTCGAGCAAGAAATCCTGACTGAAGATATGGTTTATATCATGTTCTGTTTTTTGATTGTTCTGGGAGTTGATCCAGAGCAGTTGTTTTGAATAATTCCATTCATAGACAGATGATTGAACATCAAGGTTTTCATAACACTGTAATCGAATCAATTCACAGTCATGTATCTTCGAAAGTGTACTGGCAATAGATGTTTTACCTACACCAGCATCTCCTTCAATGAGTAGTGGTCGACCGAGGTTCTCCATGAGTTCAAGCGTGGTTGTTAATGCCGAATCTGGCACATAACCATTTGTCTGTAATTCGATATTCAGATTGCTCATTAATTTAAATACCAACATTCTTTTTAAAAAAAATATAAATACACTTTATCAAGAAATAAAGAACAAAATAAGTTGACAATCATTATAGATCTAAATGATAATCATTCTTATTAAGAGCATCTATTTAATTATTTTTTTATTTTATTACAGTTTATCAAATGCTTAAAAATTATGTTAAGAACGCTTTATACGTTAAATAGGACATATTACGTGGAGTGGACGCCGGATGATGTCTGCATGGTTATAAATCAAAACGCTGTTTCGGCGTATGATCTAATTCAATCCAATAAATCTAATACCAAAAAAATAATTAGAGAATTTTATTTGTTAGCTTGTCGTGCATCAATAAAACAATCCGTATCAGGCCTAATAAATTCAAGATTGCTTAATAGGTATGCTAAAGAGATAGAACAAATTAGTTGTGAATATGAAAAATTATTTTGGAGTAGTTTAATGTCGAATTCAGTTCATCAATCTGCAGAAGAAACAACGAACAATAATATAGATAAGTTGCAAGCGAGATTATTTTACTTAGTGACTCAATATAGTGTAAATCCGTGCACGCATATTGCAGGTCATATTGTGAGACAACTAACGTGTTTGTGTCAGCATCCACACATAGATTTGATGCCTGCACAGCATTATATATATAGTAACTCTTTGAACTATTGGCGCTCACGTTTGATCAAGAACTGTACTCCTGTGAACAGACAAGATTTACATTAATGAAAATATCAAAATGAATCTATCATTTTTGTTATACGATGTATGCCTTCGTGTATTTTGCGATCTTCGATTGCAGCAAAGCCAAGTAAGGCGTAACGATCCTTGTTTGTTAATCGATCTGCACCAAAGACTGAATAGTGTCTTAATGTATGTATTCCTACATTAACCTCACTGAGCATACGTTTAAACTTGGTTGCTGCCGGAACCTTTTCGGGTAATTGCCAGACGAGATGTGTACCGCATTCCAGACCCTGAATTTTTAGTTCTGAAAAATTTTCTTGCATAGTGCGCACAAGTAACTCAGATCGATTTTTATATTTGTTACGTAGTACTTTTATATGGTTTTCAAATGCTCCGGTTTTAATAAATTCCGCGAGTACAGCCTGTTCAAGCCAGGGCAAACCATAATCCAACAATGTTTTAGTACTCTTTGCGTAAGACGCCATTTCAGGTGGGACGATCATATAGCCAAGACGTAGTCCTGGACCTAGGGTTTTAGAGAATGAACTCATGTAAATAACACGGTTTGACTTATCTAGTGCATGAATTGCCCGACTGGGTGAACCTTGATACATAAAGTCGCTATCGTAATCGATCTCGACAATATACGCGCCAGCCTGGCATGCCCAATCGATAAGCGATAAACGACGTTGTTCAGGTACAATGCCACACATTGGATATTGTCGTGATGGTGTTACTAAGGCCAAATCCGCATTTACTGACTGTAACTCCTCTATAACAATACCTTGTGTATCGACGCTGGTTGGTATTAGTTCAGCGCCGTAATTTTGAAACAACAGACTCGCACCCCTGAATCCGGGTGACTCAATAACCACTTTTGTTTTTTCTCTAATATAAAGTTGAGCGACCACATTTAATGCTTGCTGAATACCGGTAACGATAATGACCTGATTCGGCTCAGCAACGATGCCTCGTGATACTGCAAGATGCTCAAGGATTGCGTTTCTTAAATCGGGTAGCCCAGTCGGGTATTGATAACGTGACATATTAGAAGCGGCACTAGACAGTTTTTTTGAAAGTAATCGACGCCATGCCTTTATTGGAAATGCTTCAAGGTCAGTTTTCTCAAGTGCAAAATCATAATGCGCTGATTCTTCAGAAAGATTGTAGAGTTCAGATTGTTTGCTTTCAGGTGGCGATGTCAGATGAACAGGCTGTGTACTAGCTAGATCTTTTATTAAATGGTCTGATGAAATTGAGATTGAAGCATCGGGTAACGCTTCGACCACATACATGCCTGAACCAGTTTTGTTTTCAAGATATCCCGATTCAGCCAGTTTGTTATAAGCACCAACGACTGTATTTCTAGATACCTCAAGTTGTTTGGCTAATTCCCGGCTGGACGGGAGTTTTATGCCAGCGTTGAGTGATTTACTCAGGATTAGCTGTCTGATTTGATTTATCAGTTGGTGTTGCAGTGATTTATGGTGCTCACGATATAGGCTTATGGGTAATTCCAAAATATATTTTCCTTATAAAAAACAAAATAGTACGTGAAAAACCTAGACAAAATGTGAAATATACAAAAATGGATAAGCGGTTCATAATACATGCCGGTATTAGACACAAATAAATGGAAGCTTGAAATACTGGCCCATAATATTTATGTTTATTGGACCTATTGAGCTTAGGTTGATTAATTTATAGTTAACAGCTTAATTTAAAATAAAATTATAAAAGTAGAGGGTAATAATATGGCCGCAGTAATAAAAGAAACTGCCTTTGGTGGTTGTCCGCATGATTGTCCAGATACCTGTGCGATGGTGTTTGATATAGAAGATGGAAAAGTAACTGGAGTCCGAGGCAACAAAGACCACCCAATGACGCGTGGCGGCCTCTGCGTCAAATTAAAAGACTACGAAAAACGACATTATCATCCTGACCGTTTGCTATACCCCATGCGCCGCACTGGTCCTAAAGGTAGCAAAGAATTTGAAAGAATTACCTGGGATGAAGCATTAACCGAAATTACCGATAAATGGAAAGCCATTATCGAAGAACATGGCCCTCGTGCCATCGTGCCTTATAGCTATCTTGGTCATCAGGGATTGGTTCATGGCTTGAATGGTGGCGATGCTTTTTTTAATCGCATGGGTGCAACCGTCATGGAAAGAACCTTCTGTGGTGAAGGCTCTTGTACCGCGTGGTTATTAACCGTGGGTCCAACCGCCGGTGTTGATCCAGAAAGCTATATTCATTCTAAATACATCGTCATCTGGGCGTGTAACAGTGTCAGTACTAATCTGCATCACTGGGCGATTGTTAAAGAAGCTCAACAAAAAGGTGCGAAGGTCGTTGTGATCGATTCGTATGCATCAAAAACCGCAAAACAAGCGGATTGGCATATTGCGCCAAAGCCGGGCACTGATGGTGCGTTAGCGATGGCAGTGATAAACAGCATCATCGAACAAGACTTGACGGATAAAGATTACGTCGCCAATCACACAGTAGGATTTGATGCTCTGGCTGAACGGGCGAAAGATCGTACTCCTGAATGGGCGGCAGAGATTACTGGTGTTTCCGCAGATGACATTCGCCAATTTGCGAAAGAACTTGCAACCTCACAACCTGCGGCGATACGCATGGGTGTAGCGCTGGAACGAACCTATGGTGGTAGCCAAACGATTCGTGCTGTTACCTGTATCCCAGGTTTAACGGGTGCGTGGAAACACGTTGGTGGGGGCGTTACACAATTCCCTGTATGGGAACACCCATACAAATTTGATGTGATTTGTCGTCCTGATTTAATTCCAGAAGGAACCCCGGTTTTAAGTAACCTGCAAATTGGTCGTGCACTAACCGGTGAGATTAAAACGGAAGTTCCGATTAAATCATTTATGTGCTGGAACTCGAATCCGGTTACGCAAGCACCGGAGACTGATAAAATCGTCGAAGGTTTGATGAATGAAGATATGTTTATGGTTTCGGCTGAACATTTCCTTTCAGATACTGCATCGTATGCCGATATCGTTTTACCGGCATCTATGGGCGCTGAACTCGAAGACATTATCTTGTCATGGGGACACTTGTATCTTACTTACAATGCCAAGAGTGTTGAGTCTCCGGGAGAAGCTATTCCTAATAATGAGATCTTCCGTCGTCTATCAGTATTGATGGGCTATGAGGATGAACGTTTAAAATGGTCGGATTCAGAGTGTCTTGAAAACTTTATTGATTGGGATGCTCCTGCTTGTGACGGTATAGATTTGAACTACTTGCGAGAGAACGGTTTTGCCCGTTTGAATGTCGGTACTAAGGACGATCGTTGTCCGCACAAAGAAGGTAACTTTCCAACACCATCAGGCAAATGTGAGTTTGAAGTCATAGGCGCGAAGAACTTTGTCGCCGCCCCGTTTAGACAAATGTACGAAGGCTTTCAACCGGGTGAAGACTTAGACAGTTTACCGGATTATGTGCCTTCACGAGAAACGCCGGAGACGAATCCAGAGTTAGCGAAGAAATATCCGTTGAATATTGTTTCACCGAAGAGTCACGGCTTTTTGAATTCCTGTTATGCGAATATGGATCACAAGATCAAAGGCCAGGGTGAGCAGTTTGTGATGATCAATGCGGCTGATGCGGGCACACGTAATATCAAAGAAGGTGACACGGTGAAAGTATTCAATGACCGTGGTGCGTTTGAAGGTAAGGCACAGATTACCGATGACGTTAATGCGGGTATTGTTGTTGCAACCTTGGGTTACTGGCGCCAGTTAAATAACGGCACAGTGAATTCCATTAGCTCAGCTGAATTTGGTGATATGGGCCATTCTCCCTCTTTCTCTGATAATCTGGTTCAGGTAGAATCTGCCTGATTATAAGGGGAGTTGAGATATAAAAACTTAAGGGTGCTTACGCACCCTTTTTTTATTTACAGGGACGTAATGCATATCGGTTGTGCAGGAGCGACGATGTACAGGATGTACTGTCAGAAAATCAAAGGGTCAGAGTGCTTGAAAAGTAGGAATGTAGTTTCAAATACTCCGGCCTCTAGGTAATAATAGGAACAGGCTACGGTTTTAAATCTTATACTCTTGTAAAAGCTTCAGAATTAAATAAAAACATGATATTAGATACGAATAAAAAAACAGACCGAGTGAGCTTAACATGAGTCTATTGCCAACCTACCAGCAGATCGATGTACCGCCGGTACAGGAATTGCCGCCGTCAGTCATTGCGGACTGGCTACGCCGAGGATGGCAGGATGCAAGGCGTACTGGTGCCGCCAGCTTTCTGCATGGCCTGCTGGTGACGTTGGCGTGCTTGATAATTGCTATGTTCACATACGGCAACTGGCATCTTGCGGTAGCCGCATTTTCCGCCCTGTTGTTGGTCGGCCCGATTTTGGCTACTGGTCTATATGCACTAAGTCGACGACTTGATGAGGACAGTGCCGTCGGCTTTGCCGATGTGATTGCGGTCTGGCGCCACGGCGGCCCAAGCCTGATACGCTTCGGGGTGTTGTTGGTCGGTCTGGCGGTCGCCTGGATCGTATTTTCAGCGATAATGTTTGAGCTGTTCGTTAACATTGAGATCCATACTCCACTCGATTTCCTGCGCTACGTGGTTAACCAGGGTGACTTACTATTTTCGATGTGGATGCTGCTCGGGGCGCTGGGTGCGAGTCTTGTTTTTGCAGGTACGGTTATCACCGTTCCTTTGCTAATGGATCGGGATATACCGTTGTCGAATGCACTGGTGATCAGCATACATACGGTCGGCCGTAATCCGGTAACGCTGGCCTGTTGGGCGATGACGCTGATGTTGCTGACTGGCGTGTCGCTGGTGAGTGCTATGCTTGGCTTTATCTTGTTATATCCGGTAATGGGGCATGCCTCGTGGCGACTGTACCGGGACCTCGTTAACGCTAGCGAAC
>JAJFKL010000023.1 GCA_021773235.1 Gammaproteobacteria bacterium | reverse complement strand
TAAAGACACGAATGCGCCTGTAGCTCAACCGGATAGAGCACCGGCCTTCTAAGCCGGGGGTTAGAGGTTCGAGTCCTCTCAGGCGCGCCAATCAATGAAAACCAAATCATTGTACGGCCTCAGTCTTTTTCTGATAATAGTTTAATTATGGTGAGCGTAGCTCAGTTGGTAGAGCCCCGGATTGTGATTCCGGTCGTCGTGGGTTCGAGTCCCATCGTTCACCCCATTTCTTTTTTTGGGCCGTTAGCTCAGTTGGTAGAGCAGTGGACTCTTAATCCATTTGTCGTAGGTTCGACCCCTACACGGCCCACCATTTAAATTAATAGTTTAAGCGTAATATTTTCTTACGATCGAGCACCAGCTCCTGTTTAACTGAAAAATAACTCTCAGTATTAACCAATATGTATCTCAATCTTTACATGTGTAATTGACAGTTTAAGATCTTACATTCAAATGGATGCTTAATGTATTATCAAATTGAATTATGACAATGACGAATAAAAAACAGTGGAAATGGATTTATGTAGCTCTTGCGCTGTCTCTGCTTGGACTTACACAAAATGCCGCTGCTAGTCTGGAAGGCACATTTAACGGTAGCGCCAATGTTACGCTGCAATGTTTTAGTCCGACAGCTGGCCCCATAACCATAACTGGTTCGGCAACGCTTGTTGCCACAGGTACTACCGCCACCCTTACTATAGAAGATGCCTCCGGGGGTTATAGTTATGCAGGTACGGGTAACATCGCTCTGTCAGGTACCAATTCCTTTAGTTTCGATTTTTCTGGTCCTGCTGCGATTGATACAGGAAATGCTACCCTGGATGGTGCTTATACTTCTTTTGTTAATCTCAATACCGAGTTGTCAGATGCAAAGCTGAAGATAATATCTTCCGCTAATGTCGAGATGTTTGTACCCGCGCCCGCGACTAATTGTGCCAACATAGGAATAACCACTGTTATAGGCAATTTATCTCAGGGCAATACAACAACCGTTACTGCCAATAGCCCAAGTAGTGCCGTTACTGAGTCTGTTTTATTTAATACGCAAATACAAAGTACGGTTAACGACATATCGAATCGTGTGGCGGGTGCAGTGGGTGCTATGCGTACGTCTTTACGCCCTCGTTTTACCGATAATCAATTCAAGCTGGAAGGGATGACCGGAGTGAATGCTGGTGATGGGGAGGGAATGCCTTATGGCATTTGGGGTAATTATTCGTATACGGATTACGAGAATGATTTAAGCAGTACCGCGTTTGATGGTTCTAGCCATGGATTTCTCGGTGGTATTGATTTTGGTATTCGTGAAGGTACTGTTCTGGGCGTAGCTCTTGGATATGAGAGTAGCGATATCGATACCGGTTTTAACGGTGGTAATCAGGATACGGATAGTTTTACTATTGCCCCTTATTTTGGCGCAATACTCGACGATATACTGAGTGTCGATTTCAACATCGGTTATTCACGCGTGGAATATGATCAGTACCGCACTTCAGGTGCTGCGCGTGTTACCAGCAGCCCGGAGGCTGATCGCTGGTTTGGTGCGTTTAATTTGAATGCGATTACGTTTATCGATAACTGGATATTGGGTGGGCGTGTCGGTTTACTGTATGCAAGTAGTAAAATAGACAGTTATACCGAGAGTAATGGTACCGTTGTGGCAGACAGTAGGACCAAAGTCAGTACGGCGAACATTGCCGGGGATGTGTCCTACATTTATGGCAATTTTGAACCTTTTCTGAATCTAGCTTATCAATATGACCTTAGACAAGAGAAAATCTCAGTAGCAACAGGCCCTCAGCCATCGAATGACAGAGACGATATCTTATTGGCAGCTGGTGTGAGATATTTCGAGAAGTCTGGCGTCAGTGGTAATCTTGAATACAGCAAGCGCTTATTGCGCGATGATTTTGATGAGGACCGTATCAGCCTGACAGTGAGAGTAGATTACTAGACTAAACATGAATAATTCAGAAATTATTACATTAAGGGCATTTCTATTTATTTGCTGGTAATATTACGTTTATATTGAAGATTCTTAGGTAAGAATCATTAAAAAAACAATAAATATAATATGCATATGGAGGCGGCATAAAATATATTAGGTGATTAAAAAATCAATGTCTAAGCAGACAGTATTACTTGCTGATGATGATCAAACGACACGTATGGTGTTATCAGCAATCCTCGAAAGTCAGGGCTATCTCGTCGATACAGCAGAACGCGGTGAAAAGTGTCTTTTTCTTGCCCTTGAAAATACCTACGATGCGATTTTAGTCGATATGAATATGCCAGGAATTGGCGGTATTGATTTGTGTAAACGACTTCGTGAACTCTCTCGCTATAAAATGACGCCAATAATTTTTATTACATCAATGGATGAGGAGTCAAGCTTGACTGAGGCTTTCTCAGTAGGAGCCAGTGATTTTATTAGCAAGCCGGTTAACCCTGTCGTATTAGCTGCCAGGTTAAAAAACCATTTAGATAAGAAACAATATTATGATGAGCTTGAGCGTGTTCGAAATTATTTAAACCGTTATATATCTCTCAGAACACAACGTATGGTCGAAGCGTATTCGCTAACTGGCTTGTTGCCTACGCCTGAGTTGCATAATGTTTGCGTCATGTTCACTGATATTCGTGGTTCGACAGAATTAAGCCGGACGATGGATCTAGATGTGTTATTTGCCCGTATTAGTCAAACCTTGGGCAGACAAGTAGACATGGTTTATAAGTTTAATGGTTATATTGATAAGTTTGGCGGTGATGGCTTAATGGCTATTTTTGATGGTGAGCAGTCTGCTATTAATGCTAGTAGGTGTGCGCGAATGATCCTTAAGGCCGAAAATAAAGAGTCTGATGAACCCCTGCCAATTGGCATTGGCTTACATTATGGCCCTGTTTTAATAGGCAATATTGGTTCTGATGAACACCTCGATTATTCAGCATTAGGCGAAACAGTTAATCTTGCTTCACGAATTTGTGAACATGCAAAATCAATGCATATAGACATGAGTCAGCAAGTAGTTGATAAACTTAAAGGTATCTCTGATTTTGATTTTGGTGAGATTGACGCTGTTATGTTTCGAGGCTTTAATGAAGCGACTTTGGTGCATACTTTATTATCAAATTCAGATAATGTTGCCTATATCAATGGCTAACTTTAATTAGTAATTTTTTTAATTTCATTCTATCGTGCGTAGAAATGAACATACGAGTAAATAGCTGTCTAAAAATTTATGACACACCCTAGTTATATTAAAGCTTTACAAACGATGCTAATAACGATGACTTTATTAGTGTCGGCTCCTGCATTTTCTGAAGAAAGTGAAGATGTGAGTGTTAAGCCACTAGACGGTGAATTGCTGTTACCTGATGATTATAATAAAACAGCCGATAAAAAGTGCATGACGGTCTGTGATCAATGGGGTGAAGACTGTATAATCAATCCAAGAACGGGTAGTAGAAAGTGTCGGCGAGTTTGTAAATCATTTACTGAAGAATGTTTTTAAAAGAACGATCATATATATTAACCCTCCTGTAATATTCAGATTTAACTAAATCAGTTTAAAACTTTGAATAAATGTGCTTTTTAAAGTACTACGGGAACGATTTGTGCTTGTTTTTACTATAAACCATAACTTTATTATGGTGAGGATAAGTCAAAAATTATAAAATAGGTCAGTACCTTATATATATTAGTAAGTTAACTAATTTTATTAAGAGATGAGGTGTTAGACTAAATATCATGCGAGAGTGGCGGAATTGGTAGACGCGCTGGTTTTAGGTACCAGTATCGTAAGATGTGAGAGTTCGAGTCTCTCCTTTCGCACCAATACATAATGTTTAATGTGTTTTCCTTTATTAGAAATATAGAGGAAATGACATTAACACATTGATTTGTCTTAATATTTGAGGTTTTTACAGGATGCAAGTGTCAGTAGAAAGTACCGGTACTCTTGAGCGCAAAGTTCGCGTTGAGTTGCCAGAAGATCGGATTAGTTCTGAAGTGAGTGATCGTCTGCAAAAAATGACGAAAACGACTAAAGTTCAGGGGTTTCGCCCTGGAAAAGTGCCTTTGAAGATTGTGCAGGGTAGATATGGTCTACAAGTACGCAAAGAAGTCATTGGTGAATTAGTCCAATCTAGCCTCTATGAAGCAATTACTCAGGAAAACCTGAAACCTGCTGGCCAACCTCAGATTGATGAATTTGAAGACGAATCAGGAAAGGATTTTGCCTATACCGCAACGTTTGAAGTCTATCCTGAAGTCGAGCTTAAGGATGTCTCTGGCTTGGAGTTCGAAAAACCTAGCTGTGCTGTGTCTGATGATGACATCACCAGCATGATTGATATGTTACGCAAGCAACGGCGCGAATTAAAAGTTACCGAACGCGCGGCGGAAAATGGCGATGTTCTTAATATTAACTTTGAAGGGTTCATTGATGGAGAGGCCTTTGAAGGTGGGCTGGCAGAAAATTACGAGCTTGAATTAGGCAGCAACAGTTTTATTGGTGGGTTTGAAGATGGCCTTGTTGGTACGTCCGAAGGTGATGATGTTGTCGTTAATGTGAAGTTTCCTGAAGACTACGGGAATGAAGCTTTGAAAGGTAAAGACGCTGAATTCAAGGTCAAAGTTAACTTGGTCAATGAGACTGTGTTGCCCGTCATAGATGAGGCATTTATGCTGGAATTTAACGTCAAAGATGGCAAGGAAGAGACCTTACGTGGCGAGATAAAACGTAATATGGAGCGTGAAGTTGATTTAACGCTTCGACGTCAAATTAAAGATACTGTTCTAGATGCTTTGCATGAAGCCAATGAAATAGAACTTCCGCAAGCATTAGTAGCAAATGAGGCGCACCGTGCTAAGCATGACTTTGAGAACAATCTAAAGCGACAAGGCCATAATGCAGGCGCAATAGGCTCTTTAGATGCCTCAGTTTTTAATGAACAGGCAAAAAAACGCGTTTCATTGCAATTAATTCTGGGGGAGATAATTAAACAGAATGAATTAAAAGCAGATCCTGCAAAAGTAAAAGAAATGATAGAGCAAGTAGCTTCAGGTTATGAAGACCCAACAGCAGTTCTTAACTGGTACTATTCAGATCAGAAGAATCTGGCAGAAGTTGAATCATTGTCCTTGGAAGACGATGTAGTTGATTGGGTTTTGGGGCATGCGAAGGTTACCGACAAAGCGTGTGCATTTGACGAAATTATGAATAAAGGGCAGACTGCTGGCTAAAGTAATTGCAGTTTTTGTCCGATAACGGATGACTATGAATAACACTGAAATTCAGGCACTAAACTTAGTGCCGATGGTAGTCGAGCAAACATCACGAGGTGAACGAGCCTATGATATTTATTCTCGACTCTTAAAAGAACGCGTTCTCTTTCTTGTTGGGCCTGTTGAAGACAATGTCGCTAATGTGATAGTTGCTCAGCTACTCTATCTTGAGTCTGAAAATCCTGACAAGGATATTCATTTCTATATTAATTCCCCTGGTGGTTCTGTAACCGCAGGCATGGCGATATATGACACCATGCAATTCATAAAGCCAAATGTCAGTACCATGTGTATAGGACAAGCGGCCAGTATGGGTTCGTTATTGCTCGCCGGTGGTGAAAAAGGCAAACGTTTTTGTCTACCCCATTCCCGCGTCATGATTCATCAGCCTCTGGGTGGTTTTCAGGGACAAGCCTCAGATATCGATATCCATGCAAAAGAAATCTTATATATCCGTGATCGCTTAAACCAAATACTCTCAAATCACACTGGGCAGTCTATCAAGACGATTGAGGAAGATACTGAACGTGATAATTTCATGAGTGCAGAAGCCGCAAAAGATTATGGTTTGATAGATGGTGTACTGCATGACAGAGGCGCTTTGCCAGAAGTAGAACAAGAATCTGAATAAAATGTTTGGTTGTAAAAAAGCCAGGGGTAAGGACCTATGACTGATAAAAAACAGGGTAAAAATGGTGATGGTGATCGATTACTGTATTGTTCATTTTGCGGTAAGAGCCAACATGAAGTCCGAAAACTAATTGCAGGCCCATCTGTTTTTATCTGTGATGAATGTGTCGAATTGTGTAACGACATCATTCGCGAAGAGATTCAGGAAAAATCAGTCGCTGGCGTAGGTACTGCACTGCCAACACCACATGAAATAAATAACATCCTCGACGAATATGTTATCGGACAGGAGAATGCAAAAAAGATTCTTTCTGTTGCCGTATACAATCATTATAAGCGTCTAGAACAAGGTATTAAAAAATCTGATATAGAACTGTCTAAAAGTAATGTACTTTTGGTGGGTCCTACCGGTAGTGGTAAAACATTATTGGCTGAAACAATGGCGCGTTTATTGAATGTGCCGTTTACGATTGCAGATGCAACAACATTAACGGAAGCTGGCTATGTCGGTGAAGATGTTGAAAATATTATCCAAAAGTTACTGCAAAAGTGTGATTATGACGTCGATAAAGCACAGACCGGTATCGTCTATATAGATGAAATTGACAAAATCTCACGCAAATCTGATAACCCCTCAATTACTCGAGATGTGTCAGGAGAAGGCGTGCAGCAAGCATTGTTGAAGCTTATTGAGGGCACTGTTGCCTCGGTACCGCCTCAAGGTGGACGTAAACATCCTCAGCAAGAATTCTTACAGGTTAACACTGCCAATATCTTGTTTATCTGTGGGGGTGCTTTTGCCGGTTTAGATCGTATTATTCGTGAGCGTTCTGAAAAGGGCGGTATTGGTTTTTCTGCTGAAGTTAAGAGTAAAGAAGATAGAAAGAGTATTAGTGAAGTACTTCAGACAGTTGAACCCGAAGATCTTATTAAATACGGATTGATTCCTGAGTTTGTAGGAAGACTTCCCGTCGCAGCCACTTTGGGAGAACTAGACGAAGAGCAGCTGGTACAAATTCTGCTAGAACCAAAGAATGCAATCACTAAGCAATATACCCGCTTATTTGAGATGGAAGGCTGTGAATTGGAATTCCGTGAAGATGCATTACGTGCGGTTGCCAAGAAGTCAATGGAACGCAAAACGGGTGCTCGAGGTCTTCGTTCCATAATGGAAAATGTATTGTTGGATACGATGTATGATTTACCCTCTACCGATGATGTTACCAAGGTAGTCATTGATGAAGGTGTTATAAACGGTGAATCTGAACCGCTGATGATCTATGAGGGTGCTGAGATGTCAAAGGCGGCATCTGAATAAGAGGATAACTATTACTTCTTCCTGCCTTAATGCGTTGCGTAGATCATTATTACAATATGAGCCTATTGAAAAGAGATTGCTGAGTCACAATATTTAAATGACGTAAACTAAACTCTTAAAGTATTAATTAAATTAAAGGTTTCCCATGACGCAAGAAACAGAATCACTTCCAGTCTTACCGCTACGAGATGTAGTGGTCTATCCTCATATGGTCATTCCATTATTCGTTGGTCGTGAAAAATCGATAAAAGCACTCGATAGAGCAATGGATGGTAGCAAGCAGATCATACTTGTTGCTCAGAAAAGTGCTGCGGATGATGACCCTGGTCAGGATGAAACCTATGACGTTGGTACCATGGCAAATATCCTTCAGTTACTCAAATTGCCCGATGGTACTATTAAGGTGCTTGTCGAAGGCACAGCAAGAGCTGGTATAAAAGAATACAAAGAAGCCGACGGTATGTTTGTCGCAGATGTCGAGTTGCTTGAACCCAAGGTGCTTGATGAACAAGAAATGGATGTGCATGCACGCTCAGCGATGAATCAATTCGAGCAGTATGTGAAGCTGAATAAGAAAGTCCCACCTGAGATAATTTCATCTTTAGCGAGTATTGATGATGCAAGTCGTCTTGCCGATACTATCGCAGCTCATATGTCGATAAAAATTGAAGAAAAACAACAGGTTTTGGAAATTATCGATATTAAGGATCGTTTGGAACATCTTATCCATTTAATGGATGCCGAGATAGATTTATTACAAGTTGAAAAAAGAATTCGCGGCCGTGTTAAATCTCAAATGGAAAAAAGCCAACGTGAGTATTATCTGAATGAGCAGATGAAAGCGATACAGAAAGAGTTAGGTGAGATGGAAGATGTGCCTAATGAAATCGAAGAGCTTGCAGGCAAGATTGAAAAAGCAGGCATGCATAAAGATGCCAAAGAAAAGGCAGAAGCAGAGTTAAACAAATTGAGGATGATGTCACCGATGTCTGCCGAGGCAACGGTTGTCCGTAATTATGTTGATTGGTTAGTAGGTGTCCCATGGAAAAAACGCAGTAAAGTCTCTCAAGATATTGTTAAAGCAGAGGCTATTCTGGAAGAAGATCATTATGGGCTTGAGAAAGTAAAAGAACGCATTCTCGAATATCTTGCCGTACAACTGCGCGTTAAAAAGATGAAAGGCCCGATTTTATGTCTTGTTGGTCCTCCAGGCGTAGGTAAGACGTCATTAGGTCGTTCCATTGCCAGAGCAACTAATCGTAAATTTGTTCGTATGTCTCTCGGTGGTGTACGTGATGAAGCAGAGATACGCGGGCATCGACGAACCTATATTGGTTCTATGCCAGGAAAAATTGTCCAAGGAATGTCAAAAGTGGGTAAGAAGAATCCTCTTTTCTTATTGGATGAAATAGACAAAATGGCGATGGATTTCCGTGGCGATCCAGCTTCGGCATTACTTGAAGTATTAGATCCAGAGCAAAACAATACATTCAATGATCATTATCTTGAAGTTGATTATGACTTGTCTGAAGTCATGTTTGTCACCACAGCAAATAGTTTAAATATACCGGCTCCATTACTTGATCGAATGGAAGTAATTCGCTTATCTGGTTATACAGAAGACGAAAAAGTTAATATTGCCAAACGCTATCTTATTCCAAAACAATTCGAGCGTAATGGATTGAAAGATAACGAAGTCTCAATAAGAGATACTGTCGTTCGGGATATTATTCGTTATTACACACGTGAGGCTGGAGTACGTAGCCTAGATCGTGAGATTGCAAATATCTGTCGGAAAATTGTTAAACAAATACTGCTTAAACCCACTGAAAAAAGCATTATTGTCACCCCGAAAAAACTGGAATCATTACTCGGTGTTAAGCGCTTCAGGTATGGGAAAGCAGAAGAAGAAAACCGGGTTGGACAGGTCACAGGTTTGGCTTGGACCGAAGTTGGCGGTGAGCTTTTAACTATTGAAGCTGCGATAGTTGATGGTAAAGGAAAAATAACACGCACAGGTAAACTCGGTGAAGTCATGCAGGAGTCTATTGAGGCGGCAATGACTGTCGTGCGTAGTCGCAGTGAAGTGTTAGGTATAGAACATGAGTTTTATAAAGAACATGATTTTCATATACATGTTCCTGAAGGTGCGACACCTAAAGATGGGCCTAGTGCCGGTGTAGGCATGTGTACGGCAATGGTCTCTGCATTATGTGGGATTCCTGTTAAATCCAATGTGGCTATGACTGGCGAAATCACACTTCGTGGAGAAGTATTGCCTATTGGTGGATTAAAAGAAAAACTACTTGCCGCATTACGTGGTGGAATAGACACGGTATTAATCCCACATGAAAACGAACGAGAATTAGCTGAAATACCAAAGAATATCCAACAGCATATTGATGTTCGTCCAGTTAGATGGATAGATGAAGTGCTTGAGGTCGCATTGGAACATATGCCAAAACCGATCGCTAAATTAGAATCGAAATCTGACATAGTTAAGAAAGATGAAGTAAAGGGAAATGATAAAAACGATCTAATCAGACCACATTAATATTTAGACCTGATAATTATTTCAAATATTGCGAAAGCATTGCTTGACGCGTATTTCAGCACTTGGTATAAATTCACCGCTAAGAAAAACGTGGGCCACACAAATCAAATTAACCTCGACAGACTCATTTCAACTGTGCTTGAGGATTATTATAAACAAGGGGAATTATCACTATGAATAAAGCTGAACTTATCGATGCTGTTGCAGATTCTGCTGATCTATCAAAAGCTGCTGCCGGTAGAGCATTAGATGCTGCGATTGAAGCGGTAACCAAGGCTCTCAAAAAGGGAGATACTGTAACATTAGTCGGATTCGGCACATTCTCAGTCCGCAAACGAGCTGCTCGTACAGGTCGTAATCCAAGAACAGGTGAGGCCATCAAAATTAAGGCTTCTAAAGTTCCTGGTTTTAAGGCTGGAAAAGCGCTTAAGGATGCCATAAACTAGCGCGCCTTCACTGGGGTGCTTAGCTCAGTTGGGAGAGCGACGCCCTTACAAGGCGTAGGTCGGGGGTTCGAACCCCTCAGCACCCACCAGATCTCTTACCTGAAGTGGTAGTTCTGGTGCATAAAGATATAAAGCGAAGAGTTAACTAATTTCTCTGTTTTATAATCACACTTCAAGTTTGTCGGAAATACAAATGAAATTTTCTTCCGGGAAATTGGTTTTGACTTGTTGAAATACAGGTGGAATATATTGGAGTGGTAGTTCAGTTGGTTAGAATACCGGCCTGTCACGCCGGGGGTCGCGGGTTCGAGTCCCGTCCACTCCGCCAACATTAAAAATTTGCGGGCGTATCTTGTAAAATGATACGCCCGTATTTAATT
>JAJFKL010000022.1 GCA_021773235.1 Gammaproteobacteria bacterium | reverse complement strand
CCAATACAGAGATTGTTTGTGCACTAGGTTGCGCACAATATTTAGTCGGTGTTGATAACCACTCTGATTACCCGGAAGACGTCGTCTCCAGCTTGCCAAGAGTAGGGCCTGATCTTCAAGTTGATGCAGAAGTAATTTCCCAACTGCAACCTGATCTAGTATTGGCTTCATTAACTGTCCCAGGTCACGATAAGGTTATCGATTCTTTGAAAACTGCAGGATTACCTTATTGGGCATCTGCCCCAGAATCATTAGCAGCGGTTTACCAAGACATTGATGACATTGCACAACAGTTAGGTGTTGCCGCTCGCGGAACACAATTGATTGAAGGCATGCAACAGGAAATTAAACCAGTCGATGACTCAGGTAAACAGCGTCCTTCAATAGCAGTACAGTGGTGGCCAAAGCCAGTAATTGCTGCGGCAAGAAAAAGCTGGGTTCATGAACTGATCGAATTGGCTGGTGGACGAAATGCTTTGGAAGAATTTGAAGAGATAAGTTTGCCGCTTGAGTTTGAACAATTTGCCAAATTGGATCCAGACATTATTGTCATCTCATGGTGTGGCGTTAAAGAAGATAAATATCGTCCATCGGTGATAAGCGACAACCCACTGCTGAGTTCTGTGTCAGCTGTTCGAAATCAACGACTAGTTTCAATCCCGGAAGCGTATTTGGGTCGTCCTTCTATGCGACTCGTTGAAGGCTATAAGCTGTTGAAGATTGCCGTTGATAAGTTTAATCAAGAAACTAGTTTGTGAAATTAATCGTTTAGATCTTTCTGGGCACGTTCATCATTCAATAGTGGCAATAATATCGCCTTCTTTTAAAACCACTTCACATTCTTTCTTGATCGTCAGTTTTCCAGAGCAGGGCGCAGGGAATTCAAGGGATGCTTTTTCAATCATAATGTCAGCTAGCACGGCATCTTTTTCTACATCATCACCATCTTCGAAGTACCAGGCAACGATGACGGCTTCTGCACCATCTTCAATAATATCGTTTGTAATTATTATATCCATGTTATTAATCCTTCATCATTTCTTTGACGGTATTAAAAATCTTATCTTTGTTAGGTAAAGCGAATTGTTCCATCGGACGAGTAAAGGGTATTGGAATATCCGGGAATGCAATTCGTTGTGGAGACGTTTTGAAAACACTACTGTCTTGTTCTGCAACGGATGAAATAATTTCACCGCTAACACCATAGCTGATGTAATCATCATCTATTACTAATAGACGACCAGTCTTGGAAACTGAATTAAATACTGTGTCACGATCAAGTGGCACTAATGTTCGCAGGTCAACAACTTCAGCCTCAATACCATCTTTAGCTAAGGCTTCTGCTGCATCAAGCGCCATGTGGACAGTGACACCCAGACCAACAAGAGTTATGTCTTTACCTTCACGAACAATAGCGGCTTCACCAAAGGGAACACCATAGGTTTCTTTAGGTACATCAACGATTGAACCTTTAACAGTCCCTAGCCAGCCCATGCCTTGCAGGTTTTTATGAAGCATGAAAATAACCGGATTATCATCGGCTATTGCGGTATGCATCAATCCTTTTGCATCATAGGCATTTGAAGGAACAACCACCTTCATTCCTGGCAAATGCGCAAAGGTGCCATATAAACATTGACTGTGTTGGCCGGCATCGCCATAACCACCACCGACAGAGGTCATCAGTACCATGGGAATAGGTTGATTGCCTCCTGAGAAATAACAGTTTTTAGCTGCAAGATTATAGATAGCGTCCATGCAAACGCCGAAAAAATCGACAAACATGAGTTCTACTATCGGGCGCATACCTACCGCAGCGGCACCTACTGCAGAACCAATAAAGGCTGTCTCTGAAATAGGGGTATCACGAACTCGTTCAGGCCCGAATTTATCCAGCAAACCGGTTGTTGTGCCAAAAACACCTCCGAGTTTGGCGATATCTTCGCCCATGACAAAAACATTATTATCAGCTTCCATTTCTTGAGAAATAGCTTCACTGATTGCCTTTGCGGTAGTTAATTTACGTTTTGGTGTTGCCATCATTAATCTCCTATGCAAAGACTTTTTCTAGTGCTTCAGCGGGTTCGGGCTCAGCTGCTGCCCGGGCAAATTCAAAGGCCTCATCGACCTCGGCATGCATAGCATCCTCAATATTCTTCAAGGCAGCTTCGTCTAAGGTGCCACTTTCTAATAATTGACTTCGAAATGCGGGAATAGGGTCTTTAGAGAAAAGACCGTCTTTTTCACCTTCAGGGCGATAGGCTTCAGCATCGCCCATAAAGTGGCCAGCCAAACGAGATGTTTCTATTTCTATCAGACTGGGACCTTCTCCCGCCCGTGCCCTTTTAATGGCACGTTCTGCGGCATCATATATAGCCAAAGGATCATTGCCTTCTACATATTCTCCGGGGATTCCATAGGCAGCCGCACGGACATCGTTTCTGGGTACCGCTGTTGCGTCTGTTTTTGCGACAGAGATGCCCCAGGCATTGTCTTCAATGATACAAACAAAAGGGAGTTTCCAGACTGCAGCAAGATTCATGGTTTCATGAAAGGCGCCTTGGTTAGCAGCGCCCTCACCAATAAAGGCTACGGCGACGCCGGGTTCATTACGCAGCTTTCGTGCGAGTGCTACTCCAGCTGCGGGACCCATACCTTCAGCAATGATGCCACTGCAGGCAAAATTTACTTTGGTATCAAATAAATGCATATGACCACCGCGACCGCCTGATAGGCCAGTCTTCTTACCAAATATCTCTGCAGTCATTGCCTTTAAATCAACACCCTTGGCAATGGCGATATGGTGTGGTCGATGAGTAGCAAAAACGGCATCGTCGGCATCGAGGTGGGCACAAACACCAACAGCGCAGGGCTCCTGGCCATTAGATAAGTGCATTTCGCCAGGAACAGGGCCGTTGGCCATGTTAAATACAGGTTGCTTACCTTCTAGATAAGCCGCCTCCATGCATTCTTCGTAATAACGGCTTTTGAACATATTTTCATACATCCAGCTCTGCTTCTTTGCATCGGCTTGCATCGAGAGGATCTCCTGGTTAATTTAGTCAAAATTAAACTGTTACGATTTTCACATCATATAACCTCTGGTCTTATTTACAAACCTAGAAGATTCTGAGAGACACAAAGTTTAAATGTATGAGGTACATTGATATAGAACAAGAATGTAATACTTATTAAAGTAAATTCGTTTGTAAAAACTAAATTTCGATGTACAGTTCACTCACTTTTTCGCACCAATTCAAGAATCAATACTGAAATATATATAACGACGCGCTAGAACGCGGCTGGGAGGCCTGTGTGCTTGAAGTAAATTCATCCGCAAACATTGAATCTGGAAACGGATTTAAACGTATGTTTGTTGAAGATAAACTATCTCTTGGAATATTTTTTCCGCTCGAATCATACGAAAGAGATATTCCTGCAATGCAAGATCAAGAACGTCTTGCTAAATTGACCGAAGCGTTGGGTTATGCCGCGCTTTGGTTTAGAGATGTGCCTTTACGTGACCCTAGTTTTGGTGATGTTGGGCAAATCTTTGATGTGTGGGTCTATCTTAGTTGGATAGCCGCTCAGAC
This sequence comes from Gammaproteobacteria bacterium, assembly GCA_021773235.1. Lineage (GTDB taxonomy): Bacteria > Pseudomonadota > Gammaproteobacteria > Eutrophobiales > Eutrophobiaceae > UBA7359. The sequence continues at coordinate 66,414 of JAJFKL010000022.1, read as the reverse complement.
CAAAGATATTGCACTTGCTACAGGCTCAGTTATTTTGCCGATCCGACACCCACTGCATACTGCGAAAGCAGCGGCGTCTATAGACCAATTATCAAATGGCAGATTGGTATTAGGGGTTGCCTCTGGAGATAGACCTGTAGAATTCCCCGCATTTAATGTCGATATTGAAACAAGGGGCGAACAATTTAGAGACCATTTTGATGCAATAAAACAGGCCCTGGAAGAAAGTTTCCCACACATCCAGAGTCAATCATCCATTTTAAAAGGAATGGCGGACACGATACCCAAGGCGGTTGGTAAATTACCCTTTCTCGTTACCGGAAACAGTCAGCAAAATTTAGGCTGGATAGCAGCTAATGCAGACGGCTGGATAACTTATCCACGGCCAATTGATAGCCAAGCGAAGATTATTCAACAGTGGCGTGAAGAATTAAAAAAAAATGCGGATGAACAATTCAAACCGTTTGCGCAATCGTTTTATATCGATTTAAGCGATGATCCTGACGAAGCACCTACGCCGATTCATCTTGGTTTCAGGGGAGGCGCTAAAGTACTGACTGAATTTTTGGAACAATGTCAGCTTATCGGGGTAAACCATGTAGCCTTAAATCTTAAAATAGGCAAACGCCCCGCTGAAGAAGTTATCGCAGAAATCGGTGAGACTGTGCTCCCGAATTTTAAAAACAATAATTAAACAGTTACAAACGAAGAGAAAAAAAGATGATCAATAAAATTTATGCTATGGATTTCGCCTTTTACAACACCCAAGGCGTCTACGATTTTGATGCACAGTGCGAAATGGTTAAAGAGATTGGCTATGATGGAATTCATCGTTCCATCTGGGACGGCACACGCTGGCAAACCGCAGATGTCCTCGCAACAGTAAAAGAAAAACATGATCTTGATGCTACAGGAATTTATATTGTTCTTGATCTAGATTACCCGACAGATCATCCTCATAACAGTGGCATTCTAACGCTACTTGAAAACATTGAAGGCTGTACTCAAATAGACCTTTCAATACGCAGTGCTGGGAAAGGGATAACGCCGTCTTCAACGCAAGGAGATAAGCCTGTCAGTGAATGGCTAAAGCAGGCGTTGGAAATATGTGAGCGTCGGGGAATCGACATTCTTTTGTATACACACATAAAATTTTGGCTAGAACGACATAGTGATGCGGTTCGTTTATGTAGATCAATCAACCATCCCAATCTTGGAATTGTGTTCACAAGCTTCCATTGGTATGCATTAGAAGGCGGTAGCCCAAGTCGCGTTCTCAACGAGGTTTATCCTTATTTGCGTAAGGTGCATCTGTCCGGCAGTCGTCAAAGTCCACTGGGGTTCGCAGGTGTTGCTACAGTAGAACCACTGGATGTGGGCGAATTAGACAACTTTGCCATCATTGGCGCCTTAAAAAACAAAGGTTACGAAGGTATGTTCGGTTATCTTGGTTGGGAAGAAGGGGGAGACCCCTATGTGAAATTGAAAAGATCCCATGATGTGCTACGAGATATGATTAAGCGCGCTGATGAACACCCTAATTGGACAAGCCATGTCCCTGTTTAGCTTGATAAACATTGCTTCTATGCCTATAAGCAACGCCACATAAAGTAATAGTGGAGCAATCACATCTGGGAGCATTGTTAGTGCTCCCGAAATTGCCACATTAATTTTCTTCGATTCTTGGCTAAATATCACATACTATTGAGCATTGGCCTGTTTTGTATAATGTCTTCCAGAGATACTAAATATAGTAGTCATTTATTGGAATCATAAATGCATGGTCTCCTAAATCGCGATAAGAGGAGAAACAAGATGTCTGATCGAATATTTAAGTTGCTCGTTATTGTTTTATTTTCTGTTAGTTCTTTTACAGTTTTTGCAGAATCTACAGAACCTGAGCAAGCTAAGACATGCTCCATGGATAATATTCGACTAGAAGAGATCATTCGTCGATTAGACAAGTCTCCAGAAGGCAGCAATGGTATGTGGCAATTAAAAGTGGGTAATCATGCGGTCACCGTTATTACCGATGAGGATGCTGATCGAATGCGCATTGTCATTCCCATCACAGAAACATCCGAACTAACGGAAAAGCACCTTTATCGAATCATGCAAGCAAACTTTGATAGCGCATTAGATGCACGCTATGCCATTGCTAAGGACATATTATGGAGTGCTTATATACATCCTCTGTCAACCTTAAGCGATGAAGACTTTTTGAGTGGGCTCGGACAAACCGTCAATCTGGTCGACACATTTGGCGGTAGTTTTTCTTCTGGATCAAGCACCTTTATTGGTGGTGATAGTAGTGAGCTGAAAGAAAAAGAACTAATAAAAGAACTGTTGAAAAAAGGCAAAGCTATATAAAACCCGCATAAAATATATAATAAAAAACATGAATAAAAACACACATTTGACGATTGGCGGAGCTAACGGACAGCTTATAAGCCAACTAGCTAAACTTAGTAATCGCCACGGTATGATTGCCGGTGCTACAGGCACTGGCAAAACAGTAACGTTGCAAATTCTGGCAGAAGGATTTTCTCAATTGGGTGTGCCCGTGTTTGTCGCGGACATCAAAGGTGATTTATCTGGTCTTGCTAAAGCAGGCGCACCTCACCCCAAGATTGATGAACGCCTTGCTGAGATCCCGATTAAAGATTTTGCATTTAAAGCGAGCCCGGTTGTGTTTTGGGATATGTTTGGTAAAAAAGGACATCCGATTCGAACAACTATCTCGGAAATGGGGCCATTGTTGTTGTCGAATTTACTAGAGTTAAATGATACTCAGAGCGGCATTCTCTATGCCTGTTTCAGTATTGCAGATGACGAAGGTTTGTTATTACTGGATCTTAAAGATCTTCGAACAATGCTTAGTTGGATGGCTGAAAATGCCAGTGAGCTAAGTTCTAATTACGGTAATATCTCTAAAGCGAGTGTTGCTGCGATTCAACGAAGGCTGTTAGTGCTTGACCGACAAGGTGCAAAGAATTTTTTCGGCGAACCAGCATTGGGTTTACGTGACCTGATGCAAAGAGATGAAGACGGACGTGGCATTATTAATATACTTGATGCGACCAAACTTTCATCGCAATCACCTAAACTCTATGCTTCATTTCTTTTATGGTTGTTGTCTGAGTTATTTGAACAACTACCCGAAGTAGGGGATGCTAAAAAACCAAAATTAGTATTCTTTTTCGATGAAGCACACTTATTGTTTGATCGAGCACCGCGTTCATTAGTCGACAAAATAGAACAAGTTGTTCGCCTGATCCGATCCAAAGGCGTGGGTATCTATTTTATAAGTCAAAACCCTACTGATATTCCTGAAGATATATTAGGGCAACTTGGCTTACGCATTCAGCATGCCTTGCGTGCTTTTACGCCAAAAGATAAAAAAGTTGTTAAGACTGTTGCTGAAACATTCCGACCAAATCCAAAGTTTGATTGTAAACAAATTATTACTGAGCTGGGCACAGGAGAAGCATTGGTTTCTGTTCTCGATGAAAAGGGTAGCCCGACGCCAGTGGAGCGTACTTTAATCCGGCCGCCACAATCACGTATCGGACCATTAAAAGCATTAGAGCGAACTGAGGTGATTGAAAATTCAATTATTGGTGATAGTTATAATGAGTCTGTGGATAGAAATTCAGCGCATGAAATATTACAGAAGCGTGCAAAGAAAACTGTGCAAAAAGTAGAAAAGGCTCAAGCAAAACAAACAGCAACCGCAAAACAACCTGCTAAACGACGCAGTAATCGACAGGGCATTGGTGAAGCGATGATGAAAAGTGTCGCCCGCAGTATGGGCAGTGCTTTGGGGCGAAAAATTATTCGTGGAATTTTAGGTTCAATGTTTGGAAAATAACATTGTATCAACCTGTCAGTTGATCTTAATTAGTTGTTAAAGATAAACAAACGATGCGAATTAAAATCTTGCTTCAAACAATTCGCGGGCCTTTTCTTATTTTAACACCTGTCTGTATATTTTTAGGATTTAGCACTACATACGCAATTCATCCGATCATTGATTTAGCTACAGTTATTCTAATATTTTTCGGCGCTATTGCTGCCCATATCAGTGTTAACACGCTTAATGAATATTATGATTTTAAAAGTGGGCTGGATCTAATTACCAAGAAAACACCTTTTAGTGGTGGTAGTGGTGCATTGCCTGATAATCCTGAGATGGCTAAATCAGTATTAGTTCTTGGTCTGGTGTCGTTAACGGCGACGATTATCATTGGAGTAAGTTTTGTACTAGAGCACGGCATGGAAATCATGCCTATTGGTTTAGTTGGTGTGGTTCTTATAATTGCGTATACAAAGTGGATTAACCGTTCTCCCTTCTTATGTCTTATTGCCCCAGGCTTGGGGTTTGGGGTGCTTATGGTTATTGGTGCTCATGTTGTTTTAACCGGTGGACATTCGAACCTAGCATGGATGATCTCGTTGGTGCCTTTTTTACTAGTCAATAATCTTCTCTTATTAAATCAGTATCCAGATATAGAAGCAGATTCAACTATTGGAAGAAATACGTTTCCAATTTCCTTTGGTATAAAAAACAGTAACATTGTTTATGCCATTTTTATGCTGACGGCATATTCATTGATCATTTATTTCATTTTCAGTGAGATTATCCCACGCTTTAGTATCATCGCCCTCATTCCTATGTTGTTCTCGATATTTTCACTTTCTGGAGCAATAAAATATGGCGCAAGAATTGGTGCGCATCCTCAATATTTGGCAACAAATGTAGCGGCGGCATTATTAACACCATTACTACTTGGAATAGCTATAGTCTGTGGTTAATAATTTATTATGCAATCAAAGTCGGATGTGAACTCTAAATGTCGCGAGTAAAGGAAATAAAAGACGATTACGGTTTTTTTGGAATTGGAATTCTGAATAACAGTGATGAAATAAATATAGGGACGCTCTGGCGTTCGGCTTATTTATTAGGCGCGAGTTTTATATTCACGGTTGATAAGAAATACAAGCACCAAGGAAGCGACGTCACAAAGTCATGGACTAGAATTCCACTGTATCATTACAAGACCTTTGAAGAATTAAAAGATAATTTGCCCTACTCAACCAGATTAGTAGCAGTAGAAATGGGTGAAGATGCGATACCATTAAGCGAGTATGAGCATCCAGATAGAGTCGTATATCTACTAGGAAATGAAATAAGCGGCTTACCACCGCAGATCTTGGAACAATGCCAATCCTTGGTAAAGCTCCCAGGTGAGTATTCTTTAAATGTAGCCGTAACAGGTAGTATCGTGATGTATGACAGGATTGCCAAAGCCGGGGGACAGCCCTGAAAACGCTAAGCTCAGGCTTGGAGTGAGTGTAGATGCTTGGGTAATGATTTTACGAATCACTCGGAACTGTACTGAATACTCAAGTACCGTTAGAATTCGGCTGAAAATATTAATAATTTTGAGGTTTTAAAATAAGCATGACCATACTAACGACCTTTTCAGAGGCAGAGTTTGAGCAAGTAGCCGGAACACCAATCAAAGGTGAAGAAGAAGCACAAGTTTCAATGTTTATTGATTTTGTGCAAGAGGCTATACAATTTTGTATGGTGCAAGCAGATATTGAAGAGACGGGTTGCTCGTTGCGCTATTTGTCTATTGATGTTCATCCTTTCAAGGATATGGGAGATCTTTATGAACTTGCCTATATCGATCTCCATACAATACTTGAACTTCCTGAAAAAGCAGAAGATAGGCTTAAGATTGAATTGCCTATTATAGAAGAAGGTGTCGGGCGCATAAGTGAAGTCGCAAAAATACTGGGTGTTCCTTCGACTGAACCAGGAGATGCCATCTTAGCTTTTTTCCGAATTCGTTTAGCGCATAAAACTTTAGAAAACACGTTGGATTTTGACAGCATCAAAACTGTTATACGAGGCACTAAAGATTCTATGGCAATCCTCAAAAAGAAAGGACTGCACCCAACAAACATGGGGGGTATTTTAGACATGCCAGACACGGTAAGAATGAGTGATGTCTGGGGACTGGAAGAAGATGCACCGGAAGAAATGCCACATTTTTTTGTGTTTGAGTAGGTCAATGCAATCTTTAGATCTACACATAAGAGGATGATGAATATTAATTAATATTTTAATAATCAATCAGATTGAAGTCGTGAATTAATTATAAGGAATAATTATGGACGAAAAAGTTAAAGAATTGCTAACTCAGATATCTGATATAGAAGATGAAATAGAAAAAGTCATTAGTGAACGACAAGAGAAGATTCTCTATTTTTATGAAGATGGAAAAGTAAAATTCAAGGAAGGCATAGAAGACGCACATAAAAAAATGAAAAAAAATCTATTCAGATTTTTCCTGGATAGTAAGTTAAGAAACCTGCTTTCCGCTCCTTTTATATACAGCATGATTATTCCCTTTGTAATTCTTGATATCAGCATGACGCTTTATCAGGTAATTTGTTTTAGTTTGTATCGAATCAAGAAAGTTAAACGAGCTCACTATATCGTGATCGATCGCCACAAATTAAAACATCTGAATAGCATAGAACGTTTCAATTGTGTTTATTGCGAATACGGCAATGGTGTTATTGCTTATGCAAGAGAAATAGCCGCACGAACAGAGCAATATTGGTGTCCAATAAAACATGCAAGAAAAGTCATCGGCAGGCACGCTCGCTATCAGGACTTCATCGATTATGGTGAAGCGACAGATTATCATGAGCAACTTGCAGAATTCAGACGAAAACTAGCCCTTCCATAAAATAAGTCATTGCCTTTTAAAACTATAAGTTATTGATTAATAATCAATAAAGTTCTTTTGACAGATAATTATTGTGCAGTGCAATAATTTGGTAATATGTCGTATGTACTATTGGCATGCATCTAATTTTGGAGATTTAAAGGCTATCGTATGAGCGTTATTAACCTAAACAAGCTGTTAAACCCCAAGTCGGTAGTTTTAATCGGCGCATCAGATAAACCGTTATCGATCGGTAATGTGGTGATGAAGAATCTATTGAGTGGCGGTTTTGATGGGCCAATTTTACCAGTTAACCCTAAGTACGAAACCATCTGTGGTGTGTATGCCTATAAGCGCATTGCTGATTTACCTGTAGTACCTGATTTTGCCGTGATATGTACACCCGCAAACACGGTTCCCGACATTATTATGCAATTAGGAGAGAAGGGAACTCGTACAGCTGTTGTTATTAGTGCGGGTTTTCACGCAAGTGAAGGTAATAAGCTTGAACAAGAAATCCTTGATATCGCAAGACATTATGATTTTCGCATCCTTGGCCCTAATTGTGTTGGTTTACTCATTCCTGGCATTGGTTTAAATGCTAGCTTTGCGCATACAGACTCTCTACCGGGAAGTATTGCAGTAATTTCACAATCGGGTGCGATATGCACATCGATATTAGACTGGGCCAAGTCGCGTGGCATTGGGTTTTCATATTTTATTTCGCTAGGTGATAGCTCAGACGTTGATTTCGGCGACTTACTCGATTATCTCGGCACAGATAAAAATACTACCGGTATATTGTTATATGTTGAGTCGATCAAATTTGCCCGAAAATTTATGTCGGCTGCACGTGCGACGGCTCGTAATAAGAAAGTAATCGTCATTAAGTCAGGAAGAATGGCCGAAGGAGCTAAGGCAGCAGCTTCGCACACTGGCGCATTAGCCGGAAATGACGATGTGTTTGATGCCGCGATACGTCGGGCAGGGATGTTGCGTGTTTATTCTATTCAAAACCTATTTGATGCTGTGGAAACACTAGCACATGTTCCGAGCATAAATGGCGACCGATTGACTATATTAACCAATGGCGGTGGTATTGGAGTATTGGCAACAGACAGTTTAATCGCCAATGGTGGACATCTCGCAGAACTTGCGCCTAAAACAATTCAAGCCTTAGATGAGTTTCTTCCTGCCACATGGTCACGTGGCAATCCGGTAGACATTATTGGAGACAGTGATGCGGTGCGTTATGTCCAGGCTTTAAAGATTTTGTTAGATGATCCTAATTACGATGCCATATTAGTTATGCTAGTTCCTGTAGCCATTATCGACAACGCTGAGGTAGCACGTGCAATTACAGAGGCTATACATGACTCGCATAAACCTGTCTTGACCTGTTGGATGGGTGAAGATGCTGTTCAAGAATCAAGAGAAATCTTTGAAGAAAATAGTATTCCCCAATACGAAACGCCAGAGTCAGCAATCAGTGCTTTCCTGCAAACGGTGGAGTACAACGAAAACCAAAAGAACTTGATGGAGTTACCGCCCTCTGTTCCAGAAGAATTTAAGCCTGATTCAAAAAGAGTACGTAAAATCATTGAATCGGTCTTAAACGAAAATCGCAGCATACTCACAGAGCCTGAAGCAAAAGATGTGTTGGACGCTTATCAGATCCCTGTCGTTAAGACATTAATAGCACGAAACGTAGAAGAAGCCATCGCACATGCGGAGCTAATAGGTTTTCCAGTCGCATTAAAAATACTCTCAAAAGATATTAGTCACAAATCTGATGTTGGTGGTGTACTCCTTAATATTGAATCTGCATCAATACTGAAACTTTCGGCCGAAGGCATGTTAGCCCGGATTAAAAAAAGTAATCCTGATGCAAACATTGAAGGGTTTACAGTACAAGCAATGGTGGACTGCCCAAATGCTTATGAATTAATCATCGGGGTGACTACTGATTCTATCTTTGGGCCTGTCATCTTATTCGGTCATGGTGGTGTTTCAGTCGAGGTGGTTAATGATAAATCTGTCGCTTTGCCACCGTTGAACATGAAGCTTGCCAACGATCTTGTTCAACGTACACGAATCGCTAAAGTGCTTAAGGGTTATAGGGATGTTAAGCCGGCAAATATGGATGCCATACTTGTCACCTTGGTAAAAATATCACAGCTAGTTGTCGATCATCCTGAACTTCAGGAACTCGATATCAACCCGCTTATTGCTGATGATCGTGGTGTTATAGCACTAGATTCCAGAATCAAAATAAATCCTGTTGATTCTGGCATGACTAACCATCTTGCGATTCGACCCTATCCACAAGAGTTAGAAACTATTTGCCAGCTCTCAACGAATGAAGATGTTTTGATTCGACCGATTAAACCAGAAGATGAAATGGCACATCATGAATTCTTTTCGCACATCAACCCAGAAGACATCTATTTTCGTTTTTTTCGTGCAGTGAATAATTTTACTCATTCACAAATGGCACACTTCACACAAATTGATTACGATCGGGAAATGGCTTTTATTGCGGTAAAGAAAAATTCAGAGGGTAACGATGAAACGATAGCCGTAACCAGGGTTGTTAGTGACGCAGATAATATTGAAGCTGAATTCGCGATCATTGTGCGTTCAGACATGCAGAAAAAAGGTGTGGGTAAAAAGCTGATGAGTAAAACAATTGAGTATTGTCGAGAGCACGGTACTAAACGATTACTTGCCCATACGCTAGCAAATAATTTCCCCATGCAAAAACTCGCCAAAAGTTTTGGTTTTGTTAAAGTTGAAAATAATAACGATCCACAAACTGTGAGTTTGAGGTTAGAGTTAAATTGAAGTTGAAATAGAGAGTTGTGCATCATCTGTTTTGAGTACTAATACATAAGTTTAATCTACTCAATTTAGAGTAGTGTCCAATTAATTTCCAGTGACTGCTTTTTGTTATCACCAAGAATGATAATATGCAGCAATCGACCCAAAGCATCATTAGAGCTAATTAATAAGAACGACTGCTTATAAGCGGAAGCAGACCTCCGGCTAATACAATTAAGTTGGTACTAATTGTTAAAAAGTGGACGTTATAGGTTGACTAGTACCTCTATCTATTCGGATGGATTAGGACTTGGTTTCATCATCCTTTGACTTATTTATACTAGTCCCATTAGTTTATCCAATGGTTCAGGCTTATGAATACCATAACCCTGAGCATAGTTAACGCCTATCTCGCGTAACATCCCTTTTATTTCATCATTCTCAACAAATTCAGCAATGGTCTGCATGCCCATCACCTGACCAATCTCATTAATGGATTTCACCATGGCGTGGTCTATCGGGTCATTGACCATATCTTTAACAAACAGGCCGTCAATTTTCAGGTAATCCACGGGCAGACTCTTCAAGTAACCAAACGAAGACAGTCCACTACCAAAGTCATCCAAGGCAAAACGACAGCCAAATTGTCTCAGCTCGGATATAAAATGATCTGCCTTCGAGAGATTCGAGATGGCGGCAGTCTCCGTGATTTCAAAACAGATCTTTTCGCCATCAATCTCGTGGTCGTGGAATTGTTCAACGACAAAGTTCAGAAAGTCCGCATCAGCCAGCGACTGACCGGACAAGTTGATGGAGATAAAATTAATCTGCTCAAGAAAAGCCGGGTTGGCTTTCAATGCCAGAAAGGCATTTTCTACAACCCACTTATCTAATTGTGTGATGAGATTATAACGCTCAGCAGCAGGTAAAAACGCACCCGGCGGGACAAGGTTGCCTTCCTCGTCGAGCATTCTGACGAGTAGTTCATAATGACGTTCCTGACTATTATTCAGCGGCGCGATAGCCTGTGCGTAGAGACAAAACCGGTTTTCAGCAAGGGCGTGTTGTAGTCGGCTGACCCATTGCATCTCACCGTGCCGTGCTGATAACGCTTTATCGTCTCGGTGGTGTACGTGAATACGATTACGGCCCTTGTCCTTGGCCATGTAACAGGCCGCATCAGCGCCTTTTAACAACTCGGTTAAATTAGGGGTGGTGTTTGTTATCGGGACTAAGCCCATGCTCGCGCCGACTCTGAAACTGCGTCCTTCCCATAGAAAGTGAAAGTCTTGAATGGCGGTTTGTATTGCGGTGGCAACACGATGTGCATCATCAAGCGGACAATGTTCCATTAATACGCCGAATTCATCGCCGCCCAGACGGGCTAGCGTATCGCGATGTCGGACGACTTCTTGTAGCACCGTGCCAAGTTGTCTAAGCAGTTCATCGCCTGCAGCATGACCACAGGTATCATTGACCACTTTGAATTGATCTAGATCCATATAACACAGGGCATGTTCTGCTTTGACCTGTTTAATGGATGAAAGTAATCGTTCCGTTCGGCGTTCAAACTCTCTGCGGTTAATAAGCCCTGTTAACGCATCATGGGATGACTGATAGCTGAGTTTTGCCTCTCCTTTTTTGCGCTCGGTAATATCTAGAATCATCGCGGTAAATAATGCTTCATGACCATATTTTATAAGCTGTAGATGAATTTCCACATCATAAAGCGATTTATCTTTACGTTGATGAGTGGTCTCAAAAATAATCTTTTCCTTTTCACCTTTACGTAAGGGGGCTATTAATTCTTCAAACAATTCATGTGTAAATTCAGGTTTTATCGATAGAGGAGTTAGTTCTCGAAGTTCTTCCATTGTGTAACCAAGATTTTGCAGGGCCGCGTTGTTCACTTGCTCAAACTTCAAAGTGTCCGCAGTAAATAAATAGATTTCATTGAGTGAGTCTTCAAAAATTCGGCTAAACCGTATGACTTGTTCTGCCTTCTTCTTGCGCTCGGTGATGTCAGTAACTGTACCTAACACCAAAGATTCAGAATCAGATTCAATAATATTTAAACCAATCTCAATAGGAAACTCAATCCCATCTTTACGCAGACCATATAACTCTCGCCCAGCACCCATCGGTCTTGGGCTTGAGTCACTTATATAACCCTGACGTAATTTTGGATGATGCCCTCGATAACGTTCTGGCATCAAATCCTCAATACACATACCGATTAACTGATCACTTTCATAACCAAACATCGTTGTCGTACTAGAATTCGTTAACGTTATTTCACCTTGTTCATTACTAATGATTAAGGCATTAGGGGAGTTATTAAATACCTGCTGAAAGCGTTCCTTTAGCCTGTGTCTTTCGGTGACGTTCTCATCACACACAATCAGAACCATTCGCTTACCATCGGCATCAAATACCATACGAGCTGTCTCACGTACCCATATTACTCTCCCATCATGACATATTTTTCTTAATTCCCAGCGGTGCACCTTGTCTGGTTCAGCAAAGCATTGTTTTAGATTTTCCTGTGCCAAGAATCTATCTTCTTCATGAAACATATTTGTGACGGGTTGTTCAACGAGTTGCTCTATTGTGTAACCCAGTTGAGCAATGCCAAACTGGTTGACAGAGATTAACGTGCCGATTTCATCAACGGTAAACAACATAGCGGGATTTTCATCGAATAGTTTTCGGAAACGTTGCTCACTAATCTTTAGCGATGTTTCCGCCTGTTTGAAGTGTTTTAACAAGAAGCTACCAATAAAACTATATATGATAATAACCGCAGATATAATAGTTCGCATATATACTTCATGTGCGTCTGGAGAAAATAGTCGCTGGACAATAGTCTCTTCTCCCAGAAATACAGCATCGATGATCGGATCAATAACCCAAACAAATACCGCAAGTGATACACCAATAAGAAAGAAACTGGACTTGAGAACAGCTAACAATTCAGCATAGGAATACATGGATTCTTTGCCGTCACGTTTACGCATTTTTTAGCTGTCCCCTTGGGAGATATATTGTTTTTATTATAAATACATATCAGGATGTGTCTATATATCGACAGTTCAGAGAAGAACTGAAATATTCTAATTAATTTAATCTGCTAAGTATAAGACAGTCTTATGACAAGTTGCTTTTTATCAGGAGCGGTCATTCTCGCTTCGTAGCCAGATCGGTCGCTTTTGACCGATAGTGACATGTTTATTATTTTCAACTCACCGTCCGCTTCTTGTATGGAGCAGAAGTTAAATGATATTTGTTGTAATGGCTGCTTCTGGCCGAAATACGAATGATGATAAGATCGACCGAAAGTGGGCATATTGAAAAGATGTAAATTTATAGGTGCTCTCAAAGAATAAGCTTCGGTCCTTACTTTAAAATGGTCAGAGAACGAGACCTAAAATGGCTCGATATTAACAAGCTAGCATGAGTTACTTATGGATTATAAAATTGATGTTTCAAAAGAGAGCAGATTCGTACGGATTAAGGTTTGTCACTCAATTACTGCGGATCTGGAACGGCGCTTTGCAAAAGAGGCAATTGAAACGGCTAACCGAAACGGTCTTCTGAATTACTATGCGGATGTTCGTGAAGTTCCAAACGTTGCCAGCGTTTTATCTCAGTATAAGCTTGCATATAAGGAAATGACCTATTTCAAATTAGACCGTAGATCAAAAATCGCCATACTTCACTCCCAAAACGATCACTCACACGACTTTATTGAAGTAGTATTTCGTAACGCAGGTATCAGCTGTAAATTGTTTACAAATGAAGATGAAGCTTATGACTGGCTCAAACCCTAGTGCTCATCTCCCGCTAACAAGCACTTGGCAGCTGTATCTATGCAAGCTGTGTTTCCTCCTGCCACTGATGTGGGCGCTAATGTCCACTTCTGGCCGAATTGAGAGTAATAATTTTATCGCTTCAAAGCGGACAAAGTGTTCATTAAAATATAGTTGTAAGCCATACACGGAGAAAGCATGAACGAAGAACAGGAGAAGCTTGGTATATTCCCATATGTAATAGGTGGTGTGTCATTTGTCCCAGGTATAGGAATAATCTTTGGCATAATTGCCATCGTTTGGGGGCTGGTTACTAAGAAGCTCGGCGGTAAAAAACTCGCCATTATTGGTGCCTGTGGCATTGGCTTTAGCGTCATTCTCTATGGCTCACTATTTTATTTCGGCTTTGTACAACGAGGCGGTGTTTATGATGATTTGAGGGTGCAGCTAAGTAAAAATACTATTACGTCTCTCGTTCATGCCATTGAGTTTTACAAAACACAAAATGGGCAGTATCCAGAGTCTTTGGAAGTACTCAGCAAATCATTGCCAGAAAATTCTATGGTATTTGTTCACGACCCTACACACGTCCAAATGGACGGTGAACCACGCTATTACCATTACGAATTGAAAGACCAAGAGCACTATTATTTGTTAGGCGTCGGTCCTGATGAACAGCCATACACAAATGATGATGTATTGCCAAATATAGAGGTCGATCAAAATAGTGGTGTTGGCTTAATCTTTCATCAAAGCACTAAAAGTGATTTATAACAAAGCACTCGTTCGGGCGTTCACTATGTCACGCTTCGTTCAAGCCGCACAGCTTGGTTGTTACTTCCGCTTCTGGCCGAAAGCTGAAGATCTACAACTAATTAATAAATAGGTCCATCCGTGGACATAAAAAAGCCGGGTCATAAGCCCGGCTGGAAGTATTATGAACGGGTTAGTTGGGGAAAGGAGGGAATACCCGTTCTTAGTACCCTTATCGTCATATCTAATAAAAACTTTAGTGTTATTTCCCTATCAAGGTCTTACTGGCGGTGCCAATTTCTTCCTTTACTAATTTAGGAACTAGGTAGCCCGAGACGCTGGCCTGCATCTCTTGTATTAATTGTTGTGCTTGTTCTATTGGGACGTCGTAGTGTGCTGCACCCGCAACGGGATCTAATAGATGCAGGTAGTAGGGCATAACATTGTTTTCAACAAGTTGTTCCGATAGCTTGATTAACGCCGATACAGAATCATTAATGCCTTTTAACAGAACCGATTGATTTAATACTAATACGCTAAATTCTTGCAGCCGCTTGATAGCATTTGAAACTGAATGATCAAATTCATTAGCATGATTGCTATGTATAACGAAGATGATTGATTTATCGTTATCTGTTATTTGCTTAAGTAGTGTTGTTGTAATTCGAGCGGGTAGAACGATAGGTAGTCTTGTATGAAAGCGTATGCGTTTGATGTGTTTGATGTTTGCAAGAGATGAACATATATCTTGTAAACGACGATCTGACAGCGTTAGTGGATCGCCACCGCTGAGTATCACTTCTTCAATACTTGAATCATCTCTGATGTGATCTAACGACGCTTGCCAATGTTTGCTTGATGAGGATGACTCCTGATAAGGGTAATGTCGTCTGAAGCAATAGCGACAATGCACCGCACAGGCACCCGTTGTAATTGATAAAACACGACTGTTATATTTTTGTAATAAGCCGTGTACGGGTTGTACATTTAGCTCAGCTAGTGGGTCATTAATAAATCCAGTTGCTTCATCTTCTTCAGCTTTATAAGGGAATACTTGTCGCAAGATGGGGTCGTTCGGATCGTTCTTCTTAATTCGATTAGCAAAAGCGTAGGGCACCCGTACAGGAAACTGCATTATTGCTTGTTGGCTATAACCGATTGAATCGGCCTCTAATCCGGCGAATTCAAGTAAATCAGTGGGTTTCCGTATGGCCTGTGCCAGTTGTTCTTGCCATGATAAAGACTGCATTATTTCTTAGGTTCCATGTATGATATTGCGCTTTTAGAATCTGTGTGAAAACTATTGCGCTTGCTTATGCGGCGTTAAAACTGGCTCAAAATGCTCATTTATTCATATAAACTGCGCGTTCTCGCCATTTTTGCCTAGCCTAAGCTGCGCTCATAACGTTTTCATATGTAATAACTATATTTGAAAGAGGACATCATGGCGACTTATAGCACAAACGAATTCAAATCAGGTCTTAAAATAATGATTGAAAACGATCCATGCTCAATCATTGAGAATGAGTTTGTTAAACCGGGCAAAGGCCAAGCCTTTAACCGGGTTAAGATGCGCAACCTGAAGACAGGCCGAGTGCTTGAGAAGACCTATAAGTCTGGTGAATCTGTTGAAGGTGCCGATGTGGTCGACCTTGATCTGCAATATCTCTATAACGATGGAGAGATGTGGCATTTCATGAATAAAG
The DNA here is from genome assembly GCA_021773235.1 of Gammaproteobacteria bacterium. Lineage (GTDB taxonomy): Bacteria > Pseudomonadota > Gammaproteobacteria > Eutrophobiales > Eutrophobiaceae > UBA7359. The sequence continues at coordinate 50,580 of JAJFKL010000022.1, read as the reverse complement.
ATAGCTATGAACAGTGTGAAGCCGACGCTAATGCCGTTAGCGACGCCAAACAATGGATTAAAGGCGAGGAAATGTGTCTGGTTACCTTGTGGAATGATGTGCCATTGTCAGTTGCAGCACCAAATTTCGTTGTATTGGAGGTCACAGATACCGATCCAGGTCTAAAAGGGGATACCGCACAAGGTGGCTCAAAACCGGCAACGCTTGAGACCGGAGCAATCGTTAAAGTCCCACTATTTGTTGAAAATGGCGATTTGCTGAAGATTGATACGCGAACCGGCGAATACGTCAGTCGTGCGAAAGAGTAAATAAACAGCAGTTTTCATGGTGATGAAGCAGTCGAAAGTGCTAATTTCAATATTGTAGGCACGTATGACGACTGATAATTCATGGCAACCCAGCGCTAGTCTAGAAGTAATAAAAAAACGAGCGAGTTTACTGAAACAGATCCGAGCTTTCATGGAGTCACGTGAGATTCTCGAGGTCGATACGCCTATTCTTAGTCACTTTGGTATCAGTGACCCTTATATCCAGAGTATGACAACATCTGGGGTATCTAATCGAGATGCAATGCTCTATTTGCAGACCTCTCCTGAATTTTGTATGAAGCGTTTGCTTGCCGCGGGTTCGGACTCAATCTATCAAATAGCACATGTATTCCGTAATGAAGAATCAGGTAAACGACATAACACAGAATTTTCCATGCTTGAGTGGTATCGAACTGGCTTTGACTATTTTCAACTCATGGATGAAGTGGGTGAATTGTTGACCGATATTGGCCTGGAAGCACCAGACAAGATGACTTATGCAGACGCATTTAAGCAAACGCTAGAAATTAATCCACATGCAGTAGTTATAAGTGAATTACAGAACCTTTGTATACAACAGGGTTGGGAAGACGCTAGTGATGATCGTCATGCATTGCTTGATTTTTTGTTTTCTGAGGCCGTTATAAAGAATCTTAGTCAGAGCAAACCACTTTTTATTTACGACTATCCTGAATGCATGTCGGCTTTGGCAACGTTGAAAAAAGGAGAGCCGATTGTTAGTGAACGTTTTGAATTATTTATCGCAGGAATGGAAATTGCCAATGGCTTTAATGAGCTCACAGATGTAGATGAACAAGTGGATCGATTTGAAAAAGAGTTGTCGACGAGAAGAAATAAGGGCATGGCAGAGCCGCCAATAGATCAAGACTTTGTGGCGGCACTAAAATCAGGATTACCTGAATGTTCTGGTGTCGCAGTTGGAATAGATCGTTTATTGATGGTTTTATCTGAAAAAGATGATATAAATGAAGTCAGTACGTTCATTTTGGGGTCAAATTAGTTTATGGGTATTTATTCAGTTAATAAGTTGATTGCTGAGACCCGCCGCATCGCTAAAGAATATCGGTTAGCTACTGGTAAAACGCTACCCGTTACCCCTGAAATTGCGATCAATGATGCCATTTCTATTCTTGAGCTGTCGCCAAATGATGAAAACATCCCGGGCTATGACGCAACCTATGACGTTGCTGGTGAATCTTTAAAGGTTCAAATTAAAGGTCGGGTTATCTTTAATGAAAAACGATCGGGACATCGCCTCGGACAAATAAAGACCGAACAAGAATGGGATGCGATTGTTTTAGTGATTATGAATGCTGATTTTATGCCTGAAGAAATCTATATGGCGAAAAGAGATGACATTATGGAAGTGCTAGAAGAAAAAAGAAAAAACAATAAGAAAGGTGCCATGACTATTGCGCAGTTTAAACTGATATCAGATCTGCTTTGGACTGAGCAAAATGGATTAGAGCTAAACACCATCTAAACAAACAAATTACAAAAATAGTTATCGTTATTTACGGTAATCTATCTTTATCCCTCACATCATTCTCTTTGGTTTTATTAATATTCGATCTTTATAGCAATTTATGAAAACAATCAAAGAGGTCTTTTCTGATGGCGGGTCATTAACAAGTTTAATTGATGATTATCGGCATCGACCAGAGCAAGAAGATATGGCGCATAAGATATTCTCTGCAATATCCGACGGCCAGGATTTGGTTTGCGAAGCAGGTACAGGCACAGGTAAAACAGTCGCGTACCTGGTGCCAGCCTTGTTGTCTAAGCAAAAGGTAATCATTTCTACAGGTACCCGTCATCTACAAGATCAACTGTATCAAAAAGATTTACCTCTCGTACTAGAAGCACTGTCGTCACCGGCAACAACAATGGTGCTCAAAGGGCGTTCAAATTATCTTTGCCTGGAACATATGGATATTGCCATTCACGATACTAAAGACTTGAGTTATCAACACATGACCGATCTGCAAGAGGTTGTGCAATGGTCATCTTCAACTAAGACGGGTGACATTAATGAGTTAGGCATGATTGAAGAAAACTCAGTGATTCGATCAAGAATAACCTCAACAACAGAAAGTTGTCTTGGCCAATCGTGCCCAAGCTTTGATGATTGCTTTGTCTTCAAAAATAGAAAGGCTGCGCTTGAGTCAGACCTGGTGATTACAAATCATCATTTGTTATTATCTGATATGAGTTTGCGGGAAAAAGGTTTTGGTGAAGTATTGCCCTTAGCCGATGTAATTGTGTTTGATGAAGCACATCAATTACCCGAATTGGCATCGACTTATTTCAGTCAAACAATGAGTACTCGGCAGCTATTGGAATTGATTACCGATATAAAAACAGCCGACCATGAGGAAGCTGGGGATATCGAAGAATTAGCAGAGCGATTAGCAAAATTCGAAAAATTGATACGTGATGTGCGTTTAGTATTTGGTCGAGAAGATCAACGATATAATTGGTTGGAGGTATGGGAGAAATCATTACTGTCAACGGAGCTTCCAAAAATGTTGGCCGCCTTTCAAGATGTTATCGATATTCTTGAGACTGCTTGTGGACGTGGCAAGTTATTAGATAATTGTTGGCAGCGTGCAAAGGCTCATTATAATTTCATAGATGCCTATATCGAAACGAAAAATGAAGACTCAATCCGCTGGGTGGAAATAAAAGGCCATCACCTTTATTTGAACCAAACACCCGTTAATATCTCTGAGACCTTCCAGCAACGACTTAGTGAATACAATGCAACGAGTGTATTTACCTCGGCGAGCCTGGCTATAAATGATGATTTTAATTATTACAGCCGTCAGCTTGGTCTTGAAGAATGTCAAACACAGGTCTGGAATAGTCCTTTCGATTATCAAACCCAAACTTGTCTATATGTGCCACTTGATTTGCCGGAGCCTAATCAATTTGAATTTTTTGATGCATTCATAGAAAGAACTCTTACGTTACTCTCTTATAGTGAAGGCCATGCGTTTGTTTTATTTACCAGCCATCAAGCATTAAAAAAGTCGGCAGATATTTTATCTAAGGAGATTGATTATCCCATTTTTATTCAAGGGCAGGCGCCGCGATCAGAATTATTAAATCAGTTTCGACACACAAAGCATGCCGTGTTACTTGGGACTAGCAGTTTTTGGGAAGGAGTGGATGTAAAGGGCGAGGCTTTATCATTAGTCATTATTGATAAGCTTCCATTTGCAAGTCCGGACGATCCTGTGCTGCAAGCGCGTTTGAATCACTTTAGTAAACAAGGCAGTAATCCTTTTATGGATCATCAAGTACCTCAAGCTGCTATAAGTTTAAAACAGGGAGTGGGACGGTTAATTCGCGATGTGACTGACAGAGGAGTTTGTGTCATCTGTGATAAACGTGTAGTAAGAAAAGCCTATGGCAAGCGTATAATCAAGGCATTACCACCGATGCCGATTACACATGAGTTGGATGACGTTAAAGACTTTTTTAATTAGTTTTTCATTGTCAATGTGATTCCGTCTGCTACGGGTAACATGCTAATCATAACGCGATCATCTTTATTTACATGTTCATTGAAATTGCGTATTGCAACAGTATCTTCATCTTGTTTATTTTTGTCAGCAACATTGCCAGACCATAAAACATTGTCTATGAGAATAACACCGCCGGGTCTTATGAGCCGTAATGCTCGCTCGTAGTAATCAATGTATTCAGGTTTGTGGGCATCAATAAAAGCAAAGTCATAAGTGTTATCTTTGTTTTCCTCTAATAATCTATCCAAGGTTTCTATTGCTGGTCCGATATGCAAATTAATTTTTTCTGCTACATCCGCCTTGTTCCAGTATTTTTTCGCAATTGCGGTTGCTTCAGGGTCACTATCGCAAGCGTCTAGGTGTCCATCCTCGGGTAATGACATGGCTATAGAAAGGCTGCTATACCCAGTGAAGACACCAATCTCCAGAGCATTTTTGACGTGTAATAATTTTATTAGAAATGAGATGAATTGACCTTGTTCAGGCGCTATTTGCATCCTGGCCATGGGATGTTTTGCCGTTTCTGCTCTACATTCTGCAAGTATTTGTGATTCTCGTAATGAAACTGATAAGAGATAATTATAAACTTGTTCATCGAGCTGCATGCTTTTTCTGGACATAAGAGTACTGGCCTAATAATTTTAGCTAAAGAATATCATGATTGAGACAATTGAAACGACAACTAAGCGGAGTACTAATGCTCCTGACAGGATCAATATTATACAGATCACGGACACTCACATACTCGATGACGGTGCACCATCATTTAATGATTATGATACCTCGGCTAGTTTGATGCGTGTAATCAATAAAATCATAGAGTCTGAGTCTGATGCAGATTTAATCTTATTGACCGGTGATTTGGTTCATGAACCCACTAAGACGGCTTATCAAAAGTTGGCTGATCATTTGTCAGTACTAACAACACCTATTCTTAGCTTGCCGGGCAACCATGATGCGCCAGAATTAATGCGTTATGTAATGGGTGCTAATGGTCATGATACGGGTAACCTTATCAAATTCGATGATTGGGTAATCATACTGCTAGATACCTGTGTAAGAGGTGAGCATAGTGGTGAACTATCTGCTGTTGAATTAGAGTTTTTGCGCACAAGTCTTGAGTCCAGCCTTGATTCTCATTGTTTGATAGCACTTCATCATCATCCGGTATCGATTAAAAGTAGTTGGATGGATGCAATGTCGTTAATTAACGCAACAGACTTTTTGAATATTGTTGATGAATATAAACAAGTGCGAGGCATTATTTGGGGGCATATTCATCAGGAATTTGAACATGAAATTGCTAATGTGAAATTACTTGGTACACCATCAACCTGCTTACAGTTCAAACCCGGCAGCACTGAATTTGCTGTTGATGATAAAGCACCTGCCTATAGAAAATTGAGCCTTAATAAGAACGGTTCGATCAGATCAAATGTTCTTTATATGAGTAATTGAACTATGATGATTTATTTGCAACTTTATTTCTTAAATATACTGGCGTGGCTTCTTCAACAGGAATTGCATTGCCTTCAAGATAGGCTGGTTTTGCCAGAACGATAATATCTTTTGCTGAAGGGAATGCGTCACCGTTGAAACCGTTCAACTTTTGATCAAACTGTGCTTGAAGTTCTTCACTATATGTATTCCAACCAGAACCGGCACCAAACCATTCGCCTCGAGATGGATTAGAAATGTCAGTTGGTGAACAAACTTTTTCTTCAGTAATTTGTTGCATCAATCCTAAATCATTCTTCTTGAAAAGACCCCAGTAAATCTCTTGCATACGCGCATCGATGGCAGATGCAACTTGCGAATGCTCGCTAGCAAAATGTTGAGCCAGAGCATTCAATGATGAAATTGGGATGACAGGTGTATCGTGTGCAAAAGCAAGTCCTTGTATAACACCAACAGCAATACGAACACCTGTAAATGCACCAGGGCCTTGACCAAAGGCAATCGCATCAAGGTCTTTGGTTTGTATATCCGCCTCTCGGAGTAGTTCATCGATCATTGGTAAGATTAACTCTGTATGTCGTCTAGGGGAGACTTGAAAACGATGAATACAACTATCATCTATATCAAGTGCTGCTGAGCATGCTTCCGTGGCTGTTTCAATTGCTAATATTTTCATTATTCTTTTCTACAAAAATTCCATTTAATGGTTGTAAATTATTTTTTAAATAAAGACAACGAGAACTGACTGGTATCAATGAACAAGACTTCTAAATTGATAGGCTAGTTTCTCGTATTGATTCGAATTCAAACTCTTAAAAAATGAATGAGTAATAATTTTACATTCGTAAAATGAGCATCTAAAGCATTTCATATAAAACAGGTTCTCATATTTGAAAATTCATTAGTTAATGTTGTCGTTTTCAGTATACAAACCCGAATATCATCGCGTTTTGAATTGCTATAAAACAATGACTTACACCATTATTACTAAAGCACAGCGGTTTTGGGTCGATAACTTATATTGCATAGTGATATTTTCACGAATTTTAACAGAAACAAACAACACATTTAGACCGATTATGTATGGAATTATAAAACGCGATGGAAAGTCAAACACAAGAAACATCAGTAAGCAATGAAGAGTCTTCTGTAAATGGATGGTTCCAGATTGCTGTGCCTGAAGATGGTCTAATTGTCAGTGTTAAAAAGATAGTCAGGCATACAGGTAATGGAAAACCCGTTAAAGCTGTCGATATTCTAAATAAACTAAAACAGTCGAAGGTCGTTTATGGAATCGATAGAGATGCAATAGACAAATTAATTACCTCAGTTGATGAAAATAATATTCCAGAAGAACCGGTTGTAATTGCCAAGTCAGATGTTGAGAACGGTACAAATGGAAGCATTGAATGGTGTATAGATGGCATAACAGATGAGGGTTCAACGTATCTGGTAGTGCCAGGAGTAAAAATTGCTGTTAAGACATTGTCGTCTCAAGGCAAGAAAGGCAAAACTGTTTTCGGTAAAGATAAAAATGCACGACCTGGTTTTGATCAGCAAATAATTAATGAAGAGGGCGTTATTTATACGCAGGAAACGGATGGTATTGTTGACTATGAATGTAGCCACACAGGCTTACTCCATTATAAATCTGGCACGCTCACCGTTGATTCAGGTCTTGATATAGCTGAAGACAAACTACAAGTCTGTATGGATATACATGCCGGAAAGGTGCTTGGTCTAAATAAAGAAGTTTCAAAAGAAGACATACTTAAAACACTTGAATCAGCTGGTGTTGTAAATGGTATAGATCACAATCAAATTGAATCAGCCTTGAAGCAAGCTCAATCAACAGGAGACGTTGTTAAGAGTGTGATTGTTGCGAAAGGTGATGCTGCAGTTAATGGCGAAGATGAATTAATTGAGTGGGCGGTGGATATCCAATCAGAAGACATCAATAAACGTGCGGTATTACCAGGGCAAACTATCGCACGCATAAAATCAAACATAAACTATAAAGCCGGGCTTGATGTGTTCGGTGAAATCATTTCAGGAGATGACGGTGTTGAAGCAACTCTTAACTGTGGTTATGGTATAGAAGAAATCAAGACGTCAGGACTTCGTGAATACAAGGCTTTAACATTAGGGGTTGTTCAGCTTGAGTCTGAGGCAGACACAGTATCTGTTAAATCAGGAATAACTATTTCTGATGACAAATTAAAAGTTACAATGAGTTTATTGCGCTCTGATGTAGCCGGTGACGAAGGAAATATTTTATTGCAGCATGTTGTTGCAACATTAAATGAACATGATGTTGTCTACGGAATTAAAACAAATGCTATTAAATTGATTTTGGAAAATATAAATAGAGAAAAAAAATCCAAGATAGATTTGCTCGTTGCAGAAGGTGTTTCCGCTAAAGATGGAATTGATGCGCGAGTAGAGTTTGACAAAGAATTTTCTGTTGGTGGAAAAATTTTGCCAAATGGAGAGATTGATTACCATGAAAAATCATACCCATGGAATGTAAAAATAAAAGATGTGATTGGTAAGCTTATACCCGCCATACGTTCAGAAGATGGACGAAATGTCATCGGTGAAGAGTTACTTGCAAATCAAGTTAAAGATTCTGAACCTGAACTTGAAGGCGTAATAAAAGAAGCGGACGGTACTTTACGTATTACAGAAGATGGCATTTTATTGGTTAATGGTATCAATTTTAAAGTATCTGACAATCTGGAGCTTGATGGAGATGTCTGCCAAAAGACAGGCAATATCAATTCTGACAAGACAGTCAATATTAAGGGCTATGTTGGGGCAGGATTTGTTGTTGAAACAAAAGGTGATGCCATCATCCAGGAAAATGTTGAAAATGCGACTGTTAAGGCGGATGGCAGTGTCACTATTAAATCAGGCATCAGGGGGACACAAAGTAAAATTATTGCCGGACAAAATATTGCTGCTGCATTTGCTGAAAATGCAGATCTTAATGCTACGGGTGATATTTTAATAGAGAACAGCCTTATTAATTGCAATACAAACTCTCAGGGCTTAGTTCAGGTCGGGAATAGTAAGTCGAAAAAAAGTATTCTAGCTGGCGACGTAACGCAGGCAATAAAAGGTGTCGAAGTTGCGATATTAGGTTCTGATAGTTTTAATAAAACTATCATTGAAGTTGGTGCTGGTAATGACGTGCAGATGAAATTGACAGGGTTAGTGGATGAAATACTTAGAGCTAAAAAAGCAATTACGGATGTAAAAAAGCTACATGAACACTGTTGCAAGAATCCTAAGTCACAAAAAGAACAAAATGCATTATTACTAAAACTGACAGGCACCTTAGAACAGAAAAATAGTGAATTTGAAGGGCTGCTTGAAGAAAAAGAAGCTTTAGCTGCTTTAATGGCCGATTCAAAAGATGCACGGGTTGTCGTACGCAGTAGAGTTTATCCGGGTGTTGTGATCCGCATTATGAATAAAGTCTATGAAGTAAAAGAAGAGAGAACCTCCGGTATTTTTCTTCTAAAAGGGGAAGAAGTAGTATTTGCACCCGCATAGTAGACTAGTGCTGAGTTTACATGACTTCTTGAAAAGCCATTTTCAAAGAGTTACTTAATTTAGTTTCAAGCTTTGCCGAAGCACTCTATAATCCACATCCATGTTGAATTCATTTGAAGCATTGATTGGCTTGCGATATGTCCGTGCACGTCGCCGCAATCATTTTATTTCCTTTATCTCCTTAACCTCTATGCTTGGTGTTGCTTTAGGTGTAATGGCATTGATTACGGTTCTATCAGTAATGAATGGCTTCGAGAAAGAATTAAAAGAACGTATTTTAGGTATGGCTTCACATGCCACTGTCATTGAAGACGGTAATGTTTTGAATGATTGGCAACCAATAGCAGAAGAGGTTATGCATCATCCGGATATTCTTGGTGTTGCGCCTTATTTCCATGCCGAAGGCATGTTAGTCAAAGACAAAAGCGTCAATGGCACGATTATCAGAGGTATCTTGCCCGCCGAAGAACCTAAAGTTTCGACAGTTACAGAAACCATGATTCATGGTGATTTTAATGAACTTAGAGCCGGTGATTTTAATATTGTATTGGGAAAAGAGCTTGCACGAAAATTACGTGTATCGATTGGCGATAAAGTGACACTGGTTGCGCCACAGGCCAATGTCACACCTGCAGGTATTTTACCAAGACTTAAACGATTTACCTTGGTAGGTATATTTGAAGTTGGCATGCATGAATTTGATAGTGCCTTGGCTTTGATCCACATGGAAGATGCCTTTCGTTTGTTTCGAAAAACCGGACCTACAGGACTGCGCTTGAAAACAAACAATATTCTAAAAGCACCAATAATTAGTCGTGAGATTGTTGCTCAATTACCCGGCAGGTATTGGGTAGTTGACTGGACACAGCGACATGCTAATTTTTTCCGCGCATTAAAAACTGAAAAAACAGTTATGTTTGTTATATTGCTGCTGATAGTTGCTGTTGCAGCATTTAATATAATCTCAACCTTGGTGATGATGGTCTCTGATAAACAAGCCGACATTGCGGTGTTGCGAACACTAGGCGCCAGTCCTGGAAGCATATTAAAGATATTTATGATTCAAGGAACTATTATTGGCGTTTTCGGAATTGCCATGGGCGTCATCGGTGGTGTCTGGTTAGCTACAAATGTAGAGACAATCGTGCCAGCCATAGAGTCAATGATAGGTCAAAAATTCTTGTCTGCAGATGTATATTATATCAGCGATCTTCCCTCAGATATGCATTGGAATGATGTTATTACTATTAGCATTGTAGCGTTTGTGCTTTGTTTATTAGCTACGATTTATCCTGCGTTACGTGCAGCGAAGACACAGCCTGCGGAGGCATTACGTTATGAGTGATGCTCTTATCGAAACACGACAACTCACTAAATGTTTTAATGATGGTGAGCTCCGCGTTGAAGTATTGAAAGGTGTCGATTTCAGTATTAAGTCAAATCAGAGTGTTGCGATTATTGGAACTTCAGGTTCTGGTAAAAGTACCTTGCTTCATTTGTTGGGTGGTCTTGATACCCCTGACAAAGGAGAAGTTCTTATAAATAGTAAGGATATGGGAAAACTAAATGATGAGCAGCGAGGTGATCTGCGTAACAAACATCTTGGTTTTGTTTATCAATTCCATCATCTCTTGCCTGAGTTTACTGCACTTGAAAATGTAGCTATGCCGCTTTTAATCAGGCGAGGCAATAAAAATGAAGCTTTAGATAAAGCTGCAGATTTGTTGAACAAAGTTGGTCTATCTGAACGCGTACAACACAAACCAGGTGAATTATCCGGTGGAGAACGACAGCGCGCAGCAATTGCAAGGGCATTAGTCACCGAGCCTGCTTGTATATTGGCGGATGAGCCAACGGGTAATCTAGATGAAAAAACAGCAGATCAAGTTTTTGAATTAATCCTGGAATTAAATCAAAGCCTAGGTACGAGCTTGATTATGGTTACTCATAACATGGAGCTTTCACGGCGTGTGGATCGAGTTTTAGAATTAAAAGAAGGGATCCTGCAAGTTTAGTAAGCTTTTTTATTTACTCTTTTGTTCGACGTCTGTTTTCCCATTTATTAACTGCGCTTATTCGCCAGACCAATCGAATAATGAAGTAAGTCAGTAGTGAGCTTATTGCTCCCAAAATAAAACAACCGAGTGCCAGTGGTTCCCATATAGGTATTAGTGTTGTGCTAATCCATTCCCATGAAAAAGAAAACTCGACATGTTTCTCTTCTAAACCCAATAGCATGGCGCCTAATTGATAAGCGAAGAAAAATAGTGGTGGGATAGTGATTGGGTTGCTGAATAAAGAGAAAACGACCGCCATAGGCAGATTAACCCTGAATAGAATTGCAAATGCAGCAGAGACTATTGTTTGGATTGGTAAAGGAATAAACGCGCAAAACATTCCAATAGCAGCGCCACCCGCAGATGAACGACGATGTAGATGCCAGATATTAGGGTCATGCAGATAATCAGAAAATAGATGCATTCCCCCATGCTTGTGGATGTGCTCCTTCTGTGGCAGATAGCGTTTAAAAAAATTCCGTAAGCTCATTTATTCTTAATATTTTGTATTGCTCAAAAAAAGCGCGCTATTATAGCCCAATAATTATTACAGGGAGTTAATATTTATGCTTGCATGGACGCTTGCATTTGCCGCAGGTATTTATTGCCTGTTGCAATTTTCAACTATGCCCAGTTTATGGGTTCTTCTTATTTTACCCTTATTATTTCTCCTGATTCGATATTTCTCTGTATTTAGATTGATTTTGATATTTTGCCTTGGTTTTAGCTGGGCTTTATTACGTATAGGAGCTGATGTCAGTCATCCGCTCCATCCTGATATCGAGAGTAGGACAGTCCAACTAATGGGTACCGTGAGTTCATTACCCGTAATTTATGATGACCATGTTCAGTTTTTGTTTGATGTGAATGATGTTGTCGATAATCAGCAACACCATTTTAAATCGCCAGGCATAATCCGCTTAAACTGGTATAAAACCAAAGTAGTACCCGCGCCAGGTGAAACATGGTTGTTAATTGCAAAATTAAAACGTCCTTATAGTTTTATGAATCCAGGTGGTTTCGATTACGAAACATGGATGATGAGACAAGGAATAAAGGCGACAGGCTATGTAAAAGAAAGCAAAACGAATCAAAAGTTGAAGGAAAGTAATGGGTACTTAATACAAAGATTACGTTACAAATTATCTCAAGAAATTAAAAACAAGATAGATAAACCATTGCTTGGATTAGTTTTGGCGTTAAGCCTAGGCGACCGTAGTCAACTCTATACTAATCAATGGCAGGTATTAACACATACTGGCACAAATCATTTGATTGCAATATCTGGTTTGCATCTGGGATTAATAGCCGGCCTAATTTATTTTTTATCAAAAACAATCTGGCGTCAGTTTTATTTTGCTACACAAGCCATTCCAGCACCGATAATTGCTTCAGCACTAGCCTTTGTGGGTGCATTTATTTATGCAGCTCTGGCCGGTTTTTCACTGCCTACGCAACGTGCATTAATTATGATTGCAGTCTTTTTGCTAGGGTTATTGTCGTCAAGGAGGTTGCTGGTATCTAATGTCGTTTGTGTTGCGGTTGTTTTGATATTGTTGCTAGATCCATTTTCAATATTGGCAGCTGACTTTTGGCTTTCGTTTACAGCAGTAATATTAATACTGTATATAACGCGATATAGGTATAGTAATCAGAGTCGGTTGCGTCGCTGGTTACAATTACAATGTTTGCTTAGTTTTGCCTTATCTCCGTTTTTAATATTCTGGTTTAAACAGTTTCCGCTATACAGCATTTTCGCTAATTTGATCGCTATTCCCACCATTGGTTTTATTATCGTTCCTTTAGTGTTGTTGGCGATGATCCTGTTATTACCATTTCCTCGTGCCGCAGAATTTATTTATGGTCTTGTTGACAGGATAAGTAATCTTCAATGGTCGTTCCTTGATCTTTTGTCACAACAACATAGTGCAATCATTCCTGTTGCAAGTACTAATAAGGTTTCACTAATAATAGCAATCATTGGAATTTTGATTTTATTGATGCCTAAAGGGCTGCCGGGTAGATGGCTTGGACTAGTATTTTTATTGCCACTGCTATTTCCAATAGCGAGCAATTTAAATCAGGGCGAATTTGATTTTAGTCTATTAGATGTAGGGCAGGGACTCTCAGCGGTTATACAAACAAGACAAAACACGCTTGTTTATGATGCTGGTGCTAGGTTTTCAGAGCGCTTCAATATTGGTGATGCAGTCATAAAACCGTATCTTCGAAACCAGGGGGTCACAGAATTATCACTGTTAATGATCAGTCATGGAGATAATGATCATATCGGCGGAGCAAATAGCATTATAGAACAATTCAAAATCGATAGGGTGTTGAGCAGTGTTCCAAAAAAAATATCAATCAGTACAGATGAACATTGTCATGCAGGACAAAAATGGCTATGGGATGGTGTTGAATTTGAAGTGCTGCATCCGTCTATAGGAAGTGGTTTTACTGGAAATAATGCATCATGTGTTCTCAAAGTATCATCACAGCATGGTTCGGTGCTTTTAACGGGTGATATCGAGCAAGCGGCTGAGAAAAGTCTCATAAATAACATGCCTGAACAAATCAAAGTTGATATATTGTTGGCGCCTCATCATGGTAGCAAAACCTCGTCGAGTAATGAATTCATCGCTACGATAGCGCCTGAATATGCGGTAATTTCGGCTGGATATAGGAATCGATTTGGTTTCCCGAAACAGGATATAATGTCTCGCTATGAAGCCCATGGGGTTGAAACGTTGATAACTTTTATGACTGGCGAGATTTCTATGAAATTTAGTGCCGCGGGCTTGGTAATTGAACAATTTAGATCAAAAAATCGGCGTTTCTGGCATCATTGAGATGTTACCATGCAGATTCTTCTAAACGAGTTCGCAATTAATAATAAAAATTTGGAGTGAGATAACGTGCTTGAATTAATCAAGGCCGGTGGGTTACTTATGTGGCCGATTATATTGTGTTCAATCATAGCAATGGCCATTATTGGGGAGCGATTTTGGTCCCTTAGAGAATTAAAAATTGTACCCAAAAATCTAGTTGCCAAAGTTTGGCAATGGCAAAAGGTTGGGCATCTTGATAAAAAACGGATTCAGGATCTACGGGACAGTTCTCCTTTAGGTATGGTCCTGGCTGCGGGATTGGTCAATCGCAATCATTCGCGCGAAATCATGAAGGAAAGTATTGAAGAAACCGGTCGCCATGTTGCTCATGATTTGGAACGATTTCTTAATACACTGGGAACAATTGCCTCAATAAGCCCGTTATTGGGGTTATTAGGAACGGTAATCGGCATGATTAAAGTATTTACCGTTATTACTTCTCTGGGAGTGGGTGATCCTAGTATTTTATCTGAAGGTATCTCTGAAGCCTTGATAACAACAGCAGCGGGCCTGTCTGTGGCAATACCAAGTTTGATGTTTCATAGGTTTTTTCGCGGGAAAATCGACGGTTTAATCATTACTATGGAGCAAGAAGCATTAAAAATGGTCGAAGTCATGCACGGAATTCGTGAAAGCGAAATTGAAGCAGGACCTAAATAATGAATTTCCGTTCTGAAAGGCGCGATGAAGTCGATTTGGATATAACTCCATTGATCGATGTGGTGTTTTTATTATTAATATTTTTTATGGTCTCGACTACGTTTGAGCACAATTCGGAAATTAATATCACCTTACCGAGTTCATCGAAAGAGGTGACCGAAGCAAAACCTGATGCTGTAAATGTTGGTTTAGATGCGCAGGGAAATGTTTATATCAATGATAAATCACTGGTAAATGCCCAGCTTGAGACGATTAAAGCGGCTTTGTCCGATGCCTTGGTCGGACTAAATGAACCCCCAGTTATTATCAGTGCAGATTCAAATGCCACTCACCAATCAGTTGTCAGGGTTATGGATGCCGCTCGCCAATTAGGCTTGGTGAAGATAACGTTTGCAACGCAAGAACTACAGGATGAATAAACGGTTTTTTCAGTGATGTGGTTTAGTTTAATTCAATTTTGACAACATCAAATTAACTATGTTGACGAAAGAAACTATAGAAAATATTTGGTATACCAAACATCCGCTAGGCTTTGTCCTCTTACCCTTAAGCTGGCTCTATAGCCTGATTATCATATTGCGACGACTGTGTTATCAATCAGGGCTAATTGCCGTCAATCAAATTGATGTGCCTGTCATTATTGTCGGTAATATTTCAGTTGGTGGTACAGGAAAGACGCCACTCGTTATTTGGCTTGCTGATTATTTCAAGAAAAAAGGTTTTAATCCCGGAATTATCAGTCGTGGTTATGGTGGCAAGCTCTCTGGCAAGAGCCAACAAGTGAGACCAGATAGTAACCCGGGCTTAGTCGGTGACGAACCAGTATTGATTGCCAAAAGAACACATTGTCCTGTCGCTATTGCTGTGCAAAGGAGGAAAGCTGCAGAGGAATTAATTGAACATTGTGATTGCGATCTGATTCTCTGTGATGACGGTATGCAACACTATTCCCTTGGTAGAGATATTGAAATTGCGGTCATTGATGGTCAACGCCGCTTTGGCAATGGAAGATGCTTGCCCGCAGGTCCGTTGCGCGAACCAATAAGTCGATTGAGCAGCGTTGATTTAGTTGTCAGTAAATACATTGCTGGCCGCCATGAATACAAGATGGAATACATTTATGGAGATCTGGTGTCGTTATTAGACCCTGAGAACACTATCCCCATATCGAGTTTGAATGGTCAGAGCGTGCATGCAATATCGGGTATTGGAAATCCAGATCGATATTATTCATATTTGCGTAATAACAAATTACATATTATCAATCACGAATTTCCTGACCATTATGCTTTTACAAAAGAGGATGTTAATTTTGATGATGGACTGCCAGTGGTTATGACTGAGAAAGATGCTGTAAAATGTAGTGACTTCGCTACAAAAAATCATTGGTATTTGCCGATCTCGGCGACACTACCAGATTCATTTACTTACCGGCTTGAAGCCTTAATGAAGGATATTATTGATGGACAAAAAACTACTTGAGATTCTTGTTTGCCCGGTAACAAAAGGGCCGTTGCATTATGATAAAGAAAACCAGGAATTGATTTCTAAATCTGCACGTCTTGCCTATCCCATACGTGATGGAATACCGGTTATGTTGGAAGATGAAGCAAGGTCGGTTAGCGACGAAGAAGTGGAAAAATTGAAGTAGTGCCAGACTCAATGTCAGGGGCAGCGTCTTTCAGTATTGTTATTCCTGCCCGATACGCTTCGACTCGATTACCAGGCAAACCGTTATTAGATATTAAAGGTAAACCATTACTCCAGCATGTGTTTGAAACAGCAACACAGACTCAAGCAAAAAGTATTACTATTGCTACAGATGATCGCAGGATAGCGGACGCTGCTGAATCATTTGGCGCATCAGTGATTATGACTTCGAATCAACATGAATCTGGTACGGATAGAATAGCTGAAGCCGTGAAGCAGCTTGAACTAGATGACAATGAAATTATCGTCAATCTTCAGGGCGATGAATTTGGCTTGCCGATTACTTTAATTAATCAGGTTGCGTCAAACTTATATAATAATCTCGATAATCAAATGGCGACGTTATGTGAGCCCATAAGTAGTTCGGCTGAATTTATCGATCCGAATGTGGTTAAGGTTCTCTTTGATAAGCGCAATACGGCAATTTATTTCAGCCGTTCCCCAATTCCTTTGAATCGAGCAGGTGGATTACCTAAGCAAGCATATCGACACATCGGTCTTTATGCCTATCGAGCAGGATACCTTCAAGAATTTACTAAATTAGCGCCCTGCGCAATAGAACAAGCCGAAGCGCTTGAGCAATTACGCGTTCTTTATAATGGTGGGAAAATCCATGTAGATATTGCAGTAGATAAAACAGGGATAGGAGTTGATTCTGTTGCTGATCTGGAATTAGCCAGATCGAAAAAATAAGATTGTACTATCTGGCCCTGTAGGTAATTCGGCCTTTGCTCAAATCATACGGAGTCATCTCAACGGTAACTTTGTCACCAGTTAGGATACGAATGTAATGTTTGCGCATTTTTCCTGAGATGTGTGCGGTAATTATGTGCCCGTTTTCCAACTCTACTCGGAACATCGTGTTTGGTAACGTCTCAACGACAGTACCTTCCATCTCTATCTGGTCTTCTTTGGCCATATAGCCCTCGTTATTTAAAAAGGGCGAATTCTGCACTAATTTTTGGCTACTGCAAAGTCATTAAACGTTAAAGTGTTGAATTTCTTCCATTCTTCACCAATTAGGCATTCTATAGGCTGGTAATCGATCTTATATTTCATTTTGTCACAAGATGAAATCCAGTAACCTAAATAAAGTGACGAAACCCCATCCAGTTTTGACTGTTCAATGAGAGAAAGGATAGCGTACTTGCCCAGGCTACGTTGCTGTAAATCGGTATCAAAAAAGGTATATATGGCGGAATAGGCATCTTCTAATTCATCGACTACAGAAATGGCAACGAGCTTATCATCAAGCCGGAATTCATATAAATAACTCTCTGACCAGGTCGCTAAAAGGAACTCTATATAATCGTCTCTACTTGAATTATCCATGCCACCATTGGGATGACGTTCTGTTTGATATTTTTGATAAAGTAGAAAATGGTCTTCTTGAAATGTGGCTTTGGATTTATCTATGGTTAAATCCTGATTGATTTTCCAGGTTCTCTTTTGGTTGCGCCGCATTTTGAATTCATTGACAGGAATACGAACAGGAACACATTCTGAACAATTCATGCAGTGTGGTTTGTAGAGGTGTTCACCACTACGTCTAAAACCGCTAGAAACGAGCCTCGAATAGAGTGCTTTGTCTTTTGGAAAATAAGGATCAGCAAAAACGCTAGTTGCTTCACGACCATCCAGGTAATTACAGGAGTGTGGTGAAGTTATAAAGAATCTGAGTTTGTGTGATTGATCATCCACGAGAATCAAATATTGGGTTGCCAGCGGTCTATTTTTTCATGACTGCAATAATTGTCAAGAATCTTGGTAAATAGCGCCCTCTGCACGGGTTTTGCACCTAGCGTCTGTAAGTGGCCTGAATGTACCTGACAGTCAATTATTCTAAAATTCATACCTTCTAGATTATGCACTAAATGTACCAAACAAACCTTAGATGCATCTGATTCACGGCTAAACATGGATTCACCAAAGAAGACTTTACCCATAGCAATGCCATACAAACCTCCAACGAGTTTTTCATCGTGCCAGCATTCTACTGAATGTGCGTAGCCCAATTTAAACAGATTCAGATAAGCAAGTTTGATGTCATTTGTTATCCAGGTGTCACTCACGCCACTACGGGCGGCTGCACAACCTTCGAGCACGTCTATGAAAGCCGTGTTAAAGGTGACTTTTAATCGGCCCTTACTCAGGGTCTTTGCCAAACTACGAGAAATTTTTAATTCACTAAGTTCCAAAATACATCTAGGGTCTGGTGACCACCACAAAATGGGTTGTCCTTCATTAAACCAGGGAAAAATACCACGAGGGTAGGCGTCAAGTAAGCGTTTTTCAGATAAATCACCACCTATTGCGATCAAACCATCAGGATCACGAAGTGCTTCTTCAACATTCGGAAAACCTGTTGCTAACAGGTTTTGTTTCACCCAATAAAGTTTGTTTGAAGATTCTTGGTAATTAGTTACTGTCATACCGTTATTCCAACCTGAACGGCAGATGCGATTCCAACATTTCAATGTGCTCTTGCATCATAGTCGTCTCTCTGTCGAGATAGTTAGCTATTGCATTACGAAAGTCTTCTTCCCTAATCCAATGCGCAGAGGGCATAGCAACCGGATGGAAACCGCGAGCTAACTTATGTTCTCCCTGTACCCCTGCGTCAAGACGTTCTAATTGTCTTTCTATCGTATATTCTATTGTCTGATAATAGCATAGTTCAAAATGCAAATTAGGCAGGTACTGGTTGCAGCCCCAATGGCGACCATAGAGTGTATTTTGATCAGACATGGCAAATGCACCGGCAATATAGTCTTCACCCGTTTTAGCCATTACGAGTAAGGTTTGATCGGGTAATACCTTACCGAGAGACTTAAAAAAATCCAGAGTTAGACGTGGTTCACCGCCTTTGCTGTAAAATGTCCGGCAGTAAAACTGATAAAAAGTGTTCCATTGCTCACTGCTAATCTCAGCGCCGTTTAAACGTTCAATTTCAACCCCAGATTTTTTAATATCACGACGTTCTTTAATTATTTTTTTGCGTTTTTTTGATGTTAAAGATTCAGTGAAATCCTGAAAATCTCGATAGCCTTTATTAAGCCAGTGATACTGAATGGTAATCCGTTTTAATCCTGCACTATCTGTTAATACGCCCAGATCACCTTTCTCTGGGAAGAGGATATGCAAAGATGAATAAAGCTTTTCATCCATCAAGGATAATGCTGCGTTTAATAGTGCTTGTTTAATTGCACCACTATCATGTGATTTATTGATTAATAACCTTTTGCCACCAACAGGTGTAAACGGAATTGCAGATACGAGTTTAGGATAGTAGTTTCTGCCGGCTTGATGATAGGCATCGGCCCAAGCCCAATCAAAGACAAACTCTCCAAATGAATCTTCCTTGATATATAAGGGCATAAACCCAAGTAGTTCGTTGTTTTCTTCTATGACGATATGGCAGGGTTGCCAGTTCTGATGCTTTAAACAATCAAATTTTTCAAGTCCCGATAAAAAGGCGTACGAGAGAAATGGATTATCCTGAGTATCTAAACCTTGCCATTGAGCAGGGGTGATAGTGCCAAGGTCGTCGACGACACGCCAATTGAACATCTGTAAAAATGACTCAGGGAGTAATTGTAATGTTATTACCGAGGACGCTGAGAGTTGCTCTTTTAGAACCGGCTAGAGAAAACGATGTCTCCATATAGCTGCCATTTTCGAGCATAAAGCGGAAAGTGACTGTGCTGCCGTTCATTAATGCATTAAGTTTTGCTGAGGTGACATTGAAATTAGTAACATAACCTAATACAAATTCACTCCAAACCATATCAGTCAAACAAGGCGCATCATTAATTGATCGGTTATCAATCAATCGGGTGTCTATTTGATAGGTCGGGCAGGTACGCTTTGCAAACATGTCTAGCGCAGTATTCAAGCTGAATCGTGTACGAATTGCCCCCACACTATCTTTATATATTTCGAGACTATAGCCGTCTTTATTCTCAGAAAAAGCAACTTGAGTTTGAGTCTCGCTATTTGTGTCTGTATGCGTGATTATTTTCCATTCTGCTGCTGCTGAAAAGGACGAAAATAGTAAAATAAGCACGAGTAAAAGTGCCAGAGGGCTATGCTGGAGACTATTGATCACTAGTTTTATGCTTAAATTATTGCTCATATAAGTCTAAAAAATCGTTTATATTAAGGCACTGTATACAGACTATGGCCTAAATTAACAATTTTTCTAGGAAAAATGAACCGCAGAACTTTCATTTCGAGTGTTTTATCAACATTTTTGTTGTCATATCAAACGCGACTGCTTGCGGTTGAAGAGACAAAAACACTCAATAAAACCGGTTATATCAGTGAACCGTTGTTTTTAGACCATCATATTTCGCCAGATCACCCTGAAAGGCCGGATAGATTGAAATACATCCAAAAAGCGATGCAGGATTCAGGATTACTTGATCAAATTACAACGGTAAGCTTGAAAGATGATGTTGGTGACTGGATTAAAACCTTACACACAGATGAACATATCGCCTCAATAAAGAAAAACACCCCTGCTGCCCATCGCGTCGCCGAAGCCTGTGTCCGTGCTTGTCTCGCGGCTATCGACAAAGTAGCAACAGATGAACTAAACAATGTCTTTTGCGCGACACGTCCGCCCGGACACCATGCCTTGAATACCGGCAAGGAGGAGGGCTTTTGTTATTACAATCATGTCGCCATCGCCGCACGCTATGCACAGAAGCAATACGGACTAAAGAAAATATTGATAGTAGATTGGGATTATCACCATGGTAATGCGACAGAGGCCATGTTCTATGATGACCCAAGTGTTCTCTATTTTTCAACCCATGACCTCTATGCCTACCCAGGTACTGGAGATCCAAGAAAAAAAGGTAGCGGGGCGGGTTTAGGATATAACATCAACATCGCCTTACCTTGTGGCACGAATGACAAGATGATCATCGACGTGTTCCAAAATACCTTGTTACCAGCAGCAGAAAAATTTGAACCTGATTTAGTTTTGGTTTCAGCCGGTTTTGATAGCCGCGAACATGATCTACTCGGTTGTTTTGATATTACCGATGTTGCCTATAAAGCAATGACTAAAACAGTGATGCAGATAGCGAATAACTCTGCCAATGGGCGTTTAATTTCTGTGCTTGAAGGCGGTTACAACTTGAAAGGGATATCAGACGCCGTTGTCTCACATGTCTCTACGATGCTGGGAAAAGGCTAGGGTTATTTTAAATCCCCATCACCACCGGTTTGGGTATAAACAGGAAACGGCATGACGTTTCCGTCTTTTGACGAGCCTTCGGTAATCTTAGCAGTGCCTTGTTTTTTTACTTCATCGATACGAATGATCGAATGCATAGGGACAAAGCTTCTTTCAACGCCTTCAAACTCATTTTTCAGGTTTTCTTCAGTCGGGTCGACAACAACGGTCGTTTTTTCGCCAAAGACAAATTCTTCAATCTCAATAAAGCCAAACATGGCATCGTGATGTACGCTTTTAGCATAGACTTCATAGATCTTGCCTTGATTATGAAAGATGACTTTGTAGATATTATTTTCTGACATTTCTGGTATATAAGCCTATTTTAGGTGGACGCCTGATTCGAAAGCGGGCGCATCATAGCATAATTCATGATTTTCACTAGAGTTTATAGAATAGACCGCCGCCGGGACCTAGAGGTAATCCAGTAGTGACCCATGCAACCAGCATAATTAGCCATACAATTAAAAATGCGATGGTATAGGGCAACATCATCGCAACTACCGTGCCGAGCCCGGAGCCGCGTACGTATTTTCGTACCTCAATGATAATAATAATCATATAGGGATTCATTGGCGTGATGACATTACTAACGGAGTCTCCGACACGATAGGCGGCTTGAGTGAGTTCGGGACTGATGCCTATCTGCATCAGCATCGGTACAAATACCGGGGCAAAGAAGGCGTATTTCGCTGAAGAAGAGCCAATGACAAGATTTATCATCACGACCATCAATACAAAACAGCTCAGTAATAGTGCGTCTTCTACCATCAGTTCTCGCAGAAATTGGCCGCCAGCGATAGCCAGCATTTGCCCAAGACCTGATTGATTAAACGCGGCAATAAATTGAGCGGCAAAGAATGCCAGTACGATATAGGGTCCTAATCGTGCCATGACCTCGCCGAGCATGTTGGCAACATCACGATCGCTCTTAATGGTACCTGCCAGTGCGCCGTAGATTAAACCGGGGACAAAGAAAAGGATAAATAACAATGGGACGGTTGCTTCTATCCAGCGGTCGAAACGTTTGCCTTCTCCAAAAAGCGGTCCATTCGTCAGTGTAATGGCAAAAAATAAGATAATTAATAATATAAATACTGACAGCACTGAATAGAGTAGGGCACGTCTTTCTGCTTTATTGAGATCAGTGTAATTATCATCGAGATTTTGATCGGCAACGCCTTCTATGGCGGGTTCTACGAAGCGCTCTGTCACAAACCAGCCGACGAATGTCAGAATGATGGTAGAAACAATCATGAACCACCAGTTCCCGGTGACAGCAACTTGATAATCTGCGTCAATGATCTGTGCGCCTGCTTGTGTAAACCCCGCCAGTAATGGATCCAGCGCTGTTATAAATAGGTTCGCACTAAAGCCGGCAGAAACACCTGCAAATGAAACCGCAATCCCTGTTAATGGTGAACGTCCTGCTGCGATGTAAAGCGCTGCGGCTATTGGGATGAGTACAACATAACCTGCGTCTAAGGCAATCGATGAGATGATGC
The DNA here is from genome assembly GCA_021773235.1 of Gammaproteobacteria bacterium. GTDB lineage: Bacteria > Pseudomonadota > Gammaproteobacteria > Eutrophobiales > Eutrophobiaceae > UBA7359. The sequence continues at coordinate 27,640 of JAJFKL010000022.1, read as the reverse complement.
CGAGGAACATCGTTGCCGGTGTTAATAAACGTTTATGAACATGTGTTATTGAAAAATGTAACAGAGCTGGGAGAAAGCCGGTTTTTTCCGCGAGGCCAATGCCTAACATGCCTACGAGTACGATGCCGAGTGGTGGAAAACTAATGAAGTTCTTTACCATTGTTGATAACAACCACCAAACACCATCAGATGACACGAGATCAAAGGCGATGATTGTATTGCCTTTAGGGTCAACAACACTCCAACCAAAATTGGCTATCATTGTTGAAAGCATAAAAACAGTTATTGTGCCGACGACAAAAAGAGTAGCTGGGTCGGGAAGTTTGTTGCCTGTTTTTTCAATAATGCTTAGAAATTTCATTTGTTAACAATATCAGCTATGAAACGATCAATGCCATCGCTATATTTTTTTTCGCTGATTATGAAGCCTTCGTTATGATCGCCGTTAATTTCCAAAAATGATTTTGCTGTTGTCGTTTCCATTAAAGCTTCAGTAAATAATTGTTTGCCATATTTGTATGGGATGATTTCATCATGCTTACTGTGAATGAACAGGGTTGGGGATTTTATATTAGCTATCCTATCTATAGAGGAATATTTAATACGAGCCAATAAACTGGTTGGTAGATAAGGGTAGTAATGATTACCTATGTCTGCGATTGAAGTGAAACTTGATTCTATAATTAAGCCTGTTGGTGTATGTTTTTCGGCTAGCCATGTGGCTACTGCGCCCCCTAGTGAACGGCCAAAGATGAATATGTTTTCGCTTTCAATATTGTTTTCATTGACCAAATAATTAAAGGCCGTTTCTGCATCGGTATAGGTTCCTTGTTCTGATGGTTTGCCGGTACTCTTTCCATAACCACGGTAATCGATAATAAAAACTGATAATCTTAGTTTGTGAAAAATATTAATGCTATCGAGTCTATGCGAAATATTCCCGGCATTGCCATGTAGAAAAAGTAACGTTCCTCTTGACTCTGGGTGTGGAACCCACCAGGCATTTAATACTTCGCCATCGGTTGTTGTTAAGGCAATGTCTTCGTATGGCAGAGAAATTAATGCAGGTGTTGCTTCAATTTCACTGTGTGGAAAAAATATTAATTTAGGCTGAAAAAGATAAATTAAGAGCGCCAATAAAACCCAAGTAGTGATGATAATGAAGATTATAGAATTAAGCACTCGCTGAAAAATCGACTTTAATTTCATATGAAAAATGCGTTGTGGTTTAGCAAGTTGATATCCTATTAAATAGAGTGGTTCTCCATATTTTCTTCTAATAGTTTCAAGTTGCGTCTTGCATCTAACATCCACGGATGGACATCAAGTGCGGCTTTAAATTCGATTAAGGCGGATTGCCAACGACGTTGTTTTAAATAGCATAAACCACGTCCGGAAATTGATCCAAAGTGGCGTGGTTCTAGTTTGAGTGTTTCTTTTATGTTTATTAAAGAAGTCTCAATATCGCCCATCATATAATTAACCGTTGCAAGTTTATTCCAACCTTCTGCATACTTTGGCGAACGCTTGGTAATTTCTGCAAAGATATCGCGCCCACGAGACAAATTACCATTACTAACTTCATTCATGCCTTGAGCCATTAGCTCATCAATTTTCTGGTCTTCTGATTCCAACCATAGCGCCCATATTTGTTGCGCTATAGGCCGGGCGACATTGGAGTTTTGAGCGGCTTTTAAGTCGTTGAATAGACCATCTAATTCTGTGCTTGTTTGATCAGCGAAACAGGGGATTGTTGCTATTAGGGCAAAAAGAAAAACAAATGATGCAAAGGGAGTATTCATTACATAGTCCATCCATAAATACTGAATAGACATTGTTAAATATTAGCCGTTCCATCACAAGCTAAAATAGTTCAGGAGGCTCTGATGTTATCAGAGCTTCCTATAACAACGTATTAATTATTCCAAGCCGTCTAGATAGGCCTCAGCATCTAATGCAGCCATACAACCACTACCTGCAGACGTGATTGCCTGACGATAAACATGATCGGCGACATCACCAGCAGCAAATACCCCTGGAATAGTAGTCGAGGTGGCCTGACCTTCAATACCACTTTTGATTTTGATATAGCCATTATTCATATCTAATTGGCCATCAAATATCTGAGTATTGGGTTTATGACCGATTGCGATAAATACGCCTTTCAGGTCTAAATCTTTAGTATCGCTTCCTTGTGTACTTTTAATACGCATGCCGGTTACGCCGCTATCATCACCTAAGACCTCATCCAAGGTGTGATTCCATTCAATCTTGATATTGCCGTTCTTTTCTTTCTCAATGAGTCTGTCGGACAAGATCTTTTCTGAACGAAACTTATCTCGACGGTGAACGACAGTAACGCTATTAGCAATATTAGATAAATAAAGCGCTTCTTCTACGGCAGTGTTACCGCCACCAATGACAGCGACATCGGCGCCACGATAGAAAAAACCATCGCAAGTAGCACAGGCAGAAACGCCTTTTCCTTGAAAGGCTTCTTCAGAGGGTAGACCCAGATACTGAGCGGAAGCACCGGTAGCGATAATCAGGGCATCGCAAGTGTAAGTACCATTATCACCGGTTAATTTAAAAGGACGTTCTGTTAGTTCTGCTGTATGGATATGATCGAATATTAATTCGGTATCAAACCGCTCGACGTGCTTTAACATGCGATCCATCAACTCCGGACCCTGCAAGCCTTCAACATCACCTGGCCAGTTGTCTACATCTGTCGTTGTCGTTAATTGACCACCTTGTTCTATGCCTGTGATCAATACAGGAGAAAGATTGGCTCGTGCTGCGTATAATGCTGCGGTATATCCTGCAGGTCCCGAACCAAGGATTAATAATTTTGAGTGTCGCGTATCGCTCATGTATAACTGCTCCAAGCTAGTTTAGTGCTGTTTAAAAGTGCGCTATGGTACGTTAAAGAAGTAGGATCAGCAAAAATAATCAGACAGCAGAAAAGTCAATTTATCCCAATTTTATAGTTTAAATAGTTCCTTTATAAACATATAATTACAGATATTATCTAGTAAAAAGGATTAATGTGTCACAGGCATCACGTAAACAAAAAGAAAGCAAACCTATCGCTGACCATGTCATTACCAATGTCAGAGAAGTCTTGGTCTTTGCTTCTTTAATCATTGCGATTTTTCTATTTCTTGCGTTATTCACCTATCATCCGGACGATCCGGGTTGGTCGCATTCGGTAACGGCACATGAAGTTCATAATAGTGCGGGGGCTGTCGGCGCCTGGATAGCGGATATTATGCTTTATGTCTTCGGCTATTTTGGCTATCTGTTTCCGGTAATGATATTGACTAGTGGTTGGCGCTTATTTCAATCTAGACGTAAAAAAGAACCAATAAATCAGTTATTACTCTCTATTCGCTCTATAGGAATAGTCTTTGGTCTAATAGGTGGCTGCGGAATTGCCTGGATGCATTTTCATGCTGGAGATGCGCTTCCTTACGAAGTCAGAGGTGCCGGCGGTATCTTAGGCGATGCGATTGGTTCAGTTTTGCTAAATGCTACTGGCGAGATCGGCAGTACTTTGTTGATGTTGGCTATGTTGATGATGGGGTTAACCTTGTATACAGGATTGTCCTGGGTTCTAGTTATGGATTCAACGGGACGCTATACCTTAAATTCGATAGCAGCAATACGAACAAGATTGGCTTCATTTAAGGATGAAGCAGAAGGACGACGAGTTAAAAAGGATCGAGAGCATATCTTTAAGCAGGAACAAGAGATCGTTGAACAACGAATTCCACCAAAGATCGAGCCTGTCAGAAATGAGATTGAACCTGGTATCCGTGCAGTTAAGGAAAAACAAGAAAATTTGTTTGAACCACCCGCTGAAACGGCATTACCACCGTTAAGTTTGCTTGATGAACCGCCACCTAAGAAAACCCAGTATTCAAAAGAAGCATTAGAAGCAATTTCAAGACAAGTAGAATTGAAATTAAAAGATTTTGGTGTGACTGTTGAGGTTGTTGCTGTACATCCTGGTCCGGTCATAACTCGTTTTGAATTAGACCCTGCGCCTGGCGTAAAAGGAAGTCAGATAATAAATCTCTCTAAAGATTTGGCACGATCATTAGCTGTTATCAGTGTTCGAGTTGTCGATGTAATACCCGGAAAGCCCTATATCGGACTGGAGATTCCAAATGAGAATCGTGAGCTTGTAACCTTAGGTGAGATTTTAAATACAAAGGAATATGAGTCGGTTAAATCACCGATGGTACTGGCGCTTGGTAAAGATATCAGTGGTAAACCAATCGTAACGGACTTGGGTAAGATGCCGCATCTATTAGTGGCTGGTACAACAGGATCAGGAAAGTCAGTGGCCTTGAATGCCATGATCTTGAGTTTGTTATATAAGGCGACTGCTTTAGAAGTACGTTTGATAATGATTGATCCCAAGATGCTTGAATTGTCAGTCTATGAGGGCATACCAAATCTTCTTGCGCCGGTAGTGACAGATATGAAAGAAGCGGCGAATGCATTGCGTTGGTGTGTTGCTGAAATGGAACGACGTTACAAACTGATGTCAGCGCTTGGCGTTAGAAACATCACTGGTTATAACAAAAAAGTCACTGATGCGATTGCTAGTGGTAATCCTATTCCTGATCCAACTTATAAACCGATCAGTGAAGATGATGAAATACGCTACTTAGAAAAACTACCTTTCATTATCGTCATCATTGACGAATTAGCCGACATGATGATGACGGTGGGCAAGAAGGTAGAAGAACTCATTGCTAGACTCGCGCAGAAGGCCAGGGCGGCTGGTGTACATTTAATCTTAGCCACACAGCGACCTTCAGTAGATGTAATCACTGGTTTGATTAAAGCAAATGTACCAACCCGCATAGCGTTTCAGGTTTCTTCAAAGATCGATTCGAGAACCATCCTGGATCAAATGGGTGCCGAACAATTATTAGGGCATGGTGATATGTTGTATTTACCTCCCGGCACAAGTTTACCTGAACGAGTTCATGGTGCGTTTGTCTCAGATGAAGAGGTTCATAAAGTTGTCGATGATCTTAAGTCTAGAGGCGAACCTGAATATATTGATGAAGTTTTGCGTGGCCCTTCAGAAGGTGGCGCGGATGCTATACCCGGGCTTGATGCACCAAGAGACGACATGGATCCTTTGTATGATGAAGCGGTTCGTATTGTTACAGAGACACGTAAGGCTTCAATTTCGTATATACAGAGACGATTGAAAGTTGGATATAACCGTGCTGCAAGGATTGTCGAAGAAATGGAAAACAGTGGACTCGTTGGGCCATTGGAATCGAACGGTAGTCGAGAAATATTAGCTGCTCCACCGCCACCAATTGATTAAGTGTTAAAATATGAATAATTTAAAAATTCTTTTCGTTGTTATTATTTGCCTTTCAAGTAGTGCGTTGGTATCTGCTGCTGAACGTGTTGATCCTTTAAAAGTATTTCTTAAGGAATTTGAAACCCTGCAAGCGGACTTTACCCAAACATTATTAAGTGAGGATGGAGAACAACTTGAAAAAACGACAGGGACTTTGTATTTACAGCAACCCGGAAAGTTTAATTGGCACTATAAAGAACCCTATGTTCAAAAAATAATCACCAATGGCGAAGTGCTGTGGATTTATGATGAAGATCTGGAACAGCTTACTATTAGAAAATTTGAAAGCGACATGATTGAAAGAACGCCTGCGGCAATTATTCTAGGTAATTCAAGATTGGAACAACATTTTATTCAGGTAGATCTAGGTAATATTGAAGGTTTTAATTGGGTAGAACTAACACCTCGAGACTTGGATGCACAGTATAAAAATATACGTATTGGTTTTGATGCCAAACGACTAGGCATGATGATCATTGCTGATAACCTAGGCCAGACTACACGTATTGATTTCAATGATGTCAATAAAAATACAAATATAGCTGATAAACTGTTTAACTTCGAAGTGCCAGCTGATGTCGATGTAATTGACGAAAGGCTAATTGAGAGCAATTAATCCAAAATTTTCTACTATACTTAAATGTTTAGGAAAACATGTACATGGAGGTGTTTTATAAAGTATTGATTATAGATATTTAATTATTGATATGACCGAAAAAGAAAATCCAGATGAAATTGAACAACGGGTTTATAACGAGCAAGTTAGCTTGTTGTATACAGGTTCTGTTTATCGCCCCGCATTACATGTCCTTTCTGCAGCAGTAGTCTTATTGATTATTCATAAACATGTTAATCCATTTTATGCATATACATGGGTTTTTATGTTGTTAGGGTTAAATGTTTATCGTTTATTCGATATATATAAAATTAAAAAAACCCTTCATCAGCCAATCAATTTTAAAATAATACATAAACGCTATGCACTTTGTGCAGGGTTGTTAGGTCTAATATATGGTTTAGGTTTTATCTTTTTCTTTAATCAACTACCCGACTTGAATCAACTGTACTTAATGACGCTTATCGTCATGTTGATACCTGCAGGTCTTGTCTCTTTTGTGTCGGATAAATATTCATTTAATTTCTATTTTTTTTCTATGGCAATACCAGTAATCTCCAGAATCTTTGCAGAAGGTAAAGTTGAATATTTTTATATGGGAATCACTGGCGTAGCTTTTTTATTGATTGTTAGAAAGCTATATGTATGGAATCACAACGTCTTGGAAGATGCTATACGAATCAAGTTTGAAAATGAACAATTACTGACCACTCTACAAGGTATAAATTCACGGTTATCTGACCTAGCGGTTATTGACGAATTAACCCAGATTGCAAATCGTAAAAGTCTAGATGAAAGCCTGGAAAGAGAATGGCTGCGTGCGAAACGGTTGCGCACGCCTATATCGATGATGATGATAGATATTGATTGTTTTAAACAATATAACGATGAATTTGGGCACGTAAAAGGAGATGAGTGTCTGGTTTACATCGCTGATTTTCTAAAACACAATTTGAATCGTTCTGGAGATTTTGTGGCGCGTTACGGAGGTGAAGAGTTTTGTATCATCATGCCTGACACTAATTTGGATGGTTCGCGTCGATGTGCAGAAAGTATACATACAGGCGTGCGTGAGTTAAAAATATCTAATCCAGGTTCTTCTGTCAGCAAATATGTGACGATCAGTATCGGTCTTGCTTCTGCCTTGCCGGGCATGAACGATAATTATATGGATCTTATCTATACTAGTGATAAAGCCTTATATAAAGCAAAAAATGACGGTAGAAATATCATCAGATCTATGGATGCGCTAGAGAAAAACCCGAAGCCACAGCTCGTGGTTTAGATGATATACTTCGTGCTTTAATATAAGCACAACTTAACTTACCTGTATAAAAGATTTCCATTAGGTCATGAAGAACGACACTGATTATCGACCTCTTGCTGATCGTATGCGTCCTGCAACGATCGACTCCTATATTGGCCAAGACCACATCTTAGGTGACAACAAGCCGTTGCGATTAGCCATAGAACAAGGTCGATTACATTCTATGGTGTTTTGGGGGCCTCCTGGCACAGGCAAAACAACACTTGCCAGATTAATCACTAAATCTTGTGACGCTCAATTCCTATCTGTCTCTGCTGTTTTGAGTGGCGTAAAAGATATTCGTGCTGCTATTGAACAAGCAAAACAATATAGAGAAGTTTATGATAAGGAAACCGTACTCTTTGTTGATGAAGTACATCGATTTAATAAATCACAGCAAGATGCTTTTTTACCTTATGTTGAAGATGGCACTGTTACCTTCATAGGCGCGACGACTGAGAACCCTTCATTTGAATTAAACAACGCATTATTATCACGCGTCCGAGTGTATGTCCTAAAGTCACTGGCAACAGATAGTATTAAAAATATTTTGCAGTCAGCATTAGAGGATAGTGAAATAGGACTAGGTGAATTGAACTTGACGCTTGATGAAGCTGCTATTAGCAAGCTGTCAGAAGTAGCAGATGGTGACGCCAGAAGAGCACTAAACCTTCTTGAAATTGCCTCCGACTTGGCAGAAGAGGGGATGATCACTGAGTCCTTATTAAATGAAGTGTTGGTCGATGGTTCCTTACGTCGTTTTGATAAAGGTGGTGAAGCCTTTTATGACCAAATCTCTGCTTTGCATAAATCAGTACGTGGTTCCAATCCTGATGCTGCATTATATTGGTTTGTTAGAATGATTGATGGCGGCTGTGATCCCTTTTACGTTGCACGACGAGTGGTTAGAATGGCGACAGAAGATATCGGTAATGCCGATCCCAGAGGCTTACGACTGGCTTTAGATGCGTGGGAAACGCAAGAGCGCCTCGGCTCGCCGGAAGGCGAATTGGCAATAGCACAGGCCATTATTTATCTTGCCTGCGCGGCACAGAGTAATGCCGTTTATTCAGCATTTAATACCGCTATGCAAGATGCCAAGCAGTCAGGCTCAAAAGAAGTCCCGTTACACTTACGCAATGCACCGACGAAATTAATGAAGTCGCTTGATTATGGTAAAGACTATCGTTATGCGCATAATGAAACAGATGCGTATGCTGCAGGGGAAGATTATTTTCCTGAGGATATGGAAGGGAAAACGTATTATCATCCGGTTAATCGTGGATTAGAAATCAAAATTTCTGAAAAATTGGCAATGTTGAGAGAGCAAGATAAGGCAGCAAAAAAATAAACTTATGATGCATTTAATATCAATCGCAGCAGGTGGTGCACTAGGTGCCTTGTTACGTTATGGCTTTTCAAGCGGTGCACACCATTTTTTTGGCAAAGGATTTCCTTATGGGACTTTGCTTGTCAATGTAGTGGGCTCATTTATAATTGGTGCAGTTTTTGTATTTATGGTTGAGCGCGGAGAATTATCAGAAGAGTGGCGCGCATTTTTAGTTATTGGTTTGTTAGGTGCATTCACTACGTTTTCAACGTTCTCGTTTGAAACAATAAATTTAATCGAGACAGGTGAAGTATTGAAAGCAGGCTTAAACATCATTGTCTCAGTACTCTTATGCCTATGTGTTTGTTGGCTTGGAATGTTGCTTGCCAGACAAACAAGCCTCTGAAAATCAGTCCCAGTAAATCAGTTTTAGGAAATAATTAATATTATGTTAGACCCTCAGTTATTACGTAACGATCTTGATAATGTTGCCATTGCGTTAAAGAAACGCAATATGACACTTGATGTCGATGCAATAAAAGATCTTGAAGACAAACGTAAGTCAATACAGATTAAAACCGAAGAGCTTCAAGCATTACGAAATTCCCGCTCTAAAGAAATCGGCAAATTAAAATCGAAAGGTGAAGATGCCCAATCTGTGATGGATGAGGTTGCCAACATTAAGCAACAGCTGGATGAAAGCACCACGGAATTAGATGCGGTTCAATCAAGCTTAAACGAAATTGTTTCAGGCATTCCCAATATACCGCACGAATCTGTACCGAATGGTTCAACAGAAGATGACAATGAAGAAGTCAGAAAGTGGGGAGCACAAAAGACGTTTGATTTTGAACCTAAAGACCATGTTGATTTAGGTGAGGCATTAGGTCTGATTGATTTTGAAACGGCGACAAAAATCACAAGCTCACGTTTTGTCGTGATGCATCGTGGTATAGCAAAACTACACCGCGCGATTATTCAATTGATGTTAGATACACACAGCGATGAACATGGTTATGATGAAGTTAATGTGCCTTATCTAGTCAACGCAGACAGTTGCAGAGGGACAGGGCAGTTACCCAAGTTTGAAGAAGACTTGTTTCATATTAAAGAACATGGCTTATATCTGATACCGACAGCAGAAGTTCCCGTTACGAATATTGCTCGCGATGAGATAATCAATGCCGATGAGTTGCCCAAACAATATGTTTGCCACTCACCTTGTTTTAGAAGCGAAGCGGGTTCCTATGGCAAAGACACAAGAGGCATGATCCGACAGCATCAGTTTGAAAAAGTTGAAATGGTACAGATGGTAAAACCAGAAACATCATATGATGTTCTAGAAGAACTAACCGGCCACGCAGAAAATATCTTAAAAAAACTGGAGCTTCCATATCGCGTTGTTACTTTATGTGGTGGTGATCTAGGCTTCTCTGCAGCAAAGACCTATGACATCGAAGTCTGGTTACCCGGTCAAAATAAATACAGAGAGATATCTTCTTGCAGTAACTTCGAAGCCTTTCAAGCACGTCGCATGAAAGCACGCTGGCGTAACCCAGAAACCAATAAACCAGAATTGTTACATACTTTAAATGGGTCTGGCCTAGCAGTAGGTCGAACCCTAATTGCAGTAATGGAAAATTATCAGGACAAAGACGGGAACATTACAATTCCAGAAGCCCTACGTCCTTACATGAATAATGAGGCTGTAATTAGTAAGTAACAGCGTTTAGCTTTGCTGTACGACAAGCGTTATCCACATAGCAAGCACACAGACAAACGCAAACCAGAACATAAGCAGACGATGCAATACATTGTTATACGTTAAATGTATGGTTGCTTGCGCGCATCGAAATCCAACAAAGCCCCACGCTAAAACAAGTGCAAGCGAACTTTCTACCTTGAGACTGATAAATAGAGTAGAAACCACATAGAACAAAACAGGCACCTCGAACATGTTATTAACACAGCGCGTTGTTTTAGTAATTATCTCTGGAACATCATAACCTTGCATAAGCCTATAATATCTAGCCTTTACAGTCCTATTTTTAACACTCTTAAATCGACATACCAAAGCAATCACACCTACTAGAGTTGTGAGCAGAACCATGGCAAACATTGGGTAAAGCATTAATTTCAATGCCTAATACAACGGACTACAAACGAATTCCATAAACCTGGTTTACTTATTCCGCGCATAATGTATTCAACGCCACCAGTACAAATGCCTTTTTTCGAAGCTTCTACTTCAATCAGAGCCTTTGCGCATGGCGTAAGTTCACTAGGGTCATTGCACTCCCCTCGTAGAACAGCTCGTATTGTTTCTATACGAGGATGTGCATGACAAACAAACTCTGGGGCTTCTGGAATAATGCAATTAGCTTGTTTGAGACGTGCTTCGCCAATACTTGCTTCATAGAAACCGTCTGACGATGCTAATGGGGTCAATCCCACATAGTCATGAGCGCAACCGTAGCTCAACATAATCGATAAAATAAGAAGGGTTGAATGTAAGTAGTGCTTCATAACTTTTATGCAATGCTTTCTAACTATATTTTAATGGACACTTTGTCCGATATACTAGTATAGGTGTTGAAAGGTAACATTGTGAAAACTCTCCCTGTTTCAATAAGATATGTGATGAAGTAATTATAGTTACTCTATATCGGAGGTGTCCACTTTGCTATTTTCATATCTAATTTATCTACGCCTCGATATTTAAAACTTCATTGGAAATACGCAATTATTAATATAATTTCAACAAGTTACAGAAAGGACAGAAAACATCATGTCGGACATGTTTTATGCGATGTGTAGTTAAACCCCGTATGGCATGCTGAGGAAGTGATCAGTAATGAGGGGCAATTGTGCATGGACGCACAATTGAGTGCATCTATGACACGATGTCATGTATGCGCGACCCTCGTTACTGATTACTGACGAAGGTAGCCGTAGGCCATGACATTAGGGAAAGGTTCTTTTGCTTACTTTTCTATGAAGAAAAGTAAGACGCCATAAAGGCGGAAAGCAACGTAGAAAAAGAAGTGCGAGGATGACAAAAAATTAAATTTGAAATAAAAAAACGCCCGAGTAGGACGTTCTTAAATTCGTATCAGCAATAGAAAAACTTATTCTATATTTGCACCAACAACAGCCGCCATTTGCATCATGTCGATTGTTTCACCTTCTTTCATTTGTGTCAGGTCCGTTAGTTTGCCTGATTTACTGGTTGATTTTGTATTCTTGAATACAGGCAGTAAATTGGCATCAGCAACGATGAACTTGCCGGCATTTTCTGCTTTACCATTCTCTGTCTTTGTCTGTAGCTTATTTGCTTTAATATAATCCCATAATTTTTTTGTGATTTCTGTTCTAGGAAGTTCTGTTTCTCCAAGCAAGCCTGCTAGGTCGCTTTTTAACTTTACGGGTTTACTCAAACCCTTTGCTTCTGCCATATCCTTCTCCTTATGATTTAGATTTAATTGCAATTAGCTACTGACTGATACTGTAGTAATTATGTCTTTAATACTAACTAAAAAGCGCCCGAAGGGCGCTTTAGTTTTGCCCAAATGAGAACTATTTTTACAATATTTCTTTTAATACGGCATCCAGACTTTCCTTAGCATCACCAAAATACATACGTGTATTTTCTTTAAAGAAAAGTGGGTTTTGAACGCCAGCATAACCTGTTGCCATTCCACGTTTTAGAACGATGGTTGTTTTTCCTTTCCAACATTCCATCACAGGCATACCCGCGATTGGACTATTTGGATCGTCTAGAGCCGATGGGTTAACTATATCATTTGCCCCGATAATGATGGAGACATCAATATCTGGAAAATCATCGTTAATCTCATCCATTTCATAGACAATGTCATACGGCACTTTTGCTTCTGCAAGCAGCACGTTCATATGTCCCGGCATACGTCCGGCTACGGGATGAATACCAAAACGAACGTTGATTTTTTTATCACGCAAAGTTTGAGTGATTTCATGTACGGTATGCTGTGCTTGTGCTACTGCCATACCGTAACCAGGAATAATCATAACTTCCTTGGCATCGAGTAAAAGCTCGGCAACATCATGAGTCTCAATCGCTACCACTTCACCTTGATCTTCGGCTGAACCTGAAGCTGCTGTTCCTGACGTTGTACCAAAGCCACCGGCGATAACTGAAATGAAATTTCGATTCATAGCACGGCACATGATGTAACTCAGTATGGCACCACTACTGCCAACCAATGCACCTACTACGATCAATAGGTCGTTTGATAGCATAAAACCGGTTGCTGATGCGGCCCAACCTGAATAGCTGTTTAACATTGAAACAACTACGGGCATGTCTGCACCACCGATAGCCATAACCATGTGCACACCAAAGGCGAGGGCGATTAAGGTCATAATCAATAGTGGAAGGGTTCCTCCACCTGTCTCTGCCTGATGGACAAACACCGTGCATAACCAAATTGTGGCAATCAATAAACCCAAATTCAAGAAATGACGTGCGGGTAATAATAGTGGGTTACCACCGATCTTACCGCTGAGTTTACCAAAGGCGATGATTGAGCCTGAGAACGTGATCGCACCGATTAAGATACCGATGTAAATCTCGACTTCATGAATGACCTTTTCAGCATGCGTTGCAAAGGAAATGGTTTCATCCATGAAGTTGACATAACCGACGAGTACGGCAGCCAAGCCAACAAGACTGTGTAGGATGGCAACCAATTCTGGCATCTGTGTCATTTCGACTTTTCTGGCGAGAGTGAAACCTACTGCACCACCAACACCCATCATAACGGCAATGAGGATGTAACTCATTGTGCCGCTCACTTCCGGGCCAAAGACGGTGGCAACTATCGCCAATGTCATACCGATGATGCCGTAGATGTTGCCTCGACGTGCTGTTTCCTGATTACTCAATCCACCCAAGGTTAGGATGAATAAGATAGTCGCGCCTATATATGATGCTGTTACTAAACCTTCTGACATGATAATCCCCTTATCTTCTGAACATCTGTAACATACGATGAGTAACGGCAAAGCCACCCACGATGTTGATGCTGGTTATAAGGATGCCAAAGGCAGCGAGCCCGACTAACAGTATTCCTGATGAGGATACTTGTATCAGTGCGCCGATAACAATAATACTACTGACCGCATTGGTCACACTCATCAGTGGTGTATGTAGTGAAGCGGATACGTTCCAGATCACCATATAACCCACAAAACAGGCTAATACAAAGACTGTAAAGTGCGCCATAAAAGAAGCAGGGGCTACTGAACCAAGACCGTACAAAACTAATGCACCGATAATAACGGGCAACATTTGCTTGATAGGTCCTGCCTTCTTTGGTTCTGGTTTCTCAACTACCACTGGTGCTTCAGCAGGTTTTGCTGGTGCCGCCGAAAGCTTCGGTGCGGGTGGTGGCCAGGAGATTTCACCGGCATTAATTACCGTTGCTCCGCGAACAGCCTCATCTTCCATATCAATGATCATCTGACCATCCTTTTCAGGGGTCATGTCGGTCAATAAATGGCGCAGATTAGTTGCGTAGAGTTGGCTTGATTGATTTGGTAATCGACTGGGTAAATCACTGTAGCCGATAATAGTCACGCCGTTATCAGTTACTGATAGCTCATGCGGAACAGTTAATTCACAGTTACCACCCTGTTCAGCTGCCAAATCGACAATGACACTACCATTTTTCATGGATTTGACCATTTCAGTCGTAATTAACTTTGGTGCTGGTTTACCTGGAATTAAGGCTGTCGTTACGATTATGTCGACTTCTTTTGCTTGTTCAGCAAAAAGCGCCATTTCAGCAGCGATAAATTCATCACTCATGGTTTTTGCATAACCACCTTCTCCACTGCCATCTTCTTCAAACTCAAGTAATAAGAAGTCAGCGCCCATGCTTTCGACTTGTTCTTTAACTTCAGGTCGGGTATCAAATGAGCGAACAATAGCGCCTAAGCTATTTGCGGCACCAATCGCGGCAAGTCCTGCTACACCAGCCCCGATAACTAATACTTTAGCGGGTGGTACTTTACCTGCAGCCGTTATCTGGCCGGTAAAAAAGCGTCCAAAATTATGAGATGCCTCAACAATAGCGCGGTAACCGGCTATATTGGCCATAGAGCTTAGCGCATCCATTTTTTGAGCTCTTGAGATACGCGGCACGCTGTCCATTGCGAGAATATTGACCTTCTTGGCTGAAAGCTTCTGCATCAAAGCTTCATTTTGCGCTGGCCAGATGAAACTGATTAAAGTTTGGCCGTCATGCAATAGTTCGACTTCATTGTCATCCGGAGCTCGAACTTTGAATATGATCTCTGAAGCGTCCCACAGCGCTTTGGTATCTGTCGCTATTTCAGCGCCAGCTTCGCTATAAGCTTCATCAGAAAAATTTGCTTCTGCACCTGCGCCGGCCTCTACGGTAACGCTGTACCCCAATTTTTGTAACCAACTTATGACTTCAGGTGTTGTAGCAACACGCTTTTCACCTGCATAAGTTTCCTTAGGCACCCCGATCTTCATCGTTTGACCACCTCTCGTTTGGATTTATATAGATTAATAGTGATTTATTATTATAAAAACGCGCTTGATGCTATCACGATTATTAATTTAAGTCATAGCTTGGCGTCAAGTCACGAAACCTCCCTGTAAATGGCCGCTTTAGACTTTCTAGGCTCTGGCTTCATGCTTCGCCCTAACTCCTACCTCAATGTAGTCGTGTCTAATTGCGGCATACGAACGCCATGGACGATAGTGGTTGACATTGTCAGGACAAAATTTCCAGTAATTTTTGAGTAGTCCATCGTGGACATAAAAAAACCGGCATTAAGCCGGTTTTTTTGTCTTTTAAGCTGAATCTCAAGTATTAATCATCTCCACCGAATGCTCCGAGTAGGTGTAAAAGATTCATAAAGATGATGTATATATCAATGAATAGGGTGACTGTGGCCATGACATAGTTTGTTTCACCACCATGAATAATCTTGCTGGTGTCATACAGAATATAACCAGAAAACAGTAAGATAGACATCGCTGATAGCGCCAGTTGAACAGCCGCAACCTGAAAAAAGAGATTTGCTAGCGATGCTAGAATCATCACGATCAAGCCTATAAATAGAAAACCACCCATAAAGCTGAAATCTTTGCGCGTCGTCAGTACATAACCAGACAAACCAAGAAAAATGACACCGGTTCCGCCTGCGGCAGTCATCACTAATTCTGCACCATTAGTGAAAGCGCTGAGATATAAGTTGACCGTTGGACCAGCAGTTAGTCCCATAAAGCCAGTGAATGCAAATACGCAGACTAAGCCAAGTGCACTGTTTTTAAAGACATTTGTCAGCATTAATAAGCCAAACATGCCTCCAAGTTGGATAATCCAATGAATGGGTGGGAAGTTCATGTAGATAGATAGGCCTGCCATAGCAGCACTAAATATTAATGTCATCGACAGTAGTAAGTATGTGTTCTTTAATACTTTATTTGTAGCAAGTATCGATTCTACTGGTCTTGTAACTGCAAATTGGCTCTCGTTCATTTATTTCCACCTGATTATTAAAACAATATCTATTATGTAATGGTTTGGAGAGTAAATATCAAGCTTTGTTTCATTAAATTTACTTTAAATTCAATTGTCTTATACGGCTTTTCCCATTGCGAATGATCATGTATCCTCTCGCACCTTAGATCGCACGGCACTGGAGAGGTGGCAGAGTGGTCGAATGCACTGGTCTTGAAAACCAGCGGTCCTTTATCGGTCCCGTGGGTTCGAATCCCACCCTCTCCGCCAATTAGATTCCCTGATTATGAATTTATTTACTGTCGCTCCAATTGCCCGCCTGTTTAGCGCAATCAATTATATTCTCAGCCCGAATCATAGGATCTCCGTGTATTTTCAAGCTTGAATCCCTGTTTTCATCCATTAGTAACTTTACAGCGGCCTGGATTTCATTTTGACGACCATATTTGGCGACATAACAATCAGCCTGCATTTCAGATAATGGGGGATAGTATTTCGGTCTTATGAGTGAATGATCTAGCCGGTAATGTGCGTAGGCATGTGCTCGAAAGAAACCACAGGCTTCACCAATTAGATCACAGGTAGTTGGGTTGTAGATAA
Source organism: Gammaproteobacteria bacterium (assembly GCA_021773235.1). Lineage (GTDB taxonomy): Bacteria > Pseudomonadota > Gammaproteobacteria > Eutrophobiales > Eutrophobiaceae > UBA7359. The sequence goes on along the minus strand of JAJFKL010000022.1, from coordinate 10,855 downwards.
CGACGTATGAATCCCAGGGGGTTTTTCTGATAGATGCAATTTCTTCATGATTTGGATCTGATAATTCTACAAAGGGCGTAATGTAATTCGTTGTGCACGTTGGCAGTATTATTAGCATTCCAAAAATCAACAATAATCTATTGCATATGGTTTTCATTCGATATCTCTCTTTCATGTCGCTACTAAAATTCATCTACTAATACACTGATAAATATAGAAGTATATGGTTTTATCGACGGATGGGTCCAGTAGTCACGCGACGATAATATCAATTATGAACATTTAGTTTGATGTAGACTCTATAAATAACATTTGGTTGGAAAGTTCATCAATGTTCAAAAATCTATTGTTTGGTTGTTTTAAGATCGTTTGTAATCGATACACTGCCATATCATTCGTGACGGCTATAGCTGTCTCCATTTATTTTATCTCTGGTGGCTTTGAGCCAAAGCCTAATCTAAAACGTCTTTTTCTTGAGAGTAAAATGGTCACTGACCAACCTCCGGTTATCTTTATTCATGGTGTACTTGGTAGCAAATTACGACATAAAGAAACGGGAGAAGAGGGCTGGTTTAGTTCTCCCTGGAATTTATTGTTTGATGAGTTTAGGCATTTAACACTCGATTTTGACCGTGAGACATTAGACGTTATATCTAATGACTATGAACCTTACGAATTGGCTGGAGATATTATCGGAAAAGATTTTTACGGAAATATTATTAAAACCTTAGTTGATTATGGGGGGTATAAACATGCTGAGGTTGGACAAAAAATAAATCCCAGTCAAAAAAACCTTTATACATTCATATACGACTGGCGACAGGATAATGTTATCAGCGCGCACCAACTTGCAGATATGGTCGATCAGATACGTGAAGATTATGATAACCCAATACTGAAGGTTGATATTGTGGCTCACAGTATGGGTGGTCTTATTGCCCGTTACTATATGCGCTATGGTCGGCTTGATGTAACCAACGACAATGATTTTCCAGTCAATATGTATGGTGGCGACAGAGTGCATCGAGTAATACTTCTTGGTACGCCTAACTTGGGTTCTCTTGAGATGTTGAATACTTTCATCGACGGACTTTCTTTAGGATTAAAAAAGATTAACCCTGAAACACTAGTGACTATGCCGAGTCTTTTTCAATTATTACCGCATCCACTCAATAATTGGATTGTTACAGCTGCAGGTAAGCCGCTTGATAGGGATTTATTCGATATAAATACCTGGCGTAGTTTTCAATGGGCAATATTTGATCCGAAGGTCAGGGATCGTATTGCAAGTGAATATACATCACAGCAAGAAGCTGATAAATATTTAGGCTCATTAGAAAAATATTTTGATAAAACGCTTGAACGAGCAAGGCGCTTTGTTTGGTCGTTAACCGTGCCACTGCCAAGAAACCATCCCGCATTGATAGTGTTTGGTGGTGATTGTCATTTAACGCCGGCGCGGATTATTGTCGAAGAAGTGGAAGGAAAATCAATAGTGCGTATGCATCCGGAGCAGATAACGCAACCGATAGAAAATGTAGATTATGAAGCCTTGTTACTTGAACCGGGCGATGTAACTGTGACAAAGGCATCATTATTAGGACGGAATGTTTTAGATCCGAGTGTACCAAGACATAAGTATTCTTTCTTTCCTTTGGATCATGCTGTTTTATTGTGTGAAGAACATAACAGCCTCACTGGGAATATAAATTTCCAGGATAACTTATTAAATGCTTTATTGATTCGGGATTAATTAAAGGGTAATGAAATACATTGAACATTTTATAATTATTATCGTTGCGATTTTGCTTCATGCCTCCGCATTGGCTTCTGAAATACAAGATAAGCAATCCATGGAGATTGATGAGCTAGTTTATCTTGAACAAAACTGGAGCGACTCTGATCGAGAGTGGTTTTACTATATTGATCAAGGCTCTCGTTTGATGCCATACCGAATATTTAAAAATATAGAGCAAGCCGATAATGAAAGTCTTTTGAGTGACGCACTCAACTTATTACGGTTTGGGTTTTTATTAGGAAAGAAAAGTAAAAGCAATCCCGAAACTCTGCCCGTTGGTTTTACGCTTGCGAATGATTATCTTGGATTAAATTGTGCGGCATGTCATACCCAGCAATTAAAATATAAAGATAAGTTTGTTCGCATTGATGGTGGGCAAAGCATGATGGATTTGTCGATGTTTTTGACCGCTATTGAAGCATCAATGCAAACAACACTTGATGACGAAAATAAATACAACCGTTTCGAGAAACGAGTACTGGGTGAAAAACATTCAAACAATGAAAGTTTAGCGCTAAAAAAAGAGTTCCAGAATTATTTAGCGATCAGAAAAGATAATAATCGTCGAAATAAAACCGATGTCGCCTATGGTTATTCACGTCTGGATGCTTTTGGTGCGATCTTAAACAAAGGCTTGTTGTTAGCCGGTGTAAAAGATAATTATAACTCCCCCGATGCCCCAACGAGTTACCCATATATTTGGGATACACCACAACATGATTATGTTGAGTGGGACGGTTCACAGTCGAATGCAGATATAGGGGCATTGGCGAGGAACGTTGGTGAGGTGATTGGTGTTTTTGGTGATGTCGAACCCGTTACAAAAAAATGGTTATATTTTATTGATGGCGGTTACCCATCTTCTATTCAGGCCAAAAATCTGCGCGACATGGAAAAGAAAGTTGCCACACTGCATTCGCCACTATGGCCAGAGTTTTTCCCAAAGATAGATCAAGCAAAAGCAAAAGCAGGCAGAGTCTTATATGAAAATCACTGTTTGAGCTGCCATCAAGATATTGATCGTACAGATCCAAATCGAAAAATTAAAACACGTATGAGTACATTAGATGCTATTCAGACAGATCCTTGGATGGCAAAGAATGCAATTTTTCAACGCGGTAAAACTGGAATATTTGCAGGTAAGCCGCGCTTTTATTCTGTTGGGGATATTATGGGAGAGGATGAACCTGCGCTCTATATTGTCAATAATATAATGGGAGGTGTATTAACGAATAATCCAATACAAAGTCTTTTAGCGATAAGAGACTCTGAGCAGATGGGGCATCCTGATGAGATTCATCCACCTAAGTATGTTGACGGTGAAATTATTGAGCGAGGTCAAGAAGTCTCAGAAAAAGCATTACTTGCTTATAAAGCAAGACCATTGAATGGCGTTTGGGCAGGTGGGCCGTATTTGCACAATGGCTCTGTGCCTAATTTATATGAACTGTTATTGCCTGCATCTCAAAGAACAAAGTCATTTTATATAGGCTCATGGGAGTTTGATCTCATTAAGGTGGGATATGTCGATGAAGAGCGAGCTGGTTCTTTTTTCTTTGAAACGCGTTTAAAAGGGAATAGTAATGCCGGACATGAATATGGCACGGGTGATTACGATACAGATCCTTTTACAGATGAAGAAATTTGGGCTTTAGTTGAATACATGAAGACATTATAAATATGACATCGTCACTAATGTCATGTGAGCTTCATGATTATATAGAAATCGCGTGCACATTTCGTATACCCATTACGCTATCTATGACGTCAGGAAAAGAACTAAAAGGCGTTGCCGTCGATACATTGATAAAGCCAGATAAGACGGAACATTTGATGTTTATAGAAGAGGGTAGTGAAGAAGCTATTGCACTCACTATGAATGAACTCGTTCAAATGAAAGCGCTTGTTGAGAATGTGCATTTTGAAATTGTGAATTTCAAATAAAATTCAGTTTGTATGCGCTTTTTAAAAATAGTCTTAGTTATATCACTCTTTTTATGTCTCTTTTTCGCTTATCACTTTTCAAGTAACGCACCTGTCACAGAGAATGAAATCATTCGTGATGATGAAGAAGTACAAGCCAATCGTTCGGCAAAACAATTTATAAAAGATCTTGATGCTGACAGGACCACATATGTTGCCCGTGGCGCACATTCTAAAGCACATGCTTGCGTTAAAGCTTATTTTGAAATTAATGAAAAGATCGAGCCTGAGTTTCAGCACGGTCTTTTCTCCCTGCCTGGTAAAACCTATAAAGCTTGGATACGTTTTTCTAACGGGAAAGGGGGAATGAAAGGGAATTACGACTCAAACAAAGATGCACATGGAATGGCGCTAAAGCTCTTTAATGTTTACCAGCATGGACTAGAAAGACACACAGGTGGTTCTGAAACCCAAGAGTTTTTAATGCATGACAGCCCTGTCTTTTTTGTCGCAAATATTAATGACTACAACCAGTTTCTTGAGAGTGAAGATAAGATTTTATATTTTGTTAAAGGTATCAATCCTTTCAAATGGAAACTGAGAGAATTAATGAATGCATTAGAAACATTGAAGCCACCGCCTGAAAGTCCTTTGAAAACGCAGTATTTCAGCAACACTGCTTATAAGCTTGGTCCACGTAACATAAAGTTTTCAGCTAGAGCTTGCTCTCTACAAGACAAAACATCGTCAGATGAAAAATCTAATCCTGATTTCTTGCAAAAAGAAATGGCTAAGGAATTAATTGCGGGGGAGGGTTGTTTTGATTTTATGGTGCAATTACAAGACCCAAAAAAATATATGCCAATTGAAGATCCAAGTATTGAATGGCGCGAATCTGACTCACCATTTATACCAGTAGCAAAGATTGTAATACCTCGACAGTCGTTTAATAGTCCGGAACAGCGTGAATTCTGCGAAAACCTTTCTTTTTCACCCTGGAATAGTCTAGACACACATCGGCCAATCGGGGAATTAAATAGAATTAGAAAAGAAGTCTATAAAGCAAGTTCAAAGTATAGGCATACTCAAAACCATGCTGATGTTCCAACCAATCTAGATTGGTAAAATGGACTTTAAAGTTTGTTACATTAATACGTAATCTTTTGATGAGTTTATCAAAGGAGAATGTGGATAGAAACGTTCCATAGTTTGTTTTATTTCAAATGCAAACTCTGCAGCAGATTGAAACCTATCTTTATCAGTTTTCGCCATTGCTTTATCAATAATATAGGAGACTTCTCGAGGCACCTCCGATTTTAATTCATAAACGGGGATAGCCTGTTCATTCATTATTTGAGACGCCGTGTCTTCTTTGCTAAAGGGGTATTTTTTCGTAAGCATTTTATACATGGTTGAACCCAGAGCAAAAAGATCGGTAAGCGTAGTGATTTTTCTGTTTTCATCAAAATGTTCTGGTGCCATGTAGCCTATGGAGCCAGAATTTTGAATGGGCTGTTCTTCTATTTTTTGAGAAATACTAAAATCAGTTATTTTAGCGATGCCATTTACCGGATGATACATAATATTTCCCGGTTTGATATCTCTATGGATGACACCGTGATAGTGTATGTATGCCAATCCGATACAACATTTATAGATTACTGAAAGAGTTTCCTCTACATCCATTGCTCCAATCGTTGTCATGTAATCCAATATTGAACAACCAGGGACGTATTCCATAACGATATAATCTAATCCACCTTCTTTAATAACATCATAAATAGCCACAATATTTTCATGAGTGTATTTTCCTGCAATTTTAGCTTCGTGATGAAATTCGCTAATGGCTTGCTTAATTTCATTTTCATTCATCGTCCCAGCCTTTATAGCTTTTATTGCGACAGTACGATCCATTAATGGGTCGTAGGCGCGATAGACAATCCCCGAAGTACCTTCCCCAAGCTTGTTTTCTAATTTGTAACGACCGATGTAATTCATGTTAGCTATTCTTATTATTGTTTTAAGGAGATTACTATCCATGCTCATCTAAGCATGAGATATATAAAATGAACTTTATTATGATTCTTCTATGTCAACTATCTCTGTAACTGGAAGCATTGCAATATCATTAAATTTATAATTACGGCCTTCAGTTAAATCGACAATGCTTGATATTCTTGAATAAATATCCTTAACCAAAATTTCTTCACCATTTTCAGTTACTCTTCTAATTCCATACCGTAGTTGCTTGCGTTCCTGCGAGCTTAAACTTCCTAACATGTTTTTTGTTGCCCAAATAGAACCTTGTCTGGCCAAATCACTAATCCTTGCTGCGTGATTAATGGTATCTCCTAATACGGTAAACTCGAGATTAGTGCCGCTGTGATAGGTGCCAAACCATTCTTGACCTTCATGGAGACCGATATTCAGGTGCAGTGCATGGAGCCAATTTTTACGAGTCTGCCATTCGCGACTTACTTCAGACATCATGTTTTTAAGATCATGTGCGCAATGAATCGAGTTCAGAATATAATTGCTATCGGGTTGGGGGAAAAAATAATAAACCATCCCATCACCGACATGTTTGCCATGGGTGCCGTAATATTTTCGAAATATAGGTTCCGCGGCCTGCCAAATATGATTAATAAGTTCGAAATACTCATCTGGAGGTAATTCTGCACAAATTTGAACTGAATTCTGTAGGTCTGCCACCATAACCGACAGTGGCGTCAGGAATGGTTTTCGTTTTTTAAGTAAATTGCGGATTACATGGTCACGCCTAGATAGCAGTTCTAGAAGAGGGGAGCAATCCACTTCAGATTTTGCATATGCAAATAAAATCCCCTCACGAAAAAAGGAGGCATATAAGTTATAAGCTTCGATTTCTTCTGATGATGTGTTTAGATTCACAGGATAATGAATCATGGGGACTTCGTTTATCATCTTCGCCGACTCATAAAGTTCATCCATAATTCTGGCATCATCAGGACTGAGCGAACTATATATAGAAGCGATATTCTTATGTGATAATCGTTTCTTTGCCGTTTCAAGGTGATTCGACAGGATGTCCTGCCATTCGACCATTTTACGAGCGATAGGCGACTCCATTAGTAATCGAAATACGTTTCGCTCCTCCAGATCACCTTGCATACAATCTTCTTGGCCAAATAATTGTTCAACGGCATCGTCATTCCACCAAACCACCTCAAAATTATTATTCACCATATAGGCAGGTCCTGGAATATCATCTATACCCAACTCAAGGGTAAGTAACCTTTTTGAGTCATTTTCTGGTTTAGTTGTAAATTGTTGTTCCGGGAAAGGGGTGACTGAATCTTGTATATTATTGTTATTAAAATGTTCAGTGATTGCTGACATTGAAAGACCTTCCTTTTTTAATTTTTTTATTTGTTTTATCTGATTAAGAGCGTCATCAGGAAAATAACCAATTCGTGGTGCACGCCCATCATCTTCCTTTGTGGGCTGTACTGAGGGTTTTTCAAGTAGACCTAGAGCAATGTAATTATTTAACGTTGCTCGAGATATTCCTGTTAGTTCTAATATTTGCTTACTTGTTAGCATGCTTTTATAAATAGACTGTATAATTGGACAGTATAAATATAACAATTATTATTTAATGTCAACAATTAATACATAACATTATAATAACAATATAAATAATTGTATTTATTAATAATATATATAGTTAATAGTTTGTGTTGAGTTGTATGAGATGGACTAATTAGACAGTATAATTTATTATGTGTTTAACGCTTTGAAGATTAATTATGAGTAAAGCCTTGTTATTTATGACTATTTTTATACATTCTTGTAAAGTGATGTTGAGACATAGAAATTAGTGTAAATAATATAACCGGCTCAATTACACAAACATATGAAATCAATATAATGATAATTAACAATAAGTTATAGATTATTTATAATGTATATTATAGGGTTTAGATTTGTCTAATAACAATGCTGTTTTCGATATAGGGTGCCGTTTATGTCCTAGATTAAGCCACTTTCTTAATGAGACCCGAGAAAAATTTCCGGACTATCATGCGCGGCCTGTCCCCCCTTTTGGAGTAGCAAGCCCAAAGCTTCTTATAGTGGGGCTAGCGCCTGGGATGCATGGCGCTAATGCCAGCGGTAGACCATTTACCGGAGATCATGCCGGGATTATTCTTTATGAGATGTTGCATAAGTATGGATTCAGTAATAAAGCAATTTCGACCGATTTGGATGATGGCCTGGTTTTGAAGCATTGCCGAATCACGAATGCGGTTAAATGTTTACCACCAGGAAATAAGCCCATAGGCGATGAGATAAATACCTGCAATCGATATTTAGTCGAAGAATTGAAGACGATCGATAAAAAAGCCATGATTCTTAGTTTAGGGTTGGTTTCTCATAAAGCTGTTCTCAAGGCATTGGGGCTAAAACAATCAAAATACCCCTTCAAACATGGCAAAATTTACCAGCTTGATGATGGCCGATCTATTATTGATTCTTATCATTGCAGTAGATACAACACAAACACAAAAAGGCTGACTGAAGCTATGTTCAGCGAAATTTTTATTCAGATTAAGGCACAGCTCAAAATCTAGTTTCTATGTCATTTGATTCAAAGTTATACCTCAAGACACTGACCAGTCTTCCTGGTGTTTATTGTATGCAAGATGGCGAAGGCAAGGTGATCTACGTCGGGAAAGCCAAAAACCTGAAGAAACGAGTTTCAAGCTATTTTAATCGCAGTCAGTCGGATTCGCCTAAAACTCAGGTAATGATCAAGCAAGTTGAAAATATAGAGGTGACGGTTACACATACTGAAAAAGAGGCATTGATCCTAGAGAACAATCTAATAAAGAGTTATAAGCCTCGCTACAACATCTTGTTTCGAGATGACAAGAGCTATCCTTACCTATATTTGTCAAGTGACCATGATTATCCTCATTTCCGCTATCATCGAGGCGCGTTAAAAGGAAAGGGAAAGTATTTTGGACCGTATCCTGGTGCTGGCTCTGTAAGGCGTACACTAAACCTGTTACAGAAGTTGTTTATGATCAGATCTTGTGAAGACAGTATCTTTGCAAACCGTTCTCGGCCTTGTTTACAATATCAAATTAAACGTTGCTCAGCCCCCTGCGTAGATATGATTGATAAAGAAGATTATCAACGTGATATCAATCATGCGACATTGTTCCTTGAAGGGAAAAATGATGAGGTTATAAAGTCTTTAAATGAACCTATGCAAAGAGCATCGGATGCATTGGAATTTGAAGTAGCAGCAAGATTACGTGATCAAATACGTTCGTTACGCGATGTTCAGGAAAAACAGCATATTAGTACGGACGGTGGCGACATTGATATTATTGCTTGTGCCATAAATGCTAAGCATGCTTGTATACAGCTAGTTATTATACGTTCAGGATTGAATCTGGGCAGTCGTAGTTATTATCCGCAAAATATTGCTGAACAACCAGAAGCAGATTTAGTAAAGGCATTTTTGAGTCAATTTTATCTAAATCCTAATACACAGCAAAAAATACCCTCTGAAATATTGCTTAGTCACGCTATTGATGCTGCTGAATTGATCGAGGATGTTATTTCAGAAAAGGCAGGGAAAAAAGTTAAACTTAAATCTAAGATGAGAGGTGAGCGTTCAAAGTGGCTCGCGATGACTCAAGAAAATGCAGATCTGACATTGAAGCAAAAGTTGGCAAGCAATAAGAGCCAACATAAACGTTTTGATGCCTTGCAGGAATTACTCTCTTTTAAAGAGCCTATTGAACGTATGGAGTGCTTTGATATTAGTCATACACAAGGTGAGTCCACGGTTGGGTCATGTGTCGTGTTTGGGCAAGATGGACCTATGAACTCACAATACCGTCAATTTAATATAAAAAACATTACCAAAGGTGATGATTATGCGGCTATGGGTCAAGTCATTAGAAGGCGTTACACACGGCTCGTAAAAGAAGACGCAAAACTACCTGATCTTATTTTAATTGATGGTGGGAAAGGTCAAATTGGCGTGGCAAAAAAAGAACTCGATGAATTACAAATTAGACACGTTCCAATATTAGGTGTGGCTAAAGGCCCTTCAAGAAAGCCGGGGCTGGAAAACCTGATTCTAGCACTTGAAAATAAAACCATAGACTGTGATAGTTCGTCTCCAGCGTTACATCTAATTCAGCATATTCGAGATGAAGCGCATCGTTTTGCAATCACAGCACATCGACAACGAAGAAAAAAGACTCGCAACCGTTCAACACTCGAAGATATAGAAGGAATAGGGAACAAGCGTCGCCAAAGCCTGATAAAACATTTTGGTGGGTTACAGGGTGTTGCCAAGGCTGGAATAGACGACCTGGCAAATGTGCCAGGAATTAATAAAAATCTCGCTCAGAAGATATATGAAACATTCCATAACAATTTATGAATATACCTAATCAATTAACATTACTGCGCATTCTATTAATACCCGTTTTTGTACTGGTATTTTATTTGCCTTTGAGTTGGAACAATTATTTTGCATGCATTGTCTTTGCAATAGCGGCAGTGACTGATGTGTTAGATGGTTACTTGGCAAGAAAATTAAACCAAACTTCATCCTTAGGTGCATTTTTAGACCCAGTCGCAGATAAATTAATGGTTGCAGTGGTATTGGTTTTATTAGTCCAACAAAAACCTGAGATTTATCTGGCATTACCTGCAGCAATCATTATTGGTCGCGAGATTACTGTCTCGGCTTTACGCGAATGGATGGCCGAAATTGGTGCGCGTAATATGGTGGCTGTTTCAGCCTTGGGCAAAATAAAAACATTAGCGCAAATGCTCGCGCTAGGCTTTCTTATCTTCAGAGTGCCAGTGTTCGGTATGCCAGTATATGAAATTGGTCTAGTGCTACTCTATATCGCCGCAATTTTGACTTTGATATCCATGATTCAGTATTTATTAGCGGCTTGGCCACAATTAAAAGAATAATTGGGTAATTTGATTGACACCTTAAAAGCCGAAGCTACAATATGCGTCCTTTGCGGGAATAGCTCAGTGGTAGAGCACCTCGTTGCCAACGAGGATGTCGCGAGTTCGAATCTCGTTTCCCGCTCCAAATTATGGAAACCCCGG
>JAJFKL010000021.1 GCA_021773235.1 Gammaproteobacteria bacterium | reverse complement strand
TCTAATATTTGCGCACGCGTAAACGCGTATACAGTTCGGGGCAGTAGATAGCTTTGCCGTAAGTGCGGCATGCAGTAATTGGCTCTCAAAGGGAGGGACAGTTGGACTCTTTGAATGGATTGCGATTATCAATAACGGCAATGCAGTGAGGCGAACTAACAACTAGTGATGACGCTCTGGACACCTACTGGTGTCGAGATGCGCGCACTCTAACACAATAAACGGGTATTAGTACGGTATTATTTTAGTGGTAGTTGGTTAAAATGAGACGAATTAGACATTTTATGGGGCTTTCAGGTATTGCGTGTAATCTGGCACAGATTAAACGACAATTACGGCTCATGCTTTCTCTTAAGCTGTCTTTATCGCAATTTACAGATCGATTGCGTCATTAATGTCGATCTCAATAAAGCTAAATATTAGATTAAATCGTATTAAGGTCACTTTATGAAATTATGGGTGCCAACTCTGGCAATCATGTGTTGCCATATTCTTACCGGTACAGCATCTGTTACCACACGTTATCTGGTGACAGTACTGGATCCGGTGGAGATTGCCTTTATGCGATATCTCTTTGGTGGCTTTGCAATGTTGCCGTTGTTCTTCCTGTTTCGCACATCAAGTTTAACTAAAATCCTTTTACTAAAGATTGCTGGCCTCGGGGCTTTGTTTTTTGCGTTATTTCCGTTTATGTTTTCATGGGGTTTCGTACATACCAGTGCGGCACGCGGATCTCTAGTTTTAGCGACGATGCCGATTTGGACTATGATAATCAGTAAAGCGATTGGACATGAGAGTATTAATAAGACCTCTTTAATTGCCATTGGTCTAACTTTACTGGGTCTTACGGTTGCTCTATCAGATAAGTTGATGGTGATGTCAGGAGACGGAGTCTTATTCAAAGGTGAGATTATAATGTTGGCTACTGCGATAATTGGTGCGATCTATGCCACCTTTGCGCGACAGGTTTTGCAAGAGGTTCCAGCCTCAACGATGACACCATTAGCCATGTTGACGGGATGTTTGTGCCTATTGCCATTTAGCCTTGCTAATGGGATCGGTGAGCATGTAATGGCACTGACGATGACACAAATTGGCTTAATGGTTTATTTAGGCATCTTTGCTGGTGGGTTCGCATTCTTTCTTTTGAATTGGGTTTTGAATAAGAGCACGGCAACGTTTACAACTATCTTTGTAACATTAAACCCAATTACCGCTATTATCTTGGGCTATCTATTTTTAGGTGAAGCCATCGAGCTTAATTTTATTATCGGGGTAGTGATCGTATTTATCGGTCTGGGCTTTGCCATGAGATCTCAATTGCGTGGCAATCATCATGGCGTTGATGATGTATAAGAAAGATCAGAATTAAGTAAGCAAGAATTAATCTTCTTCATGTGGGTATGAGGATTTGTTTAGAAGTATTACAATAGGACGGCTGTTTTGGGGCGAATTATTTTAACGATTTAAGGTCTTATAAACTCACTATGTCAGATGAAGTAGAAAATGGTACAACGCGAGATATCGCAGGTAAATCGTGTGTGTTTTACGATGGCTATTGGATTAGAAGTTATCACTTACATAAGGATAGCTATGCTGACAAGAAACAAATGATCGACCAATTAACGCGCCGAGTATTTCATCATGTGGAGCAGGGGATTAATACTCCTAGCAAGCGTTTGGATGATATTCGTGAGGTTTATGAGGCCGAAGATGACCCTGCAAGAAAGCGCGTTAAAGGTGCAATGCTAGCGGGCTCATTATTAAATCGTGGACGACAAATTCTAACGGCAATTGTTGAGCTTGAAGAGGCCGGAGTAAAGATTGAAACCAGCAACGAGTTATTACGCGAGTGCGGGAGATGCTTTATAGAGGCGTTGTCTTTGGGAAAAAATATCAAGCTTGCAGATGGTGGGGAAGGTGTTGATGAACTTTGGGGTGAACCGTTTAAGGTTTTCTCTCTACCGATAGAAGATTTTTTTCAAAGCCGATATATCAAGATCTCTCAAACCATGTCGGATATTGATCAGATCACAAGTGCTGTAAGTACCGTTACGATAGGCGATGGTGCTTTTTCTGATGTGAATAATAAACTCATTGAGTTAGGTGTCATGGCCAAGATGACTTGTGAAACAATACGGAATGATCCTGTAATGTTTGATGTCTGGCCACGCTATATTGCATCTAAAGAAGAATACGAACATAGCCTGAGCAGTCTAGTGCATGATAAAAATGACAGGAAAGATATTCAATTTATGTATGCCTATCGTTTAATTAAAGAAGGTGGAGTCCTTCTGATTAAACTGGCTACATTAAGAGTGCCAATTCCAGACAGTGTGCGGTCGTTCACCAATAGGTGTAAAGAATTTACAGAACAATCGTGAAAAAGAATTTTCAACCAGGAACTTAATAAGTTTTCTAGCTTGCTCTTATTTAAGGATTAACAATCTAATGACAAGCGAACCCAATCACATCGAATACACAGATCGCGACAAGAAGGTCCAACGCTTAATTATCATTGAGGGTTGCGCCAACATCCTGGTGCTCGTTGTTAAACTGATTGTTGGATTATCTACCAATTCACTTGCAATTCTCGCTGATGCAATCCATTCATTGACTGATGTCGCTAATAATTTTGTCGCATGGATTGTTATACGTTTATCGGCAATGCCTGCTGATCGAAAACATCCGTATGGCCATAGAAAATTTGAAACATTAGCCGTATTTGGTTTAGCAACTCTACTTGCTGTGATGGCAATAGAAATTGCCAAGAGTGCGTTCACTAAAGAGACAACAGAAATCGTTAGTGGCAACTGGGAACTAGCCTTGATGATAGGCGTGCTAGTTGTGAACATCGTTTTGGCAGCTTGGCAACGCTATTGGGCTCGTCGCCTGAAATCCGGGATCATGCTTGCCGATGCGGCACATACCTTTGCCGATGTATTAACAACGGTTGTAGTAATAATTGGATGGCAATTATCAAGCATGGGCTTTTTAATACTTGATCGATTATGTGCCTTGGGTGTTGCTGGTTTAGTGTTTTATCTGGCTTATGAATTATATAAAAGTGCCTTCCCCGTGCTTGTCGATGAATATGCTATTGACCCCGAAGAGATTAAGGATGCGGTAATGACGGTGCAAGGCGTAAAAGCTGCGGGTCGTATTCGTTCACGCTGGATAGGTTCTGACATTGCTATCGATATAGTAATCTCTGTAGATGCAGAACTGACTACAGATGAATCACATAAAATTGCGGATGAGGTCGAGATATTAATTGAAGAAAAATTTAATGTCGGTGATGCTTTTATTCATGTCGAGCCTTTTAATAAATAAAAAGAATTCTCTTGCTATAATTAGCTTTTATGAGACTTATCAATATTGATCAAGTTGGCAATAAAGAATTTGATGAGCAGGTATTTCGATACTCAACAATAGGCAGTCTTATTGTCTTTAGCATTTTCTTCGCATTATTTCTTGCTTGTGTCAGTCATTATGTCTGGTACTCAACAAGTTTCTCAGTAGGTATTTGGAAGCACCTGGTTTATTTGTGGTTTGCCTTCTGGTTCGGTTTTATTGCTTGTATTGCATGGTCGAGATATAGGGCAGGTTTATTAGCCTCTAATTGGTTGATGCGTTCCAGCACTAACAGGTCGGTGATTAAATTTCGATCATTTCAAAATTATAATTACCCGGAAACTGACCTTGTCGTCATAGAACTTTATTGGCGCGAAATTGAATGGGTACGCATGACCAAAGAAACTTCTCATAAACCTGGTTCTGATGGAGGTGTCACTGAATTTTCTACTTACTTGGATATGAAACTACTCTCATCTCAAGAAGAATTAAATTTGATTAAGCAAGGTTTGGTAAATGAAAGAAGCTTAAAACCATTAAGCTCAAAGGTGAATGAATTAAAAAGTGAGTTATTTCATGCCAGAAAGAGTAAGGCGCCTCAGCTTGATATTGATAATATTAAACAACGTTTACGCTATGAGAAATCCATCAAGCATTTAAATAAGAGGTCTAGTGTTAAGTATCATGATTATCCGGTTAGTCTGGTAAATGACAATATGTTACGTATTCGTTGGAATGGGATAAAACCAAATATTAAAAAAACATTGGCATACTTAACTAATTTCATCACAATTGAAGCGGACAATAAAATTGAGAGTGACTCAAGCGGAAAACTAACGGGTAAGAAATTAGATGATATGATTTTAGATCGGATTAGCAAAGGGGATAAGATTGATGCAATCAATTTGGTTCAGCGACATTACAATTACAGTACGACGGAAGCGAAATTATTTGTTGATGAATTAATGAGTCAGCAATCTACGAATAAGGATAATTAGTGTTGTTAAGTAAGATCGGGGTCAGGTCTTGAATATTGAATTATATAGTTATACAACATGGCTTAGATGAAATACTCTCAGGCCAGTACTATCGAAAAATCATATTCAGAAAAATAATTAAATGAATCACAGTATCTTATTGTATCATTTGCCGAATTCAAAAATATTATAATATCTTTCCTATGCAATACATGAAGGCATTTCTTACCGGCTTCTTCTTCATCGTTGTCTTTGGGCTGTGTATTCAGCTTGCATATATGTTTCTGGCAATGTGGTATGTCGATCTAGTGAAAACGTTTCCCTGGGTTGCAATATTTGGCGGCTATGTATCCTACATCGTTGGTTTTGTCGTGTATTTCTTACTAATGGCGATTGGTGGACTTCTGACGGCCAGCATTGCGATGAAGAACCAGATTGTAATGTGCTTTCTTGTCGGGGTATCAAGCACGGGGTTATCCATTCTTTCATTAAACAATTACAACGAATATACGACCTTTAGTATACTTTTTATCGTTTCAGGCATTCTATTTACTATTGTTGGCGGGTGGTACCAGAAACAGGTGCAAGCATAATCGTATCCAGACTCAATAACGGCAGTTAATATTTATTGAGCCGTTTAAGTAATCAGTATTACTCTCCAATAATTTGAATGATAACTTCTCGAGTGCGGGCAGTGGTATCGAAATCAACGGCAACGATTTGTTGCCATTTTCCTAACATCAATGCATTTTCTGTAAACGGAATAGTTAAAGACTGACCTTGTATCTGACCACGTAGATGACTATGGCCGTTGGTCTCTCCCGCGTTGCGTGTATTATGTTGCCACTCAGGATCGGCAGGGATTAATCTATCCCAGATGTCTTTTGTATCAGCGCGTAAACCGGGCTCGTCTTCAAAGATCATTATCGATGCAGTGGTATGCTTAATAAAGAGTGTCACAATACCCGCTGCTAGTCTGGACTCTATTAAACCGTTTTGTATTTTTTTAGTAATATTCTCAATCTGTGTAGCGCCTTGCATATCCAGTGAGAATTGTTGTGTTATTACGGCCATCTTTTTTCCTTAAGCTGAAGTTTGTGATTCTAAAGAACGAAGATAATCTAAATCCTTGTCTGACAGTTGTCCATCACGAGCTTCTGCCAATATAGTGTCAAATAGTCCTTGTCCGGTTAATAAACGAACGGCCGATAAAACCTTATCACTGAGCTGACCTTTGTCTTTTAAACTTTCCAGGTATTTAAACGCATCAATAAAATTTTCATCACTTCGATTATAGTAGTCGCTTCCACGTTCACGATTACTATAGGCCTCCAGTTGTTCACAGGCGACCAGTATCTCGCCTAACTCATGTACCCATTCAGGAGCAGCGTCCAATTTTTCTGGATAATAATAATAGAGTGTGACTAGCTCCATCCAATCAAACCATTGAATGCCGTCTTGTTCTAGTTTTGGTTCTACCTGTTTGATGAGCCGGCTTAACCTTCTTGCATAACCCAGACGCATCTCTACCTGCTCTTTTGCCCAGGCCTCGGTTTTTATTCCTAGTTCCTGTAATTGATCTAGATACAAAGTCCAGAATGCTTCGGTTTCATTCCCGTAAGTCGTTTCTGGATGTACATCACGCCACTCTGCTGGCCGCGTTGGGATTCCCTCAGTTCGAGCCCATGTCCAAATTTTTCCAAACAAGTCTTGGTCAAGGCCTGCACGACCCATGTCATGCAATACGCAGGCTGTTTGATATTGACGGATTCTTTCATCATCATGACCCAAGTGTTTTGCAACAGCGGCACACATTTTTGCTGTTCTGAGGGCATGGTGTTTGTCATAACCTTCAATTATCTCACCGGGGTTTTCTGGATGGGGGTAATCATAATATTGTAATAATGTGCTCACTGTTGATTCCGAGAGCCATAACAGTGATGTGGGAATAGAAGATGTCATGATATTGAGTTTAAAAGAAACGTTAGTTAAATGAAATTACTGTAATGCTCTTGAGCGATTAAATAGAAATTAAGAGTTTAGTTATTGTTCTCACTAGAAGTAAGTTCCTTCTGCAAGTTTTCGACAACATCGACAATGTTCAGGAATTTATTTCCAAATTCAGTAAAAAAATACTCTACTCTAGGTGGTGTTTCCGGATAGATTTCTTTTCCAATAATTCCGAATCGGGTGAGTTTTATTAAGCGTTCGTTTAATACCTTTGTGGTTAGTCCATCCACTTGCCGTTGCATCTCTCCAGGACGATTTATCCCATTGCGTAACAATCGCAGTACAGATAACGACCATTTGCAACCAATAATTGATTCAACCATCCGGCCAACATTCTTATTCTCACTTTTTGTAGAATTAATTTTATTTAATGATCCCATATATTTGTACCATTTAGTAAGTATCTAACCACTAAGTGTCTACTGTTAAAGGTAATTCTGCTGTGAATAATAGCTTACTCTTTTTAACAACTATTAAGGAGTTTTTGAATGAAAACAAAAGCAATATTTTATCATGCGGGTTGTCCTGTTTGTGTAGATGCTGAACAAGGGCTAGCTCATTCACTAGATAGTAATCAATTTGATTTGGAAGTCGTTCATTTGGGTGACAATAGTAGTCGACTATCAGAAGCCAAAGACAATGGAATAAAATCAGTACCGGCATTGCTTATCGATAAACAAGCATTTCATATTAACTTTGGTGCCTCTTTAAGTGATTTGAGCTAATCTTAATAGATATTGGGACGACCTGTTGCGATTGTAATGGGTCGATCCCCTATTTTATGTAACATAAGTAAGCATATGGATTGTTCAATATGAAAATATATCATTTATTTATTCTATTTCTATTGTTTACGGATCTGGCATTCGCTGAAATGGTGACGCTAGATATAAAGGAATGGCAAGTCCCTTATGAAGATTCTCGTCCGCGTGATCCTTATGTAGCCCCCGATGGAAAAATTTGGTTTTGTGGGCAGATTGATGCTTATATCGCCGTGCTTGATCCATCCACAGGCGACTTTAAAAAATATAATATGGACGATGATGTTCGGCCACACAATTTAATTATCGATGAACAAGGCATTGTCTGGTATGCAGGTAATACGCATGGCTATATTGGCCGTCTAGATCCTGCTACCGGTAAGATTAAAAAATATCCTATGCCAAAAGATGATGTGCGTGATCCGCATACATTGGTCTTTGATAGTAAAGGTGATATCTGGTTTACCGCACAGAAAGGTAATCATGTTGGAAAATTATCTGTAAAAACGGGTGAAATAAAGCTTGTTAGAGTACCCACAGCAAGCTCGGGTCCCTATGGTATTTGGTTGGATAGTAATGACCGCGTATGGGTTGCATTATTTTGGACTAATAAATTAGCGATGGTCGATCCAGAAACGTTCGCGATAAACGAAATTGAATTGCCGCGTAAGAAAGCTTTACCCAGACGCTTGGTGGTGACGTCAGATGATACGGTTTGGTATGTCGATTATCAGGGAGGGTATCTTGGACAGTACAATCCAATAACGACTGAGATTAAAGAATGGCTGATGCCTGGTAACAAACAATCACGGCCTTACGGCATGATAGTAGATGAACAAGATCGAATATGGTTTGTTGAAACGGGTCTGTCTCCTAATCGCATGATTGGTTTTGATACCGGGAGCAAACACTTTTTTAGTCAAACTGATATCCCCAGCGGTGGAGGCAGTATTCGACACATGTATTACCACTATTCAAGTAAATCAATATGGTTTGGTACTGATATGAATACGATTGGGCGTGCTGTCATCCCATAAAGAACGTGCTCTACATTATCATTTTTGAAAGTTTCCTCGTTTCAACTTCAAATTAACCTGCGCCAACCTTTGAACCAATGATGATGTCGATATTATTTTCAGGCGATTTTGTTGATGAAATGACTTCAGCATACTTTTCAGTTCCTTTAATACCATTGCTTCTTAATGAGTCCCTATAAAGGGCTTCGCCGATGGAACCTGTGTGTTGTTTAAATAAGTTGTTATCTGAACGCTGCTCAACAATATTAATTGCCGGATTGATACTGAGTCTACTGGCGGGCGAATAATCATTAGCATTGATTATCTGGAGTGATTGTTGTGCCGTATTGTTGGCAATAGTCGCAGGGTCAATGACTGTCTCATTTTGCTCGGTACTATCCGGACTAAATTGAGACTTAATGGCCTCTTTCGCTATCGAAATAGCAGCCCCTATGGGGCCACCAAATAAGGCATCGCCGGCAATTTGCATAGATGGGGCAATGATATCGCCGGTAATCTTGCGGTAAATTGAACTGACCACAGGGATATGTTGCAGCGGATTAATGACGTCGATTATATCGCCAAAGGTAAATCCATCTTCACCAAAGATACTACTGGTTTCCTGTGAAGATGCAGTATTGCTGGCATTATGAAATTTAATTATTTCCGCACTGGTCAAACTTTGAATTGGCAAATCAGACTCCCATTAGTTTCAGTACTAAATGCAATCGATATACCAATCTGACTTTCTCCGACAGCATCGCTGATAGCCTTGTTCTCATGGCAATACACTGGTGAAGAAGAAGTGGTGAACGGTAAGAGATTGCCGCCTACCTTACGATGTGGCAGAGTTCGTCTAATGTTAGATATCGTTCCAATTCAGGCAGAGCAGCAAGAACAGATTATCGCTGCGACTGAGGCCTGTATTTATCAAGCCAGTACCGCATTAGACTATTCATTCGAACCCATCCCGGTGATGTTCGATTTGAAGGGCAGGGCAGCTGGTATGTATAAAGTAAAGCAAACCCAGCGAGTGATTCGCTATAATCCTTATATATTTGCCAAGTATTTTACTGAAAATCTGACGACAACAGTGCCGCATGAAGTGGCGCATTATGTTGTCGACGCTTTATATGGTCTAAGAAATACGCTGCCACATGGGCAGGAATGGCGAAATGTCATGGCTATGTTTAATGCTGACCCTAGCGTGACCTGTAGCTTCGATTTGGATGGTATACCGACAAAGCAATACGCGCGATATTCTTATTCCTGCTCCTGCCGTACTTATGAATTAACCAAAATCAGGCACAATCGGGCACTTAAAGGTGTGCGTTATAACTGTCGACGATGTAAGCAGATTCTGGTTGCTAAACATGGCTGAACTGCATCCACAATTATTAAAAGATTGTCTGATACTAGGGCGGTTTCCCTTATGCCATTTACTATTGATGCGTGATGCTAATTATCCCTGGTTTATTCTTGTTCCAGATCGGGATGCTGTCAGCGAAATATATCAATTATCAGAAGCAGATCAACAGCAGTTATTACGAGAGTCTTCATTGCTCGCTGATTTTCTAATGACGTCGTTTCATGGTGATAAAATGAATATTGCAGCCTTAGGCAATATTGTCCCGCAATGCCATATTCATCATGTGATTCGTTATCATACTGATGCAGCATGGCCAGCACCGATATGGGGATGTGTTCCATGCAAGGTTTATACAGACAGTGAATTAAAAAATGTGGTCGATAAAATCAAGCAAGCAACATTAGACGGCTTCGAATTTCAGGAGAACTGTAATGATGACATTTAATTACTATCGTAATCTCGTTGGCAGTATGATCTTATTATGTATGAGCACCTTTGTTCTCAATGCTCAAGCAGAAAGCGAATTTGTAGGTAAAATAAGATCTGTTTCGATAGAAGGTGTCACGGTTACCGAAATCAAAGACAATGACAAGAAGGCAGTGATTATCGGCACCGCGAAAGATAATAAGATTATTTCAAAATACATGCGCGCCTTAGATAGCGAGATTGGATCGCCTGGCCTGGAATATATAAAGAAAGATAAGCAGGGTGGCGCTATGAGTAATTTCTCAATTAGTATTAAAAAACCGAAGAAATAAATATAATTTTAATATTTGAACTGAATGGGTAAAATATGCAATATGTGCTTTTGATGAAATCGACAGTGCATACTGTATTGATACCTAAATAAAATAATCGTAGTCGAGGGACAATAACAATGAATATAAATAATAAATTATCTGTCTTAATCATTAGCTTCATGCTGGTTTTTTCTTTTTCAGCAGCAAAGGCAGAAGTGACCTCTCTTGAAGAAGCACAAGAAACGATTGCCCTGCTCACAAATGAAAATGAATCATTAAAAGCACAGCTGACTTATTTTGAAAAAGAAATAACCGCTTACAGAGAAAAATTGGAAGCTTATGATGCTGAATTATCAGACGCAGAAAGTGACGAGTGATACTGTTAATCAAAGCCTCAGTTTGATTCATTAAAATAGCTCACATGAAAGTCAATCTGTTATTAAGTGCAGTATTTCTTGTCTTGCTTAGCGCTTGTGGTGATGAAGCACCTAGCCTATCTCAGTTACCCACTGACGCAGTCATTCTTGCCTTTGGCGATAGCCTCACTCATGGAAATGGGGCAAAAGATAATGAGAGTTATCCTGCCGTATTGCAGGAGTTAACGGGTCGAAAGGTGATTAATGCCGGTGTTTCTGGCGAGGAGTCGGAACCCGGATTAAACAGACTCCCCGGGCTATTGGAAAAGCATAATCCGCAATTGCTAATCTTGTGCCATGGCGGGAATGATCTATTACGTAAAAAAGATATCAATAAAATGGAATCAAATATTCGTAATATGATTCAGCTAGCCAAAGATAAAAATATACCTGTGGTTATGCTTGGTGTACCTAAGCCAGGGTTGTTTCTATCCTCTTTTGAAGTCTATGAGAAAATAGCTACATCGACCGGAATCATCTTTATTGAAGATCTGATTCCTGATGTTCTTGGAGATAATTCTTTGAAATCAGACACGGTGCACCCTAATAAGGCGGGTTATCGAGTGATGGCTGAGACCATCAACTCAGTATTAAAAGAATCTGGAGCGATTTAAGTTTTTCTTCTGACCCCTGCGCTAAACCAATGTTATTGAAACGTTGCCTGTTCATTCTTGCTTTATTACCTTATTCGCTTGTGTTTGCTGAGGGAAATAGTTTTTCTATCAATATCTTTAAAGATGGCTCTGACCGTCATTTTATTGATAATACTATTCAAGAGTTCATGCAGAAGTACAAAATACCGGGTCTATCAATCGCTATCGCAAAGCAAGATGAGATTATTTTGGCCAAAGGCTATGGTTACGCGGATATTGAAAATAAGGTCCCCGTTAATATCACTCATCAATTTCGCATTGCCAGTGTCAGTAAACCGATAACGTCTGTAGCCATTATGCAATTGCGCGAACAAGGTAAATTGACACTGGACGATAAGGTTTTTGGTGCTGGTGGAATCCTTGCTAATGAATATCCAGTTAAGAATGAGCTATTAAAGAAAATCACAGTTAGGCATCTATTAGAGCATACAGCGGGAAAGGAATGGACGAATGATAGTAATGCGCCTATGTTTCAAAAGCCTGAGTTATCTCAAACTGCTTTGATTCGGGGGGTGCTTAAAAATAGACCAATAACAAAACCGCCAGGTAGTGAATACGCTTATTCGAACTTTACTTATTGTTTGTTAGGGCGAGTGATAGAAAAGCTAAGTGGAGTAGGTTATCAGCATTACGTACGTAAGAATATTTTTCAGCCGATAAATGCTAAGAGCTTTGCCATCGGCAGTAAAAAACCGGCAAACACAATATTTCAGGTTCATTATTACCCTGATGGTGATGAGAACCCCTATTGGTTTCCGGTGGTAAGAATGGATTCGCATGGCGGTTGGATATCAAATGCAATTGATCTGCTTAAGTTTTCCATGAGTGTTGATGGGCGCGGAAAAGATATTCTTAATAGCGATAGTATTAGATTAATGACAACGGCTTCTAAACATAATTCAAATTATGCGCTTGGATGGAATGTAAATGAGCATAATAACTGGTGGCATATGGGTTCTTTGCCAGGTACTGCATCAATCCTGGTACGAACCGAACATGGATATAATTGGGCGGTTTTAATCAACAAGAGAAGCATGGATAAAAACTTTTTTAATGATTTGGATATGCTTAGCTGGAATCTAGTAAACGGTATAAAAGCATTGCAATAATAAAACAGGAAGAAACTTATCAATACTATAAAACAAAGTGAGACATTTTCTTTTGTCAAAGATGCCGAAGCTTTAAAACAATTGTGTGAAAAATTACATGACGCTACTTGGATTGCTATCGATACTGAATTTGAACGAGTAAGCACATATTATCCAGAACTATGTCTGGTACAGGTGTCCAACGGTGATATCACAGCAGTCATAGACCCTATCGCCATTCAAGATATAACACCTCTGTTAGATCTGTTGTATCAGTCTTCGATTACAAAAGTTTTGCACTCTGCGCATCAAGACCTTGAGATATTTTTCAATATAAAAGAGTCAGCCCCGACCCCAATATTTGATACACAGCTTGCTGCACCATTACTGGGCTATGCACAAGGAATAGGATATGGAAATTTAGTTAAGGAAGCCTTGAGCATAGAACTCGAAAAAGGTCATGCCCGCGCCGATTGGAAGAGACGACCCCTATCTGATGACATGCTCAGATACGCTGCAGATGATGTTATCTATCTTGGAAAAGTCTATGAATTGTTTGTTGAAAAATTAAAGGCGATTGACGATCAAACATCATTAAATGAAAAATTGGCAAATTTAATTAAAGCCGAGACCTATAAGCCTGATCCGGACTTGATGTGGAAGAAAATGTTTGCTGCAAAAAGGATGAAAGGCAAGCAATTGGATGTCGTTAAAAAGCTTGCCGCATGGCGTGAATTAACTGCTCGTGAAAGAAACAGACCCAGAAAATGGATCCTTGCCGATCATGCACTTATAGAAATGGCAAAGCAGTTGCCTGAAGATAAGGCAGCGTTATTAAAAATTGATAAAGTAGGTGATAAGACAGTTAGTAGGCATGGTGATGACTTATTGAAGATATTGAGTTCTTAAAATACAGAGACTATACGCCGACAACAAATGACAAAGCATCTTTTATTGGCGTATCTACTTTCTCTTTTCTCTGTTTCAAGTTTCGCAGATGAAATATTTGATCGATTTCCAGAGACAATCAATTCAGATGAAAAATATGTGTTTTATTCCCATGGTTATGGGGGTGTAAGCTCGACTATTAAACAAGCTATATCAGATCCTGCCTATAACCTGATTATTTATGAAAGAAGTTCTTATGCCGACCCGGATAAATTTAGTGCTAATTTAACCGCTCAACTAAACGAGCTTATTTCACATGGAGTGAAACCTGAGAATGTAACTTTGCTAGGTTTCTCTGATGGTGGCGTAATATCAATCTTGACATCGTCTAAGTTAAAAAATGATGATATCAACGTTATTATTTTAGCCGGCTGTGGGGGAGTAGTTAAATTCGATCCAAGTATTGAAGTCTATGGCCATGTTTACTCCATCTATGATATTGATGATGTACTTGCTGGGTCTTGTCAGTTTTTAATTGATCGCAGTAAACATAATAAATTATTTACTGAACTCGCCATTAATACAGGGGAAGGACATATCGCATTTAGAATGCCTTTGACTGATTGGATTGAACCCGTAAAGAAATGGATTAAGAGTAATCCCTAATGTTTATTTACGGTGGCCTTGAAGGCCTCCAGTATGGATGGCAATAATTTTATGTCCCTTTTTGAAGCGATCATTTTTTATCAGATCCAGTAATCCAAATAGCATCTTACCGTTATATAAGGGCTCAAGTGGTATGTTGTTGTGAGATTCAAACTCCTCAATAAATGCAATCAGTTCTTCATTTGTTTTTGCAAAGCCACCAAAGTGGTAGTCGAAGTTAACTGACCAATTTGGCATGCCTTTCGTGCGTAATAATTTTTTAATGTCTTTTTCCAAAAACCCACCACCTTTAAGTGCAGAAAAGCCGAGTGCTTTTTTCGTGCTGGGAAGTCCCTTCGCTATTCCTGCGAGCGTGGTTCCGGTGCCACAAGCCAATGCTATTGTATCGAAATCCAACTCTATCTCTTTTAGAATTTCAGCAACACCGCGCAGTGCATCATGACTTGCGCCTCCTTCCGGGATCCAAAATCCATTATATTTTTTAGCGGGGTCAGCATCATGACTACGGTATTTTCTAAGTTCACGAAACATGCCTCGAGAAACAAACTCAAGATTCATACCCCATTTTTTCAGGTCAGCTAAAGTTTGATTATCTTCTACGGGTTGCTCTCCTCGTATCAGACCTGTGGTTTTAATATTTAGTTTGTTTCCGATATAGGCGAGGGCGTGAAGGTGGTTTGAATAGACCCCACCCATACTAATCAGGTGTTCATTTCCTTTACTCAGTGCATTTTGAAGTGTGTATTTAAGCTTACGCCATTTATTTCCTGAGATAATAGGGTGTAATAAATCATCGCGCTTGATTTTAAGGTCAACATTATTCTCGGCGAGAACAGGGTGTTGAATTGGCTCAATTATCGCTGCCTTGGTATTGATCCCAAGTTCGGATTCTATTTGTTCTATATCAGGCATTAAATGATATCAATGAATTCTATGTGTGCGGTATTATACAGTTCCATTGATTTTATTTTGGAGTATTTAAAGTGAGTACATTTGATCAAGTATCCGTTGTGATTGAGGCAAACGTCTATTTTGATGGCAAGGTAAGTAGCCGCACTATTCTTTTTCCGGATGGTTCAAAAAAGACTCTCGGTTTGTTATTACCCGGGGAATATCATTTTAATACCGACGCGCCTGAACATATGAAGATAATCTCGGGTGCGGTTGAATATCGCTTAGATGAAGACGACGACTGGCAAAAAGCCGGCCAGGACGATGCATTTAGTGTGCCTGGTAATTCGTCATTTGATATCCGTGCTATCGATATTGTGGATTATTGTTGTTCATTTTTATAAGGCCTGAATTACACTATTTCATCAATGTTGTTTGACGTCATTATTATTGGTGGGGGCGCATCAGGTCTGTTTTGCGCTATTACTGCGAGTCAACGTGGTCGTAGTGTGCTGGTACTGGAAAGCAGCAATAAGATAGGCAAGAAGATATTAATGTCTGGTGGTGGGCGTTGTAACTTTACTAACCTGAATATTGAGCCTGAGTGTTACCTTTCAGGTAATCCACATTTTTGTAAATCAGCTCTGAGTCGTTATACGCAATGGGATTTTATTTCTCTGATTGAGAAACATGGTATTGATTATGAAGAACGCAAGCATGGTCAGTTATTTTGTAAAGAATCAGCAAAAGAAATTCTGGCAATGTTAAAAAATGAATGTGACCAAGCGGGGGTAACAATCCACACGGGTTGTGAGGTGGCTTCGGTTACAGCACCTGAACATAATAAAGATAAACAATATATTCTAAATACCAAGCTGGGTAAGTTTAGGTCAAACAGTTTGGTGATTGCGTCGGGTGGTTTATCGATCCCTAAAATGGGTGCGAGTAATTTTGCTTATAAAGTTGCTGATCAATTTAAAATACCGACGATCCCAACATGTGCCGGACTTGCCCCGTTTACCTTTAGTGATAGTTTTAAAGATGTATCTGAGAGGTTAAGTGGTGTGTCGCAAGAAGTTATCTTATCAACGGGTAATAAACAGTTTCAAGAGAGTATTCTATTTACACACCGAGGACTTAGTGGCCCAGCAGCATTGCAATTATCCAGTTACTGGAATCCGGGAGATAGTATTCAGATTAATTTATTGCCACATGAAGATATTGAATTGCTGCTACTAAAAGCTAAACAACACAGCCCTAAATTATTAATACGAAATCTCTTATCTCAATACCTGGTAAAAAAGCTGGTTCTTGAGTTGCAAGAATTATTCTGGCCGGATGAACATTATAAAATGATCACTGATTTTCCGGATAAAAGATTAAAAGAAATAGCAGCGAAACTATCTTCATGGGAACTTAAACCCTCTGGCACTGAGGGTTATCGAACAGCAGAGGTGACTATGGGTGGTGTTGATACAAACCACTTATCTTCGCAAACGATGGAGACTAAGAATCAAACAGGGTTATACTTTATTGGTGAAGCAGTCGATGTCACAGGACATCTTGGTGGATATAACTTTCAGTGGGCCTGGTCTTCTGGATACGTTGCTGGTTTGGTTGTTTAATACTTTCTTAATTAATAGGAGGGGTAAAGATGAGTCCCTTTAAAGGTATAGGTGTGTTGATCTTTTTATACACTGTATATTGTTTATTTACGGGTGATGTCTATGCAAAAGATAAAGCATCTGGACGTACTGTTTATAAAGCGGATGAACCAGGGAGTTATTGGACAATAATAGTTATCTATTTTAGTTTGTCGATTGCGTGTATTTTCTTTTTTTAGGATTTAAATTGCAGCGGCAGTACATCAAATTTTACGCCTTCAAAACCATCTAATATAAATTGTCGTATATTTTGATGATCATCTCCTGCTGGGTTACCAACTACTTCTTCACGAAAATAATGGCCAAAGCAATTTAATGTTTCTGTTACTGTCAGATTATTAATATATGCAAAGGCCAATATTTTACAAGATCCTTCATTTTCACCGGCTTTATTATGCTGAGTGCCATTAGTGAAGTTTGTTGGCGTATATTCGTAACTTGATTCAATAGTCTCAATTGTTTCAGCAAACTCGATCGATTCGGGATCAGAACGTAACTTATCCAAAAAATTCTGAAGCGTCATAATATTACCGATCGTTTGCTGGTTTGATTGGGTCTAGTGCTGATGACCGCCAGGTCCATGAACATGACCGTGTTCGAGTTCTTCTTCAGAGGCATCTCTAATACCAATGATTTCGATATCAAAATGTAATTCCACGCCAGCCAAAGGGTGGTTGCCATCGATGACGACTTCGGTTTCTTCTATCGCGGTAATAACGACATTTACAGCTGTTCCATCTGGTGTCGCAGAGCTAAATGGCATACCTACTTCTAGTTCTTGATCTACTGGGAACATTTTTCTGGGAACACGCTGTATTTTCTGCTCATCACGCTCACCGTAAGCATTCTCAGGGGCGACCACCACATTGGCTTTATCACCGGCTTCTTTCCCTTCTAAGGCATCTTCAAGCGCAGGAATGAGGTTTTTTGCTCCATGCAGATAGGTAAAAGTACCATCTGTGGATTCGTCCATAATGTTGCTGTCTTTATCTTTCAGCGTGTAATTGATATTTGCGACCTTGTCTTTTGTGAGCTGCACGTCTTTCTCCAGTATTGTTTAAATGCCTACCCAGACTGGCCGCAAAATGCAGGGTGCCAGAATAATCAGGACTTATTGAGATTGATAAAAAACGCTACTATGCAGATCTAAGGTCAATTTTTCAAATTTGATTTAATTAAATGCAGTTGAGCAGGTTAGAAATGTATGAAAAATCTTAAATGGATTGGCCTTTTATTCATGATATCTACTGATATTTATGCTGCACCATCAGCAAATGACCTGCTTGTTGCATGTGAGGATTCATTAGCAAACGGCTTTCACGGTTCAACCGGCATGATGTGCTCTTGGTACGTTACGCCATGTGATTGTCATAATGGAAAAGACCTTGTTATCCCGCGCGTTTGCTTAACTGCTAGTGAATCAGAAGAGTCATTAGCAAAGATTGTCGTTGATGGTTTAAAAGCACAGCCAGCGTTACAGCTTAAATCTGCAGAAATGGCAGCAGGAATAATACTGTCGCTAAACTATCCTTGTGACTAGTTAGCCTGTAGTAACAGTCTCGTAGTTAGATAGGGATAGAGTATTTATTTATCTCTAAATAATTGATGGCAGGCAGCGCAGGTTTGGTTCAAACGTTCAGTTGCATCATAAAAGATATTATCTTTACTACTATCGGTATGATCAATATTATAATTTTTTGTTAATTGCTGAATATTCAATGATTCATCATAGAGCAGATTTGCCAAGGCTCTAAAGATAACCTGGTCGTTTACTTCTAATTCTGAATCGGGAACTTTTGCGGACATCAATTCAGAATAAAAGATCAGTTCTTCGACTGCTTCTAATAGGTCAGACATATCATCTTGTGTTAATTCAAGATTTTCTTGAATTCGTTCCTCATGCACGACTGAGAACAAGCGACGCATAATTTTTGTTAAGCGTTCGCTTGATTCTGCATGAGCTATAGGGTCATTTCTATCAGGACTACTATTGTCATCCAGACCATAAGTGGTCGATGTAGAGGAGATTAAAAAGAAAAGAAGTAATGCTCGAAATAATGTCGTCATAATTTATTCTCTATTAAATACTGCTAGATTAATACTATTGAGTCCGTGCTTCTAGCAAAACCTGTAATTTTGGATGATGGAGAATAAATGTTTTGAGTACTGCCTCCAGCTCATCGGCATGTTTTAGATTGCCACTGGATTTGGCGCGTTCAATATCTTCAACGATCATTCGTTTGATATGTTGTTCTCCATCAGGACCGTGAATCAGGTATTCACCATATCCTAGCGCTGCCATCTCTGGCAAATGTTCGTGCTCTGCTATAGCTGCGATTTCATCTACAGAAAGATCACAAAGGGCTAGACAGTCTTCAAAGGTCAGCATGATTGCCGTCTCCTATTTGATTAAATATGAGACCATTATGGAAATATTTCGCTAAATATACGTTGATCCAGATCAACATATATCAAGAGTAGATTGCTAAGTATCGTCTGCTTTTTTCTTCCGTCGTTTCTGAGGTTTTTTGGGAGGAAGAGTGAACCAGTCTTCCTTGGTTATTTCATGGAAATGATCCGCTTCTTCAACAATAAATCTCGAGGTAGTACTTGCTACCGCCGCTATTTCAACACGTACACCTTCCGACTTTAGATGCCTAACCAGTTCTATATAGTCAGAATCGCCAGACATGATAATAATGGTGTCGACTTTATTCGCTAACTGGATGGCATTAATAGAAAGTGGAATATCTGCGCTTTTATGACAAGGACGTACAGAGCCGTGATAAAAATTATGCAAACGTTCCTGAAGTTTATTCGAAATGTGTTTTCCTTCACGAAAGTAAACCAGACGACTAAGCCCGCGATTAACCAATAACTTTGGAATCAGTGCATCAAAATTGAGCATGGTGTTGGTATCATTCGCTTCAGTGTGAATGCTGCGTTCGATATTGTTACCGTCGACAAGAATTGCAACTGTTTGCGATATGACAATATTTTCTGCTTCGTTCGGGACTTCTTTTATTTCGTTCATGTAAAACCTTAAATCATAATGTGGTGGATATTATCGCAATTTATTTGTTACTTTGTTGAGTTATTTACGGTTTTTATCAAATGTTATTATCGATCATCAACCGAAAACAACTTCCATGATTTAACTTGGATGATAAAGTTAATTCATGACCCAATAGGTTCATTGCGTGTACTACTATGGAGAGTCCCAATCCCAAACCAACTTCATCTGTACTCGCATCACCTCGTGTGTACGGATTAAATATTTCGTTTAATTGGTTTTCATCGATACCCTGACCTGTATCCATTATATAGATGATGGTTTTGTCATTCATTTTACGAGAGGCGAGTAAAAGTTTTCCTTTTTGAGTAAATTTAATGGCATTAGTAAGAAGGTTACGCAATATTCCCTCTAATAGAACGGGGTCAGTATGGACAAAGGGTGCATTACAACGAATGCGTATTTCCAGACCTTTTTGTGCAGCGGGCAATTCGAATTCTTCCTGTAAGCTTTGGAATAGTATGTTTAAATCAATATCCATTTTTTCTGGATGAATCGTACCTGCTTCCAAACGTGTCATTTCCAACATGGACTCAAACATGTTTGTTAAGGATTTAAAGGTCAGTTTGGTTTTATCAAGAATAGATTTATTCTTATCCTCTTCACTAAAGTTGAGTTGTGCCAAATAAAGCCCCAAGGTACTTAGCGGTTGTCTTAGATCATGTCCTAATGCATGTAAAAACCGTGTTTTTTCGTGACTCTCTGTTTTAAGTTTTTCTGATAATTTGGTTTGTTTATTTAAAGCTTCGCCCTGACTAGATAACATTAGTTCTGAATCATCCAGTTGAAACTTTAAACTGTGTATTTGTTTCCCTCGGATTAATGCAATAAAAAGATAAACGGCTAATAAGGATGTGATCAACAACCCCATAAAGAGCCCTAAATACGGCAACCATGATTTGTCATGTAGCACATTTATTTCTTCAGAAATAAAGATACCTAACCATTTACGGTTGCCCACATCAAAATATCTTGTCCAGTACGGTATATCTACCTTACTTAAGTCACTAATGTTTTTTATTTTATTCTTCTCTAAAAAAGGAGAGCTCGATTTGTACAAGAGCTGATCACTTAAATTGCTATCAATATCTAATACAACCAGGTTGAGCGATGCAGAGTTCTTAAAGGTATTCTGAACTAGTGTTTGGATATCAAAGAGCCCAACTGCAAACCCGATTAAATTATCATGATCAAACTTATTCTCCTCCGTATCCTTATCAGTGTTATAAACTGGGAAATAGGCTTGAAATGTTTTTCGTTCAGGATCATTGAGTGATACTCGTTTTCCGTGAGTCGTTAATAACTGGCCGGATTTAATCGCTGCATTTAGATTGTTTCGAGTATTAAATTGAGATGTGATGTTTAAACCTGTGAATAACTCCGTGTCAAAGTCAGTGAAGACATGTTGAACCGGGAAATACTCCTCGCGCACAGGTGCCGGAACGATGAGTCCATGACCATTCATCTCCGTGATACTACGATAACCACGTAATTCTTTATTTAGATCAGTTTCAAATTTCTTACGTTGTTCATGAGTAATGCGTGGCACCCATGCTAATGCAAGAATCCCTGTCTTCACCGCAGCATCCGATTTAACAAACTTAAAAAAACGGTCTTGATTAATATTTTCTTCTACTCTAAAAAAAGCAGATATCGATGAAAGTACATTTAATGCAGATGTAATACTAATTTGAAGCTGTTCAGATTGTGATTCAGAATTGCGTTCTATTAAGAGTTGTTGCTGTTGCTTCGTGTAATCAAATAGAAACTTACTACCTAGGACACTAAGCACAAGACCAAGCAGAAGCACAGCTGCTGCGGCAACCGCATATTTACTGGCTAAAATGCTTTTAATCTGTGTCATGAAATAATTTAACTTGTGATGGCACTATTCTAATGGATATATCTAATGATAATAACTACCCATTAGATATATATCGTCAGAGATATTTTCAAAATCGTAATTAAAGTCATACTTGATACCGACAAGACAACAAAACCCAGAGGAAATCATTATGAATATTAGAAAACTAAAAAGTATTTTTATTGTTGCAGTTTTATCAAGTGTTTGTGTTCTATCTCAGACAACATTTGCAGCAGGTAGTTTAGCATTATCTAAAGAAGTCAGTATTAATGCAGCTCCGGATACTGTCTGGAAGATGATTGGTGGCTTCAATGACTTCGATATGTGGCACCCGGTTGTTGTTAACTTAAAATCACAGGGCGAAGGTATGAAATCAGGTGACGTCCGGGTCTTGGTTTTGGGTAACGGCGCAAAGATTACTGAAAAACTCGTTGTACATAGCGATTCAAAGAAGACCTACACTTATTCAATTACCGAATCACCACTGCCGGTAATGGACTATGTTTCCACGATTACCGTTTCTGAAGCAGATGGTGGCATGTCAATTGTTGAATGGAAATCAACATTCAATGCGAATAATGCATCTGATGATAAAGCAATAGAAACCATGGCCGGCGTCTATGATGCGGGTTTGAACAACATCGTAAAACATTTCAATCAATAGAACGAATCCCTCCTATATTTACCGACAAAAGCAGCAATGTTGCTTTTGTCGGTTTTTTTACGTTTTCCTTTTCTTATTTTCCTAATATGATTGAGACATGAAGATTCTCATTGCTGATGACCACCCACTATTTCGTGATGCCTTTAAGGGTATTCTATTACAGCTGCAAGAAGATGTTGTCATAACAGAAAAAACCTCATTCTATGAATTAATGCAGTTGGATGCTGTGCATGAGTTTGAATTTGATATAGCTTTTATTGATTTGGCAATGCCGGGTGGAAGCCCCTATGAAACAATTACACACCTTAATAAACTTAATTCAAACACGCCTATAGTGGTTGTATCTGGTGAGGAATCGCAAAACGTCATCAAAAATGCAATCGCCAGTGGCGCAAGAGGATTTTTACCAAAATCATTGGATACTGATAATTTAATTAGTAACTTAAAACATATTCTTTCTGGTGCAATGCCGATCGTTTCACCCGTTATTAATTCTGATCCGGGTAGTCAACCTTCGAATAATGGTCTAACTGCTCGCCAAGCTGAAGTATTGGAACTTATGTGCGAAGGCAATACAAATAAAATGATTGCGAGAGTACTGGGCTTGACTGAGGGAACAGTAAAACTTCATGTGCGTGCTGTCTTGCAAGCATTCGGGGCAACTAATAGAACACAGGCAGTTAGCATCGCCAATCAAGAGAGGAAGCAAAATAATTAAAAGAATGCTGGTTTAACACTTAAATTATCAAGCGTGGATTTTAAACTTATTAATTTCTGTCTGTTAGTCTGAAGTAAAACACTGTAATTCCTTAATATCTTCACTACTGTTTTTTAATTGTCTGTAGTATTTGCAATTTCAGAAGTCATGCTTGATAACGTCGACATTGAACCTCCAATTGCATCAAGTGATTCAGATACTCGGTTTGATTTACCAGTAACTAGTTTCATAGGCAACTGATTTGGTGATGTTAGAGATAAGTTTATTTAAAATTATTCTTTCTTTAAAGCCAAGGCCGTGAAATTTTAAACCAACATGGGTTTTTGTTACCCAACAGACTTTCATACGTACTTCAAGTGCGTGAGATGGAACCATATCGCTGAAACTGATATTGCAGATATGATCTTGTTTTGCTTCCCAGAGAGTGGAACGTACCAGTTCTGCTCCTCCAAGCGACAGGTTTCTAACAGGTAAGGTATAAATCGTACCGTCTGCATAAACTTCAGCTGACCAATCTGTCTCTGCTCTAGGAAATTCGCGACGCTCCTGCATTGGAGGCTCCTGCTATATATGTATTAAATAGAATATCGGCGAGAATTGGCTGATATTTAGATCTTTTTCTTATTTTCTTCAAATAAAAAGCTTTTCCATGCATGATTATGACGTTAAGAAATTTCTTAAATTTGAAGCCTATCGTTATAATTAGTGACAAAAATTAAACAGAATCTTATTGATATGACTGAAAACAGTAATGAAGAGACAGGTGAGGACCTGCAGCAAAAAATTAACCGGGAAACCTCTAAAATGGCATGGACTGAGTTATTACCTTTCTTTGCTAAAGGAATGGCGATCTATGTCTCGCATAAAATAGATTTAATCAAAGTAGCTATCGTATTATCCAACGACGACAAAACTCAGTTCGAAGAGTGGCTCAAAGAGGGTTTGGTTGCCAATGTCAGCGACGAACAGGCGAGTGCCTGGCATGAAAGTAATGTAACGGTCTGGGCTGTCGTGATTAAGCCTTGGGTGTTGGTACAACCTATCGTTGATTAAGGCACATGGATTATGAACTTCACATGAAACGAATAATATTAGCTTTCTTATTGATGAATCTGACCATGCTTGTTTATGCTGCCGATTCGTATTTAGATGGTGATCAATTACTGAGCAAATGTAAGGAAGCTATAAAAGGGTCGAACGGTGATGCTAATTATAATTCATCGGATACAAATTTATGTTTTGGTTACCTGCAATCAGCAGCAGACACACATCATGCATACTCAATATCAGGACTTGTAGAGCCAGTTTTTTGTAGGCCAGATGGTGTCAGTGTAGGGAAACTTGTTCTTATCGTTGTTGAATTTTTGGAGTCCCACCCAGATGTATTACATAACGCTGCTGGTGGTTTGGTGTCAGCTGCATTAAGAGAGGCCTTCCCTTGCAGTGTCTCATTAGAATGTCCTAAGGTGCCAAGAGAACAAGAACAATCAGATCTGATCTACTTGTGACGATGCAATGTACATAAACAATAATTAATTATGGCAAAACCAACAGTGTCAGTTCTTTTTGTTTGCATGGGCAATATCTGTCGTTCACCGACAGGCGAGGGCGTGTTTCAACATTATGTTGAACAAAATGGCTACACAGATAAATTTGATATCGATTCAGCAGGTACCATTGCCTATCACTCAGGTGAACCTGCTGATGCCCGCATGCGTGAAGTCGCATCAAATAGAGGTTATCAGCTTTTGTCACGTGCACGGAAAGTCACAGAACAAGATTTGAAGTCATTCGATTTGGTTGTGGCGATGGATACCGACAACCTTGTAGAAATGGAGGCTATGGTCGATGGCTCTAAAGAGCACATACGATTATTAGGCACCTTTCTTGACGGCTATGAGAATAATGATGACGCGCCATCAGTTCCCGATCCATACTACGGCGGTACAGCTGGGTTTGAGAAAGTATTAGATATGATCGAATCTGCGAGCCCAATGATGATGACCCATTGTCTTGAAATACTAAATAACAAATGACGATCCAATCACGTGTTGAAGCGGCTATCTCATCCCATACGGATCAAGAGGCAGCGTTTGCTGACAGCAAAACAGCACAGGGTGGTTGTATTAATGATAGCCAAATCGTGACATTAAAAGATGGTAGGCAGTTCTTTGTAAAAACAAACCCAGAATCAAAAACCCGTCCCGGGTTATTTGAAACCGAATACGATGCATTGCTGCTGCTAGCTGAATCTGGCGTTATTCATGTTCCAAAACCCATAGCTTGTAGTGATGACTTTATTGTTATTGAAACATTTATTGAAGGTGCGCCAGCTGCCGATTGGCAAGAACAAATGGGACGTAGTCTGGCCGAACTGCATACAGCGACAAAATCAGAACGATTTGGTTTTGAAAAAGATAATTACCTCGGGATGAGTAAACAGATTAATAGCTGGCAGGATGATTGGCTAACCTTCTGGCGTGAACAGCGACTTGGCATGCAGTTAAAACGTCTGGCGATGATTACCGATAAAAGCGATCCCATATTAGCAAAGGGTGAGAAATTGATGTCGCGTCTGGATTCAATATTAGGTGATATCAAAGAACCCGCTGTGCTATTGCATGGAGATCTATGGTCAGGCAACGCAGCGGCGAACGAACAGGGTCAGCCGGTTATCTTTGATCCAGCCAGTTACTACGGTCACCGTGAGGCAGAGATAGGAATGATGCGCATGTTTGGTGGTTTCGATACACGATGCGAAGCGGCTTACGCTGAGGTCTGGCCGCTAGAGGATGGTTCGGAACAACGCATTAGCTTGTATCGTTTGTATCATGAAATAAATCACTTCATTTTATTTGGTTACAATTATTATCGAAGCTGTATCACGACAATAGACAGTCTGATATAAAGTCGTAATGGATATAGTGACACAAGGTGTTTTAGGTGCAGCACTAGCACAATCGGCGGCTAAAAAAGAGCATGTTCGTTTAGCGACAATTATTGGAATAGTTGCCGGTGTCATTGCCGATGCTGATATCCTGATACGGTCATCTTCTGATCCATTACTGTCACTAGAGTTTCATCGTCACTTTACTCATTCAATATTCTTCATCCCTATTGGTGCAGGTATCGCCTTTTTATTATTGTGGCCGTTTTTCCGTAATAAGCTATCTGCAAAACATCTCTATCTCTATAGTTTTATGGGGTATTCATTAAGTGGTTTTATCGATGCCTGTACCAGCTATGGCACCAATTTATTATGGCCGCTGATCGATACGCGAATCTCATGGCATATCATTTCGATTATAGATCCTGTCTTCACGATTATATTAATAGTCGCAATCATTGCCGGAGTGAAAAAACGCAGTTCTCGTTTTAGTCGTATTGGCCTTTTATTAGCAGGCTGTTATTTATTATTTACATTCACTCAAATGAATCGTGCAGAAGATTCAATTATTGATCTGGCAGAACAACGCGGTCACACGATTGAAAAAATAATAGTAAAACCCACCATTGGTAATGCCGTGTTATGGCGAGCTGTTTATTTATCAAACGATACTTTTTATATTGATGCAGTACGTACAGGTTTATCAAAGCGCATCTATCAAGGTGATGCCATAAAACAATTCAATCTGTCAGAAACGTTTCCAAAGTTGGATACTAATTCACAGTTAGCCGAAGACATCCAACGGTTTGAAATATTTTCTGATAATTATGTAAGCCAATATCCAGGAAGACCTGAAATATTAGGTGATGTGCGTTATTCGATGAACCCGATTGGCAGTACACCTTTGTGGGGGATCGAAATGAACACGAACGATACTAATCAGCATGTGAAATTTGATAATTATCGAGATGCATCGAAACAGGTTAAACAACAGTTCATCGATATGTTATTGAATAGAGAGATTAATGAATAGGGTGCTACCCTATATGAGCAATCATCATGAATTTGGAAAAATCTAAAAAGAGAATTGCTAAAAAGGTAAAGATGGGGTTTCAAGGATACCCTGTAATATCGTTATCGTATTTTGGTGGCACCACAGATAGAGCTGAGAAAGTAGCTGTATCGTTTGTAGCCGAAGAGGGAGATGCGCCAATGGTAGAGCAATTTCATAGTAAGACTGATGCTAGAGAAGACCAGGTGATTCAGTCTGCAATTGTTAAAATGATCGAGCGCTCAGAGGCAAAAACTATCAAACAAGCTGAGGGCGTTGAGGTCGTGAAATAGTATATGTGATTTTCTATTTTGCGTTGTCCTATACTTCAGTATGTCTAAGGTATAACAAACGCAGGCTCAGCGTGGCTTTTTATTCCTGTCCATCAAGCGGTACTAGATCTCGTCATAATCGAGTCATTAGTACTCATATCCAGATCTGGATCTAAAGTCTTTATTAGACGACATTCGTTATTCAATGACCCATGTATTACACCTTTGTTGGTGATTAAAATATACACGAACGATTCAAACCAAAACATTAAGTTTAATAACTACCGTGAACCTTCAAAAGATATGAAGCAATAGTTTATTGAACATATTTTAAATGCCAACCAGTTCTCACTGATCCAGTTTCTTAAAGTAAAGAGTGTGACCAACTTAAAAGAATCTTTCTTTTAAATAATTTAATCTAACCGCCCTAAGTTAAAGGAGAGGGAAAGCAAGTGAAAAAAATTATACAACTAAATATCTTTATAGGATTAATATTATCTTTAAGCCTTGTACAGGCCTCGGTCGAATCGCCTGAACAGGTCGTTAGGAGTACGACTGATCAGGTTTTCTCTAGAATGAATAATGAAAGGAATGCATTGGAATCAAATCCCAAAATAATTTATGACTTAATTAATGAAATTATTATGCCGAATTTTGATTTTATTAGTATGTCAAAATGGGTGCTTGGTAAGAACTGGGCTAATGCTTCAAATACTCAACAGGATCGTTTTGTTGAGGAATTCAGGGAAATGCTTGTTCGAACCTATGCGAAAACATTATTAGAATTTTCAGAAGATTCAGTAGATTATTTGCCTGTAAAAAATAAGCTTGACTCAAAAATCAAGTTAGTAAAAACAATAATAAATCGACAAGGCTCAGCTAATGTTCCAATAAACTACCGTATGTATAAGAAAGATAATGATTGGAAGGTAATTGATGTTGTTATAAATAGTGTGAGTTTAGTCTCAACGTATCGCGGTTCATTCGAATCAGAAATAAAAAAGAATGGATTTGACGATTTGATTATTAAATTGACGGCTAAAAATACTCGGCTGGATGATTTGGCTTCTAACTAACACAAGTCATTGTTATCTTGGTAAGTAATAAAGAGTAGGGTGTGTTACGGATTGGTGGTTTTTTTTAATTTCCACGGATTAGGTAACTTGCCCTGAATGGTCAGAGACAAGCAAGAACCAATAATTAAAATTGCACCAATGCTGGAGCCGAAATCCGGCAATTCATTCCAACCGACCCACCCGAATATCGTTGCCATCATTACAGTTACGTAGGTATAAGGTGCTACGGTTACTGCTTCATTATGGGTAAAGGAATAGGTTAATAGAGTTTGTCCGCCGGTAGCACATAGTGCTGCGAGCGCCATGATCGATACATCAAACATCGTTGGCGTTTGCCAAAACCAGATCATTAATATGCTTGAATAAATAGTTGAAAAAATACTGAAGTAAAAGACAGTCCGCATAACGGGTTCTGTGTTTGCCATGTAGCGGACTAAGATTTTTGCACAGGCAATAAAAAAACCGGAGCATAGTCCTGCTAAGGCAGCGATTGTAAATAGGGAGGTGCCCGGTTTAAGAATAAAGCAGACACCAATAAAACCAACGACCAAGGCTAAAGCACTACGAGTTGTTATCCTTTCTTTTAAAATAGGCATTGCTAAAAAGCCGATAAATAAGGGTGACGATGCATTGAGCAAGGTTGATTCAGATAAGCCAATATGGGTAATGGCATAGAAGAAACAGGTCATTGCACAAATGCTGATAAAGCCCCGAAACATGTGTAAATGTAGTATCGGTGTTTTGATAAAGTTGATTCCGCGAGGCAAAACAATTGGCAAAATTATTATTAAGCCAATAATGCTCCTGAGAAAGACTAATTGAACCGCGGGTAATTCAGAAGAGGCTGTCTTGATGCAGACTGCCATGACTGCAAAGCAGCAGGCAGCAAAGAAAGCGGGTAAAAAACCATGGATTAGATAGCGTCTATCGATCTCCATATATTATTTTTGTAAATATTTTTCCATTGTTTCAAGTTCATCCCAACGACGGATAGCGGTGTCTAATTCTTTATGTTTAATATTTAATTCATCAAGTATCGGTTGTTGTTCTTCATATGGCTTGGCATAAAAGTCATCAGCGGTGGTTTGTTCTTCTAGTTCAGAAATCGACTTTTCTAGTGCCGCTATGTTTGCAGGTAATGCCTCTAGCTCTTGTTTAAACTTATAACTCAGTTTTTTATTGCTTTTTTTATTGTTACTGGCGTCATCCAATTTGTTCTTTTTATTTTTTTCTGTTGTCGGGTTATCCATTTCAGCGAGGTGTTTGCCATGTCTATGCCAATCACTAAAACCACCCGCATAGTTTTGAATCGTGCCGGAGTCTTCAAATACCAGAATACTGCTGACGACATTATCAAGAAATTCTCGGTCGTGCGTCACGATGATTAATGTGCCCTTGTATTCCATGAGTCTATCTTCCAGAACTTCCAGTGTTTCTACATCGAGGTCGTTCGTGGGTTCATCTAATACTAATAAGTTACTGGGACGCGTTAATAACTTTGCTAGGATGACGCGATTTTTTTCTCCGCCAGATAACACTTTTATTTTTGTCATGGCACGTTTTGCAGAAAATAGGAAGCCACGAAGATA
The DNA here is from genome assembly GCA_021773235.1 of Gammaproteobacteria bacterium. GTDB lineage: Bacteria > Pseudomonadota > Gammaproteobacteria > Eutrophobiales > Eutrophobiaceae > UBA7359. Next base: position 173,597 of record JAJFKL010000021.1, on the reverse strand, counting down.
ACCAATGACATGACGTTCTTTACCATTCAGTTTTATATAGTCGCCACCTTCGCCAACAATCTGTGCAATTGTTTTTTCTGGATCAAGATTACGACGTAATTGATCAAAATAGGCGATCTCCAGGTTAGTACCAATCTTAACCGTGCCGGAATTAGGTTTAAGTTCACCTAACATGATCTTTAGCAGGGTACTTTTTCCTACGCCGTTGTTACCCACCAGACCGATACGATCGCCACGCATAACCTTCAAGGAAAGTTTGTCTATTAATGGTTGTTCACCATAGCTATGACAAATTTTGTGTGCTTCAATTACCTTGCGTCCGGATTGTTCCGCTTCTTCAATCGTAATACGCGCTTTATTTTGTGGTTTTAAGCGTTTTGCAACTTCTGACCGCATGCTGATTAAAGAACGCACCCGACCTTCATTACGTGTTCGTCGTGCCTTGATGCCTTGTCTAATCCAAACCTCTTCTTCGCCTACTTTTTTGTCGAACAAGGCGTTTGCTTTCGCTTCTTCTTCCAGCGCTTTTTCCTTATTCATCAGATAGTCTTGATAGGTGCCCGGCCAACTGGAAAGGTTACCGCGATCCAGTTCAATGATACGTGTTGCCAGTTTTTGCAGGAAGGCGCGATCATGTGTAATAAAGATGACGGCACCATTAAAATTCAGCACACGATTCTCCAACCATTGGATCGTACTTAGATCAAGATGGTTGGTCGGCTCATCGAGCAATAATAATTGCGGATTGCTCACAAGAGCTTTACCGAGCGCGACTCGACGTCGCCAACCACCTGATAACTCAGTGAGCTTTAACTCAGCCGGTAAATTTAGATCGGATATAACGGTTTCGACACGTTGATCTATATTCCAGCCACCCTCTGCCTCGATCTGATGTTGTAAGTCTTCCAATTCCCGCAAGTTGGCTGGATTTGACTCATCGAATTGATGTGAGCGCTCTTCGTACTCTTTAAGTAATAGTTGTAAATGCTTGAGCCCCTCAGCCACATAGTCTCGGACCGTAATATCTCGTGTCTGTGGCAGTGATTGCTCTAATTGGCTTACCCTGAGGTGAGATTGTTTAACGATTTCACCGCTATCGGCTTCAATCTTTTCGGCAATAATATTGATCAAGGTCGATTTCCCGGCGCCATTGCGGCCTATCAGACAGACACGCTCGCCCGATTCCACTGCCATACTGACGTTATTGAGTATCAGTTGATCGCCGAATTCGAGGGAAACCTCACCAAATGTGATTAAAGCCATTGCTTACCGGGGTGTTAAAAAAACGCGATTATATAGTATTCATCGAATCAGGGCAGGATTTGTCAGGGAGTCTAATCGTGGTAAGTTAACAAAAATTAATTAGTGGCAGATTTAGCTGCCTTTTCACAACCCTGAACGGAGTAGCACCATGTTAGACAAGATTTTCGATATGCAGACAGAACTTAATGATTATGTCTTTAGTAAAAATAAACTCAAAGATAAGTCGGGACAGGATCTGAATATGCAGTCGATCATCGCTGCTGTCGCTGAAAATAAGTTGAATGTTAATGAATTGCCCAATGAATGGTTGATAAATTATGCAAAGGCCATGAAAGAAGAATTAACTGAACTGGATGAAGAATTATTATGGAAATGGTGGAGTAAGGATGAGATTGATATGCAGAATATTCGTGTTGAATTAATCGATATCTTGCATTTCCTGGTATCGGCGATGATGTGTGCGGGGCTTGATGCTGACAAAGTATTCGATATATATAAACAGAAACACGCCGTTAACCTAAAGCGACAAGACACCAACTATAAAAAAGACACCAAGACAGAGGAAGATAATCGTTCTATCTCTTGATTAAGATCATATCAAATAGTTATTGAAACTATACCCTAAGTGATTTTTATCAAACTATACTAAAACTATGTTACCCGAAGAGCTTATCCGCAGTATCACCTCTATTGATGAACCAGAGCTTGAAGGTTTATATCTGAAATTCTGTGAAAAGAGTGGAACAGGTAAAGACGACGAGTTTGTTTCCGAACTCTATAATAATGATCGCATCAATACAGAAGAACTGAAAAGTTTTCAGTTCCTCAAAAAAATTGAACTCACTGCCGTTGCTGATTTTAGCAATGTTAATATTACAGGTTCTACCAGTGGTGAGGATGGGCAAGCACACACTGACTTTACCATGTTGGAATCTATCGACGAGGGTGGCATGGGTGAGATCCTGATTGCCAAGGATAATGAACTCGGACGAACGGTCGCCTTTAAAAAGATCCATGAGCATGTGGCTAAAGTCCCCAGTTATCTTGGTCGATTTTTTGTAGAAGCTCAGGTTACTGCACAATTACAGCACCCTAATATTGTCCCCGTCTATCAGATGAAGGTCGATGGCAATAATGCCGGTTATGCCATGAAGTTAATTCAAGGTAAGACATTCGCCGATCTTATTAATGAAACAAAAAAACAATTAGACAAGCGTGGCAAGCTTGGTAAGCGACACCATTTATCGACCCGCTTAGAACATTTTTTAAAGGTTTGTGATGCGATGCATTACGCACATCGTAAAGGTGTGATTCATAGAGACTTGAAGCCCTTGAACGTCATGGTGGGACCGTTTAATGAGGTCTATGTGATGGATTGGGGTATTGCCAAGATTATCTCGGTTAATGATGAGGTCTTTGATGACCTTACCGAGAAGGTGGATTCAACAGGGGGTAATGATACGGGTGAAACACAAGTAGGACAGTTACTTGGTACGCCGGCCTACATGTCTCCGGAACAAGCCAATGGACAAAATGACATTATTGACCATCGTAGTGATTTGTTTTCTCTGGGTCTGATCTTATTTGAGTTGGTAACGCTGCAACGTGCCTATATTGCTGATGATAAATTTACTGTTTTAAAAAAGGCAGAACTTGCCAAACTTAATGAACCAGTACGTTATCCAAGACAGCCAAGTATTCCCAAACAACTTATTGCGATTATTAAAAAAGCAACCCAACTTGATCCAGATGATCGTTATGCCACAGTAGATGCATTAGCCGATGATATTCGTCGTTATATGCGTGGTGCAGCGATTAAGGCAAGACGCGATACCTTGGTACAAAAACTCACGCGTTGGATGAATCGCCATCGACTCGCCGTTCTTAATATCGTCGTTTATACGGTTATATTATCCTTAGTTGTTGTGAGTTGGAGTTTTTATCAACAGCAGCAAGCGAGACTAGAAGCGCAATTGCAAGGGCAGAAGATGAATCACTTTATTTCTGCCGTATCAAAGCAGGCACAAATCATCGACACCCAGTTTTTAAAATATGAAGGCATTATTCAGGGTGTGGCTGCCTCAGCAGTCACATTACTGGAACGCGGACAACCGGATCCAGAACGTTTTTATGACTATAAGGATTTTGCCGATCCAAAACTTGCGCCACCGGATTTGGCTGATTCGCCAGTCTATGGGTTTCCTATCAGTGTCGATTGGCATGCCTATAAACTTGCGCCCGGTGTTGAGTATGCACAAGTAGAGGATCTGGTACGTATCATTAATCCGCTACGACATACCTTTAAACAAATGTTATTAAAGAGTCACCACACAGTAATTGCCGCTGATGATCACAAGACAGCTATGAGAATTATTAAAGATGAAGGGTTGCCCTTGGTGTGGACTTACGTTGGTCTTGAGGAAGGTATCTTTGCTGAATATCCAGGAAAAACGGGTTATCCACCTGATTTTGATCCGAGAAAACGACCCTGGTATGTCAGTACCTTGAAGAATGAAGGTGCCTGCTGGATGCCGCCCTATATCGACGTTGGTGGGCGAGGAGTCTTACTACCGTGCACCAGTAAGTTATATGATAAAACTGGAAAGTTTTTGGGCGTTGCTGCAGTTGAAATGACACTTGATTTTATTCGTCATGAATTGATGTCACTCTCGGACATTCGCGGAATAGAAAACACCTATCTACTCAATGATCGCGCGGAGATTGTTGTCAATTCCGCAGAGACATCGGGTACCTATGAACGTGGTACGCTAATTAATTCAATAGATAATCTGGAAACCTACCCACATAAGGGTGTGGTAAATAATATCCGACAGGGTAAATCTGGGTACATTAGTTATAAAGAGGAAGGCAAAGAAAAACTACTTGCTTATTACGGGCTTAATTCAATTGGTTGGTATTATCTTGCCGAAGTCGATGCGTCAAAAATACTGGAATTGAATACGAAAGATAAGGTTATTCAATAAAATTTGGGTGTTAGGTACCCTGTTCATCTATTAGTAATTGTATTTTATCAAGGATTTCTTCTGATGGGCTTACGAAATGAAGGCCGGAATAATAAAGCCGTTCTTCAGAATCATTAAAGCTGTTCCAGACTTTATAGGCAGATAGAAATATTCGATTTAATCTTTTTTCTTCTTTAGCTGCGCCGAACCAAAGCTGAATTTCCTGATTTTCCGGGATCGGTTTTTTACTGACGATCATCATTCCGGCTATGTGTAGATTTTCAGCATAACCTAGTAGCTCATCAGTTTGTTGTGAGTAGACTTTTAGGCGAACAGAAAAACGTTTTAATCTGCGTTTTTCCTGGGCTTGTAATTGTGCACTCAATTTTTTGATTCCGGATTTATGGCTTATGACTTTATCGGCAGAATATCAATAAACTTTATTAACTTCGTAGATAAGGTAAAGTGATGATATTGATAATTTTATTCAATAAAAATTAGAATCTATCGTAACAATAATCCGTTGTAACAAGTCACCCCGGTAAGTGAGTAAAAATGAAATCCATAAAATGGAATGGCAAAGCGCTTTTTTCATCGAAAGTTATTTGTATTGGTCGTAACTATGTAGAACATATCCAGGAACTGAATAATGAAGTTCCAGAAGTGCCAATTATATTCTTAAAACCAAATTCAGCGATTTCTAACGAGATACCTTTCTGTAATTCAGATGTTCTGCATTATGAAGGAGAAATCACTTTCCTGATTATTGAGGATGAACTACGGGGTGTAGGCTTTGGTATTGATATAACAAAGAGAGAACTCCAGGCTAAATTGAAGTCAAATGGTCTACCATGGGAACGGGCAAAGTCTTTTGATAATTCTGCTGTCTTTAGTGAATTTATTCCTTTCAATTGCGATATCAGTGAAATGAGAATGGAATTGTTTATAAATGATCGTTTGGTTCAGAGTGGCGGCTGTGACTTGATGTTGAATCAACCACAGAAAATATTGAACGAGGCTAAAACCTTTCTTTCATTTGAAGACGGTGATTTATTGATGTGTGGTACGCCAAAAGGCAGTGGTCCTATTAATCCTGGTGATAAATTTACTGGCAAGATATTCGATAAAGAGAAACTGTTAGTGGAAGGAACATGGCATGCAAACCAAGAATAAATGACTATAAATACGGAAAGAAATAATGATACTGACAATAGACACTAAGTTTGATGACTTAAAACCAACCGGTGTTAGTTGCACACAGTGTCGCAAAGGTACTCTTGAACCAGCTAGTGGCCGATTTGGACCTGTCTATAGATGCTCGGCTAAAGGCTGCAGATTTTATGTTGAGACACGACCAACAGGAAAGAAATGCAAGCATCTTCGCGACGATAAGAAATGCGGTGCTTTAATCGTTGAAGGCACCAAAACTATTCCTGATCGTTGTAGCGACAAGACTTGTCCAAATAGAAATCCACACAAGCTTAAAAAGTAAGACTACCTATTACAGAGGTCTACCTTCAGGGTAGAAGACAAAGACAGTGCACCCGGTTTTAGATTGGGGGACATGCGCTGAACCTTTAGGCATATGAATATAGGTCCCAGCAGGATAATCACGTTCTCCATCGCTAAAGACACCGGAAGCAATATAAACCTCTTCTGAACTTGATTCGTGAACATCATCTCCACCTTCCCAACAAGAGCCCGGATCAAATTCTACGACCATTGCTTTAATCCCCGATTCATCTTCCATCAGCGGCCGAACACGGATACCGTCAAACAATTCATTTACAGGTGCATCTTTTAGTTCTGCCCATTGCATTTTAGACATAATTGTTTTCTCTCTTTTGATGGTTTTTAAGTATGAGTATAATCATCTACTCTAATTAATAATTCAATAAATTAAACAGGAAATAAGCTATGAACGACCATGAAAAAATAAATTATGTTGAGTTTCCTGCCAAGGATATCGAAGCAGCAAAGCGTTTTTTTACTGCAGCATTTAATTGGTCATTCGTCGATTATGGTCCTGATTATTCTGCATTCTCAAATGAGGGAATTGATGGGGGATTCTTTAAATCAGATTTATGTTCATCAACTGAGAATGGTGCTGCTTTGATTGTTTTCTACAGTAATGACCTAGACAAGACAAACTCAAAAATAGAGAACGCTGGTGGTTCGATAATTAAACCCATATTCTCTTTTCCGGGCGGTCGTCGATTTCACTTTGGTGATCCAAATGGGAATGAATATGCTGTTTGGTCTGACAAATAAAATACATTTTGTAATCAATATATGCGATTAATATTAGTTATTTTCCTTTCTTTATTTTTAAGTGGGTGTACCGGTTTACCTAAAGGTATTAATCCTGTATCTGATTTTGAAATTAATAAGTACCTTGGTAAATGGTATGAAATCGCACGTCTCGATCATTCTTTTGAACGAGGGATGGATAAAGTTAATGCTGAATATTCGCTGCGTGACGATGGTGGTGTCAAAGTAATAAACAGAGGGTATTCTAATGAGGATAAAGAATGGAATGAGGCGGAGGGTAAAGCCTACTTTGTCAGTTCTAAAGATGAAGCTCATTTAAAGGTGTCTTTCTTCGGTCCATTTTATGGTTCTTATATTATCTTTGAACTCGACAAAGATAATTATCAATATTCATTTGTCTCCGGCAACAATAGATCTTATCTATGGTTATTGGCAAGAACACCAACGGTTAGTCAGGACATAATTAATAAGTTTGTTACTAGATCAAAAGAGTTGGGTTTTGAAACAGATAATTTGATCTATGTTGATCAATCCAGATAGATAATTACTAATGGAAAAGGTTATCGTCCACGATAATATGCAGGCGAATTATGTCTATGATCTTATAGAGCCTATGGGTAGAAATTTTGATCATGATTTTAAACCTGAACTTAAACCTAAAGAAATGTTAGCGCTTGGTATATTTGGCGGAAAATATATGACGGATTGCCAAGCTGAGTTCCCTGAGAGCTGGTTCAAAAAAGCAAAGTTTTCTCCGCACAAAAAAAATCCTGAGCTTAATTATTACGGTGTTGATGCCTCATTACCTTTAACAGAGTGGCAAAAGAAAGGTTGGATATTTGAGGAAGATCCGCGTGGCTGGTTTCAGTGGTATTGTCGATATTATATGGGGCGCCGCATTCCAGAAGAAGATTTTCGACAGATTAAGCGTTGGAAAGCGATCGTCAGGCATAGAGGCGCTATCAGAAAAAACTGCGAAAAGTATGATTTACAATGCCGACGAAAACAAAGACAGGCATTGTTACATTGGGCATACGATTCACGAGAAATCTAAATTGATTTAGATTATTGTTTTATCGCGATAGATTAACCACTTTTAATATATTACTGATTACTTCTTCAGGTGCATCTTTATAGATGTTGTGACTGCTATCTTTAATTACAGCTTGCCAGCTATTTTTACTGAGTTTAAGTAAATCTTTTTGCATGTCACGCCATGCAAATTCAAGTGAAACACCATTAATTTCAGGTAACAGACTCTTGCCTCTGGTGAGTACTGCCAAAGGGATATCAGAGATTGGACCAGAGTGTTTTACTTCATATGCGCTTTGCTTAAAATATTTTAATTCATTCATTTGTGCAAAAACTGCTTTTCTACTTGAGTTTAGTACGAACCAACGCTTTTCAAACTCAGTCATACTAGCGGGAGCCAATTCTCTCCGGGTGATTTTCATAGGTGGTTTATTTTTAATGTTATCGAGTTCTGATAGTCGATATATTTGATCTGGATGAGAGGAATCAATTAATACGGCACCTACTATTTTATTTGGGTGAGTCGCAGCAAAATACCTTGCGGTGAACCCTCCGAAAGAATGTCCTACCAATACATATGGTCCAGGTACTTCTGCGAATTCGAGCAACATGTTTAGTTCATCTACGATTTGTGCCGTTGTTCTTTTACCTGGGCCAGGATCACTCCAGCCATAACCAGCCCTGTCGTATATGCAAGTACGGACATCCTTTGATAGGTTTTTTGCAAGTGTGTACCAATTAGCAGATGAATCAGCAATTCCAACATCAATCAATACTGTTGGTGATTTATCGCCATAACAATCAATATACATGACATGCATGCCAAGATTTATAAATTTTCCTGGGGGGTGAAATGGTTGGTATTCATTAGCTGACGTGATACTTGCGTAGCTCATGATAAACCAACAAAAACAGTAAATAGTATTTTTATTTAGAAGCATAAAATAGTTTCCTGAATTTATAACTATATATTGACACTTTCTGCTTCTATCACTTTTTCTAAGGCTTGTTCCATTATTGAGCGTGCATGGCCTGTCAAATTGCCAAGTAAAATGTGCAAGTCAGCATCTTTCTTGAATCTACTAGCACATTCAGAACTGTATATTTCAAATTGAATTAATTTCAAAATCATACTTGAAAGATGTTGAGGGCATTCGCATTTGATCGTAGCAGATGCAGAAGACAGTTTAATTAATTCATTATTAGAATATGTTCTTAAAGGTGCTTTGCTATCTAAATCAAAACCAGGCTGAAGGTCATCAATGATAATCTTTTCTGAAATTAAATTAGTTACTTCGGTTTTGAGGTATTCGATGGTTATTGGTGCTTGCAGATATGTAAAATCAGTTTTTCGTAATATTTTCTTCGCGGCACTATTGGTGAATCCATATATCAGCATTAATTGTTTTGCACCTGAGTTTTTAAATAACTCACTAATGTGTCTAATATGGTCTCCTTGAATAGCGGGACATTCTAAAATCAGTATATCTATAGCATCATCTTTGTTGTTTGCCGTGAAATCAGTTTCATTTCGATATAATCCTGTAAAACTAAAATTTGATTCAGCTATATCGAAATGTTCAAGTTGTAACGATAAAACCTCCCCAATGACAACGACACGAACAGTCTTTTTTGTGTCATCAGACTTTATGCGGATTTTATTTTGGTCATGTATTTCCAAACGTTCGATCAATTTCTTATTTTCCAGCGGGGCTATGGCCCCAATTGAGTGACCTCTATCGACCAACATCTTTAACAAGGTCAGTCTATTGATATCATCGTTTCGGTAGAGCCGATCAGAATTATTTGAACGGATAGGTACAACAACGCTATAGCGTCTTTCCCAAATGCGTAATGTATCAATTGGTATATTAGTAATACGCGAGACAGCACCGATCTTGAAACTTGTTTGTATCTTAGTAGTAGGCTTTGCAGGTTTAGCCATGATTTGTCATTCTCGTAATTGTTTGAGACAAGAGTAGACAAAGCATAGACATCTGTCGATTAAGACGAGAAAAATAACTGTGATATTTAATTGTTAATAGACAATAATCACTAACTATCTAAAATTTAATATAAAAAATATTTTCAATGATCTGGACAATTATGATGAGATTCGTCAAATACCAGTGAAAAACGTGTTATGTCCAGATGAAGATAGTAGAAATGTTTGTTTCTCGATTAATGAGAGTTAGTTATTTATTAAAAAAGATCGAGCAGATAAGAAAAAAATAAGCCCGTACTGCTGAACAATACGGGCTTGTTATCTGAAGTGATATTTTAAATATTATTCTTCGATACCAATTTCCCAACCTTCGGTCGATACTTCTATGATTTCGCCAGTGACAGCACTGACTTCGACATTGAATTCAGTTCCATCCTTGTCTTCTATATTGAATTCATATGATGGGCTGCCATCAAACTCAATTTCGTATTCAGTTTTCTCATTTACTCCTGGATACATCTCCATTGCGGTTGCTTTTGCATCTGCTTCTGATACCTTGGCTCTCTTCTTAAACAGTGGATCCGATGCATCTTTAACTTCACGCTCAATTTCGACGATGTCGCCGCGTGTATTACATTCCAACTCCCATTCATTACCATTCTTATCAATTATTTCTATTTCATAAGCAGGCCTTCCTTCCTGAGAAAAGCTATGGTATTCGGCGCGTTCTATCACACCTTTCTTAACTGATTGTACAGCTTTCAGACAATCTTCCAGTGTTGCATGTCCGGCAAAGGCGTTAGTTGATAGCAATAATGCTGCGGTTGCGAGTAGACTTGCTGTTTGTATTTTCATAATCTTCTCCAGTAATTAAATCGAGTGGTTTTAGTAATTTATCAAATTTGTGTGTTAATTTTGAATCAATTACTATTATTTGTAAAATTAATTATTGCTAACATGTTGATTAAGATAGTCTATCATAATTAATGGCTTATCATTTATGATTCTAACGTAAAAACTGAGGTTTATATGACAGATAAAAAGATGGATCTGGAAGAGATAATTAAATCTCGTCGGACGATCCACGATTTCATTCCTGAACCGATTCCAGATACTTCGGTTATCAATGATGCGATAGCGACAGCCTGTTGGGCGCCAAATCATCACCTTTCGGAACCATGGCATTTTTATTCATTAGGACAAGAAACTATAAACAGTATTTGTGAGCTAAATAAGGAAACGCTAATTGAAACTAAGGGAATTGAGGCGGCGGAAAGGAAGTATAAACGTTGGAAGGAGATACCGGGTTGGTTACTTGTGACCTGTCAAAAATCAAGTGACGAATTACTCTTTCAAGAAGACTATGCAGCCTGCTGCTGTGTTATTCAAAACCTGATGCTTTGTCTATGGGATAAAGGCATAGGCACAAAATGGTCGACAGGTCCTGTGACTCGTGAAGATCGATTTTATGATTCAGTCTGGGTTAATAAAGAACTGGAAAAAGTTGTTGGACTAATTTGGTATGGCTATCCAGCTGAGATGCCAAAAACCATACGGAAATCATTACAACAAGTTATGACCGAGTTACCTTAAGTAAAGAACGAGAAACAACATCCTTCATCTATTGCTTCATTTACTGGTACCGTTGGTGCCAGCACTACTATTCTTTAAAGAAAAATGGAAAGTTGCCTATTGCTTTATGATCGCAACGATGATCGTTGATATTGACCATTTATTAGCGAATCCAATCTACGATCCCCTTCGATGTAGTATTGGTTTCCATCCATTACATGAATTTATACCAATAATTATTTATGGCGTAATTTGTTTTTTCAAACCACTACGTTACGTTGGAATCGGGTTGATCATCCATATGGCACTGGATTCAATCGACTGTATGGTAAGTAACGGTGTCTGGTATGTTTAGAAATTAACCAAATTCTTCGGATGCAGCAGCCCGACCAATTTGCATTGCAACTTCTCGCCATTTTCGACCTTCAATGTATTGATGCATGGCGGCTGACTCTTGTTCAAGTTCAGTCATGCGTGCATTTACAATATCACCAATACTGATTACACCGAGTAAGTGTTTATCATCATCAACCACAGGTAAATGACGTATACGTTTTGAACTCATAACGGCCATTAATGTTGCGAGACTGTCGTCTGGATGACTAACAATAACATTGCATGTCATGAAATCCTTGGTGGGTTTATTTAGTATAGGTTGTCCTGTTGTGGAAATACCATTGACGATGTCACGTTCAGATAGAATACCTGCAATTTTTCCCTCTGAATCAAGCACAATAAGACTGCCGATTCTGTTTTCTGTCAAGATCTTGCACGCTTTAGAGATTAAAGCCTCCGGTGTTATTGTATGAATTTCTGTGCTTTTACATTTTAATATTGTTGCAGCCGATATAGAAATATCTAAATTTTGTTGCTGAATTATCTTAGCCAGATTATCAATTAATTGCGTAGAGAATAAATTAAGAATAGGGATGATTTGGTGTTTATTCAGGAAGAAACCCAATGGACCATACTTTGGTGTGTATTCATACTCAACCTTGATTACAACATTTTTTTGTTTTTGCACCATGCTGGTTGTGCGGCGTAGATAAGTTACTGGTAATAGATAGTTATCTCCACTCACTTGCATAGTGAAATGAGAGTGTGGTTCCCATTCGATACATTCTTCTTCCCATGAACCACTGATTCTATGGTGAATGCGTCTTATCATACCTAGACCTTCACCTGATAATACTTCAACACGGATAATGTCCGGTCCTGCATCAGCAAAACACTTTACATCAGTGAGTATTTCCCAGATGGTTTCCAGTTCGCCTTTTACACGTTTATCGTTTTCAAGTGTGAGCATGATAAATAATATTTGTTATCCAAGTGTTATGGACTGTCTGTGATTGTAATACCTAAATCGGATAATGGATATGTTAGATTAAATGATGCATGCGAATTTCAATCGAAATGCTATGTTATAATTTACACTCAATTAAGCTATATTTGCGGGAAGCCATAGCAGGATGATTACTGTTTTAGAGAAACCAATTCCATTTGGTGGCGGTATACAATTATCACCAAATAAGGCGATGTCTCTGGAGCAGCCGCTAACAAAAGCAAAATTACCAGATTTAATTATAATTCCCTTACGCCAGCACATCGGCTTACCTGCATTACCTATTATTAAAGTTGGAGAGCAGGTTTTAAAAGGTCAGGTAATTGCAAAAGAGCAAGGCTCTATTAGTGCACCAGTCCATGCCAGTACCTCGGGTATCATTAAAGAAATAGCTGAGCACCTTCTACCAAACCCATCTGGAGCAAAGTCGCCCTGTATTGTGATTGAAGCAGATGGTGAAGATAAATGGATTGAGAATAGAACACCGATCGCCGACTTTTATAGTTTGAGCCCGGTTAAGATTCAGCAAAAAATACTTGAGGCAGGGGTTGTTGGTTTAGGTGGTGCAGGGTTTCCCTCTGCAGTGAAGATTATTCCCGGTTTTAATCTGGATATTGAATTGCTGATTTTAAATGCAGCTGAATGTGAACCCTATATTAGTTGTGACGAGACATTGATTCGATCTTATGCAAAAGAGGTCATTACTGGTATAGAAATCCTCGCGCATGCATTGCAAGTAGACGAATGTGTTATCGCTATTGAAGACAATAAAACTGAAGCGATAAATGCATTGCAAAAATCATTGGATAGTAATGCAAATATCGATATTAAGTTAAGGTTAGTATCAAGTCTCTATCCAGCCGGTGGCGAAAAACAACTTATTAAATCAATAACGGGTATTGAAGTGGCTGCCGAAGGCTTACCCGTTGATGTCGGTGTTGTTTGTTATAATGTAGGCACTGCCGTTGCAGTTAAAAAAGCGATTATTGATGACGAGCCGCTGATCAGTCGCATTGTTACAGTAACGGGCCCCGGAATAAATCAAGCTTGTAACCTTGAGGTTTTGCTTGGTACGCCCATGAATGAAGTCATTGAACAATGTGGTGGCTATAACGAGCAATACGAATACTTGATTATGGGCGGCCCGATGATGGGTTTTCGATTATTTGATGACGCTGTACCTGTTATTAAAACCACGAACTGTTTATTAGCCGTTGACTCAAAACTTAACAATTCAGAAATTGAAGAATCACCCTGTATCCGCTGTGATGAATGCGCTCCGGTATGCCCTGTAAAGCTGCAACCGCAACAATTGCATTGGCATAGTAAAGAATTTAATACTGAACGATTACTGGATTATCACTTGTTTGATTGTATCGAGTGCGGTTGCTGTTCATATGTTTGCCCGAGTCATATTCCCTTGGTAGATGAATATCGAAAATCAAAAAACCGTATGTGGGATAATCGGCGAAGTGAATTGGAAGCAGATCAAAACAAACAACGCTATCTCAGAAAGCAGAAACGAACAGAACAGCGGAAGCTGGATAAGAAAATTAAACACTCAATGATTGCCGAAGAATATACCAACAATGAATCAGCACTAAAGAAGAAACAGGATGATATAGCCGCGGCGGTAAACCGAGTTAAAGCAAAGCGGAAAAATAAAAACTAATTAGTATTAATTAATGTGTAAAGAATTTATGTCTGTAAGAAACTAAAATAGGCTTGCTTGCACCAGCAGGTGTCACATCGATGTCAAAAACGATAGTTTCTTCATTGCCCACCGGAAGTTCACCAATATAGTAAATTGCAACAGGATCAGTTTCCTTGATTTCTCTTAATTTAATATTTTTTAGCTGACTACTCAGGTTTTTAGCAATGACATCAACTGTAGCCGTAACGGGTGTTTCTGTATCTCCTTGTTTTTCACGGACTGAGACATTTAGCATAGCTCGGTTCTTACTGCGGGAAATCTTGTATCCAAGAGCTACTTCGGTTGGTAGCTGATCTGTTGTCAGGGCATTGATATGAATTATGTGCTTTCCGAAATCCTTATCGTGTACATTAGCATCGTAAGAGACCCTGTCTGGATTGGTTTGGCTGGTTTCGCTCTGTTGTTCGCACGCACCCAATAAAATCAAGGATATCAACAGGAATGGCAGGATTATGATTCTATTTGTACTCATTAATTCTATCTCCATGTTCGGTATCGAAATACAGCCAACTGACTATACTATAGTCGATTTTTAGAGTGATAACGAGCATTGAAGTTCTGAATATTCAGGCGTTTGTAACTATATTTGTAGTTGTAGAATCTTTAATAGGATGTGTGTTTATTATCTGTTTTTTTATACACTATTTAAATTAAATAGGAGCTTGTTATGGCTAGATTAAAAGCCAGTTTTAAAAATTCACAAGGTGAGTCTCTATCCGGTTTATTAGAAACACCTGATTCGGAAACCAAGGCGTATGCACTTTTTGCACATTGTTTTACTTGCTCGAAAGATATTGCCGCGGCATCCAGAATCACAAGGGCATTAGCAAATAAAGGGATTGCCGTATTACGATTTGATTTTACAGGCTTGGGAAATAGTGATGGCGATTTTGCTAATACGAATTTTTCATCGAATATCAGTGACCTGATTCAAGCAGCGAACCACCTAAAAGAAAATTATGCGGCACCGGCCATGATTATTGGCCATAGTTTGGGTGGCGCTGCGGTATTGGCTGCTGCTCATGAAATACCTTCTTTAAAAGCAGTTGTTACAATAGGTGCGCCTTCAACAGGACATCATGTCGAACATTTGTTTTCTCATGCCAAAGAAGAAATAGTAAATAATGACGAGGCGCTGGTTGATTTAGCGGGAAGAAAATTTACGATAAAAAAACAATTTGTTGAAGATATTAATAACTATAATGATGTTGAGCATATAAGCCAATTAAACAAAGCTTTATTGGTTTTACATTCCCCAATAGACGAGACTGTCTCTATTGATGAGGCAGCAAAAATATATTCTGCGGCAAAACACCCTAAAAGTTTTATATCTCTTGATAAGGCTGATCACTTATTATCAAGACGCGAAGATTCAGAATATGTCGCAAGCGTAATTTCAAGTTGGGCAGCGCGTTATCTTGATATATCTGATGCCAAACACGAGGCCGCTTCCGGTACTGCGCCAAATATTGAAAGTGGACATGTTCTGATTACTGAACAGAATAAAAATTTCACACGCAAGATCTATACTGAAAATCATCAGTTAATCGCTGATGAACCGCTGTCCGCTAATGGATCTAACTTGGGTCCAAACCCTTACGAACTATTATTGGCTGCACTTGGAGCATGCACATCAATGACAATGCGAATGTATGCCACTAGAAAGAAATTGAGTTTAGATAGTATTGAAGTCACCTTGAAGCATGATCATATTCATGCCGAAGACTGTTCTGACTGTGATTCCAAAACCGGCTTAGTAGATAAGATAGAAAAGACTATTAAGTTGGAAGGGAATCTTACCGATGCAGAGCGTCAGCGCCTTCTTGAAATTGCAGATATGTGCCCAGTGCATAAAACGCTACATAATGAGATACAGATTAAGTCCCTGCTAGCATAAAAATGGCACGCATTATGCTGGATTTTATATATGGTAATGCGTCGTCAAATTATTTTTGTATTGTGTGCGGCATTAATTTTAAGCCCAGTAGCGCTGACCGCTGATCAAAGATTGATAAAACCTAAAAAGGGAACGGTTTATTATTCACTGCTGGAAGGACTAAAATTGCTCGCTGTAGGCGATATAGAACAGTGGATTTCCAGTCATTGTGACGGGATTCGGCTATGCAGTAATGCACCAGAGATAAATAATATCCGAAACCATAGGGCTGAATTGCAAGAAAAAATAGCCACTAGTTGCCTTAAAAATGGTGGTGAATCATTGCATGTTGACCATGTTGTCGGGAACCCAGAGATAGATATTGCTGTCAAAATTTATCTGATTTGTGATGAAAATGGGCCACCAAGGTTCTATTCGTTAAGGCGTACAGTTGATTATTGGTTTTTTATTAGCTTATAAGGATAAGTCACATGTTGAATTATTTCATTTTTCAGCCTTAAATATTTTGTGATATATTCCTATGATATATATTAGTAGAAACAGTTTATTTCGGAGTTTATGAAATGAAAGTTATCGCGTTGAGAGGTTTTTTTGTGGAAACTGGAGTGAAGATACGAAAGGGTGATGTCGTTGATCTTCCTGATAGTGAAGCAGATTACCTGATTGATTTTAAAGCTGCACGAGAAGCTACAAAAATAGACGAGGAAAACTTCCTTAATAGTGATCAAGTTGTCAGTTTTTGCGGTGGTGTTTTACATATGGGTGTCCGCAAAGCTGAGCAAGCTAATTTGGTTGATGAAAAACTGGATAAGAGACTCAATATTGATATTAAAGACTAAAGTAGTTTTATTGATATAGGCCATATTTTAATCCAGCCTTTTTAGCCAACACATCATTTTTGTAAGTTTCTACTCCTGTGATATTGCCATCTAGATCCCAAGTAATCATAAGTCCATCTCTTTTATCATGCTTAAAGTTCTGTTCACTTTGTTTTCGCCCATTCTCATACCACTCAGTTCTAAGCCCTGTTTTCTTTCCAAACTTGTAATTCTCTTCTAATTCCTTCTGCCCATTCTCATGCCACCATGTTATGCGACCATTTTCTTTACCATCCGTGTAATTTGATTCTGTTTGCTTTTTCCCATTATTAAAATAAGTAAAATATTTTCCTGTGAATGGTTCTTTTTGATTAATTTCATATTTCAAACCATTGATGCTTTCTAGAGTAGATGTAGAACTTTCATCCGAGCAGGCACTAAATATAAGCGACAGTGTAAAGATAAAAAAAATGCGACGCATCATTTTCTAATTGTTCTGAGCATGTGTTACATAGAACTCCATACTGATATGAAGACCGAAGTAATTCTCATTTTATTCTATGTGTAATATATTTAATTGTGCAACAGAAATATTCGTATAACCTTATGAAGTTGATAATAGAGCAATGCCATTCTCGAGAATGGCATTGCTAGTCCGAGTCGTTATGAGACCGTTGTCGCTGATAAAACAACATCATCTAGAATATTAAAGAGTTAAAACGCGTTTAATGTCTTGGTTAAATATACTGTTAGGCTGTTTTAAACTCTTTAACCAATACTTGTAAGTTATCTGCTGTGTTTTTCATAGACAAGCTTGCCTCAGAGGTTTCTTTAGAACCACTCAATGTTTCAGAAGCAAGCGTACTGATATTTACAACGTTTCTATTTATTTCCTCAGCGACGGCCGTTTGTTCTTCTGCAGCGCTTGCTATCTGAATATTCATATTATTCATATTGTCTACGGCGGATACAATTGTCTCAAACGCACGACCTAGGTCAGTAGCGTGTTCAACAGTTTTTTCTGTTCGTTCGACATTGCTTTCTATAATTTTAACTGCATTTTGTGAACCGCTTAGTAGATTCTCAATGATTTGATGAATCTCTTCCGTTGACTCCTGGGTTCTTTTTGAAAGAGTACGAACCTCATCGGCTACTACTGCGAAACCGCGTCCGTGTTCACCAGCCCGTGCTGCTTCTATAGCCGCATTTAATGCTAATAAATTAGTTTGATCTGCAATGCTGCGAATCACATCCAGCACAGTTCTAATATTTTCACTATTAGATTCAAGGTCTAATATTACTGATCGCGTATTATTCATTTCATCAGACAATGTTGTAATAGTCTTGATTGTCTCGTTCACAACGGATTGTCCACTAACAGTTTCATCATTGGCTTTTCGGGTTTCGTCTGCAGCGGCAGATGTATTTTGAGCCACTTCATTGGCAGAAGCAGACATTTCTTCAATTGCAGTTGCAACTTGTTCTATTTGTTTGTTCTGGTCATCTATGTTGTTTGCTGTTTGTGATGAGACAGTAGAGGTCTTTGATGAATCAGATACAACCTGATTCGTCGTACCTACAACCTGTAATATAAGGTTCTCAAACTTTTCTGCCATGTCATTAAGACATTTCTGAATGAGGTTTAATTCATCTTTAGTATCGTCTTCAAATCGAGTAGTTAGATCGCCATCAGCTATTTCATTTACTGAAATCACCATACTGTTTATGGTTTGCATGATTGAGGTATAAAGGCCAATAAACATATATGACGCGGTTACAAGTATAAAAAGAATACTAATCACACCTAAGACAAGATCAAGTTTTAATGCATCAATACGAGTAGTGAGGATGTTGTTCAATATTGGTAATACAGAATCATACAAATCAAGGTTTGCGCTAATTGCAGCAGTCCCTTTTTTGAAATAGGCATCTGATTCTATGCTTATAAAATCAGCGTTTAATAATTCTTGTTCTGTAGTTGTCGTAAACTCCCGAGTTATTTTTTGTGCTTCCCTTAGCTGATTTTCCAATTTATTTTTCAGGGCAATATTATTTTCAAAAACAATTTGATAACCATGTGACATTTCTTTATTAGCAGTGTTGATATCACCAAGAAAGATAGAAATCTTAAGGCGCTTATCATCTTCTATGGTTTTACTTGCTGCTATGCCAGCACCTATACCTCTGGTTTTACCTATGGTTTCAGCAATAATTGGCAATCGTTTTACCAACGAATCCACCAGATAATAGCTATCCAGTTCAGAGTTAAGTAATAACTTTGATATTTCTGCAACTTTTAATTTCAAGGCAAAAATAGTATTGATAATGCTTGTATAATTAGAAAATACGACAGTAGCATCATTAGTAAATGCGTTATTCAATAATTGTTCCCAGTTTTGCTGTAATTGATTTACTGCATTACCTGTTTTGAATAAAACACCATACTCTTTGTCTTTCATAGCTAATATACTTAGCTCTTTATTTACGACTTCTCTCTTTTGTTCAATTTTTTCCAGAAGACTAGTATTTCCATTTAAATAGGCATTAGTCATCCCTCTTGTTTGGGCAATATGTTCAGCTAGCGGTCTCAATGTCCCTAGATATTGCAAGCCCAATTGCTCTTGTTGCATATTTTTTATAGTCTGACTGCGATCAAGAACCATATTGGCGCTTAGATAAAGTATAGGAATTAAAAAAACTATGCTAATAACGGTAAATTTTTGAAAAAAATTTAACTTTTTTAGCAAAATCACAGCGGGTTTAATCAGTGTTGACCAAATCATCTCAAGCTCCAGATCGAAAGTAATATTATTGTAATAACTCGATATAACGACTACTGGAGGTAAAACTGAACGTGCGCGGATGATCTAGATCAAACAATTGTTATAAAACTACCGATTAATCTTTTTATTGGCTGGGGGTAGAGGATTCGAACCTCTACTGGCGGAGTCAGAGTCCCAAAGTAAGTTGATTTCATATGGTTTCATCCTGTATCATTCTATTTTATGTTAGTATTGAAATAGGTTGTTATAAGTACGTTACAGAGCTTCCTCATGTTTTAAATCATTTCATCCTGTTTCATTAAGTATCGAAGCTAACTGCCAACACAACTGCCAACAGATTGGAGAATTTCAACTTGTGGACTGATAAGTCAATCAAGGCCATCAAGCCCCAGAAAACGCGTTTTAGGCAGCCTGAGCCTACAAACCAGCGTGGTGTAGGGCGGTTAGTGCTTGATGTCCAACCAAGTGGTGTTAAAACCTTCTTCTTCCAGTATTTCAGAAATCAGGATGGCAAGTCAAAGCGTACACTGGTCAATATCGGTTTATACAAAAAGACGCTTTCCAGTCCTGGGTGCTCACTCGAAGATGCCAGAACGAAGGCGAGGGAATACGCCAATCTGTTACAGGCAGGAAAAGATCCGAAACTGGTTGTTGAAGAACGCCAACTAGAAGAACAAGCCAAACTCAGACGCGTTGAATCTGAGAAACGGCAAGGCTCATTTGAGCAATTACTGGATTCATACACTTCAGCCATGAAAGCCGATAGTAAGCGGAGCTATAAGTCCGTTGAAAAGTCATTAGATACCTATGTAAAGCTCCCTTTCCCAGAGATGATAAACCGAAAGGCCGATACCATCGATGCTGATGATATTAGGCTGATCCTCTCCAAGATGATAAAGAAGGGCGTAACGACCCACACGAACAGAGTTAGATCCTACCTACATGCTGCTTTCTCCCATGGCCTGAAACAAGATAATAATCCTCGCAGATATTCTGATGAGGAAGTGAAATTCAATCTCAAGTTCAATCCGGTTACATTCGTCCCTAAACAACCAGACTTCGAACGGGTAGGGGAGCACGTCATACCTGAGAAGGAAATCAAGATTATCTGGGATGAATTACCCAAAGAGTCATTAATTTCAGCATATGCAATCAAACTCTCCTTTACGACAGGTCAAAGGTTTGGGGAGATTATTCGAGGGCCATGGACTGTTATCGATGATGATGCTCAATTAATGACCATCCCAGCCAGTGTTTCCAAGAACAAGATCGAGCATGTCGTTCCCTTGGATGGCTTATCCTGGTCAATTATTGAGGATCTCTACGAATTAACGGGAGATAGTGAATATCTATTTCCGGCTAGTAATACCGGTGGATTTATTGAGGACAAGCATATTCATAGCACAACGATTTCGAAGGTGGTCAGGGAATATTGTTCAGGCCATAAGAAAGTGAGCAAGTTCTTAGCCAGAGATATTCGCCGGACTGTTAAGACGCTTATGGGAAAAGCAGGGATTGATAAGGCAATTCGTGACCGTATACAGAACCACGCATTACAAGACGTATCAAGCAAGCACTATGATCGGTATGACTATCTAGCTGAAAAAAGGCAGGCTATGAAGGTGTGGAACGACTATCTGGATTTAATCATACACCCTAAGAAGAAAGTGACGCATATTTCAAGGAAACAAAAGGCTTAACTCATGGATAAATTACTTGGAGACTTATTCATAGAGGAATGTGAAAAATTGGAGCTGACTCAACAAGTAAATTATCTTGGCAAGAAAGCAGGAGAAGGTAAAACTTTTGCTGTCACTCATTTACATGAGATGGTCACCAAAGTGCTGGAAGAAGGTGGAAAGCTAAAAAACAATACTATATTGATAGCTCTTCGACTAAAAGAATTATCCAATACAAAAAAGCTGCAATTAGATGCGTTATTCACGATTGAGTTTATACGAGTTAGAGAATTAGCAAATAATATAGATTGTGGAATAACTAATCCTAAGCGTCTCTCAGACTATGATGCTATTGAAAAATACATTGAATTTGTAAAACTTAAAGAACCCGATGGTGCTCTTGAAAGAGAAATAAAAGCATATGAATTTAATACAGATGATGAAAAACATAGCAATATAGAGCGATTAAGAAAACGGCTATCAAAAACTGAAAAAGAAATATTAAATTTAATTAAATAATCTCCATTCTAAACCCCGCTACTTTTTTGGTAGCAATACTTTCTGTCACACCCAGTATAGATTCTCATTCTTTATCAAAAGAGATAAATCTATGACAAATAATATCAAATTACTTTATTACAAGGATCTCGTAGCGCGAGGCTACGGTTCAAAAGCGACTATTTGGAGAAAAGTAAAAGCAGGTCAACTTCCTAAACCAATTGATTGTGGTGGTAGACCGGCATGGCCAGAATCAGTATTGATTGAATGGTTAGATTCAAAGATCAGGCAAACTGCAGAAGCATCGTAATGAAACGGAGCACCGGCAATTATAGAAAGGGAGGATTTATCATGATTCCTCATGCCTGTCTAAACCATAAAAACTATTTAGCCTTAAGTTCATTTGCGGTGAAGTTGTTGATTGATTTATATGCAAATTATAACGGCCATAATAATGGTGATTTTTGTTGTACATGGTCGATGATGAAAAAACGAGGGTGGAAATCAGAAGCAACACTAAACAAGGCACGTAAAGAACTTTTGTATTACGGGTGGATTATATGTAGTCGACATGGAGGTAGAAACAGAGCTTCTCTATATGCTGTGACATTTCAATCAATTGATGACTGTAAAGGCAAGCTTGATATAAAAGAAACTGTAACAGCACCTGGTAATTGGAAAGAACTGAAGCAATTTCCAAAAAAAGAGAAGAGAAAAAATAAATCCTTAGTGCGGGAAGTGATGCAACCTACTACGCCTCCTGTAGTAAAGATGGGAGATAGGCCGTGCTTAGTACGGTAACTACTACACCTCCTGTAGTAGTCAGAGTGCTTTTAGCACAATCGTTACTACGTCTCCCGTATACCTTTATAGATCTAACCATAGGTTTAGTGATTTATATAAGTCATATTAAGTCCTGAAATGAAGCCATTAACCGACAAACAAGAAGCTTTCTGTCATGAGTACTTAATTGATTTTAATGGCACTCAGGCAGCCGTTCGTGCGGGTTACAGTAAGAAAACGGCCAAAGCTGCAGCAAGTCGAATGTTAACTAATGTTAACCTTTGTAAAAAATTATCTGAGTTGAAAGCCCAGTCAATTAACAAGCTGGAATTAACTAGAGAAAGAGTGCTTGAAGAATACGTTGCAGTTGGCCTAGTCAATATTGGTGACATCATGGATTGGGATCCTGATATTGGTGTAAAAATGAAAGGTAGTGATCAGTTAGAGCAACATCACTTAGCAGCAATTCAAGAAGTAACAATGACTGAAACAGTTCTGTCTCATGGTCGTGGTGATAATGATCCAGATGTTATTTCCAGACGATTAAAAGTAAAAATGCATAACAAAATGCCAGCATTAGATTTTCTTAAACGCTATACAAAACTTGAAGAGATTGGTGATCCTTCAGATGAACCAGCAGTACTTGTTGTGCCAACAATGGTTGATGGTGATGCATGGATAAAACTTGGTAATCAAATGCGTAAGAAAGCAAAGACAATTGAACATGACACTATGAAAGAATTAGGTGAGAACTAATGTCTGATCCAGTTATCTTTTGTGAAGGATGGATTGAATCATTTCTATCTTATTTGATAGATAAGAGTGCAGTTTTATACCCTTTGGATGGGGAGGTTATTTGCCTTGAACCAGAAAATTTAACTGAAAATGATAAGAAAGTAATTAAAGAAAATAATTCAGTGATTAATGAATTATTGACAACAACTCTAGATCAGAAAATAGAGATTATTATTGAAGGAGAATCAATGTCAGTTCAACATCTTAAACGAATATATGGCCCATATACTTGTATGAGCATAGCCATTAGTAATAAAAAAATTCTTAATGGATATAGAAAGCATTTGTTTGCGAAATCGATTGATTTAGGAAACTTAATTAATGAAAAAATTTCAGTTCATTAGGATAGTAAGGATTAAATATTATGCCTACCGTTAATATCCCTAATATTGGTGTTGTCAATTTCCCTGATGATATGTCACCAGTACAAATTCAAACGGCCATTGAGTCTGATCCGTCATTTAATTTAGGCTCACAAACATCACAAGATATTCCAGTTGAAAACCAAAGTGGTTTTTTTGGTAATGCATTGCGTGGTGCTGGTGAACGGGCAATGGATCTTGTTGGTGGGTTTACTCAGCTTCCAGGACAAATCGCCAATAATTTACCGGGTTCGAACTATGGTGTTTATATCGATGGTGATGGGATTAGATTTAGAGACGATCTTCAAAGGCAAGATTTTGCCACATCCCAATTTGGTGAAGCAATGCGTGAAACAGATCTTGGATATGATGAAAGAGCATCATGGCAAGATGTAAAAGACGATCCATCACTTGGTACAGTGCTGCCTTTTATCGCAGAGCAAGGTGTAAAAAGTATTCCAGATATGGCCGCTGCATTGACTCAGTTACCTGCATACGTCTTGTCACGAACCGGTGAGATAAGTGAAAACAGGGCAGAGGCACACGGTAGACAAGATCCAAATATTGATGATATTGGAATTAGTGGTGCAGCTGCAACAATGATGGCAGTACTTGAAAAGTTTGGTGCAGAGAAATTAATCAATCCTGTTTCTAAAGGTATTGGTACAGGACGTGGAATGGCCGAAGGCGGTGTAAAAGGTGCTATTGCTGAAGGTGGCACAGAAGCGATTCAGGAGCCTATAGAACTGCTTGCTAGTAGCGTTATAGATAAACTTACTCCAGAACAATTTGCTGATGCTTCCTTGTCTGGGTTAGTCGCTGGTGGTGGTATGGGTGCACCTATTGGCACTGCTACTGGAGGCATTCAAGGAAGTAGAGAAAACAACATAATTGAAGAAATGGTAAATATTTATAATGAGCAAAAAGAAGGTGTGCCCAATGTAAATAAACCATCGGTACCAACATCATTTCCAGATCAGGCAATGAATAGTTATCCAGGTTACGTTGACGGTATTAATTTTGATAAAGGGCCTGTACCAAAACCTGAATTTAATCCTGAATTGCTGAATGGTGTAAATTCCACCGGCCAAGACAATAGCATTGATTTTGTGCCTAATGTGCCACAAGCGCCTGATATTCAGCTTGAATCATTGAATCAGTACAGTAATGGTGTTGATTTTGTACCAACAAAAGTTAATCAGAAGTCGGCCTTTATACCTGATACAAGCCTTGGTGCACGTGGTGAACAACAAAACGGCACAATTGATTATAAGCAGGTCCCGCCAAGTCCGGAAAATGTAGAGAACTTACAGGCTCAACATTCACGCGATCAGCGTATGCCTAAAGGATTGGATGATAGTCGTATTTTACGTGAAGATTATCGACAAGAATTAAGCCATTTAGCCACACAATTAACGTCTAAAGATGAAGGTAATATGGCTTTAATTGGTGGTGAATTTGATCTTGGAAATGAAAATTTACCACGTAATAAAGAAACTCCGGTTCAACGTACACCAAGCCAAAATCCTGAATGGTTCCAACGTATGAACCAAGATCCTGATATGCGAGTCAGTGTTAGTGATGTTCGATCAGGTGTTAAAAAAGCACTTGCCGGTGAAACACTCTATGCTAAAGAATCACGCGCTGTTCAATTCATGCTGGATGATATTCAAGGTGGACGTGAAGAACGTGTTGATCATGCTCAAGAGCAATTGCAACGTGCAAGGGATATTCGAAAACATGGTGCCCCACTGGATGTCACCGATGAATATGCTGATATGGCGGGACAGATATTTGATGAACAAGAATACAATAAGATTGAAGGATGGTCAGAGCTTGAAAATTCATCAGTAAATGACAATATTAGTAGTTATGACCGAGATACCGGCTCACTACAAAATAACGGACAAGATAACCAGGTTGTCAACGAACCAGACCTCGACAACGGGGAAGGACAGATCGACCTATTCAATATCGAGTCAGAAGAAAAATCAGACCAAGAAGCCAGCCGACAAGTAAGACGTTTTGCACAGGTAAATAACGTGCCTGTTGAGTCATTCCGATCAAATATATCGATCGTAAATGATGCCGATGATGCGTTAAGTATTGTCGCACCTATCAGGAAGAAAGCCCAAGAACAGCTAATTGCACTGGTTGTTGATAAAGATGGTAAGCCATTAGAAATAATTCGCCATGTTATCGGTACTTCTGATGCTGCTATGACTGAATTTAGTAAACTACTTGGTGCCATTCATGCTGTTACTGATGCATCAAAAGTCTGGTTCGCACACAATCATCCAAGCGGCGTTCAACAACAATCAGAATCCGATCATGCTTTAACTAATGAATTAAGCTCTTTACTTAAAGGTACAGGCATAACAGTTGAAGCAATGCTAACAGTTGCACCAGGTAGCAAAACTGGAGATTTATACATTGATGGATATTCAGGCGCTTCATCTATTAAGCCAACGGATAGAACATCTAATGCTTCAATAGACGTACCCATAACAGAAAGACAATACAGAAGAATTAAAAACAAAAAAGATGTTGAAGCGGTAACAAGTCCAGAACAGGCAAGAGATATTGTTGAAAAATACTTTCCTGACGATGAAACAGGCTTGCTACTTTTAGATAATCGCCATCGTGTCTCTGGTGTACTTCCAATGTCTAATACGGAGATGAATAAATTAAGGACCGGCAAAACAGGCACCGGTGCCAGTAAATTACTGGAAGAAATACACAGTACTGGTGCAATGGCAATGATTGCAAAAGCGACCTATCTTCCTACATCAGAAAATATCGCTGCGTTTGGCCGTGATATAAAAATTAGAATGCTTGATTCATTCGTGAAGGATTTAGATGGTAGTTATTATTCAACTGCTGAGAGAGGAACTAATAATCCACATGAAGGTAAATATTATTCACGTGCGAAGGTAAAACCAGCAACAATCCTAAAAGCAAATAATCTTAAGAAAATAATTGCAGGTATATCCAAGAAATGGAAGAACGCACCTAAAGTTGAAATAGTCGATTCTGCTAATGATTTACTAGGTTCAGATCATCCGCTTGATACCGAAGGTGCTTTGATTGATGGCACTATTTATCTGGTTGCGGATAATTTACCTAATCAAAAACGTGCCGTTGAAGTCATGCTTCATGAAGCCATTGGACATAATGGAGTTAATACATTACTTGGCGACTATGCTAATACGTTCTTTGATCAGATGGCCAGTGACTTAGGTAATGATACCTTTGCCGATATTGCAGAAGATTATGAATTGGACATGGATAATGAAGCTGATCGCAGAACCGCAGCACAGGAATATGTTGCACGTACGGCGGAGAGTGGTAAGCCTGATGTTTGGCTTGATAGGTTAATTGGCAAAATACGCGAGTGGTTGAGAAGCGTTATGCCTCACATGAAATTCAATGATGCGGATATTAAAACGCTGATAGAAAAATCAAAAAAGTTTGTGGAAGAGGGCACTATTGAACCAGGTGAACTAGGTGTTCAATATTCAAGACGTTCTGGTGTTAAAACCGGTAGAAAACAACAAGGTTATATTAGTGATGAAGGCAGTGGAAAGAAACCACCAGAAAATATATCTGATATCGATAAAGGAAAGATTACGGACTTATTCCACGGTAAGGCAAAGCCTGTTGCTGATATGGCTTATGCTATTGGTAAAATATTCTATTTTCGACCTGTTCAAGTTATACGTGACATAAATACACCAGCTGCTAAAAAGCTGGCGGATATGATTTATAAAGAAGAACGTAATGAATACAGGGAAATTGAAGGTATTGATTTAATCCAAAACAGAACAAAAATGGAAGGCGAGTATGGCCAGCGCATGGATGATATTATTGAATCATTGTCTGGACGATTAGGTATTAAAAAAACAGATACCGAAGCCATTGTAAAAGGCTTAAATAGTGAGAATGGCAGTGTGCCAAAACGACTTGAAAAAGAAGCACAGGCAGTAAGGAAACTGTTGGATGATGTTCATCAATACATGGTTGATGCCGGTGTTGAAATTGGGTATGAGAAAAACTATTTCCCAAGAGTTTATGACACTGATAATTTATTAAATCCAATTATGAAGAAACGCTTCATAAAGCTATTAACCGATCACGGATATAGCACACCGGAATCTACCTACAATAAAATAATTGGCTCCGATCAAGGTATCTATGATCCGGAAAGAATGAGTGAACGTGTCCAGGTTGATAATCACGGCACTGTCTATGTTCAACGTGCAATGGGTATTGAAGGCAGGGCCAGTAAAACCAGTCAAGAAAAAAGCCGTTCAATTGATATTGAATATGACTTGTTAAAACCGTTCTTAGTTAATGAGCTTGATTCAGTACTGGCTAGATATATTCATCATTCGACACGTAGGGCTGAATATTCACGTGCATTTGGCGATAAAGAACAACAGCTAAATTCTATTGTAAAAGAAATTATTGATGATTATGAGGCCGGTAAAGTCGATTCCTCGATCAGCATGAAAGAAGCGGTGAATACCATTTATGATCTGGCAGACAGCCTTCAAGGGCGCGGCCCACGATTCGAATCAGAAATTCTTAATAAAGCATCCAGACTGGTATCAAGCCTTGAAACAATGATTCACTTGCCGCTGGTGGCCATGGCATCGTTCCCTGAAACACTGGCACCAGCGGTACATGGTGGCACATTAAAGTCATTACCATCTTACGCCCGTGGTATTGGTGATGGCATATTAGAAGCTACCGCTGCAGCTGATAAATTTATTACCGGTAAACGACATATACCCAAGTCAGAATTAAGACGTGATGCTGAACGTATGGGTGTTATTACCGTGCGTTCTCTTCAAGAAGCATGGACTAGACGATGGGGTGGCCATAGTGGACGTGTTACCTCTAAATTCATGAGAGCAACTATGCTGGAGCAATTAACGAATATTCAACGTTTAGTGGCGTTTGATATGGCACGGCATGTCATTAAAGATTATTCAGTTGAAATTGAAAAGGGTAAAAATGTTGATCAGAATTTAATGGAACTGAAAGATTTTGGTCTTGATGAAGCGGATATGAAATTAGTCGCCAAGGGTGAAGTCAGTCAGGCCTTAAATGATAAAATTGATTTTGCTGCCCAACGATGGGCGCAGAAAGTCATTACCGATCCTAATGAAGCGACAACACCACCGATAATGAAACATCCGGGCTGGAACCTGGTATTCCAGTTCAAACGATTTATCACTGTATTCAGCAATACATTCCTAAAATCAATGCTTCAGAACATTGGACGTTTTCCAAATTGGGAAGATAAGGCCCGTTTTGTAGTACCTATGATTGTCAGTATTGCCACGGCTTACTATGCACAGTACTGGCGGGATTGGTTGAAATACGGTGATGCTAATCCAGCTTTCAGAAAGTTGCAGGATTCAAACGGACGTATTTATGATGCAGTTGATAGGGCTGGTTTCACAGGTGATTTGACCACTATTTATCAATTCGCTAATCCATACCGGTTTGGCCATAGCAACTGGAAAGGAAGACTTTATAACTTGCTTGGACCAGCTGCTGGTGATATCTCCAGAGTATTAACGTCTTTGGATAGAGACACTACAAAGAAAAGCCAACGAGAAAAACAGGCAAAAGAGGTGGTGAATATGATACCCGGTGTGAACGCAACACACTTCACACGTAAACCAGCACAGAAGATGGTGGAGAACCTAATTAAATAGCTGGTTTTCTAATAATCCATTTATACAGATTTACAGACCACAATATTAATAACGGGACAGATAGTATTAATATTGATTCATCAATTCGTCTGAAACTTGCATGATACTGATCTGCCCAATACCAAACACAAAATATTACCCAAATTGTAGATATTAGTATTTTGAGACGGACATAATCTATTTGGGCATGAATTATTTTGATGTGGCGTTTTGCCCAACTGAACAACCAAGATAATCCATCAATAAATTTGAAAAATATATAAATGCCCGTAGAAAATAAAACGATGGCAATAATAATTTCAAGTATTCCAAATCCCATATCGTAACCTCATTAGGCGAATATGAATATTTTCATCATGTGTAAAATTAATAATAGTCAAGATAGAACCAATTTCCATGTAAATTTACGTTAAAGATTAAATGGTTAGTAATATTTAGAACCAATAGTTCTATTCAATGTAGCACTTCACAAGTGTTTTTGAATGTTCTAGTTTAGATAAGGACAGTTAAATAAACAGGAGTGTATCAATATGAAATATTCAGCTATCGATTGTTTACCAAGTATCCGAGCTATTGCCGAAGCACTAGAAGTTTTAATTAGAGAATCAGAAGTTGCAGGAGACCAAGGGATTGATTCTGAAATTCTGGCAGATATGGCACGTGGTATTTCAATACTTACTCAACATGATGACTATGAAACTAATAAGCCTAATGAATTACTTAAAGCAATTTAATACACAAAGCCCCGTCTTTATGGCGGGGTTATTGTTATTCCATAAGCAGCTTTTAATCCATAGCGATGTTCATAAGTAATCAGATTATCTAGCTCATTAAGCAACTTAGAGTTAAGTTAATTATTTTTAGAAATACTATTAAGTATATAGAAACTAATTAATTGTAATATACAAGAGATAATTCCTAATAATAGAAATAATATATTTAATGTAGTTTGATCATTTGGCCAAATTGTGGATAAGCTGACTATGGTAATAAGCGGTAATATAACAATAGTAAAGAGAGACATGATAGCTGCTAATTTACCTTGCATAATGGCAATCCATGGGTAATAGATAATTTGTTTCGGCTCTTTAATTTTTGTTAATAATTTTTTTATATGTAATACATGAGTTAAAAAATAAAAACTTAATGAAAATAATATTGACGGTATAACCCAATGAAGGGTTTTCTCTTGAATAGTGAAACCAGATAGTATTAGTTTCTTTTCTGCTGTTATTTCTTTTCGTGCCAGTACGGTTCTAGCATTTTTAGGCACTTCATTTCTTATTTGGTCCCAAATTTTTCTTAACGTAGGTAAAAATATATAAGACTCATTATGAAAAAAATATAATTTTTTATATTTGTTATTTTTTGTTAGTACGTCAGTATAGTTTATATTTGTATCATAATTTTCATATATTAAATTATAATCAACTTCATAAGCAGAATAGCCAGCATTGTTTGGGCACCCGATTTTTAAATTATGCTTCCCATTACTAATATCAGAAGACAGTCTTAATTTATTTTCACATGCAGAAATTTTATGAGGGTAGGAATTTAATAAAATTTCTACATCAGATATTACATCAGAATATGGCAGGTTATTGATTAATTGAAACGTCTGCTATGAGGCCAACATTCTGAATAATGACTTGCTGTTGCTCACCTGTAACGAATGGAGTGTTACACGGATTTTTCACGGCAATTATTGTGTCTCCTTCTTGAGTTATTGTCGTGTTGAAATCTCGGAGGCAATCCTCAAGTAACTTATTACAATTATTCACTCGCTGTGTTGAAAAATCTACTAGTGTCCATTCTTTTTTTTCTGAATCAAAAAACTCACCATAGAGCCGAAACTGGTTATTAACGTTGCTCAAATGAAGTCGTAGAATACTATCTTTTTTCGTATGAACAGTGATCTCTTGAAGCCACTCATATTGTAAATTCATTTTGTCCTCACATGGAATTGTGCCGATTACAAAAATAATATCATTTATGACAATAACTAAAAGCAGACATTAACGTCAGGCAGATACATTTGTTAGATTTTTTCGCACCCGAAATAGATACCCATCGTAGTGCTATAGGGGGTCACTAAGCTTTCGAAATTTCGATAGTTGTTCAATTCTAGCCTTTACTGCGGCCTCCATCTCGCCAGCATGGACCGTAGGCCAAATAGTCCCACCGCTAGCCCGTTCGCCAGCCACAAAATCTGCCCATGCTTCGCAATACTTATCCCATTTATCTTGGGACAATTCGAAGGCTCGTTTTTCAGCATCGTCGAGGTGAGATTTAAGTTGTTCCACGACTACACTCATTTCCTCCCTCCGCTCGGAAAGTGAGTTTCCAGCATCGATATTCATATCCGTCTGTGTCAACGGAGCACCGGGAAATTTGATTTCGGAGATGTATTCGTCAGACGCGCGCAAAAAACTTATTGAACTAACAAAACTACTTTCAATGTCCGTTAGATCTATTTCGTAAGCAGATGCGATTTCATGACAAATAATGTGCCTGAGTTCAAAGGTCTTCGAAACATCTGCAAAAACTCGGTCGGGTTCAGACAACATGGGTTTAGGTTCATTACCGATGACTTCGATATCCCAACGATCTTGAACAATACGCAGTTGGTCCAAAAAACTGTTTCCTAGCAACGTTGTTAAGGTCGCCTCAATTTGTGAAAGACTGCTGATTTTGATGTTGTGGGCTACGAGTTCACCTACTGTAATAGATTTGCCGTGAACCGCTTTCAAAGCGCGGAAGTCTATTTTTGTTGCACCCGCAACGTTCTCTGCGTTACTTAGATAGGGCTCCCCGAAATCAATGAGGTCTTTAATCACCATTCTAAAATAGGTCTCTATACATGCAACAAGCGACACCGGAAAATACTTCGCCAGTTCGGTATTTTTCCCATCAAAATCTCTAAAAGCGATCTCTAACGAGCTGAGGCGCATAGGTAGTTCGATTATGGCTTCGCCGAATCGGTGCCGTTCCCGAAAATCCGAAATCTCGTTAATTATATCGCGCCGGTAATTCATCTTAAAAATCTAACGTAGCACATCAGCTGATGGGCTCTGTTATGAATTTGGCTTATAAATAGTGTTGCTTTCATTGCTTCTGTGAACTCCGTTTAATGAAAGTGCTAGCATCTGGATGGAATACTTCAGGTACTAAGTGATCTCCTGATAAATACGGTTTAAGACTTTGTTGATGATCTTGACAAAAACTAAATACTGCGGTGACCAGTTCTTCATAAAGTTCTAATGTATTGCTGTTAATTACTGGAAGATGTATATCAAACATATAATCATTGCTGAGTCCGTCTTTAACAAATATGTTTGGCATCAACTTTCCCAGATCGATATGTGCAGCTAACGCATTACGTCCCGTACCAACTAAATACTCATGAGCTTCCTTTTGCTTAGCACTTAGAGGTTTAAGCCATTTTTTTGAAATTGCGCCCATTTTTAAACCATGATATTCCTTGTTGCTACTACTGAATGGGCGGGCATAGGTAACAACAAACGCAGTGGAAATCATTGTTCCAAAAGATAGTTTACTTTCCGCCAACTCATTCAGTTGTTCATACAGCCTCATGAAATTTAAGCATTCAATGAAGCTGTATTTTGCTAATTCATACTTGGCAAATTCAATGTCGTATCGATTATTCATACATAACTATATTTTAAGGGACACGTTGTCCTTTTTGGGTCGGTTTCATTATAACTCTCATTTCGACCAGAAGTGGACTAACGTATTGTCCTAAGGCGTGCCCGTCTATGGTAGGGCAAAAAGCCGGCACTTCTTCCGAATCTCTCCGAGCGCAGCAAGAACAGCCTTAAGGTCGATCGATTCGTCACGGAAAGACAACGATTGACTGGTCGGATTGTATCTGCGGTGGAAGAACTGTGGCAGACCCAACGGGGTTGGCTCAAACGGATCGATTATCGAGTCCATGTAGACGGAAGAGTTATTGTTATCAAACCAATCTTCGACCCGTTCGTCGTAATGCTCAAAGTGATTTCGAAATGTGCGATTAAAGAGCAAGTTGTGATCATCTACTTCTAGTAGCTCCCGCAGCTGTTTCCCGCGCTCAATATATTCTTTCCTAGCTGGCCATAGTATCTTCGACACGTTCGCTGCGGCGACTAGAATCGACTGTATCGAGCCCCATACTTCGATCGGGTCAGAGGTCTTTGCTAGCTGACCAGCGGCCTTCTCGGCGAACTTCGATTGGGTCACGATCTCGCCGATGAGAACCATTTCGGCGATTGGTTTTAAGTGCTTGTTGTTAGTCATCTTCGTTCGGCCAGAAGCAGAAGTTGGCTAAAGGTTATATTAGCCTTCATCATATTCCTGCTGCATCTGTGCCAGTACAGCATCGACAAATTCTCTAGGAACCTCTAAAGTAACCTTGCCATCGTGTTCGTTCAACGATATGCCATCATTACTGTGCTGGTCAATTCTGGTTAAGGAAAAAATAGAACCAGACTTTCTCCTTGCGTAAAAGAAATGAACGAAACGATGTGAATGCAATGAGGTCGCTATTATTTTCGCTTGTTCACTCGAGCTAGGATAAGGTTTATCTATAGGTGGTATTACGTTTGATTTATCACTAGTTATATCACCACTACCATCATTGAAGATCAGTGAACGCGTTATGAGTAGATCATCGACATATACGTTTTTGATAATTCGGTAGGGAAACTTAAGTAGGAGGCTCGTCCCATCATGCATTGCTAACCAGAGGACGATAACTACGTCTGGCAGTTTCTGAAATCCTTCTTCTGTTCGCACTGCGATTTCATAGTTGCCCCCAAACAGCAATTTTAGACTGTCAGCATTGTGTACTTCATCGGCGATAAGGTCTGCCAATAGATGAAGAGCAAAAAACACCGGGTGCAACATTCCTGTTGTTATCGGCGGTTCTTCTGAAAGAATCCGCATGAGCAGTTGGCCTTCACCAGTACCGGCGACATGTACATAACCAAAGGTATCGGTCTCATATCGCGTTGCCTCTCTGCTAAATAATAAATCCCGACCAGCGTCAGTGAGTAAGCCGATAATGCTTGCTTCTCGTTTGGGATCGATTTCTTGCAAATCAGTGTCCATCCATTGAACCATGTCAGCTTGATTGAAAACTTTAATTGCAGTCTTGAGACGGAGGTCTACGATAATAGCGCGTGCAATAATCTGTCGACCACTCCAAGCGATTGCTACGTTTGGCGCAATGATAGATATTTTCTGCCCCAAGCCGGCAGGCTGGTATCCATCTAGTTGAAAGTTCTGCGGCTCAATGAGGCCAACTGTAGGGACATATACAGGCGGAAGACCGTTGGACATTGGTTTTGAAACAAGGGCATCACCCAACAGAGCCCCCTGTCCATTCTTGAGAAATCCGATTATTGCCGTCATTTCAAGTGTGCTTTTTTATTAGCGTGCTGTAAAACAGAGTCCTTTTACAATTCTTTTTACTGTGGGAGCATCACAGAGGATTTTAAAACAATTAATGATGAACGCTTGCTTTGGGACGATCTTATCATCAATCTTATTTCGGCTATAAGCGGTCATCAGCATTGTTGTTTAAAAAATTTCAGCTTTCAGTTGACTAGCAAGTCATCTGCCTTAGGCGTGCCGTTCTGGGGGCACTTGTCATACTTTAATCTTCTCTATATTTCCTAGCATCAGTAATAAACCACTCTAACATGCCCCAACTATCTATTTTTGTAGTTTCATTTCCCATGCTCTTTCTGATTTCCAGCAAAAAATTACCAAGTAGTATGAGCATTTGCCTGGTCTTTTCTTCGTCTGCTGTGGCTCCAGCATCAGCTTGATTATAAAAGTATTGAAATAGTTCATTAAAAGCTAAGACGACGGAATCAGAACCAATTAAAGATAACTTGAATGAGACCTTTCGATAATCAAGTGAGAGTACTAGTGCCCCACCAATATCATTCTTGTTTTTACCTCTATTTTTCTTGTCTGAATTCCAAGCTGCCTCAGTCATAAGAAGTATAATAAAAGGCTCAAGTATTTTGTTATAGATATCGATTCGATCATCGCGTAGTTTTTCTTCAATTTTAATCTTCCTTTCCATGGACTGCCTGTACTTCCAACCAACGCCAGTTAATATAAGAACTAGAACCGGTGTTGCAACAGAGCCAATAGCTGATAAGTATTGAATCCAGTTAGTTTCTTCCATATTTGTATCAACTCACTTGGCATAACGTTCGAGTTGTGGGGTTGTGAATTGGCCCCGCACGAACGACTGGTTATACGCTTTAGTTGCGTGTTGCTAACCATATTAAGCCACCACCAATTAAAAGACCAAGCAGCAGACTGTTTGTATGTATTCTTTCTGCTTCTTTGGTGATGTGCTCACTAACAATATCCATTGCCTCTTCTGGTTTTGCATGTGCTGGCAAATATTTAATATCACCCAAATATGCAGGTAGTTTGGCTTCATTATCTAGCAAAACTGGAAGAATAAACTTATTGTTTGCTTTGGCTAATTCTATTTCTTTTTGCACCCACTCTGATGCTTGAGAGGTTTTTGAAAAAAGCAGCAGGAATAAATTACAGTTTTGTATTGCTGGTATGATTTTCTCATTTAATGATTCTCCAGGTATAACAGAATACTCAGCTACAAAAACATTAATGATTGGGTTATCTAAAATGGCTCTGAATTGATCGACTGTTGAAAGGTCATTAGTGGAATAACTGATAAATACATTATATGACACGCATCTTGCTCCTTTATGTTTCTATCGTATAACACCGATTTTGGGTCGGTTGCAGTAATAATACCATTATAGTTAATTCGTGAAAGCAGACATTAATATCAGTTCTTATTAAGCCATAGTTGTACTCAAAGCAGAGGGTAAATATCACCCCAAAATATACCTCATTCAGACGATTCAATTAGACACTGGATGGAATATTATTATGCTGTTATGGCTAAAGCTAAAATCATGCTCGAAGATACCTTGTATATCACTATGAAGGTGATTGATAGATCACTACAACAAGACCCCAGCACTTATTCAGAGTTCGAGTCAGAGCTTGATAAAATAAAAGTTCAGTTGAAAGACGTACTCGATAAACTAGAAGAGAAAGTTATTAGTTAAATATTTAGGGATAACAATTAATGAAAGTACAAGGAGGTACTTATGATCAAAGAATCCATTCAACAAACTATCCAGTTAATAGAAACTGTTAAGAAAGTCGATCCGACTGCTTATCTAGAACAGAGAAAAGAATTAGAAGCGCTAGTACAGCAAATGAAAATAGTTACAATTTCTTTGAGTAAGGATAAGACAGTAGAGTGTATATTTAATCCCCGAGTAAAATAATTTGTGTCTGACCATCTTTTTTCTTTGTGTCATATTCAATATGGTTTACTAAATCACGAATGATAAATTTCACCGTGTAGTTTCCCTTGTAATTATTTCTATCGATCAGTAGTCCTAATCGTATAATTATTATTCTAGTAAGGTTGAATATTACTTTTATGAAGATAACTACCATCAATATAAGAACTAATATTGAAAAGTAAGCAAGCGCAATACTTCCCCAAGAAGCTGGAGAATAAAAAGAGTAAATAGAAGCTAGGTTATAACCATCTCTGAATGCAAATAAGGCTAACATTGAGAAAATTAGCACAATCAAAGTTAGCACTCCCTGTTTTGATTTTTCATTGTAGATAAAGTCAAAAAAACTATCCGCGCTTATGTCCATTAGTGCAGTTTCATCTCTGCTTAATATAAGCATATTGTTTAATTCTTTTGCAATGACAAGGAAGTTTTTGTTTGATGTATTAAAGATATTCTCTAAAACGTATTTTTTTGCATAGAAGATGTTTTCGGCTTTGCAGTCGGGATATTTTTCACATATTGAATTTAGAGCAAACGCATCTCTTCGAACTTTTAATTTTCCGA
Organism: Gammaproteobacteria bacterium; assembly: GCA_021773235.1. Taxonomy (GTDB): domain Bacteria; phylum Pseudomonadota; class Gammaproteobacteria; order Eutrophobiales; family Eutrophobiaceae; genus UBA7359. The sequence goes on along the minus strand of JAJFKL010000021.1, from coordinate 136,217 downwards.
AAATAATTAAAAATAAAACTTCAGAAATAAGCATACATCCGAAGTTCCAGTTTCTATGTATTTCTAACTTTAGATCAACATGCTCGATGATAGTATTGATTGAAAAGTACACGAAAAGAATGGCAAATAAAATCGTTGTATATAATTCCCATGACTTGAAGTTTAAGAAGTATTTTGGCGATTGAAAATTAATATAATATTCCGCCGCTATTCTTCTCAATTGTTCCATATTTAATATCCTTATTAATTAGCTATTAGAGGGTTATCTTAATTAATTTAAGAATTACACGTTCTGATATTTTGTCATATATTTACAATTAGTCATCACCATTATTCCCAAAACTAGCCTTGCTAAATGACAATTATTTATATAAAATCATTAACCATATAGGTTAAGGTTTTTTATATGGATATTATTTTCACCAATAAGAAAATACAAAAGCAACTCAGTGAGGAGAAGGAGATGGTGAGAACCCATGGGCCTAGGCGTACTAAGTCCTTGAAAATTATCATGACACAACTTCGCGCAGCTCCAAACTTAGGGCTTTTTGCACCACCTTACAGCCCACCTCATCGTTGCCATGAGTTAAAAGGTAATAAAAAAGGACAATTATCAGTAGATTTGGATCACCCTTATAGGCTTATTTTTGAGCCGATAAACGATCCAGTCCCAATAAGGCCAGAAGGTGGTCTAGATTGGAGCAATGTAACAGCAATTAAAGTCAAAGGAGTGGAGGATACCCATGGTTGATATACAAAATGAGTTCCAGCCTGATTACGCGGTTTCCCCTGGAGAAATTCTTGATTACGAATTAGAGCTTAGGGGGATGACCCGACAAGAACTCGCCCGGCGAACAGGGATTACTCCTAAACATATTATTTCAATATTAAAGGCGAACTCTACAATCACTCCGGAGACAGCTATAAAACTCGAACGAGCTTTAGGGATGCCTGTAGATTATTGGTTAAATTTAGAATCGCATTACCAAGAAATACTTGCTCGTTTAGCCGAAGAAGAGGAATTGGAACGTGATCTTGACTGGCTGACCCATATTCCAGTTAATGCGATGGCTAAATTTGGATGGCTAAATAAATCCAGAGATAAAAAAGAACAGCTTATAGATGTTCTTCGTTTCTTTGGAATAGCAAATATCTCTCAATGGGATGATATGTGGCCAAATCTAAATGTCGCATATCGTCAAAATCAGACTCATGAAGTTTTTCCTGAGGCTGTCTCTGCTTGGCTAAGACAAGGTGAACTAGAAGCATCAAAAATCACATGTGCTTCTTATAACAAGCTTAAGTTTCGAGAGGCACTAGATGAGATTAGAGCCTTAACAACGAAAGGGCATGATCAATTTATTCCTGCTATGCAAGAATTATGTGCAATGGGAGGAGTTGCAGTCGTTTTTGTCCCTGCGTTACCAAAGACTGGTGTCAGCGGTGCCACTCGTTGGTTAAATAAAGATAAAGCAATTATACAATTGAGTCTTCGTTATAAAACCGATGATCATTTATGGTTCACTTTTTTTCATGAGGCGGGTCATATAATTTTGCATGGGAAAAAAGAACTCTTTTTAGAAGGAACGAATGGACTTGACCAAGAAAAAGAAAACGAAGCTGATAAATTTGCTGAAAGTGAACTCATCCCACCAAAATATTTTGCTAAATTTATAGCGCGTTCTGATTTTAGCAAGAACTCGATTCGAGCTTTTGCAAAAGCAATTGGTATTGCACCGGGAGTTGTTGTTGGTCAATTACAACATAAAAAACTATTAGATATAAAATACTGTAATGGCTTGAAGCAGAGATTTAAATGGGCGCATGAATAATCGATGCTTACTCAAATAAATCATTTTGGTTAAGAAATGGACTGTCATATGATTTCATCGGCTTCTAATAAATCGAACAATCTTGGAGCTGAATTAATTGAGAAGGTGCAATGAACGCAAAATATTTTAATACAAGAAAAGAACAACATGAATGAAACTAAACCAAAGTATTCAAATTCTGCGGGCAGATTATTAGCAATATTGGAAACTTTAAAACAGAATCAAAGTGCTGCCCAACAACTAGTTCCTATCATGCTTGGAAAAAGCGAACCAAAAGATAATAAAATAGTTGCTATTGATGGGATAAAGGTAGTTATTGAATTACAAAAGATGTATTTAGAATTTTTAGAAGATTTAGATAATGCAGATATAGGTGAAGAAGAAAGATCGGTATTAATAAAAGGTTTATCTTCTTTAGATACATTAATATTTATTCACGCCGTCAACCAAGGCATGCGCCAAGCAACCGAATCTGAAAAAGCTTTGTTGGAGGTATGTGCCACGCGACTACCTAAAGAAAATAATATTAACGATAACGACACGAAAAAAATTAAAGAGAGCATAGATGAATTGAGGGGTGCGATTGATAAATTACCCAATGACTCTGTATTAAGACAAATGTTGCTTGAGCTAGCAAGGATAAGCGAGGACGCAATTAATCGATTTCATATATATGGGGCAAAAGGGCTAAAGCGTGCATTTAAAGAAATGCTTTCTGAGGTTTCGGAAATATATATACAGGAAGAAGAAAATGTGACAGAAATTAAAGGTTCAACTGCTTGGAAAAAAATAGTTGAGCATTTGAAATTATTTGATTCAATAGCCGCAAAAGGAATGAAATATCGCCCATTATTAGAGAAAGCATCTCAATATTTACTTGGCGGATAACAAAGTTAATTACAATATCTTTAACTTCGCATCCTGCAATGTATGTCTATGACCATAAGACTTCCATGCTCAGGGTGAATTTACATAAGGTTAGGTGAGGCATAACTACCAACAGTACTGCCAACAAACTAGGGTTATTTAGGAAAACAAGGAAAATAATTTATATAAGTTATTGATTGTTATGGCTGGGGGTAGAGGATTCGAACCTCTACTGGCGGAGTCAGAGTCCACAGTCCTACCATTAGACGAACCCCCAAATTATTAGTGAGTTATATATTCTCATGGCTTAGCGGTTCTGTTCAAATCTTCTGAGAATCTGCACCCAAGGGCAGGCTGTGCACTTCCCGATATCACCTACAAGCGTTTACTGTTGGTCTTCTAACCTTACACTGTAGGCGAAAAAAAAGAGGGTAAAACCCTCTTTTTAAATATACAGAATGTAGTATTAACGTTTTGAGTATTGAGGACGCTTGCGGGCTTTGTGTAAGCCGACCTTCTTACGTTCTACTTCACGAGCATCACGTGTAACGAAACCAGCTGCGCGCAGTGGCTTACGAAGTGTTTCATCATATTCCATCAAAGCACGGGTGATGCCATGTCGAATTGCACCTGCTTGTCCTGAAATCCCGCCACCAGTAACGGTGATGTTGAAATCAAATTGGTCCAACATTTCGACAGTTTCTAAAGGTTGGCGAACAATCATTCGGCCAGTTTCACGTCCGAAGTATTGGTCAAGTGTACGATTATTGATTGTAATCTCACCAGATCCGCGTTTTAAGAATACGCGTGCGGCTGAACTCTTGCGTCTTCCGGTGCTGTAATAAACGTCTGACATCCCTTAAATCTCCAGTACTTGCGGTTGTTGAGCTGAATGCTGATGCTGAGCATCAGGGTATACCTTGAGCTTACGGAACATTTCCCGGCCCAATGGCCCCTTTGGCAGCATGCCTTTTACGGCTTTTTCAATGACTTGCTCAGGTTTTTTGGCAATCAATTTTTCAAAACTGATTGATTTAATACCACCTGGGAAGCCCGTGTGGTGGTAATACATTTTGTCTGTTGTTTTGTTGCCTGATACTCGGACATCTTTTGCATTGACGACGACGATATAGTCACCAGTGTCCATATGCGGAGTATATTCAGCTTTATGCTTACCGCGTAGGCGCCTTGCAATTTCAGTCGCCAAACGGCCTAAGGTCTTGCCTGAGGCATCGACGACGAACCAGTCGCGCTTAATATCAGCAGGTGTTGCAGAGAAAGTTTTCATGCTAATTCCTAGAAATCGGGTAACCCGGGTAAAAAAGAGGGGGAATAGTACGGATTGACCTCTGACCTGTCAATATTATACGAGCGATATTATCATCTAATATTGATGAATATTCTGGTCTTTCCAGACAGGCAATTTTTACAGAGACAGTTTATTATAGATTGGCACACGGAGATTAACTTAATTTTCAATGAAATCAAGACAATATAGCGTATTTGACCGTAGCATTATGGCTCTGGATTCTGTCCTGGCTGATATTATGAATGCAAGTCCGACTCGGGAGCAAAGGCCTTACCCGGCCGCATCTTACCCTGAGACTAATCTTGATGAGAATGAAAAGGAGCATGTCTCTGGTTTGATGCGTGTGAATCATGCTGGGGAGATTGCCGCACAAGCTTTATATAAGGCTCAATCCTTAACTGCCAGAGAAGAAGAACTAAAAAAAGCCATGCAACAATCTGCCGATGAGGAGATTGACCATCTCGAATGGTGTGAGTCAAGACTTGATGAACTGGGAAACCATACCAGTTACCTTGGCCCAGTTTGGTATTTAGGCTCATTTGGCATCGGTGTAATTGCGGGTTGTTTTGGCGACAAATGGAATCTGGGTTTTTTGGCTGAAACTGAATATCAGGTAGTGAGACATCTTGATGACCATCTAAAACAATTACCTGTGAATGATCATCGTAGTCGATCAATTTTAGAACAAATGCGTGAAGATGAATTACATCATGCGACAACTGCTGAGACTGCAGGCGCAAAGGTATTACCTAAAACAGTGAAACGATTAATGAATCTGACTTCTAAAGTGATGACCAAGACTGCTTACAGAATTTAATATTTTTATTCGCATCTCTTGAAAACTATTTGGCTGGCCCCATCTTTTTACTAAGTCAACAAAACATAATTCTGGAGATAGAAAAATGACATTAGTAAATTATGAACCATGGAGTTTATTGGGTCGATTACAACACCAACTGAATCAACCAGGCTTCTCAAATAAGGCATTAGCCGATAATGATAGCGATTACTCAAATGTAACAACTAGTCGTTGGAGTCCTGCCGTAGATATCAAAGAAGAAGCGAATCGCTTCTTGATTACAGCAGACTTGCCTGGCGTCGATCCAAAAGATATTGAGATCACGATGGACAATGGCGTTCTATCAATTAAAGGCGAACGTCAATCAGAAGCGCGAGAAGAGAATGAAGGTTATAAACGTGTGGAACGCGTTAACGGTGCCTTTTATCGACGTTTTAGTTTGCCAGATACAGCTGATGCCGAACGCATTGAAGCTAAAGGTAAAAACGGAGTGTTAGAGATTACCTTGCCAAAACATGAAAAGGTGCAACCTCGTAAAATACAAGTAAACGGTTAAGCGTTCTAAATATATTTAAGGCGGACTTGGTCCGCCTTAAATTTCATGCGTATCATTTTAAGAAATCGTAATGAACTTTTCTGAAAATAGAACTTCCTAATAAAGAAATAAAAACGGAACACACTACATGAAAAATTATTTTTCCAGACTACTTACGCAATTATTCCTTATTACATTTTCTTTATTAGCGACTTCAGCAAATGCAGCGCTACCACAGGGGGTAGATGGAAAAGCAATACCCACTCTTGCTCCCATGCTAGAAGGTGCTACCCCAGCGGTGGTCAATATCGCAACTGAAGGGCGGGTCAAACAACAATTAAATCCTTTATTTTCAGATCCACGTTTTCGTAGATTCTTTAATGTGCCGGATCAACCCGCTGAGCGTAAAACCAGTAGTCTGGGTTCGGGCGTTATTGTGGATGCAAAGCGAGGTTTGGTATTAACCAATAATCATGTCATTGCAAATGCGGTTCAAATTACGGTGACCTTGCGTGATGGTCGTCAACTTGAAGCAGAAGTAGTGGGTACTGATCCAGAAACTGATGTGGCAGTTATAAAAATACCGGCAGAAAATCTGGTTGAAATTAAGCCAGCTGATTCAGATGCATTACGAGTGGGAGACTTTGTAGTTGCCATTGGTAATCCATTTGGTCTTGGACAGACTGTTACTTCAGGTATTGTCAGTGCGCTAGGTCGATCTGGCCTAGGTATCGAAGGTTATGAAGATTTTATACAAACAGATGCATCAATCAATCCCGGTAATTCTGGCGGAGCGTTAGTAAATCTGCGCGGAGAGTTAATCGGTATCAACACGGCTATTTTCTCTCAAAGCGGTGGCAACATAGGAATCGGTTTTGCAATTCCCATTAATCTGGCTATGCAGATTACAGAACAACTACTTGAGACGGGAGAAGTGAAACGCGGATTTCTTGGTGTAAGCATGCAAGATATTAGTCCTGCCCTTGCGGAAGCCTTTGGACTTGAACAACAAAGCGGAGCGATTATTAATGAAGTACTTGAGAACTCCCCTGCGAGTAAAGCTGGTTTGAAGACAGGTGATATTGTTGTTTCTATTGATGGTAAAAATATAGTTAATGCAAATGATGTTGCAAACCGTATTGGTTTATTACCGGTCGGTGAAAAAATAAAATTTAAAGTGTTACGCGATGGCAAGCAATCAGAATTTGTTGTGACCGTTGATGTAAGAGCTCAAGTAAGCACAGATCCAAGATCCGTTAATGAATTGTTACAGGGTGTTTCGGTTGGTGATATAGAACAAGATAGTCCTTATTTTGGAAAAACTGAAGGCGCTATTGTTGCAAACGTAGAACGTGGCAGTATTGCCTGGCGTAGCGGCTTGAGAGCCGGTGATGTTATTACATCGGTTAATAAAGCGCCGGTTAAAAATCTGGAACAATTTTTAAAAGCAGTAGATAAAAAAGAAGACTCGCTTTTATTTCTGATTCTTCGAGGTAATGCAGCAGCGTTTATTGTGCTTAGGAAATAAACTATCAGGTAATTAATTTGCAATTAGCGATTGATTCTTTAATGAGCTCAACTGCTTTGATTCTTGGGAAGGATTTTCGATAGGCAATAATAATTTCGCGATAGGGCGATGGTTTGGTGAAAGGACGGTATTCCAGCAGACCATTTAAACCAGACTGAGCATTGACCGATGAGCTGGGAAGTATTGTGATACCGACTCCTGCGGCAACCATTTGTCGAATGGTTTCAATTGAACTGCTCTGTAGTGTTTTCTGAATGTGTGTATTGTTCCCAATCGGACTAATGCAAGAAGGACAAACCTTAACGACTTGATCTCTAAAGCAGTTGCCTGACTTTAACAACAGCATTGTGTCATCTAATAAATCATCCGCCTTGAGTTTCTTCTTTTTAGTTAAAGGATGATTGCTGGGTAATGCCACCATAAAAGGTTCTTGATAAAGAACCTCTGTGCATATACCGGGATGGTCAAACGGATTTGCAAGAATAGCAACATCAATCTCACCGGCCTTTAACTTGTTGAACAAGTTCTCCGTATAGTCTTCTTCAATAATTAACACCAAATCACCAACTTGTTTGTTAATAACAGGTATTAGTTTTGGTAGAAGATATGGACCAACGGTGTAGATTACGCCAAGCTTTAATTCACCACTCAATTCATCTTTATTTTGATTAGCGAGCTCTTTCAGGGTCTTGGTTTCATTTAAGACTACCTCTGCCTGGTCAATAATAATTTGGCCGATGGGAGTAATTGAAACTTCATGCTGATGTCGTTCAAACAACGTAACCCCTAATTCTTCCTCAATTTTCTTTACGGCGACACTCAAAGTTGGTTGGCTAACAAAACAACTTTTCGCTGCACGTCCAAAATGTAGTTCTTTTGCGACGGCAACAATATAGCGAAATTCGGATAGGGTCATTGTTATGTATAAAAATAATTTTTACTTGAGATTTAAATGTCAGCTTTATATTACTCGGCTGATTTGGAGATGTCTTAATTAATATTTGATGCAATCTCTGGTAAGCCAAAATCAGATGTATCGTCAAGGTTATGACAGATAATATTGTCCAGAAGCTCTACATCCACAAATGACTTATCATAAGTATAGCCCTGTGCAACCTTAAACGCATTGTCAGGTTCTCCGAGGTGGTTAGCGACTATTGAAGCTCCCGTAAAATCATTGTCTGTTGTATAGGCGTGAGTCGTGATTATAGTTTGTAGCCCGGCGCTAAGTGCCGCCATATTTCCATTTCGGGTATCTTCAATAGCGACACAGGTTTCAGGATCTAATCCCAGTCCTGCAAGTGCGCATTGATATGCAACTGGTGAAGGCTTCTTATCTGTTACGTTGTCACTACTTACAATAGTATTAAATATCTCTTTGGGATCGATATTTAAGGTCGTATTTATTAGTGTATTCAAGTTGGCTAAACATGAACTGGTTGCTATGCCTAGTCGCAACCCTTTGTTTTGTGCTTCATCGATTAGCCTTTTAACACCGGGACGAAGTTGGATGTGGTCAGTTGCTAGCATTTCGCGATAATGATCTGATTTACACTTATGTAAGTCTTTAATAAATAAACCAGGATCTTTTACTTTGCTTTTAAGTTCTTTGTCTTCATTCAGGCAAATTTTAAAGCGTTCTTTACCGCCTGAAATAAAAAGTAATTTGTAGTAATCGGTCTTTGACCAGTGCCAGCTAAGGTCAAATTCTTGAAATGCTCTATTGAAAGCTTGGCGATGGACTTCCTCGGTATCTGCCATGGTACCGTCCACATCGAAGATAATGCCTTTTAGTTTCATCAAGTTCCGGTTAAAAAGGATGAATGCACTTTTAGTATTGTCAACTAAGTATTGATTATAAACAATAAATACATTGAAGCAACGATATATTAGTGCATTTTATTCATATAATTCACAATCTGATGCAACCATTTAATATTACGGTTTCATCAGGTAAGGTGTCCAATCTTAAGAATAATAGCGACCTCAAAACGGTAATCCTGAAGGATCAATTCAAGGCATGATTGAATTATTAATAAATGACTATTCGCTACAGGCGGCGATTCTCGGGTTTGTCTCGGGGTTAGCCGTAGTCTGGTTAATTTACAGAAACAAAATGCTCAAGCTATCTGATAGTAATAATGAGCTGCAACGCAAATTAGCAGTAGAAGAAGAGCGTACTGAGAATAAAGATTCTCGCCTAGAGGAACTCAATAACATAATCCGCGAGCGTGAGAATTCAAATAAATATCTGCAAAAAGATGTAGAGAATAACAAAGTTACAATCGCTGAGTTGTACACAAAGCTTGATGAAGAAAGAAAAGCAACAGAAGAAAAAATGGTCTTGTTGGAACAAGCCGAAAATAAGATGACGGATGCCTTTGAAAACCTATCTAATAAAATCCTTGAAGAAAAGAGTAAGAAGTTTACAGATCAAAATAAATTAAACATCGGTGAAGTATTAAACCCTTTACGAGAACAGTTGGGCGACTTTCGTAAGAAGATCGAAGATGTTTACGATAAAGAAACCAAGGATAGATTGTCTCTCTTCCATGAAATAACGAATCTAAAATCATTGAATGAAAAAATGAGCACAGATGCAATAAATCTTACCAAGGCGTTAAAAGGTGAGAGTAAAAAACGTGGAGATTGGGGTGAAGTTATTCTGGAAAGAGTGTTGGAAGACTCGGGATTAAAAAATGGTCGCGAGTATGAAGCGCAGGCTAGTTATCGCGATGAGACTGGTAAGTTATTTTATCCTGATATCGTTGTGCATTTACCGAATAAAAGAGACGTTATTATTGATTCGAAGATCTCATTAAATGCGTATGAACGATATTACTCAGCTGTAGATGAACAGGACAAGCAACAGGCATTGAAAGAGCATCTTGCTTCAATAAGAAAACATATTAGTGATTTGCGAGGAAAGAGTTACGATGATTTGGTGGGTGTTAATTCACTAGATATGGTGTTGATGTTTGTCGCAATCGAACCGGCATTGATGTTGGCATTTGAGAATGATGAACAATTATTTCAGGATGCTTTTAACAACGGCATTTTTCTTGTTAGTCCTTCTACTCTAAGTATGAATCTTCAGGTTATTCAAAATATGTGGCGTTATGAGTACCAAAACCAGAATGCACAGGAAATAGCCAAACAAGCTGGTGATATGTATGACAAATTTACCGGCTTTGTAACTGCATTAGAAGATATAGGTGATAAGTTGGGTAAGGCTCAGTCTGCATATGACACGGCGCATAATCGATTGACCGATGGTCGGGGTAATCTTGTAGCTAAGGTTGAAGCGATACGAAAGTTGGGGGACTTGAAAATAAAACGACGGCTGCCAGATGAACTTGTTAATAAGGCATTGCCTGACGATAGTGATTCCAATAATTAAATAAGAGCTAAATATATTTCTCAGCAATTATTAACGTTTCAGTATTGCCCACCATCGATAAAAATTAAGCAGGCTTGCAAGAGAGGCTGATACATAAGTCAATGCAGCAGCAGAGAGTATTTTTCTGGCAATGGGCATCGCTGAATCAGGGACATAATTCCCTTCACTCAAAACGGGTAAGGCACGATTGAAGCTGGCATCGAATTCAACGGGTAACGTAAAGAGATGCAGAATTATGGGTAGGCACATAATAGTCAGGCCAGCCAATAGCATAATGAAGGTGACTGCGGGTACTTTTACCAGGATTAACGTAAATGGCAGGCTGACTAGAATAAACGAAGCGACTTTTTCAGCGACGGCCGCTTTTTTTGCTAGCTGCGTTCTTAAAAGCAAGGGTTTGTAATTGGTATGATGTTGTAACGCATGACCGAATTCATGTGTTGCGATTGTTATTGCGGCTAATGATTTTCCATCGTGATTATCTTCAGAGAGACGTATTGTTTTTGATTCTGGATCATAATGGTCATTGCCATTGTCTGTTTTCTCAACCGAGACATCTTCCAGTTCAAAGCGATTAATAAGATGTTGGGCAAGTTCTCCACCTGTTCCCGGGAGTTCATCTATTGTTTGACTGTATTGTTTAATTACCCTCTGCACCCAAAATTGGGGTAGAAAAATAATAATAACTAATAGCAGTAATACTATTACTGGCAGCATGGTCGGGTCATGATATTATTTATGGCTAATCTTTGCTTACGTGGCAGAGTAATAATTCCAGAGTTCAAAATACATAATAAGTAATAACACATGCAGACTCCATTAGAAAAATATAAAAATGATCTTGGCTTGAAAGGCTTTAATACCGATCCAGCACAGGAAATGGCAGTTATGTATCTGCAAAAATTATATGACTCACTTTGTGAGTCTCCACAGAAAAATCATGGGTTACTAAATAAAATTAAATCTTGTTTTGGAATATCCGCACAACAGCAGGTCAAGGGTCTCTATTTTTGGGGTGGTGTTGGTCGTGGAAAAACGTATCTGGTGGATTGTTTTTATGAGTGTTTACCCATTGAAAATAAGATAAGAATTCATTTTCACCGCTTCATGCAAAACGTACATAAAGAACTCAAATCACTGGGTAATATTGAAAGCCCGCTAAAGATTGTTGCTGATAGATTAGCTGAAAAAACACAGGTACTTTGTTTTGATGAATTTCATGTTGCAGATATAACCGATGCAATGTTATTGGCAGGTTTGATGGACGCTTTATTTGAACGAGGTGTTGTACTAGTCACCACATCGAATCAACATCCCGATCAGCTATATCAAGGTGGATTACAAAGAGAACGGTTTTTACCTGCGATTGATCTATTAAAAAAACATACTGATATCGTTAATGTTGATTCAGGTATTGATTATCGATTGCAGTTTCTTGATCAAGCTGAGATATACCATTCACCTCTCGATGATAATGCAAATGCTGTGTTGGAAGAAGACTTCACACATGTTTGTCCTGATGCGGGTACAGAAGGGGCTTTACTTGAAATAGAAGGGCGATCTATTCAAACAGTGCGTTGTGGTGATGGTGTTGTTTGGTTTGATTTCATGGCGATCTGCGATGGGCCAAGAGGTGCGGCTGACTATATTGAAATTGCCAGACAATATCAGACGGTATTATTGGCAAATATTCCGGTGATGGATGATTACGCCAATGATATAGCGAAACGATTTATCACACTGGTCGATGAGTTTTATGATCGAAACGTTAAGTTGATTATTACTGCGGCGGCAGATCCAGATGCGCTTTACATTGGAACGCGGTTACAAGAGCCTTTTAAGCGAACTATCAGTCGATTAGAAGAAATGCGTACTCACGACTATCTTGCGAAACAACATATTCCTTAAAAACGCATAAAAACCAGTTCTTTTTAGGCCGAACCTTGAAAATATGTCTATCTCATCACAAGATACAAGATTTATTTGACATATTAATTTAAGTATTTTATATAACTATATAATATATATAGGTATATATTTATAATTGAATTGTTATAGGGGCAAGAGTTGAGCAACTTATCATCAGAGACAGATCAGAGCTTAGAATCAGATATAGCCAAAGTATTGGATTGTCGCTACGGTGATGGGCTAGTTTATTTATCAAAGCAGCAACCAGACCGTTTATTCAAAATGGCGAAAACCAAAGGTTTCATCGATGCAGAAGGATATTTAACTCGTAAGGGTAGAAGTTTGCTCGCGAAATATCAGTTTTCTGCGTAATAAATCCAGGGTACTTGGCGCTCATAATTATTTTGAGCTGTGACTTTTCACTGTTTTTAAGGTTCGTAGAATAATAAATAGCTTCAAAGTCTTTGATTTACACTGAATTCAGTTATTATCTACCCGACGAAAATTGTGGCTGCTTTATATAACAATTACGAATAAATATAGTAAAATCCATTCCTTTTCCGTCTTAAAACTTACTGCTATCTTTCGCATCCGTTAAAACTGTAGGACAAACACCAATCATATGTATAAGTACGATAATTACGATCAGACCATCGTTGATGAACGAGTGGCTCAATTCCGCGACCAAACCGAGCGTTTTTTAGCGGGAAAATTGACTGAGGATGAATATCGTCCATTACGCTTGATGAATGGACTTTATGTTCAACGATATGCGCCCATGCTTAGAGTCGCGATTCCTTATGGTTTGTTATCGAGTGAACAATTAAGAATGCTGGCTCATATTTCCAGAAAGTACGACAAGAATTATGCCCATTTCAGTACGCGTCAGAATGTTCAATTCAACTGGCCTGCACTTGAAACAGTGCCAGACATATTGGCTGATCTCGCCAGTGTTGAAATGCATGCGATTCAAACAAGTGGTAATGACATTCGTAATACGACATCAGATCAGTTTGCCGGTATTGCAGAAGATGAGTTAGAAGACCCAAGACCTTATTGCGAAATAATCAGACAATGGTCTACCTTTCATCCTGAGTTTTCATTCTTACCGAGAAAATTCAAGATTGCAGTTTCAGGTGCAACGGATGATCGTGCCGCTGTTAAAGTACATGATATAGGTCTTTATCTGGTTAAAAATGATGCAGGTGAAATTGGTTTTAATGTGATCGTCGGTGGTGGTTTAGGTCGTACTCCATTTATCGGACCAAGTATCAGACCATTCCTGGAGAAGCAACACTTGCTCTCTTATCTTGAAGCGATATTGCGTGTCTACAATCGGTATGGTCGTAGAGATAATATGTATCGAGCCCGTATTAAAATATTAGTTAATGATCTCGGTAAAGAGGAATTTACCCGTCAAGTTGAGGAAGAATGGTCGCATATAAAGGATAGTGTCTTAAAACTTGATCAAAAAGAGATTGATCGTGTCAAAGGATTTTTTACTTCTCCTGACTATGATAACAATGCAGCTGACGACACGAGCTTTGATGAAGCAGAAAAATCAAATAAAGCTTTTTCCAATTGGGCGAAACGAAATCTGTTTACGCATCGGGTTGCCGGTTATAAAGCGGTAGTTGTCTCTTTGAAAGCACCCGGCATTGCACCTGGCGACGCAACAGATGAACAAATGGATCATATTGCTGCTCTTGCTGATCAATATAGTTATGGTGAAATTGTTGTAACGCATGATCAAAACCTGGTATTGCCAAATGTTAAACAAGCTGACTTATTTTCTCTTTGGGAAAAGTTATCTGAAAAAGATCTGGCTACAGCAAATATAGGTCTGTTGACGGACATGATCTGTTGCCCTGGTCTGGATTTTTGTGCATTAGCAAATGCGGGTTCAATCCCAATCGCCAAACAGATCAACGATAGATTCGATGACATTGATTATTTGCACGATATTGGTGACTTAAAGATCAAGATGTCTGGATGTATGAATGCCTGTGGGCATCATCACGTAGGGCATATCGGTATTCTTGGCGTCAGAAAAAAAGACGAGGAGTTTTATCAGCTAACGCTAGGAGGCTCTGCTGAAACAGATGCGTGTTTGGGTGATCGTCTCGGGCCCTCTATTGCGAAAGAAGAGGTCGCCGATGTAATTAGTAAGTTGCTTGATGTGTATGTTGAGCAACGCCAAGATGAGGAACGTTTTTTGGATACTTATCGTCGGGTCGGTATTACTCCATTCAAGGATCGCGTTTATCCGAAGACAGCAGTGAAGGAAAAAGCTTATGCGAATAATTAAAGATAAAAAGATTAGTGATGATGATTGGATCATCGCACGTGAATTAGATGATTCAGCACCAATTCCTGAAGGTAAAGTCATTTTACCTTTTACATATTGGCAGGCGAATTGTGAAGAATTATTAAAACAAGATTCAATACATGCTATCTGGATTGACGGTGATATAGAGACAGAAGAATTGTCTGAAGACTTGAAACATTTTTCAATTGTTGGACTTGATTTTCCGGCTTTTAAAGATGGTCGTTCCTATACTCATGCTCGAATGTTACGCGATCGGTATGGTTTCGATGGTGAGTTACGCGCGATCGGGAACGTATTACGTGATCAAATGTTTTTTATGTTTCGTTGTGGTATCGATTGTTTTGAAGTGAGTGAAGGCAAGGATGCTGAAGAAGCACTGAAAAGTTTTAATGATTTCTCTGTGCGCTATCAAGCAGCAGCAGATGATGCTGTACCTATCTATAAATTAAGATAGCTTAAACGGAATATATGACTAAATAGTTATCACGGTGACGGATGGTGTGTTCAATGCATTGTCACTGTGAAAACCACGTATAAGTAGTATTTTTTCACCAACTAAAGCGAGACCTTCATCTAGAACTACCTTCCTTGCGAGCACATTAGGATTAGACTTCCCAGCATTCTCAGAAAGGACGGGTATTACTCCCCATAGCATTGCCATTTTTCGGCAAATATCAGGGCGATTAGTTATTGCAACAACAGGAGCGGCTGGTCTTGCTGAACTCATCGTTGCTGCAGACATGCCGCTTTGCGATATAACAACGACTCCATGTACTTTAAGATCCTGTGCCATTTGCGCCATTGAATTTGCGACGGCATCCCAGACAGACATAGCGATTTTTGAATTACTCTCAGGCAGCTTTGCACTATAGGCATCGTGAGTCCAAAGATAGGATTCAGTTTGTCTTGCAACACGGTCCATCATTTTAACCGCTTCAACTGGAAAAGCGCCAACTGCAGTTTCACCAGATAACATAATAGCATCTGTGCCTAGTGTTACTGCATAGGCAACATCAGTCACCTCTGCTCGTGTTGGGCGCGCATTTTCAATCATGGATTCCAGCATTTGTGTAGCGACTATCACAGGTTTGAATTTTTTACGTGCTAGATCTATCAATTGATGTTGTGCAACCGGGACTTGTTCGGGGTTAAGTTCAACACCTAAATCTCCACGCGCTACCATAATGCCATCAGCGGCATCGAGAATAGCACTTGCTTCATCGAGAGCCTCTGGCTTTTCAATTTTTGCAATAATTCGTGCGTCACTATCATGGGATTGTATTAATTTTCTTAAATCAAGAATATCTTCTGCTGAACGCACAAAAGAGAGTGCGAGAAAGTCGACGCCTAACTCAAGCGCTAGTTTTGCATCTGTTATATCTTTTTCAGTAAGCGATGGTGCTGATACTTTTACACCTGGTAAATTAATACCCTTATGATTGCCTAAGGTGCCGCCGTAGATAACTGTACAAGAAATTTCTGTGCCTTCGATGTTGTCGACTTCTAACTCAAGTGTTCCGTCCGCAAGCAATATCCTGTCTTCTGGTTCCACATCATTTGCAAGAGAGGAATATTGTGAGGGAATTAATCCCGGTTTGCCTTCAACATCACGGGTTGTAACAATAACCGTTTCATTATTTTTTAATTCAATACTACCTTTCTTGAATTTTCCAGTTCGTATTTTAGGACCGCAAAGATCCGCCAATATCCCGACTGGTAGATCCAGCTCCTCAGCTATTGCACGAATTCGTTTATAGGTTTCTATGTGATAACTATGGTCACCATGAGACATGTTTTGACGAAAGATATTGACCCCCGCCTTAATCAACTTTCGTATTTGTTCTGGTTCACTACTTGCTGGACCCAAGGTAGCGAGAATCTTGGTGCGTCGCTTCTTTAGTAAATTGATTTGAGTAATTATCGACATAATCCTATACGTCCTAAAGTGTTATTTATATATATATATCAGTAACATGGGTGATAATGATTTAAGTTTAATTAGCCTTATTAATATTATTTCGTAGTAACTATTAGGAATATATCGGGCAATGGCACAGATATTGTAAATACATTCTATATGTGAACTACATCACAACGTGAACTACATCACATTTTAATTAAATTTAAGTGTAGCAATATAACTACACTTATACTTAAGAAATAATAAATTCCTGATGCTCGTAAATATGAGCTTCACAGGATAGTGCATGGAACGATAACTAAGGACAAAACATTTTTGCTTAGTACATTAATTTATTATTGATGACCAAAAAAACATACACGCCCAAAAAACAACGATTTGAATCGACTTCGAATGTCAGTGATATATTCGAGCATGCACTTGAATGTGTTGCCCGGATAGACAGGCAAGGAAATTATCTCAGTGTTAATGCTGATTATGCAGAGGTCTATGGTTATCAGCCTGAAGATATTATGGGTATGCGATGGAAAGATACCATTCACCAGGATGATATTGGTTTCGCAGACAGTGCTTATAAAGAAATGATGGGGGTGGGACGATCTGAAATAAATCTACGTGGTATCCGTAAAAATGCGACGGTCTTTTATAACCATATCGTTATGGTTAAGGGACTGGAAAATGATAAATCTCCAGTTAGTCATTATTGTTTTATTCAGGATATTACTGATCAGACTTTGGAAGAAAGGAAACTATTCAAGGAAGTTGAATTCAATTATCAAAAATTTCAATACATGGTTGAACTCCAACCCGAGTGCTTCAAACAGATTGGGAAAGATGGTGAATTGATATACATGAATGCTGCTGGGTTGACAATGATAGAAGCCGATTCATTACAACAGGTAACGGGGATGTGTGTTTATGAATTAATTGCAGAAGATCATCGGGAAAAATTCAAATCACTAAATCAGCGTGTGTTCGCTGGCGAGACATGCTCACTTGAATTTGAACTTGTGGGTTTAAAAGGAACCCGAAGGTGGATGGAAACTCATGCTCGTCCAGTAGAGGATAGTTCAGGTTTTGTTTTTGAGCATCTTGCAGTAACGCGTGATATTACTGAACGAAAAAAAATAGAACTCGCACTAAAAGAAAGAGAACAACAATACATCACGCTTATAAATGATATTGATGCGATTGTTTGGGAAGTGCGTTTGCCAGAATTATTGTTTACCTTCGTTAGTGATCCAGCAGAGAAAATGCTCGGGTATCCTATAGATGATTGGTACCAAGAGAACTTTTGGTTAGATCATATTCACCCTGATGATCGAGTTGATGCTGCAAACTACTGTTCTCTCCAAACAGAACATGGCAAGGACCATCAGTTTGAATATCGTATGCTTTCCGCAGATGGGACAATTGTTTGGATAAAAGACTTAGTGCATGTCGTGAAGGATAAATCAGGTGTGCCGGATAGATTACGTGGCGTGATGTTCAATATAACGCATCAAAAAGAAACTGATGCCGCTTTTAAGAATAGTCAGAAACGTTTATCGGAAGCTATAGAAACTAGCCCGGATATTATCGTTCTAACCCGACTCAAGGATGGGAACATGATTGAGGTGAATAAAGGGTTTACTCAGGCAACCGGTTTTACTGAAGAAGAGGCATTAGGTAAAACGAGTATTGAGTTGGGAATATGGTCTTCAAATAAAGATCGAGAAGAATACGTGAAGTTACTACAGGATCAGGGTTATGTAAGTAATCACGAATTCGAATTTAAAAGAAAAAATGGCGAAGCTTACCCAGGCACAATTTCTGCCTCACTAGTCGAGCATAATGGAGAAGAATCTACATTATCCATTACCAGAGATATAAGTGATATTAAGCATACAGATGCATTACTTAGCAGGACTAACCGTGCCTTGATGGTATTAAATCAATGCAACCAATCTCTGGTACATATAACTGATGAAAAGAAATTACTACAATCCATTTGCGATATTGTCATCAATGTCGGTAATTATAGGATGTCTTGGGTCGGTTACGCAGAACATGATGGAAATAAACAAGTCATACCTAATGCTATTTCCGGATATGAAGCAGGCTATTTGGATAAGTTGTTTTCATGGGATGATAAACCAAGAGGGAGGGGGCCTGTTGGTATCTGCATACGAACAAATAAACCTTATATTTGTCGTGATATTTTAAAAGATTCCGTTTATACACCATGGAGAAAGTCTGCCTTGGAGAGAGGCTATGCTTCCATGATTGCATTGCCATTAAACATAGATGAAGAATCTTTTGGTTGTTTTTTGATCTATTCCGCAGAAAAAAATGCATTTGATATCGAAGAAGTCGAATTACTAGAACATCTTGCTGATAACCTGAGTTATGGCATTCAAACTATTCGTGTTAGAAATGAAAGCAACAAAGCAGAAGCGCTTCTCAAGTTAGAAAATGAGATATTTCAGATAATTTATCAAAACCCACCGTTTAATGAATTATGTTGCTTGGTGATTAATATGATTGAACAGCTATTTGTGGATGTAAAATGTTCAATACGTTTACTTGATGAGGAAGGCGCACGACTGTGGTCAGTCGCTGCTCCTAGTTTGCCAGCAGAATATCTTGAAGCGGTTGACGGGGTCAAAGTTGGGCCTAAAGCAGGTAGTTGTGGTACAGCGGCATTTTTAAATAAAACAATTATTGTTCCTGATATTGAAAATGATCCGCTTTGGAAAGATTATTTTGAGTTGGCTTTGTCTTATGATCTTAAATCTAGCTACTCTGTCCCTATTCGTGCGACAGATGGTTCAGTAATTGGCACGTT
Organism: Gammaproteobacteria bacterium; assembly: GCA_021773235.1. Lineage (GTDB taxonomy): Bacteria > Pseudomonadota > Gammaproteobacteria > Eutrophobiales > Eutrophobiaceae > UBA7359. Next base: position 116,962 of record JAJFKL010000021.1, on the reverse strand, counting down.
CGGAAATTATTTTCATACGATACAAGAGTCTGCAGATAACGTCTCCTTAATGGAACATATTGCCCAGATCCTAGGTGGTATTTTTGAGCGTGAAAAAATAACGACAGCATTAAGTGAGAGTGAAGAACGTTTTGCATTAGCCATGGAAGGTGCAAGCGATGGATTATGGGATTGGCAAATGGATACGAATAATATTTATTATTCACCAAGATGGAAAAGTATGCTGGGTTATAAGACTGATGATGTACTAAATGGAATTGAAGCATTTAAAGCCTTATTGCATCCAGACGATATAGAAAAAACATTCACACTGGTCGATGATTATACATCTGGTAGAACGAATATATTTAGTATCGAATTTCGTCTGCTACATAAGGATGGATATTTCGTTGATATTTTGTCCCGAGGTTTCGGTGTGAGAAATAGTGCAGGTGACGTAATACGAATGGTTGGTACCCATGTCGATATATCAGAGCAAAAAAGAATAAGTGTCGCCTTGGCTGCAAGCGAGCTTCAATTCCGTACTCTTTATGACGATACACCTGCGATGTTTTTTAATACAAGTGAGGATGGCACTATCCTGACTGTAAATGAATATGGTGCGAACCATCTTGGTTATAATGTTAATGAGTTGAAAGGCAAAAATGTTACTGCAGTTATTCATAAGAATGATTTAAAAATTGCACGGGAAAAAATTAAGCAGTGTTTCGAGATGCCCGATATTGTCCATCGTTGGGATCTACGCAAGGTGCATAAGAATGGTCATATTATTATGGTCAGAGAATCAGTTCGAGTTGTAAATGATGCACAAGGGGAGCATAGCTTATTTATTGTATGTGAGGATATTTCAGAAGCTTTTCGCCTCTCTGAAGAACTATCTTACCAGGCGACGCACGATGCGCTGACCGGACTCGTTAATCGGTCGGAGTTCGAACGACGATTACAGCGAGTTATAGAAGCTAATCTATCTACGCCCGGAGAACATGCTATATGTTATCTCGATCTTGACCAATTCAAAATAATTAATGATACCTGTGGTCATTTGGCGGGAGATGAATTATTGAGACAGTTAAGTGAAATATTATTAAGCCAGGTCAGGAAACGAGATACCTTAGCTAGGCTGGGTGGCGATGAGTTTGGTGTGTTGATGGAGCATTGTGATATCGCACATGCACGGCGGGTTACAGATTCATTGAGAGCTACCGTAGAAGAATTTCGTTTTGTCTGGCAAGACAAAAAGTTCTCTATTGGTGTCAGTATTGGATTGGTACCCATATCGGTTGAAATTGGTAACGTGAATGAGGTATTAAGTGCGGCTGATGCAGCTTGTTATGCTGCTAAGGATGCGGGTAGAAATCGGGTACATATTTATTCTGTTGATGATAAGCAGGTTAGTCAGCATCGGGGTGAAATGAAATGGGTTGCCAGAATTAATCAAGCTTTAGAAGAAGATCTTTTTGTATTACATTATCAAAAGATAGTACCTATCGATCAGAGTATAAAACAGGGTGATCACTATGAACTATTGATACGCATGATTGGGAAAGATGGTGAAGTTATTCCTCCGGGTGCTTTTTTACCAGCCGCAGAACGATTTGGATTATCTACAAAAATAGATCATTGGGTAATCAACTCTGCATTTTCATGGTTGGCGGCACATCCTGCAAAGCAAAAGAAATTAGAATTGTGTACCATTAATTTATCAGGGCAGACCTTGGGTAATGATGAGTTCATGGAATATCTAATTAGTAAACTAGATGAGAATCTAGTCAGCCCAAATAAAATATGTTTTGAAATTACTGAAACATCTGCGATAGCAAACCTATCAAATGCAATACGATTTATTAAAAAAATTAGAGAGAAAGGTTGTCGTTTTGCATTAGACGATTTTGGTAGTGGCGTATCTTCATTTGGTTATTTGAAAAATTTGCCGGTCGACTATCTAAAAATCGATGGAGCCTTTGTCAGAGACATAAAGACGGATCGAATCGATCGCGCAATGGTGAAATCAATCAACGAGATTGGGCAGATCATGGGTAAAAAAACCATTGCTGAATTTGTCGAAAACGATGCTATTTTGCAAGAGCTAAAAAAAATAGGTGTCGATTATGCACAAGGTTATGGTATTGCTAAACCTCGTGCACTTAGATACAGAAATAGAAAAAAGTAATGTTGCAATTAAAACGGGATATCGTCATCAAAATCATCAGCTACAGCTGCTGGTGAAGATGCCGGTGCAGCTTGTGATTCAGCAGGTGCATAGTTTTGGTTCTGAGCAGGTTGAGATTGAGGTGCAGACTCGTAATTTGCAGAACCACCGCTCTTGCTACCAAGCATTTGCATTTCATTTGCAACAATTTCAGTTGTATAGCGGTCATGTCCTTCCTTGTCTTGCCACTTACGAGTTTGTAGGCGGCCTTCGACATAAACTTGTGAACCTTTTCGGAGGTATTCACCAACAATTTCTGCAAGACGGCCGAAAAAAACAACACGGTGCCATTCTGTTCTTTCTTGCTGCTCACCGCTATTTTTATCTTTCCAGGACTCAGCAGTCGCAATACTAATGTTTGCCACTGCAGCACCACCTGCGGTGTATCGTATATCTGGATCGTTACCCAGATTGCCAACTAGTATGCATTTATTTACACCGCGTGCCATGTTGATGCTCTCCTAAAAATATTAAATATATTGGATTAATTGTTAACTGTATTATCTAAGTCTGTGAAAGGCTTATAAAACTTCAAAGAATCATTTTATAAAGAATAGATTCAGTTTCCAGACAAATATTTTGAAAAATCATTTTCGCTTTAGACCATATTTTCTTCAAGTCTATTTTTATACGTGTTCTCATTATGAGGCAGGTACATGATTATGCAGAGCCATAATAACGCCATGAATAGACAAAAGGAATGAACACTTGCAATGCCGAATTGTTGGTGAAAAAAACCACCAATTACACCACCAATAAAAATCCCAATGAATTGAGAGCTGGAATAGACTCCCAGCGCAGTACCTTTGGTTTCAGCCGAAGTGGCTTTTGAGACCTCGGAAGGTAAGAGTGCTTCCAGGTAATTAAATGCGCCAAAGAATAAAACCATAAATAAGACCAAGGACACCAGATTTAAGTGGAAAAAAGCCAGCCCAGCCTGAGAGAGGATGATAAGTAGAATACTGGTGATATAAAATGCTTTTGTTTTCTTCAATCGTTCACCAAACATCATAAAAGGCACCATAATAAATAAAGACGCAAATAGAACGCCAAGGTATACCTGCCAATGTGATGTAGGCTCGATTTGCACATGATCGCGCAATGAGAGTGGAATCACGACAAAGTTGGCCATCAGGATTAGATGAGAGCTAAAGATGCTGATATCTAGTTTAAGCAGATACGGGTTAGAGAGAACTGATTTTAAGCTCTGAAGATTAATCGAACCTTTATCTCTATTGGTTTGTTCTGTCGGATTTGGGACTATGATGAGCAGGGTTAATATCGCCAGGATAGCCAGACAAATGCCAAAATAAAACAGCCCGTTTATACCTATGTAATTATACAACAAAGGACCTAATACAAAGGCAACTGAGAATGAGATGCCAATAGTGATTCCGATAATGGCCATAACCTTGGTGCGATGGTCTTCGGTGCTGAGATCAGCTGCCAGAGCCATTATTGCCGCTGCTATAGCACCAGCCCCTTGTAAGGCTCTACCTAAGATTAATCCATAAATTGAATCTGACATTGCCGCAACTAGGCTGCCTATAATAAATATTATCAATCCTAGGCATATAATCGGCTTTCTTCCAAATCGATCCGATAACATGCCAAAGGGTATTTGTAGGCTGGCCTGTGTCAGACCATAAATGCCTAGTGCTATACCAAGTAATTGCGGTGTTGAGGCATGGTATGCGTCTCCAGCCAGACTGAGCACTGGAAGTAGCATGAATAAAGGTAGCATACGTAGAAAAAAAACCGCAGAGAGCGACAATGCTGCCTTCAATTCGGTAGCTGACATGGACTTTGAATTCATTATTATGAAGTTATCTTGGATCGAGTATGCAAAACCATTTATATTAACAGGTTGCCTCTAGAATAGTGAAATCTTTGAATGGATACGATTAGTATACGTGGTGCTCGAACCCATAATTTAAAAAATATTGATATTGATATCCCGCGCGATAAGTTAATCGTCGTGACGGGTATTTCTGGTTCGGGAAAATCTTCTCTGGCTTTTGACACCATCTATGCCGATGGACAAAGGCGATATGTCGAATCACTGTCTGCCTATGCCAGACAGTTTTTGTCGATGATGGAAAAACCTGATGTGGACCACATTGAAGGTTTATCACCGGCTATCTCTATTGAGCAGAAGACTACGTCGCATAACCCCCGATCAACAGTAGGTACGATTACAGAGATATATGATTACTTGCGTTTATTGTTCGCGCGCGTTGGTCAGCCTCATTGTCCTGAACATAAGACTTTACTTGAGGCGCAGACCATTACACAGATGGTGGATTTGGTTTTAGCCAGACCTCAGGAAGAACGTCTCATGTTGTTGGCTCCCGTAGTACAGGAACGAAAAGGAGAGCACCTTCAGGTTCTTGAACGCTTACGCACCGAAGGTTTTATTCGCGCTCGGATTGATGGCCATATCGTTGAATTGGATGCTGTACCTGAGCTTGAGTTACGTAAAAAACATACAATCGAGGTTGTCGTTGATCGTTTTAAAGTCAGGGAGGACCTACAATTACGTTTAGCCGAATCATTTGAAACGGCATTGCGTTTATCAGATGGCGTCGCACTCATTGTACCGATGGAAGCTGACAAAATAACTGAAGAACAGTTATTTTCTTCCCGGTTTGCCTGTAATAAGTGCGGTTATAGCTTGAGTGAATTAGAACCTCGTTTATTTTCATTTAATAATCCGGCTGGTGCATGCGGTAAGTGTGATGGATTAGGACATGTTCAATATTTTGACCCGGGGCGTGTCGTTCAACATCCTGAACTAAGTTTGCCTGGTGGCGCCATAAAAGGCTGGGATAGGCGCAATGCCTATTATTTTCAGATGATTAGCTCAATTGCAGCGCATTATCAGTTTGAGCTTGATACACCCTATGAAGAGCTCACAGATGAAATAAAAAATACATTACTTTATGGCAGTGGTGATGAAGAGATAGAGTTTGAGTATTTGCGTGATAAAAATAAAGTTGTTACGCGCAAGCATTCCTTTGAAGGTGTTATACCCAATTTACAACGACGTTATCTGGAAACGGATTCAGTCATGGTCCGTGAAGAGTTGGCAAAATACCAAACGCATAAACCTTGCCCGTCATGTGGGGGAACACGCTTAAATAAATCAGCACGAAATGTCTTAATCAATGACATTGCCTTGTCTGATATTACTGCGATGACAGTTATCAAGGCGCAGTCATTATTTAAAACCCTTGAGTTAGATGGTGCCCGCGGCAAGATTGCCGTTAAGATATTAAAAGAGGTCAATGATCGACTTAACTTTCTGGTCAATGTTGGGCTTGATTATCTGACGCTAGAACGCAGTGCCGAAACCTTGTCTGGAGGAGAGGCGCAACGTATCCGTCTGGCGAGTCAGATTGGTGCGGGACTGGTTGGCGTTATGTATATTCTTGACGAACCCTCAATTGGATTACATCAAAGAGATAATCAACGCTTACTGAAAACTTTATATCACCTTAGAGATTTAGGTAATACTGTTATTGTTGTTGAACATGATGAAGAGGCGATAAATGCCGCTGAACATGTGATTGATATAGGCCCCGGTGCTGGTGTTCATGGTGGTGAGATCGTTTCTCAAGGCACACCAGAAATGATCGCTGCCGATAAAAACTCTTTAACCGGACAGTATTTGTCAGGAAAGATACAAATCCCGATTCCGCAACAGCGTATTCCATATAACCCTATGCAGGTAATGGAGTTAAAAGATGCGACAGGCAATAATTTAAAACACGTCGATCTTGTTATCCCGGTTAGTTTAATGACGTGTATTACAGGCGTGTCAGGCTCAGGTAAATCGACCTTGATAAACGACACGCTCTATCAAATAGTAGCGCGTGATTTAAATCGGGCGAATACAATGCCAGCACCTTACGAATCAATTCATGGACTGGAACACTTTGATAAGGTCGTTGATATTGATCAAAGCCCCATTGGTCGTACACCGCGTTCAAACCCGGCTACATACACAGGGTTATTCACTCCCATTCGCGAATTATTTGCAGCGACGGCAGAGGCCCGATCACGAGCATACAAACCCGGTCGTTTTAGTTTCAATGTTAAAGGAGGACGTTGTGAAGCGTGTCAAGGTGATGGCTTGATAAAGGTCGAGATGCACTTTCTTCCTGACATCTATGTCCCCTGCGATACCTGTAAAGGTAAACGTTACAATCGAGAAACATTGGATGTACGTTATAAAGGTAAAAATATTCATGAGACATTGGATATGAGTGTTGAAGAGGCTCGTGAATTCTTTGATGCTGTCCCTGTACTTGCGCGTAAGTTGCAAACATTAATGGATGTCGGTTTGTCGTATATCAAGCTTGGACAAAATGCGACCACCTTATCCGGTGGTGAGGCGCAACGCGTAAAGCTTTCCAAGGAGTTGTCAAAAAGGGATACAGGAAAAACGCTTTATATACTTGACGAGCCAACAACGGGTTTGCATTTTCATGATATTCAACAGCTACTCGATATACTTCATCGATTACGTGAGCATGGAAATACCATCATTGTCATTGAGCATAACCTTGATGTCATTAAGACTGCTGACTGGATAATCGATTTAGGACCAGAAGGTGGTGATGGTGGTGGAGAAATAATTGCGGTGGGTACACCGGAACAATTGGCTAAGCACCCGGACTCTCACACTGGACATTTCCTTAAGGCAGTTCTTAAAAACTCAAAGACTAAAGTGAAACTAGAAAAAGTGTCTTAAACTTATCTTCAAGGTATTTGTTTACCGAGATAGATGCCAAATATTAATATAACGGGACATTGCATAATAAGCACGACGGCTTTAAAGCTAAGTGTTTTAAAACCTTCTCGATGAAATAATCTATCAAGATAGTCACCAGTATACTCGGCGATATGTTTTGCCAGCCAATGTGTGGCTACAGACATGAGTATGATTAAAGCAAATACTTTGAAGTCAGGAAACAAACTATAGTCTTTAATATTTAGCCCCTGGCATAGCCAACTAAAAATAATCATCGAACATAGGATGCCTTGCAATGGAATAGTTAATTCATCTAACTTACCTAACAAGGGGATGAATGGGAAAAAGAATGTCAGTAAGAAGATCATATTAATCAGAAAACTTGATCGCTTATCATCAACAGACAGGAGATCATTTATTGGTGGTGCTGTATCAAGGCCAAAATTAATCGGATAAATGAGCAGAATGAAGCCAATAATTAAAAATGCTCTAATTAATGGCATGCCTACTTTATCCCAACACAACTGCAAAAAGTTGTTATCAAGCTTGTCGTGAATAAATACAAATATCGGCAGAACAATAACAATGCTTAAACCATAGACGAATAAAGCAAAGAGAGTGTGTTGGTGAAATATTGACTGAGTTAATGTCATGGTCTTAAATCACGAATATTTTTCATGTTTAACGGTACATTAACTAAATTAAAAAATAAAATTAACAGGCCTCTTTAGGGGTGATATATTGCACATTATAACTAATCTTATTCACCATTAATTTTATTTAATTAGTGGTATTCAATAATTAATAGCAAAGGGTTCTAAATTTATGAGTGTTTTGATTTGTGGGTCGATGGCGTATGACCATATTATGATATTTCCCGATCAGTTTAAAAATCATATCCTTCCAGAGAAAGTGCATATGATAAATGTCTCGTTTCTTGTCCCCGAGATGCGTCGCGAGTTTGGTGGTTGTGCCGGGAATATAGCTTACAATCTTAATCTGCTTGATGACAAAATTGCGTTGCCTATGGCCACAGTTGGAAAGGATTTTGATCCCTATGCTTATTGGATGGATAAGCGCGGCATGAATCGACAACACATTACAGTTATTGATGAGGCATTTACTGGACAGGCATTCATTACGACAGATCTGGATGATAATCAGATTACAGCATTCCATCCGGGTGCGATGAATGAATCACATCAAAATAAAGTTGCCGATGCTAAAGATTGTAAATTAGGCATCATATCGCCGGATGGTCGAGATGGTATGTTACAACATGCGGATCAATTCGCAGCTGCCGGCATACCATTCATCTTCGATCCAGGTCAGGGAATGCCCATGTTTAATGGTGATGAACTTTCTCAGTTTATCAAAAAAGCGACATGGGTAACGGTCAACGATTATGAATGGCAGATGATGCAAGATAAATCTGGCCTGACAGCAGATGAAATTTCAGCACAGGTTGATGCCTTGATTGTTACTCGTGGCGGTGATGGTTCAACTATCTACACCAAAGAAAAACAAATCGATATCCCTTGTGTAAAACCAGAATCAATTACTGATCCCACAGGTTGTGGTGATGCTTACCGTGCAGGTTTACTCTATGGTTTAACTAACGATATGGATTGGGAAACGACTGGCAGGATTGCATCACTCATGGGTTCAATAAAAATTGCACAGCATGGAACACAAAACCATTCATTTACACTTGATGAGTTTAAAGTGAAGTTTGAAAAAGAATTTGGATTTAGTCTTTAAGAACAATACTCCCTCATAGAGGGAGTATTTATTTAAATAGCTTTTATTGGGCCAACGCTTTTTGTTCTTGTCGTCGTTTATACAGAATAAATTCAGTATAACCGTTTGCTTGTTTACGACCTTTTAGAACCAGATCGAGAGCAGCTATAAATGGCACACTGGTCTTGAAATCTTTGGACATCGGCTCATAGTTTTTATCGTCACGGTTTTGTCGGTCAACTATCACTGCCATTCGTTTCATTGCATCACGCACTTCTTCTTTGGTAACGATGCCATGATGCAACCAGTTTGCAATATGCTGACTCGATATTCTTAAGGTCGCACAATCTTCCATCAATGCAACATCATTGATGTCTGGTACCTTGGAACAACCGACACCTTGGCCTACCCATCGTGATACATAACCGAGTATGCCTTGTGCATTGTTCTCCAGTTCATGGCGTATCTCCAGCGCGGATAATTTACGTTTTTTATCCATCACTGGAATATCGAGAATATCATCTACCGGTACCTTGGCTGCAGTCATCAAGGCATCTTGTCTGCTTTTAACGTTGAGACGATGGTAATGAATAGAGTGTAATGTTGCTGCAACTGGTGAAGGCACCCAGGATGTATTGGCACCTGCCTTAAGATGTTGAATCTTGGCCTTCATCATATTCTGCATTTCTTCAGGCATTGCCCACATGCCTTTACCAATCTGTGCTTTATCTTTCAAACCACATTCAAGGCCGATCTGGACATTGGATTCTTCATAGGCATGTAACCATTTAGCCTGTTTGATCTCTCCCTTAGGTACGATAGGACCTGCTTCCATATTCGTGTGGATATCATCACCAGTACGATCCAAAAAGCCGGTGTTGATGAAAACCAGACGTTCACTCACTGCCTTTATACATGCTTTCAGATTAACTGAGGTACGGCGTTCTTCATCCATGATGCCCATTTTTAAGGTATTTTTAGATAAATTGAGTGCTTCTTCAGCGCGCGCGAATAATTCATTAGCAAAAGCAACTTCATCGGGGCCATGCATCTTCGGTTTAACAATATACACAGAGCCTTTTAAGCTGTTTGGACGTTTTGAAGTACCGTTTAAATCATGGATAGCACAAAGTGATGTGACCATTAAGTCTACCATTGTCTCAGGAACCTGCTTTCCATTAAACAAAACCATATCGGTATAAAGTTGGCTGCCAACATTACGCACCAACATCAGGCTTCGCCCCTTTTTAATTACAGGTTTGCCACCTGACCCAATGAACTTTTTATCTGGTTCCATGGCACGTTCGATCGTTTTATCATCTTTTTCAACTGAACGAACTAAGGTGCCTTTCATAAGACCTAACCAGTTACGATAAACTTTTAATTTATCTTCTGTATCGACAGAGGCAACTGAGTCTTCACAATCCATGATCGCAGTGATAGCAGACTCAATATGTATATCATAAATCTTGGCATGGTCGCGGCGACCAATAAATAGGCCATCACCAAATTTGATCTCCACATGTAAATTATGATGGGAGAGAAGCACCGAGTCGGGGTTGTCTGGTTTACCGGTATATCCTACAAACTGCTGTGGTTTGAGTAATGTTGTTTCAGTGCCGTCGCCGAAATGCACTACGAGTTGATTATTTCTTATAAGATATTGCGTCACATGCTTGTGTGTATCTCTTTCCAATGCAAAATGTCTATCAAGCAGGTTTCGTCCACGCTCAATAACACGATCACCTCGGATGGGATTATATTTTTTGATATTTCTACAACCATTTCCTTGTGGAATGGTGTCAGTCGTATAAGAGGCGTCATATAAACTACCCCAACGCGCATTAACGGCATTTAAAACATAACGGGCGTTATCTAATGGAACGACAAGTTGAGGGCCCGGTACAAGTGCAATTTCATCATCAACATTTTCAGTATTAATATTAAAATCTTCAACTTCATCGACTAGATAACCGATTTCTTTCAGGAACTTTTTATAGGCTGCAGGCTTATGTTTTTTTCCACGATGTTCAATATGCCAAGCATCTATCTTTTTTTGTAAATCATCGCGTTTTTTTAATAACGCTGCATTTCTTGGCATGAAGTCGGAAAGTATTTTCTCTAGTGATGCCCAGAAGTTTTTGCTCGTAACTTCTGTTTTTGGCGCGATCTCTTTTTTTACGAGTTCATAGAGACTTTTTTTGATCTGTAGCTTTCCTGCTGTAACGTAGTTTTCAGTTTCAATGGCCATGGTTTCACTGATACCTTTAGACTTGATTAATATTTTAATTAATGATGCGACGCAGCAGATTAAGTGAATTTAATGCTCAAAGCAATATCAATCCTTTTACAAATAAAAAAATAATTTTTGCATTCTTGCCAAATTCAGATAGTATTTTCCGTGCCTGACGGAGCAAACCGTCGACTAATTAGAGATTAGACAATGAACGCATCTGCTAAACGGCTTTGTGAAAAGCCTGCATTGCGGCCGGACGATCCTCGTTTTTCATCCGGACCGTGTAAAAAACATCCAGGTTGGAATCTTTCTAACCTTTCTGTCAGTAATCTTGGCCGAAGTCATCGAGCCTCAATCCCAAAATCACGTTTACAAGAAGCCATCTCGCATTCGGCTAAATTATTAGGTTTACCTGATGATTGGCAACTCGCGATCGTGCCTGCTTCTGACACCGGAGCCTTTGAATTGGCCTTATGGTCGATGCTCGGGCAATGCGGTGTCGATGTCTTTGTCTGGGAAAGTTTTTCCAGTGATTGGGCTGGTGACATTAAGAATCAATTGAAGATTGATGATCTGAATATATATCAAGCTGACTACGGTGATTTGCCAGATTTAACTCAGGCAAAAACTGATCGCGATATCGTCTTCGTTTATAACGGCACGACTAGTGGCGTTCGAGTTCCTGATTTGAACTGGATCTCTCCAGATCAAAAAGGCATTGTTTTTTGTGATGCTACTTCTGCAGCATTTGCCATGGAAATGGATTATAAAAAGCTCGATGTTGTTACCTGGTCTTGGCAAAAAGTATTGGGTAGTGAAGGGGGATTCGGGATGCTAGCTTTAAGTCCAAAGGCTATTAAGCGTCTAGAAAATTATCAACCACCGCGACCATTACCGAAGATCTTTCGCATTACCAAGAGCGGCAAAGTGACTTCAGGCGTGTTTAAAGGTGCGACATTAAATACACCTAGTATGTTGGCGCTGGAGGATCTGCACTCGGCATTAAGTTGGGCTGAATCGATTGGTGGACTACCCGCACTGATTCAACGCTGTGATGATAATTTTAAGGCCGTGGATACTTGGGTGAGTGAAACCGAATGGATAGATTGGTTGCCAAATAAATCAGAAACATTATCTACCACGTCAATGTGTTTAAAGCTTGTGTCCAAAGAATTTTCAATCTTAAGTGACGAACAACAACAAACAGCGGTTGGTTTAATGTGTCAATGGTTGGAAGAAGAAGACGTTGCTTATGATATAGCCGCTTATCGTAGTGCACCCACAGGTTTTCGAATATGGGGTGGCGCAACAGTTGAAGCGACTGATCTGGAAAAATTAATGCCGTGGCTAGATTGGGCATATGCGCGTTGGATAAATGAAGAATTAAATTCAGGAGAAGTATCATGAGTAAAGTACGAGTATTAATTTCCGACCCTATGTCTAGTCAAGCAGTAGATGTCTTTGAACAACGAGGAATTGAAGTCGTTCAAACTGGGAAAATGACAGAAGAAGAACTGCTCGATATGATTCCTGACTTTCATGGTCTGGCGATACGTTCTTCAACCAATGTGACAGAAAAGGTTTTACAGGCCGCAACGCAATTAAAAGTTGTCGGTCGTGCCGGGATCGGTGTTGACAATATTAATGTCCCGGCATGCACAGGGAAAGGTGTTGTGGTTATGAATACACCCATGGGTAATGCGATTACTACGGCGGAGCATGCACTAGCGATGATGTTTTCTTTGGCTCGGCATATCCCGCAGGCCAACCAAACGACTCATGCAGGTGCCTGGGCCAAGTCTAAATACATGGGTGTAGAATTAACTGGCAAGCTGCTCGGCATTATAGGTTCTGGCAATATCGGATCTATCGTTGCACAGAAGGCAATAGGTTTTGGTCTTAAGGTTCAAGCCTATGATCCTTATTTAACAGAAGAGCGTGCTAATGCACTGGGTATTAAAAAAGTAGAACTGGAAGAATTACTAACTACCTCTGATGTTATTTCATTGCATGTCCCGAAGACGCCAGAGACAGAAAATATCATCAGTGCATCTGCGATTAATAAGATGAAGAAAGGTGCTCTGTTGATCAATTGCGCCCGCGGTGGTTTAGTCGATGAGCTGGCATTGCGTGTTGCATTGGAAAGCGGCCATTTAAAAGGCGCAGCGTTAGATGTTTATCTGGAAGAACCGGCAAAGGAAAATCCTCTCTTTGGATTGGAGAATGTGATTTGTACACCACATCTCGGTGCATCTACAACAGAAGCACAAGAGAAAGTTGCAGTACAAATTGCTGAACAAATCTCAGATTACCTTTTAGAAGGTTCTATAAAAAATGCACTGAATGCACCGAACCTGTCAGCAGAAGAAGTGAGACAGCTGGCACCTTATTTTCAATTGACCAATTACCTGGGGGCATTTGCAGGCCAGCTAAGTCATACGGCAATTCAAGGAATAACAGTAACGTTTGCTGGTGATGCAGCGAAGCTGAATGTAGAACCGTTGACCACTCAGGTTGTGCAATCTGTGTTAGCACCACACTTTAATGATATCAATGTGGTTAATGCGCGTGAAGTAGCACGTGATAGAGGTATACACGTTACTGAGGCAAAAGAAGATCTCGAAGAGGTGTATCACAATCGCGTCACCATCAGTATTACAGCCGGAGATAAAACACGAAGTGTTTGCGGTACCTTAATACAGAATCGCCCTAGGTTAATTGAAATTAAAGGTATTAAGTTAGAATCAGAATTTGGTGAGCATATGCTGTATATCACTAATCAGGATGAACCGGGGGTGATAGGCGCGATTGGTAACTTTGCGGCCAAGCAAAATATTAATATTGCCAATATGCATCTTGGGCGTAGGGAAAGTCGTGGTGATGCGATTTCTTTACTTGAGATAGACGCACCAATTAAATCAACAGATCTTGATGGCATAAGAGCAATTGAGCATATCCGTGATGCACAGTATCTGAATTTCAATTCATTAATTTTATGAATGAGCCCATGTCTTTTCCAAACCCTTATTGGTTATTAAACGAAACAGAGGATACAGAAACAGCATTTGTTGTTGTCTTGGTATCACTGCCGACTAATGACGCTGTTGTTAAATCAGCACAACAGCTTTTGGATGATAACAATATCGTTATTGATTCCATCAATACGTTGCCTGATAAACAGGCGACTGAGTTTTTTATTTCAGCAACAACTCAAGGTACATGGGAAATATTTCAAAAACTACTGGTTTTGGTATTAAACATAGATGCTGATGTTTTTGTTTTGCCGGTTGCTGGACGAAAGAAAAAACTTTTAATTTGCGATATGGATAGCACGATTGTTCAAACTGAGACATTAGACGATATTGCAGCGAGTATTGGCATTGGGGAGCAGGTTTGTGAAATTACTGCCAGAGCAATGCGAGGAGAATTGGATTTTCGTAAAGCTCTAGATGAACGCGTTGGTTTGTTGAAAGGTGTTTCAGAGAAGCTTTTTAGTGAGATTGCAGAAGAGGTTCTAATTAACCCTGGTGCAGAAGAGCTGGTTAACTTGGCCCAGAAACACGGCATACGTACGGTGCTTGTCAGTGGTGGTTTTGAGCCGATAGTAAAAGTAGTAGCTGCAAACTTGGGCTTTGATCATTATGTTTGTAACAAGGCGGAAATTACCAATGGTAAATTAACAGGAAAAGTACGGGAACCCATTGTTGACGCGAATACGAAATTAAACGTACTCAAAGAAGAAGCTAAACAATTAGCAATTTCACTAGAGAAGGCTTGTACAGTTGGGGATGGAGCGAATGATTTACCCATGTTGCAAGCTGCAGGTATAGGCGTTGGCTATAAAGGTAAGCCCCTTGTTCGTTCAGGTACGCCGTATCAAATTAATACTAGTAGTTTGACATCAATATTATTGATGATGGGAATTACATGATTGTAGTTCCCATCTTGAATTAAAAAATACTTAATGGCAGCTGTCCCGGCTAAGGCACATTAAAATTGTCGCTTCGGACTCCTCGGTCTCTGTTCCAGACTCGACTCTACCAAATACGTCCCTGTAAATCGCTGCTCCTGCGCACACCCCTCAAGGGGATACCGAGGTCCATGCCCCCGCAGCATTGCCTGCATGGATGCAGGTACTTAGGATTCGCTTGAAGCGCCTACTGTTGGTGCAGGAGCATAAATCCTGACAGTACATCCTGTACATAAAAAAAGCCCGCACAAGGCGGGCTTCAATCAGATTACGTAAATTAATTACGCTACAGCTTGTTGAGTTGATTCAAGTCGGTTTCGAAGGGCTTGAACCTGTGCTCGCAATTCTGCAGGCAAATGATCACCAAAGGTATCGTAATATTCTTCGATACCCTGTAGCTCAGATAACCAGCCTTCAGTATCCACACGCATCAAGCTAGCAATGTCATCTTCAGTCATATCCAGACCGCTAAAATCGATGGCATCTAATGTTGGCATATTACCTATTGCGGTTTCAATCGCATCAGCGCTGCCAGCACATCGTTCGAAGACCCATTTTAGTACACGACTATTCTCGCCAAAGCCTGGCCACATAAATTTGCCAGCTTCGTTCTTACGGAACCAGTTAACGTAGTAAACCTTAGGCATTTTTGCACCTTCCGTTTTACCCATTTCTAACCAATGGCCCCAGTAATCTGCCATGTTGTAACCGCAGAAGGGCAGCATTGCCATAGGGTCACGACGTAATTTGCCGATGGCTCCGAAAGCAGCCGCAGTCATCTCAGACGCGATAATAGTGCCGAGGAACGTGCCGTGATTCCAATCCAATGATTCTGTCGCCAAAGGCACCACAGAGGCACGACGACCACCGAATAAAATTGCACTTATAGGAACACCTTTAGGATTTTCCCATTCATCAGCAATGACGGGGCATTGACCAGCACGAGCAGTGAATCGCGCATTTGGATGTGAGGAAGGGGTATCTGACTCTGGTGTCCAATCATTGCCTTTCCAATCAATTAAATGAGCAGGTGCTTCTTTTGACATACCTTCCCACCAAACATCACCATCATCAGTTTCACCTACGTTAGTGAAAATAGCGTTAGACTCCATAGACAACATTGCATTCGGGTTTGTGGCCATGCCAGTACCAGGCGCGACACCAAAGAAACCTGCCTCAGGATTAATCGCATAGAGTTGGCCATCTGCACCAAACTTCATCCAGGCAATATCGTCGCCGATAGTTTCAACTTTCCAGCCGGGAATGGTTGGCGTCAGCATGGCAAGGTTAGTTTTACCGCAAGCGCTTGGAAAAGCTCCGGCGACGTATTTAATATCGCCTTCAGGGTTTGTGAGTTTCAGGATGAGCATGTGCTCAGCCATCCAGCCTTCGTCACGTGCCATGGTAGATGCAATCCGTAATGCAAAACATTTCTTACCTAGCAGTGCATTACCCCCATAACCAGAACCAAAAGACCAGATTTCACGGGTCTCTGGATAATGAACGATATATCGATTGTCTGGATTACAAGGCCACGGCGCGTCTTTATCGCCTTTAGCTAATGGAACACCGACTGAGTGTAGGCATGGAACAAAGTGGCCATCGTCACCTAAAACATCAAGTACTGCATTACCCACTCTAGCCATGGTATGCATGTTTGCGACGACGTAAGGTGAATCTGATATTTCAACTCCGATTTGTGCTATATCAGAACCGATAGGGCCCATGCTGAAAGGGATGACATACATGGTGCGACCTTTCATGCACCCGGTGAACATAGTGTTCATTGTCTTGCGCATTTCAGTTGGATCAGCCCAGTTATTTGTCGGGCCAGCATCTTCTTCTTTCTCTGAACAGATATAGGTACGATCCTCAACTCGCGCTACATCAGCAGGAATCGAATTAACATGGTAGCTGTTAGGACGCTTGTCCTCATTTAGTTTTCTGGCGGTACCGCCTTTGACCATGATATCCCACATGCTGTCCCATTCTGCATCTGAACCATCACACCATACGATGTTATCTGGTTGACACAAGGCAGCCATATTGTCGATCCAGGTCAGCAATTTTTTATTTTGCGTTGCCATTAATGTTTCCCTCTTTTTAGATTGTTTAAATTTAATAGCTATAAGAAATAAAAGCAGAATCTCCCAGAAAGAAACCCCTGCTTTATTGAAATTTGTTAACTTTAAGACGAAGGATGCTTATATATCTAATTGTAATTATTAAAATTATAATGATGTAATACGGACAACTGATGTCGCCAAGCCGCATCTCAGCTTCTTGTCCGTGTATCATTCTAGTTTTAGTAGACTAAATCAAGGGGAACCACAAATTTATTTGTGATTTAGAGAAGTTGAAGCAGGGGTAGTATAAATGTTGTGGTGAACCGTTATTCTTGAATCTCTGAATAAGATTTGATGTTGTTTCTTCCATGACCTTTGACAAAGTATAAGGCACGATCAGCTTCCCTAAGAATGTCACTTACCTGAAAGTCATCATCAAGCAAATCATTTTCATGATGACGTAATGAAGAAAGGCCGATGCTCATTGTTATATCCATTTTGGTTCCCCGGCAATCCCAATCTGTTTCTTGAATTGTCGATATGATTCGTTTAGCAAGTTTTTGTGCGCCTACGGGATTAGTTTCGGGCAGTGCCAGCACAAATTCCTCGCCACCAATTCTAGCAAGCGTATCTCCTTCGCGGGTGAACTGAGTAAGTATCTCCGCAATGGTTTTTAAAACGCTATCTCCACATTCATGACCATGTGAATCGTTCACCATCTTAAAATGATCCAGATCCATCAGCATCAGACTGAAGGGTTGAGCGTAGCGTTTTGCCCTGGCCATACTTGCGGTGACTTCTGTATAAAAATAGCGGCGATTAAATAGTTTAGTTAATGGGTCAATAACCGACATTTCTTCATAGCGTGCTTTTAATTTTTCAGACTCTTCAAGGGCATTACGAAGTTCCTCAGTACGAACATCGACAATATTTTTCATATTGTGCATAAGTTTGTCGTTATTTAAGAGCATGCTCATTAAATCTGCGTAGATAATCACGGAGTGTTCTTGCCATGAATCAAAATGGTTTGGTTCAGGATGAATTAACTCAATGACACCTAATAAGGAATCATTAACCAATAAAGGCGCACAGATCAAAGAACCGATTTCTTTCTCATTAGCTTTATAATGGATCAAGTTTTCGTCTGATGTTTTACAATTGGGTATATGAATAATTTCTTTGTTTGTGGCTGTCTTTCCCAAGACGCCATCACTCATTAAACAGCTATGAGTTTTATTATTGATTGAAGAGTTATTTTTAGTAAAATCACTCCAGTCTAGGTTTGCAACGCATTTAAGCGAATCTTCTTCAAGTAAATAGAGTGACAATTCTTCTGCTTCAAGATGTTCGAAGACCGCGTGCATCATGGCATCAATTAAGCGATCTCGATTGAGTTGTTTATTACCTAAATTCGAGATAATTCTCAGACCAGATAGCGAGTTTAGCAACTGCATAAACTGGGCATTAACAACAGCTGGTATTTCAACTTTACCCATGATGTCTTTTATTGGTTCCATAGTATTATCTCGCAATCTCATCAACTAGCTGGTTTATGTTTTCAAGTTTTTTATATGATTTAGATATATATTTTTCTAAAGCATTTTTATCGATATTAAGTGATTTGATAGCCTCAACCTCTTGCATAGGATCGTAGTTCGTCTGCAAAATCCACTGGCGAGAAATTCGTGAACATAGGCCTATTAATACGACAGTATCAGCATTTCTTTCCTGATATTTCAGATTGTGGTGATGTTCGATAATATCGATAATCTCAAATGGGAGTTTCCATTTATGTCCTAACCAGGCACCTGCTTCATGATGGTTGAAATCAATAGTTTCTGTTTCGTAATCGATTAAACGTTGTTCTTTATTTTCTGCTGCAGTAGTAAATAACTCGGACATGATATTTGGAAACCTGTCGACTAATACCAGGATACCTATGTTGTGTAACAATCCATGTAGATAGAGCTGGTTAGGGTCTAGGGTCTGGTCTGAATCAATGAGATTTACAAATCCAGAGGCTAGCTCTGCGGTGATAAATGCACTAGACCAATATTTTTTTAAATCGAACTGTTGACACTTTTCCGGATTAAATACACTGCTCATCGCCAAACTTAGTGCAAAGCCTTTTACTAAATCTAAACCGAGAACATTAATGATGGCTTGTTCCAGTGTTGTGACTTTCCGTCCAAAACCGAAAAATGCAGAATTAGACATACCTATAATTTTTGCAGATAGGGCGGGGTCTTTTTTTATTATCTTTGCAATATCATCTAAGCCGCTGCTGCCATCATTTGAGGCAATAAGAATCTCTTGCGCTATCGATGGCATAGCGGGTAAATGGTCGATTTTTTGAATTTCTAATCTCACGCTTGAAATCGTCTGTCTTCCTGTCATATTGGTATCCGTTAATAATAAAAACTATATTATGAGACGTTAATGACTTATAGCGGCTGCAAAGTCGAATTTCTTAAACTTATTTTTACCTTTTTTATCAGACTATTATCTGAGAATTCTAACTTTATCGATCACCTGAATGTCAGTGCCTACTTACCATGATGACCTATCCCGATATTGATCCTGTTGCTCTAAACCTTGGGTTTCTACAGATACATTGGTATGGAATCAGTTACATACTTGGAATTTTAGCGGCTTGGTGGTTATTGCGGCTTCGCGGTAGCCGTGAGCAGTGGGGATATAGTTCAGAACAGGTTTCAGACCTTATCTTCTATGCCATGCTGGGTATTATTATTGGTGGTCGGCTAGGGTCAGTGATTTTTTATAATCTGCCTTATTATCTTCAGCACCCGATAGAGATTATTTATCTTCAACAAGGAGGCATGTCTTTTCATGGTGGCCTGCTAGGTGTTTTTGCTGCTGTCTGGTTCTTTTGCCATAAATTCAATAAGCGCTTCTTCAATGTTACTGATTTTATCGCCCCCGTTGTTCCTATTGGATTAGGAACCGGCCGGATTGGTAACTTTATTAATGGCGAACTCTGGGGTGGACCAAGTAATTTGCCATGGGCGATGATTTTTCCAGACCCTGCGGCAGGCGGGATTGCTCGACACCCGTCGCAGCTTTACGAAGCATTTCTTGAAGGCCTGATATTATTTATTATCCTCTGGTGGTTTTCATCCAAACCCAGACCGGCCATGGCAATTTCAGGATTGTTCCTGTTTGGATATGGCGTTTTCAGGTTTATGGTTGAATTTGTCCGGGTACCCGATTCGCATATTGGCTATCTTGCATTTGATTTCGTAACTATGGGCATGTTGCTTTCTGCTCCTATGATATTATTCGGTCTCATCTTATTTGGCATCGCTTTTCGAGCTAAAGGAAATTAACTAAAAGTGCAGCAATATCTGGATTTATTACGCCATGTAAAATCAAATGGCACAAAAAAAGAGGATCGTACGGGTACCGGGACTATTAGCGTCTTTGGTTATCAAATGCGATTTGATTTAAATAATGGTTTTCCATTAGTGACAACCAAGAAATGTCATCTGAAATCGATTATTTATGAATTGCTCTGGTTTTTGCAAGGTAACACAAACATTCAATACCTTAAGGATAATGGTGTATCCATCTGGGATGAATGGGCTGATGAGCATGGTGATTTAGGTCCGGTTTATGGTGCACAATGGCGATCATGGAACACGACAGACAAGACTATAGATCAAATCACAGACGTCATTGAACAAATAAAACAAAACCCAGATTCGCGTCGCTTGATTGTCAGTGCATGGAACGTCGGTGAATTGGATCAAATGGCGTTGATGCCTTGCCATGCCTTGTTTCAGTTTTATGTTGCTGATGGAAAGCTCTCTTGCCAACTCTACCAACGTAGCGCAGATATTTTTCTGGGCGTGCCGTTTAATATTGCATCTTACTCTTTGCTATTAATGATGATTGCACAGGTAACTGGACTTAAAGTTGGAGAGTTTGTGCATACCTTTGGTGATGCACATATTTATTTAAACCATTTTGAACAAGTTGAAGAACAAATATCACGTAAACCTTTTCCGCTTCCCGAGATGAGAATCAACCCAAATATAAACGATATACTGGCATTTAGTTACGAAGATTTTGAGTTAATAAATTACGAGGCGCATCCAAAAATCACTGCGCCTATTGCCGTATAGTGTAATGATGTCAAAATTAGTTAAAAAAATTAACTATCTTTTTATACTCTTTATTCTTTCGCTGTCTTCAGTACAAGCTGTAGATACTATTCGCGTTGGCATTGTTTTAGATGGACCAATCAAACGTGAAATACTTCCAATCAATCAAATCATAAAAGAAGTAAAGGAATTAACTGCTGGTGAATTCAATATAGAATTTCCTCAAGATAAGGTCTTGCATGGTAACTGGCGTGTTGATGGAATTAATAAAAGCTTACATGAATTATTGAATGATCCTTCAGTGGACATGATCATTGCCAATGGTTTGTTGAGTTCACATCAAGCTGCTCAAATTGAAACATTAAACAAGCCGGTTATTGCTCCGATTGTGGCTGATCGTATATTGCAGGAATTACCATATAAAGACGAAGCTAGTGGTAAACATAATTATGTCTATGTCAGTGAAGGGCGAACCATTGCTGATGATCTGCGTCAGTTTTATGAATTAAACCAATATAAACATTTGGCAATCGTAGTTGATAAATTGTTCCTGGAAGCATTGCCACAATTACGTGGAGCAACTTATAGCGTACAGGAAGAACTCGGGTTTGAGTTATCCTTATTACCGGTTATTGATGATCCGGAAAGTACTCTACAAACACTGCCACCAACAATAGATGCGATTTATGTCCCACCGTTGTTACGCTTTAGTGAAGAGGATTTCAAGCGCTTTGCCAGTAACTTGGTTGAACGTAAGATTCCAAGTTTCTCTTTACTAGGCCGAGTCGAACTTGAAATGGGTCTGCTTGCCACTTCAAGTGGGCGTGAGGTGGATACCATACGCTATGCAAGGCGCATTGCTTTATATATGCAGAGTATATTACTGGGCTCAAATGCATCAACATTAAAAATCGAACTTGAACAACCACAAAAGTTAGCAATCAATATGCGCACGGCAAGGGCAATTGGTTTTTCTCCTAAATGGCAATCTTTGGAATCGGCAGATCTGCTTTATGAAGAAGTTACTAACAACAAAGTCTCTGTGAGTTTGGTTGAAGCAATACAAAAAGCGATTAGTTCGAACCTTTCATTACAAATTGATAAGCTGGATTTGGCGTTATCAAAGGATGATGTCAAAAATGCACGTTCACCATTACTACCACAATTTAGTATTGGTGCTGGCATATCGCAGATTGATCGCGACCGTGCTGGATTATCGCAGGCACAACGTTCATCTGATTCAGAACTGACAGCGAGTCAGGTTATTTATTCTGAAACTAATAAATCGGGCTACGAGATAGCTAAGTTGCTTCAGCAAGCTGAATCTGCTGCATTGAGAAGCAGTATTCTGAACGTGATAAGTACAAGCTCAACGGCCTATTTACAGTTATTATTAGCAAATGCGACAGAAAAAGTAAGACGATCCAATCTGGCTGTTACAGAAACAAATCTTGAATTAGCAGAGACACGTTTAAAGATTGGCTATACCGATCGCTCAGAAGTGTTACGCTGGCAAAGCCAGTTGGCGACCGATAGACGCAATTTGTATTCAGCTCAATCATTACGCGATCAGTCTGAAACAGAATTAAAACGACAATTGAATATGACTCTATCGGAAGCCATTGCAGTAACCGATAATGGTATTGCTGATTTATTGGTCATTCTCGATAGTGAACGTTTTCAACGCTTTTTTGATAATCCTCTTAGCTTTGATGTTTTTACTGAATTTGAAGTCGAACGTGCACTCAATAATTCACCCGAATTAGAACAAACAGACTTTATTATCTCATCTAACCAACGACAATTACTCGCCACTGAACGCGCATATTATGTGCCTGATATAAACCTAAACACACAATATGGACGTAATATTGAACGAGGTGGTTTGGGAGATAATTCAAATCTATCTGATGACCAATGGACTATCGGTTTGCAGGCAACCTTACCTTTATTTGCTGGTGGAGCCAGAAAGGCAGCAGTCTCAAGAGCTAATAACACATTAATTCAAAGCCGCTATCAACGTGCAAATACAAAAGAACAAATAGAAGCGCGTGTAAGGTCTGCAATACAACAAGCAAGTGGGAGTTATCCTGCAATTCGCTTATCAAGAGACGCTGCTGATGCAGCGAAGGAAAACCTGTTTTTGGTAATCGATGCATATTCAAAAGGTGCTGTGTCAATTACAGATTTAATTGATGCGCAAGATGCGTCGCTAGCAGCAAACCTCTCTGCGGTAGAAGCACAATATACTTTTATGATCGATTGGATAGAAATACAACGCTCGGTAGCAAATTTTGATCTATTACTGACAGAGGATGGATTCGAATATTGGTATCAAGAGCTGGATCAATATTACAAGGCGAGGAATCGTTAAATCAGCCTGTTTCGGGAACGGAAATATGAACAACTTAATAAAACTATGTGTGCCAGCAATCTCATTTTTTCTCTTGAGTGCCTGTGGCGAAAACACGGATGATACAACTAACGCAGAGATAGAATTACGGCCAGTCCGTTATATCACAGTCTCATCTATTGAAGCCGGGACCATGCGTACTTTTTCGGGATTGGCCAAGGCAGGTCAGGAATCCAACTTAAGTTTTAGAGTAGGCGGGGCGATTCAATCTGTCCCGGTTGAAGTGGGCGATCAATTAAAAGCTGGACAACTAATTTCAGAAATCGATCCTTCACAATATCAACTGGAAGCACAACAAGCCTTTGCAAACTTGTCACAAGTAGAAGCTACTTTACGTAATGCTCAATCTAACTTCGAAAGGGTAAAAGGTTTGTATGAAAATAATAATGCTTCCAGAAATGACCTGGATTCATCTAGAGCTACGGCAGAGTCAAGCAAGGCGCAAGTCAGTGTTGCAAGAAAAGCATTGGAATTGGCGCGCTTAAATGTTTCCTATACTAAATTAAAAGCGACCGAGCCTTGTGGGGTCGCTGATGTACTGACAGAGATGAATGAAAATGTCTCCGCCGGTCAAACTATTGTATCTGTTACTTGTGGTGATCGCCTGGAAGTTGAATTAGCAGTTCCGGAAAGCCTGATCGCCTTGATAAAAAGAGATATGGACGCTGCTGTAAGTTTTAGTTCAATTCCTGAAAAAATATTTCCTGCAAAGGTCACAGAAGTAGGCGTTGCATCTATCGCGGGTGCAACCTACACAGTGACTGTAGCATTAAATGATACCTCAAATGGACTTCGCTCCGGGTTGGCCGCTCAAGTTTCTTTTGCTTTTGATATGAGCAATGGCAAATCGAACTTTATAATTCCTGCCGTTGCTGTCGGCGAAGATGTGACAGGCCGTTATGTTTTCCTCGTCGAGGAAACAAATGAAACAGGCGTGGGTCTGGTCAAACGACAAACAGTAAGCACAGGTGAATTGTCTCCCACTGGCTTGGAAATCATTGAGGGCGTTAAGGATGGTGATAAAGTGGTTGTCGCAGGTGTTAATGTTATTCGGCCGGGACTAAAAGTTTTAATCGATTAGACATGAACATTACTCAACTCGCATTTCGTTATGATCGCGTCACGATAATATTAGTGACCATCCTGATACTTAGTGGTATCAGTGCCTACGTACAGTTACCCAAGGCCCGTGATCCAGGCTTTGTTGTTCGTGTTGCCGTTATCTCTACACAATTTCCTGGTGCTAATCCAGAGCGAGTTGAGTTGTTGGTTACTGACAAACTGGAAAAGAAAGTTCAAGAGATGCCAGAAGTGGACTTCATTACAAGTGAATCCCGTAATGGCATTTCAATTATTAATGTTAACTTTCTAGAGTCTTATAAAAACATGCGTCCCATCTTTGATGATATGCGACGTAAAGTGGAAGATGTTAAACAGGACCTGCCAGATGGTATAGAGGGTCCTTTTGTTAATGATGAATTTGGTGATGTCTTTGGTAGTGTCTATACCCTGACCGGTGATGGTTATAGCTATGCTGAACTAAAAGAGGTTGCTGATGATATACGTGACCGATTGTTAAAAATACAGGAAGTCGCAAAGGTAGATATACATGGTGCCCAAGAAGAATCAATTTTTGTTGAATATAACAATGCGCGATTAGCAGAATTGGGCGTTTCACCACAACAATTATCGGGTGTTTTATCAACAGCTAATATTTTATCTTCTGGCGGGGATATCCTCACTGGCCGCGAACGTATCGTGCTTGAACCTACTGGTAATTTTGAATCGATTGATGAGTTGCGCAGTACAGTAATTCAATTACCAAATGGTAATGTTGTTTACTTGGGAGATATAGCAAATATTTATCGTGATTATACTGACCCGCCAAAAAGCGTGACACGTGTTAATGGCAAACCTTCTTTAGCCATTGCGATCTCTATGCGCGATGGTGGCGATATTTTGAAGCTAGGGGAAAAATTAGACCAAGCGATTCCACTTATTCGTCAACAATACCCTTGGGGTATTGAATTGGAAAAAATTTGGTTTCAGGCGAATCTGGTAAAAGATAATGTCGATAATTTTATCAGTAATTTATTTCAGGCTGTTGCTATTGTGTGTTTAGTCATGTTGATCACTTTAGGCTTGCGGACAGGTATCGTTGTTGCAGCACTTATCCCATCGGCTATGATCATAGCGCTTTATCTGATGCAAATATTTGGTATTACGATTAATCAGATTTCCCTAGCAGCGTTAATTATTTCACTGGGTTTATTAGTTGATAATGCCATCGTTATGGTTGAATCAGTCATCGTTAAATATGATCAAGGATTATCGTCTGTTGAAGCGGCAATTGAATCAGGCCGAGAATTACTTTTACCCTTACTCGTATCTTCATTGACGACAGGCGCCGCGTTTATGCCTATAGCATTAGCAGAGTCTGCGGTTGGTGAATACACTGCAGATATTTTTTATGTGGTTACTATAACTTTACTTACCTCATGGTTTTTGGCGATGACTGTTATACCCATGTTGGCATCGAAAGCGCTATGTAAAAAATCTTTAAAGCATGAAAATGGAGAACAATATAATAGTTTTGTTTATAACATTTATAGAAAAGTCTTATTGACTGCATTGAAACATAAAGTCTGGTTTGGACTATTAATGTTGGCACTATTCTTTTCTGCCATTCAAGTCATGGGATATGTTCCCAAAATATTTATTGAACAGTCTGAAGACCCTGTCTTTAACGGTAGTTTTGAAATGCCACTGGGAACTTCCATTGAAACTAGTCAGGCTGTCATGTCTGATATTGATCGATATGTAGAACAAACATTTTTTAATCCTAAAGATGGCCAGGCAAAAATAAAAAACTGGCTGACATTTATCGGAGATGGTGGTCCACGTTTTGACCTAGCACTTGATCCACCTAAACAGAATCCGGCTAATTCGTTTTTTGTTGCTAATACTGTAGATAGTAAAGATGCCGAAGAAGTCATTAAAGGTATCGAAGGATATGCGAAACAGAATTATCCTGATTTAGGCGTTAAACTGAGTCGCTTTGAAAATGGCCCGCCGGTCGGTTACCCCATACAGATTAGAATATCAGGCCCAGAGTTTGAACAGCTTTATAAAATTGCCGATGAGGTCACAAATCGCTTATATGATGAGTCTTTAATTTCATCAGTAAAAAGTACTTGGGGTAAAAAAACAAAGAAATTATTAGTCGACGTTGACCAAGAACGCGCAAGACGCGCAGGCGTAACAAGCGATGATGTTGCTTATTCCTTAAAAGCAAGTCTGTCAGGCATTGATATGACAGAATATCGTGAAGATGATAAGTTAATACCAATTACATTACGTTCCATTGCTGCAGATAGACAAGATATCAGTAAATTAGATGGAACAAGTATCTATTCCCAATCGACTGGAGAATCAGTTCCTTTAAAGCAGGTCGCTGACGTTAAGCTGGTTTTTGAACCGGGCAAGATTGAACGCCGAGATCGAAATAGAACGATTACTCTGAAAGCGCAACTCAGGCCAGAAGCGACCGCTGCAGAAGTAAATTCATCACTATCGCCATGGTTAGAAGAAGCACAAGCGAGTTGGCCAAGAGATTATAGCTACGAGGAAGGTGGTGAAGCGGAAGAGTCTGGTCAGGCTAACGCCTCCATTGCGGCTAAATTACCCATTGCCGCAATGTTGATATTATTACTTCTTGTTGGTCAATTTAATTCTGTGAGACGACCGTTCATAATCTTAACCACCATACCATTGGGTCTAATTGGTGTTTCCTATGGGTTATTCATAGCAGGATCATCATTCGGATTCTTTACTATATTAGGATTGATATCTCTGTCCGGTATTATTATAAATAATGCTATCGTCTTACTGGATAGAATAAAGATAGAAGTTGAAGAGCTTGGGAAAGAAGAAACTGACGCAGTTATTGCCGCGTGCATACAACGATTACGACCAATATTGCTAACAACCGCAACAACGGTATTTGGTATGATGCCATTATGGTGGGGTGGCACCGCTATGTTTAGGCCTATGGCGATTTCAATAATTTTTGGTTTGGCCTTCGCAACCTTATTAACCTTATTACTTGTGCCGGTTTTATATAGCTTATTATTTCGCGTCAATTTTAAGCAGTATCAATAATCAATTTCTGATTAAGGAAAATATATGAGATTAAAGAAAATAGTATTGATTGCATTATTTATGTGTCTACTACCATTTGGACTACAAGCCACTGAAGAATCTCCGGGTAAGATCGTTAAGAAAACAGTCGAACAAGTCCTGTCTATATTAAATGATAAAAATCTCAACGAAGATCAACGCAAAGATATTGTATTTCAAATAGTCAAAGAACGTATCAATTTTAAGGAGATGTCCCGACGTATACTGGCAACAAACTGGAAGATTGCCGATGATGAACAAAAGAATCAATTTATCTCCTTGTTTGAACAAATTTTGCTCAATACATATTGGCAGCGCATCAAACAATATACGGGTGAACGAGTCGAATATGTTACTGAGAGTTCTGACACTGAAGGCTATTCCACCGTAGACACAATTATAGTAAAGGATAAGACCAATATAGAGATTCCCATCTCATACCGTATGAAACGGTTTGTGAACATTTGGTTTGCATATGATTTCACGGTTGAAAATTTGAGCTTGGTACAAAGCTACCGCAATGAATATCGAGCGATCGCCAAGAATAATGGCGTTGATGGTTTATTAGAACAAATGAAACGTGATGTTGTCCGTATTAGTTCCAGAAATTAATCAGACTTCGTCTCGCTAATCATGCAACTCTCAATAATAGTCGCTATGGATCGTAACCGTGTTATCGGGAACAATGATTCATTGCCATGGCATATTTCAGCGGATCTTAAAAACTTCAAGAAAATCAGTATGGGTAAACCCATAGTGATGGGGCGTAAAACCCATGATTCCATAGGCAGGCCCTTGCCCGGTAGAGAAAATATTATTATTACCCGTGATAAAACCTATCAGGCAGAAGGTTGTACAATATTAAATAGCATTGATGAAATATTCGAACATTGCAAAGATATCGAAGAAGTTATGATTACCGGCGGCTCAGAAATATATAAACACACATTAGATCAAGCAACACGATTGTATCTAACTGAAGTACATACAGAGATAGAGGGTGATACTTTTTTCCCTGAATTTAATCGCGCCGAATGGAGTGAGGTTTCTAGAGAGGCCTACACAGCTGATGAAAAGAATGACTTTGATTACAGTTTTGTTGTATTAGAAAAAAAGTAATTATTTCTTGTTTAGGCTATATATGTGCACGTTAGTTTCTCTGATGAATTCAAGTTCATCTTCTCTTTTGTCATCCATAGGTAGTCTAATATCATCACCTTGTTTCATATTAACCACTATAAAATCTCTTTCGGGTGGAGCAACCATTGTAACGAGACCAATGACACCACTAATTGTGAGTAATACCCATACAAGAAAAGTGGGTAGTGTTTCGCTAGCGCTGAATGCATAAAGTCCAATGCTGATCGGGATCAGCATCAATAAAAACCAGCGTATATATTTAATGTCGCCATCAATACTGATCTGTTTTATGTCATTTAAAGCGATTATTTGTTCGAAGTTTTCAGCATTACGATTAATAATCAGCTGGTTTTCTTCAACAATCACCTTACTTTCTATAAGCTCTGAGATTATGATCTTATCTTCATTCGTCATAATTGAATCATAAAGAGTGATGTTGTTAATGCCAACAATTAAAATTGATTATGCATCAAACCAAGCGTAGCCAAATTATCGTTAAAAAAGCGTTTGAGAAGAGTTGTACGATTTGGTTTGCAGCACCTTATTCACTGTCTCAGGATGTCTCCTTTTCAGAAGGGATGATACTCAACTTATCTGAGCATGAAGAACTTGATGAACCATATCGCTACGAAATCTTTCCTCTCGATAGTGAAGGATGGGCTCCTTTTTTGATATCAGAAACTCATCGTTTTGATAACAATTTTCGACACAGTTATAACAGCTACCTGACTGAGGCCGAGCTAGAACAGTATTGTGAGCCAGTTGAGGTAGCAACGTATTCCAATCCTACCAAGTTGAAATTTCATCACGCGCTACAAGGTTGCCTATTTGGAACAGCGGTGGCAGATGCGATTGGCTTACCTTTCGAAGGGCTTTCTTCGCGCCGAATTAAAAAACTCAATGTAATACCATTGCGGCATCGATTTATATTTGGCTGCGGGATGCTATCGGATGATACAGAACACACCTGTATTGTTGCGCATGCCTTAATAGAAAGTAAAGAAGATCTAAAATTATTTTCAAACGCACTAGCTTGGTCCCTACGCTGGTGGTTCCTAGGGTTACCCGCAGGCATAGGAATGGCAACATTACGTGCTTGTTTAAAATTATGGTTATTTATTCCGGTAACTAAAAGCGGTGTATTCAGTGCCGGTAATGGTCCCGCGATGCGCACAGCGATATTGGGCACCTATGCCTATGATGATGAAACATTACGTTCAGCACTCGTCACCATCAATACACAAATTACCCATACTGATCCTAAGGCAATCAAAGGCTCGAAGATCGTTGCTGAACTCACTGCGAGAAACGTGCAGGGTGTGCCGTTAACGGTAGATAACTGTTTAATAGAACTGGGGGGTATCATTGGTGATGACGAGGAACTTCGTATTCTGTTAAGCCTTGCGGTTGAAAGTGCAAAGTCAGGTCAATCAGCATTGGAGTATTGTCAGGAAAATAAACAGGAAAAAGGCGTGAGTGGTTATATTTATAATACACTTCCTGTTGTTGTACAGATTGTTCTTCGGCATAACGATGATTACGAAAAAGCAATCACAGAGGCGATTACTTGTGGTGGTGACACCGATACAGTAGCGGCTATTATCGGTGGCATTGTGGGTGCAAATGTCGGGAAGGCAGGAATACCAGCTGATTGGATAGATAATTTAAAAGATTGGCCAAGGGATAAAAATTATATTCGCTTACTCGGCGAAGAACTTGCTGTTGTGAAATGGTCCAAACAGGTAGGGCGCACACAGTGGATGGATCCTATACGCCTCTTACTCCGAAATGCCTTTTTTATGTTGTGGGTATTGGGTCATGGATTTAGACGACTATTACCACCTTATTAAACAAGATAGTTACCAGGATATTATTGTGCACGATAAAAATAGAATAATGGCCCTCGCGGATTGTTATAAGAATAAAAACCTTATTCTAAGTGTTGAGAAGGAAACTAATCCCTTGTCAGAAGAATCGCTAAGGGTGATATCGATTCAGAATAGTACTGATAGTAATAATGTGGTCGCAATCGTGGTCTCCGATGAATACCGAGATGCAGATATTAATAACCCAATCCTCTGGTTACACCTTGTCGTTGAAGCATGTGAATGGTATGAAGAAGCGAATGATTATCTAACATGGAGACAAGATTTTGGTTTTAAAGATAATGCTTTTTTTCAAGATCTTTATACCAGTCTTAAAGTCGTTGTACCGAAAACCAGAGAATTAATTGGTTATGATGTTAAGGCGGTAGATCATCATCATATTGAATTTAATACAGATGTTGCACAAGCCTTAAGGAACTATGAGATCTGATGTTCAGTTAACCTAAAAAAACAGGGCTTGTCTTAATTTAAATGAATTGTCCTATACCAACGACTGTGGTTCTCAGGTTGGCCTGGCATAACCGTGATATTTTTATCAAGGAATTTTTTGAAATAATCCTGTAGTTCTTTTTCAGCAGGCACTGCATTATTCGCTTTCACATGAAAATTAATAATGGGACTATCTCCTTCAATCGAGAAAATTCCAGTTTCACGACTATTAAACATTAGGCTGACTTCGATAATTTCTTTTTCAAATAGGATTTGTTTTTGATGTTCAGTTAAAACGTACTCGAGCTCATCATTGAGGATAGCTTTATGTTTTTTATCATATACTTTTTCTTTAATAGAATCGTAAACGAGGCTGACTATTACAATTAATATAAATGCGGCCCATATTGTGTAACATGTGTAAATTAAAAAAATCCATAACTCAGAAACTCTTACTCCAAAGTAATCTAAAAAAAGAATTGGGAAAATAAAGTCGATGATGAACAAGCTGCAAATTAGCAACGAAGATAGATGGAGTGTTTTTTCTATATTCACAATAAACAAAACCCTAGAACATAACGCTACCAGTACGCGTGTAACCTTTAGTGATGCCCATGGAATCTACAAAGTCCTTTTCTATAAACTTAGTATTCAAAAGGGTTTCAATATGTTCTTTTGATAGATCTTGCCATTTAATATAAATATATTCACCATGATCGATGACATCAATCATAAGATAAGACTTAAATTTTTCATCAAGCTGAATGAAATCAAGGTTATCTGCTTCGCTTACTGTTTTAATGATGTGCCCATCACTATTCAACTCAACTATAAAGCCCGGTAATTTACGAGATTCACCCAGTAACTTATCGCCTAACTCTCCAATGCCCTGCATTATTTTGAAATGAAAAGGAAACTTGGCGTCACTCTTAGGCATCGTAATAAACTATTAGTGATCGTTTGAATCTTTATTAAGAAAATTGATGATCGTTAAAATGATTGCGTGAATTAGAAAATATCCACAGGGGATAGCTGATTGGAGGAAATCACTGTTATTAAAAATCGATTCAGTGCTACTGCCAATGTGACTCATTATCCAGATACTGCTCATCATCCAAATAGCGGCGAAGATTATGATGATGAATAAATTGAGATAATCGCCAAAAAGTTGTGTGGCCAACCAAAGGCTACATAACAGTCCGGAAACACCAAGAACGATAGCAGGTATAGTTAATCCATCATCGTAAAGCGCCTTAACGCCCGGTAGTAGAAGATAAATACAAATAGCCAGACCAATTAAAACGGGGAATAAATAAGCCTCACCAAAACCTGACTGGCAATTTGATGAACGATTATATTCCGGTAATTTATACATGGTTTTTATGTTATATTGTTAAGATATTGAAATGCGTATAAGCCTTAAAAATCAAAAGGACCTGCTTTTTGTACATTCTCAGGCATCCAGGTCTCATGTACATGTAACCATTGCAAAGGCTCTGTCATTTTGAAGATGACCGTCGCCAGTCGACCATTGTCTGGTGGTGTAGAGGCGAGGGCATTACGCTGCCATTCTTCATAAGTTGCGATAATTTCATTATCTAGAATACGTTGAATTTTAACGTTGCGAATAGCGATACGAAAATCAGGGTTAGTATCGTAGGTGCTTTTGATGCCAGTGCTTAATTCTGCTAATGAAAGAATTATTCCCGCAGGTGGGATCAATAAAAAGTCGGCATCAAAACGCGCATGAAAGTCTTGTTCAAAATGACTGGCATCTAGTGCGCCCGTAAACCAGCCGACAAAGAATTTATGCAAGTCTTCAATCTCAGTTCGAATAATGTCTTCTAATTCATTTGCCATCACTCAGCTCCGACGAGTCCGGTTGCCATTGAAATTGTTTTAATGAAATACAATCATTTTCACCAAAGATAACACCTTCCTCTTTTAATAACAGTCGTTGATAATCATCACTGCCATCAAGACCTCTGGGACTGATCTTGCCTTTTGCATTAATAACACGGTGCCAAGGTACAGACGAACCGTTCTCTATAGCGGACAATGCAAAACCCACCTGTCGGGCATGCCGAGGGAAACCAACCAATTTTGCAATTTGACCATAAGTAGCAATGCGTCCTTCTGGTATACGAGAAGTCATTAAATAGACCATATTATGGTTAATGGGCATATTTGTAATTATTTACGATGACGGCTTTCGGTGATCGCTAGTAGTGATTATTATATCTTCGGTTGTCTAGAAGACACGCTAAATAGTTCTTCATCTTCCAAGCGCATCGCTGTCATATATCCACCCCATAAGCATCCCGTGTCTAATGGGTAGACATTGTATTGACTAAAGTTCTTTTCATTACCCAAGTGAACGGTTGACCAATGTCCAAAAACGATTTTATTATTTTTTGTTTTTCTGTCAGATAATGCATACCAAGGTATTAACTTTTCATCTTCTTTGCCCGGTGTCTTTTTTGCTTTGAGATTCAATTCTCCACCGTCATAGCAATAGCGTATGCGTGTTAGACAGTTAATGATGAAGCGATGACGATCATAACCGTCTAATTGTTCAGACCAGCTATCGGGTTGGTCGCCATACATATGCTGTATAAAGTCACTAAACTGGCCGCCACGTAATAAGGTTTCTGTTTCATGTGCAAGTTCTATAGCTTTTGCTAATGACCATTGTGGAGGTAGACCTGCGTGCACCATGGTGAAATTTAGATCTGTGTCATTTATAAGTAGCGGCAGTTCTCTTACCCAACGCAATAGCTCGACAGCATCATCGGCGTTTAGAATTTCATCGAGCGTATCTTTTCTATGTGGTTTACGAACCTTATTCGCTACAGCAAGTAAGTGTAGGTCGTGATTCCCTAGGACAGCTCTAGCTGAGTGGCCTAATGATTTAACAAAACGTAGACATTCGAGTGATTCTGGTCCGCGGTTGATGAGGTCACCTACAAACCAGAGTTGGTCATTCGTTTTATCGAAATTTATCTTATCGAGTAAATCTTGTAGCTCTGCGTAACAACCTTGCAGGTCACCTATCGCGTAGGTGCTCATTGTTAATGTAGTGTGTTGGGTGTAGCGAGGTTGAAAATCGGTATTTGGGCATCGAAATCCTTGCCATCATCGGCGACCATCTCATATTTGCCTTGCATGCAACCGACTGGGGTTTCTAATACTGCGGCACTGGTGTATTGAAATGATTCACCTGGTTGCAAATAAGGCTGTTCGCCGATGACACCGTCTCCCTGGACTTCCTGTACCTTGCAATTGGCGTCGGTAATTAGCCAATGTCGGCGTAACAGTGTCGCTGCCATACTCCCGTTATTGGTGATAGTAATGGTGTATGCAAACACAAAACGTTCCTGTTCCGGGAGCGATTGGTCATTAACATATTGGGTTTCAGTGCTGATACTGATGTCGTACTGTTTTTCATCCATAGGCGTATTTCACCTCATTCATGAACTTGGTTCAAGTCGGTCTAAAAACCTATCTATATCAATGTATTAGACTGATTTATCTTCTTTCTATAACTCATCGCTTCAGTTAGATGTTGGGTTTGTATCTGTTCACTGTCAGAGAGGTCGGCAATTGTCCGGGCGACTTTTATAATTCGGTGTATAGCGCGACCCGAAAGTGCCAGTTTTCTTGTCGCCGTTTGTAGCAATGACTTATCACTTTCAGTCAAATCACAATACTGTTCAATGTCATTTGTCTTAAGTGCTGAGTTTGCGCAACCATTCCGTTTTATTTGTCGTTTGAATGTATTGCATACGCGTTCTCTAATAGTTGCGCTGGTTTCAGAATCGACATCTCTTGTCTGATTGATGATTGCGCCAGGAATACTGTGGACTTCGATGACCATATCAAGCCTATCCATAAGTGGTCCGGATATTTTATTTTGATATCGATTGATTTGCTCTTCTGTACAGCGGCAACGACTACTTTCATCGCCGAGATAGCCACAGGGACAAGGGTTCATTGCGGCAATTAGCTGGAAGTTTGCCGGATACTCGACTTGATTAGCGGCGCGAGATATTACGATGCGCCCTGACTCCAGTGGTTCTCGTAATACTTCTAATACATGTCGATTAAACTCAGGTAGTTCGTCGAGAAATAATACACCGTTATGTGCTAGTGATATCTCTCCCGGCTTAGGATGGCTGCCGCCCCCGACCAAGGCTACGGATGATGCCGAGTGATGAGGCGAGCGAAAAATACGTTGACGCCATGTAGATGGGTCGAAACCTTTATTGCTAATTGATGAAATTGCTGCAGTTTCAAGTGCTTGCTTATCCGACATTGCCGGCATGATACTGGGCAAACGTTCTGCCAACATAGTTTTACCTGAACCGGGCGGTCCTACCATAAGTAGATTGTGTCCACCAGCAGCAGCGATCTCTAATGCTCGTTTTGCATGTTCATGACCATAGACTTCATTCAAGTCTTTGTCATATTTCGTTACATATTCAAATTTTTTCGATTGATGTTCTTCTAGAATTTTCATTCCAGAAATATGCGCGCAGACATCTAGTATGTGGTCGGCTGGTTTACATGATGTTCCATAAACAAGAGCAGCTTCATCTGCATTTTCGATGGGTAAGATCAAACTTCGTTGAGATTTTCTTACAGCCAATGAAACAGGTAACGCGCCTTTTATTGATCTTAATTCGCCGGTTAACGATAATTCACCTATTGCCTCATGCTGTTCCATTCCTTTTTCGGGTATCTGGCCCGAGGCGATCAAAATACCCAGCGCGATAGGTAGATCAAAACGGCCACCTTCCTTTGGTAAATCTGCCGGCGCTAGATTGATGGTAATTCTGCTGAGTGGGAAATCAAATTGATTATTAAGTATAGCGCTTCGAACGCGCTCTTTACTTTCTTTAACCGTAGTTTCTGGAAGACCGACAATAGTAAAACCGGGTAGACCACGCGAGAGGTGCACTTCAACTGTGACTAGCGGCGCATTGATACCGTCCTGCGCACGAGAAAATATTACTGCGACACTCATGGTTATTCATCCTTGAATTGTGTTTTAAAAGCTTACATTTAATTCGAATTTATCATTGAATTAACTTTTTGTTACTTTACATTTTTTCTATCTCAGATAATTTTTCCTGCAATGTATCCAGCTTTGCACGTGTCCGTTGCAGTAATGCGGTTTGAATATCAAACTCTTCTCGCGTCACTAAATCCAGTTTTGAAAAACTTGCATTAAGTGTTGCACGTAAATTCGTTTCAATTTCATCTTTGATATGTTGTATGTCTTCAGGTAACGCACTTGATACATCCGTTAGTATCGATTCTATTTTGTTTTTAAGCATGATGCCTCTAATTCCTCAAACATTATCTTCATCATAATTTTTATTTGTTTATATGTCATTCATACAGCTTAAATTTCGATCCTGTAAGCAATGATATGAACTAATAAGGCGCAATACGGCTATCACAAGCACTAATTCAGTGCGAACTACAAGCTGTATGCTATAATATAGGTTAATAATACTCAGTAAGTTATTGAAAATATATAGTTTTAGCATAGTTGGTACAGAAGATGCAATTGAATAATTATTAGGAATATTAACACTCATTTTATTGGATTAACTTTTACAGAGAGGAAAGATGATGAAAAAGATAATGACTTCAATCATGGTTGGTTCGGCAATGTTGATATCAAATGTAGCAATTGCCGACGACTCGCCGCATGAGTTCAGTGCTAATGTGGCAATCGCAACTGACTATATGTATCGAGGTGGGTCTCAAACAGATGAACAGCCTGCAATTTCAGGTGGTTTTGATTATGGACATTCCTCCGGCGTTTATGTCGGTGTTTGGGCATCAAACGTTGATTTTCAAGACATCGGTTTACCCTCTAGTAATATTGAGCTTGATTACTACGGTGGTGTTGCTGGTGAACTCGCTAACGGAATCAGCTGGGATGTGGGTGGCCTTTATTATCATTATGCAGGCACTAAAGATAGTGAAGAAGCAGCCTATGGTGGTGATGCAGATTTCTTTGAAGTCTATGGCTCTTTAGGATACACATTTAGTAATGTACAACTCGAACCTGCAGTTGGTGTGTTTTTCGCTTACAGCCCAGACTATTTTGGCGAAAGTGGCGATTCTTATTACACCGCCATTGATATGGGGTTATCTCTACCATATGGCATAAGCTTAGCCGGACAAGTAGGTCACCAAGCATTTGATCGTTCTACCTTGTCTGATTATTCACATTACTCCGTAGGGCTCAGCAAAGACGTCGCAATTTTCACATTAGATGTTTCCTGGTATGACAGTATTGATGATGCGGATACCTTTTGGGGAACCGGATTTGAAGAAGCAGTAGTGTTCACCGTATCAAGTAGTTTCTAGATACCTTTTAAACTCAATTAAGTAACTCACAACCTATCAGCGTGACTATCACGCTGATAGGGAACGGGTTCGCTCGGAGAAAATTCATGAAACTGGTAACAGCGATTATTAAACCCTTCAAGCTGGATGATGCACGGGAAGCATTATCAGAAATAGGTGTACAAGGAATGACAGTAACTGAAACAAAAGGTTTTGGTCGTCAAAAAGGACATACGGAGTTATATCGTGGTGCAGAGTACGTCGTCGACTTCTTGCCAAAAATAAAACTAGAAGTAGCGGTATCGGATGACAAGGTCGAGGAAGTCGTTTTATCGATAACTAAGGCGGCAGGTACTGGAAAAATCGGCGATGGCAAGATCTTTGTTTCATCACTGGAGCAAGTAGTTCGTATTCGTACCGGCGAGTCCGGTGATGAAGCCCTTTAGTAATTAATATTCCTGGAGATTAGAGATGGAAAATAATATTTTCGAATTACAGTACGCCATGGATACATTTTACTTCCTGGTCTGTGGTGCACTGGTTATGTGGATGGCGGCAGGTTTCGCAATGTTGGAAGCCGGTTTAGTTCGTTCAAAGAATACAACTGAAATTTTAACGAAGAACGTCGCGTTGTTTGCTATAGCTTCAACAATGTACATGGTTTGTGGTTATGACTTCATGTATGGCGGCGGCATGTTCTTGTCAGGTGTCGAAACAGTGGGCAACCTTGATGTTGCTGGGGCGTTAGCAGCTTCTGCAGAAAATGAGTTTGGTGGCGGTGCAGTCTATTCAGGTGCTTCAGACTTTTTCTTCCAAGTTGTCTTCGTCGCAACAGCCATGTCGATTGTGTCAGGTGCAGTTGCTGAGCGGATGAAACTTTGGGCGTTCCTTGCCTTCGCAGTGGTGATGACCGGTCTTATTTATCCTTTAGAAGGTAGTTGGACTTGGGGTGGTAACGCTGTATTTGGTTTATACGAATTAAACTATAGTGATTATGCAGGTTCAGGTATCGTGCATTTGGCTGGTGCAGCTGCTGCATTAGCAGGTGTATTAATACTCGGTCCTCGTAAAGGTAAATATACTAAGGATGGTAAAGTTCGTGCTATACCGGGTGCAAACCTTCCATTAGCTACCTTAGGTACTTTCATTCTATGGATGGGCTGGTTCGGTTTTAATGGTGGTTCAACACTGAAGTTAGGTGGAATCGCAGCTGCTAATGAAGTCGCTTATGTATTCCTTAATACGAATGCAGCAGCAGCAGGTGGTTTAATCGCTGCCTTAATCGTTGCCAGATTGATGTTTGGTAAAGCTGATTTAACGATGGCGCTTAATGGTGCATTGGCTGGCTTGGTCGCGATTACTGCAGAACCTGCTGATCCAACTGCACTACAGGCCACTCTGATTGGTGCCGCCGGTGGTGCATTAGTAGTCTTCAGTATTATCACAATGGACAAACTCAAGATTGATGACCCTGTAGGTGCAATCTCGGTACATGGTGTAGTTGGTATTTGGGGTATCTTTGCAGTCTTGATTACCGATGCGGATGCTACATTTAGCGGACAGTTGATTGGTATGTTGACTATCTTTGTCTGGGTCTTTGCCGCAAGTCTGGTTACGTGGTTAGTAATTAAAACAGTCATGGGTGTCAGGGTCAGTGAAGATGAAGAAATGGAAGGTGTCGACATCAGTGAATGTGGACAAGAAGCCTATCCTGAATTTACCGCTTCATCTGGGATGTCTACTAGCAGATAATTATTATAGTTAATTTTAAACCAACAACGGGCGCTTCATGCGCCCGTTTTTATATCCATGGATCGAGGAGTTAGAACGCCCTAAAGGATTAGCTCCGCGTCAATGAGGAGACAGAGTCGAGGAGTCCGAAGCGACGATGTACAGGATGTACTGAACAGATATTCATCTCCTGCCTCTTTGATATCCGCAACATCCATGCTGAATATTTCTGAATTAACTTGGTGCAAATCACAATTATATGCACTTAATAAGTGCATATAATTGTGATTTGAAGCTGAAAAAAACACATTTAAAACTATAAGTCCTTGTCACAGATGCTAAAAACTTAATTGGCATAATACCTGCCTTTACGAATGCACCAAATTGTAATTATTGTTAATCTTGTTACCCCAAAAAAGTGCATTAACTGTATTACTACTTAAAGAGGATTTGTTA
The DNA here is from genome assembly GCA_021773235.1 of Gammaproteobacteria bacterium. Classification (GTDB taxonomy): domain Bacteria; phylum Pseudomonadota; class Gammaproteobacteria; order Eutrophobiales; family Eutrophobiaceae; genus UBA7359. The sequence goes on along the minus strand of JAJFKL010000021.1, from coordinate 77,261 downwards.
TGAAGATGATTGCTGCGGTTATAAAACCTTTCAAACTTGATGATGTTCGTGAGGCTTTATCAGAAATAGGTGTTCAGGGTATGACGGTGACTGAAACGAAAGGTTTTGGCAGACAAAAAGGCCATACAGAATTATATCGAGGTGCTGAATATGTCGTCGATTTTTTACCAAAGATTAAAATTGAAGCGGCAGTAAGTGATGACAAGGTTGATGCGGTTATTGAAGCAATAACAAAATCAGCAAATACAGGGAAAATTGGTGATGGCAAAATTTTCGTCTCTTCTCTTGAACAAGTCGTTCGTATTAGAACAGGTGAAACGGGCAGCGAAGCACTCTAGTTATATATTTTTAAATTAGATATTTCATATTACAGCATTGCATACGGGGAGATTTGAATGAGTCGCGCGTTATTATTTTTAGTTACATTATGTCCAAGCATTGTATTTGCGGATGAATTAAATAGTGGTGATACAGCGTGGATTTTAACTTCTACGGCGTTGGTCTTATTTATGACCCTACCAGGTCTTGCCTTATTTTATTCTGGTTTAGTACGAGCTAAAAATGTTCTATCAGTGTTGATGCAATGTTTTGCCATTGCCTGTCTTGTTTCTATCATGTGGATGGTCGGCGTCTATGGTTTGGCCTTTGGTGATGGCGATTCGATAAATAAGATCATTGGGTTAGGTAATTTTATGATCTCTGATATCAAATTAGAGAGTATGAGTGGGACTATTCCTGAAATGGTCTTTTTTATGTTTCAGATGACCTTTGCCATTATCACCCCCGCATTAATAGTGGGTGGTTTTGCTGAGAGAATGAAGTTTTCCGCAGTTCTTTGGTTTAGCGCTATTTGGCTTGTCCTCGTTTATGCTCCGGTTTGTCATTGGGTCTGGGGCGGCGGTTGGTTAAGTGATCTCGGTTTTATGGATTTTGCTGGTGGTGCTGTGGTTCACATTAATGCTGGTGTTGCCGCTCTTGTCGCAGCAGTAGTTATTGGTAACAGAAAGGGTTTTCCACAGACGCCTATGCCACCGCATAATATGACAATAGTCGTGACAGGTGCTGCAATGCTTTGGGTTGGTTGGTTTGGATTCAATGGTGGGAGTGCATTAACAGCCGGAGCTGGGGCAGGTATGGCAATAGCGGTGACCCACATCTCAGCAGCAGCTGGTTCAATAGCCTGGATGATGTGTGAGTGGATAAAATTTAAGAAACCCAGTGTTCTTGGTATTGTAACCGGAATGGTGGCCGGATTAGGTACTATCACACCGGCATCCGGTTATGTTGGTCCTATGGGCGGATTGTTAATTGGTTTATTGGCAGGTGTGATATGTTTCTTTGCCACACAGTATATCAAACGCGTATTGAAGATTGATGATTCGCTAGATGTCTTTCCGGTCCATGGCGTCGGTGGTATTTTAGGCACATTATTAACAGCGGTCTTTTATGCAAACTCATTTGGTGGTTTAGCGACTGATGAGTCTTATTCAATAGTTTCTCAATTAGGCGTACAAGCACTAGGAGCAGTTGCCACTATTGCTTGGTGTGGTCTGATTACATTTGGTTTGCTTAAATTGATAGATATGTTCATTGGCTTGAGAGTTGATGAAGACGAAGAGACTGAAGGCCTTGATCTCGTTCTACATAATGAGCGCGGTTATAATATGTAATAAATCTTGTCCGCGAATAAACCTCGCTTGATTGTCTGATTTTAGGCAATCAAGCGGAGAATATAGTTTTTTTTCAAACAAACTGCAGAAAAATTTTCATAAAAACCACCCTATAATGCGTCGTCATTAATTTGGTTTGGCTCTCATTTTGCATTTAAATTCTCCATGATATTCTGATTGAAATTAGTCTCCTTTTGAATACAAATTCATTACTGAGCTAGTCAATATGAATTTGTGTATTTAAATATTTCTACTCAACGCTTACAATTGGTATTCTGTTGAGTTGATAATAAGAAATTGTGTAAGGAAAATACCTAAATGTCTGATCTTGTTGATAAAAGTTTATTAAAATCATTTGTGCCGCCAAGCGCGCTAAACGCTGAAAACTTTCAAGAGTTGGCAGGCAAGACATTTGTTGAAGATGTCCCTGCGGGCAAAGCTATTTTTAAAGAAGGCGACGCTGATAGACAATCTGTTTATTTACTTGATGGTCAGGCGGAGATTTCATCAAGTGCAGGTGAAACCAAGACTGTTTTAGCCGGTTCAGATATAGCCAAACATCCACTTGTGAATCAACAACCTCGAAAACACACCGCGATGGCCAAGGTAGATTCAAAAGTAATACGAATCGATAGCGATCTACTCGATATTTTGCTCACCTGGGACCAGTTGTCAGGCATTGAAGTTGATGAAATCCAGGTTGATGAAGGAGATGAAGAGGAAGATGATGATAGTGACTGGATGACACGTATCTTGCAGTCCAAGGCCTTTCTACAAGTCCCACCAGCTAATATACAGGCCTTATTCATGCGCGTTCAGGAAGTACCCATGAAGGCAGGTGATGCTGTTATTAGTCAAGGCGAAGACGGCGATTATTATTACATCATTAAGCATGGCAAATGTAAGGTCACACGTAATTCGAAAACGGGTTCAGAATTGACCTTGGCTACTTTAGGTGATGGTGACGCTTTTGGAGAAGAAGCACTGCTCTCAGAAGCAAAAAGAAATGCAAACATCATCATGACCACTGATGGTTCTTTAATGCGTTTATCCAAAGAGGATTTCAATGAGCTGTTAAAAGAACCGATGCTAAGTTGGGTGACCAATGAAGAAGCAGATGCCTTGGTTAAGGATAAAGGCGCAGTCTGGGTAGATGTCAGGTTAGATAGTGAGTTTAAGAACGCAAATATCGAAGGCAGTATTAACATTCCACTCTTTATGTTGCGTCTAAAAGCACAATCGCTCGACCCAGAAAAAGAATATATTCTTTATTGTAATAGTGGTCGTCAAAGTTCAGCATGTGCTTATTTATTGAGTGAGCGAGGCCTATTGGTTCATTGTCTCAAGGGCGGCTTGGTCGAACGGTCAAGCGGCTAATACATTTTTATTGAATCAGTAATATTATTCTAATAATTTATTGTGACAGGTGATTTTATACTGGATCGTTCTGTATCAAATTATGCTGTATTTGGTCACCCGGTAAATCACAGTAAATCTCCTCAAATACATTCTCTTTTTGCCAAGCAAACGGGCATAGAACTTCATTATCAATCTATAGAAGTACCCACAGATAAATTCGACGAGTATGTAGACTTATTTGCATCTCAGGGTGGCCTTGGCTTAAATATAACCGTACCTTTTAAGGAAGATGCGCATTCATTTTGCACCTCATTAACTCAACGTGCTGAACTATGTGGTTCGGTCAATACGATTCGCTTTGATGAGCAGTTAGAAAGTATTGGTGATACCACCGATGGGCGAGGTTTTATTAATGATTTGAGAATAAATCATCAGATCAATATTAAGGATAAAGCCGTACTCATTTTAGGTGCTGGAGGTTCAGTAAAAGCAATTCTTGAACCATTATGCGAACAACAGCCTGCTCAAATTATTATTGCGAATCGCACCGTTTCACGTGCCGAAGAATTAGCAGATAAATTTTCTGAGTTAGGGAATATTATCGCATGCTCATATTCCGATATAGCAACTCAATCATTTGAGTTGATTGTTAATGGAACTTCTCTAAGCTTAAAGGGTAAACTGCCAGCTATAAATGACTCAGTGATCAATAAAAACACCTGTTGTTATGATTTAATGTATTCAGATACAGCTACGGTATTCATGCGGTGGGCTTCTGAGCTGGGCGCAACAAAGGTCATAGATGGTTTGGGTATGTTGGTTGAGCAAGCAGCTGAATCGTTCTTTATCTGGCATGGGGTAAAGCCTGAGACTATCTCAGTGATCAACACTCTTAGAAAATAAAATCAGAATAAATATTTGGGTCTATATCTAAAGGCCATGAATGTTATCCATCAGGTCAGGCAACCAGGTTACTAGGTCAGGCACTAATATAATTATGATTATTGTAGCAACCTGTAATAGTACAAATGGGATTATGCCGGAGTAAATATCCTGAATACGAACTTCTTCGGGTGCAACGGCCTTTAAGTAAAATAATGAGAAACCAAAAGGTGGTGTAAGAAACGAAGTTTGCAGGTTGATAGCAATAAGCACAGCGAACCAGAGTAGGTCGACACCAAATTGATTAGCTATCGGTGCAAGGATGGGGATCACAATAAAACAAATCTGTAGAAAATCGAGAAAAAATCCAAGTACAAAGATCAAAAGCATACTAACAAATAAGAACCCCCACATTCCTCCTGGTAAGTTAGACATGATTTCTGAAACAAGGCTATCTCCCCCCATTCCCCTGAATACAAGACCAAAAGCCGTAGCACCGATTAAAATCATAAAGACCATGCTGGTTAGTTTTGTGGTTTGTTGCATTGAGTCGATCAGGTTTTTCAGGGTTAATCTTTTATGTAGTGCAGCCAGTATCAGTGCGCCTATGGCGCCAACGGCAGCCGATTCAGTTGGCGAGGCAATACCAAAAAAGATTGAACCTAATACCGCCAAAATCAGGATTAGGGGAGGGAACAGAGTAGTCAGTATGGACAGGTAGCTGAGTTCATCCGCGCTGGTACTAAGAGCTGGTGCAGCGGCAGGTCTGTACCATGAATAAATAAGAATATAGACCATAAACAAAGATACAAGCATAAAACCAGGTATCACTGCGCCCATAAACAAGCGACCAACAGGCACACCCATTACATCGCCTAAAAGTATCAATATAATGCTCGGGGGAATTATTTGGCCAAGTGTTCCGGATGCTGCGATAGTGCCTGCTGCCAGAGGCGCAGAATAATTGTGTTTTAACATTGTCGGTAAGGCAATAATCCCCATGGTTACTACCGTTGCGCCAACAACACCTGTCGTCGCCGCTAGCATCGCTCCAACAATAACTATTGAGAGTGCCAGACCACCGTTTAATTTTCCGCAAAGCTTTCCCATTGTTTCTAACAGGTCTTCAGCCAGACCAGATCGATCCAGAACGACACCCATGAAGACAAACAATGGGACTGCTATCAGGGTGAAGTTAGTCATGATTCCCCAAATACGCAGGGGTAATAAGTTGAAAAAATCAAACCCGAGAAAAATACCGCCAAAGGCGAGCGCAACGGCACCCAAGGTAAAGGCAACAGGATAGCCCATCAACAGCAAGACCATTAGGGCAACAAACATCATAATGATCCACAATGTCATTGGCTTTTATCCAGTGCTAGTGTCAGTTTTTTTATGGTTTCTGCAATGCCTTGAATTAATACAAGACAGAAGCCTGCAGGGATCATGCATTTAATCAACCAACGCAATGGTAAGCCACCTGGATCGGGTGAAGCTTCATTATGAATATAGGCTTGGGAGACAAAAGGCCAGGCACTGATGATAATCAACAGACAAAATGGAATCAGGATAAATATTGAGCCAAATACATCAATCCAGACGCGGTGTTGATCGGTCAAGAATTTGCTTTTGTAAAATATATCGAGTCGGACATGCTCATCATGTTTTAGGGTATACGCAGCTCCGATAAGAAAAATGATTGAGAATAAATGCCATTCCAGCTCTTGTATTCCTATCGAACCACTTCGGAATAGATATCGCATTGATACGTCATAGCCAACGAGTAAAACAAGGGTGATTATCAACCATGATGTGCACTTCCCAGTATATTCGGTAAATGCATCAATTTTTGAGCTGGCTATGCTTAAGATGTTTTTCAATTTGTTATTGTTGTTAGCATCAATATGGACGGCAGAGTATAAACTATAGAGAAGAAAAAGCAGAACAGGTCGGTGAATACTTACTTGGGAGATATCTGTTGTAAGTTATTGCTAGCAATTCACCTAAACTTATAATTTATGCACAGTGTTTGATACTGCGTACAGAGCTTGAATGAGAAATAAGACCTATGAGTCTGAAAGCCTATGGTATTGTTGTAAGTGTTTGAATATAATAATAATTAATTATTTAGAGCCATATTTGATACGCATTTATTAAAATGAGAAGTCATTAGTGACGATAATTTGACAAGAAAACATTCACAGAGTTATCCACAGGGTTATAAGCTATTGATTTTCATATGATGGTAACAATTCGCGAGTGTTACAAAGTCGGAAACCTCTAAATTTTCAGCACGATTTTCTGGCGCAATACCGGCCTTTCTAATCACTGATTCATCCAGGTACTTTCTTAGTGCATTCCGTATGGTCTTTCGCCGCTGTGAAAAAGATTCTCTTACAATAATTTTAAAACTCTCATGATCTGACAACTCATATCTTGGGTGCTGAAAGGGTGTTAATTTTATAATAGCTGAGTCAACTTTAGGAATGGGTGTGAATGCCCCTGGCTTAACAACAAAAAGCGACTCAACATCACAATAATATTGCAGCATTATTGATAAGCGGCCATATTGTTTGTTCCCACTGTTTGCACATATTCGATCGACTACCTCTTTTTGCAACATGAACGTCATATCTTTAATACGTTCTCGGTATTTTAATAGATGAAATAAAATAGGTGTGCTGATGTTATAGGGCAGGTTTCCTACAATGCGTAAATCTGTATGGTCAAATGAATTGAAATCTAGGTTTAACGCATCTGTCTCTTGAATGATTAAACGCTTCTCATCTCCGAAGTTAGTTCTTAATGCAGCAGCGAGGTCTTTGTCTATTTCAATAACATTGAGTTTTTCTACGCAACTAAGTAATGGTGAGGTTAGCGCTCCTTTTCCAGGCCCAATTTCGATTATATGGTCATGCTCCTGAGGGTTAATAGTATCAATGATTCGCTGAATAACAGTTTGGTCATGTAAGAAGTTTTGACCGAAACGTTTTCGAACACGGTGTTTATCAGTGTTCATCAACAGTTTCAGAACTATTGTATAAATTTGCTGAGTCTAACTGATGTCGTGATAATTCATTTGCCATGTTTATCGCGGCTAATAGACTATTACATTCGGCTTTACCGGTTCCTGCTAATTCTAGTGCCGTGCCATGATCTACTGATGTTCTGATAATGGGCAGACCAAGAGTGATATTCACAGCCTCGCCAAAACCAAGTGTTTTGAGGACTGGTAGCCCCTGATCGTGGTACATACAAATAAACGCGTCTGTATTGTTTCGTAAATCAGAGTTAAAAGCCGTGTCTGCAGGTAATGGTCCTGTGATTGCGTGTCCTTGTTTTATATATTCGTCAATCACGGGTGAGATAATTGTGATTTCTTCGGTCCCAAGATGCCCGCCTTCGCCAGCATGGGGGTTTAAGCCGCATACAGTAATTCTAGGGTTCTTAATGCCAAATCGTTTCTGCATTTCATCGATAACAATACGGATAGTCTTTTCAACTCTTTCTGATGTTATTGCATCAGGCACATCACGCAAGGCTAAATGAGTAGTTACCAGTGCTACACGTAATTCCGGACAGGCAAGTAACATCACAGGTAACACATCACCGCACCGTTTCGCAAAATACTCGGTATGACCACTAAAATTTACCCCAGAGTCATTAATAATAGATTTTTGTATGGGTGCTGTGACAATGGCGTCATAGTTTTTTGATAAACATTCACGTGAGGCTATATCAAGTAACTCAAGAACATAGCCTGCATTGCGAGTATCCAATTCGCCTGGAATACATGCCGTGTTTAATTTAACAGGGATGACTCTTAATGAATCAGGATTATTTGAATATTGAGAATTACTAGTATTTGATAGCGTGTGAATTTCTAAAGGGAGAGATAAATATTTTGCACGTTCTATAAGTAGATCAGGGTCACCTATAATAGTCAGGTCATATTGATGATCAATTTGAGCTACTTTTATTATTAAATCTGGACCAATTCCAGCAGGCTCACCGCTCGATACTAAGATTCGTGGTTTGCTTTGCTCATATTTCATCTAGGCGATATTCGACATAGGCTTCGTCTCGAAGTTGACGGGTCCAGTTTTGCATAGCCTCTTCCAATTTTCGATTTCTAATGGCATACCTAGCTTTAGCACGTTTTACGCTTTCGCTATTATCATGCTCTCGGCGTTCTATTACTTCAAGGATATGCCATCCATAATCAGTTTTAAAAGGCTTACTGACTAGGCCAGGTTCCATACTATCCATTGCTTTTTGAAATTCGGGGACTAAAGCACCGGGTGTTTGCCAACCCAGGTCTCCGCCCTTTATGGCGCTACCTGGATCATCAGAGTTACCTTTAGCTAATAATGCAAAGTCGTCACCATTTTCAATACGAACTTTTAACTGTTCCGCTTTATCTCTTGCTTGTGTGCTAGAAATGAGATCGTCTGGTTTTATCAATATATGTCTTGCATGCGTTTGCTGGACGATATTTTTCTCATCACTTCGAATATTAGAAATCTTAATAATGTGAAAGCCACTGGGACTCTGGATTAATTCACTGATATCGCCTTTTTCCATATCGGGAAGATAGTCTGCGAATAAGGATGGTACATCTTCCATTTTTCGCCAGCCTAGATCGCCACCATTTTCAGCATTGCCTCCATCAGAAGTAGTTTTTGCCGTATCGGCAAAATCTGCGCCAGACAGAAGATCTTCGCGTACTTGATGCGCAACTTGGCGAACTTGTGCAAGTTCATCTGGAGTTGCTGCTGAAGGTAACGCTAGTAATATGTGAGAGATTTGTATTTCGGTTTGAGTCGTTCCCTGAAATTCCTGATTTACCAGAAAGTTATCAATTTCTTTTTCAGTAACAACAATACGATTGTCGACTTGTCGTTTGCGTAATTGACTCAATGTTATTTCGTTACGGATGTCTTCTCGAAACCGTTCATAATTATACCCATCTTGTTCCAAGATCTCGCGAAATTGACTTAATGACACTTGATTTTCAGAAGCGATATTGCTGATAGTTCGATTTAGCGATTCGTCGTCTACTTTGACGCCGGTTCTTTGAGCAATCTGCAACTGAATACGGGTTTGAACCATTTTATCCAATACCTGACGTTCGAGAATAGATGCCGGCGGTAATTGAGTCCCTTGTTGTTGTAATTGACCACGTACAGTTCGAATCTTTGTCTCCAGTTCGCTTTGCATAATTACGTCGTCATTGACTACGGCAACAATACGATCAAGTGGCACATAGCAGTATGCATTTGACTGAAATAAAAATAGGGTAAGCAACCCCAACATATAATGTCGGAGTCTAATCTGGAAATGTCTAAAATTCACTACGGTAACCGGGGATCTGTTGTTTAAGGAAGTCTACTGTCTTTTTACCTATTCCCGCCAGTCCTTTTAGCTCCATTTGTAAGAATATGCCGGTATCAAATTCGCCGTCTATGCTAGATAAGAATCGTCGAGCCACTGCCCTAACGCCCCAGCAACAATCTTCATATTCAACACCGCCAAATAATTCTAATGAGCGTCCTTCAGGGATTGCATAATTCCATCGCCCGACAACACTCCAGTTGTTTCTGATCGGCCAGCGAAATGATATGTCACTTTGATCTATATCGGTACCTACGAAATTAAATTCATTGTTTCTAACTATGCGATAGGCCAAGTTTATAATTTTACCTGCACCAGGGTTATAAGTAGATTGCAGAGTAATTTTCTCTGTGCCATTAGAGACCTTTGGGTTCCATTGGAAGTCCCCGCTGATATAAGTGTCTTTGACTATACTAGTATTAAATGAGGCAACAAATGAGGAAATGCCTTGGCCTCTTTCCGAGGTACCAGGAAGCGTCACTTCTCTATCACGGAAATAGACTAACTGACCGAGACTAACGGAACCAAAACTTTCCCCTGTATCTTGTTGTATTAATTGTGACGTTACAGCCCATGTAAGTTGATTAGCATCACCAACACGGTCAGCACTACTAAACCTATCTTCATAAAACAGGGATGCAAATGAAAACGTATATTGGCCAGTATCGAATACAGGAAGATCGGTTTGCCCATCATGTGGGACAAATAAATAAAATAGACGAGGTTCAAGTGTCTGTATGAAATCATTACCAAAAAGGCTTGTCTCCCTTTCCAAAAAAACTCCACTATTTAGGCTAAATATTGGCAAGACACGATTTGGGCTGGACTTAAAAGATGGGTTATCATCTAAGGCATATTGTGTATATCGTAATGTTAGTTTTGGTTCAAGAAAAGTTGCTTGTGTTGATAATGGCAAACTAACATAAGGTTTTAAGTCTAAACGTAACCCATTTACATTAGTTTTAGCATCAACAAATACAGCGTCATCCCCTCTATCAAAATAAACAGCCTCACTTCTAAATCCAAAGTTCAGTTTTTGACTTTTCTTAGGTTGATTATAATTATAGACAATTTGTGGTAGTCGTTTATAAGGTCTGGCTATATTGGGTATGCTACGATTTACAGTTTGAAAGTTTTGTACTCTTGCAAATATATTCCAGTTTGTTCCTGTGTAAACTACATCCGCCCGTTGCTCTAGAAATGAGGTGCTGGTGACACTTAGCTGGCTACCAAAATCTTCGAAATAAAACTTGTCAGAAACCCTGCTATATGTGGCAAATACATTACCTGAACTTAAAAAACGTTGGTTAAGTTCAAGATCTATATAATTTCTGTGTTCATCACCTCTACCATTATCACTAGGTAAATATTCAAGGTTTATTTCACCGCTACCACTAGAATGTAAGTAACGATATTCACCCATAGCCATAACACCACTATCGGTCAACAAACGAGGTGTTAATGTTGCATCCATATTTGGAGATATATTCCAGTAATAGGGTGTACGAAATTCGAAGCCATTTCTGTTTGTTGTGCCATAGCTTGGTGCTAGAAACCCGGTTTTACGTTCTTTACTGAGAGGAAATGACATGTAAGGAGTATAGAAGACTGGGTAATCTTTAATTCTAAGTACAACATTTCGCGCTGTACCGTGGTTTTCCTCGTGGTCTAAAGATAGACTGCTTGCTGTGAAACTCCAGAATTCATCACCTGGGTCACAAGTTGTATATTCAAGTTTTTCCATATCAGTACGAGTACCAATATCTAAGGTCAATTTCTCAGCATCGCCTCTTCCACGACTATCTATCAAGGTATAGTCAGCATCAGAAAACTCACCAATCCCATTATCAAATTGTAAAAAAGCATCCTTACTATTTAAAAATGTTGTTTCATCCCAATAATTAACATTACCGTCTAAATTAGCAGTATCGTTGGGTTGATTATATTCAATATTATCTGCTGAGACTTGCTGGGCATTTTGAGTTATTTCTGCGTTACCGACTAAGGTTGAGATGCCATTTTCAATCAGATCTGCGTTATCAGCAGCCATATGAGTATCACCGGGTTCCAATACAGCATCGACATGTGGTCTCTCGGGGATATTGAGTCCTTGTGGGCAGAGAAGTGTTTTATAATCGCCACCAAGTTCAGCGGCAGTTACCCCCGGCGTTAGTCCTAGCGATAGCAATCCGACACCACTAAATGCTATGAATTTGTTCAGTACAAGCCTCATTCCGTTCCGTGTATTTTATTGTTATTCGCCTAGTTTATAGTGTCTAAAATCACATACAATGGTTTTATCTTCAAATTTTTATTCAATATCATTGTCAAACACTTAATCGCGTCTATTTTTGGTTAAAAATAAGCAAATCAATACATAATTAATCTGATGAGAATACTCTTTATAAGCACTGTTTCGCTAGTGATAGTAATGGCCTTATTTTGGACGAGGCCTGATACCCACGCTGAACTTCAGTCTTTACCGCCACCCACGGTGAATGTCGATATTGTGGAGAAAAGTGACATCCAGCCTATCACAGAAGTTACCGGGAAATTGCAACCGGCTCGAAGAGCACGCCTCCATTTTCAGGTTTCCGGGCAAATAGATCGACGATTTGTTGAAGCGGGTCAATATGTTACAGAAAACGGCCAAATGCTCAGTATTGAATCGGGTGATTTTCGGGATGCTGTAGAAGAGTCGATAGCAATATTAAAAACGGAACGAGCCGCTATTGAACGAGATTCTCGATTATTGGAATTGATGCGACAAGAGCGTGGATTACAAGAACAAGAAGTCGCTAGAATTAAAAAACTAGGCCGGGATTCACTGGCATCAAAATCAAATTATGATCAGGCGTTACAAGCTTTATATCGACAGCAAGCTGAAGAGGCGCGACTCAAACACAGTGTGGATTCAGCGCGATCTCGTTTGATGATAGAACAGGCCCGTCTCAATAAAGCAGAAAGAAACCTTAAGCGAGCTCAATTGATTTCTCCATTTGATGGGACAGTTAATGATATTTATGTAGAAATCGGTGATTATGTTTCACCGGGTCAAGCAGCACTTGAGATTGTGCAAGTTGATAAGCTTGATTTAAATCTCGAAATAACAGGGACATCAGCAGCGCAATTACAGTTAGGACAGAATATAAAAGTAACAACCAATAGTGATGAAAGAGAAGGGCAGATAATCGCACTAGCAGTTGCTCCTGATGCAGAGACAAACACCCATGCATTAAAAATACGTCTACCGTCAGATGGGTTGTTTGCAGGACAATTAGCAGTCGCTCAATTGCCTGGAAATTTTTATAAAGCTGCAAATGTTATTCCTATAAGCGCCATTTTGTATGAAGACGGACAGTCTTACGTTTTTGAAGTAATTGATAATCGTGCAGTTAAAAGAACAGTTAAGTTGATTGAGCGATATAAGGATGTTCAAGTGATTGCAGGAATTGAATCTGGCAGCACCATAATAAGCAAGGATGTTTCCAGTTTGGCTGATGGTCAAGCCGTTATCATCCCTTAAAACAGAAACTTTAAGTCTGTTTAATATTTAATCATGCCACTAATTCATTTTTCACTTAAAAACCCATTATTAATCAATCTAAGTCTCTTTATTGTTTTAATAATGGGGGTGTTTGCTTGGCGTGGTTTACCTCAGGAAATATTTCCGGTTGTGGATCTGGATTTGATAAGCATTCAAACCACCTATGAAGGTGCTTCGCCTGCAGAAGTAGAACAACAAGTGACGCTGCCTATCGAAGAAGAATTCGAAGACAGCCAGGATATCGATTACATCCATTCCACTAGTAAGGAAGGTCTTTCCAGTATATATATAAAGTTAAAGTCGGGTTCAAACGTAGATGATTTTATGCGTGATACCAGAACATTGATTGATCGCGTAGATGATTTGCCTGATGAAGCTGAAGAACCAGGATTAAATCGTATCCGTACACGTTTCCCAGTAATTACACTCACACTCTTTGGCAATCTTTCCAAAGCTGACTTGTACGAGTATTCAGAAAAAGCCCGTAGAAAAATGCAGAAGATTAAAGGTGTCGCAAGTGTCGGCATGGCAGGTGAACGCGACTGGGAGATTTGGGTTGAGATCAATCCACATGAGTTGGCAGCACTTAATATCCCCTTAGCTCAGGTTAATGATGCGCTTAGAAATAATCTAGTTGATCAACCTGGAGGATCAATAAAATCAAATGAAGGTGATATACGTTTAAGAGGAAAGGGTGTTAAACCTGAACCGGAGAATATTGAACAAATAGTCTTACGCACAAATGCCAATGGTGGTGAATTAAAATTGGGCCATGTTGCCAAAGTAGTTCGCCGGTTTGAGGAAGCAGAAACCTACGCACGATTTAATGGAAAGCCCTCGGTTAACTTAACAGTAACAAAGACAGGAGAGGCATCAACGATACGTATCTCAGAAAAAATAAGAGCGTTGGCTGATGAGCTCAGTGAGGAACTACCCGAAAGTATTAATGCCGGGTATCACACGGATTCGTCTATCTATGTCAAGACGCGTTTAAATCTGGTGAAATCATCAGGCTTGATCGGATTGATACTGGTTTTGATTTCCCTATATATACTATTGAACTTTCGTATAGCGGCAATCACCGCTTTTGGAATACCAGTATCGTTCCTCTTCACCGTCATTCTACTTTATTATTTCGATTACACGATCAACATGGTCTCCTTGTTTGCGTTCTTGATTGTGCTGGGAATGATCGTCGATGATGCAATCATCGTCACAGAGAATGTATATCGGCATATTGAAGCGGGGATGACTCCAATGGAAGCATCTTCATTAGGTGCGAAAGAAGTCTTCTGGCCTGTAGTTGTCTCAACATTAACCACCATTGCTGCATTCTTACCGATGTTTGCAATTGGCGGGATATTAGGTGCGTTTATAAAAGTAATCCCGGTTGTTGTTTGCTGCGCTCTCGTTGGGTCACTCCTTGAAGCGTTTGTCGTATTGCCTTCGCATGCAGGACATATCTTGAAACTTGAAAAAAAGAAACCACGATTTAATTGGACCGCTATTTTAAATAGATACGCTCGGATATTGCATTGGTCGGCAATGAATCGTTATTTTGTTGCAGTACTTAGTATTGGTGCCTTGGCTATCAGTCTTACTTATGCGGGTACGCGCTTGCCCTTTCAGTTATTTGGTGATGTGGAAATAGGACAGTTCTTTGTCAATATAGAAGCACCTAATACCTACAGTCTTGAGGATACGCTTGAGCTGGCAGTTGAACTTGAAGACAGAGTAAATGCACTCATGACAGAAGATGAGTTACTCACATTATTGACTAATGTCGGTGTTAGCGTGATCGACCCAAACCGAAGTAAAACGGGAAGTAATATATTGCAGTTTGTCATCGACTTGCAAAAACCGGTGCCTGCTAGCTTTATTGAAGAATGGGTTACACCTATAGTCAGTTTTGATTTTAATATGAGTGGTAAACGGACTCGAAGTGCAGATGAAATCATTAATGTCATTAGAAAGGATCTATTACAAGTACCCGGTGTGGATCGTTTGAGTATTCTGAAACCAAATGCAGGACCGGCCGGTGATGATATTGAGCTTGGCATCGTCAGTGCTGATCTTGGTGTGTTACATAAAACTGCGGTTGAGATAAGTGATTATATGAAACGCATGCCCGGTGTAAATGATGTCGTGCATGACCAAGAGCCGGGCAAATTGGAATATAAATACCAATTAAATGAACGTGGTAAACGTCTCGGCCTAACACAAAACGAATTAGCCAGTGCTGTACGTAGCGGTTATCTGGGTAACGAAGTAGTTCATGTTACCTGGGAAGATAAACGTTTGCCTGTGCGTGTTATCTATCCAGAATCAATGCGCGAACAATCGACAAGTTTGAATAGCCTGCCTATCATTCTTACAACAGGGCAAACAGTTTATCTGAATGATGTCGCCGATATCAGTATTGGCCGTGGTTTAAATCAAATACGTCGGCGTGATTCACAACGTATGGCTAAGATCACTGCTGATGTTGATACATCGATTACAACACCAAGCGTAGTAACAGAACAGATCAACGATGTCTTTGGCAAAGCAGCAGATAAACGTCCTTATTCATTATTATATTTAGGCGAAAAGAAAAGAGCAGCCGATTCGTTCAAAGGTATGAATCAAGCATTGATCATTGCACTCGCAGTTATCTTTTTTATGTTAACGGCACTCTTCAAATCATTAGTTGATCCCTTAGTAGTAATGTTTGCTATTCCGTTTGGATTCATTGGTGTTGTGATTGGGCATGCCGTGTTTGGTTACAATATCCAGTTTTTATCCGCAGTCGGCATGTTGGCCTTATCCGGTATCATTGTTAACGACTCTTTAATTATGGTCGATTTTATAAAACGCCTGCGTAGAGAAGGAAATGAAAGAATCACAGCTATTGTTGAAGCAGGTAAGGTAAGAGCTAGGCCTATAATCTTAACAACGATTACAACCTTTCTTGGGGTGTCACCTCTCATCTTTTTCGCAACCGGACAAACCGCATTCTTATCACCGATGGCCGTTAGTCTTGGTTTTGGTTTATTGTTTGCGACGGTCTTAATCCTGCTAACCTTACCGTGCTTCTATTTAATCGCTGACGATATTCGTACGTGGGTTTTTAAATGGAAAGGTGAGAAAGCAGATGGAAATGTAACAGTATGAAACATGTACTCGTAACAGGTTGTTCATCAGGTATAGGACGTTGTATCGCTGACGGACTAAAAGAACGTGGCTTTAATGTTTTTGTTACCGCAAGAAAAAAAGAAGATATCGATGCATTAAGCAAGGCAGGTTTCGAGGCGATTATGCTCGACCTTGCCGACACTAAATCAATTCAAGCCGCTGTTGTAACGCTTTTAAGCAAAACGAATGACCAACTCTATGGATTGGTAAACAACGCTGCTTATGGTCTAACCGGCGCCATGGAAGATATTCCCGTAATGGCATTACGAGATCAATTTGAAACTAATATCTTTGGTACACAGGAATTAACCAATTTATTAATTCCCGTAATGCGTAAGAAACATACCGGTCGCATTATTCAAATAAGTTCAGTACTTGGTTTTATCACAATGAAATACCGAGGACCATACTGTGCGTCAAAATATGCATTGGAAGCAATTAGCGATGCAATGCGATATGAATTAAATGATACCGGTATAAAAGTTAGCTTAATCGAACCCGGACCAATAACTAGTAGTTTCAGAAATAACGCGCTTAATAATTTTCAATCAGTGGTTAACAAAGAACACAGTCACTTCAAAGAAGACTACGCTAAGATAGAAAATGAATTAATCGGCGAAAACTATACCGTGCCATTCTCATTAGGACCTGAAGCAGTACTTAAGAAGGTGGTACATGCGCTGGAAAGTGATAATCCAAAGGCGCGTTACTATGTGACGTTCCCTACTTATTTATTTGCAATCCTCAAACGCATCCTTCCGGGGTTTCTTTTAGATAAGATTCTAATTAAGGTTTAGTTCTTCTATTATTCTTAACAATCCATCCAAGTTAGTTATTATAAACGCATGTCAGAAGAAATATTTAGTCACTATGATTATGGAATAACCTGTATAGATTCAGGATATATCAGACCAAAAATGGCAGCTATTTATCTGCTTGAGCATGGTGAAGAGGTAGCCATCATTGAAACGGGCACTAATCATAGTCTCGCTAGAGTATTAACATTACTTGATAAAAAAAATATAGCGCCTTCGCAAGTACGCTATGTTATTCCAACACATGTTCATCTTGATCATGCTGGTGGGGCGGGCAGCATGATGGATATATTTCCCAATGCAGAATTGATAGTTCACCCACGAGGTGCAAGACATCTGGCAGATCCATCTCGCTTAATGAAAGGCGTAATTGATGTCTATGGCCAAGAGAAATATGACTCACTCTATGGTGAACTCATTGCCGTTTCAAAAAACAGGATTGTAGAAGCAGCAGATGAGATGAAACTTGACTTGGCAGGTAGAACACTGCTTATTCGTCACACTCCAGGACATGCTGAGCACCATATCTGTATTTGGGATGAACAGAGTAAAGGCTGGTTTACTGGCGATACTTTCGGTGTTTCATATCAGGAAATGATTGGTCCAGATTTGCGACATATTATTCCAACGACTTCACCAGTTCAGTTTTCACCTGAAAAATTGATAAATTCGATAAATTTATTAATGAGCTACAATCCTGAAAGTATCTACCTGACGCATTTTGGATTATTGGAGAACCCACAGTTTTACGCTGAGAAATTGTGTGAATGCATATTTTATTATTGCGAGGTGGCTCAGGTTAATCGTAATGAATCAAACCCTATAGAGAAAATAGAAGACGCAATATTCAGAAAAGAAAGTGCTCAATTAAACAAGATTGCACCTAGCATTGATCGAGCACAGGCTCACGAATTATTAGATATGGACTTTAATTTAAATGCACAGGGGCTAATTGTTTGGTTAAACCGAAATTAAAAGGTGATTGGTATTATTAGCGAGTTCTTCTCGCTTACTAGCTGAAACTTTAAAAATATCAATTTATTAGAATTAACTCAATCTTTTGCCAATAAAAATAAAATGATACCTGCAAGTATTAGTGATGTTCCTTTCCAGAATCCCACAGGGTTGCGTTCTATGATTGGTGGTCGAGTCTTGTTTAAAAAGGCTTTGTTTGGTTGTCGTAGATCAAATAGAAATTCAGTTATTTCCTGATAACGTTTATGGGGATCAGGATGTACAGATTTACTTATTGCATCATCTATCCAGGCAGGAATTTCACGTTTTTCATCTAGCACAGAGGCATAGTTCAGTTTTCTTTGTGCTGCCTTCGTTCGGGTTCTTGCTACTTGTGTTCCATACGGAAGTTTTCCTGATAGCATTTGATAGGTGATTATGCCAAGCGAGAACAAATCAGATCGTGTCGTTCCCATCTCGCCAAGAAAATATTCTGGTGCGGTGTACTGTGCCGTTCCTTGAATATGGAACTGCTGTATTGGTGTTTCTATTTCGGCAATGCCGGCGACCTGTGTTGATCCAAAGTCGATGATCTTTACCGTGCCTGTTGTGTCGATCATGATGTTTTCCGGTCTTATATCTTGATGTAACATTTCCAGACGATGAAATGCGCGTAGACCTTTCGCTATTTGTTCTATTATGTCTCTGACTAATTCTAAATCAGGATTGGGGTTATCAACCATCCACTGTGCCAGTGTTTGACCTTCTATATATTCAGTTACGGTGTAGACGAAGTTTCGTTTACGTGATTGTTGACAGGGTTTTAAAACATGCGCGCTGCTTATTCGGCGGGCTATCCATTCTTCCATGAGGAAACGTTCCAAATAGGCCTCATCCTCTCGTAAGTCGATAGAGGGTGTTTTAATAACAACTTGTTCGTTGGTTTCTCCATCTGACGCAAGATAGACATGACTACGACTACTACCATGGATTTCACGAATAATGTTATAACCATCAAAATGCATACGAGCATCTAACAAAGGAGGTAATGGTAATTCAGACGCGTTTAGGTAGATGTCGCCAATATTTTGATTAGGTAATTCTTCAATGCGTATAATCTGAACAGTCAGGTTATCTTTGCTACCATTCTTATAGGCTTCTTCAGTAATATGTTGTGCTGCTGTATCAAGCGTTTTGCACTCTTTAATCGAATTTATGATGACTTGTTCTTCAACACTTTCATAAACACCATCTGTTGCGAGCAAGAAGACATCTCCTGATTCGATTTGTAAATTCTTATAATCAATATCGAGCTGTGAATTAATTCCTAAGGCACGACTTAGATAGTTTTCCTCCTCAGAAATAATAATGCGATGATCAGTTGTGAGTTGTTCAAGTTTATTGCCGTTTAATCGATATATTCGCGTGTCGCCGATATGAAAGAGATGCGCCGTAGTTGATTTGATAACCAATGTACTTAAAGTGCAGACACATCCCTTGTCTTTATCGTATCGACCTTGGCCTCGTTGAGTTTGTGAATATAACCAGGAGTTGGTTGCATCTAAAACACGTAATGCAGATTTTTTCACAGACCATGCATCAGACGTGCAGTAATAGTCTTCTAAAAAACCGCTTACGGCAGATTCACTCGCTATATGACCAATGTTGCTACTACTAATTCCATCGGCCAGAGCGATGGCAATACCTTTTGAACTTAGCTGTGGTTCATGCGGTATGACGATACCGTGGAAATCCTGATTTGTGGTTTTCCTTCCTTTATAAGAATACTGGCCTGTAGATATTTTTAATTGCTGTTTCATTAATAATTATCCACAGTGCCAGAATTTTTATCGGTAATAATTTATTAAATAATAAAAACGTATTACCAACTTTTGTAAGGTAAAAATTTACCATTAAGTGTCAATAAAACACGATCACCTTTTGGATCTTCAATCTTATCGACCTCCATTGAGAAATCGATAGCGCTCATAATGCCATCGCCAAATTTTTCCTGAATGACTTCTTTTAGTGTTTCACCATAGACACCGACGACTTCATAGATTCGATAAATTAATGGATCGGTGGGCACGGCTTGTTCCCATTCTTTAGTGGGATAAGCCTCTAGTGCACTGGCAACCTCGACATCAAGCCCGAGGTATTTTGCTATTGCTACTGCTTTATCTTTTGGTGCGCTGTTCATTCCAAGACAAGCTGATGCCAGCCACACGGGTGACATTTCCAGATCCTTACCCATTGTTTCCCATGTTAGATTTTTTGCTGTTTTCGTGCTGACAATCATGTCAGTCATGCTTTGTTTGTTCATATCTACTCCATAAAATAAAAAAATAAAACGGAGAAGCCTCAATAGAGGCCTCTCCATTATTAATGTTGATTAAGCGATTGCTCTTTTTGGTGCAGTACGGATGTGTGTGCTGTACAAGGTCAAGCCGGTAAAAGCCAGCCCACCAACCAGGTTGCCGAGTACCGTTGGAATTTCATTCCAAAGTAAATAATCAGCAAAAGAGAAGTCGCCGCCCATAATTAAAGCGAAGGGAAACAAAAACATATTGACGACTGAATGCTCGAAGGTCATATAGAAGAACAAGAAGATAGGCATCCACATGGCGATAACCTTACCGCTGACGTGTGTAGAGATCATTGCTCCTACAACACCCGTTGATACCATCCAGTTGCACAACATGCCACGAATAAAAATTGTAAACCAGCCCGCAGCACCATACTCGGCATAACCTAAGGTACGTGCTTCACCTATACTTGCAACCTTCTGTGCAATAGCGCCACCATCGGTATTAAAACCATAGGTAAAAATAAAAGCCATTAAAAACGCGACTGTTAATGCGCCTGCAAAGTTACCGAGAAAGACTAGGCCCCAGTTTCTTAATACACCACCGATAGTCACGCCAGGGCGTTTATCAATTAATGCAAGCGGGCATAGTACAAAGACGCCTGTTAATAAATCAAAACCCAGGAGGTACAACATACAAAAACCAACCGGGAACAAAATAGCACCAATTAGCAGACTACCCGTTGCCGTAATAATAGAAATTGCGAACACTGCAGCCAGTGCAAGTATGGCTCCAGCCATATAAGCTCTTATCACGGTGTCTCTTGCAGACATAAAAATTTTTGATTCTCCGGCGTCCACCATTTTTGTAACAAACTCCGAAGGTGCTAAGTAAGACATAAATTTCTCCAATAAAATTATAAGTGGTTAAACATTAAAAAATAAAAAGTGTTAACCGCTGCATCACAAAAATTGTGCCAATGGAAAAAATAGTTTCGTATCTATTGGATTTATAAGTTTATTTAGTAGATTAAGTTCGTGTAAATAATATTTTATTTAAAGCTGTATGCACCGTTTGGAATCGTTTTTTATTAGTAATGAATTAAAAGAGTGCATAGAAAAAAATAATTATTTTAATAAGTATCAATTAAATTTATTCATCATTAATAAATGCTTTATCAATAAGTACATTTTGGTGCGTAATAAATAAATATGCTCTTCCTTTGTGCACTAAAAAATAATTTTCCTATATAAAATATCGTTATAGCCTTTCTTACTAGTGTTAACAGCATTTTAAATTTTGGCATAGATGCTGCAATGCCACATTAGTAATAATAAATTTAAAATACTTATGAAGAAGAAAATTGTTGTCATCGGAAACGGTATGGTTGGACATTACTATGTAGATAAATTACTACAGTCTGATCTTGAACTGGATATTACGGTTATTGGCGCTGAGCCGAGGCCTGCATACGACCGTGTTCATCTGTCTGAATTTTTTTCTGGTAAGAAGCCCGAAGACTTAGCGTTAACGAGCAGAGATTACTATATAGAAAATGGTGTGAATGCTTTTTTCGGCGATCCGGTTACGGATATAAATACGGAAAAAAAATCTATTACCACTAACGGGGGAATGTCGTTTGAATATGACCAGTTAGTATTCGCAACTGGTTCTTATGCTTTTATCCCTCCTATACCCGGTAATGACTTACCAAACTGTATGGCCTATCGCACGATTGATGATTTGGGTGAAATTAAGGCGAGTGCAAAAGAAAGTAAAGTGGGTGTTGTTGTTGGTGGTGGTTTATTAGGACTTGAATGTGCTAATGCGCTGATGAACCTTGGTCTTGAAACACATGTGGTTGAATTTGCACCGGGCTTAATGAATGCCCAACTCGATGAAGACGGCAGTCGAATGCTACGCAAAAAGATTGAAGCATTAGGTGTACGTGTTCATACCAGTAAGTCCACGAAACAAATTAGTAAAGGAGATGAATGCCGTTTAAAAATGACCTTTGCCGAAGGTGATGTGCTTGAAACCGATATGATTGTCTATTCTGCCGGTATTCGTCCTTATGATCAGTTAGCTAAATCTGCAGGGCTAACAGTCGGTGAACGCGGCGGGATTGTTATTGATTATCACTGTCGTGCCAGTAATAAAGATATTTTTGCTATTGGCGAATGCGCCTTGTGGGCTGGTCGCACTCTGGGTCTAGTCGCACCGGGTTATCGCATGGCCGATATTGCAGTCAGCCAACTTACTGGAGAAGCACAATCATTTAAGGGTGCTGACATGAGTACCAAACTTAAGTTACTTGGTGTGGATGTCGGGTCAATAGGCGACTCATTAGGTAACACTGAAGGTTCGTTACGTTATGTGTATAGCGATGCATGTAATTATATTTATAAAAGCCTTGTCGTAAATGAAGATGGAAATAAATTATTGGGTGCTGCGTTAGTCGGTGACTGTGCCGAATACGACAGCCTATTGCAATACTATCTTAATGGCATCGATTTACCTGAACACCCGGACGATTTAATTTTACCTCAACGTGACGGTAGTGCGCCTGTTGGATTAGGTGTAGATGCCTTACCTGATACAGCGCAAATTTGTTCCTGCAATAACGTCAGCAAAGCAGATCTCGTGGCTGCTGTTGATAGTGGGAGTCATACTTTAGGAGAATTAAAAAGTTGTACCAAGGCAGGAACAACATGTGGAGGCTGTTCTGTCATGGTCGGACAGATACTCAATAGTGAATTAGAAAAGCGCGGCGTCGAAGTTAATACGGATGTTTGTGAACATTTTCCTTATACGCGACAGGATCTTTACATGATTGTTCGTTCAGAGCAGATCAGAAACTTTTCTGACTTGGTTTCACGTCATGGTACTGGACTAGGGTGTGATGTCTGCAAACCATTAGTGGCATCAATACTCGCCTCTTGTTGGAATGAATACATTTTAAAGGATGAACATGCTCCATTACTGGATACGAATGATCATTTTCTTGCCAATATGCAAAAGAATGGGACCTATTCGATTGTGCCACGTGTGCCTGGTGGTGAAATAACACCGGATAAACTTATTGTAATAGGTGAGGTCGCCAAGAAATATAACTTATATACCAAGATTACCGGTGGACAACGCATCGATTTATTTGGCGCACGTATCGATCAATTACCACCTATTTGGGAAGAACTCGTCAATGCCGGTTTTGAGTCTGGACATGCATATGCGAAATCATTACGTACTGTTAAATCTTGTGTCGGTAGTACCTGGTGTCGTTTTGGTGTGCAAGATAGTGTCAAGATGGCGATAGATTTAGAAAACCGCTACAAAGGTTTGCGCGCACCGCATAAATTTAAGATGGCGGTATCAGGTTGTACACGCGAATGTGCTGAGGCACAGAGTAAAGACGTTGGCATCATTGCAACTGAAAAAGGCTGGAATCTTTATGTCTGTGGTAATGGTGGTATGAAACCACGCCATGCAGATTTGTTTGCTTCCGATCTTGATGATGAAACACTGATTAGATATATCGACCGTTTCTATATGTTCTATATCCGTACCGGCGATAAATTACAACGTACCTCAACCTGGATGGATAATCTCGAAGGCGGCCTCAAATATCTTCAAGAAGTCATTATAAATGACAGGCTGGGGATTTGTGGCGAGCTAGAAAAAGAAATGGCCTTGATTGTTAATACCTTCCATTGCGAATGGAAGTCGACGGTTGATGATCCCGAAAAGATGAAACGTTTTAGGCATTTTATTAATAGCGATAAAAAAGACAATAAAGTTGTCTTCGTTCAAGAGCGCGATCAAATAAGGCCGGCTTCTAAAGATGAACAGCTTGAATACGCAGAGACGGCATAAGGAATAGATTATGAATGCTATCAATAAAAGTCTCGATACAACGTTATGGCATGAGGTATGCCAGATGGATGACCTTATCGACGACGTGGGTGTTTGTGTTTTAGTGGACGATGTACAAATTGCCTTATTTCGAGTTTCAGGTAATGACGAAATTTATGCGATTAATAATTTTGATCCTTTTAGCAATGCAAATGTGCTTTCGCGAGGAATATGTGGTGACCTTAAGGGCCAAGTGGTTATTGCCTCACCCATATACAAACAACATTTTAATTTAAAGACAGGTCAATGTCTGGAAGATGAAACTGTCATTTTACCAACCTATAGTGTGCGAATAGTCGATGCATCAGTGCAGCTCGCTAATAATTAAATGTTAGTAAGCAACAGTAAATAACCTCTGTTGTAGTGCCTTAGGTTCAGATTTAAAAAAATATTTTAATTTATGGAGATACAAAATTGAAGATTGATTTAGTTAAACGGTTAGTATTATTAAATGTGGTAGCAGTCATGCTTTTTTCTGGTAATGCAATCGCAGAAGATGGTTTCACACAAGCATTAACAGGAGGGAAGGTCGATATTAATCTTCGTCTACGTTACGAACATGTTGACGATGATAGAACAACCTTATCGGATAACGAAGCTGATGCACTGACACTGAGAACAGCTTTGGGTTATAGAACGGGCGACTTCCATAATTTATTTGCTTACTTACAATTTGAAAATACAACAGATATAACTGATGGTGATCAATATAACGATGGTACCAATGGTCTGGGTGGAAGTTTACCGACGATTGCTGATCCGAGTGATACGGAAATAAATCAGGCTTATTTAGGCGCCAAGTTTCTTGAAACAAACCTTTTAAAAGTCGGACGTCAGATCCTTACGCCACGTAAAGCACCATTTCATCGTTATTTAGGAACTGTTCTATGGCGACAAAACTGGCAAACTCAGGATGCTGTTACGCTAACGAATACAGCTATTAAAGACACCAAAATATTAGCGGGCTATATTTGGAATAACAATACGATCTTTGGAACAGACAGGGATATGGAAGCGCCTATTTTCAATGTTCAATACTCTGGCCTTCAGTATGCCAATCTCGAAGCCTATTATTATGATCTGGAATTTTCTGATGCAGTTGCCTTATCTACACAAACATATGGTTTTCGTGCAAGCGGTGCCTATCCAATAAATGAAACAATGAAGTTTATCTATGGTGGTGAATTTGCAGATCAGTCTGAAGGTGATAATGCACCAACAAAATATGATGCAAATTACTATCTAATAGAAGGTGGTTTGAAAATTAAGACAGATACTTTTATAAACTCGGTCATGATTAAAGCGAGTCATGAAGTCCTTGAAAGCGATAGTGGCACCATCGCGTTTAGAACCCCATTAGCAACGGGTCATGCCTATCAGGGTTGGGCAGATAATTTTCTGGTGACACCTACAACGGGTATCGAAGACACCTACTTTACGATGGTCGCAACAGGATTATATGATACGAAGTTAATTGTTTCTTATCATATGTTAGAAGCTGAATCAGGTAGTTTCGATTATGGTGATGAATTAGATATTTGGTTAACCAAGAAGATTAATAAGAAATATACAATAGGTTTAAAGTATGCAGGCTATGATGCTTCATCTGATGTTGCAAATACCAAGGCAACAGACTTAACCAAGTTTTGGGCATACGTCTCATATAAGTATTAAGTATTACAATTAGCTAACAGTAAACATCGTTTTGGAAATATTAATAAGAAAGACTTCATGTACAACATGAAGTCTTTTTTTAACTTGGTAATTTAATAACTGGCTTTTCAATATTCTTTTTATAAAGCGTTACGATATTCCCAATACGCTGAACTAATTCAGCATTGGTTTTATTACATATTTCTTCAATGCCAGCATCACGCTCTTCACGTTCACCTAAACGACA
Organism: Gammaproteobacteria bacterium; assembly: GCA_021773235.1. Lineage (GTDB taxonomy): Bacteria > Pseudomonadota > Gammaproteobacteria > Eutrophobiales > Eutrophobiaceae > UBA7359. Next base: position 51,348 of record JAJFKL010000021.1, on the reverse strand, counting down.
TTTAACCTTAATCAGTTCATGGCGTTCCAAGACTTCTTCAATTTCTTTTATAAGCGCTTCGGTGATGCCGTGTTGGCCTGCCCAGACGACGGGTTTTAAGTGGTGTGCTGATTGACGTAAGAATTTCTTTTGTGCGTTATTAATTTTCATAAAATTTATCTTGGTTTTCCAAATAATAATTCAGTGTTTTGTAAATAATACTTATGATGCTTCTCGAGGTAATGGTTGCACCGCTTAATTGATCGAATTCACCATCATCTTTTTTTATGGCCCACTGTTCTTCTGGCAAGGCTGAGATCGATGTGTTGTTGAAGATCTGCAACCAGTCTGATTTATCCTGATGCATCTGATCGCCAAAGCCCTCTGTTTCATTATGTTGCAGGACTTTGATACCTGTTAACGCGCCATCATAACGTATTCCGATAATTAGGCTAATATTGCCGTTATAACCTTTTGTAATAACGGGCATTAGACTGACCGCAACAGGCTGATTATTTAATCGTGCTCTATAAACGGTGATGCTGCCTGTGTTATTAATCTTATCAGGCACTTCGATATTGATGTTGTCTGTTAACAAATCGTTATCGTATTCAATTGGTAGAACTTCTGTGATGACTGCTAATGCTGCTTTTTGTTCGTTGATCTCAATTTTATCTTTGGTTATTTCATTAACGACAAAAATTGCGATAACGCAAGTAACACTGATAATGAGCAAGGGTAATAGCGCATTGAATTTTTGTTTAAATGAATTAGTTTCTGAATTCATTTTTCCCCCAATGCCTTGGGACGGGTGTAGTAATCAATTAAGGGGACGAGTCCATTCATAATTAAAATTGCAAAGGCAATACCATCCGGGTAGCTGCCCCAAGTCCTGATGATATAAATAAATAAGCCTACTCCAATACCGTAGAGTATCTTTCCTTTAGGTGTTGTTGATGAACTGGCGGGATCAGTAGCTATAAAAAAAGCGCACAACATCGTTCCACCAGTAAACAAATGAAACATTGCAGAAGGGTACACATCAGTATCAACGAAATTAAACAGCAAACTTATGATAAAGATACTACCTAATACACAAAGCGGGATTTCCCAGCGTATGACTTTATTGATGATTAAAAATATTCCGCCTACAAGATAGGCTAGCGCAACCCATTCCCAACCTTTACCACCAAAAGAACCATAAAGTGGGTTCGACTCAATTTCAGACACCATGGTCATCAGGCCTAACTCTAACTTCATATTTGTTAATGGTGTAGCGCCTGTTATCGCATCTAATTCGTTTGGTAGCCCTAAAAAAATAATACTGATGTTTTGTCCAGTCGTTAATGTCTGTTCAGAAAACCCGCTCAAGTCAGGCCAATAGGCCATTTGCACAGGAAATGATGAGAGCACAAAGACATAACCGGCCATGGCAGGGTTAAAAGGATTATTGCCGAGCCCACCAAAGAGGTGCTTGGCAATAACTATTGCGAAGGCTATCCCAGTGAAGGACACCCACCAAGATGTATAGGGTGAAATGGTTAGCGCAAAAAGAATTGCTGTGATGATAGCTGTGCCGTCTGTAATGACAGGACGAATCGTCTGTTGACGTATTTTTAAGACTGACGCCTCAAGTACTAAAGAAAAAACGACAGCTAATAAACAATTGACTAGGATTCCTATTCCAAAAAAATACGTACTGACCAATATTCCCGGGATCAATGCATATAACACTTTGCGCATTATAATTGCGACGGCATTTTCAGAGTGAGTATGTGGTGATGAGGTTTGCATATCTTTAACGAGCAGACACCATAGTGATGCAATCAACTGGACACGGTGCGATACATAACTCACAACCTGTGCAATAGGCATCAATAACACTGTGCATTTGTTTCTGCGCACCGATGATTGCATCGACAGGACAAGCAGTAATACATTTAACACAACCTATACAATGTTCTTCTTCGATTAAGGCAAGTCGAGGTGAAGTGTATTTATCTGTTATTTTATAGAGCGGTTTTATGTCTAATCCTGTAAACGAGGACAATGTTTTTACGGTTTCATGGTCACCCGGTAAACAGCGGTTTATATCTGCCTTATGATTTGCGATGGCTTCTGCATAAGGGCGACAGCCATTAAACCCACAGTCACCACATTGTGTTTGTGGCAAGAGTTTTTCAATCGACTCAATGTTTTGCAGTCGTGATTGTTGTAAAACATTTGTGTCCTGATTAGATGGAAGGCAGCCAATAATTACTACAAAGACAATGACAAGTAATAAAGCAATTAAAAGTGAAATGCTCATTTCAAACCTGCCAATCCCATGAGGCCCATTGAAAATATTCCCAGTGTAATGAGCAAAATGGGTAAGCCTCGAAAAGCTATTGGCACATTATTATTATCAATGCGTTCGCGTAGGCAGGTTAAGACTAATAACAAAAACAAAAAACCAACCCCGGTGCTAACACCGTAGAGCATCACGCCAAAAATAGAATGATTCTGTTCCTGAGAAAGTAAGATAACTGCCAACAAGATTGAGTTAATCAATATGACAGGAACCAAGGCATCGATTTGCTTGTACAAGAGAGGCAGGAGTCGATGCATTAATTGTTGGGAAGACAATATAATTACAATGATCAACATAACGTAAAAAAAGAGATCGAGGTATTGTAACGATAATGGAATGATGATCAGATGATCAATCAAGTAAACAGCAGGTAGACAAATCGTTAGACAATAAATAGTTGCTAACCCAACTAACCAGGCAGCATTCATGCGTTGGCTGGCAGCGACTTGCAGGTCTAGACCAACGAGATAGGTTAATACCAGGTTATTAACCAATGCGGTACTGAATAATAATCCGAATAGGTCACTCATTAAATGAGTATCGGATTTTTAAGACGCTACAACAAGTATTGATTTACTTCACTTTCATACCGGGTTCAGCACCTTCTCCCGGATGAAGGATGAAGAGATCTTTTCCGCCGGGACCTGCAGCCAGCACCATGCCTTCCGATAATCCAAAACGCATTTTTCTGGGAGCCAGATTTGCCACCATCACGGTGAGTTTCCCTTCCAATTCTTCTGGTGCATAGGCCGATTTGATGCCGGCAAAAACATTACGTGTTTCACCACCAATATCCAATGTGAGCTGTAATAGTTTATCCGCCCCTTCGACGTGTTCTGCCTTAACGATCTTGGCTATGCGTAAATCAACCTTCATGAAATCTTCAAAAGAGATTTCATCGGCGATAGGATCATCTGCAAGTGGCCCGGTTTTAATTGCTTGTTCAGTTTCGCTGGCGTTTAAATCTTCTTTACTATCTTCAACCATGGCGTCTACGTGCTCCTTCTCTACCCGTGTCATCAAGGGTCTAAATTTATTTATTTCGTGATCAGTTAATGCCGAAGCGGCATCTTGCCACTGCATTGGCGCAATATTAAGAAAGTCTTCAGTCTTAGCGGCTAAAACGGGTAAGACGGGTTTTAAATAGAGTGTGAGTATGCGAAAGCAGTTGATGCCCATTGTACATACGGCTTGCAACTCATCGTCGCGACCTTCTTCTTTAGCGATGATCCACGGTTTGTGATCATCAATGTATTGATTCGCTTTATCAGCCAAAGCCATAATCTCGCGCATTGCCTTAGAATATTCACGTGCTTCATAAGCATTGGCGATGGCTTCATTTGCATCAACCATTGTTTTAAACAGTGTCTCATCATGAATTGATGCGGATAGTTTTCCTGCAAATCGTTTCTTAATGAACCCTGAGCAACGGCTAGCGATATTCACTACCTTCCCAACCAGATCCGAATTGACACGTGCAGTGAAATCTTCCAGATTCAGATCGATGTCATCAACGCCTGAACCGAGTTTTGCTGCGAAGTAATAACGTAGGTATTCCGGGTTTAAATGATTCAAATAGGTACGTGCAGTTATAAACGTGCCACGCGACTTGGACATCTTTTGTCCATCGACCGTTAAGAAGCCATGGGCAAAGATGGCTGACGGTGTTCTAAAGCCGCTACCGGCTAACATCGCAGGCCAGAACAGAGCATGGAAATATATGATGTCTTTACCAATAAAATGATACATCTCAGTATCACTACCGGCTTTACACCATTCGTCAAAATTCAAGTCAGTTTTATCACATAGGTTTTTAAAACTGGCGAAATAACCAATGGGTGCATCTAACCAGACATAAAAGTATTTTCCAGGTGCATTGGGGATCTCAAAGCCGAAATAGGGTGTGTCGCGGGAGATATCCCATTCTTGCAATCCAGCTTCAAACCATTCATCAAGCTTATTAGTCACTTCTGCTTGTAAATGACCATCGCGGGTCCACTTATGTAGCATTTCTTCAAAGTCAGCTAACTTGAAGAAATAATGTTCAGATTCTTTTTCGATTGGTGTTGCACCTGAAACGGCAGACACCGGATTCTTTAAGTCTGTCGGGTTATAGGTCGCGCCACAGGATTCGCAGCTGTCGCCGTATTGATCGGCGGTGCTGCACTTCGGACATTCGCCACGAATAAAGCGATCTGGCAAGAACATCTTTTTTTCCGGGTCGTAGGCTTGTTTAATAACCCGTTTGTTTATATGGCCTTTATTATTAAGTTCTTCGTAGATGGTATTGGCCAGCCACTGATTCTCATCCGAATGCGTACTGTGGAAATTATCAAATGCGACAGAAAATTCCTTGAAATCGGCCTGGTGTTCTTCTGAGATACGATCGATCAAGGCTTCTGATGTAATACCTTCTTTTTCTGCTCGCAGCATAATGGGTGTGCCATGGGCATCATCCGCACAAACGTAATGGCAGGTGTGCCCTTGCATCTTTTGGAAGCGAACCCAGATATCCGTCTGAATATATTCGACTAAATGCCCTATGTGGATTGAACCATTGGCATAGGGTAGGGCGCTGGTGACCAGGATTTTACGTTGTTTGTCTTGCATTATGGTTTTTAAGGCTACAGATTGTGGGGCGCTAAAGTAGCATTATTCAATAGCAGCGTGAAGAGAAGCCGATAAATAATGTAGAATACGCGTCCAATTCATAGTTCAGGTTGTAAATAGATGTCGGTAGTCAGTCGTGAGCAAGTAGAATCAATACTTTCAGGAATAATCGATCCCAATAGTAAAGAGGATCTCATCAGTTCAAAATCAATCAAAGATATCACTATTAACGATAGTGCCATCACAGTCACTGTACAGCTAGGTTATCCTTCTGAAGGCTTTAAACAGGAACTAACAGACATCGTCACGGCCGCACTAAGCGAACAAGGTATTTCCGAGCTCAGTGTTGAAGTTTCCAGCAAGATTGTCTCGCATTCTGTACAGCAGGGAGTGCAGCTATTACCTAACGTTAAAAATACCATCGCTGTTGCCTCTGGCAAGGGTGGAGTTGGTAAATCGACTACCTCAATCAATCTCGCGCTTGCCCTGCAAGCTGAAGGTGCCACTGTCGGTATTCTCGATGCCGATATCTATGGCCCCAGTCAGCCACGCATGCTTGGTCTTAAAGGTAAACCCGATACAACGGACGGTAAGACTGTCGAACCAAAAGTCAGCTATGGCGTGCAATCCATGTCGATTGGATACCTTATCGAAGAAGACACACCAATGATTTGGCGCGGACCGATGGTGACGGGCGCGTTAGAACAATTGTTGAATGATACAAATTGGCAGGAACTAGATTATCTGATTATTGATCTACCACCGGGCACGGGTGATATTCAGTTGACCCTATGTCAAAAGATCCCGGTGAGTGGCGCTGTGATTGTCACGACGCCTCAAGACATTGCCTTATTGGATGCTCGAAAAGCGCTGAAAATGTTCGAAAAAGTTAATGTGCCTGTTCTGGGCATCATTGAGAATATGAGCACGCATATTTGTAGCCAGTGTGGCCATGAAGAACATATCTTTGGTAGCGGTGGTGGTGATCAAATGGCCAAACAATATGACGTTGATCTGCTGGGCTCATTACCATTAGATATTCGAATCCGCGAAGGTGTGGATAATGGTAAGCCTACTGTTGCTATAGAACCTGATTCAGAGATTGCCATGAATTATCGTGATATTGCACGACGTACTGCGGCAAAACTTGCTATTCAATCCAAAGATTACACAAACAAATTTCCTAAAATTGTAATTGAGAATAATTAAATGAGCGTTAAATCAGATAAGTGGATACGCCGCATGGCGGAAGAGCAGGGAATGATAGAACCTTTTGAATCTGGACAGATAAAAACGCGAGGTGAAGAAAGATTAATTTCCTATGGTACTTCTAGTTATGGTTATGACGTACGTTGTTCCGATGAATTTAAGATCTTTACCAATGTCCATTCGGCAACTGTTGATCCCAAAAACTTTGATGAAAAAAGTTTTGTCGATATAAAAGCGGACAGTTGTATTATCCCACCAAATTCATTTGCACTCGCAAGAACGGTTGAGCTTTTTCGTATACCAAGAAATGTATTGACGATCTGCTTAGGTAAGTCGACCTATGCTCGTTGTGGGATTATCGTCAATGTCACACCACTAGAGCCAGAATGGGAAGGGCATGTAACGTTGGAGTTTTCAAATACAACGACATTACCCGCAAAGATTTATGCCAATGAAGGTGTCGCACAAGTCATTTTTATTGAGTCTGATGAGGTTTGTGAAACGTCATATAAAGATCGTGCTGGTAAATATCAAGGTCAAACGGGAGTTACTTTACCAAAAGCCTGATCAGCATCCACTGGCTGCTAATTTAGGCTCGTCCTCTTCAACTACTTCTTGTTGGCGTTCATCTTTTAATATTTTTGCCTGTCTGCTGAGGACATGTTGCATAATGATTTCCTGATCGCTTTCACAGATACCGGTAAAATCTACAGCGATATTAAATCGGTATAAGTTGTCATCCATTTTCTTTCTGCAATCGACTACTTGTGCATAGACTGGGATGAATTGATATTCAGGGAATAGCACTAGTTCCATTTTCAAGTTTACATCTTCATTGATAGGCGTGTTTGATTCGAATGACATTCCGCTAGCACTTAAGTTGACGAGTTGCGTCTCAGTAATTGAGTCATCCTTATCATCGTTGTGCATCACCATGCTTTCTATTAATGAAATCTTTTTATCAAATAATCCCAATATCTCTGCTACTAATGGACTGACTTCTTCGACGCGATCCATCTTGGTCATTATTTTTGCTGTTATACAATTAAATGCATTTTTAAGTTCAGCAAGATTATTTTGTTCATGCTCTGTTCGTTTTATTTCTGTCTCTATATCGATGCCCTGTACGACACGGTATTTGAGTGAGACTTTGTCATGAATTCGGAAATATCGTCTGCGGTCATCCATAGTGTTATTCCTAAGTTTATTGATCCTGTAGGCCTTTTCGTATTGATTCGAAACGGTCTTTTAATGTTTGTAAATTTATTGCGTCGACTTCTGATTGCGCTGGTGGAGCGATTTCATCGTTTAGTATGTTTTGGACTGAGGTTGTTAATTCGGGCGTTTCATCACCACCAACCTTGTTAGCAAAAGGATTATTACTATCAGTAGATATCTCATTGACTTCGTCTTGATGTTCGCCTTGGACAATAATAAGTTCTACGCGACGATTAAGTGATCTGTTTTCAGCGGTATCATTTAATACCATAGGATGGGCATCACCATGGCCTTCAATGACAAAACGATCAGGAGAAAGTGTATCTAATGCTAATAGCTCATGGACTACGGTTACAGCGCGTGATGACGATAACTCCCAATTGGAACGAAAACGTGCTGTTTTTATCGGGATGTTATCAGTGTGACCAGCGACAACAATTCGCCCATTAATATCATTCAATGATTTTCTTATTTTGTTCAGCACCGGCAAGAAGCTACCTTTAACAATCGATGAACCCGATGGAAACGAGCCCTTCTCATTTATACGTAATAGTATTCGATTACCTTGCGTTTTTATTGCAATCAATCCTTCTTCGATTTCTGGTTCGAGTGTTTTTAATAATTTATATGCATCAGTAATTGTCTTTTCATTTTCTTGTGACTTTTCCTTCTCTGAACTGTCTTCGGATTCATCAGCCTTATCCATTTTCTCAGCATCTTGATCGGATAACATTGCAACGTCTTCTTCGCTAATGGCTTCTGTGGCTTGTTTCTGTTCTTGTTGGTTTTGCATGGCTTCACTGCCAGAACCTTCACTATCCTGATTCGCATCGATACTTTCGTTAACCTTATCCTTTTCTTCGGTTACCGCATCGGTAAATTCGAGAGTTTGTTTGGTTTCATCTATTGTATTTTGACGGATTTCATTGATAAGCGTGGGTGTTGGTCTGCCGGGCGTGAATTCTCTGGCAATGATACTGGTACCTCTAGGACTGTCATCAGATTTTATTTCACGTTGAACACCAAAGGCATTCTTCATCGATCCTGCTATTTGTTTGAATTTCAATAAATCCATTTCTGAAAATGATAATAGCAATACGAAAAAACACATCAGCAACGACATCAGATCAGCAAAGGTCATGACCCATGCTGGAGAACCGCCTCCTTCATCTTTTTTTACTGGTGCTTCGTCACTCATGACAGGAACCCACCACGTTGAACATCAATAGAATTCTTCATATGGCTCGTGATTTGTTTGAATCTTAATAGATCCACTTCTGAGAATGATAAGAGCAATACGAAAAAACACATCAGCAACGACATCAGATCAGAAAAGGTCATGCTCCATGCCGCAGAACCGCTTTCGTCTTTTTTTTCTAATGTTTTATTACCCATTATAAGAATCCATACGATACAACAAATTAAGCGGGTGCTGCTTCGGCATCTTCGTCGCCTATGTTGCGATCAGATCCCGGGAGGTAGGTCATTAGCATGCCTTCAATAACACGTGGGTTTCGTCCTTCTTGAATGCCAGAAACACTGTCGATGATCATCGATTTAATCATTCTTTCTTCACCACTTCTAAGGCCCAATTTTTCAGATAGTGGTATTGCAAAAACGTTGGCAATGGCTGCGCCGTACAGTGTAGTAAGAAGTGCAACAGCCATAGCTGGGCCAATCGTTTTAGGGTCTTCCATATTGGCCAACATCTGTACCAGACCAATAAGTGTCCCTATCATGCCCATGGCAGGTGCAACATCACCTATTGCTTTAAAAATCTTTTGTCCAAGTTCGTGACGATCAACGGTGAGATTCATGTCGCTGACCATGGTGGCTCTAACAACATCAGGTTCATGACCATCAACCATCATTTGAATCCCCGACTGGAAGAAGGTGTTTCCGGTATCTTTTTCTTCAAGTGCTAGCAAGCCACCTTTTCTAGCTGTGTTAGCTAAATCAACGGTGATTTCAATTAATTCTTTTGGTGCGGCCATTTTGTTAAATAGGGCATTCATGCCAACCTTCATTGCTCCCAGGAATTGGGCAAGACTAAATTGCATCAATACGGCGCCAATAGTGCCTCCACCCACAACAAGCAGTGATGGCACATTGAAAAACATCAAAGGATCGCCACCCAATATGATGGCGGACATGATGATACCGGCAGCTACCAGAAAGCCGATTAGAGTTGCTAGATCCACATTATTCTCCTTGTAGCCATTGTGTTTATTACTGTTAAAACCATAACTTAAGCGTTAATTACTTGTGTGATGACAAATATGAAAACCGTTAACACTTGTATCGGTAGAAATCGCTAAAACTTTATAAAGAAAATGCTTTTTAAACTGACTGAATCAGATGAAAATTGTGTTTTATAGTCTCTTACTCAGAGTAGCGGCGATAAGCAGAAATAAATCCAATATTTTTTAAAGAATCATTGAAAATTCAAGTTTTCATCTAAAGAAATATTCCGAATAGCCGATTTAACAATGAATTAGGAACATAGTTTTACAAGGATAAATTCACGCAAAGGCTATAGGGAAATATAGTAATGAAAACAGCGGATATTGTTGGTTCAATAGATATTGAGCAAATCGAACTGAAAAGTTTTTCAAGAAGTATAGCCGAGATAGAATGGCTGTTGTTGATCCTAGTAATGCTCTATTACGTTTCCCCCGGAGCACAAGTTACAAATCCGTTTGGGATGATAGTTTCACTTGTTGCTTTTTCATTTTTTATTCTTTCATTTCATTACTTAAATTTTCATACACGACAAACTCGCTGGAAGCTTGCGGTCGAAACATGGGTGATGATTGGGTTTATTTCCTGGACTTTATTACAAACAGGCGGTGTTAATAGTCCATTATTAAACTTATATCTGTTGGCCATTATTGCCAGTGCTATTACGTTGGGAAAAATAATTACACTACTAGAGATAGGATTAATAGCCGCATTTTATATGTACCTTGAAGCGCCGATGTATAGTGACTCAGAATTCACACTGATTGATTTTAGTCATGTCATGACTCTATTTTCACCCTTTTTATTGATCGCATACATCACTACTATGTTGGCCGCAGATGTTCATTATAGTCGGCAGATGTTTAAGTCCTTATCGGAAACAGATGACTTGACCGGGCTACTCAACAAACGTTCATTTAATGCAACGTTAATCAAGGCCGCAAAGCTTGCGATGAGGTATTCACAACCCTTATCGATTATGGTGATTGACGCAGATAACCTGAAGCGTATTAATGATGAGTTTGGGCATAAGGCAGGTGATCGATTAATTATTATGCTAGGTGATATTATTCATGACTGTTTAAGAACCTCTGATATTGTTGCCAGATATGGTGGTGATGAATTTGTTGTGTTACTACCACAAGCCAGTGCGGAGAAGGCCATTGAAGCTGGAAACAGGATTAGGCTGGCTGTCCAAAATTCATCTTTCGATGTTGAAGGTAATCGTATTAATTCAACAGTTAGTGTTGGCATCTCCAGTTACCCTGAAGATGCAGTCAATATTAATGAGATTTTAGAAAAAGCAGATGAATCACTCTACCGTAGCAAGAAAGCCGGGAGAAATTTAGTAAGCCATTATTCATACCCGGAATCAGAAGATATAACAGAACAAACAGCGATCGCCGTATAGAATTAATTTTCTTCTATGTGACTTATGGATTAAAATTATAATAGGGACTTGTTTATGCCGGTATCATTATTTTGTATAGTCATCATTTTATCAGTTTGTACCGCTAACTCTAATGCAAGTTCTATCGATTTCTTAATGACAGCTTTTTCGTTACTTGCGTTTAATTTATCTGAGGCGATAAGACCGGTTAAAATTTGAGTTGCAGCATTATAAATTGTCGGTTCAATAACAAGATCATTTTGGTGAAAAGCTATACGTGTCATTTCTGACATATCTCGATGTGCCATTTGTATACTCCGATTAGTTAAATTTATTGTTATATTATTTCAGTTTAATAGAAATTAATCTTTCTTTAGTTTTAAAGAAACTGAATTTATGCAGTAACGTAATCCTGTAGGTTGTGGACCGTCTTCAAATACATGGCCTAAATGAGAGTCGCAATCCTTGCATAGAACCTCTACCCGTCGCATGCCTAAACTGTTATCTGTTTCAGTCTTTACTGTATCCCCATTCGGTTCCCAGAAACTCGGCCATCCAGAACCAGAATCATACTTTGTATCGGAATTGAACAGATCATTACCACAGCATGTGCACTGATATATCCCTTTGTCTTTACATTCATTGTATTCCCCAGTGAATGCTCGCTCAGTCCCTTTTAGTCTACAGATGGCATATTCTTCATCGCTTAATTCCCGCTGCCATTCTTCATTAGATTTATTCATATCAATTCCCTGTAACAACATCCTTCATAATGTCGATGATTCGCCCGGTCGCTTTTTCGACGAGTACAACAGCATTATCAACAATAGTCCTTTCCAGTCCTTCAACGGGATCTGGTAATTCTGTCTGAAGATCAGCAGGTAAGTCACGTTTTGCCAAGCCAGGAGGTAACGTCCCGTTTTTTTCAAGTTGTTTTGCCAAACCTGGAGGAAGTTTCTCCTTTTTCGCTAATCCCGGTGGTAATCCTTTCTTTTTGTTCTTCTTTTTACTTTTAGTTTCGTTTGATTTGGTCTCAGTGTTTGTTTTTTTAAAATATTTATCAATAATTTGTTTTTCCAACTCAGTAAAACCGCCTTCTATGGCCTTGTCGATGACGGCTTTAGTAATATCAACATCAGCAGAGCTTGAAGTTGAAAAAAGTACAACTGCATTTAATATTAATAGAATAAGAAAATGCTTCATTATTATTTTTCTCCTGTTGATTCAATGTAACTTTAGTCTCCCTATATCTTATATCTATCCATACCGATTTCACATTTTCCACATTATTTGAAATTATACTTGAAAGTGGCAAATATATACGTAACAAAGGTAATCCGGTAAAATACTTACGACAGGCCGGTATTTAGGAGAAAATTAAGAAATGAAGATAATTAAAGAAGCAGACGGATATAAAATAATGCCGCTGACCAGTGATAGCCAGCGGCACTTGGAGTGGTTACTCGATCACATTAAAGGCGATGTTGTAACCAATCAATCACATCTTTCGATGCCTGCCCATTCCACGGGCGAGTTAGAGTTATCACAAGAAAATCATCATTCTTGTCAAGCAACGGCTTAAACGCTTTATATATATCAGTCGGGCTTTGATCGGTTTCAACTGCGTATGATGATTCAGAAAGTTTCGCCCAAGATCCATAGGCTTTTATCTTATCTAATACTTTCTTGTGGTTTTGACCTGGTTTATTCAGATCGTAAGTAATTAATCTTACAGTCATAGGGGTATCCCTCCATCGGGAATCGAGTTAAGTGTGTGTTTAATGTGGTGATTCCTACGGATGGAGATGCTAATATCAGGTGTGTAGGGAATGATAAACATCTACATTGTAGGTGTATTTAAGGGCGCAAGCCCTGCTAGATCGGCTGCAACTGAACCAGCAGAGCGTTACGCACTAGAATCTCCTACGGGCGTTTTGCCAGAACACAGCTAACCTCCTTCTGGAATATGTTCCAGTGTTGTGGGTTCAGCAGGTGGCTAAGCTGCTCTCGACTAAGGCAAGGACGGTTAATCATTTTCAGTGGTGCCGTCCTCGTCTTCTACAAGCTCATCTATTTCGTCTGTATCAAGAGTTTCTGTTATCTCACTAACGTCTTCTTGGTTATTTGTTTTATTGCGCGTCTTTTTAATATTTGGATACCAAGATACTAGGCCAAATCGACCATTAGGTAGCTTATGAAAAACTAATGCATTTTTTGTTAATGAAATTCGTAGTCCACGCATTGCGTTTTGTTCGTTCTTAGTATCAAAGTGATAGCTTCCCTGCATTAACGCTTCATAAATTTCTTTAACAGTGGCTGGCCCTGTATCACTGATCTTGCGCATTTCTAAAATCTGGCGCACTGATTTAGCTAGCGGCTGTCCATAGAACTGATCGCTTTGAATAGAGTGTATCGCTGTAGAAGTTTCAAGCTCATTATCAGCATAGATAATCGGTTTGCCGGCATACTCACAAAGCCGATTGATCATATCTTTTGTTTTAATGACTTCAGTCTCTTGCTCTTTAAGCTTTTTTTGCATTTCTGCTATCGTTTGCTCAAAATGATCGGTCATTTCCGTTCTCCATTAACTTATTTCCTAACATATGTTACACAGGCGCAAGAATAGATCAAGCCTGATTTAAGTGAAAAGGAAAAGATCCGCGAAAAGAAAATAAAATTATAAATAATTCAATAGGTTGCAATAAATACATCAGTAAAACATAATCCTTTATGCTATTCGTGTTATTGATTATATGAGTTTTGGAGGTATTTTATGGATATTTACATAATGGGGGTTGTGAAATGCCCAATGAACAAAGTAGAGCAAGACGTAGACAGTTGTTTGTTGTGCCCACATCATTCAGGACAAGATGTTAACACTGGGGAATCGTCGCACCCTCGGTTTTACGTTGCATGCGGTTACTCTGGGAAAGGAATAAAGTTTTATGAAACCTCGAAGTCTAAAATGCAGGCTACCATCGTTGATGGCGAACCTTTGCCGCCAGTTACTGTAGAGGGTGAGTCATGGAGATATACAGGAACTTAATGGCCTGTATTTATAGATGAGCATATTAGCTATATAATCATTACTAATGAAGACGAAACCTGAACAGCCCGATAAAGACGAAGAGTTTAATAAAGTAGTCAAACAATTATTGGCTACACCACCGCAACCAAAGAAAAAGAATGTAAAGAAGAAGGGCAAAGATCAGTAATCATCCTTGCCCTCTATCCATCGTTCATATTGGATGCCTAACAGCGTTTTAACAGTACGCTCATAGGCTAATTTAGACAGATGCTTCTTATTGCGAGTGATGCCTAGCGTACGTTAACCGCTTACCTTCGATACCCTTTAAAGCAATGTTAGTACGTTGCATATCATCGTAACCGTTCTTTTCACGGTAGGTATAACGGAAATCAAATTCAGAAAGGTAGCGTTTTAAGTGTTCTTTAGATACGTGTTGATACACACCGTTAAGACCACGTTTTAATATAGAGAAGTAACCTTCTATCGTGTTGGTATGAACGTCACCGCGAACATATTCATAATCAGTATGATTGACGGTTTGATGTTCTTTAAAGTGTTTATCCGTACCTTTATATACACCAGCATCATCTGTATAGACTTTAGTATTAGCATGAACCTGTTCACGTAGTATAGGGCGTAAGGTACGAGCATTAACTTGTGGCACATGATAAGAACGAGCGCGACCGTTACGTTCAACCAGTGTGAATACCTTTTCTTTATGAGCGTAGCCAGCAGGAAGTTTTTCACCTTTACGCGAACGCTTACGACCTATGTAAGTTTCATCAGCTTCGACTTCTGAGCCGTCACCACCCATTTTACCCGGATCATTAAAGAAGCCTGTTGAACCATCTTCACGCATAGCTTCACGAATACGATGCGTCATAAACCAAGCAGTCTTATAAGTAACGCCCAAAGAGCGCTCGATCTGCTTAGTTGAAATACCTTTCTTTGACGAACACAAAAGATAGGTAGCCATTAACCATTTATGTAGAGGCACTTTAGAACGCTCAAATACTGTACCTACTGTGACCGTGAATTGACCGTCACAGTTATTACACTGATATAAACCTTTACGGATCTTCTTCTTAGAATCAGCCTTAACAGGGTAAATCTTAGAGTCTGCTCCGCAATGAATACAAACAACGCCATTAGGCCAGCGCTGACCCTCTAAATAATTTCGGGCAGCATCTTCATCATTAAAAAACGGGGCATTGAGGTTACACATGACTAATATTCCTAGTAATTTCAGCAGTATATGTATTTTAGCAAACTACTTACCTTTGTCAAGTATATAATTGCCTTGAAAGTTCTCTTATTGTTCTCTATTCTGCAAAAGAGAACGTAAGGAGAACCTTGTATGTTAACAGGTCTAGAAGAAAAGATACTTCAATGTATAACACGACACATTACACAAAATGGGCATGCACCAACATTG
Source organism: Gammaproteobacteria bacterium (assembly GCA_021773235.1). Taxonomy (GTDB): domain Bacteria; phylum Pseudomonadota; class Gammaproteobacteria; order Eutrophobiales; family Eutrophobiaceae; genus UBA7359. The sequence goes on along the minus strand of JAJFKL010000021.1, from coordinate 35,888 downwards.
GTTGAGATCGGCGAATCTCTTGATATTAAATCTAAAGGCACCGTGCATCGCTATGTTGAATCGCTAATAGAAAAAGGCCATCTCCATCGAACGGGGAGAAGTTGGCGCGGACTTCGTCTAACTGGCGAACAAAGCCGTCGATTACTTATATTACCTTTCGCAGGGCGCATTGCCGCAGGACAACCTATCGAGGCGATCCCAGAGCAATTGGAGATAAATTTTTCAGATATGTTGATGGGTGAGGGTCGTTATGTGCTCGAAGTTAAGGGTGATTCAATGATAGAGGCTGGTATTTTCAATGGTGACCTTGTCATTATTAGAGAATCAACAACAGCGGATAATGGCGATATAGTCGTTGCATTAATCGATAACGGAGAAGCTACATTAAAGAAACTGCGAAAGCATGGTGATCGTGTTGAATTAATACCCGCAAATCAATCAATGGCACCGATGATATATCCAGCAGATCGGGTTCATATCCAAGGAGTTGTTGTCGGTCAGGTTAGGTATTACAAATAAATAATTAAGGTTAATGTTTCGTTAAAGCAGGGAAACAATAAACTGTAACAAATTCAATCTTCGGTTATTACTCATTTGATAGCATTAGATTTAATTATAAAAATTTCATTTTTATATGATATAAATAACCATACTTCCTAAAGATAACGAAGTCGGGAGATTATGTCAGGGTGAGTATTAGAGATCTGGAATCATACGCCAGCCAAATTGGTTTAAGCTTTTTTGACTGGGCAACAAGCCCAGAGTTTTACTCACAATGCGGTATGATTATATTAGCTGTTACTATCGCATATATGATAACTGCTTTATTTAAGAAATATATTCCGATACTCAATAATGACCCCAAGCCTGGCGCACTTTATTCAATAAGAAAGACGATTCATCAAACAGATGATTTACTTTTTCCTCTTTTTAGCATTCTCTCACTGGCTATCACAGTTGAATTAAGCGCTCTTGTCATACAACAAAGTGGACTAATTAGATTAACGCAAGGTTTGGCTGTAATTATCTTGCTCTATATATTTATTGCGCATTTTATAAAAAAACAGATAATTAAAAAGCTGCTTAAGTGGATTGGGATACCAGTTGCAATTTTGCAAGTCTTTGGTTGGCTGGATGATGTGACGATGTTCCTGGACACCATTGATATGGAAATTGGCAATATCAACATCAGTTTATATGATTTGGCTAGAGTGATAGTTTTTGGTTCCTTCTTGTTTTGGTTGGGACGCATATCGAATAATGTTGGCCAACAATTAATTCGCAACCAAAGTGATCTGGATGTTGGCACACGAGAAGTTTTTGCCAAGCTATTTGAAGTCGCTTTATTTGTCGTTATATTTTTATTATTACTTCAAGTAATGGGCATTAATCTGACTGCACTTGCAGTCTTTGGTGGTGCCTTAGGTGTCGGGCTTGGATTTGGATTACAAGCGATCGCATCAAATTTTATCTCAGGCATTATCATCCTGCTTGATCGTTCTATTACTGTTGGCGATTACATCGAACTCGAGGATGGTCGTACAGGCATTATTCGAGAATTAAAAATGCGTTCAACAACATTAGAGACCTTTGATGGTAAGGACATCATGGTTCCGAATGAAAGGTTTATTACCACTAACTTTATTAATTGGACTCATAAAAATAAAAAACAGCGCTACTCAATTAATTTTCAAGTAGCTTATAAAACAGACTTGCACAAATTATTTGAAATCTTAAGAGAAGTCGTTGCAAGTCATCCAAAGGTTTTGAGTGGTTCGGACTACCCCATTGAAGAACGCCCTGATGCTGAGATTGCTGGCTTTGGTGATTCAGGTATCGATATCCTGGTCGAATTTTGGATGGAAGGTATTGATGATGGTAAAAATCGTGTAGGCGCAGATCTACTTTTGATGATTTGGGGTGCACTAAAAGAGAACGATATGGAATTTCCATTCCCGCAACGAGAAGTTAAAATATTGAATCCACAATAACGAAATGATTATTTTGTAGTGTACGAGTAATACTATTTTTTAATTCCCTATTTAATGAGCAATTATGAAACCATTTTCTCAAGCATGTGAGAACAATAAGATACCTATATTGAATGAAATTTCATCGCATCTTGTTGCATGCGACGATGTGTTAGAGATTGGGAGTGGGACAGGTCAACATGCAGTATTTTTTGCAGAGAATCTGCCTGCTTTACGTTGGCATACTAGTGATCGCATAGAAAATCATGCTGGGATTACGCAATGGATTGAAGAGAGCGAGTTACCAAATATTGAGTTTCCTATAGAACTTAATGTTGTTAGCGATGCATGGCCGACGGTTATTTTTGATGGCATCTTTACAGCAAATACTTGCCACATAATGCATTGGCATGAGGTCGTTGCAATGGTTGAAGGTGTTAATAGACTACTTTCTGCTGGTGGCATCCTCATGATTTATGGGCCCTTCAATTACAGCAACGATTATACGAGCGATAGTAACCGTCGCTTTGATGATATATTGAAAGAGCGAGACCCAAGAAGTGGTCTTAGAAATTTTGAAGACTTAGAATCGCTATCAAAAAATAACTCGTTTTCTATTTTTAAAGATGTTGCTATGCCGGCTAATAATCGCCTATTGATATTTAAAAAAATATAATAGTAGAGTTTAATTCTAATTAAATACCGATATTGCTTAGAGTCACCATAATATCGTTAAGTATGGCTGTTGCTCTTGGGTGCTCAGTTTCAAAATTCTCAATTGATTGTTTTAATTTATTGATGATAAAAGAGTTGTCGCCTGAAGATTGGTCATTTAAATTTTCAATCTCTTCTATTAGGGCATTGATATGATTTTTTGCATCGCTATTCTCAATGGGTATTTGATCTAATTCTTTCTTTAGAGAAATAATTTTTTCATTAAGATTGCCTTGCATAATTCACACCCTTGAAATTAATAACTATTCTAAAACCTCAGTATAATCTTATCTTAAAAGGCTGCAAGAACTCTAAAACTAGCTATGAAAATATTAAACAAACACCGATACATCTATTTCACTTTTCTAATATGCCCAGGCATATTATTTGCTGACCAATGCCCAACGCCTGAGAAGATAAAAGAAAGAAACATTTCTCGAGAATATGATTGGACGATAAATGAAAGGCGAACACTTGAAGATGTATTATCGGTAGAAAAATTATATTCAGTCAGGATTAGGAACGAGGCTGAGTATATTGCTTGTTATTATTCTGGTAGCAGAAGTTTGTTGCGTCTGGATGGGAAACCGCTTAAACAATCTTGCAGAGTCAAAAAGGTCTCCGGCCGTTGGGAATCTACAGGTAATGACGAGCAAATTTGCCAGGAAGAAGATCTTGGCAAATGTGAATATGATATGAAATGTGATGATATTAAGGACGTCCATTAATGAAAATAGATCTTGTAGCTAAGATTGAATACATCATTATTGTAAATCGATAAAATAGTGCTAGTATCGATAAAAGAATGATTTAGGAGGAGATTTCATGATATTTGGTAGTAAAAAAGATGATGGTTCGTCTAAGGAACAAATTGAAAAACTGGAAAAACAAAACCGGATTATGCGTTCCGCGCTAGAATTTTATGCCGATGTAAAGCACTGGGAAGAAGGCCATAAATATCGTGATGAAGATAATGCGACCATATTTACCGACGGTTCAGAATCCGGAGCAACGGTAGACAAGGGGAGCAAGGCGTACCGTGCACTTAAAGCATGCGACGCAGTTTGATAAACACCTTTTGCACACACAATGAATTGCCCGAGATTATCGATCTCGGGCAATAATCTTGCCTATTTTCATTTCATAGATTTCCCACTAAGCTAGTGGGTAAATTTTCATCCTGAAATAAATTTCAAATAGTGAAATTTTTATGAATGAGCTACCTAAGAGAGTCGAGCCCAAAACCTTACCTGCAGGTTATGAATTGCAGTGTTACACCATAAAAAGTGTGCTTGGACAAGGCGGTTTTGGTGTTACCTACTTAGCTAATGATAATAATCTTGATCGTGAAATTGCGATCAAAGAATTTATGCCACGCGATATTGCTGCTCGTGAGAATGATTATACTATCCGCCCATTAAATGATTCTATGGGTGAACAATTAGCATGGGGAATGGAGCGTTTTATTCGAGAAGCACGAACCTTATCTAAGTTTAATCATAATAATATTGTTCGAGTTCATACTGTGTTTGAAGAAAATAACACAGCTTATATGGTCATGAGTTATGAACATGGTATTAGCTTCTATGAGAAATTGCTTAAAGAAGGACAGCCCTCTGAAGACGAACTGAAAGATATGATGATTGGCTTATTGGATGGTATGGAAGTGCTGCATGAAGCAGGTTTTATTCATCGAGATATAAAGCCTGGCAATATATTCATCAGGGAAGATGGTACTGCTATATTGCTTGATTTTGGTTCTGCGCGTCAGGCAATAGGTGAAGAAACAATGACCTTAACCAAGGTTGTCTCACCAGGTTATGCGCCTTTTGAGCAATATTATGGGCAGAGTTCTATGCAAGGACCCTGGACCGATATCTATGCCCTTGGCGCTACATGCTATCGAGCAATCACAGGTGAGGCGCCTACTGATGCTACGTTTAGAAATCGATACACTGGTGAAGAGGCTATTAGTGAAATTTGGAATGAATTAGACAAACACAGTAAGAAGTACTCAACCTTTTTTCTGCGTGCAATTGAACATTCTCTAAGAAGTAAATACCAAGAAAGGCCTCAATCGGTTAAAGAATGGCGATCAATGCTTGAAGACCCCAGTGTATCAACTCAAACTCAATGGCGATTAGCAACTAATAGTTATATGAATAAGAGTAAATCAAAACCTGCGAAAGCTAAAAAAGGCTCCATGCTGAAGTATTATTTGCTGCTTATCCCATTGATATTATTGATTATTTTCGGATTATTTTATTTAGATAAAATCTGAATATTTTGTAGGAATAAAAAAAGTCTGGAGACACATAACATTTGGGGGAGGAGGGTTATGTGACTATCCAGACTCGATTATAAGCATCAAGGAGGAATGTGATGATTACTATGGGTATAAGTCTAGTAGATGAAATCGTTCCCCGCTGTGATGGATCTCACAATTTAATACCTTAAAGGCTGAGATTGTCGGTTAATTGTGACATAAGTCACAAATACATCTAAAAACAAAACTATTCACATCTAATTCGGGTGAAACACCAATCTATTCTGCCTGAATCATACCTATGATGATCCAGCCTGATTCGGGCTTCATTTTTCCATTTGCAACGAAGATTTGTATTCGTTGTTTGCCATCAATAGCGAAAAGGGGAATAACACGTTCTCCATATTTTTCTAGATACTGGTCAATAGTGAATTCATCACTTAATTGTGTGCTTTTTATTTCAGCACCATTTCTTAAGAGATAAGCAAGATCGCCATAAGCAACATTTTCACCAAATAATTCATACCCTCTATGACGTGTAGAGACGATGTGTTTATCATCAATGTGTTTTTCACGCGTTGACTTTAATTCGTAGACATTTTTAACACCGAATTCTGATTTAAATTTTAAACATGCCAATGTATCCAGGTTACTACGACCGGAAATCGCTAAAACTTTACCAAGACCAAGAAGGTTCAGGTTTCTGTCAGCATGTTCAGAGATAGGGTTTCCGTAGTAAGTTTCTAGACCGTCCATTCGTGCAAGACTAATATTTTCCCACGTGCTATCTGTGAGAACTACTTTTATCCCATGCATTTGTAATTCTTTACCAATTGCGCGTGCAACATTTCCAGCACCTATTAATAATAGACCGCTTGGTGGCGGTTCGCGGACATCGAGAATTTTAGCGAAAAATTTAGCAGTCGCACTTTGAATAACAACTGTACCGATAATGATTAGAAATGTAAGAGGAACAATTAACCCCGCTTCAGCAAAACCAGCATTTTCAAGTCGTAACGCGAAGAGTGCTGAAACAGCAGCTGCAACAATACCGCGCGGACCAATCCATGAGATTAATAGTTTTTCATTAAATGATAAGTCTGAACCGATAGCAGAAATAAATACAGAAATAGGTCTTGCAACTAACATAGTTATTGCAAGGATGCCGAGAGCAGGCCAGCCCAATTGGATGAATTGATAAAATTCAATTCTTGCTGCAAGGATGATGAATAAGCCTGAAATTAATAACAGACTTAGACTTTCCTTGAAATCGAGTACATCATCAATGTCCATATCTTTCATGTTTGCCATTGTCATTCCCATGATCGTGACTGCTAATAGTCCTGACTCATGTTCTATTGTGTCTGATAACACATAAATAGCGCATACAGAAATCAATGTAAGTACATTGCGTAGATATTGAGGAACAAGTTGTTTTCTTAACAGATCGCCTAATAACCAACCGCTTATGAAACCAATAGAGAATCCAACAAGAAGGATTTTTCCAAAAGTTATCGCGATTGCACTGACGCCATAATGTTGTTGACCAGAAATAATAAAATTAAACACAAGAACTGCCAGCAATGCGCCAAGTGGGTCAATAACAATACCTTCCCAGCGGAGTACATTTGTTATCTTGGCATTTGGTCGCACTGTTCTCAGCATCGGAATAATAACTGTTGGGCCAGTGACTATAACTACGGCCCCAAATAAAAAAGCGAGTTCAAATGGGAAGTCGATTAAATAATGTGTGCTGTATGCAATAATCAACCAGGTTATCAATGCTCCAATTGTTATTAGATTACTAACGGTCTTACCGTGACCACGGATATCTTCAAATTTTAGTGTCAAACTTCCTTCAAAAAGGATGACAGCGACAGATAAAGAAACGATTGGAAATAATAATTTTCCAAATAACGCATCTGGATCAAGTAAGTTGAAGACTGGCCCAACCAAGATACCAACAATTAATAAAAATAAAATTGCAGGTAACCTTGCCCACCATGCCAACCATTGGCAGCAGATACCGAGAACGCCAATACCAGCAAGAGATAATAGAATTGTGTTATCCAAAATTGATAATGCTCATGATTTTATTTAAATAATTTTCGGCCGATTAGTTTAATTATACTTTGCATGGAGGGTAGTTCATGTAAATCGCAACGAATCTACCAGCAATTTTATTGAGATATTGGCGTTGAACTGAGTATGCTTCGCGTTCACGTTTTGCATGTAGGTCACAATTCATCTCTTCAAATTTACCACTGAGATCTTGCAGGTAGTGAACGAGTTCATGGACAACAACACTTCGCGTGTTTGCATCGGTATTACCTTTTATACGATCATCAAGAAATATTGTATTTTTATTGTCATACCATGCAACAGCTTTGCACTTTTCATTTCCTGCACAGGCAACATCAACAAAAAACTGGTGCGGTTTATAAGAGAGTTCAGGTGCGGCACCTGGGTGCGGATAACTCGACAGATTTACCGTCCAGCTTAATAGCACTGCTAATAGTTTAGCATCCATCCGCACAGCTTAGCACGACCGCCACGGATGGCGGGAGTGTCAATAATGAAAGGAACAATTATTTACCGACCGCCACGGATGGCGGGAACGATATGTGTTCCAGACTAATCGTCCTTACCTACGTCCTGTAGGCAAGTGTTAATAATAATGTGTTAATTAGTCTGGTTTTTGAAACACTAAGGTAGCGTTAGTCCCACCAAATCCAAAACTGTTAGACATGATTGTATGCAGTCCTGCATTATCCGTTCGATTAAATGCAATTGGCATTTCTGCTGCACCAGGATCGAGATCAGTAATATTCAAAGATGAGGCAATAAAATCGCTTTCCAACATCAATAAACTGTAGATCGATTCGTTAGCGCCAGCTGCACCGAGACCATGTCCTGTTTGAGATTTAGTAGCACTAATTATTGGCATGTCATCTTTGAAGACTTCTTTTATTGCATTTAACTCAGCGATATCGCCAGCAGGTGTGCTGGTAGCGTGCGCATTGATGTAGTCAACCTTACTATCAACACCACTCATAGCTTGTTGCATACATCTAACTGCACCTTCCCCAGAGGGTTTGACCATGTCAGAACCATCCGATGTTGCGCCATAACCTATGACTTCAGCATATATTTTTGCATCCCGCGCCAATGCATGTTCCAGTTCTTCCAGAACAAGGATTCCGCCACCACCAGATATCACAAATCCATCACGATTTGCATCGTATGGGCGAGAAGCTGTAGTAGGGTTATCATTATACTTTGATGAAAGAGCTCCCATGCTGTCGAACAATAATGTCGAGGTCCAATGGATCTCATCACCACCGCCAGCAAATATAACATCCTGTTTTCCTAGTTGAATTAGTTCATAAGCATTGCCGATACAATGAGCACTGGTTGCACATGCAGAACTGATAGAATAATTAACGCCTTTTATTTTATAGGCAACAGAAAGACAGGCACTATTGGTGCTTGCCATTATTCGAGGAACCATAGTAGGTCCGATTTTACGTGCTCCACGTGAGCGAAGGGTATCAATCGACTCCTGTAAATTAGCATTTGAACCGCCGCCAGAACCAACAATAACCCCTGTACGAGTATTCGATATGTTGTCTTCTTCCAGTGATGCATCTTCAATTGCTTCACGCATGGCAAGATATGCATAAGCAGCACTGTCACCCATAAAACGCTTAAGCTTACGGTCAATCAATGATTCCAGGTCGAGATCAATTGCACCATGGACATGAGAACGAAATCCCAATTCAGCATATTCAGGGCAGTGTGTGATTCCAGATGTCCCTTGTTTAAGAGAATCCAACACCTCAATTTTATTATTTCCAATACTAGACACGATCCCCATGCCTGTTACGACAACTCTTTTCAATTTGAACTCCTAAAAATCTTCTGTTGATTTAAATAGTCCTACCCGTAGATCCTTTGCGGCATAGACTTCTTTTCCAGCTACTGACATGGTTGCATCGGCGACACCCATGACTAATCTACGTAATACGACTCGTTTCATATCAATATGATAGGTTACTAGTTTATTTTTTGGGGTAACTTGCCCGGTAAATTTAACGTCCCCTGCAGCTAAAGCTCGACCACGCCCTGGTGCACCGGACCAACCCAGAAAAAAACCGACTAATTGCCACATCGCATCTAATCCCAGACAACCGGGCATAACGGGATCGCCAATAAAGTGGCAACCAAAAAACCAAAGGTCAGCTGTAATATCGAGTTCAGCAATTATATGTCCTTTTCCTACTGAACCACCATCATCAGAAATATCGACGATGCGATCAAACATTAGCATATTAGGAAGTGGTAGCTGGGCATTACCTTCACCAAACATTTCCCCACGTCCACAAGCAAGTAATTCTTCCCGTGTAAAACTATTTTTCTTATTCATTGTTAGCATTATCTCATGCTGATATTAATTTTTCCTAACAAATTAACAGGATGATTCAATTAACTGACTGCTTGACAGCGTTTTCCCGCGGATTAGACTGCGCGTAGTATTCATTATTAACATCAAGGTTTTCATAAATGTCCTCAAGTTTTGGTCCACTCGATAGGCGTAATAGCGTCGGTGTAAAAATTGGCTCCATTGTCGTTGGCGGCTGTAATCCTATTGTTGTTCAATCAATGACTAATACTGATACTGCCGACGCTGATGCAACAGCTAAGCAAGTCCAACAACTAGCAGCAGCAGGCTCTGAACTAGTTAGAATAACGGTTGATACGGAAAATGCGGCTGCAAAAGTATCGACTATTCGTGAAAAACTTGATGCTGTTGGCTGTCTCGTTCCATTAGTTGGTGACTTTCATTACAACGGGCATAAATTATTAACGGACTATCCAGATTGCGCAAAGGCTTTAGCAAAATATCGAATTAATCCGGGGAATGTTGGATTTGGACGTAAGAAAGACAACCAATTCTCGACCATGATAGAGAAGGCTATTGAATATGATAAGCCCGTCCGGATTGGTGTGAACTGGGGCAGTCTCGACCAAGTACTATTAACTAAAATGATGGATGACAATGCTAAATTATCCAATCCATTGGACACTGACGATGTTATGCGTGAGGCATTGATTGTTTCTGCATTAAATAGTGCAGAACGTGCCGAAGAGTTGGGTTTACCTCGGGACCATATCATTTTGTCATGTAAGGTGAGTGGTGTTCAGAAGCTAATTACTGTTTATCGTGATATCGCCAAACGTTGTGATTATGCATTGCATCTAGGATTGACTGAGGCCGGAATGGGTTCGAAAGGTATTGTCGCTTCAACAGCTGCAATGGGCGTGCTGCTGCAGGAAGGAATAGGAGATACAATACGTGTTTCATTGACGCCTGAGCCGGGTGGCAATCGAAGTAATGAAGTTATTGTGGCTCAGGAAATATTACAGACAATAGGTTTACGTTCCTTTACCCCATTGGTTACTGCCTGTCCTGGTTGTGGACGTACCACCAGCACAGTCTTTCAGGAATTGGCTGACAGTATACAGGCCTATGTGCGAAGTCAGATGCCAGTCTGGAAGAAAGATTATCATGGTGTTGAAGAGATGACACTTGCTGTAATGGGATGTGTCGTGAATGGTCCTGGCGAAAGTAAGCATGCTGATATTGGTATTAGTTTACCGGGAACAGGCGAAACGCCTACCGCACCTGTTTTTATTGATGGTAAGAAATCATTGACGTTAAGGGGCGACAATATAGCTGAGGAATTCCGTGATATCGTGGACAAATATGTTCAGGAGCGCTATTCTCATAAGTAGGCTGTGAATCGGGGAATTAATGTGACACAGTTCACATAATATTTAAGAATCAGAAAGTTATCTAAAAAACAACATAAAAATCGTGAATGATGAGAGGGACTAAAACAATGAATCAATTAAAATTACTATGTGTCTTAACTATGCTCGCATTAGTTTCGGCATGCGCATCCACAGGATCTTTTGAAGATGCGGGTGATGGTTACGTAACTAAATCAGGTGGTCAAATCTGGGTGAATAGATTTGGTGAGTGTTGGGGCCACAGTGGTAGAACTGCAGATTCTTCCCATCCAGCGTGTGGTGGCACTGCACCTTCAATGGCGCCTGAACCAACAGAACAAACAGGATACTTTTGGCCAGACGATCAAGATCGTGATGGTGTCGTAGATGCAAAAGACGGTTGCCCTTTCACTCCAGACGGCATTAAAGTCGACAGTAATGGTTGTGCTTTAGATGATGATGGTGATGGTGTTCCTAACTATCTTGATGCATGCCCAGGCACACCAGCAGGAACCGTGGTAAATACTGATGGTTGTACGAGAAAGATTGTTTCACTGAGTGGTGTTAACTTCGCATTTGATAGTGCAACCCTGACCAGTGAAGCAAAATCAATTCTTGATAATGCTGCGCAAACTATCAATTCTCGATCTGATGCTAGTATCACAGTTGAAGGTCATACTGACAGTAACGGTCCAGATGATTACAATCTAGGATTATCAGAGCGACGTGCTAATTCAGTAAAGAGCTACCTTGAGTCAAAAGGTGTTTCTGCAAGTATTAGTGCTGTTGGTAGAGGTGAAAGCGACCCTGTTTCATCCAATGATACAAGAGCAGGAAGAGCAGAAAATAGACGTGTTGATGTGTTAGCAAAATAACAGTTATCAAATCAATTTGATCTAAGGGATCAATCGAAAGATTGATCCCTATTTTTTACTTCGTTGTTAGCCAAATAGCGTGTACAACACCTGGAATAAACATCAGTAAGCACAGGACGATATTAATTATTAAATCTTTACCTGCCCCTTTTTTTAGAAAAACAGCAACTGGTGGCAACAGGATAGCAATAATTATTAACACAACCTTATTCATAGTAATTCCCCTATTTTATCGATGAGATATGAAACTTAAGATTTTTTATACTCAATTGTAAGAATATACAGTCTGATTTATAAATGAAAGCGAGGCCCTTTTTGAATATTAATTATAGTTTGAAGCCTTTATTGTTGCTGCCGCTACTGCTTGGTTTGTCTTTGCCTTGCTATTCGGCTTGGAATGATTTTGTTGAGTTTTTCAAGGAACAAACGCCAGCAGCATTAGGTAAGTCAAATCTTAGTAATGCTGATATTGTCTCTGGATTGAAAGAAGCATTGATAAAAGGAAGTCAGAGCGCAGTATCTACTTTGGGGAAGGAAAATGGATTTTTTGCTCATCCAAAATTAAGAATTCCAATGCCGGAGAAACTGAAAACTGTTGAGACTGCATTGAGAAAATTAAAGCAAGATGAGATTGCCGATGATTTTGTTTTGTCTATGAATAGAGCGGCTGAAAAAGCAGTACCAAAAGCAATGACAATCTTTAGTAGCGCTATTAAAACCATGTCTATTGAAGATGCATATGGGATTCTACAAGGACCTGATAACGCAGCTACTGAGTACCTGAAAAAAACGAGTGGTAGTCAATTACAACAACAGTTTTTACCAATAGTTAAGCATGCAACTAATAATGTTGGTGTGACTGAAAATTATAAAGCGCTTATAGATAGCCTTGGCATGATGTCAAAATTAATCGATGTCGAATCATTAGACCTAGATAAATATGTTACAGATAAAGCAGTCAATGGGTTGTTTAATCTAGTTGCTAATGAAGAAAAATTAATTAGAGCTGATCCCGCTGCTAGAACTACTGATTTATTGAAAAAAGTATTTTCGTCTAATTAATGCTACAAGAAAGACAATAAATTCAAGGTGTTTTGAGAAAATCATAAAGCATGGTCAAACATGTGCTGTGTTGCAATATGCAACATAAGTTCTGATTCTATAAAAGAAAATTTAAATAATGTAATCGACAGGTATATGATGTGAGGTTCTGAGAAGAAATCATTTAGATTATTTATTTGAAGAATTGATCTAGATCAATATTTAATTTTTCCAAACTATAAATAATTCACTGGTAAATAAAATCGGTTGGGGGACTACTGTGTCTGAAGAAAAAACTTATGATGTACCTGAGAATATTGCTGAAAGTGCGCATATCAATGCAAAACGATATCGTGAGATGTATGAGCGGTCAATAAATGATTCTGATGCCTTTTGGGGTGAACAGGCCGAAGAATTCCTGAGTTGGTCTTCCAAATGGGACAAGGTTCAAGATTGGGATTATAACGAAGCAAATATCAATTGGTTTGTTGGCGGCAAGTTAAATGTTTCATACAATTGTCTAGACAGGCACCTCGAGTCACGGGGAGATCAAGTCGCCATTATTTGGGAAGGAGACGATCCTGAAGAAGATCGACAAATCACATACAAGGAACTACACGAGGAAGTTTGTCGATTTGCCAATGCACTAAAAGCACGTGGCGTTAAAAAAGGGGATAGGGTCTGTTTATATTTGCCCATGATTGCTGAAGCATCAGTAGCTATGTTGGCTTGTACCCGAATCGGTGCTGTTCATTCAATTGTATTCGGCGGTTTTTCTCCTGATGCACTACGCGATCGTATTAATGACTCAGATTGTAAGGTAGTGGTTACCAGTGATTACAGTCTTCGAGGTAAGAAACATATACCATTGAAGGCCAATGCAGATAAAGGATTGGCTGATTGTCCCAATGTGCATACTTGCATTGTGGTCAAGCGAACTGGTGGTGATATTGAGTGGAATGATGATAGAGATGTTTGGTATCACGATGTAGTAGATGCCGCATCAACAGATTGTCCCCCTGAAGAGATGGATGCAGAAGATCCATTATTCATTCTCTACACATCTGGTTCTACCGGTAAGCCAAAAGGCGTTGTGCATACAACCGGTGGTTACTTGCTCTATGCAGCGATGACGCATAAATATGTTTTCGATTATCAGGATGGAGAAGTGTATTGGTGTACAGCTGATGTCGGATGGGTAACAGGTCACTCCTATATTGTTTATGGTCCTCTTGCCAATGGTGCTACCTCAGTAATGTTCGAAGGGGTGCCAAACTTCCCAGATGCCAGCCGTTTTTGGCAGGTCGTGGATAAATGGAAAGTAAACTCATTTTATACAGCACCTACTGCAATTCGTATGTTGATGGGGCAGGGCGATGAGTTTGTAAGTAAAACAGATCGATCGAGTTTACGAGTTCTCGGTTCAGTGGGTGAGCCAATTAATCCCGAAGCTTGGGAGTGGTATTACAATGTCATTGGTAATGGCAAATGTCCTATTGTTGATACCTGGTGGCAAACGGAAACGGGCGGTCATCTGATTACACCATTTCCCGGTGCTACGCCGCTAAAACCTGGTTCTGCAACACTTCCTTTCTTTGGAGTAGAACCTTGTCTGGTGGATGATCAAGGCAATGAACTGGAAGGTGCAACCGAGGGTGCATTATGTATTAAACGTCCTTGGCCAGGCCAGATGCGCACCTTGTATGGTGACCATGATCGGTTTAAAGAAGCTTATTTCACGATGTTTCCGGGCAAATATTTTAGTGGTGATGGCGCACGTCGGGACGAAGATGGGTATTACTGGATTACTGGTCGTGTCGATGATGTGATTAATGTTTCGGGGCATCGCATGGGAACTGCTGAAGTTGAAAGCGCTTTAGTATCACATGCTGACGTTGCTGAAGCAGCGGTTGTAGGTTTTCCACATGATATAAAAGGCCAGGGTATTTATGCCTATGTCACCTTAATGACTGGAGTTGAAGCAACAGATGACTTACGCAAGGATCTTGTTAAGCACGTCAGGAAAGAGATTGGTCCAATTGCTTCGCCAGATGTGATCCAATGGGCACCTGGGCTACCAAAAACACGTTCAGGAAAGATCATGCGACGCATATTGCGTAAGGTGGCAGCTAATGAACTGGATACTTTGGGTGACACGAGTACGCTAGCTGAACCGGCTGTGGTTGACGATCTTATCGAGAACCGCGCTATTAAATAAAATTTAAGGAACACTTAATGAATCTAGATAGAGTAACTGCCGGCAAAAATCCGCCAGAAGAAGTGAATGTCATCATAGAAATCCCATTAAACGGAGAACCTGTGAAATATGAGCTGGATAAGGAAACTGGAGCAATGTTTGTCGACCGTTTTCTAAATACCTCAATGCATTATCCATGTAACTACGGTTATATACCTAAGACGTTGGCAAAAGATGGTGATCCAGTGGATGTTATCGTGATGACGCCTATGCCATTAATTCATGGTTCTGTTATTCCATGTCGACCCATAGGCGTTCTACAAATGACAGATGAGGCTGGAGATGATGGAAAAGTAATGTGTGTTCCTATTGATTCTGTATCTAAATTTCATAGTAAAGTGAACTCATATAGCGATGTACAGCCCGCCTTACTTGACCAAATCACACACTTTTTTGAGCATTACAAGGATCTCGAACCTAATAAATGGGTCAAAATCGATGGTTGGTACGGTGCTGATGAAGCAAAAAAAGAGATTACTGACGCTATGGATGCCTATAAGGCTTCTCCAGAAGAATTATTCTTTTAACAAAGCCGTACAGAGCAAAAGCTGTATTTTCAGATGTGTGAATTTTGCACAAAATACTCCTGCAATCAATTCTATTCCCTACTGTAGGTCGTTCGTTCAAAAATAGTTGACATAGCGTGGCACCTAATATATGTTGCATTGCAATATTGTTGCGTTGCACAATTATTTCGGCGACGCTAATTATAGGAATTGAAACTTAAAAGTCTAACGGGAGATATAGAAATGCAAAACGAAATAATTGAAAAAATGACAGAAACTGGTAAATCTTCATATGCCGCTATGCAAGAATTAAGCGCTATCAACACTAACGTATTTAAAAGTTTAGCAGAGTTGCAGATGGGATTTGCTACGTACAGCATCGAATCTGGTGTTGAGTTCGTAAAAACACTTAGTTCAACCACTAACTATACAGATTTGATGGCTGCTGAAACGAAGTATGCAACCGAATATGGTACTAAAGCGATGGAACTCGGCAGTAAAACAGCTGAAATCTTGAATGGGTCACGTGATGATGTCGTAAGCTTTTTCGAAAAAAATATCGAAAATGCAACTGTAGAATCAAAACCTGCAGCGAAAAAGCCAGCTGCAAAGCGTAGTAAAAAAGCGGCTTAATCACATAAATACCCTCCTCCTCCTCTATGTGTACCCGCATGACTCACGCAGTTATGCGGGTTTTTTTTTGAAAATATTTTAGAATTACTGAATGTTTATAAAATATCTGTAGTAATTAATAAAAATAGTTAATCTTATTTGCTAAGCTGTTTTAAAGAAAAACATCAGAACTCAGAGAATATAAAAATGAGTAATAAATATAAAACACCATTTGATGAACTTGATTGGTCTGAAATGCAGAAAAAATATACGGATGCATTAATGGCATTTAAATCACCAGAATCCACAATGGATTCTGTTTGGATAAATGCGATGGATGATTGGTGGAAGTCTGCCAAAACAGATATGCCCTATGAGAGCTCAAATATATTTGAAAAGGTGCTTGACCAATGTCGTAACTATTATTTCATGAGTGAACAATTTTCAAGCCTACTTGAAGGAATGAATCGCTCAAAAAATAATAATGACCAAATGACAGATTTTATAAATAAGAGTTTTAAAGAGATCGAGTCTGCTTTTACGAGTGGTAAGAATTCATTTAACTTGAATGGCGTTCTGGACAATTTTGAGCAACCAATTGATTTGATGAAATCAGCTTTTTCTAATTCATCGTTTGATCCTGATGAAATTTTAAATGGAATGAATCCTGATTTAAGTAAATTAAGAGAACAGATGTTGTCTATACCTGGCTTGGGCTACAGTCGTGAAGCTCAGGATAAATCAAAAAACGCTATTAAACTCTGGGCTAACTACCAGGAAAATTTTCAGGAATATCAGTCTGTGATGTTACGCTTAAATCAAGAAGCACTTGATTTAGTGCGAGAACAAATCATTAGCATGTCGAAAGAGGGTGAAAGCATTGATTCAATGCGACAAATATACGATCTCTGGATTGAATCAAATGAAAAAGTCTACGGTGAGTATGTTTATACAAAAGAATATGCTGAGTTGAATGGACGATTAGTAAATTCGATGATGGCATTTAAGAAGCAAAGCCATGAAATTACCGAAGATATGCTATCAGCTATGCATATGCCAACAACTAAATCTATGGATGAATTGGAACGTAGGCATTATGAATTGCGCAAGCAAGTAAATGAAATGCGGGCAGAGATAAATAATCTTAAAAAACAATTACAACTAAAAAATAAGAAGGCTGTAGTTGTTAAAAAAGAATCAAAACCAGTTGTCCGGAGAAAAAAGAAAACAAAAAAACAAATGACTGCTAATTCTTCAAATGTAGTTGAACTTAAACAAGTTAAGAAGAAGGCAGAGAATACTGTAAAAGCAATTAAGAAAAAAACAAAGAAAAAAACTAAAAAAACATCTGCCGACAAAGGCATGATAGAAATAAAATTCTGAAGTCTGGAGTAATTAATGAGCCCATTCAATTTAAAACCTGAAGATGTTGTGAATGAGATTCACGAATTCAATTCAAAATTAGCACAAGGTTATAAAACTTTGGCTGATTTGGGTGAGATTGAAGTAGGTGTCTCTGATAAAGAAGCGGTCTACCAAGAAGATAATCTGGTTTTATATCATTTTAAATCACGTACAAAAAAACAAAACTCTGTCCCGTTATTAATTGTTTATGCATTAGTTAACAGACCTTATATGGCTGATTTACAAGATGGTCGTTCAATGATTCAAGGCTTACTTGACGAGGGCGTTGATGTTTATCTCATTGATTGGGGGTATCCGGTTAGTGCAGATAAATATCTGACTTTGGATGATTATATTAATGGTTATATAGATCGTTGTGTTGATGTGATTTGTGAAAAACATAATCGAAAAAAAATCAATTTGTTGGGTATTTGCCAGGGTGGTGCGTTTAGTCTTTGTTATACAGCACTGCACCAGAATAAAGTAAAAAATCTTATTACGACAGTCACGCCTGTTGATTTTCATACCAAAGACGATCTACTCAGTCATATGGTAAGAGAGATCGACATTGACCAAATCGTGGATACATTAGGCAATGTACCTGGTGAATTACTGAATGCTACATTTCTTACCCTGAAGCCCTATACGTTGATGGGTCAAAAATATGTAGACCTTGTAAATATTCTTGACGATAAAGAAAAAGCGATGAATTTTATGCGCATGGAAAAATGGATATTTGATAGTCCTGACTTGGTAGGTGAAGCATACCGGGAATTTATCAAACAGTTTTATCAAGAAAATGGACTTGTTAAGGGAACAGTAAAGATAGGTGATGATATTGTCGACCTTAGTAATATAACCATTCCCATACTAAATATTTACGCTAGAGATGATCATTTAGTGCCAACAGATGCTTCTAAAGCTTTAGAAGGTTGTGTGAGTTCCAAAGACTATAATTCGCTGGAATTCCCTGGCGGACACATTGGGATCTACGTTAGCGGCAAAGCACAAAAAATGATCCCGCCATCCGTGGCTGCATGGCTAGAAAAACGCACAAAATAAATATTAAGCTCAATTACTTTTGCAAAAGATGTTTATGAAATGGAACTGCCGAAGCAGTTTAAAGAATTTATTTCTGAACGGTTAAGTATGATGTATTAGAAAGATATCTATTAAGAACTATTTTTTAATAAAGCTTTCTTCGCATGTTCATCGCCCTGACCAGCCGCAAGGCCATACCACTTCTTTGCCTCATCCAAATCTTTAGTAATACCGCGTCCTTTTGCATAAATCACGCCTAAATTATATTGAGCTTTAGGATGTCCTTGTTCAGCTGCTTTTCTAAACCAAAGAAATGCTTCGGTATCATTACGTTTTGTGCCATGTCCTTTGCCATACATATAAGCCAATTTCATTTGGGCTAATGTGTGGTCTTTTACAGAAGCTTTTTCATACCACTCGAATGCTGATTTTAGATCTTCTTCAATGCCAATACCTTTGTGTAACATCTCAGCCACTTTAAATTCGGCATTAGTATTTTCCTGCTTAGCAGCTTTTAAAAACCAGAGGTAGGCAAGTTCGTTATCTTTTTCTGTGCCAACACCTTTGCTATACATCATACCGAGTGCGTATTGTGAACTCTCATCACCTTGCTCAGCAGCCAATTGGTACCATTTAATAGCTTGATGATAATCCTGTTTAACACCTCTGCCTTTGGCATAAATGAGTGCAAGATTATATTGAGAATTAATATGATTATTATTTGCAGCTTCTAGATACCATCTTATTGCGGTAGCCTCATCTTTCTCAGCATTTATCCCTTTTGCATACATAAAAGCGAGTTTAGATTGTGCACTGATATCACCTAATTCAGCAGCTGCAATTTGTTTTTCTATTAATGAATTATCATTAGTGAAATGATTCCGACTACTGATGTCGCGACGATCAAATGTTGCACTCCATTCCGACATTGTTTGTGGTCTGTCTTGCTGGCGAAACTTCAAGGCATAATCTACTGCTAGTAAAAATTCTTCAGAATAACCTTCACCGGCAATCTCTGTTATTGAAACATAGGTGTCACAATCTATTTGAGCAATTGCCGCACTACGATCGACTGCATCTGTAGGAGGAATTCCACTGATCGATCGATACATGGTTGCGCCCATAGAATAAATATCAGTCCAGGCGCCTTGCGTTTCCTCACTGGTATTGTATTGCTCAATAGGTGCGTAACCTCGAGAAAAAATACTGGTCAAAGATTGATCTCCTTGACCTAAAGAGGTTCTTGCAGAACCGAAATCAAGTAAAACAGGATCTCCGTCTACACGCAGAAAAATATTTGCGGGTTTTATATCACGATGAATAAAGCCGGCGGCATGAACGACTTTCATGCCATCAACAATGGGAAATATAATGGTTTTTAGATCTTGTTCACTGACTGTTTTACGTCGATTCAAGATGTCTTGAAATGTTTCGCCAAGTTCATACTCCATGACCATGTAGGCGGTATTATTCGCCTCAAATACATTTCGAACTTGTACTATATTGGGGTGTTTGAATTGGCCAAGTGTGCGGGCCTCATCTAGAAAACGCTCCAGACCCCAATAGTATCTTTCATGATGTTCATCTGAGACAGGTGAGACGGTGCCACTTTTTGTACGAATAGCAAGATCAACGGGAAGATACTCTTTGATGGCAACTTCATGACCAAGGTTTAAGTCTTGAGCAAGGTAGGTTATTCCAAAGCCACCTTGACCCAAGATATCGCGTATCTCGTACCAATGTAGCTTTTGACCGGTTTTGAGCGCATTTAGATGTCGCTTTTTTTCACTCATTTATGGCACTAATCCTACCAAATGACATTTATTATGAATATTAAGTCTTTTTGAATTATACAAGGTTAGCACCACAATATAATAAATTACATTAAAAATACCACGTTAGCATATTTAATCCTTATAAAATCAAGTAGATCTTGCTTTCAATAATTGCATTTTCGACAATTTCAAGCTTGTCACCGACACAGGGGCCATGGATGCAGAGGCCGTTTTCAATCTCGAATAAAGCGCCATGCGTAGCACACTGTATGAACTCATTATTACGATCAAGGAATTGATGTGGGACCCATTCAAGATTAACCCCAGTATGGGGACAGCGATTACGATAACTCAATATCTTATTTTGATGATAAATAATGAAGCATTGAACAAGTAAATCATTAATGACACTTTCCCAACCATAGCAACCAGATGCTTTAAGTATATCGACCTCACAAACGAGGTATTTTTTCTTCTTAGAATTCATATCAAATCAGTCAACTGAATAGACACCCTATAGTGCATTACAGTATAATCATCGTCCAATTCAGCGGGAGTAGCCATACGGTTACTCCCTTTTTTATGTGTAGGATGTACTCTCAGAATTTTTGTCTCTGACACCAACACTTAGGTGTCTTATGCGAACTCTGAATACCTGCATCCATATAGACCAACGTCGTAAGTGGAAAGGAATCCTAGGCGACGATTTGTATTAGAGGTATCGCTTTTTGACGGATAATGCCCTGTTAGCCCTTGAAGATGGTTCATTGTTTTACGGTACATCGATTGGTATCGATGGAGAGTCCATTGGAGAAGTTGTTTTTAATACCTCGATCACCGGATATCAGGAGATTCTTACTGATCCCTCCTACTACAAGCAAATTGTTACCTTAACGCATCCTCATATTGGAAATGTGGGTACAAACTCCGAGGATGAAGAATCCAATCAAGTCTTTGTCAGCGGATTAATTATCCGAGATTTGCCACTGGTGATGAGTAATTGGCGCGCTAGTGAAAACCTGAACGACTATCTTATTAGACATAATATCGTTGCCATTGCTGGGATTGATACGCGTCAATTAACCCGACACTTACGCAAGCATGGTGCAATGAAGGCTTGTGTTGTTGCGGGTGAAAATATTGATGTAGAGGAATCAATCAATACTGCAAAATCATTTGCGGGTCTGGTTGGTATGGATTTGGCAAAAGAAGTATCGACAAAATCAGCATATAACTGGGCAGATGGAACCTGGGATATTGAAGCTGGAATTAAACCATCTTCCAGTAAAAAAGAGTGGCGTGTTATCGCATATGATTTTGGAGTTAAGCGAAATATTCTTCGTATTTTGGCGGATTTGGGTTGTGAGGTTACGGTAGTTCCTGCGCAAACGCCGGCGAGTGTGGTATTGGCGGAAAAACCAGACGGTGTCTTTTTATCTAATGGTCCTGGCGATCCTGATCCTTGTGATTATGCTATTACTGCAATAAAGGAAATCATCAATTCAGGCATGCCGGTATTTGGTATTTGCCTTGGACACCAGTTGCTTTCACTAGCATTGGGTGCAAAAACAAGCAAAATGAAATTTGGTCATCATGGTGCAAACCATCCTGTGCAATCACTTGATGGTGGACAAGTGCTAATTACTAGCCAAAACCATGGTTTTGCAGTTGATGAGAAAACATTACCGAGTGACCTAATCGCAACTCATCGCTCTTTATTTGATGGGTCTTTACAGGGAGTACATCATAAAAATCATCCAGTGTTTGGATTCCAAGGACATCCAGAAGCGAGTCCGGGGCCACATGACTTAAAACCGCTCTTCAATCATTTCATTGAATTAATGCAAGAACATAAAACGTAATATACCCATGCCTAAACGTACAGATATTAAAAGCATTCTAATCATTGGCGCAGGTCCAATTATTATTGGACAGGCCTGCGAGTTTGATTATTCCGGTGCGCAGGCATGCAAGGCATTACGCGAAGAAGGTTTTCGCGTCATCTTAGTGAATTCGAATCCTGCAACGATTATGACTGACCCTGAAATGGCGGATGCTACGTATATTGAACCTGTGCATTGGCAAACAGTGGCAAGAATTATTGAAAAAGAACGGCCAGACGCTTTATTACCAACCATGGGTGGACAGACCGCATTAAACTGCGCATTAGATTTGGATAAACAAGGTGTACTTGAAAAATTCAGCGTAGAAATGATTGGTGCATCAAAAGATGCTATCGATAAGGCAGAGGACCGCGAACGTTTTCGAACTGCGATGCAAAAGATTGGCTTAGCTATGGCAAAGTCTGAAATTGTTCATAATCAGGAAGAAGCAAGGGCGGCCATGGAAACAATTGGTTTTCCCGCAATCATTCGTCCTTCGTTTACTTTGGGTGGTACAGGTGGCGGTATTGCTTATAACCGCGATGAGTTTATGGAGATTTGTGAGCACGGTGTTGAGGCCTCACCGACAAATGAAGTTCAGATTGATCAGTCCGCACTAGGCTGGAAAGAATATGAAATGGAAGTTGTCCGTGATAAAAAAGATAACTGCATCATTATTTGCTCTATTGAAAACCTCGACCCAATGGGTGTGCATACCGGCGATTCAATAACGATTGCACCAGCACAGACATTGACTGATAAGGAATATCAAATCATGCGTGATGCTTCTATAAAAGTATTACGAGAGATTGGTGTTGATACCGGTGGGTCGAATGTTCAATTTGCGGTTAATCCAGAAAACGGTGAATTGATCATCATTGAAATGAATCCTCGTGTATCACGCTCATCAGCACTCGCCTCTAAAGCAACAGGTTTTCCAATTGCTAGAGTCGCTGCAAAATTAGCGGTGGGTTACACATTAGATGAGCTTGAAAATGAAATTACCGATGGCGCTACACCAGCATCATTCGAGCCTAGTATTGATTATATCGTCACCAAGATACCTCGTTTCACCTTTGAAAAATTCCCACAGGCAGATGATCGTTTAACAACTCAGATGAAATCTGTCGGTGAAGTTATGGCCATGGGTCGTACATTTCAAGAATCATTGCAAAAAGCAATTCGTGGGATGGAGACAGGAGTAACAGGTTTTAACGAAATTGTTAATCAGTCATCAGAAAATATTTTAGAACAGATTGAAAAAGAATTGCGAGTGCCCCGTGGAGATAGGTTGTGGTATGTCGCGGACGCCTTTCGACATGGGTTGAGTGTTGAGGATGTTTTCAATATTTCTAGTATCGACTCATGGTTTTTGGTACAGATACAAGACATTGTCGAAGAAGAGGGCAAACTTAAGAAAGAAGGCGTCTCTTCGTTAACTGAAAACCGTTTAAGACAATTAAAGCGCAAAGGATTTTCAGACGCGAGATTAGCTGAACTGATAGATCAGTCTGAATCCGAAATAAGAAAATTAAGAATAGATAATAATATTCGCCCGGTATTTAAGCGTGTCGATTCTTGTGCCGCAGAATTTGAGTCAGCCACGGCTTATATGTATTCAACTTACGATGTTGAATGTGAAGCGGCACCAACCGACCGACAAAAGATTATGGTCTTAGGCGGCGGCCCTAACCGAATAGGCCAGGGAATTGAATTTGATTATTGTTGTGTTCAAGCCGCTTTCGCTATGCGAGATGCAGGTTATGAAACCATCATGGTTAACTGTAATCCGGAAACAGTTTCTACGGATTACGATACATCTGATCGTCTCTATTTCGAACCATTAACGTTGGAAAATGTATTAGATATTATTCATGTTGAAAAACCGTATGGTGTGATTGTGCAATATGGTGGGCAAACACCCTTAAAATTGGCACGCGATCTTGAAAGTGCCGGTGTGCCAATTATAGGTACCAGTCCAGATTCAATAGATCTAGCAGAAGATCGTGAACGCTTCCAAAAATTATTAGAAGATATCGGTTTGAAACAACCACCAAACCGAACAGCGCGCAATGTTGAGCAAGCGGTAAAAGGCGCTGAAGAGATAGGTTACCCGCTTGTTGTGAGACCATCGTATGTACTGGGTGGTCGAGCGATGGAGATTGTATATAACGAAGATGACCTTCGAAATTACATGGGCAATGCTGTAGCGGTATCTAATTCGTCACCAGTATTGCTGGATAGATTTTTAAATAATGCCATTGAAGTTGATGTTGATGCGATATCAGATGGAAAGGACGTCTGCATTGCCGGGATTATGGAACATATTGAACAAGCTGGAGTGCATTCCGGTGATTCGGCCTGTTCGCTACCTCCCTATAGTTTAAGCGATGAAGATCAAGACAAGATTGCGACTCAGGTTGGGGCAATGGCGCGTGCTTTAAATGTTGTTGGCTTAATGAATACGCAGTTTGCAATACAGAATGATGATATTTATGTTTTGGAAGTTAACCCCAGGGCTTCAAGAACAATACCTTTTGTTTCTAAAGCAACAGGCATATCGATTGCCAAGGTTGCCGTAAATTGTATGGTAGGTAACAGTTTGGCATCACAAAACTTAACACATGTGCCCGTTCCAGATTATTATTCAGTTAAGGAATCTGTATTCCCATTTATTAAGTTTCCTGGAGTTGACCCTTTACTAGGACCTGAGATGAAATCAACCGGTGAGGTAATGGGAGTAGGAAAAACATTTGGTGAGGCCTTTGCCAAGGGTCAGCTTGCAGCGGGTGAAGAATTCCCGCGTTCGGGAAATGCGTTTATCAGTGTAAAGGAAATAGATAAAGAAAAAGCAGTCATTGTTGCAAAAGAATTATCTTTATTGGGTTATATACTTTATGCGACTAGTGGTACGTGTAAGGTATTAACGGACGCAGGAATAAAATGTGAACGCGTTAATAAGGTAAGAGAAGGGCAGCCTCATATTGTTGATATGTTGAAAAATGATGCAATTGATTTAATCGTTAATACGACAGAAGATAAAAAAGCGATTGCAGATTCATATTCGATTAGAAGAACGGCACTTCAACACAAGGTCTTCTACACAACTACAATAGCGGGTGCAATGGCAACTATGGAAGCATTGAAACAAAGAGATAGTGTTGGTGTAAATAGTTTACAAGATTTACATAAAGGAGTAATCGCATGAGTCAAACACCTATGACTGTAAGAGGTGCGGAAAACTTAAAAGAAGAACTGCACAAACTTAAAACAGTAGACCGTCAACGAATTACCAAAGCAATTGCCGAGGCACGCGCGCATGGAGACCTAAGTGAGAATGCTGAATATCATGCCGCACGCGAACAACAAAGTTTTGCAGAAGGTCGTGTCAATGCAATTGAATCAGCCTTGGCTGATGCACAGATTATTGATGTCACTACGGTTGATGCCGAAGGACGCATTGTCTTTGGTGCGACTGTCAAACTATTGAATATCGATACTGATGCAGAGGTTACCTACCAGATAGTGGGTGAAGAAGAAGCCGATATAAACGAAGGATTGATTTCGATAACATCACCGATTGCAAGAGCATTAATTGGAAAACAGCAAGATGACGCAGTTGATGTGAATGCCCCGAGTGGTGTTATTGAATATGAAGTCCTGGAAGTTAAGTACATATAGAATTAATTTTATTTGTATTTAGCTATGTTCTGATGGGCAAAAAATCTAATAAACAATGGCTACACGCACAAAATAAAGATCAATATGTAAAGCAGGCTCGTGATTCGCACTACCGGTCTCGCGCTATTTACAAACTTCAGGAAATTAACCAAAAAGATAAACTCATCAAACCAAATACTTGTGTTGTAGATTTGGGTTCAGCACCAGGGAGTTGGTCGCAATACGCCAGCGAGCAAGTTAAAGCTAATGGTCGAGTAATCTCGGTCGATATATTACCGATGGACCCGATTGAACGGGTGTTATTCATATTAGGTGATTTTACCGACGAAGCAGTTGAAAACGAGTGTATTGGACATATAGGAAAACAGGGTGCTGATCTTGTAATTTCAGATATGGCCCCCAACTTAACAGGTATCAGGATAACTGATCAGGCGCGGAGTCTCGCTTTGGCGGAATTAGTCTATGACTTTTGCCATCAAGTACTTAAGCCAGGTGGCGATTTAGTCATCAAATTGTTTGAGGGCGCTGGAACGGATGAATATAGGAAATTATTGAAGGAACGATTTGCCAAGGTAATGACTCGAAAACCTGGTGCATCACGTGATCAGTCACGGGAATTCTATGTTTTAGCCCGTTCGTATAGGTTATAGTAGAAAAATGAAATCATTAATTATTGAGGTTTATTGATTTGAACGACATGGCAAAAAATCTGGTCTTATGGGTAATTATCGCCCTAGTCCTGATGATGGTATTCAACAAATATGACAACCCGGCATTGTCTGGGGAGATCACTTATTCCCAATTTATCTCTTATGTGAAAACGGGCCAAATTGCCTCCGTGGGGATTGAGGGCAGCTCAATTACAGGTCATATGTCCGACGGTAATCGTTTATTTACTACGTATAGCCCTGAAACCAGCAATGATGCCTTGATAGGTACTCTATTAGAGAACAATGTTGAAATTAAAGGTATTGAGCCGAATAAAAACTCATTTTGGGCTCATGCGCTAATTTCATGGTTTCCTATTCTACTGTTACTCGGTATCTGGATTTATTTTATGCGTCAGATGCAAGGTGGTGGTGGTGGTCGTGGCGCGATGTCGTTTGGTAAGAGTCGTGCACGATTATTAGGCGAAGATCAGATTAAGATCACCTTCAGTGATGTTGCTGGTGTGGAAGAGGCAAAAGAAGAAGTAGCAGAATTAGTCGAATTTTTGCGTGATCCTGGAAAATTCCAGAAACTGGGTGGCAAGATACCATCTGGTGTCTTAATGGTAGGGTCTCCTGGTACCGGTAAAACGTTATTAGCAAAAGCCATCGCTGGTGAAGCGAAAGTACCTTTCTTTACGATATCGGGTTCTGATTTTGTTGAGATGTTTGTTGGTGTCGGCGCATCGCGTGTACGCGATATGTTTGAACAGGCCAAGAAACATGCGCCATGTATTATCTTTATTGATGAAATCGACGCTGTAGGCCGTCATCGTGGTGCTGGTTTAGGTGGTGGACACGATGAACGTGAACAAACTTTAAACCAATTATTGGTAGAAATGGATGGTTTTGAAGGTAATGAAGGCGTGATTGTTATCGCCGCAACCAACCGTCCCGATGTATTAGATCCTGCTTTATTAAGACCGGGTCGATTTGACCGTCAGGTTGTTGTACCACTACCTGATATTCGTGGTCGTGAACAAATCCTTAAGGTGCATATGCGTAAGGTTGCTTTGGGTGATGATATTAAAGCGAATATCATTGCGCGCGGTACACCAGGTTTCTCCGGTGCTGATTTGGCTAATTTGGTAAACGAGGCCGCACTATTTGCAGCACGTGCCAATAAAAAATTAGTTGAGATGGAAGAATTCGAGCGTGCCAAAGACAAGATCATGATGGGCGCAGAACGGCGTTCTATGGTGATGGGTGAGGAAGAGAAGAAACTCACCGCATATCACGAAGCGGGACATGCTATTGTTGGTCGATTGATGCCATCACACGATCCAGTATACAAGGTTACAATAATTCCTCGTGGACGTGCCTTAGGTGTCACAATGTTCTTACCGGAAGAAGACCGACTTAGTTATTCCAAGCAATTACTAGAATGTCAGATCTCGACTTTATTTGGTGGTCGAATTGCAGAAGAACTGATCTTTGGTGCAGATATGGTTACCACTGGAGCAAGTAACGATATTGAACGAGCAACATTGCTAGCACGTAATATGGTAACTAAATGGGGCTTGTCAGAAAAACTGGGTCCTTTGACTTACAGCGAAGAAGATGGCGAAGTCTTTCTGGGACACTCAGTGACACAACATAAGGCTATCTCAGACGAAACATCTCATACTATCGATGAAGAGATACGTTCTATTGTTGACAAGAACTATGCTCGTTCAGAGAAAATTCTGAAGGAAAATGAAGATAAGCTTCATAGCATGGCCGAAGCACTAATTAAGTACGAGACGATAGACTCTGATCAGATTGATGATCTTATGGAAGGAAAGACACCTAGACCGCCATCAGGTTGGGATGATAGTGATGATGATGATTCTACTTCTGCAAAGAAAAAAGATAAGTCTAAAGCAAAATCATCAAAAGAAGATGATGCGCCATCGGGTGAACCACCAGCAAAACCTGCATAAAACAATTACAAACCTGTGAAGTAATTTTTTACTTCACAGGTTTCGTTTTTATCCGCACAATAGGGTTATCTATAACCTAATCGATAAGTGAATTACGATTAATACCAACAGCAGAAAATATTTCGGTACCGATGGCATTCGTGGCATTGTCGGTGAGGGTGTGATCACACCTGACTTTATTATGAAACTCGGTTGGGCTGCAGGGCGTGTACTTGCAAAAAAAGGTAATGGTCCTGTTCTAATAGGTAAAGATACACGGATATCTGGTTATATGTTTGAATCAGCGCTTGAAGCAGGTCTATCTGCAGCAGGGGTTGATATTCGCTTGCTAGGTCCTATGCCAACCCCAGGCATAGCCTATTTAACTAAAAACACACGCGCGCAAGCAGGCATTGTGATTAGCGCATCACATAATCCATTCTATGATAATGGTATTAAATTCTTTTCAGGTGACGGTACTAAACTGCCCGATCAAGTTGAGCATGAAATTGAGGATGAATTGAATTTACCATTGCTCTCAGTTCATTCCCGACACCTTGGTAAGGCAAGACGCATAACAGATGCACCGAGACGTTATATCGAGTTTTGTAAATCAAAGTTACATAATAATGTTGATTTTAACGGACTGAGAATTGCCGTCGATTGTGCCAATGGTGCAACCTACCACATTGCACCGAAAGTCTTTGAGGAATTAGGCGCAGAAGTATTTCTCCATGCAGCAACACCAGACGGGCTAAATATTAATGATGAATGTGGGGCGACGTCACCGTCAGCATTACAAGCCTTGGTGAAAGAGTCACGTGCTGATGTTGGTATAGCATTAGACGGAGATGGCGATCGCTTAATAATGGTCGACGAACAAGGAAATGTTATTGATGGTGATGATATTCTTTATGCTATTGCGCAGTTAGATACGGAGAAATTAAATGGTGCCGTTGTCGGTACTGTAATGAGTAATCTGGGTCTGGAACATGCGATAAAGGATTTACAGTTGGACTTTTTAAGGGCCTCAGTTGGTGATCGTTATGTTATGGAATTATTACTGAAAGAAAAACTGGTCTTGGGCGGAGAAACATCAGGTCATATTATTAACCTTGATCGCACAACAACAGGTGATGGAATCATAGCTGCACTACAAGTACTTGAGGCTATGAAAGTAAATGAGAAAAAACTATCAGAGCTAGTTGGCACTATCACCAAGTTTCCACAAATAATGAAGAACGTAAAGCTTCAAAAGAAAATTGATATTGCTTCCAACAATGAAATTCTTGATGCTATCAAGGATGCAGAAAATACACTTGGCGATTCAGGACGAGTAGTCCTAAGACCTTCTGGTACAGAACCCTTAGTGAGAGTTATGGTAGAAGGTGAAAACCACCAACAAGTAGAAACCTTAGTTGATCAGCTTTCAACTAAAGTTAGTGAAGTAGTCGAAAAATCACTTTAAACCATAAAAGTAATTAACAATAAATAACAACTTGTTAATTAAACTAGAACTCAATCACGTCCTCTTCTTCTGCAATAATAAAACTTGGTGCGCCACCTGTCGAAATTTCAGCGGCATGTGCCAAGACTTCTTTTCCAGCATCTGATTGTGTACTGGCGAGCAATACATCCATAGAAGGAAAATATATTTCTGAGGTACGATGATATGCTGGAAGAATATGATGGGCATGAGGAAGTGCCGTCGTTGTCACCATCTTTGTCTTGCCATCCAGTTTTTCAGTTATAAGAGGAAGATGCTCTTCCTTATAGAGATGATCAAAAGCGTAAACATCATGTGGATGAGGGTATTTAATAATCATTTTTACATTAGCCATACTGTATATCTCCTAATTAATCACTTATTTTTTTACTTATATTCAGAGTACATTTAAACAGCTAAATTCACATTATTCACTATATAAGATAGAACATCATGCCTGCTAAATCAAGATGCTTGTATGTCTATAAGTAATTGAATTTATTGCAAATATATTAATTTTTTATTGGGGATACTGCAAGGTATTTAATAAAGATAAAACTAAGTGTTTTATAGATAAAAACATCGCTTTTTAACGATAATATCCAAATCTTAATTGTTGGCACCCAAAATCAAATAGACGCTTGCACACATCTTAAAACACCATAGTCGTATTCTTCATTTAATGCTTCATAAAGAGGTTTGAGTCGATTCTTATCGTCGTCTTCCATTGTTTCAATAATATAGACAATCTCATCGTATGCTCCGTCATCCAGATCGATAACATCACGGACATCTAATAATCCTAATTCAATAGCATCGGCTAGATGCGTGTAAATAGTGCTGATGTTTTTATCCCTTTGTTCTGCAATTTTTTCAATACTGAACTCTTGCTGATAGAGCATCAGTGTTTCATTAATCGTTTTGCTAAGATTGTTATCGAGTAAAGCTGAAAGAGGGCGTTTGGCAATTTCACTGAGAAATTGTTGGCCATAGCGTTGAAGCTTTTGTTCTCCAACTCCCGAGATGCGAAGCATGCCGTCAGTTGATGAAGGTCTTTTTCTAACCATTTCTTGTAAGGTGGTGTCATGGAAGATGACATAGGGCGGTACGCCAGATTCCTCTGCTAGTTTAAGCCGTAGTGATCGTAACGCGTCCCATAATAATTGATCTTGTGGGCGAACTGTCGTTTTCTGTTTTGATTCCTTGGTTATTTTTTCTTCTTGTGTTTGTTTTCTTAAATCAAGTTTTTGTTCGCCACGTAATATTGGACGACATTCTTCAGTAAGACGTAAAGCACCGTGACGTTCCATATCGATATTAATATAACCGAGAGCGATGAGTTGTCTGAACACACTGCGCCACTCTGTTGCAGCTAACTCTTTCCCAATAGCAAAGGTGCTGATTTTGTCATGACCATTTCTTTGAATTCGGTCATCGTTTTTGCCAAGCAGAATATCGACGATATAGGTCACCCCAAAACGTTGTTCAGTGCGGTAAATAGCAGACAGTGCTTTTTGTGCAGATTCAGTGGCGTCCCATTTTTCAGGTGGGCTTTGGCAATTGTCACATGCATTACATTTCTCTGAAGACGATTCATCGAAATAATCAAGCAAGGCATGGCGCCGACAAGTGATAAGCTCACAAAGCCCGAGCATCGATTCGAGTTTGTGATGTTCAACGCGTTTATGTACCTCGTTGGCATTTGAGTTTTGCATAAATTGACGAAGCGTGATCACATCTTGTAAACCATAGGCCATCCAGGCGTTAGCTGCTTCACCATCACGCCCAGCACGACCGGTTTCCTGATAATAGGCTTCGATACTCTTGGGTAAGTTTAGATGTGCCACAAAGCGAACATCAGGTTTATCGATACCCATACCAAACGCAATCGTTGCGACTATGATGATACTGTCTTCGCGTAAGAAACGTTGCTGATTATTTTGGCGTACATCATTAGGCAATCCTGCATGATAAGGTAAGGCTGTCCGACCCTGATCGGACAGCCATTCAGCGATCGCTTCTACTTTTTTACGAGACAGGCAATAAACAATCCCAGCATCATTTTTATGGTTTTCTTCAAGGAATCGCCATAGTCGTTGTTTGGGTTTATTTCCTTCCGAGATGGCATAGGTAATATTGATTCGATCAAAACTATTGATGTAGACCTTTGCCTGTTCTAGTTGCAGCTGTGAAATGATTTCTTCACGCGTGCGTTGATCAGCGGTAGCGGTTAGAGCAATACGTGGTATTGAGGGGTAACGTTCATGTAATATTTTCAAGCGCTGATATTCAGGCCGAAAATCATGCCCCCACTGAGATACGCAATGTGCCTCATCAATTGCAAATAAAGACACTTGGCATTGATCCAGCAGGAACAGCATGTGATTAGTCAGTAATCTCTCAGGTGCCACATAGACAAGATCAAGTTCATGATTAATCAATTGTTGTTCAACTAATTGAGCTTCATCATTGCTCATGCTGGAGTTTAGAAATGCTGCTTTAACCCCAAGTTGTTTTAAGGCGACGACTTGGTCCTGCATCAATGCAATCAGCGGTGAAATGACGATGGCAGTACCTTCGCGCACCAGCGCAGGGATCTGGTAACACAATGATTTGCCACCACCAGTGGGCATTAAAACGAGTGCGTCATTGCCTTCCAGTAGATCTTGTATTATTTCTTGTTGGGAATGGCGGAACTGATCATAGCCAAAAGTAGATTTTAGTATTGCGTGTGCTTGTTTCAATCGAGAAGTCGTCCTTTGACGTTTATTTTTGTTGGTGTAAGGAATTGTTCTGCATTAATCAAGGCTTGATTGTACTATATACCGAGCTAATAACCTGAATACCTATTGATAGTCTTAAGCAGAAAGAAAAATATTGTTATAGTGTAAATCAGTCTTAAAAAATGTATAAGGGAATAAATAATAATGAGTACCCCACAGTCCGCAATCTTAGCTGAAGCCGCACAACATGCTCTCTATATAGTCATTAATGTTACTAGTAATTCGAATAATGTTGTCAAACAATGCGCAGCATTACCGACATTAATCGAAACATTAAAAAAACAGCATAAGGTCGACAGTCTGTTTGCCAGTGTGGCCTTTGGTGCCGATTACTGGGACGCTAACCATCCGGATAGTAGGCCCCAAAGATTGAAAGCATTTGTAGCTCTGGGCAAAGGTGATGTTTCTGCTCCCGCTACCGGAGGCGATATGTTCTTGCATGTCCATTCCGATAGAAAGGATATGGCTTATGTCTTGGCGCGTGAATTTATTAAACCTATTAAGGAAAGTATCGATATCCTTGATGAGGTTGATGCTTTTCATTATCTGGATGACCGTGACCTGACCGACTTTATTGATGGTACTGAAAACCCCGAGGGTGAAGAACGAGCCGAAGTGGCATTAATAGACGACGAGCCGGAGTTTAATGGCGGCAGTTATGTATTAGCACAACGCTATATCCACAACCTACCAAAATGGCAGACGGTCGCTGATGATGAACAGGAAAAAATTATTGGTCGCACTAAACCTGACAGTATAGAACTTGATGAAGCTGTCATGCCGGAGACTTCGCATGTCAGCAGGGTGGTGATAGAAGAAGATGGAGAAGAACTCGAAATCGTTCGCCACAGCTTGCCATATGGTCAGGCTTCGGGCGACGCAGGTTTGTTTTTTCTGGCCTACAGTAAAGACAACATTATTCTAGAAAAGATGTTGGCAAATATGTTCGGTACCAGTGGTGATGGCTTACATGACCATTTAATGAATTACACAACGGCGAAAAGCGGTGCTTATTTCTTTGCACCTTCTATAGAAATGTTGGAAAGTTTAGGAAGTTAGTCATATTACAATGACTGCTAACGACCGTAAGCGGACACTTATCAAGTTTTTTATTAGTAATCATATAAAATGAATAATCGAGAGATTGCTATTGAATATATAAAATGTTTCTGTGCTGGAGAAACTCAAGGTATAGAGTCATTATTTGCGTCAGATTTAAATTTTGTCGGAACTTTTAACACTTATCATTCTGCATCAGAGTACTTAGATAGCTTGAGAAATGATCCTCCAGAAAAATGTAAATTCAATATATTAAGCATTACAGAAGATGAAAACTCTGTAGCTATTTTTTATGAATATATAAAACCAGACCGTACTATGCAGATAGCTCAATTATTCAGAATTAAAAATAATTTGATAAAAGATATTCTGTTAGTCTTTGACGGCCGAGGTATTTGATTCATGTCCGCTTCTGGCCGATATGAGAATTATAATTAAGGTGACTGAAAGCAGACATATAAATAATATGAAACTTCATAATACATATTCTATTCTTGGTTCCCTAATGGGCTTTATTACATCATGGAGTGTGAAGTTGTGATAACTGGTGAGTGTTTTTGTGGGAAAGTGAAATATCAAGTTGACGGAAAACTCCGCGATGCAAAATCTTGCCACTGCTCGGGTTGTCGTAAAGCATTTAGCTCCCAAGCATCCGCTTCTGCATTAGTTGAGCCTCAAGATTTCAAATGGTTGTCCGGGGAAGACTTACTAACCTCTTATGTTGGCAAACATGATTTTGGTATTCAGTTTTGTAATCTATGTGGTTCCACACTTTGCAGTATTTTTAATGACACTATCCATGGCATCACATTAGGTTGTGTGAACGGTGACCCAGAAATTGACATTGGCATGCATATTTATGTTGGCTCCAAAGCAAAATGGGAAGTTATCCCTGAAGGTGTTCCACAATACAAAGAGGGTCTATCTGAAGATGTTTAACGGGCACATCAAATTCCCACCCCATGATAACTGGACGTTCATAAGCGGGTGGTTGTTAATGTCCGCTTCTGGCCGAAAGCAGTCGTTAAAACTTAATAGATTTGTAACTCTCTTCACTAAATCCAATAGCTAACGTTTTATTTACATCCAACACCGGTCGTTTAATGATTGCCGGGTTTTCTATCATTAATTTAATCGCTTGTGTTTTATTCGTAATCTCTTTTTCTTCGTCTGATAATTTACGCCAAGTCGTTCCACGTTTATTGATCAGTATTTCAAGATCGATTTGTTTCAGAAAGTTATTGATTAATGTTTTGTCGATGCCATCGACACGAAAGTCATGGAAGGTATAAGGCACGGAATTGGTATCTAACCATTTCCGTGCCTTTTTAACAGTGTCGCAGTTTTTTATGCCATAGAGTGTTACGGATGACATACGAGTTTTTATACGTCGCGCAGGATTTCGTTAATCCCAACTTTGCTTAATGTTTTTTCATCAACAGTCTTTACGATAACCGCGCAATACAAACTGTATTTACCATCATTCGAAGGCAGGTTGCCTGAAACGACTACTGAGCCAGGTGGGATATAACCGTAGGTGACTTCTCCGGTAGCGCGATCAAAGATGCGTGTGCTTTGACCAATGTAAACGCCCATAGAAATAACGGAGCCTTGCCCGACTATGACACCTTCAACAACTTCTGAACGGGCGCCAATAAAACAATTGTCTTCAATTATGGTGGGGTTAGCTTGTAGAGGTTCTAAAACACCACCAATTCCGACTCCGCCGGAAAGATGAACGTTTTTACCAATCTGTGCGCATGAACCAACCGTCGCCCAGGTATCGACCATCGTGCCGCTGTCGACATAGGCGCCGATGTTAACAAAGCTAGGCATCAAGACTACGTTTTGCCCGATATAACTGCCACGTCTTACCGTTGCGTTTGGAACAACACGTGCACCGGTTTCGATGAAATTAGTTTTGTTATAACCGTATAACTTATTAGGGACTTTGTCGTAGTAATTTGTCAGGCCACCTTGCATAACGACATTGTTTTCAAGGATGAAAGAAAGCAGTACGGCTTTTTTCAACCATTGATTGACCACCCAATCGCCATCGACCTTTTCTGCTATACGAAGTTGGCCACTGTCGAGTTTCCAGATGATCTCTTCAACGGCATCTTTGATTTCTTTG
>JAJFKL010000003.1 GCA_021773235.1 Gammaproteobacteria bacterium | reverse complement strand
AAGCTACAATATGCGTCCTTTGCGGGAATAGCTCAGTGGTAGAGCACCTCGTTGCCAACGAGGATGTCGCGAGTTCGAATCTCGTTTCCCGCTCCAAATTATGGAAACCCCGGTATTTCCGGGGTTTTGTATTTTGCAGGCAAAGAAAATAGTAAAATAGTAACTCTGGCTGAGTGGCAGAGTGGTTATGCAGCGGTTTGCAAAACCGTGTACCTCGGTTCAATTCCGGGCTCAGCCTCCAAATTACTATCTCAAGTGTCTAGCCCGGGTGGCGGAATTGGTAGACGCAAGGGACTTAAAATCCCTCGTCCTTACGGACGTGCCGGTTCGATTCCGGCCCCGGGCACCATTATAATCAATAACTTATGTCATTATTGTTCTCTGGTGTGTTCTCTCTATTATCATAGTAGGCATATAGTAGGCATATAGTAGGCAATGAATTTGCTATGCTTCAATCCCGAAGTTTAGTCATCGATCCGATGATGATCCTAAACCAATCCTATATCTTGTCGTTTAAATAAGTTCTGACTTTAAATTTTAACGGTAGACAACTGTTTATTAATCTTCTCTATTCAAGTGCTGAAACTCGTGTAGAAGGAATGCGTTTGTTTGTTGAAAGCTCTTATGTAGATGATTCTGAATGAATTCTATTTAGTAGAGGTTATTGATGAAGAATAGATTACAGGCTCGTTCTGATTGAATTAACTAGCGCCCGCTTTTAAGCGGAAGCGGACGTTTAACGATTGACTTGTATCTCTATTTATTTGGGTAGATTACTAATTGTATTCGTCATCCTTTGACTTATTTATATCAGTCACATTATTTGAGCGATTAAGCAGTTCATCAAAGGGTTGTGGTTTATGAATACCATATCCCTGAGCATAATTCACACCTATCTCTCGCAACATGCCTTTGATTTCAGCATCCTCAACAAACTCAGCAATGGTCTTCATGCCCATCACCTGACCAATCTCATTAATCGATTTCACCATGGCATGGTCAATGGGGTCATCAACAATGTCTTTGACAAACATACCGTCAATCTTGAGATAATCGACAGGTAGGTTCTTTAAGTACGCAAATGAAGATAAACCACTGCCAAAGTCATCCAAAGCAAATCGACAACCTAATCCTTTAAGTTTGGAGATAAACTTGATGGCTGTATTCATATTCGAAATAGCGGCTGTCTCTGTCACTTCAAAACAAATCTTCTCGCCATCAATACCGGTTTCACCCAGTTGTGTGATGATAAAATCGAGTACACTTTCTTCAGCCAATGACTGGCCTGAGAGGTTAATGGATATGAAACTAATTTGACTTTGAAATTCTGGGTTCTCTTTCAGCAAGCTGAATACTGTCTCAATCACCCAATAATCTAATTGTGTTATCAGGTTATAACGTTCAGCAGCGGGTAAGAAAGCCCCCGGTGGAATCATTTCACCCTTATCGCCAATCATTCTTATCAGTAGTTCATAATGTTTTTCGGTACTGTTATCGAGTGGCACGATAGATTGGGCATAAAGACAGAAGCGGTTTTCATCGAGTGCTTTTTGGAGGCGTGTGACCCATTGCATCTCACCATGACGCTCCGCTATTTCTGAATCTTCAGTGTGATAAACATGAATGCGATTACGACCTGTATCCTTGGCCATATAACAAGCGGCATCGGCCTCGATTAATAATTCCATTAAATTGGTGGTCGATTCTGTAATCGGCACTAAGCCGATACTCACGCCAACTCTGAAACTATGCTCTTCCCATGCAAACTGATAATTCTGAATAGCCTCAAGTAGAGATGTCGCAACTCGATGTGCATCATCGAGTGAACAGTGCTCCATTAAGACCCCGAATTCATCACCACCGAGACGGGCTAAGGTATCACGATGTCGAACTACTTTTTGTAGCATCGTGCTGAGTTGTCTAAGCATTTCATCACCCGCAGCATGACCACAGGTATCATTCACCACTTTAAACTGATCCAAATCCATATAACACAGGGCATGTTCTGCTTTGTCCTGTTTAACGGATGAAAGTAATCGTTCTGTTCGTCGTTCAAACTCTCTTCGATTAACCAGCCCCGTCAAGGCATCGTGGGTTGACTGATGAATAAGTAGATCATCCGCCTGCTTTCGTTGAACTTCGGCAGAAGCACGATCAGAAAAAATATTCAAAGTAGATTCTGCTATTCTCTGGTTCTTAATTGCCCGCTCAGACATCACGACTATAATACCCAGCGCCTTGCCATAGCTGTCAAAAAGAGGAACGCCAAGATATCCATCGATATTCATTTCCACAAGCATAAAATCATCTGGGAATTGTTTTTGGACATCCGAAGGATAACAGCAGAGGGATTGCCCAATTACATTATTGCATGGTGTGTTAATAAGAGCATATTCAAAGGGCTCGAGTACATTCCCTTTACCGACCCCCCCGAGCACTCTAACTTTATCTTCCTCCACAAGCTCGCCAATAAAGGCATAGTCAACATTTAGTTTATCTGCAAGATAAGCTGAAACTTTGTTAAAGTAATCTTCGCCCCGCAGTGCTGCAAAGCTTACAGCAACATTGTTAAGCGCCTCCTCGGCCTGTTTGCGCTCGGCTGATGACATAATAAGCGCACATAGATCAGCAATAGAACTTGCAAAATCTTCATCTTCCACTGACCATTTTCTTTTCAGTCCAATGTGCTCATGACAAACAATGCCGACCATTTTGCCTTGCAGGCGAATAGGAACATCCAGCATTGAGGTTATACCGAGAGGGATTAAATAATCTTCGGTAGCTTCATTGGTACGCGGATCACTACGCGCGTCACTTGCCGATATCATGCTTTGTTCCAGTGAATGGAAATAACGGGGATATTGTTCGGCCTTCATTGTTATTGCTTCTTTCAGACTGATTTCACCTTCTTGATAAAGAGCCTGACAGGTCATTTCTGTGTGGTCATGGTTATAAAGCCAAATACTTACTCGCGCTACCTGTAACTGCTTGGCATCTGATTCAATAATTTGTTTGAATGGCTGTTCCTCATCTGAATAATCTAATTTTGCCAAATCAAACAGTGTTTTTTGATTGTTTATGAGTTGATTTGTCCGGCTTCTTAAATCTTTCTTAGCTTGATTGTGTTCGGTGATGTCCTCACACACAATCATGACGGATGTTTTTCCATCAACATCTTTTACTAACCGAGCTGTCTCTCGTACCCATATGATTGAGCCGTCTTGACATACTTTTCTAATTTCCCATTTGTGTACTTTATCAGGTTCACTAAAGCACTGTTTCAGGTAATCCTGAGCTAAGGATTTATCATCTTCATAGAATACATTTAACACGGACTGTCCGATGAGTTGATCTTTTGGATAACCCAGTTCTTCGACTCCAAACTGGTTAACAGAGAGTACCGTACCGATTTCATCAACGGTAAACAACATGGCGGGATTGTCATCGTACAGGCTGCAGAAACGCTCTTCGCTTTGTTTAAGCAATGCATGTTTTTGCTCTAGTTGTTGACTCATTGAATTAAATGAATCTGCCAGTTCTAATAGCTCGCCTTTACCCGTCAGTTGGTTTTCTATACCTAATTCACCTTTTGCAAGTTGCTTCGTCATTAATGTGAGGTGATGCAAGGGTCTTGACACATAAACTTTGAGGAAGATTAAGACTAAAATAATGCTCGCTAAACCGATTGCTAAAAATACCTGGCTTGATTGCCAAACTTCCCTGTTGACCCCATCTATTGAGTAACTCAGGTCATAGACTAAAAAAAGCACCCCCATTTTGGACGGGCGTATTTCATCTGATTTAGGTTCGAGTTCTAATGGAAAATAGGCTGTAACAAAACTTTCTTCATCATTTAGATGGACTTCCGACTGCCGTGTTTTTAATGCCCTTTCATAACGTGTTGAATCAAAATTGGGGAAGATAGTTTTGGCAAGTTGACCAACATTATCATTTTGAATCGATAATGTATTACGCCCTTCATCATCCAATAAAACAAATACTTTGTATTCATTAATTAACCCGCGCATTGAAAATGTTCTTTGTGATTCAAATTCATGACCATGTGCCAATTCGTTTTTCATTTCGAGGGTTAATACATTTAGGTCATTATTGATAAACGCTATGCTGGATTGGATTTCATTCTCTATTAGTTGGTTTCGTTGATTAAATACCATTGCAGTAACAAGAATAAAAATTGTCAGGGTAACCAGTATCGGCAACCAAATATTCAGTGATATGACGCGAAGTGGTTTCATCGCAAATTATTCAGGAAGATGAGAGCCATCTACAAGGTTCTCGGTATTAATAGATTTTATTAGCAACTTTTTTTCTAACATTAGCCGGGATAAGTTACTGATTGTGTTTTTTAGTTCGTGATTTTTAAGTGAGACTCTATTTCCAGATAACCCTGGTATTGATAGGCCCTCATATGATGTAAGTATCTCTTCAGGTGTTATTCCTAGACGAGGTGCCATTCTTGTTGTCGCGTCATCAGGCTGGATCTGTAAATGTTCGACCGCCTGAAAATACCCGCTAAGCAAGCGCTTGAGGCTTTCAGGGTTACGTTTAATGACATCATGGTGAACCACAAGGACATCTATAATGCGTCCGGGAATTTGACTGCTATCAAATAGTTGGCGAGCTCCCTTATTTAACAGGGCAGTTCTTACAGGCTCAAAGGTAATTATCGCATCATTCGATGTATAGCAACGCTCATGTTCTTCCAAGGTGCAGGAAATAATATCAACATCAGATGCCGTTAAATCTGCTTTCTCCAGTGCTGCATCGAGAAGAATGGCACCAACAGCGGTATATTCGACTGCTATCTTCTTGCCGTTAAGGTCTGTAAGTGTGTTTATATGAGGCTTAACTAATAATGCGTCTGCACCGTTTGATACGTCCATGACCAGAATAATACGCACATCAATTCCATCCTGAATCAGGGTCAATGATTCATCGAGTGTTAATGCGGCCGCTTCAAGATTCCTAGTGCGCATGGCGTGCATTACATCAGAGGCATTCTTGAGTTCAACCAGCCTTATCGATGTGTCATCATAAAATTTGAGACTTCGAGCAAGGTAAAGCAGCTCATAACCCGGCCAGTTATTTGTGCCAACACGTAAGGGAGGTTCAGCGGGTTTTGAGCAAGCAACTAAAATGCTAACGGCAACAATAATACACAGCACAGTTTTTGATGACAGAAGAGATGCAAATCTCAGTCTTGCAATGCGTATTTGTAATAGCGATATTAGGTGCATTGTTATACCGTAAGCTAATTTTAGACAAATTCAGCTAATAGCATCCCTCATGGTTATTCCAACTTAAGCGATTACTATAAGAACGTCATCAGTATTGTCAAATTAAATCGTTACTGTCTCTTTTCAAAACGCAAAGGTTAGCTCTTTATCTCTTCTTTCTGACCGGCTGCTTTTTGTATGGAGCAGACATGAGGAATAGCCTATATTCATGTTTTGATCATTCTTGATTGGTAATAGGGAGGTTTCCTTTTCCTTCCGTACAGTTATTGACAGTACTCCAAGGGGAGTCAACTTCACCTCTTCGAAAAATTTTCCATTTATGGTTACGTGATATCGCCGTGATTTTTCCATCGGTAACACCTATTATCTGATTTCCGAGCGGTTCCCCGTATTGTCCCGGAAGATCGTTCCACATCTTTTGTGTACGTATACGTAACTTTTTACGTAACGTGAATGGCCCTCCCTGTATACGTACATAGCCTGCCCAATTACCATGATCTGCCGCACAACGTGCATCTTCCAATTCCCCTGAGAGTGGATCACGTATACGTCTCAATTCACGCCATACAGTGACAGGTGACCCACCTAATTGCTGAAATTGTCGAATACCCCAAGTTGATGCCCAAGCACGAACTCGGAACGCTTTTTCTTCATCCCCGGGATTAAGTGCGTAACCATCGATATTTTTCGAAATGTATTTCGCGATATACCCGGTAGCGGTCCCTTTTTTCGGATCAATGGTTTCGAAAGTGCAGCGTCTTTCACTTGCTCCGGGTTCGTCCGGGG
The DNA here is from genome assembly GCA_021773235.1 of Gammaproteobacteria bacterium. Taxonomy (GTDB): domain Bacteria; phylum Pseudomonadota; class Gammaproteobacteria; order Eutrophobiales; family Eutrophobiaceae; genus UBA7359. The sequence continues at coordinate 26,080 of JAJFKL010000003.1, read as the reverse complement.
AATCCATTAGGGCGTATTTTCGGAAAATTTTCCGAAGTTCGTTCCGAGATTCCGAAGGCATGAATAACAAAAGGTGCCAATGTGGTGTTCCGTCATGATGTGGTTCGACGACACGAAACCCGAAATATCGGACATTTTTCCGAGCCAGTGCCGGACGTATACGTGTAAAAAGTTTCGATAAGTATTTTTGAGCTTCTTTCGGAGTTGTTCCGTCATATTTCGGATTTTCATCCCCTGAAACACTCAGACGAGCATGCATACGTGATGGGCATGTAATCGTGATGAAATCCGCGACATAGCCGAGTTCATTCGAAATCGTTTCGAAACCACTCATCCGACACATCAATTCATTTCGACGTAATTTCGGATTAGATACGGATAAGTCTTGTAACTCTGCCATGTTGTAGGATTGCCCTTGTTCATTTTCTGCTGTCAATGCTTCGAGAATTCTTCGGTTTCGGTCGAGTTGCTTTCGAAAACGTTGCTTGAGTTCATCGCTGACATAACGTCCCTTATGCCGGTGAACAAGACCTGCCGAGATTGAAGCATGCTCTAATCGCATATTAATTTGACGATATATACGTCTTCGCCACCAAACAGGATCACGCATTCTTGCCATCGCACCATGATCTGATATCGATGCGGCGGGCGGTTTAATCCCTATCTTGTAACAATTCGATTCCATGGGTTCACGCCGGGAATAGCTTCGACAACGCCGGGCTTTAGCATTAGCCAAAAACATAATCTCTTGGTCATCTATCGAGAGACTTAAGGGGTATTTCCCGGAGAATTTCTCGGAGAACTCCCGGAGTTCAATATTTGCATCAACAAGAGATGTTTTGGCTGATGTTGCAATGTATCGCTTGGCAAGATGTGTTGATAATTTTTCCGGGAACTTCCGAAAATGTCCCCGGCGAAACTCCCGGTCACTCCTGTCTGCTATCAAATGATGCCAAGTAATTTGCTCAGCTTTCGATTCGCAGTTCTCGAGAGAATCCCGGGGCAAGCCCGGGATTCTATTAACTACATTCTCGATAGAAGGGAATGTAATCGTATTCATTGTTCTACTAAAACTGGGAGCAACTTGCTAATTGATACGTGAATGCAAAGACCACAATCAATAATTTCTAATTTTTTGTAATAAGAAATATCTTCCCAGTCATCGCTACACAGTCTTGGATCAAGGTTGGCTGCGATTAATAAAACATTGCGATCATCTTCTGACAGGTTTGCCCACCAATAATTTTCATTATTACTCAGGGATTGCAGTTCTAATATTTGTTCAGGTGTTTCTTTGTACATAAAATACTCCTTATGACTGTGATGTCGAAATTCGACGTTGTTGATTAAGAAAGGACTCTAGATCCTCCATGGAATAACGGACGGCACGTGTACCAACTTTTAAAAAGGGAATGCGTGCCCCGGCCCAACGATCACGTTCTAGGAAGGCTTTACTAACACCTAGAAATTGTGCTGCTTGGGTCGTGGTATAAAGTTGCTGCATGATTTTCTCCTATCAGGTTTGTTACTGACGGCGAGAGTATTAACGGGGGAGGTTTTGTTTTGTAGAACTGCAGCAGTGCTGAGGTAGAACTATTTTTGTTTTTCTTTGCGGTATGCGCGTTCTGCTTTTGTGAAGATTCGAACGATATTGTCATCCGTTTCCACCGAGAGGCGTAATGATATATCAGGGCGATTCCGATAAAACCGTCTGGCGGCTTCGCTCATGTTGGTTGGGTTGTTTGATTTAACGTATTCAATAAATTGGTTTTTTAGTTTTGTTGTATCACTGTGTCTCTCTTTCCCTGCGATTTGCTTTTTCTTATGTGCGGGTAGCAATCCTTCTCCTATTTCAAGACAAACGATAGCCTCCGTAATGATTTCAAGGGCAGATCTCAGGTACTCAGATTTTAAGTCCTCTAAGGAGTATTCTAATAATTCGCGGCGTACATCCTTTTCATGATCTGAAAGAGAGAAACTGCCTGACATGGCGAGCACGATCAGGGCGTAATTTTCATGCCATGCGAATTTATTTTTATCCTCAATGGGGTGTTCGGTTAAATACGCTTTTATTTTGTTAATATCCGTCTGCAAGGTGACGAAACCAAACTTTTGACCTTCTTCTAATTTAAACATGCCATCGTAATAACTTTCGCGATAGGCATTATCTAGTATCTTTAAGGCTTTAATGATTTGAGGCGTGGTGCGATTTTGTAATAACTTTCTCGCACGTCGGATGATTTCATCAAATTCTTCCGTATGGTATTTCGGCGATTGGCCTGTCAATGGGTCCCATTGCTTGAATGTGGCGAGAAATGGAAAACCCATAGCAAGTTATGTCTTATTCGATTTCGTGTCTAAGGTGACAACAGTATCATCAGAATCCTTTTCAATATAAGAAAGAATTCTGTCGGTAATGTGTTGCATGGGGTCGCGGAGTCTTTCGATGTCCATAATGATATATCCGGCGGTCACATCATTGCCTCCGGCATGGTTTAATAGCCGTTTTAACGCATAAATCGAGATATCCAGACTTTCAGCAATGGTGATAAAGGTTCTGCGCAAATCATGGAACGTAAATTCAACACTGGATAGTGCGATAACTCTATTCATGGCTGTTCTGGGCTCGACTAAATGCATGCCTTCAACGCGACTGCTCGGGAATACCCATTCATTAATACGTTCTTTCTGCCTTCGAAGTAATAACTCATAGAGATAATCAGAAAGGGGGAGTGCATGGAGTCGCCCATTCTTTGTCTTGGGTATAAAGAGGGTGCGACTTTCAAGATCGACATCCTCCCAACTAATTTGAGCCGCCTCGCTTTTGCGCAGTCCGGTAAACAATAACAAATGGAAATAATCTCGAGACGTCTCAGTATTCAATTTAAGCGTGGCTTTATGCCATGCCGGTAATTGATGGGGTTTTATCCACGTTTCTCGACGTTTGTTTTTGAACCAGCTGCGTGTTTTTGATAGTTGTGACACCGGATTAACCAGGATAATGGGCGTCCCATCGGGTTCTTCGTACTGATTCATCGCATGATTGAACAGTGCACGTAATACGCGCATCGCATTATTAGCCCGGGCGTGGCTTTTTTTCCCGAGTTTTCGGTGGCGGTTTACGATGTCATCCTTTTTTATACTCACAATGGGGAAGGTCTGCCAATCTTTGAACTCACCCTTCATAAAACGGGTGTAATCATGGATCGTGCTCGGTGACAAATCAGTATGGTTTTTTAAATAATCATCAAAGACTTCTTTGAGTGTGACTTTTCGGGCCCGCATCGCCATGGCTTCACGAGCGGGATCTTTGCCCTGTGCCATTTGGCTAAGGTGTTTTAAGGCAAGTTTGCGCGCTTGCTCGCACGTCACTTCAGGGTATCTGCCGAGTGTCTTTCGACGATTTCGACCATTGACGCGCTTTTCAACAAAGAAGGCTTTGGTGCCGCCCGAGCCGATGCGTAAGGCAAAACCGGGTAGGGCACTGTCACGAAAGATGGTTTGGACCGCTTGACCATTTGTTTTCGTTTTGGGGATGGTGGCGCTATCGACAAATCGTTTGGTTATTTTAGACACTGTCTACAAGATCCCTGTATTGTTATTGATTTTCAATAGTAGGCACATAGTAGGCGCTAGAGTTCAAAGTCGTGCGTATTTCTTCGTGCTTGTTCAAACTCAATAACATGCGTAAACTCCGCCTCAGATAGTATTTTCAAAGAGTTACTAGTGTATTCCAACAGGATCAAAAAGGAAGTCGTCAAACTTAAAATCCCTCGTCCTTACGGACGTGCCGGTTCGATTCCGGCCCCGGGCACCATTATGTTGAAGAAAATAACGGTTTCTTAACCTAGGTCATATACTTCTCTAGAAATCCTTGCTAATAATAAATTTCGACTATGAGCAGAATATTTAAAATATTATTCCTGGCTCAATATATAGGCATTTGGAAATCTCGTTATCTATTGTCAATTACGAGAAAAAATTAGATAGAAATATTGATTAATGCGTTACAATACGCATCCGTACAAAATCCAAAATTTGACTTAAAACATAAAGGGAGCGCTCATGGCCACGAATAAACTATCAGCTGTCAAAGATAGAATGACGAAAGCACAAATCATTGCTGAAATAGCAGATGCAACAGAAGTATCAAAAAAAGATGTAAAAGCAGTTCTAGCGTCTTTATCGGAACAAGCTCAACGCCATCTAAAAGCACGTGGCTGTGGTGAATTTATGGTCCCTGAATTAGGTGTTAAGCTAAAGCGCGTTAAAAAACCTGCTACGAAAGCACGTAAAGGCACCAACCCGTTTACGGGTGAGCCAATGATGTTCAAAGCAAAAAAAGCATCAACCAGCGTGCGTGCGGTTTCATTGAAAGCCTGTAAGGATATGGCTACTAGTTAAGTAGCTGCATTGGTGGAACATTAATCTGTTCTTTCAATAAGTATAGTCAAGCTGCTGTATCAATGCACATTGATACAGCAGCTTATTGAATAACTCCCCCCGACAGCTTGAATTAAAACGACATTAACTTGCTGTTATATACAGTAAAAATATTTCCTGAGTTAGCTGGCCATTCACAATCTCCTTATACACATGGTAGTACTTATGTGCGCGTAAATGCGTAATGTCTTTTACGAAGTTCTCTATTTTATCGACTGAGTACTGATATAGTAAAAATCAAAAAAATATTCTAAAGGTTCACTGTTTTGAGACGCTACATTTAGTGATTAACGATTCAAGCATCTATGAATGAATACTTGAATTTTAGAATAATAATATGGTTTTGAATTCTCATATTCACCGAGAGCGAGGGAATGTTAAGCGTGAAAATTTCAAAAAGTTTGTTAATCTTTATATTTCTGATTGCCGATCTAGGTGCTGCTGAGAATATTGAGCCTGTATTATATGAGCCCTTAGTGTTGCGTGAGGATGACTCTAAAAGTCGAGTTGCTCCTAAACTCTCATCTGGCTCACATATCAAAGTTTCTATACCAAGTCTTCCTTATATCTATACTTCGCACGCTATTAGCTCTGGGTTAATACGGCCTGCGAATAATGAACAAGGCTGGGAATATGATGTGGCAATCAGTCATCAACAAATCGATGACACTACATATGAGTTTAAGCTAAGGAAAGGCGTTAGGTTTCAGGATGGCAGCTCATTTGATGCTGATTCAATCATAATGAATATGGCGTTTTTTAAGAAAAAACCGTTTGTTTTTACCAATATTCATAATGTTTTCGATCATGTAGAGAAGATTGACCAATATACAGTGCGTTTTCATCTGACAGAGAAGTATGGCCAATTTCTTAATGACACTATATGGATACATTTTTATACACCAGCGTACCTGAATAAATATGGGTGGAACGGTAAGGCTACATGCCCAAACCTGGCAGAACCTGGGCCTTATAGTTTAGGGCCTTATATCCTTACTGAGGGTTATGTAGAAGGAGACAGAAGCACAGAAGAGGTGAAGTTAAAAGCGAACCCATATTATTGGGATCATCGTTTTCCAAAAATTGAGAATATTACTGTTTATCCAAAGATGAGCGCTGGTGATGCGATGGAATCTGTGAAAAACAATGAAGGTGAAATCGATATAGCGACAATCCCATTCTCTAGTAAGGTCGAAACAATTTTGTCACCTTATGCAAAAGTAGTGAAGTCACCGTCCAACAATAATTTTTCTATCCAGATTAATTTAATTAATGGAAATCCAAAGTTACAGGAAAAAGAGGTTAGAGTTGCCTTAAACCGCGCTATCAACCAGAAAAACCTACTCGACTTTGTCTATGATGGAGAAGGAGTGGCTCACCCTACAACAGCAGCAGCAAGCTTTCCCGGCGTGAGAGAGATAGTTGAAAATTTCCGCCCTTATTCTGAGTTAGAAGACCCTAATGATCCCCATGTTCAAAAAGAATTGAAATCGATTCTAGATGGTTTAATACTTAAGTTTTATGCACAAGACAGATTTAAATGGTTAATCAAAGGCATAGAATATCAATTGAATAAGGTCGGCGTCATTTTAGATGTTGAATATACCAACAGTGAGACAGATGTTTTTGGACAACTTTTAACAACAAATGCGGGTAACAATACAAAAAAATGGGACTTAATTATTTGGGGTCTAGATGATTGGTATTATAATCATCCATGGACTGTGTTCCTTGTTTATAGAACTTATAATCTTTGGAGTACGATTTCTCCAGATAGCACATTGGATAGCTATGTAGAAAAGCTGTTTACTACTTCAGTAGGGACGAATGAATTTGTAAATACTAGTGAAAATATCATGCGCCACGTTTATGACAATGGTTATATGCTGTTTACCCCCGGCCCCAATAAAGTACTTGCTACCAACAAAGAAGTTATTTTTACACCCTATAAAGTTGCCAGCATACCTTTATGGGAAATCGAAATAACAAATGATCACTGGTCGCTAAGAAAAGGTCCTTATCCTGAAAATCTTAAGTGGCCAGTAAAAGTAATTGAAAAGAACTTTCAAGCCCCCATTCAAATAACAGCAAATTAAGGACAATGCCGTGAAAAACTTAACGATTAAAAATAAATTAACAATTATGGCTGCAACTATTGTCTTGGCTGTTATTATTATTGGTGTATATAGTCTGTATTCTAATTATAAAAACCTCAATAGTATTGATAGTGTCTATCGATCAGGGCAAAAAGTTTCATTTCTGGCAGACATGCTTCTTCAACCTATAAATAATTTAAGAGAAACATCACTTTCTATTGTCATGGCTCCTGACGATACTATTCGTCGCAATGTTGGTGAAGGCTTTGATGGAAAAATAAAAGTAATAGATGCCGCGATAGAAGACCTAAAAAATCATGTTGATGAACATCAGGCTCTTGAAGCGATGTGGGCTAGCTATAGCGTCCTGGTTAAATATACCAAGCAACAAAGTTATGATGGGTATCGCGAAGGTGCATTTATTAATGCAACTGGACCGGAAAGAAAGCAGTTTGATGCATTAGTAGAGAATATTTCTAATATGAAAAATGAAGCTCTACAAGTAGCAAATGCTACATCAACTGAAGCAAAAGCGTTTGCAAATATGGCGGTAATTATCACCATTACAATGATAATCATCATCTCTCTTATTTCTAGTGCACTCATATACTTTCTGGGTCGCACAATTATTGTCGCGCTTAAAGGCGTTGCTGCAACAATGGAAGATATAGCTGAAGGTGAGGGCGATTTAGTTAGCCGGCTAGAAGAAGTTGGCAATGATGAGATAACCGATGTTGCGCGGGCATTTAATAAATTTGTATCGAAAATCCATGGCACTATAAGCAACACGAAGAATGCAACATCATTGTTGGTCAATGAAGCAACGGAATTATCTCAAATTGCTTATTCAACAAGTACAGATATTGAGCAACAGAGTTCTGAAACAGAACTTATCGCCTCAGCAATTACTGAGATGTCAGCTACATCAAAGCAAGTTGCCGAGCTTACAGCAAATGCAATGACTGCTGTACAGGAAGCGCAGCTCGATACAGCGAATGGGAAGAAGTCCGTAGATGAATCTCAAGAGACAACCAACGTGCTAGCACGTGAAATAGAAGAGGCCACTGAAAGCATCACAAAATTAAGAGGAAATAGTGAAGATATCGGCTCCGTCCTTGACGTAATAAACAGTATTGCTGCTCAGACAAACTTACTTGCTTTGAATGCAGCTATTGAGGCGGCACGAGCTGGCGAACAGGGAAGAGGATTTGCAGTGGTTGCCGATGAAGTTAGAACCTTGGCTACTCGTACCCATGAATCAATACAAGAAATTCACAATACAGTTGAAGAATTACAGATGCTTTCAAAAACTGTATCTGAACGAATGGATAGTAGTTGCAAAAAAGCGATTATAAGTGTTCAACAAGCTGAAAACACAAGTGATGCATTACTCAAAATAGAAGAAAGCGTTTCGATTATTACTGATATGAATGTTCAGATCGCTACCTCATCGGAAGAGCAATCACGTGTTACTGAAGAGCTTGATAGAAGCATTGTAAATATTAATGACGTTAGCAAGAAAACTGCAGAAGGCGCTACCAAGACACAGCAGATTGGCTCTCAAATTGAAGAGAAGTTCACCGAGCTCGATAAACTCGTTGGTCATTTTAAAATATAATCATTTCTATAATATTACGTCAAGCAAATGAAAATGCAGGGGCTTTACTAGAACCTGTGGTTTGATCTAATCTGTGTGTAATGACGTTTGAAAAAAAAATAACTGTTAAATTATCTGGTGATGCTCATTCTCGAATAGACGAGACTCCAGATGAACAGTTTTATAAAATACCCCGGTTTGTAACACACATAGATACTGGTGCTATTGACGCAGTCACTGAACTTTATAGGAAGCGTATTCCCGTTGATACAGTGGTTCTCGATTTAATGAGTAGTTGGATAAGCCATTATCCAGAAGACGTGAATTATCATCGTGTCGTCGGCTTAGGCATGAATGCTAGGGAACTTGCTAGAAACAAGCAGTTGGATGAGTGGTTTGTACATGATTTAAATAGTCAGCCAGATTTGCCTTTCAGACCGAATGAATTTGATGCGTGTACTATCTGTGTATCTTTTGATTATTTGATTCAGCCAATAACTGTACTTCAAGAGTTAGGACGAGTATTGAAGAAGAATGGCGTCCTCATCATTACCTACTCAAACCGTGTTTTTGAAACGAAGGCAACCACAGCCTGGCTTTCTTTATCTGAACAAGATCGAAAATATTTAATCAGGACTTATTTGCAAGAGTCAGAGGTTTTTGCCGACATTGAATTTCTGGATTGTAGTCCTGTTACTGGCGACCCGCTGTATGCAATGATAGCTATCGCAAATTAAGTTCCGATCACATACATTAGTGACATTCGTTTGGTATACTTAGCTATTAATAATTATACCGTCTGATAGTCTCACTTTAATGCTTACTACCACCGATCACAGCCGCGACAAGGCTGGCTTGACTTATGTTTACCCCGTCCTTTCTCGTCGAGCAGGCGGCTTATCAATTGGCATCAATCTGAATATTAACAATGCCTGTAACTGGCGTTGTATCTATTGTCAGGTGCCAGATTTAATTCGTGGTAGTGCGCCCGCAGTTAATTTAGATAAATTAGGTCATGAATTACGTAATTTTCTAGCAGATGTTGTTCATGGGGATTTCTATGACAGGGAAGAGGTGCCGGATGAATATCGAATTATTAAAGATATTGCGATTTCTGGTAATGGAGAGCCAACAACTGCCAATGAGTTTGATCAGGTTGTTAATCTGATTGAACTAATACTAAAAGAATATGGTTTATTGAATTCTATTAAATGCGTACTGATTACTAATGGGAGCATGGTGAACAGGATTCATGTTAAGAAGGGCTTAAGGAAGCTTGCCAATATGAATGGGGAAGTTTGGTTCAAGATTGATAGTGCCACTCCAACAGGTATTGCAACTATAAATCAAATAAAAGGATCGAATATATCGACACTGAAACGATTAAAGGCATCGGTTGACCTTTGCCCAACATGGATACAGACGTGTGTTTTTATATATAAGAATAAGCCACCTAGTAAATCAGAAACAGAGGCCTATATTAATTTGCTTAAGGCAACAATTAGTCGAGAAATCCTTATTAAAGGCGTGTTGCTTTATGGCGTTGAGCGACCCTCATTGCAGCCTGAAGTAAAAGCAATTAAAAAACTTCCAGAATCATGGTTGCAAGAATTAGCATTACGTATAAACGAGTTATCTCTTGATGTTACGATATCGCCTTAGATTTAAAATAAATTCTTAAGCTTATCACCCACCGCACTTGCAGCATCTTTAACTGTGTCAGTGGTTTTTTCCACTGTATTTTTTTCTGCGGAAGTTTTTTTAGCTGTTTTCTTTGGTGCTTTTCCAAGTGCAATATCACAAGGGTTTCCATCATCATCACCAGAACCACCATCCAATAATCCTTCAGCAAGTAAAGATAATCCCCCTGTGGCGACTGCAGCTCCCGCTGCCAAGCCTTTCTTTAATGCTGCTTCGGTATCTGCTTTTGGAGTGGGATTGGCGAGACTACCACCAAGTCTTACCAGTGCCGCAAGCTGGGCAACATTTAATCCAACACCTTTTTTTGCTTTTGGCGCTATACCTATATCCAGTGCTTCAGTTTTTAAGTTGATATTGCCGCCACCAAGAATATTCATCTGGTCAGTAGACATTGCAATACCATTGTTAGCAGTAGCAATACCATCTTTAATGTCAAAATTGACTACAGCACACTCGAGCAAGCTGCCATCACTTCCTTCTGCCATTGGATTTAACATGGAAAGGGTGTCCATAAGTGCATCTGCACTTGCAAGTTCCATTGCTTTACTTGATATTCTTCCGGAACCTACTGTTACTAGCAGTTTCCCATTTAAGCCTGCCATAATTGCACTGACACTTGTGCCTGAACCATTTGCTTTTATCGTTATATCTGTCTTTCCGCCGGTCAGAATTTCTTTTTCTTTTATAGCAGATAGCTGACCAAGCTCAATTTGTTTTAATTCAATATTGTTACTAAGAGAGGCTGATTTGCCGTTGCTTCCATCTAGGTTTATGGTTGCTGAAATTGTGCCGCCTACTGCCTTCGCGTTTTGTGTTATCTGCAACTTGCCATTGTTCAATGCCAAAGACAGGTTCACGTCATCAATTGTTAAATCTTTTGTAATGAGTTTTTTTGCTTTAAATTTTAGATCAACATCAGCCGATTTAAGGCCTTCCAGAGGAAGTGGATCGGAGGGGAATAATTTTTCTTTTTTAACGGCTTCTTCTTCCGGTGCACCTTGAAAAGGGCTTACATCGAGACTGTCAGTTGCCAGATTTGCAACTAATTTAGGCCGAACTCCACCAAGACCAATCTCTACATCACCGCTGACTTTATATTCCATTACTTGCGCCGTCATTGATTTAACAGAATAACCAGACTTGGTGTCGGATAGTTTTCCACTAAAGATAATCGGACCAACTTCTGGCAGTTCTGAACCGGCCAGTTTATTGAGACTACTCAATTCTTTTATGTTTAATGATGCAAGTAAGTCGATATCTTTTGCATCCATAGGTTGACCTAGATTACCTTCAATAGTGATTGCAGCGCCGGCTATATCACCATTTATATTTATGGGATAATCTTTGTTATCAAGCAGGTTATTTATCGAACCTAAACTACCGTTTAATTCTAATGGTGAACCGTTTACGTCGGCTTTTACAAAGAGGTTCATAGGGTCGGAAAAACTTTCCGAATCAACCGACACTTCGTCGATATGTAATTCAGTTGTTTCACCCGTTTTGCCATCTTTGTAAGTAATATTTGCATTTTTAATGAGTACTTCATTAACAGCTAAGCCTGGTAAAGCTGCTGGAGCTGCGTCAGCTGCAGAATCTTTTTCTTTAGGGGCAGGTGTAGCTAATACCCAATTGCCCTCACCTTTACTATTCGTTTCAAGGTGTATGTTCGGTTCAATCAGGATAAATTTAATTACCTGTATGTTTTTCTTCAATAAAGGCATTAACGCAATCTGGGCTTCGAATTTAGTCACGCTCAGCATATTCTTTTCTTTTGCCCAGCTAGCATTACCTAACGAGACGCCTTCAACTGCAACTGTGGGTATCAGCGATGGAGCCAACTTCAGGTCACCACTTATTTCGAAATCTCTTCCCGTGTTGTCTTTGACTACTTGAACAATTTGATCTTTATATTGATTGATATCAGTAGTGAAAATGATGCCTGCTAAAGCAACGACAACGACCAATCCCAGTATGACTAGAATTTTGATGATTTTTCCCATGACGTCATTCCTTAAAAGATATTGTTATTGAATCAAGCTTATTATAATTCACAAATGAATACATTGTTAAACTGGTTTTATATGACAGGTTTCAACAAATTGCATTGAAATGACAAATCAATCCAACCCAAGAACAGGGTCTTTTAGAATAATTTACTTTCCTTCTTTATCAAGACGCTTTTCTATCTTTTCCAATCGTTTAAAAATAGATTCTATTGCTGATTCGAGTTTTACGAATTTACGCGTTTTATCGTCTTCATAAGAGATAATTGCTTTTTTACGGCGCAGTAGATTGAGTGTGTCACTCAGGTTAACGTCCTTATCGTCAAGCTTATCCAGAATATCCCCATCTGTATGAGGCGTGTTCAACATATCCAGCACCTGTGCCTCGACAGGAACAATAGATTGCGTAATGTAGTCATCTACATGACGTTGTGTAAATTTTTCGAATTTCTTGAATTTCACGCCAAAGGCAACAACATCAGTTGCGATAATCGTAAAGTAATATATTTTTGCTTGAACGAGGACGTCTTTGTCCTTGTTGTCTATTAGTAAAGTAAATTTCAAACTAACTTCCGGAGCGGTCTTATTAGTAATGAACTTGCCATCAGGATGAATTATGTATGCCGTTTTTCGGTTACACCTCAGTTGAACTCCATCAGGAGAAATATCATGTAATATAACATTGACATCATCCTCATCTTTTTTGTGGACAACGGCCAATGTATTTACGGCAACCCTCGGGTAGTCACGTTTTTCTTCGTACATGTCGTACAAATTGATTGTTTTCTTTTTTTGAGTCACTAGAGGCAGTATCCGTTCCTGTAATATTATTTTTCGATTAACCAGATTCGCCATATGCTAGTGCGCGATGTCCAGTTATTAACGTTTATTTTTAAAATCCAGTTTGGTAATGCCTGACAAGTAAGCTTGTGAGACAGGTTTGCTTCATCTAAATGTAATGTTACGGCTATAATAAGCCACTGTTTAGAAATGGGTTTCATTTGAGAACTAGATTAAGAAATTGTATTTATTATTCATTATGCACAAGCTGTTATATAAAATGAGTATACATTTCAATCCATATGATTGAATGCTGTCATAAAGAAAAAAAACGCGAAATTTGTCATGAGACAAGTCACGGGCACGATTACTTATTGATTATTACATCAATTTTAATCGTTACATCTTATCTTATTTTTTTATTGCCCGAGTCTATATTAGACGCTGATGGAAATTTAACTACTTTCATCTCCTCAAACGTTACGCTTATTAATACCATGTCGTGGGGGATTATTGTTGGCATTATTTTCATTGGCTTAATAGGTACGATACCACGTGAATTCGTTATAGCTCTTTTAGGTGACAAAAATGGAATAGGAGGTGTAATCCGGGCGACTTGTGCCGGCGTTTTACTGGACCTTTGTAGTCATGGAATTTTAATGGTCGGAACAAAGCTCTATGAAAAAGGTGCAAGTGTAGGACAGGTCATGGCATTTTTAATCGCCAGCCCATGGAACTCCATATCCTTAACATTAATATTATGGGCCTTGGTTGGGTTTAAATGGATGATTATATTTCTAATTGCCTCTATGCTGATCGGTATTATTTCTGGGTTGATTTTTGAGCATTTAGTTAAAATCAAAGTCTTACCGAGCAACCCAAACCGTATCGATTTACCTGAAGGTTTTGATTTTATATGTGAAACTAAATCTGCTTTTACTAAATTCAAGCTAACACCAAAATGGCTTATTTCAACATTAACACAAGGAATAAAAGACTCCCGCATGGTAGTTCGCTGGGTCTTTTTAGGCGTTATTCTTGCCTCATTGATTAGAACATTTATATCAACAGATCAGTTTCAAACATACTTTGGTCCTACAATAATTGGTTTATGCCTAACTTTGGCAGTTGCAACTATTATAGAAGTTTGTTCAGAAGGAACATTGCCCATTGCTGCTGATTTACTGACACGTGGCAATGCCCCGGGTAATAGTTTTACATTTTTAATGGCCGGTGTGGCAACTGATTATACGGAGATTATGGTACTTAAAGAGGCAACAGGCAGATGGATTATTCCTCTTTTTTTACCTTTAGTAACACTGCCTCAAATATTAGTACTGGGAATAATCTTTAATCATTTTAATTCGTAATTAATCATCAGAAACTTGTCTGGTACCCATATTAGCGATCGAATGATTCACGACGAGATGATTCTGAAAGGGGAATAAGATAACGTTCTGGATCAGATAGAATCTTTTTTCGAGCTGCTGCCAATGAGCTTTCTCCGGCATAACTTACAGACGACTGTAGATGTCCGCGTATACGATGCAATATATCTACTACGCTACCTTTATAAGGCATTTGAATCTCCTGTCCTTCAGCTGGCGTATCGAGTGCAGCATCAATTTCACCATCATTTTCAACATCATATAAAGATTCAAAAACAGCTTGAGGCGAGGTCATACCTCGATAGATCTTCTTTTTAGTATTTGTCACAGGGTCTTCAATAATTTGACCCGGTGCTTCGTCCGTGCCTGATAAAGCACTGCCCAACATTACTGTTGAGGCACCGCAGATCAGTGCCAGGAATATATCTTTGTCTGTTTTAATTCCCCCGTCGGCCATGATCGGAATTGAATCGCCAATCGTATCATATGCTTCCCTTATTGCTTGAAGCTGAGGTACACCAGCAGCTGTTTCCAGACGTGTTCGGCAACCTCGGCCTGGGCCAACGCCGACTTTAATAGCGTCGACACCAATATCTTTTAAAAATTGAGCGCCTTCGCCGGTCGCAATATTGCCACAGACTAAAGGCACATCATTAAACTGTTTACGGACATTACTCACTGCGTTTTCCATAATATCTGAATGCCCATGCGCAATATCAATAAATAGAGAATCGGCTCCAGCATCGAGGAGGGCGGCTGCCCGCTCCAGATAATCACCATGAGCGCCTACAGCTGCACCCACTAACAAGTGACCTTTCTCGTCTTTACTTGCATCGGGCCGTTCACGAAGTGAAAAGATGTCTTTACGCGTTATTAGGCCATGAATACGACGCTCAGAGTCGACTAAAGGCAGACGTTCAAGACGCTTATCAAAAAGAATTGCTGCTGCTTCATCGGTACTGATCCCAGGTTTTTCAGTTATCAATTTATCTACTGGCGTCATATATTGGCTTACCAGATCGTCATTGACATTATTATTCCAAGGAATGTCTCTACCAGAGAGTAGGCCGACTAAAATACCACTACCAGGCTCTGATTCAATAAGGATGCCAGTAATATTATTCTTGTTAGCAAAGTTCTTGGCCTGTCGAATAGTTGCATCAATAGGTAGGCACAGAGGGTTTTCAATGACAGCACTCTGACTACGTTTAACTTCAGCAATTTTTCTGGCCTGACGTTCTATACTCATGGCGCGATGAACAACACCAAGTCCACCATCCATGGCCATAGCACGAGCCATATCTGAGCCCGTTACACTGTCCATATTAGATGAGACGATTGGCAGTTCTAATTTGATAGAGTTTGTTAGTTTCGACGCAAGATTTATATTTCGACGAGATTCAGTAATTCCTTTCTGAGGACGGAACAAGAAGTCATCAAATGTCTTACCTAACCAAATAGATTTTTCATTCATTTCAATATCATTAATAGGCATAGGTTTAGGGGAGATTATATAACAATACTTAATATAACATTCTAGCACAGCGATAACAGAGCAAAAAAATACGCTGCTTTTATCAAGCAGCGTTTCTTCATAATCTCAAGATTCATATCTTATTTTGTTAACAGCTCTAAATCTAAGCAGCATCTGTGCTTTCATTATCAAGTAACTTAGCCCTCTTAAGTTCATTACTTATTGTGAAAAATGTAACATCATGAATTACTTTTGGAATTATTAATCCTTCTTCTTTTAGTTTAGCTAATGTTTGTGCCATGCTTTTATTATCTAGCCCTAAAGGTTCATTTAAAGCTAGAACATCATCAACTGAAATATAATTACCTTTATCACTTATTAAATTTAAAATACTTCTAGCCTTTGTATCTAGTCTATTTAATTTCACCGAATAAGCTTCTTTAATTAATGCATCATCATTGTTAGATGCAGAGTTAGTTGAAGCTTTAGCGTTCAAGTAATATCTCGTCAATACCAACTTCATCTTATCGCTTAGATTTTGGGCATCCTCGTTTTCAATAAAGTGAATAACGCTCTCTTCGTTTATTTCACTATTCGCATTCTCACTATTCACTTTCTCATTTCGAACATTAGCTAATTCACTGTTCAAAACTTTAATCTTACTATTTAATTTTGAAATTACATCTTTGTGTTTTATTTCCTTGTCTGAAACATCTTTCAGCATTAATGCTTTTGTTCTATCTAAATCTTCATCACTTTTTAATAATTTTTCTTCATATTTTTGCTTCACATCAACGAATTCATTTTTCATATCCATTGACATTTTTCTGGACAATAACTTTCCATCAGTTATCCATCTGTTTAAGTTTTGATATTGTGTCGACGCAAATAGCGCTAAACCAGCAAAGATGGGAAAAATAAATACATAGGCAGCAGCAGCAGCTATTGGGTATAAAATACCATCTGTTAATATTTTTAGTTCGTTTGGAAATATTTCAGTTCTAATCAACTTTAGCTTATCTGCTGCTACACCATCAGTGAATATGATGACAAAGACTTCATAATTGAATATTGACCAAGAAACTAATAATGCGAAGGTTAGGGGACCATACAGTCTTTCTAACATCCCTATTTTAATTCCATTAAATATATCGTCTATAGAATCCATATAGCTTTCCTATTTGAGGGTCAACAACTGTATACACTATTTATAAAATGCTTCACGAAAACCATAATATATCCTTAACTCACGTGCTATACCGTCTAAATCTGGGAATAGTGTTGATTCTGTTATTCCACTTGTCATTAGATTCTCTTTGATATTTTCAGCACTAGTATTACTTAATCGTAATTGTATTAATTGAGGTGATTTACTTTTTTTATAAATTGACGTTAGTCCTCTAGAGATACAACCATGAATGGTAAAAGCACCTTTTTGTGAATTGATACGTGGCGTAACGTTAGGTGGACTTATTGCTATTGGATAATCAGGTAGTGCATGACTACTAATATTATTATCATGATAAATGTCAGGATCTAAATAATGTTTAGTCATTTCAATATCAACACTATCTTGAATTGTTGTGTCTGTGTAGTACAAATTATTATTTCCGGTTACTTCAATATTTAGCCAATAAGGATCCATAACCCAAACAGCCGGCTGTGAAATATTAGGTAAATCACGAAGGGCAAAATATAATCCTATTAGACTTCCTTGTGTCCAATCTAAAAGTCGCGTAGGCAATCCATGGTGTTGCATTATATGCATCCATTCCCATCGACTTAGATTTTTATGTGTATTTATAAATGAAGAATCACTAGCACGACGAATAAATTCGTCAGTAATAGTGCGCATTGAATCCCAGTTAAAATAACGCCAATCATCTGTTCTATAGATTCCAGGGCAGAGTGGATATCGAGATTTTCCGACGCCTCTAAACCATAAGTTCCCCTTCCATTTATCGTCTATGTAATCTACATATGATAAATATTCATTTAGAGATGAGATTAGTTTCCTATTGTAGGATTTGTTTTCACCGAACACGAAGTCTTTGTTAGTAATTTTCATGACTGGGCATTATCTCTTGTGTGATATTGTTTTATAATAGCCGATTACCTAAATAAAGGCGCATTACAATGCAGAACTCTTTACTGTGTTTGTTCCATGCATAAAAAAACCCAGCTCCAGGAGCTAGGCTTTGCACTTCAAAAATATTTCTCTCTCTATCCTGATAACCTGTGTTCTTTTAGTCTGGTTATGCTCGGATGTTCAGATACATTCCGATCATAAAATCTGGCTTTCCATGTAGTTAAAGACCATTTCGATTGTGTTAAGACTTCACCGTTTGGAAATATCAACCCATGTTCATTTATCACGCAATTATCTAGTTTGTAGTTTGTGATTGAAATCTTCTGATTACCGTTGATTATTATTTTAAGTGACATGACTTCCTCCTTGTCGATTCTCCTTAATTTTACGGCTCTAGACAGGGGATAGACTTACTCATAGCCATTTTAGGAGATTTTCCTATATGCTTGGATGTCAATATGTAATTTAACATAATATACATTATGCGCAGTTATGTTATGGAGTGTCTATTAGATTAGGTAGTTGTGTTTGTCTAGAATTTATAGATTCTAAGCCCTCTCTACCTTCCCTGAGAAACTTTGTTATTGGGTCATTTCGTTTTGAAGTGGTTTCCAGTAATTCTTCTGCAGCGACTTTACTATCAAACATATCCTTGTGTGGAATCATTAATTCCAGATCACCTATTGAGAGTTTGTTATTACTTTCATCTTGTTCAGATTGAAATTTGTTATATCCATCTGAAAGCTGTGAATAATCTTGTTTAAGTAGATAGTCATAGCGATCTGACTTTTGTTTACAGTTTGAATCGTAGCTTTCAGCGGGTAGATTTGAATAATGTCGTTGTCCATTACCATCGATACACTGATAGAATTCGACAGCGTGTGACTGTATTGATATAAACGCTAAAATAGTAATCAATATTATTTTCATAAGCTTAGCTTTCAAATCTATAACGATTGTTATAAATAATACACTATAAGACACTGGTGAAAACCCAATCATGGCCTTTGAAGAACTAATTAATAAAGAATTTCCTTTAAATGAAAGTATTTGTTATCTGAACCATGCTGCAGTATCTCCTTGGCCTCAGCGTACCGCAGATGCTGTTTGTAAGTTTGCAGAAGAAAATACCAGACTAGGCGCGACAAATTACCTGGTTTGGCTGGAAAAAGAAGCTGAGCTGCGCAAACAGCTTAAGCGCTTGATAAATGCACCTTCTGTAGACGATATATCGCTATTAAAAAACACATCAGAGGCCTTATCTGTAGTCGCTGAAGGTATCGATTGGCAAACTGGCGATAATATTGTGAGTTCTGATGAAGAATTCCCGTCCAATAGGCTTCCTTGGCTAGCACAGGAGAAATACGGTGTAGAGTTTCGAGAGTTAAGCCTAACGAATGGATCATCCCCTGAATCTGCGTTAATCGACGCATGCGATGATAAAACACGTTTATTAACAATAAGTTCCGTTCAATATGGCACAGGTAAATGTCCTGATCTAATGCTGCTTGGTGAGTATTGTCATGCGAACAATATACTGTTTTGTGTCGATGCGATTCAGAGTTTAGGCGCCCTGCCATTTGATTGTCAGGCTATAAAAGCTGATTTTGTTATGGCAGATGCGCACAAATGGATGTTAGGACCTGAAGGTATTGCAATATTTTACTGCAAGGCAGAGATCAGAGACTCGCTTAATTTGCATCAATTTGGGTGGCACATGGTCAAGGACGTCGGTAATTATGACTCCAAGGAATTGAAGTATGCTGAAACAGGACGACGCTTTGAATGTGGTAGTCCGAATATGCTTGGAATTCACGCATTGTCAGCCAGTCTTTCATTGATAGAAGAAATAGGAATGGAAAACATCTCTTCTAATATCATTAATAACGTTAGCTATCTCATTGATAGTTTGAAGAATATACCTGGTTTAATATTTCTTTCCCCGACAACAAAACCGCACTACGCCGGGATAGTCACGTTCACGATTGATGGTATTGATATTCCTAAACTTTATTCTAAGTTAATGAAAAATAAGCTGATATGTGCGAATCGTGCCGGAGGGATAAGATATTCACCTCATTTCTATACTAGTCAGAAAATAATCGATAAATCACTTGAGATATTAACTTCTACTCTTTGATTTAATTGAATAATTTATGGTAGTTATTCGTTGTTTGAATTGCCAACTCGTCAAAATCAATATCCTTTAAACCTGAAATAAATTCTGCAACATGACGAACATATGCTGGTTGGTTAGTTTTTCCTCTAAACGGCACGGGTGCCAGATAAGGTGAGTCCGTTTCTATTAACATGTTCTTTAGTGGGACTAGTTTTGCAACTTCATGGAGGTCTTTGGCGTTCTTAAAGGTGACAATACCTGAAAAAGATATAAGGAAGTTTAGGTCCATAGCTGCCTGTGCCGTTTCCCAATCTTCAACGAAGCAATGCATTACACCACCCACTTGATCAGCACCCTCTTCCTTTAGTATTTGGATCACATCTTCCTTGGCCTCTCGAGTATGAATGATTAAAGGTTTATCCAATTCTTTGGCGGCATTGATATGAGTTCGAAATCGATCACGTTGCCATTCAAGATCACCTTCACTTCGAAAATAATCAAGACCAGTTTCTCCTATCGCGACGACTTCGTCTTTACTCGCTAAGTCTAAGATATCTCCTATAACAGCTTCATTTTCTAGTTCAGTATTAGGATGAATACCTACAGAGGCTGAGATCATGTCATATTTTTTGGCTAAATCGATAATATCAGGTGAGTTTTCTAAATCTATGGCAACACAGAGCATGTGTTCGACATCGTTCTGTTTGGCGTTATTAATAATTTCCTCAACAGAAAGATCTTCGCTCAATAATGGAATATGACAGTGGGAATCTATCAGAGAAGTCACGACGGCGAGAAGAAATTAATTTAAATCAGTTACTTACTACGATTTACATCGTATGGGTAGGTCGATCAGATTTCAATGCGCCTGCTAATTGATTTTCGATCTTACTTTTAGTGGCGCCCTTGTCCAATTCACTAAATTGTACGCCAATACCGGCAATCTTATTACCTTGGGCACCCTTTGGTGTGATCCAGGCAACTTTACCAGCAACAGGCAGCTTATCTTTGCTGTCGGTTAGGGTTAACAGCATGAAGACTTCATCGCCTAATTTGTAGGTTTTAGCAGTGGGAATAAATAGACCACCATTTTTCACAAATGGCATATATGAGGCATACAGCGCGCTTTTATCTCTAATGGTTAGGGATAAGATACCTTGTCGTGGATCGCGGCCTGCAGCCATTTACCTATACTCCTGTTACTTTGCTATTTCAGGGTTGTTCCAATGCAACACAATCTCTTCAAGTATGCTCAATGGATTGTAATTCATCGGTCCAGTCGATTGCTGGTATTTCAATAATACGAAATCATAATTCCTGACCAATGCGACCAAGTCTAATGAATTTACAAGGTCTTGCAAGTCTTCTTTCAAGTCAAGGTTTATCAGGATTGCTCTATCACTAAGCAATTTAAGACGAATCAGATCCAGTATTATCTTCATTAACCAGTTAAGAATATTTTCCAGTCCCAATGTTTGCCAATTAGTAGCTATTTGAACGGGGTCGCAATTCTTTTTACTCAAAATTTTCAGATCTTTGAGTAGCGTGTAGCGAAATTCTAATTGCTCCTCCTCAATTAAAGAAAGTGCTTTTAATGGCCCTCCCCCAGATAAACGAAGTAATGCTTCCGCAGATAGTTTTGAATCATCCAGCTGGTTCTTAAGCCAATCTACACCTGCTTCGTTGTAAGCGGGCTTAAAATCTATCCGTTGGCATCGGCTTCTGATGGTTATGGGTAATTTAGAAGGTCTATGGCTTAATAGAAATAACATAGACTGAGAAGGAGGTTCTTCCAGGGTTTTTAATAATGCATTAGCTGTTGCACGATTCATTGCATCGGCAGGGTCAATGATCGCAATTTTCTGCTTTCCCGAAAAACTCTTTAAGGCCACATATTCAATCAGCTCACGCACCTGTGCGATTTTAACTTGTTTACCGGTTTCTTCTGGTTCAATCAGGCTTAAGTCAGGATGATTTCCGGCATTATATAATTGACAACTTTGACAACTACCACAGGCGAGGTTGGTTTCAGGTTCTTTAGATAAGCATAGCAATTGCATAGCCGCAGTTTGTGCAAATTGTTTCAGACCGATTCCATCTGGACCACAAAGCAATATTGCATGAGGTAGGCGATCCTGCTGTTGCATCTCCATCAGCCGTTGCCATTGCTCATGTTGCCAGGGATAGATGTTTGTCATAGATGCTCTTGTAATACTTTCTGTATTTGCTGTTTTACATTATCCAGGGATTCGCCTGAATTAATGATTCGAAAACGTGACGGTTCTTTATTTGCTCGTTCAAGATAACATGAACGAATACGTTCAAAAAAAACGATGTCTTCTTGTTCAAATCGATCGGCTTGACTTCTTTTACCCGCACGACGTAATCCAACCTCAACATCGAGATCGAATAATAAAGTAAGATCAGGTTTTAAACCTAACTGAACCCAGTCTTCAAGAATTTTTATTCGTGATTCTTCAATTCCCCTGCCACCACCTTGATAGGCATAACTAGCATCAGTAAATCGATCGCAAATGACAATATGACCTGATGCCAAAGCAGGCTTTATTACTTCTTCTATGTGTTGCATTCTTGCTGCAAACATTAATAGGAGTTCTGTGCTACTGTCTAAACCAATATTATTACTGTCTAACAGTATCTCCCGAATCTGCTCGCCCGTTTTTGTGCCACCTGGTTCGCGTGTTTGTGTAACCTCGTGACCAGCACCAGTAAACAGTTCTGAGATATAGTCCATCAAACTGCTCTTGCCAGCACCTTCAACACCTTCTAGCGTTATAAATAAAGCTTCTTGCATTGTTATTTACTTTTTCTTTAATTGATATTTTGCGACGGCCCGATTATGTTCTTTCAGCGTCTCTGAAAAATAATGCGAACCATCTCCCTTTGCAACAAAATAGAATGACTTACCCTTTTCGGGATGTAGCGCTGCATGAATCGCTTCTCGGCCAACTAAAGCAATTGGACTGGGCGGTAAACCTTTGTAGCGGTATGTGTTATACGGTGAGTCTATATCAAGATCTTTTTTACGTATATTGCCATTAAACTGTTTCCCCATTGCGTAAATTACCGTTGGGTCTGTTTGTAGTTTCATTTTCTTATTCAAACGACGCACGAAGACTCCAGCAATAGTACTGCGCTCACTAGCCAAGCCGGTTTCTTTTTCTATGATAGACGCCATGATTAAGGCTTCGTATGCTGTCTTGTATGGCAAATTTTCAGCACGTGCTTGCCATTCTTCATTTAAAACATCATGTAAACGTTGATAGGCTCTTAGTAAAAATTCTTTATCAGTTGTACCTTTTGGAAAATTATACGTGTCAGGAAAGAACAAGCCTTCAGCCACTTTGTCAGAATAGCCAAGTTCAATCATGATGCTTTCTGAATCATCGCTAAGCAATGTATGTTCTATCAAGTCAGTTGCATTAATCGCTAGTATCATCTCCCTGATCTGCCAACCTTCTAGGAGTGTAAAAGAGTATTGAATCACTTTGCCTGAAACCAGAACGTTTAGGAGGTCGTTTGGAGTTAATCCTGGCGACAATAAATATTCACCTGATTTGATCTTATTTGCTTTTCCAGTGTGCCGAGCAAGAATTTTAAAATAAGCAGTGTCCGCAGACAGATTAAGGCTTTTGAGCTTGCTGTTGACGTCTGTAAAGGACATGCCCGGCTCTACCTCAAAAACAGTTTGCTTTTCTATACTTAAGGGAGTGTTGAGGAACGATTGATACTCTTTGTAGAGTAATGCAGTAGTGACTACCAGAAAGAACAAACTTAGTGTTAACAGTCCAAGGAGACGTTTTATCATAACGTAGCTATGCAGTTTTGTTTTTGTAATGCCTTTTTAATTTGTATGGTTTTGTTTCCGACTTTAAAAGGCTTCTCATCAATTATTTTAATTGGCCATACACCAATAATGCTATTGCACATAAAGACTTCATCAGCATTCATTAATGATTTTAGCGAAACTTTATTAATACATATCTCAAGATTTAATTCTGCCGCTAGTGTAATAACTTTTTGTCTAATAATACCTTCGACACCACAGTCCGATAATTCAGGCGTATTTAAGACTTCATCTTTGATATAGAAAACATTACTCATCGTGCCTTCAATAACATTTTCTTCATGATCCAGAACAACGCCCTCTGCTATTGAGCTATCAGCCCATTCTGATCTTGCTAATACCTGCTCCAATCTATTGAGATGTTTAATACCTGCGAGTATTGAATTATGAGCATAACGATAATTGCATACATGAACCTTGATGCCATCACTTGGGTTTCCAAATGAATATTCAGGCCAAGGGTAGAGTGAAATGATACGAGTTGAATCTATATTAACAGGCAAAGCGTAACCACGGCCGCCCTGCCCTCGAGTAATAATTATTTTGATGATGCCGCGTTCAACAGAATTCGTTAAACGTTTAGCCTCTTCCGCTAATGTATCTTGATTAGGAATTTGGAGCTTTAGTCTACGGCATCCTGATTGTAATCTTTCTATATGCTCATCCCAACAGAGCAGCGATTCTTTCTCTACCGCAATGGTTTCAAATAAACCGTCACCGTATTGCAAACCTCGATCAAACAATGAAATTGCCTCACTAGACATTCCATTAATAAGAGATTTGATTGCCATTACTTTGTTATGGCTAATTGAGATTAACCCAGCTTTTTAAAGATAAGCGATCCATTTGTGCCACCAAAGCCAAATGAATTAGATAAAGCGGTATCGATCTTCATTTCGCGAGCAGTATGTGGGACATAATCTAAATCACATTCAGGGTCAGGCTCATCAAGGTTTATCGTTGGTGGCGCAACCTGATCACGAATTGCTAATATTGAAAAGATCGCTTCTACGCCACCCGCAGCGCCTAATAAATGTCCAATCATCGATTTAGTTGAGCTAACGGCTAATGACTTTGAGTCTTCCTTGAATACACGTATAACAGCGTTTGTTTCTGCAATATCCCCTGCCGGAGTTGAAGTGCCGTGCGCATTTATATAATCAACTTCATTAATATTGATGCTGCCATTTCTTAAGGCATTAATCATGCAGTTTGCAGCGCCTTCACCATTTACTGAGGGTGCAGTCATGTGGTAAGCATCACCGCTCATGCCATAACCGGCAACTTCAGCAATTATGTTTGCACCACGTTTTTTAGCGTGTTCATATTCTTCCAGAACAACCACCCCTGCCCCATCACTCAATACAAAACCATCTCTACCCTTGTCCCAAGGTCGGCTGGCGCGTTCTGGTTCATCGTTCCTGGTTGAAAGTGCACGAGCAGATGCAAATCCGGCCAGGCCATTTTCGGAAGTAGCCATTTCTGCACCTCCAGCAATCATGACATCTGCATCTCCAAATTCTATTAGTCTCGCAGCATCACCAATATTATGTGTGCCTGTTGTGCACGCGGTAGTGATCGCGAAATTGGGGCCCTTTAAACCATACATGATGGATAAATGCCCTGAGATCATATTAATAATATTACTTGGGATGAAAAATGGAGATACTTTTCTTGGCCCACCATTGATGAATTGTCGGGTGCTTTTTTCAATACCGGGTAACCCACCAATACCAGAGCCAATAGCAACGCCAATGCGTGAAGCATTATCTTCGTTAACTTCGATACCTGAATCCTGAATCGCCTGTATACCTGCGGTAAGACCGTAGTGTATGAAGGGATCCATTTTCTTTTGATCTTTTTTAGGGATATAGCTATCTAAATCGAGGTTTCGTATAGAACCTCCAATACGAACGCTAAATTCAGATGTGTCGAAATGATCTATGAGTCCAATACCACTTTTCCCTGCCAGAATATTACTCCAGGTTTCATTAACACTATTACCCACAGGAGTGACCATTCCTAAACCTGTTATAACTACACGACGTTTACTCACTTCAGAAAATACCTATCTATTGTTTAAGGAAAAAGGCAGGACACTCACCATGTAACTTTATTTAAAATATTCATGTAAACATTTCACAATAAAAAAGGCCGCGTAAGAGTGTTTTCATAACGCGGCCTTTGGTGTCCTTTAGCTTGTAGATTATTCTAGGTGTGCATTGATATATTTTACCGCTTCATTAACCGTAGTAATATTCTCAGCTTCTTCGTCTGGAATTTCGGTTTTAAATTCTTCTTCCAATGCCATAACTAATTCAACAGTATCCAAAGAATCCGCACCTAAATCATCAACGAATGATGCTTCATTAGTGACTTCGTCTTCTTTAACGCCCAGTTGTTCTACAACGATTTTTTTTACGCGTTCTTCAACACTACTCATGATTAATAAATCCTCCCTTAGCGGCTCGGTGGCCGTTTTTAGTGTGCTAAGTTTAGTGAAATGAAATCTTCTTGCAACT
>JAJFKL010000020.1 GCA_021773235.1 Gammaproteobacteria bacterium | reverse complement strand
GAGCCTGCAAGCCTTTTTTAAAGGTTTACAGCAGAAAGAAAAGTATATAATTATATACTTTTTATCTTGCAAAAGAGCAGAATTACTATATAATTATATACATACACAAGGGCAATCAAGCCCAGTGATAATCGAAAGATTAGAGATTATGAGAAAAGATACTTACCAAGAAGTAACTAATATTATTATTGAGGCTTTAGAAACTGGGGTTAAACCTTGGGTTCGCCCTTGGGAAGAGAGCAATATCGAACCGTTGCGCCATAACGGTGAGGCTTACAAAGGCATTAATACGGTTACATTATGGGCGGTAGCTATGAAAAAAGGTTATCAATCACAATTTTGGATGACCTTTAAACAAGCTAAAGAGTTAGGCGCGCAAGTAAAAAAAGGCGAAAAAAGCGCACCTGTTTTTTACGCTAATAAACTAGTTGTTGAAGATGAAGAATCCCAAAATGAGGAGCTGAGAACAATTCATTATATGAAGTCTTACAGCGTTTTCAATGCTGAACAAATAGAGGGTTTGCCACAAGATTTTTACTTTACCCCTAAAAAATCTAAAGTTTTAGATAATAGCAAGCGTATAAAACTTGTAGATGATTTTATAGCTAATACTGGTGCAGAAATAATAAACGGCAGTAATGCGGGATATTCACCGTTTTATGATCATATAGCATTGCCAAAATTTGAACAGTTTAATTCAGCGAATGGTTACTATGCAACGGCCTTGCATGAGCTATCGCATTGGACAGGCGCAAAGCATCGTTTAAACAGAATTGTTACTACAGAAATGGCAGAAAAAGAATATGCAAAAGAAGAATTAGTAGCAGAATTAGCAGCAACTTTTCTCGGGGCTAGTTTGGGCTTGTCTTTAGATATTACAGGCAATCACGCATCATATATTAATGGTTGGTTAAAAGTTTTGAAAGAAGACAAAAGAGCGATTTTTAGAGCAAGCAGCCAAGCACAAAAAGCCGCTGATTTTCTTCATAATCTGCAACTACAGCAAGCAAAAGCTGCATAGTATAATATTATACTATTGTAATAGTGTAATAGTGCAACCTTTGTCTTGCGAAAGAGTAAGTTTGCTATATAATTATATACTTACATAGTAGAAGCGTACTTTTAAAAAAGCTGCGCTTCACCCAACCCAAATTTTGGGGATAATAAATAAGATAAAAACATCATCACAAAACATCATAAAACTAAAGGAAAAGAAAATGGCAATGACAATAACAGATTTAACACAAGAAAAAGAACAAACAAAATGTACAAATCTAATATTACGTATGGCAACTGTGATAATCGCAATTAATAATGTTAATACATTCAGACTTGATGGAAGTATCAATATATCAGGTGAAGTTTATGCAGAAGTTAGAGATTTAGCTAATAGTTTTAATCTAAATGAGTAGGAAAAAAAATGCCGAAGCAAGCCCAACTTAGAACTAAAAAAATGATAGCGTTAGCTTTAGATGTTGAATCTAGGAAACAGCTAGATTTATTAAAAATAGAGTTGGCTCGACCTTCTTTGCAAAATATGTTTAACGAGGCGTTAAATGATTTTTTTGTGAAGCATGGGAAAAAGCCAATTGTTGGAAGCAAATAATAATTTAATTACTATTATAATAGTGTAATGGTATAATAGTACAATATTAATAAATTGGAATTGACCAATGAAAATTATATCAGTCGTAGGGCAAAAGGGCGGTGTTGGTAAGTCAACAATTGCGGGCAATTTAGCTTCCCTTTTTTCAAAAAAATATAAAAAAGTTGCTGTTGCTGATGTTGATCCGCAAGGCTCGCTTGCAAATTGGCATAAACGCCGTGAATCTAATACTAATGACAATAATCTTGCCTTTATACCTTTAGGTATAAAAAATATATCAAAAGGTATAGCAGACCTAGAAGATGCGAAATGTGATGTGTTAATCATTGATACATTGCCAGTATTTGCAGACTATATGGAAGATGTCATTAATGCTTCTGATCTTATTATACTGCCTTGTAAGCCCAGTTTGTCGGATATAGAGACCATACCTAGAGTTCTAAAAACAATTAAAGATAAACCATTCATAGTAGTTATTAACGAAGCAAAGAATAATACAAGGGTATTAAGTCAGGCTTCTCAAGCTCTAAGGGAAATGGGGGTTTTTGTTGGGAAAGTTTCGTCAAGTGTCGATATGGCGCAAAGTTGGAGTGAGGGTGTAAGTGTAAATGAGTTTAATCCGTCAAATGTTTGCAGCGAGCAGTATCAACATATCTTTAAATATGTTGATAGCTACTTAAATAAAAAACTACGAAAATCAGCATAAGGGAAATCAACTCATGGCGAAAAATACAGATTGGGCAAAAGCTAGCGGTATTAACGAAAATACAGAATCAGCCCAAGCACAAAATGCTAGTATAAAACTGGTAACTAAAAAACAAAAAGAAGAGAAAACTACTTTTTGTACGTACATACCTAAAAGTATGTACGCAAAGATGATACACCTCCAAGCCTCACACAGGCTAGAGGGGAATAATATAAAAATGAATCAAATTATCATTGATGCATTAGAAAAGCATTTAAAAGACCTGGGGCAATAGCTATGGTTGATATTCCTCAAGGTATGTATTTTTCTGTTGTTGACCATTGTCAACGGAGTTTATTTTTCCATGAGAATGCTAAGATGCTAGCAGAAAAGGGGAATTGGAAAGAGTATAGTTGGTGTGTGAATGCTGCTATTTACTCCTGTCGATCAGTATATGAAATTATTCTTGATCATACAGGTGATCCTGATAATCCAGTAGGGGGATGGCATACGGTTATTGATGGATATGAAAAAAAAGTTCGCCATCATAACCTTATAGGTAATTACAGGGTGCAAGACTTTCATAGAGGTGCTATTGCATTGTTACCTAACTTTCAAGCTATCTATGGTCCTATAAGATTAAGAACTTCTCAACAGAAAGGTAGCTCAGCAGTCTTGCTGCTTCAGGAGGGAGTAAAGACATCCTTAGTAAAGAAAAATGCATCTGTTAAATATAATAGACCAATAAGTATATGTAATACTAAAATTGAAACAGACGGCGGTAACATGGTTAGTGCATTAGATATAATCGCAGAATATATTGAAGATATAAATAGTATTCTACACGAAAATAATTTAGTTAATTCAAAATAAATACTCTATGACAATAGATATGGGATTAAGTTTTCTTCTTCAGAAGCCTGCAAATTGTCGAGGCATGAACTTTGAAAATTCTTGCAACTTGATTTTGGCTTTTACCATTCTTCAGAAATTCAAGAGCTGCAACTTTTTGCTCTTTATTCAATTTATTTGGCGCACCTAGTTTTATGCCCCTAGCTTTTGCAGCTTGTAGCCCTGAAAGCGTTCTTTCAACAATCAGCTTTCGTTCAAACTCGGCCAGTACCATAAGCATATTTAAAACTAGTCTACCGCTAGCAGTCTTACCGTCCACGGATAAATCAAGAATGATTAAATTTGCTTGTGCCTTCTCTATTCGTTCCACAATTTTCAAAAAATCTAAAATAGACCTGGCGAGCCTGTCGATGCTTAGAACAATAATGTCATCATTAGGTAATAATCTATTTAAGAGCTGATCGAGGAGGGGGCGTTTCTTATTTGCGCCTGATGCAAACTCCACAATTACATTTTCAGCACCATTTTTTCGCAACTCGTCTTCTTGACGTTGCGGATTTTGCGCTGTAGTGGAGACACGAGCATATCCATATTTCATAGGTGTAATTATGCAATAGGTTTTTGCAATAGAAAAACCTTTTTACTCCAATATAGGGTTTTGATAGAAAATAACGCTGCATAAACGGTCGTTTATGCAATAGTTGCCCCAAAGTAAAAGGGCATAAGCCCCTTTACTCCCAAAGAGGCATCACCCTCTCTGTACGTTTAAAGGGCATCACCCCTTTAAACTAAACAAGTGGTAAGAACCACTTGTTCACAAAACACGCTATGCTCAACAAAGGGGAGAAGCCCGGCCTCGAAAGAAAAAGTCGAGCCAAAACCCCAAAGCATAGCGCATTGTCACATTAGCAAATCTAACAAAAAAGAAAACATTTTTAATGTTTACATATAAATATGTAGTTACCCTTAAAATGTTAAAAAGTATAGAAAGCTGCTGTTTTGCTCGTTTTTTTGATAGGAATAGCCCCCGAACAGCTAAAAGGGAATATCAAAAAAATTCCTTAAGAAGGCTCGAAAGCCTCCTTAAGGAACAAAATTGCAGAATTCGTGTGACAGGCAAAAAATGCAATGTGACAGCATAAATTTGCAATGTGACAGGCAAAAAACGCAATGTGACAGTTTTAGAAAATAAGGTGTAAGGCAATTATAAATAATGCAGAAAATCCCTGTTCTCTGCTAGTTCTGCTCTGCAAAACCGATCTTTTCTTGTCTGTACAGCCTTAAAAGGCTGTAGTTTAGGGGGCGAAGCACGCTTTTAGCGACTTCTTAGACCTGTACAAATGAGTATTATTTGTACAGGCAGGATAGCCAATAAGTCCCACAAGGATTGCATCTTGTGTTCTTTGTGTTTATACTTAGTTGTATATATTGGGGGTTTTTATGAATTCTAATGAAAAAACACATGTCAGATTAAAGCCTGATGCTAAAGAAAAGCTTATAGAGTTATGCAGAAGCCTTAATGTATCAGAACAAAGGGGGCGATCCTATGTGCTTAATGAGCTTATATATCGTGCGAGAGTCCACAATAAAACACTAGACCTAAAAGAGTTTTTGGATAGTGACAGCATTTCAGAAATAAGGGCGCATTATGGGAATGTTTCTCGCATAGGGGGGAATTTGAACCAATTAGTTCATATTCTACAGATTCGCAAGCTTAGGTATGAAAGTGGTGAATACGAATATATAAAAGTGGATACACCTTTTTTATTAGATATTATTGATAAATTGCGTTTGGAGATTGAAGAAGAAAAAGAAAAACTGGCGAGATTTCTCGAAAGGTATTAGAAAATGAAGCAAGACAAAACTCCATTGCTCGATGATGAAGATTGGAAGAAATTCTTTCTGAAGAACGATTACGCCGAGATACAAGAAATCAATGCTTACCGCCAGGGCGTGAATTCTACAAATAGATTATTCTCACCGTCATATCTAAAAGATGCAGGCTCTAAAAAACAAGAGGCTGTTTTTAAGATTATTGGTGGGGGAATTGGTAGAACACAAATAACAAGGCTTGCCTTATACATTAATCGGAAGTTAGCAGAACAAGCAGAGCAAGAAGACTTAAAAATGTATAAAGATGGTATCGAGCTTGAAGACGAGGAAACACAAAAAATAATAAACAAATGGGTTAAGAATTTTGAAGCTCCAAAGTCATTAGAAAACCAATCGTGGAAAATAGATAAACTTGGACAGATGGAAGAACAGCGTCAGAAATTACAAATTAAAAAAGAACGAGAAGGGCTTTCTGAAGAAGAAGACCAAAATCTATTGCAGTTAAACGCAGGAATTAAAGGTAAGTTTTTTTTAAAAGACCTGGGGGAAAATGAACCTTCTAAGAAAATAGATTTATCTATAAGAGCAAAAGATGATTTTAAGCATCTGTTATTCTCTACTGGTGGAAAGTACAATGCAAAGAAACTACATGCAGCTTTTGAAGAGTTTGTGAATAACACTCTTGAAAGTAAAGGTTATGATGCGATGTATCAACTGCACCAAGACACAGAACATGATCATTTTCACGTTATTTTAAATCCAAGAAATAAGCTACACAACAAATCCAAAATTGTTGAAGATAGAAAAGGTTCATATTTTCACCCTGATAGGGCAGACTTATTTGCTATTCGTAGAGAATTTGCACATTACATGCGAAAACATGGTGTGGAGATGGTATCAACTCGACGTAAAGACAGACCGAAAGCATTAGAACAAATTAAAACAGGCGCGGAAAAGTTAGTTCAACAGCAAGAATGGTACAGCAGCCGTATTAATCCAAAAGAAGGAAGCCCGTCATTCGATGCCTTAAAATCAAGAGCAAATATGCTAAAAAGTATCGAATACTTGCAAAAACAAGGCTCAATAGCGGTTTCCATTGGAGCGGGTATTAAAGGCAAAGGTAAAGAACATAGAGAACACTTAAATATACTTTCAGCAGCTAAGAAGGAGCTGTTAAAACCATTAGATAGTACGGCCATTGAAGCAACTGTCAATTCACTCAAAAAACAAGATAAGCTCCTGAAGGACAAAACAGAAGAAGCCGAAAACATGATTAAGAAAGAAAAACTGGAAAGTAAGAGGTTCTTTTTTAAGAGTGTTGGGGAGAAAAGCGCAAAAAGAACAAAATCCAGTTTTAAAGAAATGATGGAACAGCATCATAGAGATATTACTAATGCTGTAAAAGAGCTAGCCAAGCAAAAGACTAGGGAGAACAAAAAAGATGTAGAGGAGGCCTTAAAAGTATTAAAAGCACTTCAAAAGTCCAAACACAAAAAAGTTAAGCGTTAGCTGTGCTAAAGGCAGGATTATCTTTTACAAGTAACATACAAACATTTAGAGCCTCTGTGAAATTGTCAAAATTATAAATATCCGACATTTCTTTGCACCATTTTTGTTGCTGCTGATCTAAGCTAATTCGTTTCTGCAATAAGTTCTTACGCTCTTTTGCTACGTATTCTTTATGGCTTTTAACGTCCTCTTCAATGTGTTTCATGCTAAAGGCTAGCAAGAAACAATCACCCATTCTATCAGGCGCAACGCTTCTAAAGTCGTCTAAAATTCGAACTCTCTTTTTAATCATAAACCCACCCTTTAAATTATATTTTTAATGTATTATACATTATAAACGTTTTTGGTGTTGTAAGCAACAATTACATGCACTATAATAGTACTATGGTAATACTAGGTTTATTAGGTTAAAATGTGGCTCTAACTATATTGTTTTAAAAAAGGATTGAACAAAAATGAATAAATTAAAAGTAATAGCTCCATTATCTGTAATTGGATTAATGCTAGTAATGCCCGAAATTGGCTTAAGCGGTGACGCTTTTGAAGATATTGTTACAGATGTTGGAGAGCCTATTCTTAATATGGTTATAAGTGCGCTAGGCTATATAGCACTCTTCTCAGTAGTGGCTTCAGCAGTAGCAATGTATTTTGGTAAATTAGATTTTAAGCAATTTTTTCAAATTATTGGAATAGCAGTCGGTATTTGGGCTGTTTTAAGTCTCACAAATAATGTTCTTCTTGACGGTATAAGAGACGAAGCAAAAAGTATGGTTCAAGACAACAAGAAACTTTTTTAGATAAGGTTTGTTTATGAGTAATAGAAACGGAACATTAATGCACAGGCACTTGAATAATACTCAAGTATTGCCCTTTATAGGATTAAGCATAAATGAAACGGTTATTGTAACTGTTGCTGTCTTCTTTTTGGGTTTTGTTTTGCAGAGAATAATGCCTGTAAATTTAGCAATCCCATTCTCTTTCTTTATAGGGGTTGCGTATACTTTGTATGTGAGAAAGCAGCTAAAAAAAGACCCTAGATTTAGGGAGGCCTTAAGGTCGCAATTACTGCTTATGAAGCCTAATAACAGGAATAGGACGTTTCATGTCTAGTTTATACAAAGAACAAGCTCAGCGGATGTATTTATGGGATTTTATCCCTATAAATGAAGTTTTGAAGGATGGTATCACCACAACCACAAAATCAGGTGCGCTTGTTCAAGTATTAACACTTTCAGGTTTGGCCTCTTCAGGCCTAACAGATGAAGAGAAAGATAGTCTGTATCAAATCAGGACTAATTTTCTTACTGATATAGAGCAGAAGTTCAAGATAAAATTTATCTATGATAGAAAGAAAACGCCACATAAAGAGTCAAATCTTGATTTTGAAAATATTTTTGCTAAAGAATTGCATCAAAAGCATCATTCAATTTTAGAGAATACTTATCAAACTAAAATGTATTGCATGGTGACACTAGAAACGAAATATAATAATAACATAGAAGTTGCAAAAGGGCAGGCAAGCAGAAGCCTTGAAGAGCTGAACAAAAGAACACAAAGCATTATAGCAGTATTGAGCAGGTATCATGCACAGTACTTAAGTAATAAAAAAACTAGGGAGTTAACCAAGTTTTGGGCGGAAAGAATAAATATCGGGTTTAAAAGTATTTTGCCACCAAAAGATAAGAATTTATTTAAAACTCTAGCCTTAACTAATATCTCGTTTAATGCAAGTAAGGGTATTGTTGAGCTATCAAACAATGCAGAAAAAAAATATGTTTCTGTTCTTAGAATTAATACTTACCCTGACCAAACCACCAATGATATGCTTATCACTCTAATGCAAGCAAGGTATGATTACAGTATAATTCAGAATGTTCAGCTATACGACGATAAGACGTATATAGAGAATTGCACTAAGAAGGTTAATACATTCTCATCATTTATGGATAGCTCGGTAGGAGAGTTTCTTAATAGCCATAATTCGCTTTCTCCTGCAACAAGCGAACTCCAAGAAATTATTAATGATTTATCTGATAAGCTAACAAGGATGCTAGAACATCAATTTTCAATAATTGTTAAGGGCGACACATTAGAGGAGTTACAATCTGCCATTGAAGTATTACAAAATATTATGGCTGTACAGAATATAAATGCTCAAAAAGAAACTACCAACCTAGAAGGGGCGTTTTGGGCTCAGTTTCCAACTCTTGAAGCCTTAAATAAAGCTAGAAGTTATGATATTTCTGCACATGATTTAGCAAATTTTGCTTCTTTTACGTCTACAGACAATGGATTCCAGAAATGCGCTTTTGGTAATACTCCAGTAATGTCATTACTTACTACAGAAGATACTGTTTATGATTTTATTTTTCAAGAGAATGAAAGCCCTGAAGCTTCAGGTTCAACATTAGTTGTTGCTGCTACTGGCCAAGGTAAGACTACTTTTATGATGGATCTTATCGCTAATTCTTTAGCGTATGGAGGAAATAATTTATATGGTGGGAAATTTAAGGCTTTATTATTTGATAATGAAAATGGATTAAAATCACAAGTAGCTTGCTTCGATGGACAACATATAGATTTATCTAATCCTAAGAATTTGCCAATGAACCCTTTTCTTCTTAAGAAAACTCCTGAGAATATGCAATTTTTGGTAAATTGGGTTAAGTTAATTGGCAGTGAAAAAGGAGAGCTTAACGCTAAAGAAGAGCTTGCTATTGAAAAATGGGTTAATCAAATAATGTCGCAACCGCCTAATGAAAGAGATTTTTCAGTTGCTAAAGATATTATAGGGAATCTTCACTATGACGAAGGAAAAGATACTCTATTAAACCGTTTTGAAAAATGGATGCCACATGATACTGATCCTGAAAAAAATTCAATCAATGCGATGTATTTTAATGCTAAAAAAGATGCATTGCACTTTGATAAACAAATAGTTTGTTTTGAAATGGGTAATACACTTAAAAACAATAAGGATTTAATTGCCCCTATCTTCTCTTATATCTACCACGCTTTCACACAAAGTATGAAGAATGACCCAAGCCCGCACATGATATTTGTTGATGAAGCTAAGGCTTATTTACAAAATCCAATAGCTTGTGAATTTATTGAAGATATGATTCTTAAAATTCGTAAAGTCGGGGGTATTGTTGTTTTAGCAGCTCAAGATCCTAGCCATATTCTAGACTGCTCAAGGGGCGAAAGTATAGGACAGAACCTAGCAACAAAGATATTATTTCCTAATGTAGATGCAAGT
The DNA here is from genome assembly GCA_021773235.1 of Gammaproteobacteria bacterium. Classification (GTDB taxonomy): domain Bacteria; phylum Pseudomonadota; class Gammaproteobacteria; order Eutrophobiales; family Eutrophobiaceae; genus UBA7359. The sequence continues at coordinate 15,952 of JAJFKL010000020.1, read as the reverse complement.
TACAAACAATACAAAAATCTTGGCTTAAATGATAACGAAATAAAATGGTTGCAGGAGAATGAGGGCAAGCGTCAGGTAATGATTAAGAAGAAAGGTTTGCAGAGCGTTATAGTAAAAATCGACTTTACCTATTACGGTGAGTTAATACATCTTATTACTGGTAACCATAAGGATACTAAGATGCTAGAAGATATGGAGATTAGATTTCCAGAATATGAACCAAGAATTAGAGAGTTTATGAAAGAAAAACACCAACGATTCGAGGCAAGAAAATAATGTATAAAATATTAGTTCTTATCACCACGTTTCTTTTATTGCCGATCAATGCATTTTCACAAATTGCAGTATTCAACAGTATTGCTGATATAAAGCAAGCAGCACTTAATAGTGAAACAGTCCAACAAGGGATTGCTATCAAAAAGCAACTGGATACCATGCGCGAGACATACGACACGGCTTTAGACACATACGAGAACACCATCGATACAGTAGAAGAGTGGAACGAATATGTGGATAGAGCTAACGAAATTAGGAAAGATACATCTTTGCTTTATGATGAAATGGATGATGTGGGGCGTTATCTCGATAAAGCCGATAGATATACTGATAAGAGCAGACGTAAACGAATGGGGGAGATAGTAGACGAAGACTATCGAGAAAGAGGACTTGCTAATATTCAAGAAGGAAGGCAAATACAACAGCGAAGATTGCAGCAAGAATTAAGAGATTCTCTTATTAATTCAAAACAAGTATTAGCTAGTATTGAAAAAGACAATGATGATTTGATAATGCTAGCTAAAAAACATAAAGACGCTGAAAGTTTGGCAGAAAAACAGACAGTCGCAAATGAAATAGCTTTAAAGAATTTAGAAATGCAGAATAAGATACAAACAATGATGGCACACCAGAATATGGCTGAAAGTCGTGCTGAATACACTGGTAAAAAAGAGTACGATTCCACCGAAAAGGATATTCAAGACCACTTACAAAAAGGCTCTTATAAGCATTGGAAGTTAAGTAATAAAGAAAAATCTTTTGCCGACAAACATTTTAAATAAAGAAAGAGTTCAGTAATGAAATTATTTACATTCTTAATTCTATTAATAGCAGTAGCTCCTATAGATGCACACGCCCAATGGCGACAAGAAGTTGTCGATAGAACAAATAAATATAGGGTTGACACAATTAAGGAAGAAATGGCCTATCTTAAAGAAAACAATATGGACGAAGACCAAATAGATAAAGCAGTTAGAGAAGATGATATAACTCTTTTGAAAGGCGACTACATTGCCGAAAAATGGTTTTATTATAAGAAATACGGTAATAGAGATTGTTTTAAGACAACGCCTGTCGAACTACGTCATTTACTCTTCAAAACCCCTTTAGGTAAAGAACTATGGGAAAACTTATGTAAAAGCGTTAAAGAAGAAGGCGGAAGCTTCTAGTGAAGATATTAGCGGCACTCCTAACAGTTGTATTGTGTTTTTATAGTCTATCTGCACATGCAGGAGTTTATGATTTCGTAACAGGTAATACAAACCAAGTAGCGGACTCTATAGTTTTATCAACTGCTGAACACTCTATGCTTTATAAAGGTGTTGTTTCTATTAGTCAGCAAGCTTTCGTTTTCTCAAAAGGTGTTCAGAACAAAATCTTTGTTGAAATAGTACCGTTAATCTCAACTCTAATTACAATCTACATATTAATTATGGGGATACGGTTTTATATGAAGAAAGGCGATATATACGCCTTTAGTTTAGAATTCTTATTTATAGGCGCATTCATAACAGCAGTTTTATCTACGCCAATGTTTGACCTCATCTTTCAATATATTCTTGAATTAACTACCTACACATCTTCTTTAGTCATGGAATACTCTCTTAATTTAGCAGGAATTGAAAAGCCGAATACTGGCACAACATTAGGCGATACATTCAAAGCTACTGAAAATCTATTTCACCAGGCTGTGCAAATTAATAATGCTTATGAAGAGCAGTACAAAGGGTTTTGGAATTTTTCATTCGTTCTAGGCGGGTTAGTTATGATTATGTTCCTTGTTTACTTTATAATAATGTTATTATTTTTCTTAATGTACACTTCTATATATATATCCATGATACTACTTTTCATATTCGCAAAACCGTTGGCTATGTTAGCAATAATACCTGCCTTTAGGCCTCTAATTAAGAACCTTGGCAAATCCATACTTACTTTTTCATTGGCTCTAATTTTTGTTGCTATTGCAAATGCATTAACACTATTTGCAACAGTTGGCCCTATTGGGACTCTTGTTGAATCTATTGAAAAAGACAGTTTCACCCTACCGTACACAACTTTAGTAGAATTAATAATCCTTGGGGTTTTTGGTGGGTACTTCCACCTTAAGGCATCAACATATGCTGCAATGATTACTGGCTCAAATGTAACTGATTTTGGCCAAACTTTTAGTGCGCTTGTTGCAGGAGGACTAGGAGCAGCTAAAGCCCATAGTATGAAAGCCGGAGGTGCTGCGATAATGAATAGCCCTAGAGGAGTAAAGGCTGTTGGTAGCGGAGTAATGGAAACTGGTAAAGGAGTGGCCAAAGTTTACAGCCGTTTAATAAAATAAAGGATTAAATAGAATGTTAAATAAAATGCTAATTATGGTTCTAATTGGACTGGCAACAACTGGTTGTTCAGTCAATAAGCAGCAAGCAGACTTCACAAAGTCACCTTGCGCCTGTAATCAAATAGAATGGAAAGACAAACATAATGCCTAAACAAGAAGTAGTAGTAGAAAATATTATTGAGGCAAGCAGTCTTGGTATAAATGATATTATCCAACTTAAAAATAGATTAAGTTTATTTGCAAAAATTATTTTTGGGCAAAATGTAGCATTAATTTTGCTAAGTCTTGGGGTTCTTATAATTTTACCACTAAAAACTACTGAAACTAGGTTTATTGTAATCGACCAAATAGACGGAGTAAAAGTAACCCAGACTGTAGAGCCTTGGGCAATACCTAGCTCTTTAAGGAAAGATCTAGTAACCGCTTATATTAAAGAAACTGTAACTTTGTTTACAGAGGTTACTTATAAAGAAAACGATGCAGACAGCGGTAAAATTGTTCTATCAAGAGTCCGCCCTGAAGCGTGGGAAAAAATAAAATTAATAAGAGCAAATTTTGATAAAAACAACCCTAACGTTGTTCGCCAAGTATTTGTTACAAATAGCCATGTTATTGATAATAACACTATCCGACTATGGTTTACTATACACGACCAAAACAAGCAGCTTGAAACCGTAGAATATAAAAAGATTATTGATGTTAAATTTTATCTAAACCATGAAAGAAGTGGTCAAATGGCAACCAAAAGAGGAGAAAAGCAAGCTCAGGACTTAAACCCTCTTGGTATAATAATTTATGATTTTACAATTTTAGAGGATAAAGAAGATGAATAAAATCTTATTTCTAGCAGTCCTTCTTTTAGCCTTGCCTTTCTCGGCTAAAGCAAAAGTATTTGGTGATGAAACAGTAGAAAGTCCCATTGTTGATATAAAAGATGTCCCTACTATATTACACAACGAAAATCTTGTTCAAGATGCATATTTTAATGCGCCTCAAAATAGAAAAAATAATACAGTTAAGAATTTTGATTATAATCCTAACGAAGTGCCAACTATACAACTAAGAGAGAACACAACGGCAGTTTTTAAATTCGATGAACCTATGCATAGCCCAATTATTGGCGCAGGGGATGAATTTTTTAAAATTAAGACTTGGGTAAATGTAGAAGATTTTGATGATCTTTCTAAGGGTGTTGTTATTAACGATAAGTTTATGATTAAAGCCATTTCAGGTAATAAAGACACCAATTTAACTTTTCTAGCTAGTTCTGGAAGAATATATACATATATGGTGAGATCGTTAAATTTTGACAGCACAGAATTAGGCGACCTGGTTATATATACAAAACTAGATAGTAAAACAAGAAAAGAAGTGTTGGACGCACAAGCAGAAGCTAAAGCATTAAAACGTGCTTCTTTAAGAGAAGCCGCCAAAAGAATCAATATCGAACAAGACAACCACTTTATGAGCTATATGAAAGAAATATTTGGCAATAAGGTAAACACTAACTATCAAGTTTATGCAAAAGATGAGAATTCAAAGCAAATAATGCCTTGGGCTGTATTTGATAACGGTGTTCGCACATTTTTTAACTATGATGGTGTAACCAGTTCTAATGAAATCCCCACTATTTCAATGGTCAAAAATGGTAAAGATAACCCAATGACTAAAAAGGATGCTTATCTGCTAGACCCATCATACAAAGGGTGGGTTTATGTTGAGGGAATTTCTCAAGATGGGTTTACTATAAAAAGAGGAGTTGGAGATCAAGCAAGGGTTATCTGTGTTAAACCTACAAATAAGTTAAGACAATTCCATAATCAAGAACTAGAAAAAGTAACCACGCCTGTTGAATGGAAACAATAGGATGAAAGAAATTCTTACAATAATAAAAGAATATGTAGCAGAAGATCGCCAAAATATGGCAATGGTTATTCTTTCTCTTATAGCTATTATTGGTGGTTCTATTGCATTCTTAATTAAGCATTCATCACCACATGATGGAAACATACAAATTAAAGATAATTATCAGGCAGTAAATAATGAAGATTTCCTAGATTCATGGGGCAAACGATCTTTTGAAGAAAAAGAAAAACCAAGCCCTTTGCTGCCACCACCACCAGTTGTAGAACCTAAAGCAACATATAAAATATCTGATAAATTTAAACATAGTGAATTAATAAGAGCTGTTGACGCTGAAGAAGAAGAAAGAAAAAGAAAAGTACGAATAGCTTTAAGAATGTATAATGAAAATAAGCCTTTTACTACTTTTATGGATAAAAAGTCTTTTCTTGAACAGTACAAAGACCAACCTACCCAAGAATTAATAAACCAACGAGAAGAGCCTCTACAAACAAGGGATATAGGCAATACTAGCGCATTGTGTCGCTATGGCGAAGTTTGCGAAAGAAGTATTAAACCAACTAGGTTAAATTATTTATTACGAGTAGGTACAAGCATACCTACTCAACTAAATCATAATATAAATTCTCAGATTCAATCAAATACTATTGAACTACAAACGACTAGAGATGTTGTAGCATTTCATGGCAACAATATTCTAATTCCTAGGAACTCTATTGTTACTTGCGAAAATGTCCCAGTTGAAGAGCCTCTGCAAACTAGGTTGGAAATAACATGCAGAAGGATATTAACTCCTAATGGAGTTCTTATTAAAATAGATGGTAAAACAGCCGATGCGAGTGGTTCTGAAGGAGTGCAAGGCATTACTGACTTTAGGCTTGCAGAACAGTTTAAAAGAACCGCTATTGCTTCTCTTGTACCAATTGCAACTAATTTATCAATTGATGCAAATAGCCAAGCCCAGGCGAATGCTGCACAAGATGTCTCACAAATATGGACAACACAAGCAACATCATTACTTAACACTACAATTGATACAAAACCAATTATTTATATCGAGGCTGGAACTGAAATTTTGGTTAAGACACAAAACGATATTGTGTTTTACGAGCCTAGGGATGGCATATTTATACCAACATGGCAAACTAAAGGCGTAGAGAAAGAATAAGACTGGTAATTATTAATAATAATAACCATAAGAATAAAGAGTACTAGCAATTAATCTTGTCTGTAAGGGGAAACTATGAAAAACATCATCACAAAACATCGTAGGACTAAAATATTATTAATTCTAACACTTAGTCTTTCAGTTGGGCTAAGTCCTTCTAGCTCTTACGCTCAAATATTGAATAAAGTCCATCAACAGCAAGAACAAGCAATACAAGAACAAATATACAATTTGAAAATCACTAAAAAAACAAAGAATCAAGTGGTAGCGGATTTTATAGATTTAACTCCACAAGCTAAAGAGCTTGGTTTTGAGAATATCTCTCTAATAGGTGAAGCTAAAGTAGTTAGTAAAGACCCCACAGGAGTTATTACGTATAATATTTTATGGAGCAAGACCTATCAAAAAAATTCAGAAATCGAAAACAATTTAACAAGGCCATTTCTAACTACAAATCTAAAAGTTAAACCTGATATAGAACAATTTGATGTTGTAAAAGCTAGGGGTTCTTTTAGTGAAATTGTAAAAGTTCAAGAAGCTACAGTAAGTATTGCAGCTAAAGCTGAAGAAAAAGCTGAAGAAGAAAACGAAGAGGCTGCTGATAGTAGTCGTCCAAGCCCGAGCAGCAGTTCTTCCTCTCCGCAGGCTCAAGTAGAAGAATCAAATGGATTTACGCCTAGTTTTGAAGTAGCCGAACCTGAAGACATTGTTTCAACTGAAGGGTGCGAAATAGTAGTAGACATTACAGCACTTACAGCTAATCAACAAACTAGAACATTTAGAGATGGGCAACCACTCACAACTTGCTCACCAAGTTTTGAATCTGGCCATACTTACGCTTTGACTAAAGACTATGGAGTATGCCCACCATCTATCGAAATTCCTAATGGTGTTTATGAAAAATATAACCTTGGTTATCAGAAAGAAGAAGGCGGACAAAGAATTGTTATAAACAATGCAGCATGTTTCAAAGATGAAACACGGCCACTTGCTTTAACTACAACAAGTTGTGGTTATGAGCCTGATGATAACGATTCTACAATCTATCATCAAAAAGAAGAAATTAAATATACACATAACAATATAGAAAATTTCGCAAGACCATGTAGCAGAACTGGAACTACATATGTAAGACAAACAAAAACAGGTGTTTGCGCTACACAAACCAATTTAACAACTCAAAAAGTAACGCCTTTTGTTTACTATTTCTTAACTGTTGATAGCGCAGAAGTAGCTGTTAGTGGCTGCACCGCTGATATGGATAACCAAACAGATTTGCTTTCTGAAGAATGCACAGGAGCAGATAAATACTTTTGGGATAAAGATGTTACTGGATTAGTATTTTTACAACAAAGATATTATTCGCTCGATGTAAATAACAACAAAGAGTACGCAACATCATGCGCTCCAACACAAACAAGTTATTCTGTAGCTTGGGATAGCACAGGTTGTACTATTGTTCATGATGACGCTAATTTAAACTCTAATTTGTATCAAAAGCCTTTAGCTATTTTGACATCATCACCATTAGTAACAGAAGAAATCCCAGGACAAGGGTGTCAAGACAACCAGAGTTTTTCGCCATATACAAATACTGGAAGTAAATGGTCAATTGCAGAAGACTTTTCTAATGCTGCCATTGTGCCTGCAAACAATACTGTTATAAATCCATCACAAACTGGCAGTTGGATACCTGTTGGGTTCTACTTATGCTCAGATGGCCCTTTTATTGGAGATAACACTTCAGGGTTTTGCTCATGGAATAATGTCATGAACGGACATACTGGCAAAGCATGGTGTCTAAGTAAAGTTGCAAATGCACCTTGGACTTTTGGAACAGAAACACTTGATGTTGCTAATTCAGACCAAACACCAAACACAGGTGGTTTACAAAGAAGCGGAGTTTCTAGTAATAGACTATGGAGTGGGAGGTGGGATAATAACTCTTACTCTGAAGCAACTAGAAACTATACTTGTAGCGTAGGGAATAATCCTATTTGCTCTAATATTGCAAGGCTAGTAAGAAACCCATACTACCAAAGAGTAGACGGAAGCTTTTTTGCTGATACAGCGACCATTTCTGAACAAAAACATGTATGTGGAACTGGTTCGCTGCTTAATGGCAGAATAGAATAAGAAGCTCCCAAAAGCAAAGCTCGTTATAATCTGTAAAAGAATATAGCGAGCTTATAGCCCATAAGTATAAAAGTTAGGCTCAACTATGAAAAATAACAAAAGCCAAAATTGGGCATTAGATTTATTAAATACATCTTCTTTTTTTAGAAACAAATTTAAGCCTATCGCCCCATTCTTCAAAAATGAAGGGCTAGTCGAGTTACGAATAAATAGACCTCAAGAAGTAACCCTTGAATATCAAGACGGTACAAAAGTAATAAAGAAAATCGAGGCTTTAACAAAAGACCAACTAGAGCTACTAGCTCTTGCCTTGGCAGGAAATTCAGGCCAAAAATTTAATGAACGTAATCCCATTCTGGCAACAAAGTTACCAGGAGGACATAGAGTACAAATAAATGGGTTTGATGCGGTCGCTAGTGGTTTTGGTATGACAGTAAGAATAAGAAAAGATCGAATATTTGAGTTAGAAGATTTTGGCATAGATAGTAAAACAGCAAAGCTTATAAAAAGCTTTATAAAAGATAAAAAAACAATCCTTGTATCAGGCGGAACAGGTACAGGGAAAACCTCCCTTACTAATGCTCTTATTTTAGAAATCCCTGCTGATGAGCGTTTAATATCAATTGAAGATGTACAAGAATTAGATTTATCAAGCCACCTTGACCGTTTAGAACTTATATACTCTTCGAACACAACCTCGCTTTCAGGCTTAACAGCAAATGATTTATTGCGTAGTGCGCTGCGTCACAACCCTGACAGAATTTTAGTAGGGGAAGTTCAAAATGAAAATGCCTTAAGTTTCGCAAATGCAATCAATACCGGGCATGAAGGTTCAATTGGAACTATTCATGCAAATAGCCCCCAAGGGGCTGTTGTTAGTCTAATATCTAAAATTATTATTGGCGGGGCAGGAGATAATGCTATAGGAATTTTACAACGCCAGATCTGTAATGATATTTTTGGAGTAATCCAAATCAATAAAAACCACACCACCAACAAAAGAACCGCTTACTTTGAAGAAATACACGAACTTGGAGAAAACAAAGAAATTGAAAAGCAAATTGTTAAACAATTAAAAAATACTAAAGAAAAATAAAAGCAACTACGACCTAAAAAAACACTAAGTTTACACAAAGGAAAACAAGATGCGCTTATTTATCGCCGAAAAACCAGACCTAGCAAAAGCAATAGCTGAAGCTATTGGTAATGGAATAAAACAAGATGGTTTCATTAAATGTGACAATGACCATATCACGTGGTGCTTTGGACATATGCTAGCTCTTGCTAATCCTGAAGCATATAACCCAAAATATAAATTTTGGTCGCTCGATGATTTACCTCTTAATTTAACACCGACAAAACACATACCAATCCCAAACTCAAAAAAACAGCTTACGGTAATCAAAAAACTATTAAAAGAAGCTGATGAAATCGTTCATGCGGGCGATCCCGACGATGAGGGTCAATTGCTTGTTGATGAAATTCTTGTTTTCTACGGCAACAAAAAACCAGTTAAACGAGTTCTTATCAATGATAATAATCCGAAACTGGTAAAAAAAGCTCTCGAAGACTTGAAGCCTAACGAGCATTTTTACGGACTTTATCAATCAGCATTAGCAAGAAGTATAGCCGACCAGGCGTATGGTTTTAATCTTAGCAGAGCTTATACCATTCAAGCGAAGCAAAACGGGCATACAGGATCTTTAATCGTTGGAAGGGTACAAACTCCTATACTAGGGCTTGTTGTGAACAGAGATAGGCAACATGAGGCTCATACATCAAATATATATTATGCTCCTAGTGCAGTTTTTGCATTTAGCAATGGAACTATCACAGCTAACTATGTACCGCCCCTTGTGGAGAACAAAGAGAGAAAAGAAACTTTACTGCCCTTCTCTCTTCTTGAGTTACAAACTGAAGTAAGTAATAAACTTGGCTTAAACCCCGAAGATACGCTTAGTATAACCCAAAGCTTAAAAGGAAAACACCAGCTTATAACTTACAACCGTTCCGATTGCTCATATTTGAATGAAGAACAGCACGAGAGCGCACCGTTAGTACTCGATGCAATCGCCAGGACGAATCCAAAACTTGAGGATTTAGTAAAGACAACCGATAAAGCCATTAAAAGTAGAGCTTTTAACTCGGAAAATGTATCAGCTCACCACGCTATAATACCAACAGAAACAGTTGCAGATTTACAAAGTCTATCTGTTAATGAGCAAAAAGTTTATAACATTATCGCTAAACGATACATTGACCAATTCACACCCCCAAGTATTGAGTTTGAAACTGATGAAGAAGGAAGGCTTACCTCAAAAGATGAGGTTCAACTAATTGCTGAAGCCTGCCTTAACTCTGAAGCTATTCTAACTGGACTTTCTGAAGAAGAAAAAGAAGAAAGCCCGCCCCTGCCTTTCTCACTTCTTGAGCTGCAGGCGGAAGCAAGTAAAAAATATGGATTAAAGCCAACTATAACGCTCGATATAACCCAAAATCTAAGAGAGAAACATCGACTTATAACTTACAATCGTTCCGATTGCTCATATTTGAATGAAGAACAGCACGAGAGCGCACCGTTAGTACTTGATGCAATCGCCAGGACGAATCCAAAACTTGAGGATTTAGTAAAGACAACCGATAAAGCCATTAAAAGTAGAGCTTTTAACTCGGAAAATGTATCAGCTCACCACGCTATAATACCAACAGAAACAGTTGTAGATTTACAAAGTCTATCTGTTAATGAGCAAAATATTTACAATCTTATTGCTGAAAGATACATAAACCAGTTCTACCCGAAATTTAAGTACCTAGAAATAAACTATGAAATTACTTGCTCTGGAAATCTTTTTAAAAAATCATACAGAAAAATCATTGAAAATGGGTTTAAGAAAGATGCTAAAGAATCTAACCCACCACCACCAGTAAACGAAAATAACAATGGTTTATGTACAGAATTTAAATTAGATGCACACATGACCAAGCCACCTAAAAGATATACTCATGCCTCTTTATTAAAAGACCTTACAAAAATATCTAGATACATTAAGAACCCTGAAATAAAGAAAATACTTATTAGTAAAGATAAAGACAAAAAAGGGGAAAATGGCGGCATTGGCACACCTGCTACTCGAGCTTCAATAATTGAGAGTCTTATTACTCGAGGTTTTATCCAAGAGGAAGGCAAAACGCTTGTATCTTCACAGCTTGGCCGTAGTTTTTATGACTTGCTGCCAATAGAGGCTACAACCCCTGATATGACCGCATTATGGCACACTCAACAGCAACAGATTATCGCTGGAGAAATCACAATTAATGAATTTCTTCAGAACATAGATAGTTACATTGCCCAGGAAGTATCAAACATTAAAAATAATATTAAAACATTGGTTATTGAGATCCCTGAAGATGAAAAATGCCGAAAAGACGGCAAGAGATTAATTAAAAGACCAGGGAAAAAGAAAAATACTTTTTGGTGGGGTTGTAGCGGTTATCCCGAATGCAAAGAAACCCACAACGATTTAAACGGTAAACCTGAATTTAAGTAATGGTAGTTAAATGAAAATTTTCTTAAAACTTTTAATCGGCGCGTTACTGTTCTACGGAACAGTATACCTAGCGTGCGCCTATTATTACCCTAATTATTTAACTATAGACCTGCCTTTTTTGGTTTTATTAAACCAAGGGCAAGATTCTCCAGTAGGCATACTGGCGAGTGCTATAGTTGGGGTATTTGCTTTCTTAACAATTGTTTTTATAGAACCCCAAAAACCCACTATGGGGTTTGCTCGATGGGGAGACAAGAAAACAAGAAAGCGGGCTAGGCTTGATTCCAAAAGTGGGGTTGTCATGGGAGAGTTGTGTAAAATAACCCTACCCAAAGAAGTTAAAGTTCCAAATCCTGAAGATATGAAAGTAACAAACCTTGGTTTAAAAAATATGATGGATAGACCATTATCCGTTGCAGTAATAGCTCCGCCAGGAACAGGTAAAACTACAGCTATAGTAATCCCTACATTATTTGAAGCAAAACACTCTTTTATTATTCACGACCCAAAAGGTGAAATCTTTGATACAACCGCCCCTTGGCGTGCGACATTTTCTAAAATTCTACGTTTTGACCCAATGGCAGACGGCAGAACAGCCGTTTTCAACCCTTTTGATAAAAACACAATCCCATCTGAAGAACATAAAATAAGAGGGCATATTCAAAATATCGCAATGAAGCTTATCCCTGATGATAAAGACGGTGCATTTTTCGTAGACAATGCTCGAAAAGTTTTTATCTTTATTGCTGAATGGCTCATTAAAAAGAATGGCTCTACTTCATTACCTGAAATAGCCGATAAAATATTTTCTACTCCCAATGTAGCAGAAGAATTTCAGAATATGATTGATTTTATCTGCCAAGAATATGGACAAGAGGAAATAGACCACGAACTAAACACTACAAAATGGGTATTTGAAGATAAAATTGCAGGTGTTATCTATCGAGATGGAAACGGCGCACTAGCTACAGCTAGTGCAGAGGATGCTTGGGGTTCTATTTTAGGAACAATAACCCCTCACCTTGATAAATTTGCAAATGATTTGCAGATACGGCGAGCTATGGAGGGTAAAAGCGACATCAATGCAATGATGTTTAAGGATAACCCTACCAGTCTTTATATAGTTGTACGTGATGAAGACAGAAAAAAACTATTCCCAATCGTCAATTTAATGATGGAATACTTAGCAAGCCGACTTATATCCCTACAGCCTAAAGAATGGGTTCAAATAAATGAGCAACGCCCGCCTGAAACAAAGATTAATAGAAAAGAACCAATACTTGTTACTTTCTTAATTGACGAGTTCCCAAGACTTGGAAAAATGGAAGAGATCTTTAACCTACCTGCAATTTCACGAGGGGCAAAAGTAAATGTAGTCTATATTGCCCAAAGTTTAGGGCAAATAAGTAATACTTACGGCTCTGAAAACATTAAAACATTTAAAGACAATATAGAATATTGGTATGTCTTCAGACAAAACAGTGTAGAAAGCGCAAAAGACGTTAGCGACCTTATAGGCCACGAAACAACTACCAAAAAATCCTCAAGTATTGATAAGAAAAAATTAGTGAATAAAGAAACATCTCAATCAATTAGTGACGAGAAAAATTTACTCGTTAGCGAGGAATTTATTAGAGCTTTACCATCTGATCCTGAAATAGAAAAACATACCTATGCAATAGTAATTCGTAATGGTTTAGCATATCGCCCGATGTTAGTCGAAAATCTAAGTTGGTATGAACACAAACCATATAAACGGAAATTTAAAGAAAATGAGGCAATGCTAGACTTTTTAAAGGGCTAATCTTGTAAATAGTGTAAACAGCGTTTATAATGTTTAATACATAATTAACAAGTTTAGAACAAATTGGAGAAAGAGTAATGAACGATATAAAAGCAATGTTTGAAAAAGCTGAAGAACACAAAGATATGTTCTTTCAAGAAAGGCTTGCTGAAGCTAAGAAGCACAATACAACTCTAACTGTGCTTACACCAGACTATAAAAATCATAAAGTATATCACCCAAATGGCACAATGGAGATAACCCCTCTTGACTGATAAAAAACCTATCTTTTATATTATTGCAGGGGCTAATGGTTCAGGCAAATCAACATTTGTTGATCAAATTCTGCGTGGACAAACTGACAATGATGTAAATATAGATAGGATTGAAAAATCAGGAGTTACTGGCGTTGATGCGCTTGGCAAGGCTATCAGAGAAGTTAAAGAGAATATAAAAGTTAGGAATAATTTTTCTTACGAAACTGTTTTGTCAACAGTCCCGAAATCAATTATAAAATCAGCCCAAAAAAAGGGCTATGAAGTACATTTCATCTTCTTAGCATTAGGAGATGAAAGAACCAATATTCAAAGGGTAAAAGAAAGAGTTGCCAAAGGCGGCCATAATATCCCTGAAGCCCAAATAAAAGAACGTGTTCCCAAGGCGTTTAAGAACGCGCTAGAAACAATAAAAATAGCCGACCAGTCGTACATTTACGACAATTCGCTTGAAGTAAGGCAGCTATTATTTATTGAGAACCCACATAAAAGATTTATGTATGTTGAAAACCTCCCAGAATGGGCGGGTAAGCTTTCAGCAGCGCAAAAAGAAGTTCAGCCTGTACTTGGACAGGTGAACAACAAAGAGGAAGCAATAACGCTTTCTCATAACTCTAAAGGAGTAAATCATATGAGTAATGATAAGCCAATGGCAACAGACCTAGACGCAGCAATCGAAAATGTACAGCAAAGAGAAATTCTTATTTCTTATGATGCAAAATTTAATTCTCTTGTAAGAGAAAAGAAAAAGCTATCAAAGACTGTAAATGAGACTACATCTAAATTAGATGCAACTAAAACTCAGTTCGAGCGTTCTCTAGGTATAATTTTTGAGAAGCCTGAAGAAGTAAAAGAAGCACTTCAAAAGAAATCTCAAAATAAAGAGGGTAATGTTGTTATGACAAGATACGCTAACAATGTTGCTGAGTTAATAACTAAACCTAAAGAATATGGGAAACTTAGAAACGGTGCAGAAGCAGCACTTAAAATTATAGCAACCCAAGGTTTAGACAAAGACTTAGTAGAAACTGCTAAAATTCGAGCTGAAGCCGGAAAAGAAAGAAATCTCAATTCGTTTAAAACTAATAAACAAATGGAGAACTCTTACAAAAAAGCTAAAGACTTTGGATTAGAAGCAGAATTTAAGAGCTACACAAAAACCACGAACGACAAACAACGTTTTGAAAGTCCAATGGTTGAAAATTACTTAAAATCTCTTGATGAATTAAAACAAGCTACTAAAGCTGCACCAAAAGAAGCAGTTGAAAAAGCTTTGAGAGCTTCATCGGAGAAAGTTGGTAAACCTGTAGAACTTAAAGCTTTGCTTGATGTTCACCCTAAAGTGCAACATATGAAATCTTTTGTTGAAAATTACAAAACTGGTAATAATAAAACAAAAGAGCAAAACCAAACAAAGTCTATTAAGAAGTAAAAAGCCGAAAGACCAGGGGAAGAAATTCTTCCCTTGGTTTTTCTAAATTAAACTTAAAGAAAGCATGGGGAAATGGACTTTAAAGAATATATCCTTACATTAGTAAAATGTGGTCACGATTTAAATAACATTGGATTTCTTATTATTGTTAAAGAAGAGCTAGACCTAAACCAAAAAGTGGAACTAATGAAAGAATGCGGATTAACTCCTGAAGCAATCCGACAAGTTAAAGACGAGTACGAAGAATTTGGCTTTGCTAATGCTAAAGAACTACTAGAGGTGGCAGAATGAAATTCTTAATTCTCACCATATTTTTAATAATGCTTGCGCCTATAGCGCAGGCACAGGCACAAAGCAAACTAATAAAAAATGTTGAACTTATAGCTCGTGACGCAGCTTTTCAACCAGGACTATCAAGAGTTGTTGACCATGCAACAGGAAACATTCTGTATGTTTATAAACCGCTTCTATCTAGCGGTGATTCATCAATAGTAATCAAAATTATTCAACCTCATTACAACGGAAGAAGTAACAATGACCAATAAGAAAACTAAAAAAACCAACTTTGAAAAGTCCTCAAGGGTCACAATTTACTTAAATGAGCAAAACGCTCGTAAGTTACAATTACTCCCATCTATTTTTAATTTAAAAGCTTCAGAAGTACATAATCTTATTGTTGAAGAATGTTGGGAAGCCCATAAACTAAATGAGAAATCCATCGAGAATATCCTTTAAGAAAGAAATAAGCCGTGCCATCAACACGGCCGTAAAGACTAGTGCAAAGCACTCAACATCAAATCACAAAACATCACACAAAATTATATTAAGTAAATAGCACCTTAAGTGGTGCTATTTTTCATTGTTTATTACTAGCAATAAATCTTTTTGATATTCCCTTTTAGCTGTTCGGGTGCTTATTCCTATCAAAAAGACAAGCAACTCTTTCTATAAAGCCCCCTATTCTAGTTGAATAGTGGTTACTAATTGCTTGGGGCGTTGCCCCAGGCGCACTACAAGTAAAAAAAGCGGTTTCCCTATCTTTCCGCACTTCGTTTGTGCAAGACAGGCGATAACCCTCCCCTTTTTTTACTTTCCGTTTACACCCCCACTATTCGCCATGTGGCAGGGTTTGCAGGGCG
>JAJFKL010000019.1 GCA_021773235.1 Gammaproteobacteria bacterium | reverse complement strand
TGGCCCATTATGACATCATGGGTTCAATAGCTCACGTACGCATGCTGGGCGAGGTTGGCGTTATCTCTGGAAGGGAAAGCGCTCAGATTATCCGTGGCTTGAAGAAGATTGAGAAAGAGATCAAAAGCGGCGAGTTTCAATGGTTAACTGCCCTTGAAGACGTTCATATGAACATTGAGACGGCCTTGGTCGCCCATATCGGTGATGTGGGTAAAAAATTACATACCGGCCGTTCAAGAAACGATCAAATTGCGACTGATATCCGTTTGTATTGCCGTGATGAAATTGACCTGATTTGCGATCAAATTGATGCGGTATTGAATGCATTATTAACGTTAGCAGATGATCATATTGATACCATTATGCCCGGTTTTACACATCTTCAATCTGCGCAACCGGTCACCTTTGGCCATCATTTACTGGCTTGGGCCGAAATGCTATTGCGTGATCGATCACGTCTGCAGGATTGCCGAAAAAGGCTTAATTTGTTGCCGCTTGGTTCTGCGGCGCTCGCGGGCACAAGCTATCCAATTGATCGAAATATGGTTGCCAAAGAGTTAGGTTTTGATGGCATCACGCAAAACTCACTGGATTCAGTTAGTGACCGTGATTTTGCAATAGAATTTACGGCGGCTGCGAGTTTGATCATGATGCATTTATCCCGGTTTTCAGAAGAGCTGGTCATTTGGATGTCGCAGGCTAGTGGCTTTATTGATCTAGGCGATGCCTGGTGTACGGGTTCGTCTATTATGCCGCAGAAGAAAAACCCTGATATTCCGGAGTTAGTCAGAGGTAAGACGGGTCGTGTGTATGGTGATTTGATGGCATTACTTACTTTGATGAAGGCTCAGCCGCTCGCTTATAACCGAGACAATCAGGAAGACAAGGAATGTTTATTTGATGCGATTGATACGGTAAAGATGTCACTGATCGCCTATGCGGGTTTAATACCAACAATAAAAGTAAACCACGAAACGATGTATAGGGCAGCGGCAGCGGGTTTTGCTACGGCAACAGATCTCGCAGACTATTTAGTGGTAAAAGGCATGCCCTTTAGAGATGCACATGAAGTCGTTGGCAAGACCGTTCAATTTGCGATTCAACATGAAAAGGAATTGTCTGGATTAACGCTGCCTGAACTTCAACAATTCAGTAAGGTCATCAAAGATGATGTCTATGCGGTATTAGAACTCGAAGGATCGGTGTCCGCTCGAAACCATGTTGGCGGGACGGCACCAAAACAAGTTAAGGCAGCCATTAAACGTCTTAGAAAAAAACTAAATAAATGACACAGGTAAAGTGAAATGAAATTTCTTATTAAACTGATTCTAGGCTTAGGTGTTTTAGGCGTTATTGCTATAGGTGCTGTTGCTATTACATTGGCCTACCTCGATCCAAACGACTACAAAGACACGATCGCGAGCAAGGTAAAGGAAGAAACGGGTCGTGACCTACATATAGACGGTAATATCGGCCTGACTTTTTACCCTTGGTTAGGGCTAGATGTCGAAGGTGTTAGTTTGAGTAATGCTAAAGGTTTTGGTGAAGCGCCTTTTCTACAAACAAAAACCATCAAGGTCCGCGCAAAGTTGATGCCGCTCCTGCGCAAAGAATTAGAGATGGATACGCTGGTATTGCATGGTGCAAACATTAATTTGGCTAAAAATGCAGATGGCGTGACCAATTGGGATGACATGGTCAAGCCTAAAGCAGGAGATTCTGCCAGCAGTAGTGAGGGCACGCCATTAGCTGCACTGGTATTGGGTGGTATTGATATAAAAGACGCCAACATCCATTGGAATGATAAGCAGCAAAATGTGGAATACAAAATCTCTGATGCAAATATTACCACTGGAGAATTAAAACTAGGTGAGCCTATTGATATTACAGCATCATTAAATGCCGCAGCTTCAAAACCAGCGTTGTCATCTGCAATTAAGTTTAAAGGCACTGTCGCTTATGCAAATGGTGGCGATGTCCTAACTTTAAAACCGATGCTATTGGAAGCAAAGGTTAAAGGAAAAGAAATACCAGGTGGGGCAGCAGTAATAAAGTTGAGTTCTGAAATCAATGTGGATGTGAATAAAGAAACTGCTCAGATCAAAGATCTTCTATTCAGTGCATTTGATACAGAAATTAAAGGTCAGATTGATGCAGCGGAGATACTTTCGGGTAAACCACAAGTTAACGGTAATGTTGATGTTGCAGGAAAAGATCTACCACAGCTATTCAAGATACTTGAAATTGAACCGCTTGCCAGTCAGTTGGCAAAAATGTCAGATAAGACATTTAATTTGAGTACAGCATTCAATGCTGATATGAGCAGGAATGATATTGATATCTCGAAGCTAGACCTCAGTGTATTAGGTAATAAGGTTACGGCTGAAGTAGTCGCTCGTAATGTAAAGTCAGACACACCTGCGGCAAAAGGCAAGTTAAAGGCAAGCGGACCGAACTTACCTACATTAATTAAAATTGCAGCTCAGTTTACAGGTGATGGCACACAAGATTTAAAAACACTATCCAAGCAACTTAGTGCTGCGCCAAAGGCTTTTGATATAACAGCTGATTTCGATGCAGATTTAAAAACCGGTGCGGTAGATATTCCGAGTTTATCGATCAAGGCACTAGGGATGACGACGACGGCTAAATTGAACGCCAAGCAAGTCAGTAGCGATACACCTTCAATCAGTGGTGAATTAAAAGCAAATGGCCCAGATCTGCCTTTGTTAATTCAAATCGCAAGTGCCTTTCAGCCGAAAGACAGTGGTTTGCCTGCGCTCGCAAGCGATCTAGGTAAGATAAAAGATAAAAAGTTTAAAATCGATACGCGTTTTAATGCCGACATGAAATCAGGCAAGGTAGATTTGCCTTCACTTGCCGCGAATGCGCTTGGCTTTACTATTAGCGGAAATTTAAAAGGCGATAATATACAAAAAAGCAGTGGCAATATGGGTGGTAATTTTTCTATTACCAGTAAGAGCCCCAAGCCTTTATTAAGAGCGATGGGACAGGCTGATCTTGCCGAGGTACTACAAACAATCGATTTGAACACCGGTATTAATGGTAATACGACAAATTTAAGTTTGAAGCCGCTTTCGCTAGACGTAGTTTTTGCGGGAAAGAAAATACCCAATTCGCCTGTAAAACTATTGGTAAAAGCAGATTCAAATATTAATCTAGAGAAAGAAATATTTGATCTGAGCGGATTAAGTGTTTCAGGTCTTGGGCTTGATATGAAAGGAAACATCAAGGCGACACATTTTAAAACGGAACCTTCCTTGTCGGGTGATATCGCTCTCGCGCCCTTTGACTTACGTCAATTCATGAAAACTTTAAATCAGGAAGTACCTGTCACAGCAGATCCAAAAGTATTAAAACGTGTTGCATTATCGGCCTCATTTAGTGGTACTGGTAGCAGTATTAATCTAAAAGGCTTGAAGGCAGAGTTAGATGAAACACGCTTACAAGGCGATATCAATCTTAAGAGTATGTCGCCTTTGGATATTGAATTTGGTTTAGGTGTCGATAAATTAAATGCCGATCGTTATCTGCCACCAGCAACCGATAAAAAGACAACTACAGCTGCGACTCCCGAAACCGTTGCCGCTGGAGTTGCGACAAAAATACCAGTCGAAACCTTGCGCGCTATTAAGATCAAAGGTGACTTTGTTATGGGTGAGTTTGTTATATCAAATGCAAAACTCACAGATATGGAATTAAGTATCCGTGCTGATCAAGGCGACATTAAACTAAATCCTATCGCTGCCAAACTTTATGAAGGTGCTTATGCGGGTGATATTTATCTCGATGCAAAAGGTAAAGAACCAAAGTTAACGATCAATACCAGTCTTACAGGCGTGCAAACAGAACCCTTATTGACCGATGTAACAGGCAAAGCTGACTTGTTAGGCGAGGCGAATATCAAGCTAGCATTAAACTCATCCGGTGCAGATACGAATGTATTGAAAAGCAGATTATCGGGTAATGGCGATATAGCCTTTAATGATGGTGTGTTAAAAGGAGTGGATATTGCTAAAACACTGAGACAACTTGAAGTAATGATTGAGTCTAAACGTTTCAGCTCATTCAATACAAAAGGTGACACTATCTTCAATGCACTAACGGCTACATTGGATATAAAAAATGGCATTGTAGATAACGACGATCTATTAATGGCGGCGCCTGGTTTTAACGTTACAGGAAAAGGAATGTTGATTAATCTTAACGATGAGACATGGAAATATAACTTGAAGGCTGAAGTCGATGCTGCCAGCGCGACATCTGGAGATGAACGATATAACCTTGGTGGTTATGGTCTAGGAATTAAATGCAGAGGAAAGATCGTTGATAAAAAATGTATCCCTGATGTGGGTGACATAGCTAAGGCTGTGTTGAAAGGAGCTGTACAAGATAAAGTACAAGAAGCGATTGGCGATAAACTGGATAAGTTGGGTATTAAACTTCCTGGGCTTAAGAAAGAAGCCGCTCCCGCGCCACAACAGGCAGCGCCTGAGGCAACTCCGGAACAACAGGTTGCCGAGCCAGCACCGGCAGAAGAACCACAACAAGCTCAGCCAGTAGACCCAGTAGATGACTTAATTAATAAAGGCGCTAAAAAGTTATTTGATAAATTATTCTAACTATTAATTATCGTGGCTGATGATCAATTTTCAGATCGACTGTTAGTCTGGTTCAATAAATCGGGTCGGCATGATCTACCTTGGCAACATGATCGTACGCCCTATCGGGTCTGGGTGTCGGAGATCATGTTGCAACAGACACAGGTTGCAACAGTCATTCCGTATTACAATCGGTTTCAAGAAAGCTTTCCTGATGTTGTGACCTTGGCTAATGCACCACAGGATGATGTACTCCATCATTGGACCGGGCTCGGTTATTATGCACGTGCGAGAAATTTACATAAGACAGCGAAGATTGTTGTTGAGGATTTTAAGGGCGCATTTCCAGAAGCACTTGATAGTTTAATAAGCTTGCCTGGTATCGGGCGCTCAACTGCTGGTGCGATATTGTCACTGGCATCTCATCAACGATGTCCGATTTTAGATGGCAATGTTAAAAGAGTTTTAAGCCGCTATCATGGTGTTGAAGGTTGGCCTGGAAAGAAGGAGGTTGAAACCAAGCTTTGGTCTTACGCTGAGCGGCATACACCGAAAAAATTAGTCGCTGACTATACACAGGCAATTATGGATCTGGGAGCGACATTATGTACGCGACGAAACCCTGAGTGTGAAGCTTGTCCATTGCAAGACGATTGTTTTGCATACAACTCACTAAGACAGCATGACTTTCCTAGTTCGAAGTCCAAAGCCGTTTTGCCTAAGCGAGAAGCGATATTCGCAATAATAGAAAATAACAATGGAGAGATCTTGCTAGAGCAACGACCGCCAAGCGGAATTTGGGGTGGTTTATGGTGCTTTCCAGAATTTTCGACAGATCAAGCCGTTGAAAAGACAATTAATGAGCTTTATGGCTACAAGATTAAAAATAAAGTTGAATATGACAGTTTTAAGCATACATTTAGTCATTTTCATCTCTTAATCAAGCCGGTTCACATAACACTAAAGGGACAGACAAACAGAGTAAATGATGCAAAACTATCAACCTGGTTAGACATTTCAGATGATTCTAAACTAGGTTTCCCGACACCAGTCGTCAATATATTGAAAGATTTGAATAAGAAGAGGTCAGTATTAAATGAGTCGTAATGTACATTGTATAAAGCTTGATAAAGAGGCAGAGGGATTAGCAACGCTGCCATATCCTGGTGAACTCGGAAAGCGAATCTATGAGGGGGTTTCAAAAGAAGCCTGGAAAATGTGGTTGGGGCATCAAACTATATTGATTAATGAGAACAGATTGACGCCGATAGAGCCAAAAGCACGAAAATTCCTAGAAGAAGAGATGGAAAAATACTTCTTTGGTGGCGGTTCAGAAGTACCGAAAGAATTCAATGCCCCAGAGTAATAAACGACAGCTTGACGAAACCGTTTCAGACCGGTTTAATACGCGTCTTTTTTGTTCACCGTAATAATGGCCAGGTAGCTCAGTCGGTAGAGCAGAGGACTGAAAATCCTCGTGTCGGCAGTTCGATTCTGTCCCTGGCCACCATTTCTAGTATTTTAGATATCCGTTAATATAAAAGACGAGCCGGACCTGCGTTATAGTCTTTATTCTGTAGCTCTAACCCTTTGTCTTATGCACGAAGACACCATTAAAGTCGTCACCAGGTGGTTCTTCAATATAGTGCTCACATCGTTCAATATACATATTGTAGATATTCTTATTGGTCTTATCAGGCCAGTTGTCCTGAATATCCCGGAAGATCTTTAATGCATCTTCAAATCTTGCTTCTTTATAAGCCTTGATGCCGCTATCGTAATATTCCAGCTCATCAAATAATCGCTGTTTTTCTACCGCACCACTTATATCACTATCAGAACTCGAGATAATCGTATTACCTTCAACATCTGAATCATATGAAACTGAACGTGCTAAAAAGAGAGGCGTATTCCATTGTGTCTTAGATAGATCGGCGTAGTCGACTATTTGCCATATCTCAACAGGAATCGACTGTCCCTTAACAGTAACGAGATCCAGAAATCTAAAGATATATTTATCTTGTGGGATACGCTCTTTGACTTGTCCTGAAATGTTGCACATGGAATTATAATGCTTACAGAGTGCCTCAAGACGTGCGCCTAAATTGATAGGGTCTCCAATCGCAGTGTAGTCACTACGTCCACTGCTACCCATTTCGCCAATCGTTGCGACACCTACGTTAATGCCAATGCCAATTTCAATGGGTTCGACTCCCATATCTTCGGCCATCTTACATATGCTGGTAAAACGCTCATCTTGTTTTACCTTTACATTAAGCGGGGCTACCGCGTGGATCTGATCAAGCGTTGCGTCAACGGACTTCTCGGTATGATTTTTTACAGTCGCGGGGGCGTTCCAGTATGACATGATCGCATCGCCGATAAATTTATCGACGGTGCCTTCAGACTTCGTGATGATTTGAGTCATTTCATCCATGTATTGATTTAGAAACTGAATTAAAGTATTGGCATCACCCGCAGCTTCAGAAATATTGGTGAAGTTACGCACATCAGAAAAGGTAACGGAAATCTCATGTTCCTTGGCGATAAAAGCATCCTTACCACTAGCCGCATTTTTGATGATATCTTCCATGACTTGCGGGGATACTTTAGAGGCAAACTTGCCTCTGATAAGATTTTTTTGTCTGGTTTCAAAGAAATAGCCAGTATTAATTGACGCCAAGGCGCTTAATACCAAAGTGAAGAGGGGATAGAAAATACTTACGATTATTCCCTCAGTAAAGAGTAGATGGTTAATAAAGTAAAGCAGTAAAAATGCGGTAGCAGCAATGATAAATGGGAGAGCCAAAGCATTAGAGTATCCAATAGCCATAACAACAACGATTGCTACAATGAGAATCATGACTATATTAATTCCAGGTGCTATATCAGCGGGGAGATGAATGAAATCGCCCGCAATAATGTTGTCGATTACATTCGCATGCACTTCTACTCCTGGATAAACAGCATCAAAAGGCATGATTCTTAAATCAAGGAGCCCTGCTGCTGAGGTACCAATAAGCACAATCTTGCCTTCTAAATCAGCAGTATTGAAGTCCCCTTTGATGATATCAACCGCGGGGATGTAGTCAAAAGTAGAAGACGGGCCTCTGAAATTAACTGCAACTCTACCGTATATATCAGTTGGTATTTCCCGACCACCAAAATTAATTGATTGAATGCCGAAGTCATTATAAATAATATCAATGCTGTCCTCTTGAAAAGCCATACGAGCGAGTTCCAGAGCAAGAGATGAGTAGATATTGGAATCATAGGTAAGTACAAGTGGAACAGATCTGATTACGCCATCGCTATCAGGTGTTGCATTAAAAAATCCACTGGTGCGTGAAGCATTTTGGATAACTGGAATATTGGTGATGACTCCATCAGCTTCAAGAATAAATTCATGTTCCCCTTTATTTATTTTGACAAAGGTAACTGGAACTTTTGGAGCCTCTTTATTTTTATGGATTTCTCGCCCATCAAAATCAAACGTGTATCCTAGAACAGTGGGTGTTGTTGCTACTGCAGAAGCCAACAACTCATCGTAGTTGACCTGTTTCTCCTTAGGCACAATATCATTGATACCAAGCTCAGATATAACGCGATGCGGGGATGATTTATCAGGTTCTGGAAACATGATATCAAACCCTATAGCGATAACTCCTGCTTCACCTAAATTATTTACCATCTTGGCCACATCGTTACGCTTCCAAGGGAACTGACCTATTTCTTTAAGTGAACGCTCGTCGATATCGATAATTACAACTTGTCCAGAATGCTCAATGGTGCCACGGTTTTTAAAGAGCATGTCTCGGAGTTTGTTATCGAAGATTTCAAATTGTGACGGGATCAAGACATATAGAGAAATGGTTATCACGGCCACAACAAGCCCTGGTAAGAGATAGATAAAGAACTTTTTCACATTAGCTCCTAGATTTAAGAAGACGCTGGAAAAATAAAGAGCGTACTTCTTATTGAGTGATTCTTATTGTTACTGGTGTGCTAATGCCAGTAGCTACGAGTTTATATTTACTATTATGGATAAAATGTATACTTAATTCCACTTAAGCGGGTTCTTTATTAACAGCAGCAGAATAAAGACTTAGGGCAATTAATTGATCTGAGAAAAACTTTAGTATCCTAAAATAGTGCTGTGATTAAATTTTAGTTTTATATGCGTTTTCCAAATAACCGCTCCAATCAAACTGTTTATCTGCGATTACAAGGAATTCTGGGTTTAGTAAAGATTCCTTGGTGTTATATTCAAGGCGTTTGTAATTTGTATCGATTACGATTCCTCCTGCCTCTTCAACAATAGCTTGCGCTGCAGCTGTATCCCATTCGGAAGTGAGACCAAAGCGTGGATAAATATCGGCAGTACCTTCTGCAACTAAGCAAAATTTTAATGAACTCCCGACGGAAAGTACTTCCGGATTAGATAAACTGGCAATAAAGGCCTGCAATCGTTCATTACCATGAGAACGGCTTCCCGCTACGGTTATAGCATTCGCTGTGGTTCGTCTTACAGAAATTTGCGTTTTATCTCCGTTTGCTTCGTGTTTATAGGCTCCGTTATTGATTGAAGCACTGTAACTGGCCCCCGTTACAGGAATATGGATGACGCCCATTATTGAGCAGTTTCCTTCTATTAAGGCAATGTTTACTGAAAATTCACCATTACGTTTAATAAATTCGCGAGTACCATCTAGCGGATCAACCAGCCAATATTGATTCCAGTTTTGACGATCACTAAAACTGATATGAGATGATTCTTCAGACAATATAGGAATAGAAGGTGTTAATTTTGTTAATTGTTCGCAAATCGTATTATGTGCCGCCATGTCGGCTGCAGTCAGTGGAGAGTCATCTTTTTTGTTCTCCACTGAAAAATCTGTCTCATAGATCTCCAATATGCGTTTCCCTGCTTGATAGGAGATCTTTAAAATTTCAGAAGTAAGTTCTTCTAGTTCGTTATGTTTAATTTCATTCATTTGCTTTGCTTTGTTATCCTTGTTACTTCTACTACTCATTCTACCTGCCTTATAACAACATGATAGCCAACAATAGCTGGAAATCGATTAAAACCGTATTGTTAGATATGGATGGTACCTTGCTTGATTTGAATTTTGATAATTACTTTTGGCAAGAGTATCTACCCGTTCACTGGGGTTCGTTGAATAACATGGATGCTGTAACTGCAAAGATGCAGCTTAAGGCTTGGTATGCAAAAGAGGCAGGAACGCTTTCCTGGTACTGTCTGGACTTTTGGACGGAACGATTGAATTTTAATGTATTAGAGCTAAAGGCTGATGTTGAACATTTAATTAAATATAGACCACATGCGGAGACGTTTCTTCAGCGGTTGAATGATTCAGATTACGATGTAGTAATGGTGACTAATGCACATGAAGATCTTATCAAGATGAAGGTAGAAAAAACGAGTATTGATATCTTCTTTGATCAAATTATTAGTGCTCATGCCATTGGTCATGCAAAGGAAGAACAATCCTTTTGGGAAAAATTACACACGAAGATTCCATTTAACCGTGATGAAACACTTTTGATTGATGATAATCTAACTGTACTAAGGGCAGCTAGAGAATTCGGTATTAAAAACTTGTTCACGATAGCAAAACCCGATAGTCAAAATCCTGAACAAGAAACAGCAGAGTTCGATGTAATTCATTCATTTCAGGATCTTGATTTTTAGCGATCTAGATTTAATCCGTAACAAAAATCCCACACATTATGATTAAGTCTTAACCCACGAGCCTCATAACGCGTTTTAATGCGCCAGTTTGGTCTTGGCGAAGAATATGATTTACTTCCCGATAGGTTAATAAGAGCAGGGTCTGACTGGCATAACTTCTGAATGTGATTAGCATAGTCCTGCCAATCTGTAGCTATATGTAAACGCCCATGAATTACAATTTTCCTCTTTAGTAATTCGATCAATTGCTTATTAATAAGCCTGCGTTTTTGATGTCTCGTCTTGGGCCATGGGTCAGCGAAAAAAATAAATACCTGACATATAGAACGGTCCGGGATTTGGTTTTGGAGTACATCAATGACATCATTATTACTAATTTTAATGTTTGATAAGTTATTAGACTCTATATTATTTAATAGTTGGCCAACACCCGGGCGATGAACCTCAATGGCAAGGTAGTTGTTCTCCGGATGCGTTTCAGCATGATTAAGTGTTGAATCGCCAGTGCCAACACCAATATCCAGAATGAGTGGAGCACGGCGTTTATACAAGGACTGGAAATCCAGAATATCAGAGCTGAACATAACGCCATGCTTGGCCCAATAGTTATCTAGGGCGTATTGCTGAGCGTTAGTTAATCTACCTTCGCGTTTAACGTAGCTGCGAATGGTCTTTTGTTTTATTGTCGAATCTTTCAAGGAACAATGAGGGGTGGATGTAGAAAACTTTTTCTATTTAAACTATTTAAAAGAAATGGCCGCCGATGGGTGATGAAGCACTCGCATAAGCACGTCTTGGCATTCTTCCCGCTAAATAAGCTTCACGACCAGCCTCAATGGCTTTTTTCATAGCGCTAGCCATCAGTACAGGATTCTTTGCTTCTGCTATGGCTGTATTCATTAAGACCCCGTCGCAGCCTAATTCCATGGCAATAGCCGCGTCTGAAGCTGTGCCGACACCAGCGTCGACTAGAATAGGGACATTGGCATTCTCAACAATTGTGCGAATGTTATATGGGTTACGAATGCCTAGTCCGGAGCCAATCGGCGCCGCTAACGGCATTACCGCAACACAACCCATTTCTTCAAATCTTTTTGCCATTATCGGATCGTCTGAGGTATAGACCATGACCTTAAAGTTATCATCAATAAGCTGTTGTGCTGCATCAAGAGTTTGCGGCACATCTGGGAATAATGTTTTTTTATCCCCAAGGACTTCGAGTTTTACTAAATCATGGCCGTCTAATAATTCTCTTGCCAGTCTGCAAGTCCTAACGGCAGATTCGGTATCGTAACAGCCGGCGGTGTTTGGCAAGATGGTATATTTATCAGGTGAAATAACCTCCAAAAGATTGGGCTCATCTTGATTTTGTCCGATATTAGTCCTGCGAATAGCTACGGTTACAATTTGTGCACCGCTGGTCTCGATTGCACTTCTTGTCTCATCCAGATCTTTGTATTTGCCTGTTCCAACTAAAAGCCTAGATGAATAATCCGTACCCGCTATAGAGATTGTGTCTGTACTAGTCATTAAGATTTACCCACCGCCAATGGCTTGAACGATTTCTATATTATCGCCAGGGTGTATAGGTGTTTGGGGGTACTCGCTTCTGGGGATGATGTGTTGGTTAATCTCGATTGCGAATTTGCCTTCCAGATCCAGTGTTGAAAGAAATTTTGCGATGGTGAGATCATTAACTATCGTACAAGGATCACCATTAAGAGTAACTTCCATAGATATGTGATGTTATTAATCAGAAGAGTACATTAAGAACTGGCTAATCGAGGTCGATCTCCAGGCCTTCTCTGGCGACTTTGCATATCAGTGATGCGCCTCGTTCCCGGATTATATCCAGACATTTCTCATATATTTTATCGATAGCATCATCATCATTATAAGGGTCATGATGGTACAGATATAATTCCTTAACTTCTGCGTCGATTGCATAATTAATCACATCAACATAACACGAGTGTCCCCAGCCACGCTTGGTTTCGTAATCTTCAGGGGTGTATTGTGCATCATGAATCAGAATGTCAGCGCCGCGTATTGTTTCTAATTCGTATTCGTATTCTTCTCTATTCATATCTTCGAACATTTGTTGTTCTTCTTCGCTGAATTCAGTCATTTTTTGCTTGATAGATTTATCAAGAAACTGACATTCATTATCAGAGACATAAATAATGGTTTTGTTATTTGCCTTAATTTTATAACCGTAGGTGACACCAGGATGGTGGACACTGTAATAGCTTACATCGATAGGCCCCACGTTTAATTTTGTTTCCCGTGGATTAATATAGTTAACCTTAGCCATCCAGGTTTCGGTGCCTACCGGAAAGTAGGGTGCTTGCATTTGAGAATCAAGTTTTTGTTTCATTTCCTGAACTGATTCACCTGGGCCAAAAAAATTAATATTCCAGTCAGGGATAAAAGCCGGTACAAAGAAGGGAAGGCCGCAAATATGGTCCCAGTGGTAATGTGTCAAAAGAATTAATAATTCTTTGTTCTTGGCTTCTGCTGCGAGTCGATTGCCGAGTGGGATTATACCAGTACCTGCATCACAGATAAGTACATGATCATCTACATTTACTTCAACACACGATGTGTTGCCTCCAACTTTTAGATGCGTTGGAAAGGGTGCGGCATACGATCCACGTACGCCCCAAAAGCGGAGATAGGACTTTGCCATGCGTTATATTTTACTAATTGTAAGGATTTTCTTTATTAATATAATTGGTGATTATATCGGTAATTGCCCGCATTGGCATCGGTTTGGTGATAAATTCTAATGCGCCGAGCTCATTGGCAACTGTTCTATCTTGTGCATAATCTTTTGAGGTAAGAATAATTACAGCGGTATCCCGATGTAGCGGTAATCTTCTTAATTCTGACAAGAAAGTTAAGCCATCCTTGTCAGGCATGATGATATCGAGGAATAACAGGTCTGGTTTATTCTCGCCAAGATATTCCATAGCAGCTTCAGCAGAGCCATAGCTGATTAAATCGAGCGCCAAATTCTCTGTGCTACGCTCAAAAAGTGCTCGCACAGTAGCATTATCGTCTACTACAACTACTGTTTGTTTAGAGTCACCCATCTTATGATTTAGCCTATATTCCTTTTTTATATTTAGAAGTAAACTTATATAGTTATACTAACTTATTGATTTTTATTATTTACATCTGTTTTCCAGCTACTATATCCATATTAGCTGATATTCTTATTCCCAGAATTATCATTGGTTTAGCTCATGTTTTCAGTGTAAATAGTACACTAAAATACTACTTGAGCCACACACTTTAATCGTTATCTCTCTAGCTTGCTTAGTAGAATGGCGAATCTCGGTCTTCTCATTAATAGTGTTCTTGTTAAAGTACTCATCTCGGGTAAATTTGCGGGTGTAGTTCAATGGCAGAACATCAGCTTCCCAAGCTGAATACGTAGGTATTCGCACAGGCACACCGCTACGCTGCTCCTGCATCGCCTAAAGCGCCTACTGCTGGTGCCAGTATTTCCACCACACCCCTCAAGGGGGTACCGAGGTCCATGGCGGTCATGCCCATCACCCGTTCCATAACGCCGCACCTAACTTCGATTACCTGCTTGAGAAAGAATAGAAGTTGTATCAGCAAGTCGTCCAATTAGAGTTTTTACAAATACTTTTAAAAAACGAAGCTGAGTTTCTTCCGCAGCGCGATCTAAAGTTG
Source organism: Gammaproteobacteria bacterium (assembly GCA_021773235.1). Taxonomy (GTDB): domain Bacteria; phylum Pseudomonadota; class Gammaproteobacteria; order Eutrophobiales; family Eutrophobiaceae; genus UBA7359. Next base: position 225,366 of record JAJFKL010000019.1, on the reverse strand, counting down.
AGGCATTGACTTGTATTAATGAAACATCACTTTTAGCAATCACGGATGCAGAACGCTTTGCCTTGGCTAAATATCCCATCTCACCAAAACAATTACCTTCCTGAAGAGAATCAATTTGTTGACCATTTTTTTCAATAGTAACGACGCCTGACAAGATAATGTAGAAAGAGTGATCTTCCTCTCCTTCTTGAATAATGTAGCTATTACTATCGTATTTATGCCAATCGCAAGCTCGAATGAGTTCCCATATATCAGCATCGGTGAAACCATCGAAAAACCCTAGGTTTTGTATAGATTCAAATTTGTCACGTAATGAATCCTGATTTTCAACCTCATCGAGGTCTTCATAGATTAATGCTAAATCAGCTGCGAGATCCAAACCCATGTTATAGCGTTTATCCGGACTTTTTTTCAGCATACGTTTCAAGGCATATTCCAATCCTTCTGGTACATCGCTGCGAAATTCACTTAATGGGGGTGTTTTCTCTGACGTTATTTTTTTACTGATTGCGCTGAGGCTCTTCGCTTTAAATGGGTGATGACCGGTAAGCATCTCGTACATGATGATGCCCAATGAAAAAATATCGGTATTAGTCGATATCTGCCATTCATTGATTTGTTCCGGTGACATATAAAGCGGAGATCCTAAAAAACCATGAAATTGAGTTTCCAGAAAGTCTTCGCGAATGATCATAGCAATACTAAAATCAGCGATTTTAATATCTGAGGTTGATGTTTGCAGGATGTTCTCTGGTTTTATATCTCGGTGTATAATGCCTTGCCTGTGAGCATAGTCGAGGGCCTTGGCAACTTTGTAAATAATACCAACCACTTCCCGAACTGGAAGCAAAGTGTCAGGTTTACAGTAGCCACCTAATGTCTTGGCGTTATGAATATATTCCATAACGAGATAGCAATTATCGCCGTCAACATCCGCATCAAATATTTTTAAAATACTAGGGTGATTTAATACCCCTGCAGCTTGTGCTTCATTAAAGAAAAGTTTTTTGAAACGTTCGCCAGTCTCCTCTTCTTTTACATATTGGGGGTGGGCAAGTTTTATCGCGACTTCTTTATCGGCAAAGGGATCATGCGCTGAATAGACGGCGCCCATATTGCCACGGCCGACCTCTTCTATAATTCTATATTTTCCTATCTTTTCTGGGATTGCTGACATGGCCGATGTTTCTCGCCTTTGAATCAATAGATGTTAATTAAAGCAGAGGGGCTCTGTGAAAGATAGTATTGCTCGTTATATATCTTCCATCTTAAGTTTTAATAACATGAAATCTAAGTCATTAGCTAATAATCTATCACGAGCTTGTTGTAATTTATTGGTGTTTTTATAAGGACCAATCCTAACGCGATGGCGCACATCCTGACCATTAATGACCACGCGTTGGATATCGGCAGTGACGCCCATCATTGCAAGTTTGGCTTTTATTTCATCAGCGGCACCAAATTGCTTGAAGGAGCCGACTTGTAGTACAAACATAACAGGCTGATTATCTTTTTGTGTGTTTGTAGAATCTTCTTCGACTGATTCCCATTCAGAAATATTAACCTCTTTATTAGGTAATATTTTATAGAAATCAAATTGTGGTTCGGGTAGTTGAGCTATGTCCTCGTTTTTATTATCTGTGATACTTGCATCATCAATAACAGGTTCATTTACAAGCAAGGGGTTGTTCTTTTCAATAGAGGCATTGTGCTCATGAAAGTAAACGATAACAGCAATAAATAGTCCCAGACTAAGTCCTGTTAAAAATGAAAGTGCGCCACTAAATCGTTGTGTAAGTGGAACAGGTTTTTTCGGTTTTATATTCTTATAATCTCTAGGCACTACATTACCTCTGGTGCGCTAACGCTTAAAAGAGCCAATCCATTTTTTATCACTTGCCTAGTTGCTTCAATCAAGGTTAGGCGTGCATTTCTGATCTTATTGTCTTCAACTATAAATTGATTTGCGTTGTAGTATGTATGAAAGTCATTAGCCAGATCCTTTAGATAATAAGCCAACTGGTGTGGTTCATAAGTAATAGCTGCATTTTCTATCACATCGGGGTATCTAGCAAGATTCGCAAGCAATTTGATTTCGTGCGGCTCATTAAGGTTAGAAACGTCCTTCAAAGCGTCGGCTTGCAGATATTTAATACCCTTTTCAGTTAGTTGTCTAAAAACACTACATATTCGAGCATGAGCATACTGTATATAATAAACAGGGTTGTCATTTGATTCCGATTTAGCCAATTCGAGATCAAAATCAAGGTGCTGCTCACTTTTACGCATAATATAAAAAAAGCGAGCAGCGTCTTTGCCCACTTCATCCTGTAGTTCTTTAAGGGTGATGAATTCTCCTGAGCGTGTAGACATCTGTAGCTTTTCCTTCCCGCGATACAGTGTTGCAAATTGAACCAATAGTATCTCTAGCTTTTCAGATGAGAGTCCTAGCGCCTCCATGGAAGCCTTTACTCTGGCAATGTAACCGTGATGGTCAGCACCCCAAACATCAATGATTTTTTTGAAGCCGCGTTCCACTTTGTTGAGATGATAAGCAATATCAGATGCAAAATAGGTAGCTTGCCCATTTTCTCTGATTAACACCCGATCTTTTTCATCCCCGAGCTTACTGGAACGAAACCATTGGGCTCCCTCTTTTTCATAGATCCAGTCGTTCTCAACTAATTTTTCAATGCATTGATTAACAGTATTGTTTTCTACTAATGAGCGTTCTGAAAACCAATTATTAAATTCAACACCAAAACCGACTAGATCATTTTTAATTGTGATAAGTATTGAGTCGAGGCCTGCGTCAAAAACAACGCGATAGTTTTCTTCGCCGAGATTATCAATACAATATTTTATTAGGCCATCGATCTTTAATTCGGGATCTTCTTCTTTAAATAATGGGATGATGTTTTCAGCGGGAAGAACAAATTTTTCAATATGTTCTTTATGTAACTTTATGGCGATATCATTAATATAATCACCTTGATAAGCATTCTCCGGAAATGGAATCTCTGCGCCAATGTGTTGTAAATAGCGTAACCAGACACTGACAGCAAGTATATCCATCTGCCGGCCGGCATCGTTTATATAGTACTCACAACTGACATCAAACCCAGTCTTTTTAAGCAAACTAGCGACTGCAGCGCCATAAGCAGCACCACGACCATGTCCGATATGTAAAGGCCCCGTTGGGTTTGCAGAAACGAACTCAATTAAGGTTGGTGTATTTGCACCAACATTGGAATCACCATATTGTTCACCTTTGTTTATAATTTCAGAGACAATTGCTTGATGAGCATTTTGGTCTAGAAAAAAATTAATGAATCCCGGGCCAGCAATTTCAACGCGATCTAATATGTCAGATTCTGGCAGATGGTCAATTATGCTTTGTGCTAATTGGCGAGGATTAGTCTTGGCCTTTTTAGCTAAAGTCATTGCAACATTAGAAGCAAAGTCACCATGCTCAGAACCACGAGAGTTTTCAATCTTAATGGCAAGATCTTTACTCGCAGGTATTATTTCTTTTGACTCTAGTGTCGCTAAAGATTGGAGGAGTAATTCTTGAATTTGCTTTTTCACTTAGACCATCTCAAAAAGTCACACATTGTAGAGGCTGTTCGGCAATAAGTGAACCGGCTGCAAACCTTTCTTATTCGGCCCATTTTTATACTCGATTTCGTTAAATAGAATGACTATTCTCCTCAATCGATTATAAAAATGGACTCGAAAAGAACAATTTTCGCTTCGATTCATTATTGCCGAAGAGCCTCTTTGTGTTTAACGGCTTAGGAGAAGGTGGCGCACGAGTTTATTTGATGACAGTCAAACCAAGACTCTCCCAGTTTTGCATGCCACCCCGATACCATTTCAGTTTATGTGCGGGATAGCCAAATCTCAGTAGCGTTTTAATATTAGAAGGTGATTGTCCACACCATTGTCCATTACAAAAGAGGACGAGGGTCTTGGCATTGGAAAAATCCCATAGGCCTTCAATACTAATCGCGCCAAACCTGTCTTCTAATATGTCTGCTATTTGAAATGGGTCAGCACCGGCTTCCTGTTTTAACAACGTCCATGGAATATTCGTTGAACCCGGGATAGTGCCTTTTTTTACCCATCCTTCAGTACGTGAATCAATAACCAAAATAGAATTGTCACCTTTTGCTACGCGGACCAAATAATCCAGTATTTCTAATTCGCCGATGGTTTCTACACCATTACCTAAAGTTCCCGGCTGGATACAAAATGGCGGGCATTTTCTGGATGTCTTTGCGTAGTCTGGATTAATGGTGTTTTCGAAAGATTGCTCTCTTTGAATGCGAACGACCTCGCCTTTGTGCTTAACATCCACAAAACTGATTTCATTACTGATTTTTACACTCAGATCGGATGATGAAAACACGGAGCTCCATGTTAAAGGAACCAGAATGATAAAAAGCAAATAATATTTTTTCATAATAATTCGTTACGCCATATCTTGTGGGTCTACATCAAGTGACCAACGTACTTTTTTCGAGAGTTTACTTTTTTCGAGTTTTTCTAGCCAGTTGTCTAATTGGGCGTGCATAGATTTTCTGTTTTGTGATTGAATGATTAATTGATAACGGTAGCGGCCACTACGTTTTTCAATCAACGCAGGAATTGGCCCAAACAATAAGAGTTTATTATTTGTAAGTTGGTTTAGTTGCATAGTGGCATCATTAATAAAGCGTTTTGCGTCATTAGCATTATGTGCTTCTGCCCTTAAGAAAACCATATATGAGTATGGTGGTAATAATGAATGTTTTCTATCTTGTAAAAGCGATTTACAAAAATAGTTATACCCATGCTTTATCAATTGTTCAAACAATGGGTGTTCAGGGTTGTACGTTTGTACAATAACCGTCCCTTCTTTAGTACCTCTGCCAGTTCGACCGCTTACCTGCATAAAAAGTTGCGCTAATCTTTCGCTAGCCCGAAAGTCAGTTGAAAATAAGCCTCTATCCGCGTCGACTATGCCGGTAAGCGTGACATTTGGAAAATGATGACCTTTAGCGAGCATTTGTGTGCCAATCATTATATCAATTTCACCAGACTGAATTTTTTCCAGATAATCATGCATGGCATTTTTTTTGCGTGTTGTATCGCGATCAATTCTGGATATGGTCGCTTGCGGAAATAAAGTTGTAAGTACTTCTTCAATTCGTTCTGTCCCATGACCCATAAGCAATAAAGGTTCATTACAATCAGGACATTGTTCAATATGCCGTTTAGTAACACCACAATGATGACAAACAAGACGGTTTATATTCTTATGATAGGTATAAGGTAATTCACATCGTGTGCATTCTGCTTTCCAGCCACAACTGTGACAAAATAAATGAACTGCGTAACCTCTACGGTTTAAAAATAATAGTACTTGATTCTTATTGTTTAAATGTTTGGCGATCTCATCTACCAACGATTGTGATATTGGGCCATGCATTTTTTTACCGCGAATATCCAGTAGACGATATTTTGGCGGTTTTGCATTGGCTGCCCTGGTAGATAATATTAAGTGTTTGTAGCGTTCTTTTTTAACGTTATACAGCGTTTCTAATGATGGGGTTGCTGAGCCGAGGATTACGGGCACCTTGTCGCGAGATGCGCGTGTTATAAGCATATCTCTGGCCGAATAACGAAAACCGTCTTGTTGTTTGTAAGAGAGGTCGTGCTCTTCGTCGATGATATATAAGCCTGGATTTGCAAGCTCTGTCCAAACAGCAGATCGCGTGCCTATTATTATTTTTGCTTTACCCGATTTTGCGGCTAACCAATGTTGAGTACGCTCAGTATCAGATAGCCCTGAATGCTGAATGGCAATATTAACTTCAAAACGATCTTTAAATCGCTGTATTTGTTGGGGCGTTAATCCAATCTCGGGCAATAAAATCAGACACTGTTTGCCAGCTGTAATAACAGATTCCATCGCAGTCATATAAACTTCAGTCTTACCGCTCCCCGTTAAGCCATCCAATAAAAATATAGAAGCATTATCTATAGAATTTAGAATTTCATTCGTTGCAGACTTTTGATCTTTATTAAGCTTGAAAGGACTTGGGTTTATTTTAATAACACTGTCAGGATCATTTTCAGTACTTCTTGTAATTAAACCTTTTTCCTCGAGCGAAAGGAGTGATGGCTTTGACCTTGAATAAATAGTGTCTATCTCGGCCTCATTAGCAGGCGACTTTCTTTGTTGTAGATAATTTAATAGCTGTGATTGTTTCGGCGCCCGCTTAATGAGAGTGGCTTCAAAGGCAATCCCTTTTTCTGTTAAGCGCCAGTTTTTTTCTTCATATTTAGTTATGGAATTATTTTTTCTTAATGTTAAGGGCAAAGCTGAAAAAACAACTTCCCCTATAGGGTAATGGTAATAATTGCTTGCCCATTTAAGTAAATTCAAATGTTTTTGGCTAAATAACAAATGGTCATCAATCACATGATTGATTTTTTTTAATTTATTCTTTGGACAATCACTTTGATTACTTATCGATACCACAACTCCGGTTACATCTTTACGTCGCCCAAATGAGACTGATACACGTAGCCCGGGTTTAAGAGTGTTTAAAATTGTTGCGTCGTTCGGCAAATAATCAAACAAACGCCTTAAAGGTGTTGCTATTGCAACATGCAATATCAGTGGCTGCGCTATCATAATTCTGATGAATGTTTACTGATCATCAATTAGCCTTTTGATGGCGCTTAAAGGTGCTCGTTTCATCGGGCGTTGTGTTATTGGATCAAAAGGTGCATTTCTCTGGAAGGAGTGAGGCAAGATAATTAGAACAATATTTATATTGCCGGCAATAAATTTTAATGCTGTGAAATAGACATGATTTTTCTTTTCTATTTTCAATCGACGTTCACAGAACGATATTGGGATACCCTTTTTTTCAAGATAAAGAGAGATAATTTCAGGTGAATCAGAAAAAACATGAATTATTATTTCAGATTTTTCATTAGCCGTACCAGTCAATACTGATCCAACAAGTAGTGGCTCAAATTCTTCAAGCAACAGCATTGTTTTGTACGCTATTTTTCTGGATTCAGAAACCGCCTGCTGTTGTTCTTCATTGTGAAAAAGTAATTGGTATTCAACCAGAGCAAGTTCAACTTCACTGTTACTGGGCAGTAGTCGTTTATTGTTGACGTTTAATCGTTGAGCAGCCTTTTTTTTGGCCAATAAAAAATCTTCCAGACCTTCCTGTGCCACCAGCTTGGCAGCTTCGTGAGCAATATTTTTTCTTATGCGGTCGTCAGCGGTAAGACGCATTATTATAACGCTATTAGTTAGAATAATTGTTCTGGAGTAGATGTAGCTTCATTCTCTTGTATGAAGACATCAGGCTGTTTTGTTTCTGTTGTTGATTCTGGTGCTTGTTCCAACCTAAACACTTCAAAAATTGCATCAGGATTACTGGCATGTGCCAGTTGACCGGTTTCCGGGTCGATACGGACATTTACCAGGCCCTCTGGTCGTTCCATGATTGATTCAGGCATACCTTCAAGGGCGACTCTCATATATTCAATCCACATAGGCAGTGCTGCACTCGCTCCAGTTTCTCTGCTACCCAATGGCTTAAACTTGTCGAAACCAACCCAGCAGATAGTGACAACTTCCGAGTTAAAACCAGAGAACCAAGCATCATGTTGATCGTTTGTTGTGCCTGTCTTGCCAGAAAGGTCTGTACGTTTTAACTGTAGTGCACGTCGGCCAGTTCCATTCTTAATTACATTTCTTGTTATTGAATTCATTATCCAGATATTCTGGGGATTAACTACGCGAGGGGCATATAATCCTTCAGTGGTTATTTCTTCTTCTGGTATAGCAACTAAAAATTCATTTTCTTTCTCTTCCGAAAGAATATTTTGTTCTGCTGTCTCAATCAATGTGTTGGCTTCATCTTCAACACAGTTGTTACAGACCACTAATGGTTCTGCCTGAAATATAACCTCATCATTGTAGTCTTTAATCTGATTTATATAGTATGGATTAATCAGATGCCCTCCATTAGCAAAAACACTATATCCGCGAGCCATTTCCCATGGTGTTATTTCAGCGCTTCCGAGTGATAAAGAGAGGTTATGAGGTAGTTGGTCTATAGCAAAGCCAAATTTTTGAATGTGTTCAAGTGCAAATGGAACGCCTATAGCATGCAATAATCTTATTGACACAAGATTTCGCGAATGTGTTAAAGCAACTTTTAATCGGGTAGGCCCATAACTTTTACGACTGTAATTTTCAGGTCGCCAGTCATCTTCAATACCAGGATCATCAAATACGATAGGAGCATCATTAATGATTGTTGCTGCAGTCATCCCTGATTCAATTCCTGAGGAATATATAAATGGTTTGAAACCCGAACCAGGCTGCCGTCTTGCTTGAGTTATGCGATTAAATTTATTTTTATAAAAATCAAAACCTCCTACCAAAGCCAGGGTTGCTCCATCATAAGGAGAAAGCGATACCAGACCTCCTTCGACATCAGGTATTTGTGAAAGCGCCCAATCACCAGTTTCAGTTTCTATTAAACGTATAACATCTCCTGGCGATAGAACCTCTGCTGCTGTTTTGAGTTTCCTGCCACGGCGATTCTCCGAAATATACTTTCGTGCCCATTTGAGACCTTCCCAATTTATCTCTACCTGTCCTATACCTGTAATATAAGCACTAACAGACTGTTCATTGACATGAGTAACCAGACCGGGATACAAATTACCTAGCGTTGGAAAGCTTTTAAGCAATGCTTCAATTTCTTTTTCAGTCTTGCTTTGTAAATCTTCTATGTGATGTTCATGGCCTCGATATCCATGGCGTTTATCATAAGCGAGCAAAGTATTTCTCAGTGCGAGATTCGCAGCGTTTTGATTTTTGTCACGAATGGTTGTTGTTACGGATAGCCCATTACTATATGCCGCGTCACCTTGTTGATCAGTTAGGTGACTCCTGACCATCTCTGCTATATAGGGTGCTTTAAGATCAATCGAGGCAGAATGCAGTGAAGCACTAGTTGGTGCATTCGAAGCAAGCTCATATTCATCTTCAGTGATATATGAGAGCGACAGCATTCTTTGTAATACGTAGTTCCTGCGTATTAATGCACGCTCGGGGTTGGTAATAGGGTTTGTTGTCGAAGGCGCTTTTGGTAGCCCAGCAATCATTGCAACTTGAGGCAAGCTTAATGAGTTGATATCAACGCCGTAATAAACCTGAGCAGCGGCGGCAACGCCGTACGCTCTTTGCCCTAGATATATTTTGTTAAGATACAGTTCCAGAATGGCGTCTTTACTGAGTTCTTGTTCAATTTTAAATGCGAGGAAAATTTCATTAAGTTTTCTTAAGTAGGTTTTTTCACGACTTAGAAAAAAGTTTCTGGCAACCTGCATTGTAATGGTACTGCCACCTTGTTTTTTCGATCCTGTTTTTACTAATGAATAAACGGCTCTTGCAATACCTTGCCAATCAACGCCGGGGTGTACATAAAAACGATCATCTTCAGCAGCCAAAAATGCTTGTGTTAATTTCGGTTGAACTTCGGTGATGTCTATTGGGGCACGTCTTTTTTCGCCAAACTCTGCAATTAAAGAAAAGTCCTCGCTATAAACGCGAAGAGGTACCTGCAGTTTTACATCCTTCAAAGTGTCTATTTCTGGCAGGCCAGGCAGCACATACCAAGACACAATCACGACAGTAATTATGCCTAAAACCATTATTGAAAGGAGAAAATTAAAGAAAAAACGCAACATCTTGTGTAGATAATATCTCAATTGCGCAATATGTTCTGTTTTTTTCACGAAAATGTAAAATTGAATGCATTACATTAAAAAACCCCAAAAACCTGTTGTTTTTTAAATTTCTCTTGGCTATAGTAGCCAAAGTAAGTTAATGTTGTGTTACACATATGGCATATAACTAATGACTTCAAAAGGAAAAAATAGTGTTTTCGTTTAATAAAAAGTCAGTTCCAATATTAGGTGTCGACATAAGCGCAACTGCAATAAAGTTGCTTGAACTTAGCCGCAGCGGGAGTAAATACCGTGTGGAAAGTTATGCGGTTGAGGCTCTTCCACCTAATTCAGTCTCAGATAAGACTATAAACGATATTGAACAAGTCGGCGAGGCAGTAGCACGTGCTGTTAAGAAAGCAGGTACACGTACTAAGCAGGCTGCAGTTTGTGTCGCAGGTTCTTCAGTTATTACAAAAGTAATCAGTATGCCAGCAGGCCTTTCTGATGATGAGATGGAAAGCCAGATACAAGTCGAGGCTGATCAATACATCCCGTTCCCTCTGGAAGAAGTGGCGATGGACTTTGAAGTGATTGGCGAATCAAGCGAAGGGGCAGAAAAAGTTGATGTTTTACTAGCCGCATCAAGAAGTGAAATTGTCGATAATGTTGTTGCTTCAATAGAGTTAGGTGGGTTAACACCTAAAGTCGTTGATATAGAAGCCTTCGCTATTGAAAACACCATAGATTTAATGAGCAAAGATTTCCCAGCTGGCACTTCAAAAGATGCTATAGCTGTCGCTGACGTAGGTTCTGCGGTCACTACATTTAGCGTCATGGAGAATATGAAGATTATCTATTCACGTGAAGAAATATTTGGTGGTGCGCAGTTAACCGAAGATATTCAGCGACGATATGGCTTGTCTTATGAAGAGGCAGGCTTGGCCAAGAGACAAGGTGGGTTGCCTGATAATTATGAGCCTGAAGTCCTAGAGCCATTTAAAGAGAATATGGCTTCACAGATTGGGCGTGCTCTGCAATTCTTTTATGCATCAAGCCAAATAAGCAATGTCGATGTTCTTGTCCTTGCTGGTGGTTGTTCTTCTATTCCAGGTATAGCTGAAATAGTCGAGTCAAAGCTTGGTGTTAAAACGATGATAGCAAACCCATTTGCAAATATGGCTGTAGCGTCAAAGATTCAAACAAACAACCTTACTAATGATGCGCCAGCGATGATGATTGCTTGTGGTCTTGCCTTAAGAGGGGACGACTAATGTCAACGATTAATTTACTCCCATGGCGTGAAGAAAAACGTAAAGAACTGCAAACTCAGTTTTTGATGTCAGTAGTAACTGTAGCGGTATTAGCATTAATCGTTTGGGGCGCCGGTCATTATTATCATGTGCAATTGATTGAAGTGCAAAACACTCGGATAGCATTTATCGAAAAGAATATTGAAGTTGTTGATAAAAAAATTGAAGAAATTAAACAGCTTGAAAAAGAAAAAGAACGATTGTTGTCCCGTATGCGAGCAATTGAGCAATTACAAGGTAATCGCCCGTTAATTGTCCGTCTTTTTGATGAAATGGTTAATAGTCTGCCTGATGGCGTGACTATCTCGGATATTAGTCAAAGTGGATCGAGTATAACTATAAATGGACTGGCACAATCTAATGCTCGTGTTTCTTCATTCATGAGGAAACTTGAAAGCTCCGAATGGTTAGCGAACCCTGATTTGAAAGTTGTTAAGGAATCAGCGGTTGATGGGGATGGAAAGACTTTCAATAGTTTTACCTTGATTTTCTCACAAGTTGTTCCAAAAGTTGAGGAGACTGAAGACACATGAGCCTTATTGATGACATCAATAATCTAGATCCAAACAACCCAGGTGTTTGGCCATTACCAATCAAGATCATCGCCTTTGTAGTTGTGTTTGTCGGGATAGTATATGCGGGGTGGCACTTTGATATTACTAAACAGCGTGAAACATTGGCTGGTTTGGAATTAAAAGAAAAAGACGAAATTGAAGTTCTTGATGCTAAGCAAAAGAAAGCAGCAAACTTGAATGCGTTAAAAGAGCAAATGAAAGAGATGGAACAAAATTTTGGTGACATGGTTCGTCAGCTACCGAATAAAACTGAGGTTGCGGGTTTATTAATCGATATATCCCAGACAGGCTTAGCATCAGGGCTGGAATTTAAGTTGTTTGAACCGACAGGTGAAGCGCCAAAAGAATTCTACGCTGAGCTACCAATCAATCTCACTGTTGTTGGCAATTATCATCAGTTTGGTGAATTCGTCAGTGGTATAGCGGCTCTACCAAGGATTGTGACTACACACAATATCGCTATTAGGTCTTCAGGTGGTGACGTAGTAGACGGCATCCCTCCACTTGAAATGACAGCAATTGCAAAAACATATCGCGCACTTGAAGAAGAGAGTGAAGAGAATTAAATATGAAATCTTCTATTCAAATCAATAAATTCATAAAAGTACTATTTTGCTTACTATCTTTCATGGTCGTATCTGGTTGTGTATCGCGAGATATCAGCGACTTAGAGAGTGAAGTTTCAGATATTATGGCAAGGCCAGGAGGACGTATTGAGCCTCTCCCAGAAATAAAGCCATATGAGGCATATTCCTATCAATCAGGACTTGCAAATGCACGAAATCCATTTAAGCAATTTTTTGTAATTGATAAGCCAGAAGTTGAAGCAGGTGTTGTTGATGATGGTTTAACAGAAGAAATGGAACGCGAAATTCGAAATCGAAATCGAGAAGAACTTGAGCAGTTTGAATTGGATAGTTTACGCATGGTAGGGACACTTGATAATGAAGATAATAACTGGGGGATTGTATTGGACCCTGATGGCGTTGTTCATCGTGTAAGTGTTGGTAATTACCTTGGTGTGAATATTGGAAAAATAATTAACATTTACGAAGATCGGATCGAGCTAAGAGAGATTATTCAAGATAGTGGCGGTCGATGGGAAGAACGAGAGGCAGCACTTGCTCTTATAGAAGAGTAATCGGATTACTGAGGTATTAAAAATGGTTACCAATAACAGAATTACATTTAATTTCAAAGGTTACAAAACCATGATAACTAAATTAAAAGATTTAACGCGTTTTATTACACTAGCGGGGATTGCTCTAGCGAGTGCTCCTACCTTTGCTGCTTCATTGGATAGTGTTGGTTTTGCATCACTGCCAGGTGAGAGAGTGCAGATTAAACTCATGTTGTCAGAGGCGCTAGCTTCTGATCCTTTAAATTTCACTATTGATAACCCAGCCAGGATCGCGATTGATTTTCCAAATACAACACTAAATCTAGCCGAGAAGTCACAAACTATCGGACTAGGCATGGCAAACAGTCTCAGTGCTGTTGAAGCGGCAGGACGCACAAGAGTTGTGATTAATTTGACTCGTTCAGTTTCTTATAGTGTAGATGTTGAAGGTAATGTTGTTATTCTGAATTTGGAAAGTGGCGTTGGTAGTTCAACTCCATCGAGTTCGAATGCATCATCTACATCAAGCGTGGGTAGTATTGAAGGTGTTGATTTTCGTAGGGGAGAAGGTGGAGAAGGCAGGGTGATTGTAAAATTATCTGATTCATCAATACCCATAGACATGGGTGTTGAAGCGGGAAAAGTTGTTATTAATTTTCTTGACGCTCAACTGCCTGCAAATCTAGATAGAAAATTAGACGTTATTGATTTTGCTACACCAGTAAAAGAGATAGATACAGTTGCTAATGGTAATAATGTGAAAATGACCATCAGTGCAGTGTCAGAAGATTATGAACACTTGGCGTACCAATCTGAAGATCAATATACGATAGAATTTAAAGCGGTAACCAAGGAAGAAGCAGAAGAACAGAAGAAAGACAAATTTGGTTATACGGGTGAACGCCTGTCTTTGAACTTCCAAAGTATTGAAGTAAGAGCCGTATTGCAGTTAATTGCAGATTTTACCGGACTTAACATGGTAACCAGCGATGCCGTTAGCGGTAATGTAACCCTAAGATTAAAGAATGTGCCTTGGGATCAAGCGCTAGATATTATCCTTAAGTCACGTGGCTTAGGTATGCGTAAAGCTGGTAACGTCATAATGGTTGCACCTTCAGAAGAACTTGCAGCACGTGAGCGTCTTGAGCTTGAAGCAAGTCGTCAAGTTGAAGAGTTAGCGCCATTGCGTACAGAATTTGTACAGATTAATTATGCAGATGCAGCAGATTTAATGAGTCTGATTCAGGCTGAAGAGAACAACCTCCTTTCAGATCGCGGCAACGTATCAATTGATGCAAGAACTAATACATTAATTATTCAAGATGTTGCGAGTAGTCTCCAAGCTGTAAGGGGTTTAGTTTCCGAACTTGATGTAGCAGTAAGACAAGTGCTAATTGAATCACGAATCGTAAATGCAGATGAATCTTTTGCTAAGGATATCGGTGTTCGATTTGGCTATAGCAAGAATACAAAACAATCGGGTGAAAACAGAAATTCAATTGGAGACAACCCTGAAAATGCACAAGTATTAATTGGTGGTGGAAATCCAGGTAATACTAATTTTGGTTCAGGGACATCGTTTTCAACTGCTGATAATGAAAACTTAATTGTCGATCTGCCAGCCATACCTGCAGATGCAGCATCATTGGCCTTAGCCATCGGCAAAGTTGGTTCATACTTGTTGCAGTTAGAACTTTCTGCGCTCATTGCCGAAGGCCGTGGTGAAGACATTGCCAGCCCACGTGTTATTACATCTAATCAAAATGAGGCAATTATTGAGTCAGGTGTCCAAATACCGTATCAGGAAGCATCTTCTAGTGGTGCTACCAGCGTTTCTTTTCAGGATGCTGTGTTAAGTCTACGAGTAACGCCGCAAATAACACCTGATGATCGCATCATAATGGATCTAGTTGTCAACCAAGATACTGTTAGTGGTACAACCGTATTAGGTGTACCAGCGATTAATACTAGAAGCGTTTCAACACAGGTATTGGTTCAAAATGGAGAGACGGTTGTTCTTGGTGGCGTATATAGCTCATCAGAGAGAAAATCTGTTGATAGAACACCATTCTTTGGTGACCTTCCGTATGTCGGGTTTCTCTTTAAAAGAACAGATATTGATTCAACGAAGAGTGAGTTGTTGATTTTCATCACACCAAAAATCTTGAAAGATAGTCTTACGATTTAATAACAATAATAATCGTTACAATATTAAAGGGATGTACCCATTTCGGGTATCATCCCTTTTTGTTTTTATATAATCTGTTCATCAACAAACGTTAGCCATTTATAACTAGAGTCAGTTGATCATATAGTGACCCGTTCGAATAACATTATTTTAATTGGGCCTATGGGGGCAGGAAAGACCACCATTGGTCGACAATTAGCTAAGAAGCTATCACTCAGATTTTATGACTCTGATCATGAGATTGAAAAGCGCACTGGCGTAAAAATATCATTAATATTTGAGATTGAAGGCGAAGATGGGTTTAGGCGACGAGAATCTCAAGTTTTACGTGAATTGTCTCAAATGAATAATATTGTTTTGTCCACGGGCGGCGGGGCTGTAACGCAAGCTGAGAACAGAGAAGTTCTTAAGGAGAACGGTTATATTATTTATTTGAAATCTAGCCCGGAAATGCTATTTAAAAGAACTGCAGATGATAAACGCAGGCCATTGTTACAGGGCGATAATCGTTTAGAGCAAATAAGTAAAATTCTAAGTGAGAGAGAACCTGTTTATATCGAATTAGCAGATGAAATAATAAACTCTGAAAAAATGAGTATTAAACAAATAATTCAGAATATTTTTGAGCAGATAAAAAAAGATGAAAATCATTGAAGTTGATCTAGGTGACCGTAAATATCCAATTTATATTGGTAATTCAATTCTGTCAGATCAGAAATTATTTGATGAGCATATTACTAGCAGCCAGGTATTAATCGTAACAAATGAGAATGTTGCTCCACTGTATTTAAAACTTATCGAAGATAGCTTGAGCAAAATAAATCATGATGTATTGATATTGCCCGATGGAGAAAGCACAAAATCATTAGATAGTCTGAATCAAATCATTACCTGCTTGATGGAAAAAAAATATAGCCGCACTTGCATTTTGATTGCATTAGGTGGAGGTGTTATAGGAGATTTAACAGGATTTGCAGCAGCATGTTATCAACGGGGTGTAAAGTTTATTCAAATACCGACGACACTTCTTGCGCAGGTTGATTCCTCTGTCGGTGGTAAGACTGCGGTAAATCACCCATTAGGTAAAAACATGATCGGTGCTTTTTACCAGCCATGTGCAGTTCTCGCCGATACAAACGTTCTGTCAACGCTGCCAGAAAGAGAGTTTTCTGCGGGCCTTGCCGAAGTGATTAAATACGGTTTGATAAGAGATAAACCATTTTATGAATGGCTTGAAGAAAACATCGGATTAGTAATTAAAAGAGATAATGAAGCGCTAACATATATTATTGATCGTTCATGTACTAACAAGGCCGAAGTCGTTGCTGAAGATGAAAGAGAATCTGGTGTCCGCGCAACATTAAATCTGGGTCATACATTCGGGCATGCCATTGAAACAGCGTTATCCTATAAGGACTGGTTACATGGTGAAGCTGTTGGTTGTGGTATGTTGATGGCGGCTGATCTATCAATGCGTCTCGGCTTATTAGAACAAGAACAGGTCGATAAGATTAAAGAAATATTAGTTCGGGCAAAATTACCCACAAAAATTCCTAAAGGTATCAAACTCAAGCAAATGCTTGAGAATATGAAAGTTGATAAAAAATCCAGAGATGGGGTTTTATATCTAATATTACTGAACGATATAGGTGAAGCAGTTATCACATCTGATTATACTGAACAGGCACTGACGGAAACGATTAATCATTTTTTAGAATGAGAGGTTAACGGTGGAAGATGACCTGGCAGTTTATGCTGCACACTCAGAAAAAACAAAAGGCCGAATTCATAAGGATGATGGAACGGCTTATCGAAATCAGTATCAACGCGATCGCGATCGAATCATCCACTCCTCAGCATTTAGACGCCTAGAATATAAAACACAGGTCTTTGTAAACCATGAAGGCGATATGTTTCGCACTCGCCTAACCCATTCTATTGAAGTTGCTCAAATAGGTAGAACCATCGCGCGAGCGTTGAATGTTAATGAAGATCTAACAGAAGCAATATGTCTGGCGCATGATCTTGGTCATACCCCATTTGGACATGCAGGACAGGATGCACTTAACGCATGCATGAAGGAATATGGTGGTTTCGAACATAATCTGCAATCTATCAGAATAGTTGACCAGTTAGAGGAACGTTACGCAAGCTTTCCTGGGTTAAACTTAACATTTGAAACGCGCGAAGGTATTTTAAAGCACTGCTCACGAAATAATGCTTTAACACTGGGTGAATTAGGCGAACGATTTATTAATAATGAAAAGCCGGGTATCGAAGCGCAAATAGCAAATATAGCCGATGAGATTGCCTATAATAATCACGATATAGATGATGGTTTGCGGGCAGAGTTGCTTAACATTGAAGCGTTGAGAAATTGCGAATTATTTAATATCCAACATGAAAGTGTTACGAGTAAATGGTCAGGTTTAGCTGATAGTCAATTACGTCATGAAATAATTAGAAGAATGATTAATTACGTTGTCAGTGATTTGATTAAGACTAGTGAGAGTATGATCGATGCAATCAAGCCAGCTGATATAGAACAAGTCAGGAAGTGCGGCAAATCACTAATTAAAATGAGTGATTCCACTGATGGTATGCATAAGGCCTTAAAAAAGTACTTGCGTGTCAATTTATATCAGCATGAACGTGTCATGCGCATGGCAAATCAAGCAAAAGAAACAGTGAGCTTCTTATTTAATGCTTATATGGAAGATTCAGATCTACTAACTAACGAATTACAACCTTCTTTAGATGAGGCTAAAGATATTAAAGATAAAAATGTAGTTGCCAGAGTTGTTGCTGATTATATTGCGGGGATGACAGACCGTTTTGCATTTGCTGAAGCAGAAAGAATTAGAAGTAACGTATAATAATGATTAATTATAAGTATTAATTTCATAGATGAAATAGTTTATCAGGCTTATGACAAATCAAAATTTACAAACTAATTCCAACTTTATAACGCCAGAGTTGACGCATCGTGTTGAGCTGATATTGCATTTGCTTGAGTATAGTAATCATCTCATCATCGTCAAAGGAGAGCATGAGT
Source organism: Gammaproteobacteria bacterium (assembly GCA_021773235.1). Taxonomy (GTDB): domain Bacteria; phylum Pseudomonadota; class Gammaproteobacteria; order Eutrophobiales; family Eutrophobiaceae; genus UBA7359. The sequence goes on along the minus strand of JAJFKL010000019.1, from coordinate 207,359 downwards.
CAGGTAAGACGACCCTATATGAAGAGTTATCCCGTCAGGAAGAGACAAATTTAATTATAAAAAAACTGTCTGCTAATACGCACATAAGCAGCAATGATATTTTCAAGGCTATTATTGAGACTGGTAGTGATGATGAGTTACAAGAGTCTACCTACAATCAAGCTACATTAAATCAGTGGTTAGAGCGTTGTCAAAATAAACAGCAAATCCCGGTTTTGTTAATAGACAATGTTGATCTCTTTAGCGATGATTTAATAAATGAATTATTTGAAATATTAGTAACTTCAAATTCAGCTGCTGTTCTGCATCTCTGTTTATTTTGCGACCCATCATTTTTAAATCAATTAGAAGAACCAGGTATTACGCATAATGATGCACGGAGTCTGCATATAATTGAAATGCCCGGTTTAAGTGAGAAACAGACTGAACAATACATACATTATAAATATCCAGAAGGAGATACGGCACATTTAAACTTGTTTGATGATAAGACGATTAAACAAATTCATCGAATATCACATGGCATGCCGGGGAGGATTAACGCCTTATGTGAACAATACCTGGATGATCCGGCAAAGAAAGTAGTTTCAAATGAAACCAAGTCATCATCATTTAATATAAAGACATTTCTATTAAAGAATAAATTGATATTGATAACCGGGATTTCCTTATTGATGTTATCTGTTGGTGTAGCGATGTTATTACATAAGACTGATGATCAAAAAGTCGAAACTGAAACGATTAAATTAAATTTACCCAGTCTGGATACTGAAAAAATTGATCAAACTGAGATCGTTCAAATAAAGGTGCCTGCTGTTCCCGAACCGTCTACCGAAACAGAGCCAGTGACTATTGATGATTTATCACCACCCGTTATTCCCGAGATGATAGACGATCTAAAAAATGATGCTGAAGTAACAGTTTATAATGCACAGGGGCAAATAGTTGCAAAAGAATCAGATCTAACAGAAGTAAGTCCTGCAAAGGAAAATGAACAGGTGGCTATTGAAAGTGAACCAGTTGCACAAGTTGAAAAGGTTGTGGAAGCTATAATTGAACCTGAACCTGAACCTGAACCTGAACCTGAACCTGAACCTGAACCTGAACCTGAACCTGTAGAGGTAGCTAAACCATCAGCGCCAGTTGTTCATGATATAAACTGGTTAATAAAACAAGACCCCAACAAATATGTATTGCAGTTAATCGGGGCATACGAAAAAGAGACTATTAATCTTTATCTAAAATCGTTTAAAAATGGTGACGACAAAATAATCCCATTCGATGCTTCTAATAAGGGCAAGGAATGGCATGTGCTGGTCTATGGGCTATACGACAATCGGGATGATGCTGTTGCCGCAATTGAGAAACTACCCACAAAAGCGAAGCTCATGGCGCCGTGGCCAAGAACCGTCGGAAGTATTAAAGATCTACTGAAATAGTAAATAAAAATGATATTTGTCTTCAGCAACATGTCCAATCCGTAGATAAAAATGCGCTTAAATTCCGATAAGATTCATTAAATACCCATAAATAGCGCTAAATTCACCTAATTTCGCCGTAAATTTATATTTCCATCTATTTTATGTTGCGCCGTGACATAAAGAGGGTGCTTTATTATAATTCGTCCCCCCTTTCCGTCAGGAAGGGGAGCTAGAAGAAAATAATAATAATAAAGAAATTCTGGGACTATCTTGATTGCATATCCCTAGCTATCTCTAAATGACAATCTATCTACTGTGTGAAATATAGCGGGTAGAGGACACCAACAAATAAATTAATTGAGTGATTTCAGTATGAAGCAAGCACCAAAGCAACAGGGTTTATACGACCCTTCTACAGAACACGACGCCTGCGGACTCGGTTTTGTTGCCCACATGAAAGGGCAGAAGTCCCATAAGATAATCGACGACGCATTAACTATTCTCAGGAATTTAATCCATCGCGGTGCCTGTGGCTGTGAAGAAAATACCGGTGATGGTGTTGGTATACTGATACAAAAACCACATAAATTCTTCAAGCGTGTCTGTGCAGATATCAATATCGAATTGCCTGAGTCGGATAGCTATGGTGCGGGCATGGTGTTTCTCCCTACCGATGCAGCTCAATCAAAACAATGCCAGGAAGTCTTTGAAAGAATTATTAAAGAAGAAGGTCAGCAATTATTAGGCTGGCGTGAAGTCCCAACCGATGATTCTTCTTTAGGCCCAACAGCAGTAGAGGGCGAACCAAGCTTCAAACAAATATTTATTGCCAAGAGTGACGAGCTCGACCCTGCTGCGTTTGATCGCAAACTCTATGTGATCCGTAAGCGTGCCGAAAACGAAATCTGGAGTTCAGATTTATCTGAACAGAATATGTTTTATATGCCGTCATTGTCATACCGTACCTTTGTTTATAAAGGTATGTTAACCGGTTCACAGATAGAACCGATGTTCCCTGAATTATCTGAACCCGATGTTGAATCAGCTTTAGCACTAGTACACCAACGATTTTCTACCAATACTTTCCCAGCCTGGCGTTTGGCGCACCCGTTTAGATACGTGGCGCATAATGGTGAGATCAATACCGCTCGTGGTAATGCCAACTGGATGCACGCACGCGAATCATTGTGTGAATCTGAATTGTTTGGTGATGACTTAAAGAAATTGTTTCCTGTCTGCATTGAAGGCGGTAGTGACTCCGCAACCTTTGATAATGTTATGGAATTTCTGCACATGTCAGGTCGTCCATTACCTCACGCAGTACTAATGATGATCCCAGAGGCCTGGTCTGGTCATGAAACCATGGATGATGAGCGTAAGGCATTCTATGAATACCACGCCAGCTTGATGGAACCCTGGGATGGTCCCGCATCACTCTCCTTTACCGACGGTGAAGTGATCGGTGCAGTACTGGATCGAAATGGTTTACGTCCTTCGCGTTATTACGTAACGCACGACGATGTCGTTATTATGGCATCTGAAGTAGGTGTATTAGATGTCGCGCCTGAAAACGTGAAGATAAAAGATCGCCTGCACCCGGGTCGTATCTTTATGGTCGATACCAAACAAGGCCGCATCATTGATGATGAAGAATTAAAGAAGCAATTCACCAGCGAACACCCATACGGTCTATGGTTAAAAGAGAATCTATTACCGATCGAAAACCTACCGAATCCAAAACAGATACACGGATCGGATCCCGACACCTTATTACAACGCCAACAAGCCTTTGGTTATACCCACGAAGATTTAAAATTGTTGATGGGGCCAATGGCAGCAAACGGTATCGAACCAACCGGTTCTATGGGAACCGATGCGGCGTTAGCGGTATTATCAAATCGTTCGCGTTTGTTATATGACTACTTCAAACAACTATTCGCACAAGTCACCAACCCACCGCTGGATGGTATTCGCGAAGAGTTAGTCACACAAGTTGCGACAACGATTGGACCAGAAGGTAACTTATTAGAGCCTTCTCCAGAGAGTTGTCGTCGTATCAAGATCAACTCTCCAGTTATTACTAATGAAGAGCTGGCGAAGATACGCGATGTAAACCTACCGGGCTTTAAAACAAAAACGGTAGAAATCCTTTATCCAGTTGCCGAAGGTGGCGCAGGTATGGATAAGGCATTAGAAGCGGTCTATCTCGAAGTCGATCAAGCGATCGAAGACGGTTATACCAACGTCATTCTCTCTGATCGCGGCATCGATGAATCAAAAACAGCGATTCCTGCATTACTCGCAACAGCAGGCGTACATCACCATCTGATTCGAAACGGCAAACGTACCCGCGTAGGTCTGGTGCTTGAGTCTGGTGAGCCAAGAGAAGTACATCACTTTGCGGTACTGATAGGCTACGGTGTAGGCGCAGTGAACCCTTACCTCGCGTTTGAATCATTAGGTGATTTAATCGGTAATGGTCGCTTGCCTGAGATGGAACATGCCGTTGCCGTGAAAAATTTCATCAAGGCAGTGAATAAGGGTCTGGTCAAGACCATGGCGAAGATGGGCATCTCCACAGTACAGTCTTATTGCGGTGCACAGGTCTTCGAAGCGATCGGTCTCAATAAAGAATTCGTTGATAGATACTTTACTTGGACAGCATCACGCATTGGCGGTATCGGTCTGGATGTCGTCGCAGAGGAAATGAATCAACGTCATCACAATGCATTTCCGGGTCGTGATGTGAAAGAGCCCGATCTGGAATGGGGCGGCGAGTATCAATGGAGACGTGACGGTGAGTATCATCTATTCAACCCAAACACCGTCTTTAAACTACAGCACGCCACCCGCTCAGGTCAGTACAACATCTTCAAAGAATATACCGAACTCGTAAACAACCAAAGTGAAAACCTCGCTACCTTAAGAGGCCTGTTTGAGTTCAAGCAACATGACAAATCCATCTCATTAGACGAAGTCGAACCGATTGAAGAAATCATGAAACGTTTTTCAACCGGCGCAATGTCTTATGGTTCGATCAGTAAAGAAGCACACGAAACACTAGCGATTGCGATGAACCGCATCGGCGGTAAATCAAACACCGGCGAAGGTGGTGAAAACCCGGATCGTTTTACGCCAGACGAAAACGGCGATCTAAGACGTAGTTCGATCAAACAGGTTGCCTCAGGTCGTTTCGGTGTTACCAGTGAATATCTCGCTAATGCCGATGATATCCAAATCAAGATGGCGCAAGGTGCGAAGCCGGGCGAAGGTGGTCAGCTACCGGGATCAAAAGTGTATCCATGGATTGCAGAAGTCAGACATTCCACACCATGGGTTGAATTGATTTCACCACCACCGCACCACGATATTTATTCAATCGAAGATTTGGCGCAATTGATTCACGATTTAAAGAACGCGAATCCAAAGGCACGTATTCACGTGAAGTTGGTAGCCGAAGTTGGTGTTGGTACAGTCGCCGCCGGTGTCGCGAAAGCACATTCCGATGTGGTGTTAGTGTCTGGTTATGATGGCGGTACCGGTGCATCACCGATGAGCTCATTGAAGCATGCAGGCCTACCTTGGGAATTAGGCGTAGCCGAGACACAACAAGTATTGGTAATGAATGGTCTACGCGATCGTATCGTTGTTCAAACCGACGGTCAGCTTAAGACCGGGCGCGATGTTGTTATCGCTGCCTTACTTGGCGCAGAAGAATTCGGGTTCTCGACTGCACCGCTAGTCGTTTCAGGTTGCATCATGATGCGCGTCTGTCATTTAAATACTTGTCCAGTTGGCGTCGCCACACAGAATCCAGAGCTGACGAAAAAATTCAGTGGCCAGCCTGAGTTTGTTGAAAATTTCTTTAAGTACATCGCTGAAGAAGTACGCGAGTATATGGCCGAGTTGGGTTTTAGAACCGTTGACGAAATGATCGGACAGGTCGATAGAATAGAAACCAAGAAAGCAGTCGATCATTGGAAGGCCGCAGGATTAGATTTCACTAACATCCTACATAAACCAACGGCACGTCCGGGTGATGAGATCTATTGTGTAAACGAACAAGATCACGGCTTAGAAAAATCACTCGATATGACCAAGATAGTGCCACTGAGTGAAGAGGCATTAGAAAATAAAAAGAAAGTCGATATCATATTACCGATCAAGAACACCGATAGAACAACCGGTACTATCCTTGGTTACAACATTACCACACGTTATGGCAGTGAAGGTTTGCCAGAAGATACCGTGAACATCCATTTTAACGGATCAGCCGGTATGAGCTTTGGTGCCTTTGTACCAAAGGGTGTGACGATGACATTAGAAGGTGATTCGAATGATTACATCGGCAAGGGACTCTCTGGCGGTAAGATCATTGTCTATCCACCACGTAAATCATCCTTTGTCCCAGAAGAAAATACCTTAGTTGGTAACGTTGTGCTTTATGGTGCAACCCAAGGCGAGGCCTATTTCCGAGGTCTTGCTGGCGAACGCTTCTGTGTGCGTAACAGTGGTGTTAATACCGTTGTCGAAGGTGTCGGTGACCATGGTTGTGAATACATGACCGGTGGTCGCGTTGTCATCATCGGTAAGACCGGTCGTAACTTCGCCGCAGGTATGTCAGGTGGTATCGCCTATGTGCTCGATGAAGATGATGACTTTAAGATCCATTGCAATATGGGCATGGTCAATCTCGAGTCGATAGAAAGCGCAGAAGATGTTGAGATCGTTAAAGGTCTACTGACAAAACATGTGCAATACACACAAAGTACCGTTGCCGAAAAAATCTTGGGCAACTGGAACGAATACCAATCAAAATTTGTAAAGGTCATGCCGGTTCAATATAAGCGTGTACTCGAGGCCATCAAGCGTGGCAAAGAGAAAGGCCTGACCGAAGAAGAAGCCGTAATGGAGGCCGCCAATGGGTAAACCAACAGGGTTTATGGAACACGGTAGGGCAAAACAACCTTACCGCCCCATAGAAGAACGTAAACAAGATTGGAAACAGGTCATGCAGCCTTGGCCGGTTGCGCCATTAAAAGAACAAGCCGCACGCTGTATGGACTGCGGTATCCCGTTCTGTCATCAAGGCTGTCCTTTAGGTAACTTGATCCCGGACTGGAACGACTTGGTCTATCGCGATCAATGGCAAGATGCGATCAAACGTTTGCATGCTACTAATAACTTCCCTGAATTCACCGGCACCCTGTGCCCTGCGCCCTGTGAAGGTGCTTGTGTACTCGGTATTAATGAAGATCCAGTAACGATCAAAGCCGTCGAGTTATCTATTATCGATAAGGCTTGGGAAAATGGTTGGATCAAACCCGAGATTCCAGAAAAGAAAACCGGCAAGAAAGTCGGTGTGATCGGTTCCGGTCCCGCAGGCATGGCTGCCGCACAACAACTCGCGCGCGCCGGACATGACGTCACCTTGTTTGAAAGAGATGATCGTATCGGTGGTTTAATGCGTTACGGTATCCCGGAATTCAAGATGGAAAAGAGTCGTCTTGATCGCCGTATGGAACAGATGGAAGCCGAAGGCGTGACCTTCAAACCAAACAGTCATATCGGTATCGATATCGATGCGACAGAATTAAAGAAAGAATTTGATGCACTAGTGTTAAGTGGTGGTGCCAGCGCCCGCCGCGACTTGCCGATCCCTGGTCGAAAGTTAAAGGGTGTTTATCAAGCGATGGAATTCCTGCCACAAGCAAATCGACTTTGCATGGGCGATACTATTCCTGAAGATGAATTGATCAATACTAAAGGCAAACATGTCATCGTCATCGGTGGTGGTGATACCGGTGCTGATTGTATTGGCACCTCGCACAGACAAGGCGCAGCCTCAGTGACTTCACTTGAGATTATGCCTAAGCCACCAAAATCACGTGCACAAGATAACCCATGGCCACAATGGCCGTTCATCTATCGTACCGCATCGGCGCACGAAGAAGGTGGCGAACGTGTCTATTCAGTACAAACGAAAAAATTCCATGGCGATGCCGACGGTAACCTAACTGAACTCGAACTCACCAAGGTAGAACTACAACGCGAACCCGGTCGTATGCAGTTTAATGACGTACCCAATAGCAAAGAAATGCTCAAAGCAGACTTTGTTTTCTTAGCAATGGGTTTCACCGGTGCAGAAAAAGAAGGTCTGGTTGAACAACTCGGTATCGATCTAAATGATCGCACAAACGTCTGGCAAGAAAACTGGCAGACGAATGTAGAAGGTGTGTTTGTTGCGGGTGATATGCAACATGGACAGAGTTTGATTGTATGGGCTATTGCTGAAGGACGTAGTGCGGCGGCGGCTGTTGATAAGTATCTGATGGGGTCATCAGACCTTCCTAGTCCGGTCTGATCGCTTAAACGTCATTCCCATGAAGATGGGAATCCAGTAAAAACTAATAACTCTCGCTTCGGTCTCTGTTCCAGACTCGACTCTACCACCTCGACTTTGTCTCCTGAGTCGTTCTACCTCCTGCGTCCATGCAGTCGTACATCCATGTAGGCGTATGCGGGAGTTTTACGTTCAGTCTTTAAGTTTTTCGTTCTTTTAGAAATCGGTTTCGCCTTCAACCGGCGAGTAACTTCTTTTTTGCTTGTCCAAAAAAAGAAGTTACCAAGAAAAAAGGACACCCCAATATCTTGTCACTGCGTGATACCCTCGTCATTCTTTTATTTCATAACGGTACGCGCATACTCCGGTCGATTATTGCTCCTGCATAATCGACACTTCCGCCATCCATGGCGGTCGTCCTCGACTCTGGCTTCCTACTTCGCTCTATCTCCTGCATCCATGCAGTCGTGTCCTAATGCGTTTTCGCTACACACCCCTCAAGGGTGTACCGAGGTCTATATAGCTCAACCTTGAAATAAAACAGTGACTCAGTAAGTTATAGGGGGGGAGGTGGATCGAAAAGAATTGGAAAACGTGGTTTACCACCTATTATTAAGAATTCGTTTTCCATTGTTCCTTAAATATTTTTGGCTCCCAGTCCTCTTTAAAAAGAATGAATAAGCTACTAGATAATTTTTCTGTCATTGGTAGTTGCCCATCTTTACCAGATAGCTGCATATAATCATCGATGACTCTTTGAATACGTTTTGTAAGCTCTTGTGCAGAACTCTTAGTTAACATGCCCCACACATAATGCATATGATTGTTTGGATTGTTGATATCGTCAATCAAGTATTCTTTCACAATTGTTTGAATAAAAAACCGAAGGATTGGTCCATTAGATAGCCAGTGGAAATTACGGGAAATTTTTAATCGATATCTGTTATTAGGTAAATATTCGATAATATTTATACGATCTAGTTTTACAAATAATTTGATCAATTCCGTTTTTTTGAATGCATATTTATTTAAAATTTCATCAAATGTGAACTGATTAATCAGACAAACACCAACTAACAACAATCTTGGGTTGTCGACGATCTCTTGTTCTTGTTCTGTAGTGAGTTGATCTGTTTGTTGTAAGCTTGACTCAGCAATTTGTATTAATTGGGATAATTCAATTTCAGCTAACTCACATAGTTTTTCCAAACGTACTAGCGAAAAACTTTTTTCAGCGAATAAACGTTTAATACTTGATTCAGATAACCCTAGTTCTTCAGCCGCGGATTTATAAGATATCCCCTTTTTCCGTAATGTTTTCTTTAGTGCGATTAAGAGATGGTCAGATAGCATAAGAAATAAAGTATTGAAATACAGTCTAATTTAGACCATATACTGCACTATATCAATAAATAGTTGTTTATATCAGTGCTAAGTTAATAATGCAGCCATAAATTTTACTTGTGAGGAAATTATGGCTGAATTTGCATTGATAGTTGTTTATACAAGCGCCGGGTTTTTAATTGGGCTTGAGTATCTATTTCCAGCCCATCCTAATAAGTTGCAAGCAGTTTGGTATTTACGAGCGCTTTTAATAAATGCGATAAACATATTGGTTTTTTATCTAGTTGATAGCTACATGGTAAAAATCAATATTGATATCGCTGTCTTTGACCTCAGCCAATTGCCGCCTGTGATAGGAGCTGCAATCGCTTATTTTATTTTCACATTTGTTGTTTATTGGTGGCATCGATTACGTCATAGCTCAAATTTTTTCTGGAAATATTTTCACCAACTCCACCACAGCCCAACACGAATAGAAGCGTTAACAGCATATTACATACACCCTTTAGATATGTTGGCGAATTTACTAATTAGCAATGTAATCGTATTCATATTATTAGGACTAAATATCAATGCTGCAAGTTGGTACACGATTATTACGGGTGTCGCCGGATTGTTAATTCATGCAAATATTCGATTGCCAAGGCAAGTAGGATATGTTTTTCAAACACCTGAAATGCATAGATTGCATCATAAATCTAACCACCATGCTCATAACTACAGTGACATAGTTTGGTGGGACATGCTGTTTGGCACATATAGAAACCCTGAGTTTGATATTGATGAATGCGGTTTTTCAGGAAAAAAAGAACAACAACTACTAAAAATGTTATTAGGACACGATTTGAATATCGAAATGAAATCCGAATTAAGCCAATAATTAAATAAAGGAAAGTTAAATGAATAATTATAAAAATAGGATAGGCAAAACTAAAAACCATAATTTCATCGATTTTCAAGACTTTGAAAGCCTTTATAAAAAAAGGCCGTTAATAGATAGTCTAATCAATTGCTACATAGAGATATTTAATGAGTCGGATGTCTGGTCCGAGGATTATACTTATGAAGACGTGATAATTATTTTGCAAAAGCAATTAACAGGAGCTGCCTCTATTAGGCTGTGTGTTGATTCAAGAACCTCAGAAGTTATTGGGTTTTGTTGGGCGCAATTAATAACAGCATCAGAAGTACATGACACTATAAACGCTGTTCAATATGTTCAATCACACAGTTCGATAAATATAAAACACCAGCTAGGCAAGCTTGTTGGAAAAGAGTCTGTTATATATTTACAAGATCTTGGTGTAAGTAAGGCTTATCGAGGAAAGATACATTTAGGCCAACTTATTGCTTCTGTGCTTGAAGATGTAGCAGTGCAAGCAAACACAAGAAAAATATTCTTTTGGAGTATTAAAGAAACCTGCGTAAAAAAACTTGCGCAGAGAGTCAACATTAATCCTGCATTTACCGCAGATAATATGCAGTTTTTTGCAGGGCACTTACCAAACCTTAAAAGGTATGTGTCATAAATAATAAAACTCAATTCAGCTTACTTGCCTCAGTTATAAGCAAAATAATGACCGCCCACATTATCTTGTCATGCGTTCTACCTCCTGTATTCATGCGATCGTGTCCTAATACCGCGTTTACATGAAGTAAAAGAGCGGTCTGATCCCATCGATTTTATTTGATCTTACTTATTTCTTGTATAGGCAAGGTATATTAGAATCGGTAAATCCAATCTATTAATAGCACAGGGGAAAAAGCATGAAATTCATTTGTCTCGGTTATTTCAATCAGGAATTATTGGACGCTATGCCCCTGGATGAAGTTAATGCCTTAATCGCTGAGAGTCTTGCCTTTGGTGCTGAATTGGCAAAGGCTGGGCATGTTCTCGGTATCGAGTTGTTACAAAGCCCGGACTTTGGTAAAACCGTGCGAAATATCAATGGCAAGGTCGAGGTAACCGACGGTACTGCGGTAGTGATGGATAAAGTACTGATCCCCATTATTACGTTAGAAGCGGAAAGCATCGCTCATGCAGTTGAATTAATGTCAGGACATCCCGCTCTCACTAGATCAGGTTCATTCGAGATTCGTCGTGTTGAAGATATGAAGGAAATGAAAGAGCAAGTTGGTTAATAATTCTTTGTCATTCCCGCGTCGGCGGGAACCCAGTAATACAATATAACTCCCGCTGATGCGGGAGTTTTTCGTTAAGCTTTAAAGTTTTGAATTCTTTTTAGAATTGATTTCGCTTGTACGCGAGTTACTTTCTCTTGCATGCCCAAGAGATAAGTAACCAAAGAGAAGGGCACCCTAATAACTTGTCCTACGGGTTCCCTCATCATTCTTTTATTTCATTACGGTACGGTACGCGCATACGGACTCCTGTCCTAATGCGCTTTCGCTACATCCATGTAGCTCAACCTTGAAATAAAAGAATGTCTCGGCAAGTTATGAGGGGATTGGTAAATCGTGGTCTGTCCCCAATTAATTGTATTATTTCAAACAGTATCATTTAAGTTGCCGAACAATTTGCCCAATATTCTTTCTAATTACTGGATCTGTATCATTGCAGCCATATACCGAACCTGATAGTCCAGGCACAGTTATTTTTTGAGTTATCCATTTTCGTTTAATCTTTAAGTTGGCATCTGCATATTTTCTAAACTGTTGAATTATACGCCCTGTTGTTAGTATTGGTGGCGTTCTATATTCAACAGTTTCATTTGCGATAATGAAACTGCTAAAGGAATTGTCGGGGTGTGTTAAAATCGTACTAGAATTTAGAGTATATTTTTTATCTAATTTATTTAAAAAATCAGCAACCTGAACATCTTTCCAAATATATTCTTGGTTTGTGGAGCTACCTAATTGCCTCGCCAGTCCTAAGCCTAATAACCCAGACATATTGGGTGTAGGAATTTTATGCATCTCTCTTATAATTTGTTTGTTTTCAGAGTGAGTTTTCGCTGCTTGATCTGTTAATTTCGAAGCGATATTGGCAGGCTTTCCTAACCATACTAGAGCTTTACTTGTAGATGTCTCTTTACCTCTCTTTATTTTTCCTGTCTTAGCAACTGTCATAAGTCCATAATCTAGACCAATTCCACAATGGACATTATTGTGTGGGAAAGCTCTATTCAAAATAATTCTTGCAGTGTTCATTAATACAGCAGTTTCTACTGCATATAATGATGAAGCTTCCTCATCAAATACAACCATTAGTCTGTCGCCCACAATACCACGCACCTTGCCTCCAAAATATTCTGCACAAGTAGACATCGTTCGTATAAACGCAGAATATAATTTCACAAGTGTTTCTGGCCTATGTTTTATGTTCATCAAGGTTGAAGATCTTATGTCGATATAGAGAATGCTTGTTTCAATTTGCTTGCAATCTTGTTGTTTTAAATCAAAATTAGGATAAGTAATATTATAATCGTCAACGGTTGGTACTTGAGTGGTTTTGCTTAGATTTATATCGAATTCACTAGAAATTATTGTTTTAATTTCATCTGTAATTGTATCCTGTAAATTCTCAATGGACATGATTATTATTTCTTTCTTCTAAACATGATGAGTAAAAATACAAGTACGGGAGAAATTATTGCAGATAAACTTAACCAAATTGAGGATTTAAAATAGTAATATTTATCTTTGGCAATAACGGAATTAATAATTATTTGCTCGGATAACATAACTTCAGAGTTAGTAAAAATTGTTTCTTCAGAATCATTTCCCATTGAATGATTTAAGGATTTTAAATATTCAAGTGGTGTATATTTTGCAATTTCTAAGAAATAATAAAGATTATCCGTATTTTCTTTTCTTTTTGAATGAAATATGCCGGAAATTAGTAGTGATGGAATGAACGATGCAAGGCATATTATTGAGCTAAGTAATAATTGTAATGTTACAAAAACAATATATTTCTCAGTGAGAATACAATAATCATATTTTTCGATTAAATTTAATAATCCAAATATAATCGCGCTATTTGCAGCTAACAACGTTGCAGTTTTTGCTTCCGCAAATTTTAACCAGTTATTTACGTTATCAAATATGTATTTTAAATTTTCTTCCATTGTGTAAAAGCAAAGTAGTTTATCAAGAAATAATAGGGGGCAGATTTATTTAAATTGTTATGAGTTTAGACGAATCTGATGAATACATTGAAATCAGACCACATTTTATTAATTATAGATTTCTCTTTATCATAATTAATTGAGTTCTCTATTTTTTTGTCTTTGCTTTCATCATGAAATAAATAGTAAACATAATGAAAATCTTCAGTCATTGTGTGCATAAAGGATTGACCAATACCTTGCTTCACCGTTGAGCCATTAGGGCTTTGTTTGTATTCAACAGCAACTAGGTATGGTTTTGTGATAATAAAGTCTGGATAGTTTCTAGCTCCAAAAGTTGCTTGACGGCCTTTGCCGTACTTTCCTTCTTGGCCTTCCCAGTAAAAAGATTTATTTGCTTTTGCAACAGCATCTTTATAACCAGCATCTGAAAAATGCTTTTCTAAGTACTGAACTATTAATGGGCGAATCTCTGCTTGAATTTGCACTTCTGTTTTTGTGGCTGTGTTTTTCCTAAATTGAGGATTACTAGTAATGAACCCATGCAAGTCTTCGATAAACTTTGTGACTTTGGCAGTTTTTTTCTTCATCAACGTTCTCCTTATACATTGCCAGTTTTATTCGATGAAAAGTAATAGCCAGCGATTGTACCGATGAGTGTCGTGGCGAATGCAAGGATAGCTGTAAAGTGAGGGCTTTTTGTAAGCAGTGAAAAAAATATCAACGTAAACATAATTAATACTATAGCTATAGCAAGCATTGGTTTGGTTCGCTTATTCATTCTTTCAGTTAATGGTTCTGCTTGACCAATGCCACCACAAGCACCACAAAGAAGTCCCACATGTGTTTTAAATCTGAATAACATAAATATCTCATTTTTAATAATGCATGCAGTACAACTTGCACCGTCTTTTCCATTCGTGCATGTCCCGGTTTCTTTGCAGTGGGCACAAGGGTAGAGGTTTGATTTAATTGATTCCGCCATTTATTTACACGCCGAAGGTAAGTATTTGTCATCTAGGTTATCGCCGTAGCAATCCCATGTTATTTCTTCATTTTCGACGATGGGTTCTAGTACGATGTATTTTGTAGCGCCTTCTGTATCCGTGCCGACGTCTACGCCTATGACGCCATTTTCGTAGATGCCAATTGAGTAGTTACCATTGGTATCGGTGAGTGCTTCTGTTGCATAGCCTAAATCGGTCATGCTGGTAGGCCAGTTGTTTGTTTCGACAACATATTCAGTGACTTTGTTGCGGACACCGACTGCTGCGGCGTAGGTGGTCGTTGTTTGTGCGCGGATGATGTAGTCCTGATACGCAGGGATAGCCACGGCGGCGAGTATGCCGATTATTGCGACGACGATCATGAGGGAAACAAGTCCGCCACCACCACCGCCAACACCTAAGCGTGGTAAAAATATCGATAGGAACCATGCGAACTTATGTCGACTGGGGTGTGTTATTTCTTCTCCGTTACGAAAGGCGATCGCCGTTGCCATACGTTTCGTTAACCACGGATAATCACTGAGGATTTCATTGAAGGACATCCAGAAGCCACTAGTGGTTTCGATTTGTTTTAGATAGGCATCAACATTGATTGTTTTCCAACGGGTATCGCCGGCTGCGATTGCGGCTATGGCTGCTTTGACATCATCATCGTTTTCACAGCACGCGGCACCGTAACGATCACAGGTGTATTCTTCTGAGCGGCGATAAGCGGCACCTAATATGGGTAACATGCCTGCGGGAAATAGAACGGGACTCCAAAATAAATGGTCTCTATGGATATGTCCGACTTCATGACCTATATAGAAGTTTATCGCACCGGGTTGATCATCTAGTGCATCGAGTACATCGGTGAACAGTACGATGAAATGTCTGCCGAGAAAGCGGGTAGCAAGGGCATTGAAAAAATCGGTACGTAATAGATAGGCTTCTGGAATTTCTTTTAGGTCTACTTTGTCGCAGCAATCAACGATACGCTTATGTAGATCGGGGTATTGTTCGGCAGTGATTTGCACCCCGTTTCCTTTGAGGTAGCTTATGAATGCAGAATGTGCGAATAAGAAAAAGACATAAAAAAACAAGATATAAAATAAGCCTATGCCGATGGTTCCACCGATGAGCAATAACCAGAATATTCCAGAAAGAATAACCATGATTTTGAATAATGGTTTTTCATGTTTGTAGATTAAGTCCATTTCTTATCTCCGTTTTTTTTTGATTATTGTTGTTATACAGTAGAGGTGCTTTTTTTAGTTTCGCTGCTATTTGAATCGAAGTTTGAAATACCCGAAAGCAGGTAGCCGAGTAGAGCGCCAATGACGGTTCCTGTTGTTTGTGCTTCAAGTACACCTTCAAGTGCTAGTATGCCTATAAGCGGCACAACCAGGATCACACCCGCGAATTGTATTATTCTGGCACCGATTCCTTTTTTCAGTTGATAGCGGTTTACAAATAGCGCGACAATGCCGAGCACCATTATTCCGGCAAGGATTAATTCGATAGTCGATTTAGTATCCATTTATTTTCCTGTTATAAGCCCAAAAGAATCAGTGACGTTTGATTTAATCATTAGGACTAACCCATAAACTCTTTAAATTTTTCACTCAGTTTCGGTTGGATCAGGTAGCCGTAACTTTTGTGTGGGTTCTTTTTGTCTTCTGCATTTTCAAACGGGTTGTAGAGTTTTGTGTAGTCTTTTAGGTCGTTTGCTTTGTAGGCTTTGACGTGTTGTTTCATGCCTTTGAAGAAGTCGTCATCGAGTGTTGAGTCGTGGCAGACGACGTCGCCGTAGGCGGAGAAGTTGTGCCATTTTTTTATGTTTAGTGGATAGAGGCGATTGCGTTCTTCTTCGTGGTCTGAGTCGGGTGATTTTTTCCAACGATCTATTAACATGAATTCTCTTAGGCTATCGTCGCCAAGTGGGCTGCCCATGGTGATGAAGTAGTCGACTTTATTGTTTCTGTATTGGGTATATTTTTCTTCGCTTCTATGTGAATACTTCCATAACACATCGTATGAGATAAACGTGCCCATGGAATGACTGATTATTACGACCTTGTGATTTTTGTCCCATGCGGTTGTCAGTATGTCTTCCAGTGGTTGGCGTATTTGTTCGGCGATGAATTGATCGTTTTTATATAAGCGGACTTCGCGCATGTATTCTTCGATGACGTTGTCTTTAATGGTTAATGCGCTACCGAGTGCATCGACAATGGAGAGTCCAAACTTCTTTATATTCGCTCCTGCCCAGCCTGCTTTCTTTATATGCAGTTGGTTTTTTAATCGACGACGTATGCCGATGACTTTATTAACCGATTTATTTAAGCCAGTGACATAGTCTGCGGTGTCTTCAATATGGTCAGGTATAGCATTCGCCCAATAGGCAGATTTGAATATATCTGGGTTGGCTTCCAGTTTGCTGGCGAGCGATGCTGAGTCTATACGGATATTTTCGATGAACGCTTTCTGCCACAAACGATGTAAGTCCGCCGCCGGTGGTTTTGCCGCGAGCCCGTGTACAAAGACGATGGTTAATTTATCCGTATTAATCATTATTTATCCCCCAATAAATATGATGTGCCTCCAAAATATTACTCCTCTGAAGAGATAATGAAATAATCCATATAGGGTAGAGAATAATTAAAAATATATAATCAATTTGGGGTAGGTTAATTGCTATGTATATCGTGTATCGTAATGGCAATAATGGTGATTGATTAACAAAATTTGATGGATGACAAAGTAAAAAAATATACGATGAAAGGGATAAGGCGCTATCTTTTATTGGTCTTGTTAACATCAGGGTTGCTCTCTTGTGAGCAAGCTGATGTAAATCAGAAGCAGGAAGAAGCAGTTTCAGACAAATTTTTTAATTATTCTGAGGCCATTGATGAACTCCACAAAAAACAAAAATACGATGTCAATGAAAGAGTAAAAGATGTATTTATCGCATTGAAAAACAATATGGAGACTGAGGTCGAGAAGGAAAAGATTTATAATGAGCATAAGGTTTGGTTAGCGCTACGGGAAGACAAGTGCGTAAATGAAAAACTGGATGAAGATATCCCTCTACAAGAGAGTATTCAGTGTTTAAAGGAGATCGATGAAAACAGAGGGAAGTACCTGATAAATCTTAATGTATTAAAAATACTTAAAAAGCCGTTGTTGGAGATAGAACCGCCACCGGTTTCTAACGTCTCTTATGATCTTAAGAAGATGTCCGTTTATAAAATGGCCGTTAATAAAAACAATAGTGTAGTTGCGCTTTTTGATTCACACCGTAAAAACGGAGACTTTCTTCACTTAATGGATTTAAATACGGGTTCGTTATTGCATACGATCCCCGGTGTTAAGCCACCTTATATGGCTGAGTTTAGTAGTAATGGCCGCGTCTTATTCATATCGAGTTATAAAAATTCCCGCTCACCAGATACCTTTAAGCTTGTTGATGTAGAGTCTGGAAAGATCTTATTGGAATTAACGCAACAAATAACACATTTTGCTCAGTTGAATAATGGAGAGCAATTAGTTTACGCAGAAGGAAAGGAACTAGCAATTTATGATTTTTCTTTGGGTGATACGAAATACAAGGGTTATGGTTCAGGCAATGATATTAAATGCCTAGAGATTAATAATGAACAGAACAGGGTTGTGTCTGCAGGGAGAAATCAAATAACGCTATGGGCTATCGACAAAAATGATTCGGGACGAATGGAGGTTAAACGCGAACAAAAACTTGATAAAAAAGCCGGCAATGTGACTTCTTGTGAATTAACGGATAAAACTGAAAAGCTTATAATTCAGACATCAAGTAAAGAATTATATATCTATAAACATAGTAATCTTCGTTTTAATAAAAAGGTTGAGCTGGATAAATTTAATATGGCTCCCCATGTTTTGAAGAATCTTAAAGATGATGTTGTTTTTGTCTATGGCAGGGAGTACGGGAATGATGTTAGGGCAACTCATACACTTTTTCTGGATGCTGGAAAATATAGCGCAAAGTATGTTGATGATATAGCAAACAATGCCATTTCTGTTTTTGAAGGCGAAAAAGTTCTTTATGTCTACAAAAGAGTTTTAAAATCAGTTGATTCACCAATAGATATGTTGCCATTAACAATGTTTTTAAATACAGAGCAGCAAAAAAAGGAAGAAAGAATAGCGTTAAATACTGCACCGGCTGTTCTTAAATTGAAGGGTGATTTTCTTGTTGAAGCTATAGGTGTGTATGAAGGTCAAAAACCTGAGGGTATGGGTCCTTGGTGGGCAGAAAAGACGGAAGCCAAGCGGCAAGAGATGAAAAGTGCAGAAGGTTTTCCGGTAACGGTCAAAATAGGTGCTACTGAAAAACCCGTTGTTTTAGTATTAGCCTCTCATGATGCTGTGACCTGGAAAATAAAAGGCCTTAAGCCGAAACAGATACTCATAGCAGGCAGCCAAAAAAGTAAAGTTTCAAATGGAGCGGGTGCAGAGGTTACGTATATCGGTAGTTCGTCCAGTTATAAAGTTTCTGGTAGTTCGTACTCAAAACTTAATAAATCAGTAATGAACTATGCTGGAAAGAAGATTGATCGTTTTCAGGGTAACTACACAGGAAATGAGTTTATGATCGGAAAATCTAACGCATTAAGCACGGAAATTATTAAAAAAGTAAATGAAGATGGTTCGGTTGAATTTACGGACAAAAAATAACGTGAAAATATAAGATTTGCTTAGATAAAAAAGGGAATGAAAATGGCCGCTGCTAATATCATGAATGGAATAGCGTAAAATACTATTTTGTTGAAGCCCGTTGCGCCATTGGTATTAGGCCAATCGTTTTCCATAAAGCCAAAGATGACACCACGTCCCTCCCTGTATTCGAGATTCCAGAATAATCCAGCAGAGGCATATAAAACACCTGAGGCAAAGATATTGCTGCTCCATGTGATGGGATAGAAACCATCGCGAAATACCAGATAGATATCGTAAGACCAGCTAGCTGAGAACATCCATGCACAAATAGCAATGTAGGCAATCTTGAATTTTTCCTGCCGTTTAATAAAGCGGAATAATGTGCCTACTGACCAAGGGGCGGTGATGAATGTCAGTATCGACATAAATGCCGCATCGTAATAATCCCATGTCGGATCACCTGTGTAAGGCGCTAGAATGATAAATGCAGACGTGGCGATGATAAAGGTTGTTAACTTCCATTTAATTTTTAGAAAGTCCCAATAGTTTTTCTGAAATAAAATAATCGATTTGTGGTTCTTAACCATCAAGATTAATGCAATGACACAAGCTGTTACCCACGTGGCGATATAGCTATAGAAAAAAGGAGTCATTTTATTTCAGCCTATTTAATTTATGAGGTGTGTGAAGATTATCTACCCCATTATGATGATGTTTTTAGACCATATTATTCCATATTTTAGGCCAAACCATCTCCTGTATGGGTATCTTATAAATATCGTTTCGTTAGTTAAATGGCGTAGGGCATATAGAGCTGCAAGGACGTTAGCTGCTGCGATGCAATATAAGTGGTGAGTATTATTGGCTTTGCATGACATTAATGTTGATAAGATTCGCATGAAGCGTTGTTTTTAACGATAATCAACGTAACGATAAAAAACAGGAACCATCCCGTGGCTGACCTTCAAAAACTTGAACAATTTGACAAAAAATTAAAGATGAACGCCGATACCATTGGCAACCTCTTGGTGGAATGGTTTCATGCCTTAACCTTGTTTTTTATTGGGGCTGCGATTGTCTGGTCAGGTGTGTCGACCTTTGTTGACATGGCCATGAAGGGGCACCATTCCATTGAGGACATCCTGCTGCTCTTTATCTATCTTGAGTTATTGGCAATGATTGGGATTTACTTTAAAACAAACCACATGCCGGTGCGTTATCTGATCTATGTCGCTATCACTGGCTTGACCCGAATGTTAATCGGTCATATCTCCATTCATCATGTGCCCGATGCGGGTATTTTGTATATCACCGGAGCGATTTTAATACTGGCATTGACAACGTTGGTGCTGCGTTATGGTTCGTCTAAATATCCCTATGCCGATCTCACAGGAGAGACACATAAGAAATAATTTATAAATGAAACAAATAAATATTACACATTACTCCGATGTGCTTTGTGTGTGGGCTTATGTGTCTGAGATACGCGTTGATGAGCTTATCGATAATTTTGGTGAAAAAGTCGACTTTGAATTTTTATTTTTTTCTGTGTTTGGTAATGCTGTGGGAAAGATTGATAAGGCATGGGAAAACAAGGGCGGTCGCAGAGCATACAGCGAACACGTACAAAAGATTGTCAGAGAATTCGGTCATCTAGGTGTGCATGAGGATATTTGGGTGAAGGATGCCCCGTATTCCTCTCTTCCTAGCCACTTGTATTTGTGCGCGGCGCAGATTGCAGAAGAAAATGGTACGTTAGCGACAGGAACGTTTAATCATCTCGCATGGCAAATGCGAAAATCATTTTTTTCTGAAGCAAGAGACATTTCAAACACTGCCATCATCAAAGAAATTATTGAGGAACAAAACTTGCCAATTTCAGAATTTGAATCCAGCATAGCTAATGGAAAAGCTTATGCGGTCTTGAGTGAGCATATGCAGCGTGCACTTGATAAGCATGTTCGTTCTAGTCCCACGCTAACGTTTAATGAGGATAGGCAACGTTTGACAGGTAACGTAGGTTATCGAATTTTGGAGGCAAATGTACGTGAGCTTCTCGAACGTCCTGAAGATCAACAAACATGGTGTTGAACTAATAGGCTGCCATATTTCTGGGTTGTTGAATCGATTCTATTTTTTTAATTTCACACTTCGAATGATGAAAAAAATAGTTACGCCAAGCAGGCCTGTGTAGATGCAGAGTTT
Source organism: Gammaproteobacteria bacterium (assembly GCA_021773235.1). GTDB lineage: Bacteria > Pseudomonadota > Gammaproteobacteria > Eutrophobiales > Eutrophobiaceae > UBA7359. The sequence continues at coordinate 186,271 of JAJFKL010000019.1, read as the reverse complement.
ATGTAAATTCTCGATTGAAAGAATTAAGTTAATGTCGTTCTCTAAGGAGATCGGGTAATAGGGTTCTACATCTGCATGCATGATGCTGTCTAGCAAGACATGGCTGTATGTGCCAATAAAGGCGCTAAGCACACAAACACGCAGGGTTAACTTTTTAGGGACATCAAATAGTTTTTTTTGATAGTCGCTAAAATCTTTCTTGATAAAGATCATTATCGCTTGATAGACCCATCTACCGGTTATGATACTAAATATGGCAATTAATGTTGCGCCGATATAGGTGTGAGAAAATCCGTGTAAGTTTCCTTCGCCCGTCAACACAACCAGTATCGGTTGAATGTCCATGAGCAATTGAGCCCAGCCAAATATTATTAAACTGAAAAAGCCTTGTAACAGCGCCTTTATTAGCATCCCTGGCCCCATATGAAATGGCGTTATAGGCATATTTAAAAAGGCTCAGGCTTCTTTTCTGTTTAGCATGTATAAGAATATGCCGGTTCTATCATCGGCTTTAATCTTTCGCTTTTCCTTGACTTGGGTGTCCCAAAATAATTCTTTGAGGGCGTCTGCTGCCTCTTCTGCGTTATTAGTTGAGTTGATTAGCTCATAGAGTTTTAACGCATTTTCCTTTGGGATTTTTCCTGATTCTTTTTGTGGATCCATGAAAGGATCGGTTATGCCATCTGAAGCAATCAGCAAGGCGGCACCTTCTTTGACGTAAAAGCTTTTCTCATTCAAGAAAAATGATTCGCCAATACCGACGGCATTGGATAGTCCGTGATTTAAAAATTGATTTACTCGTTTAATATAGTTTTCCGATGTGATTTCCTTGCCATCAATGATGGTGCCTATTTCAGTCATGGCTGTTTTTTCTGCTTCGTCCCTTTGCATACTCAAGTCCAACGGTAATGTTTGTAGTAACTTGCCATTGGGTTTTTTTGCGAGGATAGAAACATCACCAGCACCAAAGGCGAACATCCCCCGGCCTCTGTGTAATATGCCTGCTATCGCAGCATAAGCGCCTTCATTTACCTTCATCGACTCCGTATTGATGGAATGTAAGAGCTCTCTTAAGTGCTTACTTCGCACTATGTTGATCGCTTCTTCTTTTAATCTTTTATCTATTAATCGTGCGACATCTCCGCCTGTTTTAGTGCCTTCATGTGAAGAAGCACCATCGATAACAACATACAGATCGCCATTTGATGTTTTGTAATGGCCCCACAAATCTTCACCTTTACAGGTGTTGTCAAAATATTCTTTCCAGTGAACGGAAACTTTATTTTTAAAAAGCATTTATGATTCCATCATTCATCATGGTCAGTTAAGGCTTTAACTATCCTTAATTAATATTAATTTACTATTTCCATTGCGACTTCAAAGGCATCTTCAAAATGAAAGTAGAGCGGTACGCCCATGCTGTACATTTTGATTAACAATCCCTGCTGGGTTTTGTATTTGATATCACCGATCGCCAGTGGGCCGATGCCAACGGCATTGCTTTTGCTGCCTTTAATGGCAACACCATTGTCGTGCAGACTAATTCCTGCGATACCTGCTGGTGGGACGGCATTCAGGTCAGCCGCTATTTTGAGTTTGCCTGCGGCGGCGACTTGTTGTTCACTGAGTACTTGTATTCCGGCCTTGGCTGTAGCAAATATCAGGTCGGTATCTTGGATCAGGTCGTCAACATGATCATTGGCATCACCTTTCACGCCTTCAACGACAGTCCCATATCGCGTATTACAAAATTCGGCAACCAGATTGGCTTTATCTACGGCACGACCCAGTATCGTTACTTTGGCACCCAGTTTTGCTGCCAATACGGCTGCTGACGCACCGACGGGGCCAGTACCGCCTAGAACCAATACATTTTGACCTTTTAGGTCTTCGTCATGTCTGATCTTAAGTTGATGGTTAACGGTGGCGACCATTGCTGCGGAAGTCGTAAATGCACCGCTTGGATCGGTGAGTACGGATATTTCAAATGGCGGTACCATGGCTTCTTTCGCAGCATTGAACATATCCATTGCCAGATGCATATCTCTCCCGCCGATAAATATGCCTGTTCGTTTCAGGCTTTTTGGGCCTCTTGAAAAAATGGTGTCTTGAACTATGGTTGCGACCTCGTCTAGTTCAACACCTAAGTAAGGCATGGCATGCCAGCCCGCATCAAATGCCATATTGACATCAAAGGCACTGAGGTTTTTTGCTGGGGTGATCATGTGTAAAAGGTATGGTTTTTCCATTGTTAAAGCCCTTGAATATTGTGTGATTAATCTTACGTGCTAATAGTCTGAATAATACACTAATAAGCCCCATATTTAGGGTGGAAGTGAATAGAAATATATTATTAATATTGGGTAGGTTAATATCATGAATTGTAATAATTACTGAGGAATTTTTAGTTTAATGCTGATAGTTATATCCCCTGCGAAGACACTGGATTTTGAAACCTCGCCGATTACCAAAGACCACACACAAGCAGAATTTTTAAAAGATTCTCGGCAATTGGTATCTGAGTTGAAGAAACTGGCGCCGCAAGAGGTTTCATCTTTGATGAAGATCAGTGACAAGCTCGGCACGCTTAATTATATGCGTTTTAATGATTGGAAAACGCCGTTTACCTTGAACAATGCCAAGCAGGCATTGTTAGCCTTCAAGGGCGATGTCTACACAGGTCTCGATGCCGAAGCATTCAGTAAACAGGACCTTAAATTTGCACAATCACACCTCAGAATATTGTCCGGACTCTATGGGGTGTTGAGGCCACTAGACTTGATTCAGGCCTATCGATTAGAAATGGGGACTAAGTTTGAGAATAAGAAAGGTAAAGATTTGTACGAATTTTGGAATACAAAAATCACTGATCAGCTTAACAAAGACATTAAGGCCAGCAAAAGTAAGGCGTTAATTAACCTCGCATCGAATGAATACTTTAAGTCGATCCATGCAAGTGATATTAATGCTGAGATTATAGTTCCTGTTTTCAAAGACTTCAGTAAAGGCCAATATAAGATAATCAGCTTCTTTGCCAAGAAGGCGCGCGGGCTTATGAGTGCCTATATAATCAAGAATAAATTAAAGGATCCAGAAGCGATTAAAACCTTTAATATTGATGGCTATAAGTTCTATAAATCCGAGTCCAGTGAAACGAACTGGGTCTTCCAGCGTAAGCAAGCTTGAGTAAATTAGTAGGTCATTTAGGTTCATTGCCCCAAATTAGGTAGAAATTAAGCAATAATTTGTAATCAATATTGGGTAGTAAAATGGTTGGAGCTCTATAGGTAGTGGTGGTAGGCTTCAGCTATGCCTATCCAAGAGCCAGAGCGTATTGATGTGGCGACATATGAGCCTATCGATGTTCTTGGGCTTAATTATCTACAGGACTTTCGGGATCGTACATGGATGGTTCTGGGCTGGGTAATAGTTCCCTTTCTATTGCCATTCTCGATAAATCATTTCATCCAGAACCGTTATATTTTGGGATTGTTAGCAATAGCAATAATGTTAATACTTTCTGTTAATTCGTTTTCACTCTTTAAAAGGAATAAGCAGCTGTTACCTGTTTGGCTGATTTTTATCTTTTTACTAATGTCGCTGATTTACTTGATCCATGCTATGGGGTCAACGACCTTGTTTTGGTGTTTTCCTACATTATTCGTTATGGGCTTTGTAATCGAACGCACAAAAGCAAGAGCGATGACAGTAATTAGTTTATTAATTTTAATTCCATTTTCGTTTTATATTACAAATATTGAATTAGCAAGCCGTTTTGTTTTCACTTTATGTATGATTTGTTTTTTCAGTGACATTCTCGTTGGATATCTTATAAAACTTCAGGAAAAACTATCTAAGCTTGCAGTGCATGACCCATTAACTAATGCATTGAATCGTAGACAATTAGATTTTTATTTATCAGAAGCTATAGAAGAAACAAAACGTGACTTTGGGCCTGCGAGTTTAGTGTTAATCGACATTGATCACTTCAAAGAGGTTAATGACACGCTTGGTCATGAAGCCGGTGATGATGTCCTAAAAGATGTGGTTAATATACTTCATAATAGACAGCGAAGACTTGATCATGTTTTTCGTATTGGTGGTGAAGAGTTTTTGATCTTATTAAGAAATACTGAATTTCAGCATGCAATAACAACAGCTGAAAGCTTACGCAAATATGTAGAAGAAAATGAATTAATATCGGGACAATCGTTAACAGTTAGCCTTGGTGTCGCGGAATACAAGGCCGGTGAGAGTTCTAATGAGTGGCTTGCACGTGCAGATGTTAACTTATACGAAGCAAAGAATCTCGGGCGCAATCGCGTTCATCCCGAGAGACTTTAGTCGTTTAAGAATAAGTTGCTTCTATATGATCCATCACGGTTCTTTGGCCTGCATACCGACATGAAATTCAGTGTAAACATAAACCGGAATTTCGAGTGAACCGAGGCGTTCCTCTATCAATGGCAAGACATCACCCCATTCAAGTCCGCCGACACCTGTAGCAAGACGAGGTAGGGCTAGCGAGGTTATTTCTTGTTTCTTTATGATCTTAACTAATGCACGTAGTGCGTGATTAATATTGCTAATAGTGGCTTTGCCCGGTTTAGAACCATGTTCATACCCACCTTTTTGAGTCAGAAGATTGATAATGCGGACATTGTCTACGCCACCCCACATCCATGCTTCTCCAGGTTTCGGATGGTTTTGATGACACCAATGATGGAAGTCCTTATGCATAGCAGGATAGTTTTCATGTAATGAAAGTGCGAGCCCCTGATTCATGGGATCATTTGGTGCAACACCATGAGCTATTGCCTGTGCCTTGGTGAGTATAATGTCGCCTTTGACTTGATGGATCATAATTATTCCTTAGCTAAAATTGTTATCATTTATTTTATGTGTATCAATCAGCCTTCATATTGATCAAAATCAAAAGGATTGAATCTAGGTAAAAATGATAGTTACATATACTTTTTCACTACAGTTACTATTCACATAAGGTTCTTATATATGCTTATTAACATAATTAAAGGTTTTACAATTAGCCTAATTATGATGCAGTCAGTGTTTGCAAATGAACAGGCGATTATTGGCAGTTGGATTAATGCGAAGGGTGATGGGATTATCGAGATTACATTAGCGCAGACTGAATATATCGGCACTATCATTGGCACACCTGATCCAATACATAATGGTCGCAAGGATAGTAAAAATCCAGATCCGCAATTAAGAGATAGATTGTTAGAGGGTCTGACCATACTTGAAGGTTTTAGCTATCAAGAAGATAACTTATGGAGCGGCGGCACTATCTATGATCCTAATAGTGGTAAAACCTATAAGTGCAAATTATGGCTAAATGATGATGGCACATTAAAGGTAAGAGGCTATGTAGGTGTATCACTGTTTGGTAGAACAGAAGTCTGGAAACGTGAGCAATAAATAGTAATGGAAATTATATGAAAAATTTGAAAGAGGCCTATGGCGATTGGGCACTGATAACGGGTGCTTCTTCTGGAATTGGAGAAGTGTTCAGTCATAAATTAGCAGCAGCAGGAATGAACGTGGTGCTAGTGGCCCGACGTAAGGAAAGGTTAGACAAGATTGCGCAAGAATTATTTGATGAGCATAACATACAGACCCGTGTTGTTTGTGCAGACTTATCCGATGAAGATCAAACCAAAGCTGTCGTTAGTGCGGTAGATGATCTAGAGATAGGTCTCTTGGTAAATAACGCAGGAATATTGAATACAGGTAATTTTCTTGATAATAATCTGGAAGATGAAATTAGATTAATCAATACAAATTGTAAGTCATATATTATTTTAACGCATGGTTTCGGTAATAAGATGAAAGAGAGGAATAAAGGCGCACTAATATTTTTAGCTTCTTTAACAGCAGTTTCTGCTATTTCTCGTTGGGCTAACTATGCTGCATCAAAAGGTTTTGATTTACAGTTTGCTGAGGCAATAGATGCAGAGCTGAAGGACTTCAATATAGATGTTTTGGCTTTGTGTCCGGGGCTGACACATACAGAATTGGTGAAAATATCAAAATTTAATAATCCAATGACGATGGATGCTGAGGTTGTCGTTGATATTGCCTTGAAAAAACTAGGTAAAACCAACCTGGTTGTGCCGGGGATTATTAATAAGATTAATTTCTTTTTCACACGTTTAAATGCTCGTTTTATAAATACAAAAATATTCTCTTTCGTTGTAAAGTCCACTCAGGAATTAGAGCTTAAAAAGTAAGTCGCTGTATTTGTTGTGGTTATTCCGCATTTAAAATAATTCTTGTTATTATGAACCGATCAGTCCAGAATAATGGATAGAAAATCCTGAGCATTTGGGCAATTTATTTCTGACAACTGAATTTATACGAGGAATTAGTAAAATGAAATTTGAACTGTATACAAAAGATAATGCACCGGAAGAGAGTAAACCATTATTGGAAGATTCATTAAAGGTCTTCGGTTTTGTGCCAAACCTGCATGGTGTTATGGCAGAAGTGCCGGGAATGTTGTCGACATATAAAGATCTTCATAATGCATTCCAGGCAACAAGTTTTGATGCAGAAGAATTAACCGTTGTTTGGCAAACAATAAATGTTGAGCATGAATGTCATTACTGTGTCCCAGCGCATACCGGCATTGCACATATGATGAAGGTAGACACTGCGATTATTGATGCGTTAGTCAATAAAACAAAATTACCTACAAAAAAATTACAAACGCTGCATGAAACCACATTAGCCTTAGTGCGTAATCGTGGTCATTTAAGTGAATCCGAGTTAGCGACATTTTTTGAAGCAGGCTATGAAAGACGTAATTTACTAGAAATTGTCTTGGGGTTAACGCAGAAGGTAATGAGTAACTATGTCAACCATCTAGCTGAAACGCCAGTAGATGAACCTTTTCTGCCGTTTGTATAAATATTATTGTTCAGCGAGGTGTCTTTAACCTCGCTGACTATTATTTACATAAGTAAGTTTCTACAATTTTTAATGTAGTATCCGCTCTTAAATTTTATTGATTATGCTAAACTATTGTATTAGTCACATATTTTAGTTGAATAAACATGGTTCTCTATCTCCGTAATTTGGTTTCAATTTTTATCCTCTTATTATTCTCTTCTTCAGTTAATGCAGAAACACTAGATACATTACTTGATGGTTTGGATGGTAAGCAACATGCGTTAAGTAATTATATTGGCAAAGGAAAATGGGTTGTGGTCAACGTGTGGGGAACCGATTGTCCCTATTGTAGGGCAGAACTAGATGCATTGATTGATTTTCATGATCTCCATCAAGATAAAGACGCTATGGTTGTTGGTCTCACGCTAGATTGGCCTACCTTTAATTTCCCTGACAAAAAAGAGCTAAGTGAATTCGCTTTAGACTATTTCATTGAGTACCCGTTGATGATGGTCGATGCCAAATTGGCTGGTGATGTAGTAGGTAAGGAAGTTAATATGATCCCATTAACATTCTTTTATAACCCTAATGGTGATCTAGTGTTGCGGCTTAATGGTCTCGTGACTAGCGCTCAGTTAGAAAAGATAATTAAGGATGATAGTGTGCGTTATCAGGTCGAGTGGGCTGATGATGTCCCGCCTGAGTTTATGCCTAAGAAATAGTTTTAGGGAAATAGTCCCAGTGCGCTGTTATTTATCTTCCTCGTCTACAATCTCGCCTTCAATAAGGTTGCCTTCATCTTCTTGTTTTCTTTCGCTCTTCCAATTGGCAAGAATAATGGCTAATAGGCCTAGAATAATCTCGTCAATTAAAGGAATGAAATCAGGTATAAAGAGGTCGAGGGTAAATAGACCGATAACAATCAGAAACAAATTTTTATATTTCAATTCATTGGCAAATGCCAAAAACAGTGTGATTAGTGCTCGTGGGTTCATCTGTCCAGTATAACAGCAAGATTCGGGTGGGTAGATCATGTTTGTCATGATAAATTCTTATTATGGTGACTAAAGAAAGTGATTACAGGCAAATGGCGGCAGTAATTAATTACTTGAGTCAGCACTATGCAGAGCAGCCTTCACTGGAAGAATTAGCATCTGTAGTTGATTTAAGCCCGTATCATTTTCAGCGTAAATTTACGGCATGGGTCGGCGTGACTCCTAAGTCCTTTTTACAGTATCTAACTTTTGACAATGTAAAAAAGTTACTGGCTTATGGCAATAGTATTTTGCATATAACTCATGTACTTGGTTTATCAAGTCCGTCTAGATTGCATGATCTATGCATCAAGATTAAGGCCGCATCTCCAGGGGAAATTAAAAGTGGTGGTTTAGGACTTATCATAGATTATGGCTTTGGTTTTACTCCTTTTGGAGAGTGTTTGATTGCAAGCTGTTCACGCGGGATTGTTAAGTTAGACTTTATAGAAGCTAATGATAAAGAAAAAGCTACCAATGAATTGATAACTGAATGGCCTCAATCAGATCTTAGATATAATGATCAGCTCGCAACAAATTTATTAGAAAAAATATTTAATTATGAAAATACTCAAGCATTACCCTTGAGTGCATATGTTAAAGGGACACAATTTCAATTACGGGTGTGGAGCGCATTACTAAAAACACTACCAGGAGAACTAATAAGCTATGGTCAGCTGGCTAATAAAATTGGGCAGCCTAGCGCTTCAAGAGCGGTAGGTACTGCAGTAGCTAATAATCCACTAGGATATTTAATTCCATGTCACCGTGTGATTCGTGGAACCGGTGTAATTGGTCATTATCGCTGGGGTTGTGGTCGCAAGCGCATCATGATTGCCTATGAGGCTATCAGAAATTAATTAAGGTTGGATGTCACAGTATCTTTATTTTAGAAAAATAACGACTAGACTATTCGATACTACTTTTTTATTGAGGTGTTTATTATGCCTTGGAATCGAGTGACATTTACCAACAATCAAATTGAAGAAGATGGCATATTGTTGGACATGGAAAATCAATTTGAAGATGTCTTCATGGAAGAAGAAGGTCCTTCTGATATGGCACTGTTTTCTGATAATGATTATACCGACGATACTATTTCCTTTTATTTCACGCCTGGTTGTGTGCCAAACTGCGAAAATATGATCTTGTACTATGATGGTGAGGAATGTGAGCCACCCGATATAGAAGAAGTGTTTTTATTTTCTGGTAATGATGATGCGCTGGATTTGTTAGCATAGTGTTATAAAAAACTAGGCAGGATTAATTTAAATGCAATTACATGTGGATTTATCACAGAGAGCTGTAGTTAATAGCAATGAGATTCCCTGGGTTGATTCACCTTTGTCCGGTGTGCAACGTCGCATGTTAGAGCGTGATGGCGAAGAAGTAGCAAGAGCCACATCAATAGTCCGCTACGATGCGAATTCCTATTTTGATGCACATACACATTCAGGTGGTGAAGAGTATCTTGTATTAGATGGTGTGTTTTCTGATGAGATGGGTGATTTCCCCAAGGGAATGTACGTTAGAAATCCAATAGGTTCTAAACATAAGCCGCATAGTAAAGATGGTGCGACCATCTTTGTTAAATTACGGCAGTTTGATGTTGATGATCAAGATTATGTGCGCATAGATACAGGCAGCCGAAAGTGGTTGCCGGGTCTTGTTGATGGTCTCTTCGTGATGCCATTGCATGAATACCAATCAGAACATGTTGCTTTAGTGAAGTGGGGGCCGGGTACATATTTTGATAAACATAGTCATCCACAAGGGGAAGAAATATTTGTTCTTTCAGGTACATTTGCAGATGAGCATGGCTCCTATCCTGAAGGTAGTTGGTTACGAAACCCTCCGGGAAGTGAGCATACGCCTTATAGCGATGAAGGCTGTGTCATTTATGTGAAAACCGGACACTTATAATTAGTTTTGCCTTGAAAAATAAAATGTCATCGCCATATTAGTTTGAACAATGGCTGGGTGGCAGAATATCTTATGCAGCGGTGTGCAAAGCCGCCCATGTTGGTTCGAATCCAACCCCAGCCTCCAATATTCGATTACTGGATATGATTACTTGGCACTTTTTGAGGCCCAGTTCTTGTCAGCACTCTTAATGTTCCCTGGAACATCTTTTAACCAGGTATTTCTAACGCCCAAACTGTAATTCATATAAAGCTTTCCATCGACCAGTGTAAAGGCTTCTGGATCAGAGGAAACTACGAAGCCATTGGCCATTCCATAAGCACAGTAGCCACCATATTCAGGGGAATATTTTTCAGGGTTACCATCAAATAAATCTTTATTTGCTTTAGATGAGAAACGCCATGTTGCGCCATTTATTACAGATGTGATGTCAGAAGATCCTTTAGCAGGTCGTTCTTCAGTGAAATAAGCCACGGGGTCATAGCCACGAAGGGCACCAAATTCGGTCTGGAAAGTAGGTTTCGATGATATGCTGGTGCAAGCGGAAAGTGTTGCTAGCATTAGTAAAAGCGCTAATGTGCGCATGATCTTTCTCCTATATTATTAGCTGATCTCGTCATTTAGGCGAGAATTTAATTAAATGATTAATCTCAAAAGTAACTTTTTACGTTATTTATTATTTTCAATAATCCTGCGACCGGCACTTATTTATTTAGTTCAGTAGTGATTGAGACTTTGTGATGCAGCTCAATGACATATAACTTTCAGTTAAATCATAGAACTATCAATGCCATGCATAGTCGAAATGGACTTACCTTAAGCTATTGAATGGGCAGTATTGCTGTCTGAGTGAAAATTATTTAAGTACATATACTGGGGAATAGGACAAAGATAATGAGAGCGCTGCCACACACAACGACTTTAGTGCTGGTGCTGCTCAGTATAGTTATCTGTTTATACGGACTGACAGGGCTAAATACCAATGCGGATTATAGAGTCTACTTTGATAAGAATGACACCTTACTAAAGACGAATAATGAAATCGGTAATCAATATGCTGAATTAGATTCATTGATTCTTATTCTTTCAACAGATAAAGGAACCTTGCTTGAGTCAGAGTTAATCGACCTATATCCGGAATTGGAAAATAAATTAGCAGGTATCGATTATGTCGAACGCGTAAACGGTTTTTTTCAATTTTTGGAAGCTGATGTCAGTTTCGATAATATTCAAGTCTCTGAAGGAGATGAAACACCGGAAACATTGTTAAAGAGATTACAAACAAATTCAGCCAGTAAAAATATGGTTACGGCAGATGGTCGTATGGGTTTAGTAAACATTGGAGTTGCATTACCGGGCGAGAATGCTGCTAATGAAGTTAAAAGTTTTATGACGACGGTTGAATCTGTCATCAACAATAATCATAAATTATCTGAATTATCAGTAACAGTAAATTACTCAGGCACACTTGCTTTAAATGAAGCGTATATTGATGTTGTTCGTCACGATCTAAAACGCTTTATTCCTTTTCTCTTTTTAATCTTTTCAATATTTTTATATACCTTCATCAAAAGTTGGCGCATAAGCTTTTTATTAATTGGCGTTTCACTACTCTCTGCCATCACTGCATTTGGTATTGCTGGTTGGTTACGTTGGGAACTGGCAGCAATTAACGCATTCACGCCGGTTATTATAATGAGTCTCAACATAGCAACGTCGATGCACATTGTGGTGAATTACTTTCGCTTTGTTGCTGGTGGTTCGTCTCGTGTTGATGCAATGACAGAGAGTATTCGCTATAACTTCCAAGCATTAACATTTAGTAAGTTAACAACGGCTTCAGGATTTTTGCTTTTATCCTTTAGCCCATCACCGCCAGTTCAGATCGTTGGCTATATCGTAGCAATCGGCATGCTGGTTTCTTATATATTATGTCTCACCTTACTTCGGACTCAATTACCAAAGTTAGCGTTATCACAAGAACAAGCAGAGCTAGTTGTAAGAAAATATTCTTTAACAAAGTTTGGCAACTTAGTATTAAAACAAGGGAATAAGATACTAGTAGTTTCTGTAGTGACTATCATTGCCAGCTTGATTGCGCTACAACAATTAAGCATCAATGATAATGTCTATGAGTATTTCCCTGAAGATCATCGTTTTAGACAAGGGACGGAGCTTATTGACAATCATTTCGATGGAAGCATTCGATTACTCTACTCTATTGATAGTGGTAAAGCATATGGTGTGCTTGAGCAAGATTATCGTGAGCACCTAAGTGCTTTTACCACATGGTTGCGTGCGCAAGACAATGTTGCGCGTGTCGATGATGTGTTGTCTATTGCTGTTGAACGAGGTGTTCGCCTTGATAAAGTAAGAACTCTATTAGAAAGCAACACACCAAGTATGTTAAGCCTGGAACAGCAGTTGACAGAAGAATACCGGGCTGTAAAAGTTTCTATTTTTCTTAAAACAATCACAGCAAGTGAATTGATTTCTTTTGATAAAACTGCAAATGAGTGGCTCGCTAATAATATAGGTCCATACAACTATCAAGGCGGTGTAGGTCCGGATATTCTTTTTGCGAAACTGGGCGAAAGAAATGCCAAGAGTATGTTTTTCTCACTGACCTTGGCCTTGATTATGATTGCCTTAATTACAGGTGTTTTGTTACGTTCCTTGTCTGCTACCGTTATTGGTTTAGTTTGTAACTTATTTCCGGTAATTACTGTGTTTGCAGTATGGTCATTGCTCGGGGGGTATATCAGCCTCGGTAGTGCCATGGTGATGGGAATGATTATGGGTATCATTGTCGATGATACGTTACACATGTTGCTTAAATTTCCTCGTGCATCAGATAGTCCAGGAGTAAATCCGATTAACTCTTTGTATGAAAGAGTCTGCCCCGCTATATTGATTACGAGCATTACCCTGGCAGCAGGGTTGTTTGTCGGTGTTTTTTCCAGCTTTCGACCTATCTACGAATTAAGTCTACTTTCTCTTTCAGTAATATTAACCGCAATGCTGGCAGATCTCTTTCTCCTTCCGGCTCTTATGCAAGCCATGAAATTTAAACGAGTATAATTATGAGTGCACAACCATCCCTTAATTCAGAACAGTCAAATGCGATACGCTGTTTTGATGTCAACATTGACCCAAATACAGTAATGCCACAATGGTTTATTAAATGGCGAGAACAGTTTTTAAATGGGGAATCAAAGATAAGTCATCGCCATGAAGAGGCACTCGCTCGACTTATTCCAATTTTATTATGCGGTGAGCAATCTGCTATCCATGTCTTTGGCAATGAAGTAGAACGGTTACGCGGTAGCAAATGGCATACAAGCATCAATCTATTGAAAAATATTGAGACTGATGAATATGCCCATGAACAAGCATTACAAACGGTATCATCTTTTCTGATGGAGCCTGCTGATTTGCATCGTATCAAGCGTGATGCGCAGCATTTTTATCTTAGCCTGGGTAACACGGCGGGTATGCCCGATCATTTTGCTCGCATCTCTCAACTCGATGCTTGTGTCTGTATCATCATGAACGCTATTACCTCTTGTGATCTAGGGAAGAGTCATTTAATAGTTAAATTATTCGAACGTATTAAAAAGGATGAAGCGAGACACGTATCTGTCTGCCGAAAACATTTTATAAAGTTAGGTGGCGATCGCTCTTCATTTAAGGAAAATAGACATGCAGTAGGTACTAAACTGGTTTCTTTATTGACAACTCAAGCAGATAGTTTTGAAACTCTGGGTATTGACCCTGACATGATGTTTCGAAAAATGACACATGTTAAAGAATCATGACCGTTCATTTTGCCAAAGGTCGCGTTAAATTATTAGGTAGCGGCTCAGAACTTCCTGGTAGTCCAATTGATAACAAACAGCTTTTTGCCGGTATTGAAAAACAATGTGGCAAGATGATGGCTCGCAAGGCAAAATTAGTGAGTCGTCGTTTAGGGATAAAAGAACGCCATTTTTGTCGTGCTGAAGAAGCGGGAATTTCTGCACCTGATCAGACGGCACCACAACTCTGTATTACTGCATTAAAGGCAGCTGAGTCTGACAGTAAGCAAAAGAGTAAGATTGATTATCTCATTGGTCATACAACCAGCCCAGAAACACTATTGCCACCAAACATTGCCTGGGTTGCTGATCAATTAAATCATACGGGTCCCTATATGGAGTTGCGCCAAGCCTGTACCGGTTTTGCCAATGCCTTACAGATTGCAATCCCTATGTTAGAAAATGATCCTTCAATGGAGTCGATAGGGATTGTCGGTAGCGAGGTGGGATCAATTTATTTTGATTTATCTTCTGAATTTATAAATACCGAACAGTTGGTTAACTACGTACAAATGGGTGATGGTGCGGGCGCTGTGCTGCTAGGGCCAGATGATGGTAGTGATCGTAATATAATATCTGATGCCTATATTGGCCATATAGGTAATGGCAAAGCACCTGGGTTCTATCTTGAAGGCGGTGGTTCAGCTGACGTGTTCTGTAAAACTGGCTTACCTGTATTTCGACATAATGTTGAAGAAGTTCGCAAGCAAGGTGCGAGTCTATTTATAAAAGGATTGGAATCTATGTTGGGACGAGGTTATTCATTGGATGATTTCGCCTATATATTACCGCACCAGGTGAATGGACATCTGGGCAAGCTATTAAGCGAACACTTAAATGTTCCGGAAGAACGAATTGTTGTTGATGCCGATAAATTGGGTAATCTAGGATCAGCAGCGATATGGGTTAGCCTGGATCGATTACGTCAATCCGGCCGCCTTAAAAAAGGTGATAAGGTTTTAGTATTGGGTGCTGAGGCGACTAAATATTTATATGGTGGCTTTGTATTTAATTATTAATTAAAAGTATTTTTAGTTAATTAAACTTACAAGGTAAAGATTAAGGTAGCCGATAAGAAATAAGGTCGGCGTATCCCAGGTATGCGGTGACCATGCCTCGGTTAATGTCATTACAATAGGCACTGTAATAAGAGCAATAATAAACTCAATAGTTGTAAATGAAGATTGGAAAATAACAATTGTTATTATACTGGTGATTAGGACACACATACTCCCTTCGATTGAACGTTCGTATTTAGTTTTGGAGAAGAGGGCATGAGTCTTATATTTATGTTTCCCGAACCTTATGCCTACAGGTTCTGCTAATCCGTCGCCGATACCCGTAATTAAAATAGGGATCAATATTAAACTAGCGATGCTATTAGATTCAAAAATCATAATTGCAGGAATAATAATCAGGTAACCCGCTGCAATTTGAGTTGAGAGCCACAAAAGTGTATGCGGCCTATCTTCGGGTCGATCGAAAGAAAGAAACATTCTTGCGAATATTGTGACTCTTGATCTTGAAGGTGCACTATAAATTAGTAAACATAATATAACGACGACAGCTTTCAGGAGTAATCCTTCAATACTTTGCTCGTATGGAATTATCGTTTCCAGATAAATAGGTATAAAAAAAAGACAGAAGTGGTTTATCTTTCTTGTATAGCCAACCTTTACATTTTTATAGAAGACAAGATTTCCTGTTAAGTATTGTATTAACCATAAAGACAATATTTGTACCGAAAGATTTACCCAGAAAGAGATGTCCATTATTTTTGGTCTACGTCCATAGTGAATGCTTGTTATTCTGTATTATTGGTCTGGTTCATTTCATCTCTCCCATCATCAATAATTCTTCCTCGGTATAACGTGGTGTTATATGTTGTGGACAGTTTCTGTCCCATGCTTCGATATGAATCAGGAATGCACGTTCGATGTTTGCTTTGTATTCATTGTCTGCAAGTTTTTCAATTAATGTTTCATCTGTTTCTGTAACTTCAGAAGTACCCCAGAGTTTGATGCGCGTACGGTTTGGGTAATCCATTAGAAACAGACAAATTTTATTATTGTCTTGCAGATTGCCGTAAGAAATGTACTGGCGATTGCCACTGAAGTCAGCAAACCCCAGTGTTTTACTGTCGATTACTTTTAGAAAACCTTTCGGACCACCGCGATGTTGGATGTAGGGCTGTCCTTCTGCATTAACCGTTGCCATATAGAATGAATCACGTTGTGCTATAAAGCTAGCTAAAAACTCTGTTACCGAGATTTCCCAACTGCCGCGTTGTTCCATGTTCGCGTAGATACTACGTGATTCTTTTTCTTTCTGGATTTTCTTTACTGTCTCTGTAAAAGCAATATCACTTGTAAATTCTTTCATCTTCATTCTCCAGCTAAATGAGGTCGCCATAAACATGACGACCTCATAATATAATAATTAATGACTCGCTACTTTATTTTGTCCGAAGAAGCGCCGTATGTGTTCTGCGATAACTTCACTATCTTCTTCCAGGGCAAAGTGACCTGTGTCCAGTAGATTAAAATCAACAACCTTTAAATCTCGTTTGTAAGGGTGTGCTCCTGCCGCCGGGAAAATTTCATCGTTCTTTCCCCATACGATCAACGTTGGCGGTTGATGTTCACGTAAGTACGCTTGCCATTCAGGGTACAAAGGTGGATTTGTTCCGTAGCTATAAAACATTTCCAGTTGTATTTCCTGATTACCTTCACGGTCAAGCAGTGGTTGCACGTGGTCCCATGTATCAGGGCTAATGGATTCAGTATTACGAACACCATTTGTGTATTGCCACTTTGTCGCACCTAGCGTTACTAGAAAACGTAATGCATCATCATTGCTCATGTTTTGATTCTTGTATGCATTCTTAACATTTATCCAAAAATCATTATCAAGTCCCTTATTAATGGCTTTGCGATCATTCCAATAGGCTTGAATAGGTTCCCAAAAATTATTGTTAATACCTTCAACATAGGCGTTACCATTTTGAATGATCAAACCATCAATACGCTCTGGGTGTTTGGTTGCTATACGAAAACCAATTGGCGCACCGTAGTCCATCAGATACAGGCTATATGTTTTGAGTTCTATCTTGTCGATAAATTTATCAACAATGTTGGCTACGTTATCAAAGCTGTATTCAAACTCATGCACGCTCGGCATGGAGCTCTGTCCGTAACCGGGGTAGTCCGGTGCCACAAGGTGGTATTGATCAGACAACTGTGGAATTAAGTCACGAAACATATGTGACGATGTTGGAAAACCGTGCAACAACAATAGCGTGGGTTTATTGGGGTTTCCTGCTTCGCGATAAAAAATATTCAGGCCGTCAATTTCAACAGTCTTGTACTTGATAGCATTGTCTTGCTCAGCAGCATTTGCTGCTAATCCGATTCCCATTAAAAGGCTAAATACGACTGCTGTGACGATATTACGTGTTTGTGTTCTCATTTTAGTTCTCCCTTATCGATTGTTTAATACCCAGATGGGTAGCTTCGGGAGTAACAATAGGCTTTCATAATATTAATAAAAAGCATATATTATTGACAATCATCATTCATAATATGAATAGTCTTTTTATGACTCTAGATCAACTAAAAGTACTCTGCGCAGTAATTGAGGCTGGGAGTTTCAGTGCCGCTGCTGAAAGATTAAACCGAGTACAATCAGCGGTGAGTATAGCTATCAAAAAGCTGGAAGAGTCACTGGACATCAAAATCTTTGACCGTGATGCCTACAGACCACAATTAACAGAAGCGGGGTTTGAGATTCATCGACAGGCCTTAACGATTCTGAAACAGACGGATTTTTTAAATTATACCGCCGAACAATTAGCGATAGGAGAAGAGTCCGAGATTAGTATCGCTATTGATGGCATATGCCCTTTGGAGCTAATAACAAAGAATTTAAAAAGTTTTAAAGACGATCATCCTCATGTGCGTATACAGCTCTATATTGAATACCTGGGCAGTATGGAGCGATTAAATCAAGGGACAATCGACATCGCTTTTACGCAAGTTTTAGAATGGCCGACATGGATCGATGCAATTCCTTTGGTTGAGATTCCTTACCTTCCGGTTGTTGCAGCTGATCATCCATTAGCTATCAATGACAACGGTATCTATCAAGATCTTGAGAAATTTACTCAGATAGTGGTTAGTAGTTCACAGAAAACTCCGCTATCAGTCAATGTGATGGAAGAAGCAACGATTTGGCATGTGGGAGATTTTTCATCAAAACGACAATTGATAAAAGAAGGCTTTGGTTGGGGATATATGCCGCAACATATGATTGACACAGATCTAAAAGAGAACAAACTGGTGGCACTGAATCTGGGGCAGGGAAGTAAGAAAAATAAAATAAAGTCACAACGCACAGAAAATACCATTACTACACATCAGCTGTACATTGTGCGTCGAAACGATAGACCAATTGGTCCGTTAGCATCTAGATTCTGGAATTTATTTGAGGATAGTATTAGCTAATATAATTGTTTAATTAGAGTATAGCCAGGAGGTGTTTATGAGTAGGGCACTTGTATCATTGTATGGTGTGATAAGTTATATCATATTTTTTCTGTCGTTCTTATATGCCATTGGCTTTGTCGGTAATTTACTTGTTCCAAAAACGATAGACTCTGGTGATGTTGCTGCGATTGTCCCCTCTTTAATTATTAATGTTGTGTTGCTTGGGTTGTTTGCAATTCCGCATAGCGTTATGGCGCGGCCGGCATTTAAGCAATGGTTCATTCGATATATTCCTGCAGCCATTGAACGCAGTACCTACGTCCTGGTTTCCAGTGTATTGTTATTTTTGCTTTACTGGCAATGGCAACCGATGACAGGCGTGATATGGCAAGTTGAGTTATCGATTGGAGTCATGATTTTAACAGGCCTATTCTGGTTTGGATGGATAATTGTGCTGTTATCGACATTTATGACGAACCATTTTGATTTGTTTGGTTTACGGCAAGTCTATATCAACTTCAAAGGTCAAGAATATCACCATCTAGAATTCAGGATGATTGGTTTATATAAATTGTGTCGCCATCCATTAATGTTAGGTTTTATAATTGCATTTTGGGCTGCACCGATAATGACTACGGGACACTTGTTATTTAGCGTTGCAACAACAGTTTATATCTTTATCGCCTTACAGTTTGAAGAACGCGATCTCCTTTCTTTTTTCGGTGATGTGTATAAGGATTATAAGAAAAAAGTACCGATGGTGTTTCCATATAAGTGGTAACTATAGATATGTAAATTAATTCAAGTTTTGTCTAGCGTAGACGTGTTATAAGATGTGGTATTAGTTATAACATAAAGTTTAATAATGTCTTCAGAATTACTTGATATCTTTAATGCCCACAGTGGCGTTGTCTGTTGTGTCGGTGCCGGCGGCAAAAAAACCACGATGTTCCAATTGGCTAAAGCTCATACTGGCCGAGTTGGTATAACTGCAACCGCGCATATTGAATATTTTCCGAAGACTTTAGAAGCTACTAATTATATTGGCGCAGAAGATGATATTTTGGAAGCCATTCGGAAAGATACCTCTTCTAAAGCTATTGCCTTTGCTAAGCCCTCAGAACGGTTTGGCAGACGTGCTGGTATTAGTATGGAATTACTGCAATCAATTAAGGATGAAAACCGTTTTGAATTGATTGTGGTCAAGGCGGATGGTGCTCGTGGACGACTGGTCAAAGGCCCTGCAGAGCATGAGCCAGCTACTCCATTATTCGCTGATACCGTTATTCCGATTGTTTCTGTAAAAGTAATTGGTATGGCTCTAACCGATAAGATTGCGCATCGGGTTGACCAAATTTCGAAGATAACCGGATTAAACGAGCATGATGAAATTAAGCCAGAACATATTGCGCATTTACTTTCATCAAATGAAGGCGCATTAAAAAATACAGGGACAGCAAAAGTAATCCCGTTAATCAATATGGTTGATTATACTGAACAAGAGGCATCAGCGAGAGAGGCCGGGCAACTAGCTTTAACGATGACGGACCGATTTGATTATATTGTGTTAGCAGCAATGAAGGAAGAGCAGCCTATCGTCGATGTGATAAGCAGGTAATCACTACGGTCGTAGTTTATAAATATGGATCTTTCATTTCCAATGCGATGAGAATGGCATCTCTTATATCAAAGAAAAGTGAGATCACTATCGTCGATAATAATAAGATGAGATAGACGCCATACGGCGATTTTAGACTTTCAATCTTGCCCACGATCTCGGTTTTTACCAGATAAAGCGAAAGGGGCAGCCACACCAGAATATGGGCAACACCTATAAGATGTGGTGACTTTGTTGCTTCAAATATCCAGATAGCGATTGGCATGGATAATATTAGGGAGGCAAAAATAAATCTTGCTGATAGGTGTCTATAAACAAAAATCAGTGAGGATAAAAAGATGATCATCATCCAGTCCATCCAGATCTTTGTTGCATCTGATGTAGCAGCACTAACTGCAGCTTCCATTTCTTCCATTAGTTTTTTAACCTGAGTGTTATATTTCTGAAATTATTGTCTCGATAATTGCCATATCTTCCGGAAGGGTGTTTATATCAATATCCCAAACTAATGGAAGATAAAACATTATAAATAGCGTAATTAATATTGCGCCAACTAAATTAATCCATATTCCTGTTTTTGCCATTTGCTGGATAGTCACATAACGACTACTAAATACTATCGCATTTGGCGGTGTAGCGACGGGCAACATAAAGGCAAATGAAGCGGCTAGCGCTACGGCAATCATCAGGCTGTAAGGATGTATATGCATTGCAATCGCTAGTGCAGCAATTATCGGTAATATCATTGATGCTGTTGCCGTATTCGATGTGATCTCGGTTAGAATAATGACAATCGTTGTTATGATGGCAATGATTAGAAACAGGTTGCTGCCTTGCAATATACTGAGTTGATCAGCAATCGCCTGTGTCAATCCACTATCATTGAATCCCTTGGCAAGCGCAAAGCCACCACCAAAAAGTATAAGAATATCCCAGGGGATTTTAATAGCCGTTTGCCAATCGAGTAGGAACTCATGTTTTTTAAAATTTGATGGAATAATGAAAAGTAAAAGTGCACCTCCCATCGCTATAGTAGAATCTTTTATCGACTTGAACTGATCAGCATCTAGCAAGCCTCTAACCATCCACAGTATTGCGACGCCACAGAAAACAATTAGAACAGTTTTTTCTTGTGGTGACATCGGTCCTAGCTCTTTCAATTCACGATGTATGGTTTCCTCGCCTCCCGGCAAGTGGTCTATCTCACTGGGGTAGGCGATGTGTGTCAAATAATACCAGGTGATTATTAACATGATGATTGATAAGGGTAGCGCAAACATCATCCAGTTTAGAAAGCTGATGCTTTGTCCGAACTGAGACTCAATAATACCGGCGAGAATGGCATTAGGCGGTGTACCTATTAGTGTTGAAATACCGCCAATTGAAGCGGCATAGGCAATACCTAGCATCAGCGCTATACCAAAATGAAAATGCTCAGGATCAGTATTAATTTGGATATCAGGTTCTGAGTTAATCTCATCTATAACCTGTTTTAGAACAGCAATGCCAATCGTGAGCATCATCATGGTTGCGGCAGTATTACTAATCCACATCGATAAACCCGCGGATGCAATCATAAAACCAAGGATTATTCTATTGGGTGTGACACCAACTAGTTGGATTGTATATAAGGCAATTCTGCGATGTAGATGCCATTTTTCAATGGTAACGGCGATTAAAAAACCACCAAGAAAGAGATAAATGAGGTGATGCGCATACGGTTGCGTTACTTCACTACCATTCATGACGCCAAGAGTTGGAAACAGAAATATTGGTAATAAGGCAGTAGCAGGAATAGGGATGGCTTCTGTAATCCACCATGTCGCCATTAGTAATGCAACTGCCAGGACATGCATGGCTTCTGGTCTTACGTTATCAGGTATAGGAAGTAACAGGACAATAATAAACAGGAGTATGCCAGTGCCAAGCCCGGTAAATTTATTTTTCAACATGCTTCTACAATATCAGAATTTATAAATAGCAGAAAATTGTAATCGATCCATATGGCCGTCGTTACCATTTTCCAGTTCACGATAACCGTGTAACCATTCAAATCCCAATGTCATTTTTCTTAATGGACTCCACATCAGGTTTAAATGTGATGATGCAAACATTTTATTGATGGTCATTGCTGCGGTGCTGGTGTCTTGATCAGCATAAGCTGCACCAATAGCAAGAGATGAACGTAATGTCGATGTCCACCAATGTTGATAAGCAAGGTGAAATCCGATTATTTCTGTAAGGTTTATTTTGCCAGCATTATCAATTGTTGCATCATTAAATGCGTTGGATGATGCATATTTCCCAAGTGCGTTGCCATATGATAAAGCAAAGCGCAGATTATTCTGTGAAGAGATAAATAGACGGCCTGAAATACTGATTGCCGCGCCCCATTGCTTATCATTGCTACCGGCTACTATTTTACCATCACCATTGATCTCTCTTACGACCCCGGCTATCGACAAGTTTCCCCATGAGTCAGATATTTTAATCTTGCCAACTATGTCGGGTATTTGATCGTCATTCACTTGAAAACTGCCACCTGTAGACAGTGAAAATGTTGATTCACCTTTTTCCAAAGAGAGAAAGACTTCACCCCAGTTAAGTGAGTTGTTATAGCGAATTAGTTCCTGACGGACGAGCAGGTTTCCTACGGGGCCGTTAGCATCATTGATCTCAGGATAAGAGGATAGGTTTGCAAATGTTGTATAGGTTTTTCCAATTGTGAAATTTCTAAAAGAGCTATACAAATGTCTTAGTCGGGGCTCATTAGCAACATGTGAACGACCTGAAGAATCCTTTTTTGAGTCAAAGAAATCAAACTCAACATAAGTCGATAGAGAATTACTGCCAACAGGCAATTTTAACGTGGCCCAGACACGGCTTTCGCGTATGTTTGCATCAAGGCTATTTCTGTTAGTTTCTGGCACAAGGATCCCTGTTGGCGAGAATGCTAAATCAGATTTACTTGTTCTCGCGCCGCCGACACTGTTGGCATTATATATAGCATCAATCTTTACTCTGCCACCAAAAGATAAATCTAAACCAGGTCCGTGTTCCGCTTTTAGTGGTGGTGAAACGTAAAGAAGCAGGCTTATCAAACAACTTAGAATGTGAGTTCGTCGTGTACGCATCATACGTGATTACCGGTCACGAAATAATTGATGGCAGGTGTTACAGGTTGATTCCAGTTTTATGTAAACAGCATCTACTTTATCTTCATGGTTCGAATCTATTTCTCTTTTTAATTCCATGGCAATCTTTCTGAGCTGATTGGCCATGGCATTGAATGTCAATTGTTCTTCCTCATTTAGATCTTTTAATGAGGATATGTTTGGCAGGTTAGTAGCTGTTTTAGAAAGAGTAGTCGCTTCTTCAATAAGCAGTTCAATTTGTCTGTGGTTTAATTTCTGAAGCTCAAGTTCTGTATATTCTCGTTCGTAAATCAAGCTGTTTAGTTTTTGCATGATTCTTTTTACTTCATCACTATGTATCGCATTCAAGATTGTTTTTCCGGTTTCTAATTTCCCCGAAGTATTGTTGGCCAACAACGATGAACTTGTTGCAATGAAAATGGTCGCTAGTAATAGGTTTTTTAAATACATTCTTATTTACGTAAAATCAATTACCCTAATATTTATGTCGATAATATAATACAATTCTAGAAAAATATTTTGATCTAAAACAAGATTTATCATGTGTTAATAGTGATTGAAAATTAATAATTTGTGAGACTTCTATTTGAGATGAGTCATTTTAATTAAAGGTAAATAAAAAGATATGCTTAAAGATTTTTTTAAATTAGAAGCAGCTAGTGGAATCATTCTTGTTTTTGCGGCTATTTTAGCAATGATCATTGCAAATTCGCCCTTTGATAAATTTTATGGTTTGTTATTAGACCTCCCTGTTGAAATTAGAATTGGCCCGTTATTAATAGCGAAGCCCCTATTGTTATGGATTAATGATGGGCTCATGGCGATATTCTTTTTCTTGGTTGGCCTGGAATTAAAACGCGAAATCATGGAAGGCGAGTTATCAGATCCGAGCAGTATAGTTTTACCCGCGATGGGTGCTTTAGGAGGAATGGCTGTACCAGCAATAATATACTCATGGATAAATTGGGGCGATGCAATAGCCATTAAAGGCTGGGCAATCCCCGCTGCGACTGATATCGCATTTGCACTTGGTATTTTGTTATTACTTGGGAATCGTATTTCTACTAGCCTAAAGATATTTCTTGTTTCTATTGCCATTATTGATGATATAGGTGCAATTGTAATAATTGCTCTATTTTACACCAGTGATTTATCAATAAACTCATTGTTCATTGCCTTGTCTTTGGTTCCGGTACTTTATATTTTAAATCGTAAAAACGTCACCAGTGTTATGCCCTATATTTTTATTGGGCTTATTATGTGGACAGCCGTTCTTAAGTCAGGTGTTCATGCAACACTGGCGGGTGTTTTAGTCGCATTTTTTATTCCAATAAAATCTAATGAGCACCCTGAACGTTCGCCACTTAAAGAACTTGAACATGATTTACATACGGTTGTGGCATTTGGAGTATTACCTATATTTGCATTTGCAAATGCAGGTATTTCGTTAGAAGGAGTTGGTATTGACACTATATTGCACCCAGTACCGTTAGGGATTGCTGCAGGATTGTTTGTGGGTAAACAATTAGGGGTCTTTGGGTTTTGTTGGATAGGGGTGAAATTAGGTTTGGCATCCTTGCCAAAGGGCATTGATTTAGTGCATTTGTATGGTGTTTCTCTATTGTGTGGTGTTGGCTTCACCATGAGTCTTTTTGTTGGTTCGCTCGCCTTTGAAGAAACAGGTGTTAATCTACTGTTCGATGAAAGATTGGGGATCATCATCGGCTCACTGCTGTCAGGAGTGTTGGGCTATCTTGTTTTAAATTGGCGCACTAAAAATGAGATCGCGATAGATTAAGAAATTTCTAATGGAAGGTCAGTGATAAAAAATATTATTGTTAGTAGATTAAGTATTTATAGTGGCAAATTTTGATCCCAATAAGGATTATCACCAAATCGATCCACTAAATAATCAATCAACAGACGTGTACGTTGAGATAAATAACGCGCTTGAGGATAAACCGCATAAGCATTTGGCTGAGGTAATGTATAGTTTGGTAATATCGGAACAAGTTCTCCAGTTGCCAATGCTTTCCATGAGATAAACGTTGGAGTAGCAAGTATTCCATGTCCAGCTATTGCCATATCTCTTAAAAAGGCACCATTATTTGCAATCATTTTTGCCGATAACTTAACAAGGTGTTCCTTGTTTTTTTTATCTATTATTTTCAAAGATGATGAACCCGATAGCGTATATTGTAAAAACCGGTGACGTTTTAAATCAGACAGTTTTTTAGGCATGCCATTTTCTTTTATATATTCCGGGCTCGCACAAAGTAATACCCGAATAGGCGATATTTTTCTGGCAATTAATGTTGAGTCTTTTAAGTCAGCTATTCGGAAGGCAAGGTCAAACCCTTCTTCAACTAGATCGATTTGTCTGTCAGAAAAATCAATATTGATAGTTAAACCTGGATGTTCCCTGGCAAATAATTCAATTGCCGGAGCTAGATGCGCGAGTCCAAATGACAGGGGGGCGGCAAGCCGAATTGTTCCTTCCAAATCGCGATCTGAATCTGCAACTATGCCGTTTAATTCAGCAACATCATCAATAACTTTTAGTGCGCGCTCATAATAACTTTGGCCTGCCTCGGTAAGGCTTGATGTTCGCGTAGTACGATTGAGTAAGCGCACGCCGAGTCTTGTTTCAAGGTCTACCAGACGGCGGCTGATGGCAGATTTTGCAATGTCCATTTGCTCTGCGGCACGGCTTATTCCGCCTGCTTCAACTATGCGAATAAACGCATTCATGTCCTCAAGTTGTCCCATTACTATAATTCTCTAAATGTGAACAATAAATTCTGATTATTGATGTTTATCCACTATATATCAACAGATAAACTGCGTTAAAACTGACATATAGAGGTGAACACATGAAGATAATTGCATTTGGTGCCAGCAGTAGTAAAAAATCGATTAATAAAAAATTGGCTGCTTACGCCGCTAGTTTGATGAACGATGTCGAGGTAGAAGTACTGGATCTTAACGACTATGAGTTGCCCTTGTTTAGCGAAGATAAAGAAGCTGAGATAGGTCAGCCTCAACTGGCAAAAGAATTCATCGCCAAGATAGGTGAAAGTAATGCTTTGGTCGTCTCCTTTGCTGAACATAATGGCTCTTATAGCGCTGCGTATAAGAATTTGTTCGACTGGAGTTCACGTATTAACCCTAAGGTGTTTCAAAATAAACCGATGTTATTGCTCTCGACATCGCCTGGCCCTGGTGGTGCTGCAAGTGTGCTTGCCGCGGCGGTTAATTCAGCGCCTCATTTTGATGGCGATGTTAAATCGAGTCTATCAGTGCCCAGTTTCTATGAGAATTTCGATTTGGAAGCAGGGGTTATCAAAAACCAAGGAATCAATGATCAGTTAGCAAATGCTGTAAAGAGTCTGGTGTAAAAATTTCTAATTGAGGTAGAGAGATGGTCACGCAAAATAGAGAAATAGAATTTGTAACATCAGGCATCACTGCATCAGATGGTGACGGCGTTAAGCTAACTCGTGTCATCGGTTCGCCCGAAATAAATATGTTGGATCCATTTTTATTATTTGATGCTTTTGAATCTGACCAGGCTGAAGATTATATCGGCGGTTTTCCAAGCCATCCACATAGAGGCTTTGAAACGGTGACTTATCTCCTGGCTGGACAAATGCGACATAAAGATAATGCGGGTCACGAAGGCGTAATAGAACCGGGTGGTGTGCAATGGATGTCAGCAGCAAAAGGCATAGTGCATTCAGAAATGCCAGAGCAAAAAGATGGGCTCTTGATGGGTTTTCAGTTGTGGGTCAATTTGCCAGCGGCAGCAAAAATGGGCGAGCCCGATTATCAAGAATTTCCAGCCAATAAGATTGCTCTTGAAAAACGAGAGAATGGTAGTGAGGTGCGCGTAATATCAGGAACGACTAATTATGGCACCAGTGGGCCTGTGATAAACCATCATACGCAACCGTTATATATGGATATAAGCTTGGCGCAAGGGCACGGTTTCGAACAAACAATTGGTATGGAAGACAACACTTTTATATTTGTTATAGAGGGTGAACTGTTAGTAGGAATGCGTAAGGAAAAACTTGGTAAACGACAATTAGGCGTAATCAGTGAAGGTAATAATGTTTATGTAAATGCAGGTGTTGAGAGTCGTTTTTTATTGGCTTCTGCAAAACCTTTAAATGAGCCTGTTGCACGTGGAGGGCCTTTTGTGATGAACACCAAGGCAGAAGTCTTACAAGCGTTCGAAGATTTTCATAGCAATAGGATTTAGGAGAGCAAAATGGGAATGTTAGTTGATGGTAAGTGGCATGATGTTTGGTATTCGACTGAAGAAAGTAAAGGACGCTTTATAAGATCAGCTGCGCAGTTTAGAAACTGGATAACCAAAGACGGTGCCGCTGGACCTACTGGGAGCGCTGGCTTTAAGGCTGAAGCTGGTCGGTATCATTTGTATATATCGCATGCGTGCCCTTGGGCAAATCGCACATTGATTTTCCGCACGTTGAAAGGCCTGGAGGATATGATTTCAATATCTGTAGTGCACTGGCATATGGGTGATGCCGGTTGGACCTTTGCCGAGGGTGATGGTGTTATTGCCGATCCGATTATTAACGCTGAACTTCTTAGCGATGTTTATCTTCAGGCCAATGAAATCTACTCCGGTAGAGTAACGGTGCCTGTCTTATGGGATAAAAAAACCAATACTATCGTTTCGAATGAATCTTCAGAAATTATTCGTATGTTTAATAATGCCTTTGATGAAATAGGTGCTGTTGATGGTGATTATTATCCAGGGCCATTAAGCGAAGAAATCGATTCTCTTAATGAGAGAATCTATAACACTGTAAACAATGGCGTATATAAAGCGGGCTTTGCTACAACACAGGAAGCTTATGAAGATGCAGTTATTCCTTTATTTGATACATTGGATTGGTTAGAGCAAATATTGAAATCACAGCGTTATCTGACGGGTGATAAAATTACGGAAGCTGATTGGCGTCTGTTTACAACATTAATTCGTTTTGATCCGGTTTATGTTGGTCACTTTAAATGTAACTTAAAACGCCTAGTTGATTATCCCAATCTTTGGGCCTATACGCGAGACCTTTATCAACAACCGGGTATCGCCGAAACGGTCAACATGTATCATATAAAACAGCATTATTGTGGTAGTCATACTACGGTTAATCCAACTGGTATCGTGCCACTCGGGCCAGAGATTCACTATCACGAACCACATAACAGGGATGCATTATTTACAGGAGAATATTTATGATCTACGCAAGAATTGGTGCTGTATTTTATGTCCTTTGGGGGCTTTTACATCTCATTGCGGCAAATAAGGTATATATGTTAGGTCAGACGCTTGAGTCTGGCATGGTACAAGGCCGCATTTATCAGGACGCATTCTATTTATTATTTTTTGCCTTGTTCGGTATTGTCGTAGCAGTCGTATATAACTGGAAAAATAGTAAATTAGGTTATTGGCTTAATCTTGTAGTTGTAAGTATTGGAGACATAGGTTTCATAGTGGCTGTGTTGATACCAGGTTATTTACCGTTTTTCCCAGGGTCAACAGGGCCATTTTTATGGCTTATGGCACTTGTGTTTACAACAATTGGTATTTTACTGCGCGATAAGCAGTAAGAACACGGGTCACCATTCTTCCGTCTGGCAAGTAACGATGGTATCAAAGGCAAAAAAACAGGAGAGAAACATGACTAATCCTATTATCGCAGACAGCAAACCGATAGCAGTTAATCTTAAACAAGGTGAGGAATATTATTTTTGTACTTGTGGTCGTTCCAGTAATCAACCTTTTTGTGATGGGTCACATAAAGGGACTTCATTTACGCCTAAGGCATTTACGGCGGATAAAAATGAAGAAGCTTATTTGTGTGCATGTAAACACACGAGCAATGCACCTTATTGTGATGGCACCCATAAACAATTTTCAAATGAACAGGTTGGTAAAGAAGGACCTGGTGTAAATGAGAAAAAATCAGGTGCGCCTGCTGCCACACCAACCTCAGAAGAACCAACAGTTGCATTTATACATCAACTTGCGCGCGAAGGTTTAAGCAAGCTTGGTCATCATGGTCCAATGACATCAATGGGTGTGCCACGAAATGAGTTGCCGCATTGGGATGAACTACAGATCATGGCGGCACAAATGGCTACCAAACCATTAATGGAAGATCAGGATGTCGCAACGGAATTGGTAATAGGGCCGGAGGCTAAAAAATCATTAACATTAAAAATTCCCTTGTTTGTATCTGACATGAGCTTTGGTGCCTTATCCGAAGAAGCAAAGATTTCATTGGCAAAAGGTGCAGAGCTGGCAGGGACTGGTATTTGCTCCGGTGAAGGTGGGATGCTGCCTGAGGAACAACAAAACAATTCACGTTATTTTTATGAACTGGCCAGTGCTGAGTTTGGGTTCAAGGAAGAATTGTTAACAAAAGTACAGGCATTTCATTTTAAGGGTGGGCAAGGTGCCAAGACCGGGACAGGTGGTCATTTACCGGGTAATAAAAATCAGGGTAAGATCTCTGAAGTGAGAGGAATACCGGAAGGGCAACCTGCGATTTCACCGCCCACATTCAAAGAATTAAACAGTGTCAGTGATTTTCGAAAGTTTGCAGATCGTGTACGTGAAGTATCTGGTGGTATTCCTATAGGGTTTAAGTTGAGTGCAAATCATATTGAACAGGATATTCAGTTTGCACTTGATGCCAGTGCAGATTACATCATCCTTGATGGTCGGGGCGGTGGTACTGGGGCTGCTCCAGAGATGTTTAGAAATCATATCAGTGTTCCCACTATTCCTGCGCTGGCACGAGCAAGGAAATTTCTTGATGAACAAGGTGCTAGTGGGCGGGTGACATTAATTATTACGGGTGGTCTACGTGTCCCCATTGATTTTGTTAAAGCACTTGCATTAGGTGCTGATGGTATCGCCATATCTAATAGCGCGATGCAGGCAATTGGCTGTGTTGCGGCGAGGATGTGTAATACGAATAATTGTCCTGCCGGTATCGCAACACAAAAAGAAGATCTACGACAACGATTAAATATCGAAAAATCTTCAAAACAACTCGGTAATTTTTTTCATGCCTCGGTGGAATTAATGCAGGTTATGGCAAGAGCCTGTGGTCATTCTCACCTTAACCATTTTAATAAAGATGATCTTGCAACCTGGCATCATGATATGGCGAGGTTATCTGGTGTAACATTTTCTGGTCTGGAAAAGTAAAATTTATTAACAATTTAAAGAAAAGATAAAAATGGCGATTAAAAATACAGCTGAAAATTATGGTGTTATTGCCAAGAGTCTACATTGGCTGACAGCATTCCTTTTTTTATTACCTTATTGCTCTGTTTATTATCGACATTGGTTTACTGAAGAGAAAACACCGGAAAACTGGACCGCTTTACAGTTACATCTTTCAATCGGTATATCGTTAGCCGTAGTCATTATTCTAAGAGTGATTTGGCGGAATTTGAATCGAGCACCTGAAGCAGAGCCCGGTACCCGGCTTGAACATCTAGCGGCACATGTTGGTCACTATATCTTATACGCCATGATGATAGTCATGCCGTTGACCGGTTATATTGGTACCGGTGTAAACACAGAGTTTTTCTTTTTATTTGATATTCCAAAGTTTGAAAATACTATTGTATTTCAAACACTGATTACTGACGGGATGGGGTTGAGCTTTAAGGAGTTTGAAAGGCCGATAGATTTTTTCCATAAAGAAATTATGGGTTCATGGATCGTCTGGTTGCTTATTCTTGGGCACGTATCTGCTGCTATGTACCACCATCATATTAAGCGCGATAGAACTCTTCTTAAAATGATAACAGGAAGGTGAACGCGCTGTTTAACCATTTAGATCAAAAGCAGATTTTATAGCATCAAATTTTGCATCAATAACATGGACGTTAGAATAACCCATCATCTCTAGAGTGTGAGCTGATAAAGAAGCACGACCACCAGCAGCACAATGTAACAGTATGGGAGTATTAGCTTCTGGACATAGCTTGTTTACTTTCATTTCCAGAAGACCGCGAGGAATATTGTTTGAGTCGGACAGCTTCGATTCTTCTGCTTCACCGGGTTCACGTACATCGATAATTACAGCATCATCGTGACGGTCATAAAAAATTTTTGCTGCGACAGGATCCATGCAATCGCAGTGGGATTTGGCTCTTTCTATTAGTTCACTAACAGGAATGATCATCGGCTTCTCTTCTTATAAATATTTTGTATGATTATGTCTTATACGTTTGATTTAACCAAGGCTGTAAATGGCCTTGTTTATCAAATTTCACAACAAGTTGATTCAGATCAATGATAAAAATGATTTTTATACTAATATATTAAAGTAGTTTGAAAAAATTTGTTTAGTGGAGAAGTCATATGGTTGAGCCAGAGAATAAAGTAAGCAAGAAGAAAACCGTAATCAGAAAAAAACCGGTTGCTAAAAAGAAAACAAATACAAGAAAAAAGACTGTTCGCAAAAAAACGGCAGCGTCACAAATGCGTACGGCCGAAAATAGTCGGCAAGCATTATCTGATAGACTTAAGCAAGATCTTGATGCAACTAAAGATGCGCTTAAACATGCAAAATCAGCTGCAGGCGAAGAGTTAAAACTGGCTAAAAAGGCTGCGCAGGATGAAATTGCAGTATTAAAGAACCAACTTAATGCGGCGCTCAAACGTGAAAAGCAGTTGATGAAGATCAGCGAAAAAAAGATTCACAAAATGTTGGTTGCGGGTGAAAAGTGGGAGAAAAAACAACTGCTCAACATTAAGAAAGCGACAAAAAAAGCAATTCGCAATATAAAGAAAAAATAAGTTCGTTTATTTCTTATTAAGTAGAACAAGGTGCGGAAAAGTATCTCTACCTAATATGCCATTCAGGTATAATATCTATAGTTAAAACACAGGGATTGATTCCAAGTGAACGCCTTCCTGTTTTTTTTAGTACCATTTCCCTTTTTAAAACATATAGTTAATTATTATGCCCAGTGAATTGAAGAATGATCGGCTTTTAAAAGCGCTCTTGCGTCAGCCAGTAGACATGACCCCCGTATGGATGATGCGTCAAGCAGGGCGATATTTGCCAGAGTATCGCGCGACTCGGGAGAAGGCCGGTGATTTTGTCACATTATGCCAAACACCTGATCTTGCCTGTGAAGTCACTATGCAGCCACTAGAACGTTATCCACTGGATGCGGCAATATTATTTTCAGATATTCTGACAATACCTGATGCTATGGGGCTTGGGTTAAAATTGATCGAATCGGTAGGTCCTAAATTTGATAATCCTATTACGTCACTAGCGGATATTAAAAATCTACCAATGCCTGATCCAGAAGATGATCTTGGGTATGTTATGGATGCTGTGCGCTTGATCCGTAAGGAATTAGACGGGAGTGTGCCTTTGATAGGTTTTGCCGGTAGCCCATGGACATTAGCAACTTACATGATCGAAGGTGGGTCGAGTAAAGACTTTGGCAAGATAAAAAAGATGCTCTATCTGGAACCGGATAGCCTGCACCTATTGCTTAACCATGTTGCCAAGGCTGTGAGCCTCTATTTGAATGCACAGATAAAGGCAGGTGCGCAAGTGATTCAGATTTTTGATACTTGGGGTGGTGTCTTATCGACGCCGGCTTATCATGCCTTCTCACTTGCATACATGAAACAAATCCTCGACGAATTGCAGCGTGAGCACGAAGGAAAGAAAATCCCTGTTATATTGTTTACAAAAGGTGCTGCGGGTTGGATCGAAGATATTGCTAATACAGGTTGTGATGTTGTTGGGCTTGATTGGATGCAGGATATTGGTCAGGTTCGATCAAAAATAGGCGATCGTGTTGCACTACAGGGGAATATGGACCCTGCCATATTAAAATCCAACCCAGAGACAATTCGCAATGAAGTTGCATCGATACTTAAAAGTTATGGTCATGGTGCAGGGCATGTCTTTAATCTGGGCCATGGTATAACGCCAGATATCGACCCGGAAAATGCGGGTGCCTTTATTAATGCTGTACATGAATTAAGTAAGCAATATCACATTAAGTAGTCGTTCTTAAATTCGATGATTAAATCCAGATTGAAATTGATTGCAAAAGGATTTTGCGTGGGATCTGCCGATGTTGTTCCTGGCGTTAGTGGCGGAACAATGGCTTTTATACTGGGTATCTACCCGCAGTTAATTAATGCGATTAAATCATTCGATAGTGAATGGTTGAGAATGATCGTATCTTTAGATGTAAAAGGCATGATTAACCGACCGCATTTTGGTTTTTTAATCCCACTAGGACTAGGCGCAGTTAGTGCGTTATTGTTTTTTACTCGCATAGTGCCATTACCCACATTAATTCGCACACAACCAGAAATTATATACGGCCTGTTTTTTGGACTTGTACTAGGTTCAATCGTACTGTTGATGCGTCATCTTGGTTGCTATTTATTATTCCAACGTGCTCTATTTTTAATAATGGGTATTGCGTTTGGCGGATTTGTTGTAACGATGGTGCCAGCATCAACACCAGACGATAGCTGGTTTATTTTCTTATGCGGTTCGATTGCAATTTCAGCAATGATATTACCTGGAATTTCAGGCTCATTTATATTATTAATGTTAAAGAAGTATGCCTATATTTTTAATGCAATAGGTCATTTTGATTTTTCAATCATACTGCCTTTTATACTGGGTATAATTACCGGCGTTGTTTTATTCAGTCGTGTTCTTTCATTCTTGTTGAAGAAATTTTATCAACAGACCATCCTTTTTATTACTGGCTTATTGATCGCTTCTTTATATGTGATTTGGCCTTTTCAAACGCGCTTGTATGAACTTGTACGTGATAAAGAAAGACTTGTTTCTTCAGTACCGTATATCCCTGAAGGATTAAGTAATCAGGTATATATTTCAAGCGTCATGATGCTTATTGGTTTGGCGTTAGTGATTGTTTTGGATCGTTATTCTGAGGATACGGTATCAATTAGTACCTAGACTTTGCGCGGACCTTAAACTTGATATACATTAGATGTATGAGGAGTTTCTATGCCATTATCTGAAGTTATTTTGGTTGTAATGGGTCTCTTGACCATCGCGATGATTGCCGCGGCCATCTGTAAAAATATTCCTGTGCCTTATACAGTCTTCCTGGTAATTCTAGGAATTATCCTTGGTTCAATAGCACGACATTATCCCGGACTAGAATTATTACTTGAATTTCAGTTAACCCCAGATCTGGTCTTATTCTTATTTTTACCTGCCTTGATTTTTGAGTCTGCGTTAAATTTAGATGCACGCCTATTGATGAAAGATATTATTCCGGTTCTGATGTTAGCAATTCCGGCATTACTTATCTCTGCAGGATTGATAGGTGTAGGACTTTGGATGATTCAGGATTTTAATATCTTTCATGCATTGCTTTTTGGCGCTCTTATTTCCGCAACTGATCCAGTAGCTGTCATTGCCTTGTTTAAGGAACTTGGTGCACCACAACGACTAACAATACTCGTTGAAGGTGAATCATTATTCAATGACGCAACAGCGATAGTATTCTTTAATATTATTCTGGGCCTTGCAGTCACGGAACAATTTACAGCATCAGATGCCGGTTTTGCTGTGCTTGAGTTTTTTAGAGTGTTTTTTGGCGGGCTGTTTGTTGGCGCCATAATTGGTATTGTTTTGAGTGAATTATTGTACCGAATTCGGGCAGGTATGAGTTCTTACCTTATTATGTCGATAGTATTAGCATACAGTAGCTTTGCTATAGCAGAACATATTATGCATGTCTCCGGTGTTATGGCTGTACTAGCGGCAGCGATTGCCTTGGGTATCTTTGGTGTGAGTCGCATCCCACAAGGAGAGAGGGAAACAGTTGATGAAACATGGGATGTGTTAGCCTTAATTTGTAATTCACTCCTATTCCTATTAGTAGGACTGTCTGTCGATATATCACAACTTTTTTCACACCTCGATAGTATCGCAATAGCGATTGTATTGGTGCTGGGTGCTCGTGCGGCAGGGATCTATAGTATGGTGCCGGCTACGATAAAAATGTTTAAGTTGCCACATGTTTCATTAGGTGAACGGCATATCATGTGGTGGGGTGGTTTGAAGGGAGGGCTAGCCATTGCGATAGTGCTATCTATCCCATTAGATATGCCTGGTCGCGATACGATTTTATATATAACACTAGGCGTTGTTTTATTTTCATTATTAATTAATGCACCAACTATACGACCCCTGATGCAGAAATTGGGTTTTGATAAATTTACCGGTGAAGAAGTAGCAGAATTAAAACATGGCCTGAGCCAGTCGCAACATCATTCAGAAGAGATTTTAGAATCATTTTATAAAGCTAATTTAATATCACGTAGCACTCAACAACTAATTCAAAAAAAGACACAACAGATATTTAAAATCAGTGAAGATGATTCCAGCAGCCAAATTGAGACGCGACATGCTTATATAACAGCGTTACGTATTGAAATGCAGGAACTTAAAGCACTTTATGATATTGGCTTCTTGCAATATTACACCTACATGAATATTAAAAACTCCATGCAGCGTGACCGCGAGAGTTGGTCGATTGATTCTAAAGTAGAAATGTCAGTTGAGGAAAGTAATAGGACTAACCTGTTTGTCCGGCTTGAAAATGCATTGATTAAACAATTGCGTGAAAATGATTTTGCTGCAGGCATGCTAGCCCGTTATCAGTACCTCCGATTCTCACAAAGTTTGCAGCGCGATATTGCTGGTGTATTAATATGCGAAAAAGTGATCGAACAGATTAATCATATTGATGACTTTAGTGTAGAACTTAAAAACCAGATTCTTGAAAAATATAAGGAACGTGCCGCACGTCGAAAAAAGCGATTGGAAAAAACAGCTGAAGATTTCCCTGAGTTTTACTTACGTTTTGAAACCAGATTGTTTGCCAAGGTCGCATTAGTTACAGCAGAGTTTTTTACTGAAGAAGCGCATCATAATGGTGAAATTGGATCCAAGGTATTTTCCAATATAGAACGACGTATACATGCAGCAATTGATGCATTGCAGCCGATTTCTGATCCTGCCCCTAAATTAAAGCCTCATGACTTAATTGGGATGGTGCCGCTATTAAATGGGCTCTCAAATGATGTGTTAGAACGATTGTCTAAACATGCAAAAGCAATGACCTTTCTGGCAGGCGATCAAGTAATTGGAGAAGGCGAAAAGGGTGATTCACTCTATATTATTACTCATGGCCTGGTCTCGGTATATAAGGCTGGCCATGAGGCAGAGCCTATTGCTGAGTTACGTGATGGTGATTTTTTTGGTGAAATGGCATTGTTAGAAACGCAAGTCAGGACAGCAAATGTTAAATCACTCAAACCGACAACCTTACTTCGTTTAACAAGAAAGGATGTGTTATCTATGGCCGACACAGAGCCTGAGTTAAAAGCGCGGCTTGAACAAATAAGTTCAGTTAGACAGTCTAGTGATTCTTGATTGTTGTCTTGGTTTTTCGGTTCATTATTAAGCATAAAAACAAGCCTAATATGCAAAGGCTTAATATCAGGCTGTTTCCATATCTACTAAAAGGTGTTTCTCCTCCATACAGTTTTACCGCTGCTGATAATGCATGTGGTTTAAATTGCGGAGAACGAGAAATAATATGGCCCTTATTATCAATGACAGCAGAAATACCTGTATTAGTAGAGCGCAACAGGTAGCGACCGTTTTCCAATGCGCGCATTCTTGCCATCTGCAGGTGCTGATGGGGTGCAAACGAATCACCAAACCAGGCATCATTACTAACGTTAATTAAAATATTAGCTTCTGGTAATGCTTTTCTCACTTCTGATCCGTAGGCATCTTCATAACAAATGCTCATGCCAAAGATACCCTTGTCTGTTTCAAATAGTTTCTGCTCAGGATCGCCTGAGGAAAAATCAGACATGGGAATTTTAAGAAAACGTAGTATCTCACCGAGAAGTGATTTAAACGGCAAATATTCGCCAAACGGAACCAGATGGTTTTTGTGATAAAAACGATGTTCATCATCTATCAATAACACACTGTTAAAATAATTGTTAGACATCGAGTCTTTATAGGCTAGTCCACTCATGAACATTGTATTGCTAGATGATTGTTCACTAGAAATTGGAATAATAAAATCATCGGCTAGTTGATATAGCGAAGGTATCGCAGTCTCCGGCCAGATAATAAGGTCTGATGACCAAAAGGGTTTACTTAGATCAGAATAAATCTCATAGGTTTTTTGGCGTTGTTCAGGTTTCCACTTCTCTTCCTGTGGTATCGCCCCTTGAATCAATGCTATATCAATATCTTTGTTTAAATCGCTCGTCCAATTTATATTGTTTAATAGTAACGAAGATATAACGATAAGTATTAGTAATAATCCGCTAATCACTCTTCGCTTTGTGTCGCCAGTAATCAATGTCGTTATTGTCATTGCAGATAGGCAGACAAAAAATGTAATGCCGTAATCACCAATTACTGGAGCGAAACCTGCTAATACACTATCAGTTTGACTTGAGCCGATATTTAACCAAGGGAAACCAGTCAACATCCAGCCACGGCACCACTCAGTTAATAACCACAGTGCAGGTAAAGTAATGATTCTGGCATCTTTAAAGAATCGAGCTGCTAGATAGCCACACAAGGCTGGGTATAGTGATATATATGCGATAAAGATATAGGTAAATAAAAGTGCACCAATAATATTTACGCCACCAAATAAGTTGATACTAATATGTAACCAGTTTACGCCGACTCCAAACATAGCAAAGCCAAATAGATAGCCAAGAATAAATGATTCGCGTGTTGAACTGGTAATGGACCAAAGATAGAAAAGAATACTGAGTGAAATTAGACTAATAAAATAAAGATTGTATGGGGCAAATGCAAAAGGAACTAAAGCACCAAGTCCTGTGGCAGCTATTCTTTTTACGAGTACTTTATTATGTAAAAAACTCATCACAGAAGATTTTTGTCTAGTCGTTAGACTAGTCTGATTCAGCAGTGTCGTCAGTAGTTTGTTCTGCATTTAGACGAGTAAAAAGCAACAAGTGCACACGTCGTTTATCGGCTCTTAAAACTTTAATATTAAAACCCATCTGCTCAATGGTTTCACCACGTTTTGGTAAGTGTCCGAAGGCGTTTATGACCAGGCCACCAACAGTTTCATACTCATCATGATCAATATCTGTTTCAAAGTATTCGTTAAATTCATCTGTTGTTGTTAAGGCTTTAACGGTATAGCGATCATTGTCATGGGTGTTAATGTTAGTTTCATCTTCTTCAAAATCATGTTCATCTTCAATCTCGCCAATAATCTCTTCAATGACGTCTTCAATAGTTACCAGGCCTGCAACACCTGTGTATTCATCAATAACAATCGCCATATGATTACGGCTAGTACGAAATTCACGTAACAATACATTTAACCTTTTACTTTCAGGTATGAATACAGTTGCCCGCATCATATCTTTAATATCAAAGTTCTTCTTGGGGTTGGCATAATAATGCAAAAGATCTTTAGCTAATAATATGCCAACTATTTCATCTTTTGTATCGCCGACTACAGGAAAACGCGAATGACCTGATTCGACAACCACTGAAAGTATATCTTCAGGTACGGCATCATTTTCAATGACAATCATTTGTACGCGTGGGATCATAATGTCGCGCACTTGAATTTCTGAGACATGCAATGCGCCTTCAATCATTAGCAGTGCATCGGTATCAAGTAGATTTCGATGTTCAGAATTTCTTAAGATTTCGATCAGAGCATCGCGATCTTCAGGTTCATTGGAAAATAAACTGGAAAAACGCGTTAACCATTTTTTATAATTAATTGGTTTATCTTTGCTCATGATAATTGCTTTGTTTCATACGGGTTTGCATATCCTATGTTTTTCAATATTCTAATTTCTATTGATTCCATTATGCTGGCTTGTTCAGTTGAATCGTGGTCATAACCTTGTAAATGCAATACACCATGTATTACCAGATGTGCCCAGTGTGCGTCAAAGGTTTTACCTTGCTCATTTGCTTCTCGCACTACAATTGGTGCACAAATAACAATATCACCTAATAGGTTTGGTGCTTGTTCCAGTATCTCGCCTACAGGAAAAGACAAGACATTTGTCGCTGATTCTTTTTCACGCCATTCTTTGTTAAGCGCCAAGCCTTCTTCTTCATCAACAATACGCAGTGTTATTTCAGCTTCTTTATGTTTTTCATCAAGCGCTTTTTTTGCCCACTCCGCAATTAGATTATCCGCAGGAAGTGAATTCATGTTAGAAGCGTTTTGAATTTCAATCATTTCATTCATTATAGACGTTAATGATCAAACTTGGTTATCAGGTTTGCCTTGTTCATGTCTGTCATAGGCATTTAAGATTCGAGCTACTAATGGATGACGCACGACATCTTTAGATTTAAAGAAAGTAAAACTTATACCCGTTTCATCATTTAAAATATCAACGACGTGTCGAAGACCGGACTGTTTTCCAGTAGGCAAATCAACTTGTGTTATGTCACCGGTGATTATGGCTGTTGAATTGAATCCAATTCGAGTTAGAAACATCTTCATTTGTTCTACCGTCGTATTTTGGGCTTCATCCAAAATGATAAATGCCTCATTGAGCGTACGACCGCGCATAAAAGCCAATGGCGCAACTTCTATAACATTTCTTTCTATTAACTTGGCAACTTTTTCAAAGCCTAACATCTCATACAGTGCGTCATATAACGGTCGTAAATAGGGATCAACTTTTTGAACCAAATCTCCTGGAAGGAAGCCTAGTTTTTCCCCCGCTTCTACAGCAGGTCTTACCAGCACCAATCTTCGAGCACGATCTTGTTCCATGGCAGCAACAGCGCAAGCTACAGCGAGATAAGTCTTTCCAGTACCAGCAGGGCCGATGCCAAAATTAATATCATGATCTTGAATGTTTGACAGGTAACGTTTTTGATTCGTTGTACGACCTCTGATCATCCCGCGCTTTGTTTTAATTGAAACCTCATCTGCAACATCTTCTGCCAATTCATCTTCCATCTGCATACCTTGTAAATGGAGATGTACACCTTCGGATGATAATGGCTCGGATTCTGTAGAGGCGTACATTTCTTTGAGCAGCTGTTGAGTGAGTTGAACTGATTTTTGGCTGCCGCTAACATGGAAGCTATTGCCGCGATTATTTATCTCTACACCCATATAACGTTCGACTTGGCGTATATGCCGATCCATAGGCCCACACAAATTTGACAAACGCTGGTTGTCAGCAGGCTCTAGAAATAAATCGTTTGAAGGTGTGGTATTGATAGTTGTCTAAAATTGATTGATTAGAGGTTGACTGCTTGGTCAAGCATTTCGGTGTCTGGTAAAGAGCCACGTAATGAGTTTGGTAATGCTTCAGTAATTACAACATCAACAAATTGGCCTATAAGATCCTGTGAACCTTTAAAATTCACCACACGATTATTTTCAGTCCTGCCTCGAAGATGTTCAGTATCTTTCTTTGACAGTCCTTCGACCAGGATAGTTTGAGTTGAACCCACCATAGCCGTGCTGATTTCAGCCGCTCTTTGACTAATGCGAGTTTGTAGAATTGATAGACGCTCTTTCTTAGTTTGCATTGGTGTGTCATCAGGCAGACTAGATGCTGGTGTGCCAGGTCGAGCGCTATAGATAAAACTAAATGAATGATCAAAACCGATATCATTTATAAGGTTCATTGTTTCTTCGAAGTCTTTGTTGGTCTCTCCTGGGAAACCAATAATAAAATCAGATGACATACTCAGGTTTGGTCTTATTGCGCGTAGACGTTTTATTTTATTTTTATATTCTAGTCTTGTATGACCGCGTTTCATAAGCGCAAGAACTCGATCTGAGCCGCTTTGTACAGGGAGATGCAAATGGCTAACCAGTTCAGGTACTCGGCCATAAACTTCAATCAGGCTATCTGAAAACTCCAATGGGTGTGATGTGGTAAATCGAATCCGATCAATGCCATCGATAGCTGCGACATACTCAATGAGTAGAGCGAGATCTGCAATTTGATCATCATGCATAACACCACGATAAGCATTAACATTCTGTCCGAGAAGATTTACTTCGCGTACACCTTGTTCTGCCAATTCGACAACTTCTGTAATGACATCGTCAAACGGTCGACTGACTTCTTCTCCACGGGTGTAGGGTACGACACAAAAACTGCAATACTTGCTGCAACCTTCCATGATTGAAACAAAGGCACTCGGTCCTTCAGCCTTTGGGCTAGGTAGGTTATCGAATTTTTCAATCTCGGGAAAAGAAATATCTACGATCGGCTTTCGGCTTTGTACTACATCAGTATACATTTGCGGTAATCGATGCAGTGTCTGTGGACCAAATACTATATCCACGAACGGTGCTCGGTCGAGAATAGCAGACCCTTCCTGGCTGGCGACGCAACCGCCAACACCGATAACAAGGTTCGGATTGGTTTTCTTAAAGGGTCGCCAACGGCCTAGCTGTGAAAAGACCTTTTCTTGTGCTTTTTCACGAATTGAGCAGGTATTCAGCAGGATCAAGTCAGCCTCTGCAGGATCCTCTGTACGGGTCATTTTATGAGCCTCTTCCAGAGAATCCAGCATTCTAGCTGAATCATACTCATTCATTTGGCAACCCAAGGTTTTGATGTATAACTTCTGACTCATGAATTTTCTATTGTATCGCAGAAAAGGTTGGCTAAATTACACTTTCTATAGCTTTATTTCCAGCCAATATTAGGCAATAAGTGAGAAAAAACGGGGCTTTGACGACTATTGGATGCCATCCAGAGGCTTAATCTGTGCCGTTTTCTAATTGTTTGAGTTTTGCTCGGAGCTCGTCTCGTTCGCGGCCAATTTCAGCAGTTTCGGCCAATGACTCAAATGCGGAAATTTCGGCATGTTCTGCACGTTCAATCAGTGCTTGTCGTTGCTTACTCAGCTCAATTTCACGTTTGCTAGGCCCCATCAGATCGCGAAATGCTTTAACAAAGCCGGAATGTTCTGGCTCGTTATGACTGGAGGTAAATAATTCATCATCTGCGCCATCTTTAAAATTTGAGAATTCAGGGTTAGATAAAAACTCTTGTAATTGTAACTGTATCGATGAGGCGAGTGAATTCAACGATGGATCCAATTTCTCGTGTTTAAGTATCGAGTCCACTAGCGATTTAAATTTACGTGCTTCTTGATAGCCGTTAATATCGGTTTCAAATTCAATCTTCATCTGGATGTGCTTGTTTCCTTGTCTACTTAAAGCATAATTACAATAAATCTTAAGTCAAGCTGCGACATTAACATTATTATGCAATAAGACAATGCAGATAATTCAAAAACTCAACATAACATTATTATTGTGTTCTATTTTTTCTTTGGCTAATGCAGAGACAGATATTCTACGTCTTGCTATAACCACGACGACAGAAAACTCAGGGCTGATGTCTGTGTTAAATCCTGTTTTTGAAAGTGAAAATAATATAAAAGTTAATACTATCACTACTGGTTCCGGCCAAGCGTTACGTTTGGGAAAACAGGGTGACGTTGACGTGTTATTAACGCATGCACCAGAAGATGAAAAACAATTCGTCAACTCGGGTTACGGACTCAAACGACACCCCGTTATGCATAATGAATTTATTCTAGTGGGACCAGTTGGAAATCCGGCAGAGATTAATGATGCCAGTACCATCTTTGATGCATTCAATAAAATTCACACTGCTGAAAGTACATTTATATCAAGAGCCGATGAATCGGGAACACATAAGAAAGAACTGTCTATTTGGAAGGAGAATGGACAGGCTCCACAAGGGGATTGGTATGTGCAAGCGGCGATGGGAATGGGTTCGGTACTATTATTAGCCAATGAACAAGGTGCCTATACCCTGACTGATCGTGGTACCTATTTAGCCTTTAAAGATAAAATTGATTTAGAAATTTATTCTCAAGGCGAAGCAGTACTTCATAACCCATATCATGTTATCGCGATTAATTCTGAACGCCATCCTCACATTGATAATGAACTCGCAGAAAAATACATTCATTATATTACTGGTGATAAAGCACAAAACCTCATTAAAGATTATCAGTTATACGGTGAGCAATTATTTTATCCCGAGGCTATTTTAGAAAATAGCGCATTAGAAGAAAATACAATACACGTTAGCAGAAACTTTTTTTTGGATGCGACGCTTTCTTCTTTCAACCTAATTGTCAATTTTGATAGACCATTATTTCATGTTGTCTGGATCTCATTAAAGGTTTCTTTAATAGCCGTATTAATTGCGATGCTGATAAGTATTCCACTTGGTGTTTTTGTTGCGCTGAATAATTTCACAGGAAAAACATTTTTATTGACCTGCCTTAATACCTTAATGGCATTGCCAACGGTTGTTGTTGGCTTGTTGTTATATGGAATATTAAACCGTCAAGGGTTATTAGGCAGCATGAGTCTATTATATACCTCAACAGCAATAGTTATTGGACAATGTGTATTAATTATTCCCGTTATATGGAATTTGAGTATCGCGGCGGTTAATGGTGCAGATCCAAGGTTAGCTATGACGTGTACTTCACTTGGAGCAAATTATTTTCAACGAAGTATCATATATATGAGTGAAGTCCGATTTGCACTTATAGCTGCTGTAGTCACAGGATTTGGGCGGGCGATTGGTGAAGTAGGTATTGCTATGATGTTGGGTGGAAATATTCACGGTTATACGCGTACGATGACAACTGCGATTGCCTTAGAGACTAGTAAAGGAGATTTTGAATTCGCATTGGCGCTAGGCTTCATGTTGCTATTTGTTGCTTTTATAATTAATAGTGTACTTCAACAGTTTCAGCTGAAGATAAAATGAAAAGCCTTTATCAATTAAAAAATATATCCTTTAATTACGGCATAGACTTTAGTCTTGTTGATGTCTGTGTGGATATAGAAAAATCGAACATCATCGCAATTGTTGGTCCCAACGGCTCAGGTAAAACCAGTTTACTGAATATACTTTCATTTCTTAAATTCCCTCATGCAGGTACTCTTTTTTATAAAGAAGTTGAATTATCTTCAAATAATTTTGATCAGTTCAGAAAGACCGTAGGTTATGTACAACAAAGCCCATACCTATTGCGAGGGACAGTATTTAAAAATATTGAGCTTGGTCTTAAGCTAAAAAAAGTTGATAAAGATATTCGAGTAAAGAAGGTTGCAGAAGTAATGCAACTGCTAGGTATTAATAAATTATCGAATAGAGATGCGCGAACATTATCTGGTGGTGAGGCACAAAAGGTTGCTATAGGACAAGTGCTTGTTCTCGATCCTGATGTTTTAATACTTGATGAACCATTTACACACCTCGATAAAG
This sequence comes from Gammaproteobacteria bacterium, assembly GCA_021773235.1. Lineage (GTDB taxonomy): Bacteria > Pseudomonadota > Gammaproteobacteria > Eutrophobiales > Eutrophobiaceae > UBA7359. Next base: position 141,855 of record JAJFKL010000019.1, on the reverse strand, counting down.
ATTCAATAGATGAATTAGAACAAATTGTTTTGAAATTGAAAGAGGAACTGGATAAAACAATAATTCTTACTACGCATAATCAATATCAGGCGCAATGGCTAGGAGATGATGTTTATAGCGTCATAAATGGAAAGGTCTTTGAATACCAAATGATTAACCTTTTTAGTGGCGGTATTGACTTTAAAAGGAATGCTTTTAATACGGGTAAGCAGCTGATAATTATTCCCGAGGATATAAATCACGCAGAGCATATTGCGATAGATCCAAAACAGATTGTTATCTCAAGGGATAAACTTGATTCAAGTATGCAGAATAGTTTTCAGGGAAAGATCACAGGTATGGCTGAGGATAATGGACGGATAAAAATCAGCATAGCTTCCGATGAAGAGTTCCAAGCGATTGTGACGCATAAAGCACTCGAAGAATTGAGCCTGTCTATAGGCGCAGAAATATGGATTAGCTTTAAAAGTTCATCCATACTGGTATTCTAATGGTAAAAAATAAACGGTGAAATAATTATGGAAGACGAAATACAAGCACTGCAAAAAGCCGCTGACCTTGCCAGCGAGATTGCAGTAAACTATGGGTTCCAGTTTTTTGCAGCTCTGATAATTCTTATCATCGGTTGGCAAATAGCGAAATGGGTCGCCTCTCTTGTTCTAAAATTATGCACGCGCATGAACCTTGATATCACGTTATCAAAGTTCTTTGCTGGCGTGGCCAAAATAATCCTTCTTGCCTTCGTCATTATTATCGCGCTTGGAAAATTTGGTATTACGATTGCGCCCTTTATCGCTGCTCTTGGTGCAGTCGTTTTTGGTAGTACTCTGGCATTGCAGGGACCCATATCAAATTATGGTGCAGGATTAACGATAATTCTTACACGACCATTTGTCGTTGGGGATACCATTCGCATTGATAATGTTATTGGTATCGTAGAAGAAATTAAATTGGCCTATACATTATTAAGCAATGAAGATGGAGAACAGATAACCGTTCCGAATAATCATATTATTGGCAAAGTTATCTATAACTCCGCAGAAAATTTAATCGTTGAACAAAAGCTAACCATTAGTTATGACGATGATCCCGAAAGAGTAATTCAAATTATTCTCGGTGAAATTAATAAAAACCCTGAAGTTGTTTCCGATCCTGGCGTGCAAATCGGCGTAGAGAATTTTGCAGATTACGGTATAGAACTTGGGCTACGTTACTGGATCCCTACAAAGACCTATTTTCAGATTAAGTATGAGATCAATAAATCGATCTATTCTGCTCTATGCTCAGAAAACATATCATTTCCATATCCTAGACAGACAGTGCATATAGAGCAGACGAGTTAATAAAGAACCCTTGTAACAATTCATGAGATAAAACAACAAGAAGAAATAATTATGAAAATAGAAACAATAGCAGTCCATGGTGGATACTCTCCAGAACCAACAACAAAAGCTGTTGCTGTACCAATATATCAAACAACATCATATGCTTTTGATAGTACACAGCATGCGGCAGATCTGTTTGACCTAAAGGTTGAGGGTAATATTTACACGCGCATGATGAATCCAACTACTGCCGTGTTAGATCAGCGGGTTGCTGAAATGGAAGGCGGGATAGCTGGGTTAACAGTAGCATCAGGTATGGCTGCAATCACCTATGCAATACAAACAATAACTGAATCAGGCGATAATATTATTTCTACCAGTAGTTTGTATGGCGGCACCTATAATTTATTTGCACATACGTTTCCACAGATGGGAATTGAAACTCGTTTTATTGACGCGGGTGCATATGATAAAATTGCAGCGTTGATAGATGATAAAACGAAAGCAGTTTTTTGCGAGTCAATTGGCAATCCTGCAGGTAATGTTGCTGATCTTGAAAAAATTGCTGAGATTGCCCATGCGCACGGTGTGCCTGTGATTGTAGATAACACCGTCGCAACACCTTATTTATGCCGGCCTATCGAACACGGTTGCGATATCGTTGTGCATTCCCTGACAAAATACATGGGTGGCCATGGCAGCAATATTGGCGGCGTAATTGTTGATTCAGGAAAATTTCCCTGGGCTGAACATAAGAAGCGTTTTAAACGTTTGAACGAGCCAGATCCTTCTTATCACGGTGTTGTCTATACTGAGGCATTAGGGGAAGCAGCTTATATCGGGCGAGCACGAGTTGTGCCGCTAAGAAATATGGGGGCGGCAATTTCTCCGATGAATAGTTTTATGATCATGCAAGGCATTGAAACATTACCTTTAAGAATGGACCGTCATTGTGAGAACGCGGTTAAAGTGGCAAATTATTTATCGAAACATGACAAGGTTAGTTGGGTTAGATATGCAGGTTTACCAGATCATCCCGATCACGACTTGCTAAAGAAATATTGTGGTGGTCGAGCAGCAAGTATATTAAGTTTTGGAATTGAAGGTGGCGCAGTCGGTGGTGGTAAATTTATAGATGCGCTGGGTCTATTCACACGCCTGGTTAATATTGGTGATGCTAAATCATTAGCTTGCCATCCTGCGACTACGACGCATCGACAATTATCACCAGAAGAGATGGTGAAAGCAGGTGTGTCAGATGATCTTGTCAGACTCTCAGTTGGAATAGAACATATCGATGATCTACTAGAAGATATAGAACAAGCTTTAGATAAAGTTTAGTAGGGAATGAATAAGGCATTATTAGTAGTATTACTAATAATGCTTTTTGCTTGTACTGAAAGTGATGACCCTAAATATTTATTTGATCAAGGAAAGTATAAAGAAGCATCTAAACTATGGTTGCCACTTGCAAAACAGGGTGACCCAGTTGCCCAAAACTATATTGGTATAATCCATTATCTTGGCTTAGGAAGAGATAGAAATCACAAAGAAGCAATGCAGTGGTTTGAAAAGTCTGCTGTTAGTGGGTATGCGGATGCAGAATATAATCTGGGTGTCATGTATGAAAATGGTGAATCGGTTAAGAAAGATTATGTCATTGCATATAAATGGTTCTATCTAGCAAAAGAAAATGGCAATACACACGCAGAAAAAAGAATGCAGGCTATGGCAGAAGAACATAAATTATTCCCAAATCAAATGAAGCATGCAGTAGAGCAGGCGAAAGAACATAACTTGCTAAAATGACTAGGACAATTAGCCTTACTAAGGAATACACTAGGAGTCGATGAATATCAGAGATAGGAAAGCTGATTGTTTTTTCTTGTTTATTGCCTAAACTGATCTGTACGGTAGAAAAACAAGGAAAGTAAATGAGTGCATATAGAAATTTTGAAGAGGCATCAAGAGATATACTCAGCTTGCTTCATAAACGTATGGGCTTTGGACTATGGATGGTAACGCGTGCTGAATCTGATAATTGGATAGTTTTGCATGCTAAAGATGAAAAATATAATGTTAAGAAAGGTGATGTGTTTCATTGGTCAGATTCTTTTTGTTCGAGGATGGTTAAAGGCCTCGGACCAAAGGTAGCTCCCAAATCGAAAGAAGTTAATATTTATACTAATTCCCCGATAGCACAACAGGTAGATATCGATGCGTATATCGGTATGCCTTTAATCTTAAGTAATGGTGATTTATTTGGGACGCTTTGTGCAATAGACGATGTTCCTCATAGTGATGCGTTAATAAAAGAAGAAGAACTAATAAATATTTTATCCAAACTTCTTGTGACAGTCATTGAGAAAGATCTGGAAAAAGAGAATATCAGTCGTAGAGAAGAGCAGATAAAGATTATAGCAAATAGTGATCACATGACCGGACTTCTAAATAGAGGTGGTTGGGATAAGTTTATTAGTCTAGAAGAGGAGCGTTCTAACCGATACGGTTCACCATGTGCTGTGGCGATCTTTGATTTAGATAATTTAAAGGAAACCAATGATACTCATGGACATGATGTGGGTGATAAATTAATCATCAAAACATCCAAGTTATTAGATGAGTTATTCCGTGAAAATGATGTTGTTGCCAGAATAGGCGGCGATGAATTTGCAGTCCTTATAATCGAATCAGATTTTGAAACATCACGGGAAATAATGGCAAGAGTAAAAGAAAAAATTAAAGATGAAAATATACATATATCTATTGGCTGGTCACAATATGATCCAAGAAAGGATTATAAATCAATGATAAAAGCCGCAGATGAGGAGATGTATGCCGAGAAAAAAATTCGAAGAAAAATTAAATCTTGAGTAAATAATATTAACCACATTAAACGATTTAAAGTATGTTTTTAATACATTCATTAAATACACCGACTGATAGGTAGACACTATGCCACTAGTAAATATTTCAATTTTAAAGGGTAAGTCACCCGAATATATAAAAGCTGTCGCTGATGGTATTAATTCAGCAGTAATAGAAACCATGGGGTTTCCTGATGATGATCGTTATCAGATAATTCATGAATGTGAACCACATTGTCTGCAACTGCAAGAACGTACGGGTGACAGGGTTATGATGCACTTGATCATGAGGGCAGGTCGATCAAATAAATCAAAACAAGCGTTTTATGCAAAAGCAGTTGAGAACCTTTCTAAAGATCCAGGGATTGATCCGGCAAATGTTTTAATCACCATTGCAGAAAACCATGATATCGATTGGTCGTTTCGAGATGGTGTTGCGCAGTTTGTAGTTTAAGAGAATGATTTATGCCCATGCATTATATGCATGGGCTTCAATAGGTTAATAACAGAACTATCTACTCGACTTTTTAAACAAAAAAACTTGTAATGAATTACGAGTTCGAGTTAATTCTTATCGAACCCATGATATCAGAGCAAAGTAAAATGGCGGCACAACAAGCGTTATTGCTATAATTATTTTGATAAATACAGTAATAGCAATATCCACAGTAGTTTTATCTTCCATATCGTTTCTCCTGCACAATATAGCTTAATGGTTACATTAATATATCGGCTGAAGACATAAGTTCTTTAATTCATTAATATATAAAAATTCACAACTCCCTGTGCTATGACTCTGATCTGTATATAGTTACTCATGGCACATACTTGGTTTAGTAGTATTTGATTTGGATAATGGTCAGTCTCAATCTGATCTAATTATCTAAAACTTGCTCTTCTTCAACCAGAGAAATTTAAGATTAATATGCGCATTCCTTAGTATTACCGATGATTGAATATTCTAGCGAAGTATTATTATTATATATTTTTTATTATATTAAATAGAATGTGATATCAGAATATTACCATTATGTTAATTAAACTATTAATAATAACCAAGTTATATATCGGGAGATCAGTATGAGTGATTTACTTAGTCAGGCGTATTACGGGAATACGGTACAAGAGTGGTTAATTGCATTTGTAATCATCATTGCTTCGATTGCTATAGGTAAAATAGTTTATTGGTTATTTGGTAATGTTGTACGACGACTAACTGCGAAAACTGATACAAAGCTTGATGACATTATTATCGACATGCTCGAAGAGCCTCTTGTCGTAGCTATAATACTTGCTGGAATTTGGTTTGGTATAAGTACTTTATCGCTTCCCGAGGCGTTCCATACTTTTATCGGACATGTAATTCAGTTCTTGATTATGATGATGATCGGTTGGCTAATTACCCGCCTATTTGACGCTCTTTATACACAATATTTAGTCCCTATCGCTGAGAAAAGCGAAAATGATTTAGATGATCAATTGCTTCCCATCCTACGTAAAGGAACGAAGATTATTGTCTGGTCAATCGCTATCATCGTAGGTCTTAATAATGCTGGTTACGATGTGGCTGCATTGATTGCTGGACTTGGTATTGGTGGTTTGGCTCTTGCAATGGCCGCTAAAGATACTGTGGCAAATATTTTTGGAGGGTTTACTATTTTTACCGACCGACCTTTTGTTATTAATGATCGTGTAAAGGTTTCTGGTTTCGATGGCACAGTTAAGGAGATTGGTATTCGTAGCACACGAATGCAATTACTTGATGGTAGAGTCGTGACAATGCCAAATATGAAATTTGCTGATTCACCAGTTGAGAATGTATCTCTTGAACCTTCACGCAAGATAATTCTTGATCTTGGTTTAACTTACGACACTACACCTGAACAGATGAGTGAAGCGATAGAGGTGTTATGTAAGATCTGTGATGACAATACTGAAACTGATGATAACAAAACAATATTCTTCAGTGGGTTTGGTGATTTTGCTATGAATATAAAATTCATATACTACATTAAAAAAGGCGGTGATATTGCTGGCACACAAAACGCTATCAATATGGAGGTTCTAAAACAATTTAATGCAAAGGGTCTAGAGTTTGCCTTTCCAACACAGACACTTTATACCAAAGAAAGCTAAAATCGAGAGATCAGACGAAGACTCGGGGTAAATGTAGGTTTCAGTAATTAATGAAATGCTAGCTTAATAGAAACAATGGCTTAGAGGAAAAACTCCACTAATTAATGACATGTATTTCCAGCAATTAGTGAATTAAACGTACATATTCTAGTTATTAGTGAAATTTTCCATTACTAAGAGGTTTTTTCCGTGAAAACATAGAAATCAATCTCTCCAAGTAAGTTTTTAGGGTTATATCGTTGGGTTAATTCTGTCCGCTTTTACGTTTTTGACAAACATGAAATGATACCGATTTCGGCCATGAGTGGACATTGTAATATTATATTTAAGTGAGATATTTTTTAATATAATCAACTAATAAATCTAACCACTGACCAGAACAATCGGGGTGCAAAATACATGCATAGTTTATCATTGGTGCTGGTTGTATTAATGATCTGTAGGTAGTTCCTTTTACACAAGTATTTTTTAATGGCTCCGCTATCGTTGCTACTCCCTGTCCTGCTGCAACCAAACCAATAGCAGTCGATCTTGGAGCTGTTTCAATTATTTCTTTTGGACTGAAATTAACTTTATGACAATACGAAATTATTTCATCATACATTACCGGATTGGTATCACGTGGAAATAGAATAAAAGTTTCGTCTTTTAATTCTTTTAGATTTATACGCTTTTTTTTCGTTAAAATATGATCATCAGGTAATATTATTCCTATTTTATCTGATTTAATTGGAATTGTTTTAAACAAGTCATTGTTTGGTCTAAATAATATAAATGCAGCATCAAGTTGTTTACTAATAACACCTTCAATTAATTTATTGGAAGTGCCTTCAACAAATTTAAAATTACAATTTTGAAGAGTATTCTGTAGTTCACGAATAATAGCTGGTAGAAAACTAGACATAGCTGCACTTGAATACCCAAATCTTAGTTTTGCAGTTCGGCCATTAGCAATCATTTGAGTCTGATGTGAAATATCATTAATTTGATCAAGCAATATCGGTAGACGGTTAAATAAAAACTCTCCGGCTTTCGTTAATTTTATTTTTCTTTTCTGTCGATCAAAAAGTTCGCAATCCAAGGCTTCTTCTAATTGTGCTATTTGGCGTGATAGCGCTGGTTGAGCAATATGCAATATTTCAGCGGCTCTTCTAAAACTGAGTACATCGGAGATCACTAAAAATGAACGTAAGTGCCGGATCTCAAATTTTAATTGATAATTATTTAGCATCATGTGAGCATTATATTATATTAGACTGATATCAGTTGTATAGGCATAATTATGTTCAGTTAATAGCAAATACACAAATATTAAGGAGGGTATTATGCCACTAGTAAATATTTCTATTTTAAAAGGTAAGTCACCTGAATATATAAAAGCTGTGGGTGACGCAATCAATTCGGCGGTAATCGAAACAATGGATTTCCCTGATGATGATCGTTACCAGATTATTCATGAGGTTGAACCTCATTGTCTGCAGTATCAAGATCGGCAAGGTGACCGGATTATGATGCACTTGATCATGAGAGCGGGTCGAGCGAATAAAGCTAAACAAGCTTTTTATGCAAAAGCTGTAGAGAACCTTGCGAAGGATCCGGGTATTGATCCAGAAAATGTACTGATAACTATTGCAGAAAACCATGATATTGATTGGTCGTTCCAGGATGGAGTAGCGCAATTTGTTGTATAAGTGAAAATACAGGGATGTATTTTTGTGTTTCATTTAATGGGGGATAACAAAATGTCCGATAATATGTTTGATAAGGGAATAGATGTAAGAAGAGAAGTAATGGGCGATGAATTTGTAGACAGAGCACTAAATTCTGCAAATGAATTTACTATGCCGATGCAAAAGATGGTGACTGAAAATTGCTGGGGAACAGTTTGGGAACGTGAACAATTACCTCGTAATGTACGTAGTTTGGTTACTATTGCTATGTTAACAGCTCTAAAAGCCCCTACAGAATTAAAAGGACATGTACGAGGTGCATTGAGAAATGGTTGTACTGTTGAAGAAATACGCGAAGTACTGCTTCATGCTATAGCATATTGTGGTGCCCCTGCTGCTATTGATGCATTTCGTGCAGCAAATGAAGTGATTGAAGACGATGCGGGTTAACTTACTTCTGATAACAATTAGACTATAGTTTAAGCATATAAATGATCAGAAAATTATTGGTTTAGCCAATAACATAGACCCTGTGTATTTAAATTTATGTCTAGCCCTAGCAAGGATTGAGCTTCTTTTAGAGTTGCGTTAGGTCTAACTTTAAACAGATTGGTATATTCGATTTCAGAAATTATTTTATTAATTTCTTCTTCAGGACTGAGAGCTTTAATATTAGCCTGAGTGATTTCACAATATTCAGTTATGGTTTTAGATAATATCTCATAATGATCTTGTGGATTTTCTAATAAACCAAAATGGGTTAAATATATACACTCAGGCTCATAGCTCATTAATAAATTGATAGAGTTCAATAATTTCTCAGGATTGAATTGTGTCGGTGTTGTCGTAGGAATAATATGACGTGTCTTCAGCCCAATCATTTCAGGGTATGAAATACCAAATGTATCACCAGAAAACCATCCTTTGCTTTGTTCGTCCCAGATACAAATATGATGCTCTGCATGCCCTGGTGTATACCTTATATGAAAGTTTCTGCCAGACAGATCAATTACCATATTGTCTTCAGCTTTAATAATATTTTCATCAAGAATAGGTGTTAACTCTCCATATAAAGCGTTAAATTTTTCAAGTCCATAAACATCAACTACGCTTTTAACCAAAAATGAAGGATCAGTCATGTGTTTTGCTGCCCTAGGGTGCACAATCAACTGTGCATTAGGAAATAGTTTCATCATACTGCCCGCTCCACCAGCATGGTCAAGATGAATATGTGTTGGAATAATATATCGTACTTGTGAATGAGTTATTTTTTTCTTATCAAGTACAGCTAATACTTTAGAAAGACTATGGTTAGTGCCAGTTTCAATGATGGCCACATCACTTTTGTGTTCAATCAGATAAATAGCCGCCATATTGGGACGGATGTATCCAGAATCTATGCATGTTATTCCATGTCTCAAGTAGCTATATATTGTTTTTTCCATTGCCACTAAAGTTCATTCAATAATGCCTTTACTTTTTCATTATAAATTTCTTCAGAAATAAGATTTTTATCATGTAATATTTTTAGATCACTTAATCGTTCTTCTAAACTTTTCCTGGGGCTGTGATTATCAAGTGCTTTCTTATTCTCAATCTTTTCTTTCCGTTCCTGAGCTTCCATGTGTCTTTCGAGACGTTCTAGTTTGCGTTTTAGGGCTTCTTGTTCTTCTTCAATATTCTTTGATCTAATCTCTAATGACCCGGTTTTTTCAACAAGTTTTTCTTTCTTTATCTGTAGTGTTTTTTCTTTTGATATATATTTATTTATTTCGTTGACATTAATTATCATCCAATCATTCCTGGTTTTATCTCTAACTACATTTAAAGTATGATTTTTATCGGTAACTAATTTTGCTGATAGTTTTGTCTCTTTTAAGCGAGAACCAGTTTTAAGTCTGAAATTATTGAGTTTCATTTCATCAGCACTAGACGAACGATCACTGGTTCCACCTCTACGTCGATATTTTTTTTCAAGACTTGCTCTCATATCTCCAATAATAAGATGAATATTATTGTCCCTATAGAAAATTAGCGCTGCAGTAGATAAGCTATCTTTGCCAATCATTCCGTTATGTTGTCCTGTAATGCTGAATATAATATCTTCATTAGGAGAAACCTTGGTGAATGCTTTGGAAATGAGGCCGCTTAATTTTTTTAATTCATTTTTATTGAATAGTGGACTAATTTTACTGTTATTTTCTTTTTTTTCTCCGATAATAGAATCAAACAAGTCTAGATCTAAAATGTTACTGCTTTTGTCTGCAATATGTATGCTTTCAAGTATTTTGTATATTTCTTCTTTTTTCAATTTAACAGGATGATTATTTTTTCGTGATCCTTTTTCTATTTGGGTAATAGCGACGTAATCTGCATTATATTTCCATAAGATGTTTTCTTTGGCAAAAACATAGTTAGGGAAAGAAATAATTATTAAATAAATGAAAATACTTCTTATTATATTTTTAAAACACATATTTTTATCCTTAGATTTTTATTAATACAGGTTAATAATACTTATGTATTGTAAAAAAAAGACGCATTGGGGGACAATGCGTCCAAAATATTCAAGAAAGGAGGATTGAATAAATAGAGATACTGTTTTCGATACCATGAAGGGATTATTTTATTGCTATCACTGTTTCTTCTTAGTCATTCTTGTTAACCGGGATACGTTGTAAATATATCCCGGTTATTTTTGAAATGTATAATTTTAAAAAGAAATAGAAGCTTCTAGAACAAAACCATCCCAATCACAAGTTGTACTGCCGTGGGTACATAAGCCACCACCCGAAAAGGCTTCTTCTTCCTGGTATACGTATTCTGCTTTAATTAACGTAGAATCGTTATACCAATAACCACCACCTGCTTGTATACGGTAGAGATCTTCTCCAGTTGTAATTCCTGTAGCTTCATTAGAAGTTGCTGTATAGCGAGTAGCAATATAGACACTATCGTTAATATCTAATTTACCGAATAAGCCCCAAAAGTCATATTCAGCATCAGTTGTACTAAAGTTACCTGCCGCATTGGAGTTCAAGTCACCTTGTGCAAAGCTATAGTCATCTTCAACTTGACCATAGAAACCATGGACGAGAATTGGAACACCAATTTTATCACCTGAGTACATTAGGTCGACTTGCCAAGCATCTGCATTTATACCGGGTGCCAAGCCAACATGTTTGTTACGTGAACCTGTGCCTGATGCAGCGAATGAATAAGGATCACCATCACCTTGCAACGGACCACCGGCACGAGTCCCACCATTTGCCATAGTACATGTGGTAGGCGTAGGACATGCTGCATCACCGGTTGTTTTAAAATAACCGGCTCCAACACCTATTCCATTATCCAGTGTCAATGATGAACGTAGACTGAAGTTGTAACCTTTGTCGTTGCTAAAGTCTTCACCAAAAGAAGGATTGGTGACTGTTGCATTCCAGTCCCAAGCACCTAGAGACACGTTATGAGTACCTGTAAACCATAGACCTGTTTCTGCTGTAATGATGTCATTGACGCCGTTACCGATTAACGGGTTACTTTGTACAATAGCACCATCTGTATAACGAATAAAATTCATGGTTGTATCAACAATGTGACCAAGTTTCACTACGATTTCATCGTTGAATTTGTACTGAATCCAGCCTAAATCGATGTTTACTTCACCCGTTTCACCAAAGTCATTTTGTTCTTCTGATAGCTCAACGAAACCACTTATTTTGTCTGTTACCTGAGCATCAAGCCACATAGACCATTTAAGACGATTAAACCCTGATTCTGCAGCGCCATCGCCGGCAGTAATTAATGAACCTTGTGGCCCAGCTTCAATACCACTTTGCCATTGTGATGCCAAAAAGCCACTAGCTTTGACTTTACCATCAAAAAATTCGGCAGCATTTGCAGAGCATGAAAAAAACATCACAACAAATGTTGTTGCTAGTATTTTTAGTTTTACTTTCATATGAACATTCCCCATTATTAATTGTTTGTTGCACTAAATTTAACGTTTTTTTAAGAATTGAAAGCTCTGTCAAAAAAGTTTTCAAATAATTAAACTATTGAAATTGGCACCTATTGCTCAATAGGTAATGCCAATTTCCTTAACTCAGTGTTTAATAAATTATTGATGTGAACAAGAAGAAGGAGCGCAGTTTAATAATGCAAAAATGCATTAGATATGTTATCTGACAAAATATATTCTGTTGCTAGTTACATATTTTAAATTTAAGAGTATGTGCTTATTAGAATTGAGTAAAGATTTAATAATGAATAATAATGGTGTTTCATATGTGAACAAACTTATCTCATTTGTAGTGATTATTTGAAATTGAATGCAAACATGCATTTCCATCCTGTCTTTTTTTCTCTTGAATAGAAAACATTAGCGAACATAAGCTCAACCAACATGAATTAATTAATTCATGCTCACTTATAAACAATTCAAGTTCGAATAAAAAGAATTTAATTTGTTTATTTATTAAATTTAATTTAAGGGGAACAACCATAATGAGTAAAACAATTACAACAGCACTTGCTGCTATTAGTGTTGTCGCTTTTTCAATGGCTCTCTCATTCTCAACATCTGCGGCAGAACCAAGCTTGAGTGATTTAAAAAATGATCCTGCTAATACCAAAGATGTGCTTACCTACGGGATGGGATGGGAGCAACAACGTTATAGTCCATTAACTCAAATTAATCGAGATAATGTAAAAAGATTAGTACCCGTGTGGAGTCATAGCATGGGTGATAATCGTGCACAATCTACACAACCGTTAGTTAAAGATGGCATCATGTATGTCACCAACCACAACAGTACAACTGCACTGGATGCTGTAACCGGGATTCAGATATGGAAAAAAACTTTTGAATATGATCCGGCAGTTCCTGGCATAGTCTGTTGTGGTAACCACAATCGTGGGCCAGCTATTTATAACGGTCGTCTTTACAGAACTACACTTGATGCTGCCATTGTTGCATTAGATTTAAAGACAGGTGAAGAAATCTGGCGCTCACAAGCAGGTGATTTCGATAAAGGTCATTCCATGACTGTTGCACCTTTGGTTACTGATGGTGTTATTGTCACTGGAATTTCTGGAGCTGAGTATGGTATCCGCGGTTATATCGATGGATGGAATGCTGAAACAGGCAAACATATGTGGCGAATACATACAACAGCCGCTCCCGGGGAAGATGGAGCTGATACTTGGTTACCGGGTCGTTATGAACAAGGTGGAGGTTCAACATGGTTAACGGGTACTTATGATCCTGAATTAAATCTAGTGTACTGGGGAACAGGAAATGGCGGTCCTTGGAATGCTGCATTTCGTGGTGGCGATAGTAAAGACATTTGTTCTGTTCTAGCTTTTAATCCTAAAACGGGTGAAGTTAAGTGGAAATACCAATTTTCACCAGGCGATCCTTATGATTATGACGGTACCAGTGAAATGGTATTAGCAGAGCTAAAGATTAAAGGAAAGAATAGAAAAGTAGTTATGCAAGCTAATCGAAATGGCTTCCTTTACGTATTGGATCGTGAGAACGGAAAGTTACTAGCTGCTAATCCGTTTGTCGATAAAATCACCTGGGCGAAAGGGATCGACTTAAAAACAGGCCGCCCGATAGATACTGATATAACCAAGATGGTTAGAAAGACTGTCGCAATGGATGAACCAGTTGATATTTGGCCTTCTGCCTGGGGTGGTAAAAATTGGTCTCCAATGTCATACGATCCTGTAAATAAAGTTGTTTATGCAAATACTTTAAATTTTGGTTTTCCTTTTCGACAAGTCCAACCAGAGTTTAAGAAGGGTACTTTTTATATTGGTATTGAGTGGTTAGGGTTCACATGGCCTGAAAATGACGAGAGAGGAATTTTACGAGCCATAGATCCATTAACAGGTAAAGCAAAATGGTCAACACCTTTCGAAATTCCAAATTTTGCCGGGACTATGAATACAGCTGGTGGTCTTGTGTTTACAGGAGCATTAACAGGTGAGTTCATGGCATTCGATAACAGAGATGGAAAAAAACTTTGGGAGCATAAAACCGGCTCGGGAATCATTAGTATGCCAATCACGTTTGAACGCGATGGTGTGCAATACGTGACCGTTGTTAGTGGTGTTGGAGGTGTCTACCCGCTTTACGCTGGTGATGAACGCATGGCGAAAGTGCCTGCTGGTGGTTCTGTAACTACCTATGCACTTTTTGATAAAAGCTATGCTAAAAAATAAATCACTAAATGAGGTAAATTAAAAATACAAATAAAGATGGGAATCCAAATAAAATGTGATTCCCATCTTTTTTAACCTTGGGAATTACTAATCTACATGAAACATAAATATATAGCTGACATTTTATTACTTTCTTTTATAAGTTTTGTATTCACTGCAAATGCATCTGAAAACAAAAGCGTTAAAGACGAAAATGTATCAGCAAAAATAATAGAGAGTGATGCATCCATAGCAGAAAATTCTGTTGCAATCGAATTCGCAAAAAAAGGGAAAAAGATTTACGACAGTTATTGCATACGCTGTCATGGACCGAAAATGATTAACCCTGGTACGGTGACTTATGATTTAAGGCGTTTTCCAGAGGATCAAAAGACACGGTTTATGAATTCTGTAGCAAAAGGAATAAAACAGATGCCACCGTGGGGAAATAAATTATCAATGGAAGAAATTGACTTAATTTGGCAATACGTATTGACGGATGGAAAAATTTAATTCAATGAATATTTATTCAGCAATAATTCTTACGCTGATCTTTTTTTCGGCTCAAGTCTATTCGAACGAAAAAAGTCCACTTTCTGTTTGTCTGGATGTAGACAGCCCTCCCTACTCATACAAAAAAGGAGGGGTGATAAAAGGGATGGATGTAGCACTTTCAAATATCCTGGCGAAAAAACTCGATCGCGAACTTAATATTATCTGGTTTGAAACAGAGAATGAAAGGGAAAGCAATATATCGCTTGAGGTGAATGCATTATTATCTAATGACGAATGCGAACTGGTTGGAGGATATGCCCTATTTGATGGCGCATTGAAAAAGCCAGCCTTACTCAAAACAAGAATGCCTGATATTGATGGTGCTCCCAGAAAAACTGTTTTAGTTGAATTGGGAGAATTGGCACCAAGCATACCCTATATCTTTGCGCCTTTTACTGTTGTCTTGGGATCAGATGCCGGATTAGAAAATATTGAAAAATTAAATGATCTGGAATCTATGAAGATTGCGGCATTACAGGGAACCTTGCCTCATTTAATTCTTATGAGTTATCAGGGCGGTTATTTAAGAAAGGATATACATCATTTGCAATGGGTAGACGGCTTGTTTGGAAAAATGGAAAGTGGTCTGTTTAATGCCACTCTGACAGAGCGGCACAAGTTTGAAACATACAAACACACACACCCTGACACCAAGTTAAAAACAACAGATTATCAACACTCAATCGGTTTTAATATCGGTTTTGTTACACTAAAAGAAAAATCCGAATTGCTGTCAGAAGTTAATTTTCATATTAAAAACATGATTGAGAACGGTGAGCTTGAAAAAATAACAACAGAATCTGAATTAAGCTATGTTAGACCAACATTACCTTATGTTTTAACCAGTTCTGTTTTGTTCAGTAAAATTAATACAGACTAAATCAAGAAATGCAAAGTGTATAGACACTGTAAGTTGTCTGACATACTTGTTAATTCATGATGAATTATTAACCTGTGAAATGCTCTCTCCGTTGTTTAATATATTCTCATCGCCGCATAATCTTTCCTGTGTTTTTTTGAAGTACGGTTAAAAACAGAATAATGCATTTGAAGATATTATTATTCTTTCTATTTTTGTCTGGCTTTTCATCGTTTTTAATGGCCAATGTAGAAGGGCTGATAGATGAAAATATCAAAATTGATCACGCCAAAGAGATATTCACTGATCTAACTCATATTTCTCCCCCGGAAAATGATTCTGCAATCAGATCTGTTTATCAATCTGAACGATTACTCGGTTACATCTTCTACAGCACAGACTTTACCCAGCTTGTGGGTTATTCCGGCGAACAGATTAAATTGCTTATTGGTCTGGACCCAAATGGCAAGTTTATGGGTGTTAAGCTAATCAAACACAGTGAGCCCATATTTTTGCATGGAATGAGCGAAGATCGCCTTTTTCAATTTGTCAGGCAATATGCTAATCGCTCAATTTTCGAGCAAATAGTCGTTAATCGTCGGCAAAATAAAGATATTGGAAAAATCGATTCCGGGCCGATATACATAGACGGTATTTCTCGTGCAACAGTGACCGTCATGGCCATGAATAATATTGTCCTGGATGCAGCGGTAAAAGCTGCACGCAAGAAAATTGAAGGATTCTCACAACAAACATTAGCCAGGCTAAATACAACATTGTATGAACCATTAAACTGGCAAGAACTAATAAATCGCGGTTATGTAAATGAGTGGGAAATATCTTTGTCACAGATTGAAGCTAAATTGGGAAAACCAGTTGCCAGTTACCCGCGTCAACCTGAAGATTTAGTCAAAAACGTCAAATCAATAAAGCTTTACTATGGATATTTGAATGCCCCAATTATAGGCAAAAACCTGATCGGGGAAGGTGATTATAAACGTTTGCTCGAACGTCTTGATTTTAATGAACACGCATTTTTTGTTACATCAGATGGAGCGCTTTCACATACTGTTTCAAACTTCACACCGGGAACAGCGCCAGACCGGTTGGCTATAGTCCAAAATAACATACCCTTACGAATTCAGGACTCCAACTTTTACAATTTTCTTCCGAGGGCACTTGCAGCAGGGATACCCAATGCGGATCAGGCAAATATATATTTGGCAACAAGTCACGTAGGAATCAGTCTTCAAGAGAAATTTCAATTCCAGTTTAAATTAGCCTTGCAACGAAACGCCCTTTTTCAGGATTCAGCAACAGTGAATGATAACTTTACTTTGCCAACTGAATTATTTGAATCCAGCCTTGAAAGCAATCGGAATCAACCACTATGGAAAAGTATATGGGTAGAAAGGAAAGTAGAGATCGTTATTCTTTTAATTGCCCTGTTTTTTCTTACTGTACTATTTCTAAATCAGAAAAGAATAAATACAAGAATGCTTGTGTATTTACGATGGTCATTCGTATTGTTCACACTGGTTTTTATCGGCATTATTGCTCAAGGGCAACTCTCTGTGGTTAATATTTTTACCGTCTTATCGTCACTACTTCAAGGATTTAGAATTGATGTTTTCTTGCTAGACCCAATCTTGTTTATACTTTGGTCCTATACATTTATATCACTGTTTATTTTGGGCAGAGGGCTTTTCTGTGGTTGGTTATGTCCCTTTGGTGCCTTACAGTCCCTGATTGCAAAACTTGCTGGGTTATTATCAATTCGGCAGATTAAAATATCTGACAAGCTACATTCAAGACTGATCAAATTTAAATATGTAATCCTGGCTGTTTTAGTCATTACATCACTTGTTTCCATGCAACAGGCTGAGATGCTTGCAGAGATAGAACCCTTCAAGACGACCTTTACGCTTTTCTTTTCCCACAGTTATCCTTTTGTCCTGTATGCACTAATCATATTGGGCGCAGGACTCTTTGTGCATAAATTTTATTGTCGTTATATTTGTCCACTTGGTGCCGGATTGGCAATCATAGGTCGCCTAAGGCGGGTTGAATCATTAACCAGAATTGATAAGTGCGGGAGCCCTTGTCAATTTTGCAGTCGGAAGTGCAACATCCGTGCGATCGGAGTTAATGGTGAAATTGATTATAACGAATGCAATCAGTGCCTTGAGTGTGCGGTAATACTGAAGGATAGCAATCGATGCGTAGATGAGATTCTCATTAATAAAATGCAAAAACGATTACAAAAAAAAATGCCTGCGAGCGGGCTTACACCATCAAATGAAATTCTTTAAAGAAAAAGGTGTGTGACTGAAAACTTAATATTAGAAATAAGTATTCAGGATAAAGGTTTCCGGATATTGTGATACGCCCTCAGCACGAGTTTGATAATGTGTTACTGAAACGATCTTTTAATAGATAAGATTTAATCTGTATGTTGGTTAGCTAAGTTCACTAATTGTCATGAGTCTATCTTGTTCTTTTTTGATCACTTCAGTAAAAAAGCAACTAACAGCCTGGATACGTGCTAAATCACGTAAGTCTTCATGGACTACCATCCAATATTCACGGGTAGCAAATATTTTTTCAGGTAAAATAACTTTTAAGTTTTTATTTTCTGCAGCGACAAAACCATGTAACAAGGCTAGCCCAAGATTATCTAATACTGCTTGGTATTGGGCCTGCAGAGAACTGCTTCTGAATACTATTTGCACATCATGTAGTAAATCCTGTAAGTATTTTAGTTGTGGAAATTCAATCAGGTCATCAATGTAACTGATAAACGGGTGTTGAGTGAGATCTTCAACAGTTTTGATCTCAGCATGTTCATTTAAATAGTCGCGACTTGCGTATAAAGCGAGTTTATATTCACCTAATTTCCAAGCGACTAGTCTTCCAACTGTTGGACGAGCCAGTGTGATGGCTATATCTGCCTCACGTTTAGATAGACTCCTTACTCTTGTATCGGCCAATAATTCCAGTTCAATAGCAGGGTGTTGTTCTTTAAATTCTTTTATATATTTCGAAATGATTCCAATTCCCAATCCTTCCGGAACCGCCATTCTTACAGTCCCGGTCAATACAGTATCGACACCGGAAATAGACTGATAGATAGAGATAATTTTAGTTTCGATATTTTCTGCATACGGCAGTAATTTGTATCCTTCATCCGTTAGGGAGTAACCTTTTGGAGAGCGATCGAATAGATGAACTTCAAGTTCTTTTTCCAATCGAGTGATGCGTCTACTCACTGTTGTGGGTTCAACATTCAGCCTTTTTCCTGCTGCAGTTAATTTTCCGCGACGAGCGAGTTCAAGAAAAGAGTGTAAATCGTTCCAATCAAGCATATTTCAACTACTCTAAAAATAATTTGGCTGGCAATTTATACATAATTAAACCTATAAAGTGAACATGCATTTATGCATCATGAATACGAATTTATGCTTATTGTACTTCATAATTAACAGGAATATTATCTTTTTCAAATTGATGTACTCACAAATCTTAGATGCAAATTAACACAATGAGAGGTAAAAAATGGTAAGTGCTCATCAGGCAGAAAAAGATGATTCAGTAACCGTAGTCGGACATTTGATAAATGGTGAATTACAGTATCGTAGTGGTCCTACTCAAGATGTATATAACCCGTCAAGTGGTGAGGTTAGTAAACATATACAACTAGCAAGAAAAGAAACCGTAGAAGAAGCCATTGCTGCCGCTGAAGCTGCATTTCCAGAATGGAGAAATACGCCTGCCGTCAAGCGTGCACGTATTATGTTTCGCTTCAAAGAATTACTTGAGCAAAATGCTGAAAAGATCTGCCAGCTCATAGGAGAAGAACACGGAAAAATTTCTCACGATGCGATGGGTGAATTACAAAGGGGGATCGAGAATGTTGAATATGCTTGTTCAGCACCTGAGATATTAAAAGGTGAACATAGTAAAAATGTCGGACCATCTATAGATTGTTGGAGTGAATTTCAACCGCTAGGAGTCGTTGCTGGCATCACACCATTTAACTTTCCCGCCATGGTACCAATGTGGATGTATCCAGTGGCTATAGTCTGTGGCAATTGTTTTGTACTCAAACCTTCCGAGCGCGATCCTAGTTCTACTCTATACATTGCCGAATTACTTTATGAAGCAGGATTACCAAATGGTGTATTAAATGTTGTAAATGGTAATAAAGAAGCTGTGGATACCTTGTTACATGATGAACGTATTCAAGCAGTCAGCTTTGTCGGTTCAACGCCTATTGCGGAATATATATATAGTACTGCAAATGCAAATGGTAAACGTTGCCAGGCATTGGGCGGCGCCAAAAACCACGCCATTGTTATGCCGGATGCAGATATAGACAATGCAGTGAATCAATTAGTTGGTGCTGCTTTTGGTTCCAGTGGTGAACGCTGTATGGCGCTTTCTGTTGCTGTTGTAGTCGGAGATGAAGCAGGTGATGCATTAGTTTCGAAAATGCAGGAGAGAATGAAAACTCTGAAAGTAGGTGCTTATAGTGAAATTAGCAATGATTTTGGACCACTTATCACCAGAGAACATCGAGACAAAGTCGCTTCTTATATAGACAGCGCTGAAGAACAAGGTGCATCTATTATTGTTGATGGACGCGATATTAAAGTTGAGGGATATGAAGACGGCTTTTTTATAGGCGGCACATTGATTGATAATGTAACGCCGGACATGGTTTCCTATAAAGAAGAAATTTTTGGTCCTGTGCTACAAGTTGTTCGTGTAAATACCATGCAAGAAGCCATGGAGCTTATAGATAATCACGAATATGGAAATGGTACTTGTATTTTCACGCGTGATGGTGAAGCAGCGCGTTATTTTTCGGACAATATTCAGGTTGGTATGGTAGGAATTAATATACCTCTGCCCGTACCAGTTTCATATCATAGTTTTGGTGGTTGGAAACGTTCCTTATTTGGTGATCTGTTTGCTTATGGCCCCGATGGCGTACGTTTCTATACTCGACGTAAAACTATAACACAACGATGGCCTTCTGCTGGGGTGCGCGAAGGAGCGCAGTTCTCTATGCCAACAATGAAATAGTCGTTGACAGTTCATTTACCTATTTACATTTTTTTAATTTTTATAAGGAAAATTCATGAAAAATTTAAACATAAAAAAAATACTTAGCAGTATTTTGTTGTTCTCTTTGTCATCTACTCTAATTGCTGCGCCAACTCTAGAAAAGGCATGGGAAACCGCTGCTGATTTTAAATTACCGGAATCAGTGGTCTACGATACTAAGAACAATATTCTATATGTCTCTAACGCTAATGGTGATCCGTTTACGAAAGACAGTAATGGTTTTGTATCAAAAGTAAGCTTAGACGGAAAAATAATTGAGCAGGAATGGGTTGCTGGGATGAACTCACCGAAAGGTATGGCTATCTCCGAGGAAAAACTATTTGTGAGTGATATTGATCAATTGGTTGAAATTGAGATTGCATCAGGAAAGATCACGAATCGTTATGATGCGGTGGGTGCGGCTTTCCTAAACGATGTTGCAGTGGATAGTAAAGGTAATGTTTATGTTTCAGATACTTTCACTGACACCATTTATAGATTGAATAAATTTGGTCAGTTAACAACTTGGTTATACAGTCCAGCATTGCAAGCTCCTAATGGTTTGACTGTCGAAGGCGACCAATTAATTGTTGGAAGTTGGGGATTGCCAACCGATGGCTTTGGTGCTGATGTTGTTGGTCATTTAAAAACTGTTTCTTTGGTAAGCAAAGAAATCAATTCACTTGGTAATGCCAAGCCTGTTGGAAATCTGGATGGTATTGAGGCCGATGGTCATGGCGCCTACTACGCCACAGATTGGGTTGCTGGAAAATTATTCCGTATCAAACGCGATGGCAGCTTTGATGTACTATTTGAGTTAAGTCAGGGTTCAGCGGATCTTGGTGTCTTTCCAGAACAAAAACTAATAGTTATTCCGATGATGGTTGACGGCAAGTTACTTGCCTTTGACATAAAGTAAGACCATAAAAGGTAAATAATAAAGGAGTAAGCTCATGCTGAAATTAATACATCAGTATGAGCTTTACTATTTGAACTTCTCACTTTTAACACTACATAAAAAATAATAAATCGTTATGAAAATATTTCAGGTATTGGCACGTCCATTTGTTACATTTGTTGAACGCTATTATCCCGATGCATTTATATTCGTAATTATTCTTTCTGTAATTACTTTTATCTCCGCACTATTTTTAACTGATGCCACCGTCTCATCTACACTATTAGCTTGGGGTGACGGCCTACCTATGTTGTTTAAGTTTACAGCGCAGATAACCATCATCATGATAGGTGCACATTCTCTAGCGCATACTGAATCGGTTCAAAACTTTTTAACGCGTATAGGCCAATTACCAAGCTCCGCCCATCAAGCTTATTCATTAGTGGCGTTTACTGCAGGTGTTGCCAGTTTATGTGCCTGGTCCTTTGGATTAATTATAGGTGCCATTGTCGCACGCAGTGTTGCCAGTGAATGTTCACATAAACCATTTAAAATACATTATCCGCTACTGGTTGCTTCAGCCTATTCAGGCTATGTCATTTGGCATATGGGTTATTCATCATCATCAGCGTTATTCGTGGCCACTCCTGGTCATTTGTTAGAAGGAAGAATTGGTGTGATCCCGGTGACAGAGACAATACTCTCACCAATTAATATAACTCTGGCCTTAATCGCTTTGGCAACTATAACCATCATTTGTCCTCTCATGCGACCTAAAGAGGAAGATGCGATTGAAATAGATCCCAAATTAGTATCAGAAGATCATAAACAATCTGTGGAGAAAAAAGACAAACTCACACTAATAGAAAAATTTGAAAACCACAGAGCTTTAAATATCTTTCTTGGCGCAGCAATTGTGACATACATTGCTGTGACTTATTCACAAAAAGGATTTTCTCTTACTTTAGATTATGTTAGCTGGACATTCTTGGCGTTTGGTTTACTGCTAGCTAAATCACCCATGCAATATATAAAATTGGTTAATAATGCAGCGGGTACAGTTGGGCCTATTATTCTTCAATATCCTTTTTATTCAGGAATTATGGGGATGATGGCAACCACAGGTTTGATGAAAGTCATTACTGACTGGATTACATCAATTGCAACACCTGAAACACTTGGTTTTTTCGCATTTTTATCCGGCGGCTTAGTTAATTTGTTTGTGCCCTCTGGTGGTGGTCAATGGGCAGTACAAGGCCCTATTATGATTGAAGCTGCACTTTCACTTAATGTAGATCCGGCTGTTGTTGTTCTTGGTGTTGCATACGGTGACCAGTGGTCAAATATGATTCAACCTTTCTGGACAATACCAGTACTTGCTATTGCCGGCTTACACATGCGTCAAATATTAGGCTATACCTTTGTCATATTTTTAATCACGGGATTCATTTATGGTGGTGGTATGTTTTACATGGGTGCAGGTTAATAGATTATGATGTTTGCTATTTTAGCTTTTCATTTGTGAATTTATTAATCGCCAGAATTTTAGGGGTCACTACTATAGAACCTTATGAATAAGCCAATATTAGATAACACACACCCCATTATGCATGCGTTGCTTTATGTTGAGTGGGCTGGGTTACTAATTATCACACTTTTAACCATTATTTCGATAGGCCAGGAAATTTTTCTTCTGATTGAAGCAAGACGTGTGGCATTGCATGACATTCTATTATTATTTATATATTTAGAAATCCTGACAATGGTAGCGTTATATTACACAAGCGGTAAATTGCCAGTTCGATATCCTGTCTATATCGCAATTGTTGCCGTTGCTCGATACATCGTTCTAGGCATGAAAGAGATGGAGCCATTGAGCATCATCTACCTCAGTGTAGCAATTCTGATCCTTTCACTATCGGTAATTGTCCTAAAAATTAATCAAGCTAAATTTCCATTTGCCCGAGTTGATTAGTCTTACATTTACTCCATTGCATGATTGATTATAGAGTTTGACTCAGGTCATTAAAATATTGATCTAATAGTTTTAAAGGATAGCAGGAACATCTACTTTCAGTACTATATTAGATTTGAATAGATATTTGATGTTACGTCCACTTCTGTTCGAATGACGAGTCAAAATATGAAACACTCAATGCTGATATTAAAAAGTTATTATATTACTTTTGACTACTTTTCTATCAAGACCTACTTTAGATGATGAATCATCTGAACAAAGGTATATGAGAGTCCAAAAACAGATTCAAATATGCGATGAAGCCAGAAATAAAATTGGGGAAGAAAAAAATATATAGTACTTTCTGGACTGCAAGATATAGAAAATAATGACTGTCTGATCACCGTTCTTTTTAAGACAGTAGAAGATATGAATAAATTCAAAGAAGCAAGAATTACTAAAGGACTTAAGCCAGATACTATATTGTATCAAGGACAAGATATTAGGCTACTAATGAATATCGGTGACACAGTTGCACATTGAACAAATGTCCACTTATGGCCGAAATAGGAATAATAGTATTTTAAATATTATAAAAGGCAGGCATTATTCTCTAAGATTATAGTTACGATTTTTCAGAAATGAATCAATAACCGAACGCAAATATAATCCAGATACGCCATAACCATTTAATTGTTTAACTGGAAGAATATTCAATTTATAAAATTCACTATGTAAGTAATCTTTGGATTTTCCAGATAATCTTTCTATTTCGTATATCGAAATGTACTTTTCATTTAGTTTATCAATATCTTCATGCAAGACTTTTCTTCTTTTTGAGTGTCTATCAGGACATAAATCCTCGCTTTTTAATAGGCGTGATTTTAATAGTTTAGAAGCAAATGATTTTGGTACAGCTAATATTTCAGCAACATCATCACGAGTGTGCCACTTACCATTTTTTCCAATAATTTCTTTCAGGTGAATCGTTAAATCAGATTTCGATAAGCGTATTGATGTTAACCCTTTCTCTTTATTGTAATGACTGATTCTGATTTTATTATGTATTATGCCATGAATGATAGGGCCTATACCTGGCCAGATATCTGATGTCATTGACAGAGCAGCAGTCATGTTGATAGTGTCTCTACTAGGAAGCTGAGTAACTGAATCCTCAATCTTCTTAATTAGCGACTCAATTTCATCTAACCTATAAAATACATAATCAGGAAAGTCCTCCTTTGTTGCTTTAATTACATTAGCTTTGGTTAATGTGTCCAGTGCACGAGGGGTTGTCTTTAGATATTTTGATGCTGCTTTTTTAGATAGACTTTTCTTTCTCTTGTCGGCAAGCGATATAGCACTTTTTTTATTTACGAGAAATTTTTCATTACAACCATCAACGTCGTGCCGGACTTTAAGATAACCTCGTTCACCCCATTGAAAAATAGTATTACGGGTAACACCAAGTAAACGCGCCGCATCAGACACGGTAATATAACGTTGCTGTTGTTGTGTGGTGTTAACTAGTTTTTTTAAATCCTCTCGTGCTCCAACAATGGGGTGTTTTTCTATGAGCCATGCATTAAATGCATCTTTCATAAAGTTAAGAATTTCATCACAATTAAAGAATGTTGTAAATTCTTTTTTATATCGTGATTTGAGCGATATTTTTTCAATACTTGAGAGAAACTCATTACTTTCGTTTAGATATTTAATCCAGTTATTAGGCCAATCTTCAAACTTCTGTAGCGTAGACACAATAACAGAATGAATGTCCTTGTTAATTGAATACTTTTTCGGATGCCATGGATCACGCTCAGCAGAATTAAACCAAGCCATCGTTCGAAAAGCAGTTAACATCTCTGATAAGTTAAGATTGATTAATGGTTGGTATTTATCTTTTAAATAGGTCGACACTTCTTTTCCTTCTACCTTTGCTTTTATGATCTCAGTAAATTCACATTCCTCTTTGGGAATTTTAGGTATTGCATCGTCAGCAATATCTACGTCGCAATGGCATAGCACGCCTCTTCTAGGAGAAAGCTTGCTTGAACAATTGTGACACTGACTAATGAGTCGACACTGATGCTGTGGACAAACGGTATACGTTATTATTTCCCATAACCGTGATATATAACCGTGTTCATTAATGCAGTAAGGACAGATAGACGTATTGCCGAACTTTAGGTCATTACGATTGATTTTTCCCGCGCCAATATCCAATAAACTATCAAATGATTTTATTGGAGGTTTTGGATAATTAATTATATTTAGTTCTTCATCTGATAAATTAAGGCGAGACTTAAATTCGTTGGTTAATTTAGATGGTAATCGACCATCGTGCGTGTTGTGACTGTCGATTTTAAATATGTCTACAAAATTGTCAGTCA
The DNA here is from genome assembly GCA_021773235.1 of Gammaproteobacteria bacterium. GTDB lineage: Bacteria > Pseudomonadota > Gammaproteobacteria > Eutrophobiales > Eutrophobiaceae > UBA7359. The sequence goes on along the minus strand of JAJFKL010000019.1, from coordinate 115,876 downwards.
CATACGTTGCGCTATCGTATCCGTTTTTCTCCGCTGTCCGTATAAAGAAACCCTCCATGGTTTCTAAGTGATACGGCTTTGGGCGAATAGGTAGTATGTTGTCAGTATTAATATTCATTTGCGTAATACCTCCGATAAGTTTCATGCTTTGATAGGCTTAATGGGAGAAATTGCTTTTTTCTTTCTGGAAGTAAACGGGTTTGAAATAACCGACTGTTGTTGTCGTCCTTCCATACCTTTATAGGCTGTATTGAGATCATTCAATTCCAGGCATATCGCATTTCGATCAATCGCGTTACAAGCGGCTTCTCTTATGAGACTCATGACCAAGCCAAGTGTGCCATCAGTTATCATGTGAATACGTTCAGCAAGGATTGGTTGAGATAGCTCCGATTTTTTTGTAAAAGGTAACTTGCTGTCAATTAAATCCAAAAGAGTATGAAAATCTTGTACGTCTTTTTCGGTTGTATAATTAAAAGGATCTAGATAATAACGCCAAAGCATACGGCGATTAAGTTGTTGATCATGGTTAATTATCTTTTCAGCATGAGGTATACCAGTAAGCACTAAAGGAACACCGGCGTCTTCCATTAATTTTTTTAACCAGTTACTTGTATTGATCAATATTTTTTTAGATTCACCATCGATTAGATGCTGAAATTCGTCGAGGATAATCATTTTGACGCCACACTCTTTAATATACCTTTTTAGCCTTGAGGTTAGACTTGATAGCGTTCCTCGATCAGCATTAGGATCTCCAATTTCATTTAATATCTCGCATACTGTGCCTTTTATCGTTGCTCTTGCTGGCATAGATACTTTTAGTATGGGTATTTGAGTACATACACCTTCATACTTTCGTGGGTATTTTTCGATGAAACTTTCTAAAATTGTAGTTTTCCCAACACCAGAGAATCCACCTATGAATAAACCACTTGTTTCAGAAGAATATTCATTTGTATCCAAACAGTTTTGTAATGCAATCAAAACTTCAGTGCGTTGTGGGTACATAATTCTAAAATCATGAGCTAACTGTTTACGTTCGAAATTTGTTATATCTGTATTATTCATTTTTATTGTTCCTTATGATTATAAAAATTAAGATTCAATACCCCATCCTGAAGAGTGAGGTTGGTTATCTGAAGCTGGGATAAAGTCGGGTAAATTTAACGATTCAAAACTAAAGTTTTCATCTTGTTTTAGCGATTGATGATTTGTATTACTTTGCTCATTAATTTGAGCAGATTCGTTATTATTCTCTTGCCAACGCGCGATTTTCATCGATGTGCCTGTTTTTCTTTTTCGTTGTGTACTGGCTTCATCAACCATTTCTTGTATGTCAGCCTTAGCACGAATGACAGCATCAATGTCGCTATCGGCCTCATTTTGTAATCGAACATAACGGCAAATAACACTGTGTTGCCAAAGTGTTAGTCCTTCTGCGTACTCTGGATATGTGCAAGACACATCAATGTAACGACGTTCAAGCTCGTCATAGACATAGAGATGACCTAGATTTTCTTCGTCAACTCGAATAGTGACTTTGTTACCGTTTAAGCGATGCCTGATTGGTGAGAGTTCGGCTGAATTGTAATATAAGTGGTTAAATTGAATACCGGTGTGTTGAATAGTCCGTTCATCTTTGCGGCCCATTAGCACATCAATATCTTTTATTTGGCGAGGAAGTGTTGGAGGAAATTCTTTTATTCCTCTCTCGTAATTTTTAATGGGCACACCATTTAGCCCTCTATGGTGACTGACGTGATAAACATCGCAGATCCACTTATATATAAGTGTACGTAATTTGTGTAATGTGACAACAGCATGTTTACTAGGATCATAATCATCTTTTTCAAAAATGTTGGCGAACGTGGTACCGGGTTGAACCTGTAAGAGATCACGGTTCATTGTTCCTTGTGCTCGTTCAACAACGCCTTTGAACCAAGGCTTCATGACTGGGCAATATGAAAGATCAATTCCTAATTGATGGCATGTCATCTCAAGACTTTCTGATAAAAATTCTTTGCCGTTGTCACAAACAAACTGCTCCGGTATACCATGAACGTTCCAGTCATTTTCTATTTCTGGATACTTTGAATGTAAATCTGTTTTTGGCAATATGGCATGTTTGAGGCACTTCATTACCGTGAGGTAACTCGGTGGAGTGAAGCCAATATGAATGCCAGCTATTGCTCGCGAATTATGATCAATGGCTATGGTAATCCAGGGACGTCCGAGAGGAAGTCTATTAACATCATCAATGACGAAAAGATCTGCCTTAGTATGATCAATCTCGACACGTTCAAGAGGGCGCGTTGTCGTTGGCCCTTTGCCGGATTGTCGAAATTTTCTTTCGGCTGTTTCTTTACCATACCTTGCTAAAACTACTTGATAAGGATCTAACTCGTTTATTATGTTACGAGTAGTATTAGAACAAGGGGTCTTTAATTGTGTATTTACTGCTCTAATTTTATTGAAGGTGTTAATTTCATTTTTTACAAAATCGTGAGTGGCTACCACACTTTTTCTTTCACGAGTTAAATAATATTTATTTATGCAGTAATCAATGATGTTTGATACTTCAGTACTTATGTATCTGTTCTTGGGCCCACGATCTTTGTAACGTGGTACCAATGATAATATTTGCCCACCTGATTTTTGATAAGATTTGCACCAACGTAATACAGCGCTAGATCTTGGTGGTTTTTTATCATTAATCTCTTCCGAAACATCTTTGATGATTTTTAAAGTGTTTTTCTCATCCATACTCAAATCCTTTCGTTCTAATCTTGCTATGACATATTTTTTCTTCTTTATGGTTTCGTTAATAATGTTTTTGGGTAATTGACTTAGATCTTCAGGAAGTTTAGAAATAGGCATTTCTTCAACTGGCAGTTTTGCCCAGGCCTTGTCTAGGAAGATAAGTTCTCCCTTTGAATAAGAATTCTGTAAATCAGATCGTTTTAAGATCATGTATGAACCACTATCAATTGGATGGAGCTCTATCTCACCTTCAGGTAAGTTATTACCAATGCGATATCGACGACCTTTAAATTGAATGTTTGTATTTTGATCAAATGAAAAATGAGACATGATTATTTCCTTCTGGATTAGTTAACGAAAGTTTTGAGCTATCATCGAGAGGATTATCGATATCAATCGTGATGATATGTTGAACTATTGCTCCATAAGCGAGAGCTCTTGCTTCAGGGCTATTATTTAGGTTGTGTACAAGTGAACCGATAGTCGTGTTTGAATTTGTTCTCACCCAGTCTTTGATAGAACAACGTACGTCAATCGGTATGTCGAGACGACGATATCGAAGCAATTTCTTAATATTGTTGAGTGAAGGTTGCTTTCGAATATGTTTTTCAGTGATTACACGAAATTTATATCCTTCTGCATTTATCGTCTTGCTAACAATCCGATAAAAATGTTGAAACTCGGGCGTTTCTGCAATTGATTCTGGTTTAACTTCGAGGATAACTTTTTCACTATCAGTGGTTACCAGAATGTCCGGCGTATATTTTCGCCAAGTTGTACCATCTAGGTAATTAACTTGAATTGTCTGAGTTTCGAAATGAAGCACAGCAGGAATCGACTCTAGAACCTTAAGTGCATCATGCTCAAGTTCCGATTCGTACCAAACCGAATATTCGAGTTTGACAGTCGGAAATTTTCCGATTAATCGATTGCTTCGCCGTTTTGGCGGTTCGCGTAAACAAATCATTAATTCACCTCCATTTGAATATTTAGATGCTTAGTTATATCCCGTCGTAAACCGCTAAAAGGACAACCCAGATATGCACAGGGTCTTTCTTCTTGACTACATAGCCCTGCGCAACCATCAGATGGCTCGCTAATACTAACCATGTGATTTCGGTCATGTTGATATGATGTGCCTGCTTGTTGGTTTTCATAAATATCGTTTATATACATAGTGTTAAGCCTCATTAGTTAAGTAAACAGCCTTCAATGGCTGTGAGTTAGTTGTTGTTTTGGAGGCGTGTTGGTTCGTTGACTTATTAGCAAAGTGCCAATAGGTCTTGACGACAGGGAAAGAAAAAAGGTAGGATTATCTTAAATAAGTTTTCGTTACCAGAAAATTTAAGAAGTAATACCAAAAGCCCAAACCGCAAGTTTGGGTTTTTTTTCGCCCCTAGGCCTCATAAGTTTTAAGTTCACATAGTCTTTCTCCTTGTTTAATCAGTAAAAATTGATTTAATTCGATTCATTAAGTCTTTCCAACCAAGTTGCAATATCTCTAGTAAAAGCAAATTTGCCTTTTCGGTTTGGCAGATTGAAAACAGATACAGGAAGGCAATTTCTTGCATGGGCTTGTTTAAATGCGATAGCAGTTTTAAACCCAAGAGTGCGATATAAATCAGCGCCACCTATTAGCTGGCCATGCTTATTCTCGAGTTCTGAATAAAACGTGTTTGCATTTAATGTATCCATAGTAGTTCTACCAGATGTTTCCGTTTACAAAGTTATTGTTACAACGATCTATATCATCTTTTAGGCATTGACGGCACTGTGGATAAAGTAGACTTTAATATACAAAGAAACATATATTGTCTTTATGGTGTTATAAAATTAACTTAATCAGTATTAACATGGATGTGATATGTCAATTCAGAATAAAATGGGTAGGCCTCCAAGGACGGAAATTGATAAACTTTGTACTCAAGTTTGGTTCAACTATTTGCGGTGGCATTCATGTGAATGGGAAGAGCCGACCCATCTTGCTTTATTAATAGAGCCTGATAAGTGTAAAAAAGCTGTTGATGGTGGTTATGATGTACCTCAGCGTTGGTATACTTTTGGTACTGGTGAGCCAGGGCCTAAAATTATTATCCTTGATAATGCTGAATCTCGTTTTCCCGGGTCAAAAAGGTTATATGACCATCCTCTCTGGGAATTGTTATCAAATAAGAAGTTTTCTGAGCAGGAGTTACTCTTCTTTATACGCCAGTTACCACCAGACTTGGTTGGTTTAATTTTATGTGATCCTGATCCAGTTACAGGAAAAGTAAAAATACCTGAATATTTAATAGAACCTCACATTTATCAGATTCAAAGTTACCCAAGTCTCGATGCTTTATCAGCGTTAATGGCGTTTTATATGTATTTACCTAGAAAGAAAATATATAAAGAATTGAAGAAAGTGGTGAGTAATTCAATACAGCAACTCGTTTTAATACACTCAACCAGGCAACCATTTATTGAATATCATTGGGATTTTTTTCAAATAGCTAAAAAACGATACTTCAAAGATGAAAAATATTTTAATTTAGATAATGTGAGACGTAAGTTAGATGATTATCATTCTATACTAAATGCAATGAGATATATAAAATCAGATTTTTTAAAAGATTTCATATTAGATGATGTGACAGAGAAAAGATTATTGGTGTTTATAGAACAAACAGGAGTCGAGCCTTATTTAAAGGAAGCTAACTCAATAATAAGTTACATCGATTTTTCACAAGGAGAACCTGTTTATCATAAATTAGCTTTAGCATTATATTATTTTAAGTTTAAAGAAAAGTATGATCATCCATTTAAACAACACATGATTGGAGATGTTCTAGAAACATTTAACATTGCCGAGTTTGAATTAACGAAAGAATGAATTGTTTTAAATAATTATACCGACAGGAGTTTGTAAGCATGGATGATTTAGATTATGAAACGGCACATAAAGTCGCAAAAATTAATTTTGAAAAAATAGAAAAGTTAACGCCTGACAAAATCAAGAAAAGAGAAAGTAATCTTTTTATAAAATTTTCTAAGACCAAAGGTAATTCATTAACATTACTTGAAAAATTATATTCAGAAATGACTATTTTGTTTAGTCATATAGGAAAGTATGCACAATGTAAAAAAGGGTGTAGCCATTGTTGCCACTATGAAGTCGCATTATCTGATCTAGAAATTGATTACATTCTAAAAAACACCATAGCTAAGTTAATAAAAGATGATGCTGTTTTGGAAAATAAAAATCAAGCCTGTCCTTTTTTAAAGCAAAATAAATGTTCGATATATGATTTTCGGCCTTTCGTTTGCAGAAGGCATTATTCTATAAGTGATTCACCTAAATGGTGTGAATCGAGTATTTGTCATGATTATGAATTCCCCTTGGTCTCTCTAAGTGAAGTAGATAAGACATATGGATATATAATTACGAATAGTGAGAAAGACAACATAAAAAAAGATATAAGGTTAGTTTTTAAAAAAATGTGATAGCGATTTCTCTATACAATATATCGCATTGTTTGCGCTAACTGAGCTCTGTATTTAATTGAAATATAAATTCCACTAAACACGAGTGCTAGTGTCGCAAAATTTCTTACAGTATGGCTAGAAGGTTGGCCTTTCGTTATTTCCGTAAGCGTATGCTCGCAGTTTCTCCATAGGTACTGATAACTGGATGGGTTGTAAATAATTCTATATGCGCGAGCTATAATTTCTTCGCGATAAATATTGTCGGAATGGAAAACCTCAATATTTTGTCCATTAGCAAATTCGCTTAGTGAACTAAGATGCTCACCACTATCAGGAGTATTGTGAAGAATCCCTTCTGCTAAACAAACTCCCCAGTGCCAAACTGGACCTTTTTTACGACGCAGAACATCGCCTGGTTGTAATGAAATATTTTCCATATTATTTTCCTCCACTTTTGGCGGCGCTGAGTAATAGATAAATGGCTGCAGCAACGCCTGCACCAATCAATGCATTTTTTACTATTTTACCAAACCGCTCTTTTTTGATTGCTTGGGCAAACTCTTGCAACATGGCTAATTGATATGAATTTGGTTCTAGCACGCCTTTTTCCCATCGACTGACGGTTACAAAATGAGCATTCAATAATTGGCCAAATTCAGTCTGATTGAGCTTTAATGCCTTTCTAATTGACGTTATTTCTTGTTCAGTCATAAATTTTACGATTTTAGCATACACTAAATGTTTTACTAAATTAATTTTAAATATTCTATGTCGCTATAAGCTAAATAATGGCTTTGATAGGTATTCAATCTGATATGTTGACTATTAATATCTTTCTGAGGCATTTATATATTTTCGTTTTAGTCATATTAGTTACTAATATTGAAATTTAATTAAATATGTATAGCTTATTGATATATAAGGAATATTATTGACACTCATAATATATTATGAGACGCTGCGTCCTGAAAAGTATTGAGGACGTAATACATGATTGGAATAGATTTGTTTTCCGGAGCTGGAGGCATGTCATATGGTGCGAAATTGGCAGGGATTGATGCCGCCTTTGCTATTGAATCTGATAAATATGCTGCAGAAACATATACTTGTAATCATAGGCCAAAATTTGGAGTTTTTGAGAGTGATATAAGAACGTTCAAAAAAATTGATATTAAGAAGAAAAAAAACGAAAAGCTTGTAGTTTTTGGAGGTCCTCCTTGCCAAGGGTTTTCAACTTCAAATCAAAGAAATAGAAGCAAAAATAATGATAATAATTGGCTATATATGGAATTCATTCGTGTTCTTAAGCTTTATATGCCCGATTGGTTCGTTTTTGAAAATGTAAGAGGTATTTTGGATACAGAAGATGGATATTTTGTTGAGGAGATTTTAAAAGAATTTAAAAAAATTGGGTATACATGTAACCATGATGTATTGAACGCCGAGAATTTTGGTGTACCGCAAAAAAGGGCTCGATTTTTTATTGTTGGTTCATTGCACGGAATTAATTTTGAATTTCCTAAACCTAAAATAAAAAAAATAATTACGGTTAAAGAAGCGATATCAGATTTACCAAGGCTTGAAAATGGCGCATCCAATACTTACTTATATTATGACAAGTTACCAAAAAGTGTTTATGCAAGGAAATTGAGAAAAGCCTTAAAAGGTTGTAATAATCATCTCGTTACAAAAAATAATAAAACAGTACTAAAACGCTATAAACATATTCCTCAAGGAGGAAATTGGGAAGACATACCAAATTCGTTGATGAAAAATTATGAAGATCACAGCAGGTGTCATACTGGAATATACAAAAGACTAATGTTAAATGAGCCATCAGTTGTATTGGGTAATTATAGAAAAAACATGTTAATCCATCCTACTCAAGATCGAGGATTATCTGTTAGAGAAGCGGCTAGGTTACAATCATTTCCTGATAACTATAAGTTTATGGGTTCTATTGGCTATCAGCAGCAGCAAGTAGGAAATGCGGTGCCGCCATTTTTAGCTAAAGCTGTGTTCGATAAAATTATCGATACCTGTATAAATTAAGGATTAGAAATGAGCTCAGGAGAATTTGATTTAGAGAAATATTTAGAGTTTAGTTATACAGATGACCCTAGTAATTTCCCTGATGGAAAGAAAAGAAATTATGGGAATAAATATGGCGAGATTAAAGAATATTTGGAAAATGAAGTTCATCCTTTAGTGCAAGTCGGATCATTGTTGGCAGATGGTGTAGATAAGGGTCTCCTGACTGATCATGGTGTAGGTCATATACAAACGGTTATTAAAAGAGCTTCATCTTTAGTAGGCAAAGCTGAAAATATTTCTCCGTATGAAACATTTATATTGTTATGTGCTATTCAATTTCATGATGTGGGTAATATTTTTGGTAGAGAAGGTCATGAAGAACAGCATGCAAAAATAATGAAAGATATAGAAATATATTTTCTTGATATGGTTGAGCGAAAAATCATTCTGGATATAGCGAATGCACATGGAGGTAAAACAGGCAGTGGTAGTAAAGACAAAATAAGTTTATTGCAGGCATCGTCCTTATATTGTAATCAATCTATTCGAAATAGGTACCTTGCCGCAATAGTAAAATTTTCCGATGAATTGGCAGAAGAAAAATCTAGGTCGGCACGATATGGATTGAAATTGCCTTCGTTCCCTGAGAGCAGTAGAGTCTATCATCAATATGCAGAAGCTCTGCATACAGTTAAAATTAACCATGAGAATAAATCAATAAAACTCGCTTTCTTTTTGGATGATAAGTTAGCTCAGTCAAAATCTGGCAAAGGTGATAAAAAAGTTTATTTAATTGATGAGATTTACGAAAGAACAATAAAAACTCATATGGAGAGACTTTATTGTGCCCGATTTATGAAGCCGTTAATTGATATTGAGAGCATACAGGTTGAGATAAGAATTTACTCTTCAAATAAAGAGTACTCTGAGGAATTAGAATCTATAGAGTTTACTTTAGAAGAAACAGGTTACCCTGATTACCCCAAAAACGGGATATTAGATTTATGCCCTGAATTAATAGATTACAATGGTAAAAGTGTTAAAGAAAAAATCAGTAAAAATGGAAAATTAAAATAATGGAATCGAAAAATCCTTTTACAGTGCGTACTCCAGAAAGTATTGAGGCTCATGATGTCTTAAGTTTGTTTGTCGATGTGTTTACGGATTTTTATAAAATATTAGAACAAGGACATACTTTTATTCATGGAGCCAGAGGAACTGGAAAAAGCATGATGTTTCGGTTTATGGAACCGGACTGTCAACTTTTAAAACGTGAATGTAAATTAAACGAATTAGATTATTTTGGCGTATTAGTTTCAATTAAAAAAACGTCATTAAATTTAACAGAGCTTGCTAGGCTTGAAAATCGACATGCAGATATAATAATTAATGAACACTTTCTTGTCGTGCATATTATTATTAATTTATTAGAGTCACTAGAAAAAATTTCTTTAGATGACTCTAACACAGAAGAACTTAAAGTCTTTGTGACAGAAACTGTTCGCCCACTTTTAATAAAATCTGGCGCATCCATTGATCGTAATGAAATAGATGCATTATCTAGTTCTCTTGAAATCATAGAGTTCTTAAAGTCATTATTTGAAACAGTATATAACAATATTTTAATCTATTTTAAAAAGTTGGCGTTTTTAGATGAAATTGTTCCTTACAATGAAATTATTATTGGTTACATGGATTTCTTTGTGCCATTTGTAAATGGACTAAGAAAGCAATCATGGTTTGCTAATGGCCCAATATTTTTGATGTTAGATGATGCGGATAATTTAAGCGAAGTTCAAACTCAAATTCTTAATACTTGGGTTCATACGAGAACATCTGTTGATATAAGTTTAAAAATATCTACACAATTAAACTATAAAAGTAAATTAACAATAAACAAACAAAGAATTGAAAGCCCGCATGATTTTTCTGAGATCAATATTTCGACTGTTTATACAACTGGTAGAGATAAATACAAGCAAAGAATTATTGATATTATTAATAAGCGGTTAGATTTATACGAATATGATAGTGACCCATCAAAATTTTTTCCTGAATATGAAAAACAAGAAAATGAAATAAGAGATATAGCTGAATCGATTAAAGAAAATTGGGGAGATGAGGGACGTGGTCATCGTCCAGGGGATGATGCATTAAGGTATGCTCGTCCAAATTATATGGCATCGCTTGAAGGTTCAAGAAAATCTGGTTCAACATATTATTACGCTGGCCTAGAGCAGATTATTCATGTGTCCTCTGGAGTAGTTAGGTATTTTTTGGAATCTGCTTTTCAAATGTTTACTGCAGAGGAATCAGTAAATGGGAGCCCTATCAGTAGTATTCGTCCTTCAATTCAACATGAGGTTTTAAAAGAGCAGTCTGACCATTTTTTATTCTCCGGGCTAGATAATCTTGTGGATGAATGTGAAGATGAAATAGAAGTAGATAAATTAGAAAAATTAAGAAATTTAGTACAAGCATTAGGTGGTGTTTTTCATGCTATTCTATTAGATAAAGATCGTTCAGAGAGAAAAGTTTTTTCTATAGCCTTAACTGAAAAACCTACAACTGAGATTCTGGAAATATTTAATTTAGGTGTTAAACATGGATATTTTCACCCCTCATTTATTGGTAATAAAGAAGGAACAGGAAGAACTCGTTTATATATCTTAAATAGACGTTTGGCTCCGCATTTTAAACTTGATCCGACTGGATTTGCTGGGTATTTATTCATGACAAATGATGCTCTAAGAGAAGCAATGATCAAACCTAAGTCTTTATTAAATAGAATAAAAAAAGGTAAAGTAGATGATGTTCTGAAAAAAATACAGACTGATTTATTCGATGAAGGTGACACATTATGAGTGCTCAAATGAAAAAATCTATATCTGAGTTCAATGAGTTTTTATCGTCTATAAATATGGATGTATTTATTTGCCATGCTAGTTATGAAGATAGGTCTAAATCAATACCTAAATTAATTGGAGAATCATCAAGAAAATCATATGTTTTTTTTAATGCAAATTTGCATAAGTCCATTGATAATAATAAAGAAGAAATTCTTAATTATTTAGGAAGAGCGACGTCTTCTGAAAAAGCATTAAATATCCATCGCCCTATTGATTCAGCAGATATGATGATTAATGTTCTATCTTTTTTAGAAGATGACCCTACTAAAAACATCCTGATAGATATTAGTACTTTTACACATGAAGCATTAGTTATTTTTTTAAAAATACTGAGTTTGAATTTTGGAAAAAGGAAGAATATCTATCTCATGTATAATAGTGCCGCTGAATATGATCCTGGTAAAGCAGCCGAAGAAAAATGGTTAAGCGAAGGGATAAAAGAAGTTCGATCTATTTTAGGCTTTTCAGGAGAAATTATACCATCCAAAAAGAATCATTTGATTCTTATGGTTGGTTATGAAACTGAAAGGGCTGAAGAATTAATAGATTTGTATGAACCTTCTTTATTGACACTAGGTTATGGAGGTGAAGATACTTCTGTATCTAAAAATGTTTTTGAAGATAATTTGGTTATTTACTCAAATTTGCGCGCTAGATATGGAGATGTACATGAATTTTCTTTTTCATGTCAAAATTCAATTGATGCTTGTGATTCCATAGAAAAAGAAATTGACGATACTTACAATACAATCATTGCCCCATTAAACAATAAAGTATCTACAATAGGGGCTGCATTATTGGCAATGAAAAATGAAGAAGTTCAATTGGTTTATGCTGAACCAGAAAAATATAATGTGCATAATTACTCTTCGCCTTCTGAAGATTATTACGTAATAAATTATTTAGATATACTTTCTTGTAGTGGTGTCGTACCAAATTAGCGGCTTATAGATTTTGAGGCGCAATTCGTCTTTAAATATGATTATAGGTTTATTTCAGAAACTGTTATTAAATCATTGGTTTATTGTTAAATAATGCCGTTATTTATACTACAAAAAAGATAGTACTTCCCTGACAGAGTTATAATTATTATTTTATTCACTTCTGGTTAAAAGTATATATTTCATTAATTAGTAGAATTATTTCTATAAGTTCTTGATTGGCATAGTCCATCATTTCACTAATTGTTGTAAATATTTTATTTATTAGTGGAACCTACAGTAAAGCTCTGAATTTTGAATTGGTGGCTATGGGTGGAATTGAACCACCGACCCCAGCGTTATGAGTGCTGTGCTCTAACCATCTGAGCTACATAGCCAATATTCGATTACTGATTTTCTTCTTTAGAATAAAGAAGGAACGGGATTGTCTTTTCTCTGGGCTAGATTGTCAAGAATGAGATTACCGGAGACCTTGAATTATCTCCTTCATTCTCTTTAGTCAACGAGTTCCAAAGATCACCATGGTTTTTCCAGAGACAGAGATCAGGTGATCTTCTTCCAGACTTTTCAGGACTCGACCGACCATTTCTCGAGAGCAACCTACGATACGACCTAGTTCTTGACGAGTAATACGAATCTGCATGCCATCGGGGTGGGTCATGGCATCAGGTTCTTTGCAGAGGTCCAGTAAGGTCCTTGCCACACGGCCTTTTACATCGGTAAAGGCCAAATCACTTACTTTGCGGCTGGTTCTACGCAGTCTGATAGCCATTTGTGCAGCAATCGAGAATACGAGATCCGGGAAAATATTGTGTAGCGTTTTAACTTTTTCGTAACTGATTTTTGAAATTTCTGATTTTGTTTTCGCACGTACAAAGGCGGTGCGGCTATTACCACCTTCAAATAGGCCAATCTCACCGAAAAATTCTCCGGCATTGAGATAGGCCAATACAATCTCATGTCCTTTATTATCTTCGACCATAACTGTTACGGAACCTTTAATGATGTAAAACAGGTCATTAGAAGGATCGCCTTCTTTGATAATAAGTTGTTTGGCGGCGTATGTTTTTTGGTGACAATGTTCAAGAAACCGAGCTATTAAGGAGTCTCGTTCCGGAGATGTTGAAGTCGCCATATCTATATTCCTCTACAGAATCATTGCTGCTACGAAAGTATGAACTATGTTACTCTTTTTCCAGAAAATCAACTGCTTGGAGAGTTAAATTGGAGATTAAAGTAAGCTGGGCTGGTAATGCTGCATTTGTAGGAGAGTCGAGTTCAGGGCATAAGGTCGTTATGGATGGGCCAGCTGAAGGCGGAGGTCGTGATCTTGGGCCGCGGCCAATGGAGATGCTTTTAATGGGTACAGGCGGGTGTAGTAGCTATGATGTTGTCTCTATCCTGAAAAAAGCACGGCAGGATGTCAGTGCTTGTGATGTTGTAATCAGTTCAGAGCGCGCTGATAGCGAACCTAAGGTATTTACCAAGATTCACATTCATTTCAAAATTTCAGGGACTAACTTAAAAGAAAAACAAGTGGAGCGTGCGGTTTCATTGTCAGCTGAAAAATATTGTTCCGCTTCAATTATGCTTGGAGCAACAGCTGAGATCACGCATGATTATGAAATTCTTGAGGTTGAAGACACCTTATAGTTGTGTTCATTTAAATTTTCGATAACGCGTTTTAACAAAGACGCGTCATCTTCTCCTTTGCGCCAGGATGAAACTGCGATAGATGTCTGAATTTTTTTATGGTTTTCAGGTAGTTTGAAGCGACTGAGTTGAAATTTAATTTTTCTGGCAAGTTTGTTTGCCGCATCTTCTCCAGTTTCAGGCAAGATGAGTAGGAAGTCAGACATATTCCAATGACCAACATCATCAACCCATCTTAGCTTGTCTTTTAGAATCATTGCTATCGCATGATTAATGCTATCATTTTCGACATCGATGTCAGGCCGTGTTCTTAGCATGATGACAGATAGTGGATTGAAATAGCGTCGACTACGCGAAACATGCAAAGAAAGCTTTTTCAAAATACCATGACGTGTATATAAGCCTGTGTGTTCTTCAACTTGTTCGAACCCAAACTGGATCTGATCATCAGATAAGTTTGTAAAATTAACAAGGCAACCAATCTCAGCAACTTCATCAAACTCTGTTTGTAGACGTTTCGAGATATAATTGAAATTGAATAATGTTTCATTGCCAGGGTCGTTGATGTGTTGACGAGCGATTCTTTCTGATATCGGAAATATATTTGTGCCGGGGAGCTCTGAGCGTAAATGACCGACCAGTTGTCTGGCTTCAAGGCCAACCTGATCACAGAGTGTTTTATTTACCCAAATTATTCGATTATCGGAATTTACCAGAAATATACCAACAGGCATTAAATGTAGTAAAGACAATAAGTTATCAGAATCTAAAGCAGGTAATTGAATCATATTGACACCCTAAAATTAATATTTTATCTCCAGCCAATATAACGACTTTTAAGTAAAAAACTTTAGGTAATGTTCAAGATATAGTGACTTCTCATATTATGGTCATTATGAATTGAATTAGCTTAAAGGCTAATTTTGGGGGAGTAATTTAGTGAGTTTGTAGCGCCAGAAGCGACTTATTAATCATTCTCAGAATGTTCTGAACGCATAATCATAGCTACTGGACCGGTAATGATTTTATGAAATAGAGCAGATTGGCGATTTGTTTTGGTTTTTCGATAAATATGCTTCAGATGAGTGCGAACCGTTGAAACACTGATGTGTAATGACTCTGCGGTCGACTCGATATCAGGGTTATCAAGTAATTGGGATACGACACGAGATTCAGCAGGGGTTAAATCGTAGACCTGATGCAAGATTTCATCTAGAACCGGCGGTTCTTTTTTAGCAGGGTTACTCTTATTTTTATCTAGAGCAAAGCGGACCGTTGTTTTTAGATCAATATCGCGCAATGGTTTATTGATAAAGCCATAGGGATTAGTCATTTGCGCACGTTCGAGCGTATCTTCATCACTATATGCTGTGACATAGATGACCGGGACTTGAAGTTTTTGCATGATGACTTCTGCTGTTTCTATACCGTCCAGTCCTTTACCAAGACGGATATCCATTAAAACCAGATCGGGTTTTAATTTTTTTGTTTTTTCTATTGCCTCTGCACCGGAGCAGGCAACGTCAGGCACAATGAAGCCAAAATTCTCCAAGTACAGTTGCATCACGCTAGCTGTAGTCTGGTCGTCATCAACAATGAGTATCCTTTCTCCTGACATCGTCCCTCCAAAGATAAATTTAGACATTTTAAATACTTAGCACATACTATACGAATTATGTAAGAAAGACTTTACCCAAAAATGAGTATATTTTTTGGACGCGGATCTAATTACGAAAACTGTGATGTAGTTCACAAAGCCATAAAAATCACATTATATCGGTGAAAAAGTGTAAGTGTAATAATTAGATCTTTTTAGGGTTGCGCGCACGCTTAATTGTAAAGCTATAAACGCCTTCAGAAAGTGTTGAATTGATAATCTCATGATCAGTGCGTGCGCAGTACGCCTCAAAATCGACTTGAGAGTGTGGATCTGTTGCATCGACGAGTAGAATTTCGTCAGTTTGCATCTTATTGAGAAGAACTTTGGTCTTTAAAATGGGTAAGGGGCAGTTAAGCCCCTTTGCATCCAAGTAATGATCAAAGTCGTTCTTTTCTTTTGATTCTATTTTAACCAATTTCTTTCATTATAAGAGTTATATATGTAGGCATTGTATTAAAAACTAGCCTGGAACCCAACCATAACGGCTCGACCCATAATCGGGGCGCGATCTTTAATAAACGAGGTATGTAGACGGCCATCTTCATCTAGCAAGTTTGTTGCTTTGGCAAAAATATTCAGACTGCGCTCACCTTCGAAAATATTGTAATTCGAGTTCAGGTTTAATGTGGAGTAGCCTCCCGTATCCGTTTCTAATGCACTATTATCGTTTTGAGCAAGAAAAGTTGTGAATTCCAGACCAGCATTAAATTTATTAACACTATAATCAAGGCCGCTACCAATTCGTGCAGGTGAGATACGCGGTAAGTTATCTCCGTTTTCACGTTCAGCACGGACGTAATCACCAAATAGATTGAAATTTACCTGGCCATAGTGACCATCATATAAATTGATATTTGTTGCGGCTTCAAAGCCATAGAATACTGCATTATCCTGTTGAAACTGAACCAATGTAAACTCACCTGGTGCTGTACCGGTATCATCTACTTCATCAACTACACCATTATTATCTCTGTCCAGCCCCTGTAAGAAGGTAAAATCTTCAATATAGTTTATGAACAAGCTGATATTCCACTGGACGATGCCTTGTTCACGTGCGAGAGACAGATCGATACTATTTGCGGTTTCAACATCTAAGCCCGCTTGGCCAAGTTCAAATGTGCCGGTTGCAACGTGTGGCCCGTTGGCAAATAACTCTTCTGCTACAGGTGCGCGTTGACTGCGGCTAAGATTCAAGCCTAAACCGGTGTTCTCAAACACATGCCAGTGGATTCCTGATGAGATGCTATAGATATCATTACTAACTTCTGCAGCATTATCTGGATCATTGCTCTGATGTTCATAACGACCGCCTATCTCAAAATGCAGTGACTCAGTTATATCCGTTTCTTCAAGAATGAAAATAGCAAAAGTTTCTGTATGGGTCTTTGGTAAGAATGCTTCTTCACCAACGGCACTCACATCTCGATAACCAAACTGTGTACCGATAACGCCATTAAATATACCAATATTTTTATGTTGGAATTCAATACGCCCATCAAGTTGTTCATTGTTAAAAACAGTTCCCGCTGTTGTTGGATCTTCAAATTCAGTATGTTGATAGTCGTTGTAACCGAGCTGTAGGTTAATGGCTCTAATACCATTGAAGGGATTGTTAATTTGGCCGGTTAGTGTTGTTCGGTCTTGTTTTGTTTCTATAAATGGTAATTCACTTGTGTCATCTGGGTTTAATGGGACACCATGAGTAGAATCAAAGTGCCCATAAGAAATACCTATGAAGCCCCAGTCATCGACAAATGAAGTACCTAAGTTAATATTTTTTGAATCGTAATAACTATTTATGATTTGTCCATTTTTTGCTGAGTAATTTTTTGCATCACGAGTTGTGCCATCAATATGAAAGGCCACCTTTTTGTGACCGCCCTCAGCCTGAAACGAAAGCAGTTTTTCAAGTGAGTTGGTATTAAAGCTGGAAAATGCTCGTGCATTATAGGATTCAGGTACGAACTCGGGAATGCGGTTTGTTACAACGTTGACTAGTCCTCCAGATGCTTCGCCTCCATAAAGTAGCGTTGAAGGCCCGCGAAAGATTTCAATTTGATCCGCATGTATAGGATCAATTGTCACAGCATGATCTACACTAATTGTTGATACGTCCATTGAACCAACACCATTTTCCAACATTTGTACGCGTGAACCGCTGAGACCACGAATAACGGGGCGACTTGCGAGAGGGCTGAATCGGTTTGTAGTGACGCCAGGTATATTGGCAAGAGTCTCACCCACTGTGGAAGATTGTCTTTTAGCTAACTCATCGCTTTTTAGGACAGTAATAGGTTGCGCAATATGCTCAATGCTTTGTAAACCAATAGGTCTTGCTGTGACTGTATATTCATCGATTAAAGTTGCTTCTTCTGCATTGATTTGTGCCGTTGTAGCGAATAATAAACAAGTCGTAAAATAACGTAATTTCATTTTGGATTCCTCAAATAACAAACGTGCTGACTTCATTTGAATAAGTCAGATTTAATAATCTTGTGAATGGTGAGTTATTAAAGTGTTACAGGAGGGCTGCGATTATTCGGTAGTGAATAGCGATATAGATAAGTAAATTTGTTCTTATAAAGCGCTTTTTCAAAGGTGAAATTATTAACACCACTGAGAAAGGATGTATCGAGAATAGTATTATCAAGTTGATTTTTATGTAGGCAGACAAAACATTGCACGTCTTCTTCGTGTACAGAATCGTGTTCGAGTGCATGCGCCATCGTCACGAATTGTGACAATAGTAAAAATAAAACCAGTGATTTCAAGCCTATATTTTTCAGCATCATTTTGAGTTGATTATCTGCTACAAATGTTACATTATAACATAACAGTTTTTTGATCAACCACCGAATTGACTTGTTTTGAGTAAAAATAAATTACTAAGCCCATTTAAACCTGCCTCGCATAAGCATCAGAAGTGTTTGCAGTCCGCAATTAGTGTTGCCAAAAAACACTGTGAAGTAGAGGGGTTGCGGCTTACTCCAATTAGGCAACGAGTGCTTGAGCTCGTTTGGCAAAGCCATGAACCGGTTAAAGCCTATGACATTCTCGATGAATTAAAACGTTCAAAATCATCTTCAGCACCACCAACAGTTTATCGTGCACTGGATTTTCTACTAGAAGAAGGGTTGGTTCATAAAATAGAATCGTTAAATGCTTATATTGGATGTGGTAATCCCAAAGATATACATAAGGGGCAATTTTTTATTTGCCATGATTGTGGTTCTGTTGCTGAACTTGATGATGATGAGATTCGAGATTTATTACAAAAAAAAGCAAAGCGTTTTGGGTTTGAGATCAATGACGAAATGGTTGAGATAAAAGGCTATTGTCTAGAATGCCGAGAGTTAAAAAATAAGTGATGGCTAATTTTTTAAAAAGTTTACTAATATTGTTGTCTTTACAATGCATGTATCTGCCGAATGCATATGCAGAAAGCAAAATTATTGTATTCGTAAGCATTTTACCGCAGCAGTATTTTGTCCAGAAAATTGGTAATGATCTTGTCGATGTGCGCGTTATGGTAGGGCCCGGACAAAACCCTGCCACCTATGAGCCAACGACTCAACAAATGGCAGCTTTATATAAAGCCGATCTTTATTTCAGAATCGGAGTTCCATTTGAATCTGCTTGGTTAGATAAGATAAAACAGAACAATAAAAACTTAACAATTGTTGAATGTTGTGAATCGATTTCAAATTTAAAAGGACATGATCATTCTCATGAGCATAATACGGATTATGATCCGCACGTTTGGACTAGTCCCAAGAATGTCATCAAGATTGCAGAATTAATAAAAAACACGTTAATTAAGATTGATGCTAATAATATAGAGGCATATCAAGCGACAGAAGAATCATTCAAAGAAAACCTTTTAGAATTAGATAAAGTAATAAAGCTAAAAACTAAACACTTAAAGAGTAAGTCCTTGCTTGTGTCACACCCGTCATGGAGCTACTTTGCAGATGAATATGGTTTCACACAATTATCAATTGAGAGAGGAGGAAAAGAGATACAAGCAAGTTCATTGGTAAATTTAATTAAAATAGCAAAAGAAAAAAAAATTAAGACAATTTTTGTACAGCCTCAGTTTAATAATAGGGCCGCAAAAGTTATCGCAAATGAATTAAAAGCTGACCTTATGATCCTTGATCCCCTTGCATTTAATTATCTTGAGAACATGCATATGGTCACTGACAAAATTGTAAGAGGATTAACACATGACTAATGTTGTTATTGATATCGATGACGTTAGCTTTAATTACGGCTCAGTTCCTGTGTTGGAGAATGTTTCTCTTAAGATTCACGAAGATGAGTTTATTGGCATTATCGGTCCTAATGCCAGTGGTAAAAGTACGTTGTTGAAGTTGATACTCGGCTTACTAGAACCTGATAAAGGCACAATCTCAAAATATAATCACGACGGTAAAGATATAAGAAATCATATTGGTTATGTGCCGCAACACAGTACATTTTCTCGGGACTTTCCTGTTACCGTTGGCGAGGTTGTGATGATGGGCCATATCGCTACTTCATCAAAATTTTTTCGTTACAGTAAAAAAGAGATTGATTTAGCCAAACAGGTCATGGAAAAACTTGAGATCGATAATATAGAGAAACGTCAGGTTGGAGAATTATCCGGCGGCCAATTACAACGAGTTCTAATCGCGAGGGCACTGGTATGCCAACCAGAGATTTTAATATTAGATGAGCCAACGGCTAATGTTGATATGCGTATTGAAGAAGATATTTTTTCCTTGTTAAAAAATTATAGTGAACATATGACCATAATTGTTGTGTCGCATGATATAGCATTTATCTCTGGTTATGTTAACCGAGTTGCTTGTTTGAACCGGACACTTGTTTGCCATAATACAGAATCAATTAGTGGAAAAATGATTGAAGAATTATATGATGCGCCAGTAAAGATGATTCATCACCACCATTAAATTATGAATGAATTTATAACAGCATTAACGGAATACACCTTTTTACAAAATGCTATTTTTGCATGTCTGCTAGCCAGTATTGGTTGCGGAGTGATTGGTAGCTATGTTGTTGTGAAGCAAATCAGCTTCTTAACAGGCGGTATTGCTCACTCTGTATTAGCTGGTATGGGTATGGCCTATTTTTTTAATGCCTCGCCAATAATGGGTGCAATCATTGCTGCATTGGTTTCTAGTATTATGATCGGTTGGATCAATCTGCGCTGGAAGGAACACGAAGATGTATTAATCGCAGCATTTTGGTCTGCCGGTATGGCGATTGGTATTTTATTCTTGTCAAGAACTCCTGGATATAACGTAGATTTAATGAGTTATTTGTTTGGCAATATATTATTAATAACGCGCAGTGATTTATCATTAATGTTTTTGCTAGATTTGGTCGTGCTCGCCTTTGTGTTTGTTTATTACAAACATTTTCTAGTGAGTGTGTTTGATGAAGAGTTCGCTCGGTTGCGCGGTATAAATACCGAGTTCTTCTACATTTTACTATTGTGTTTGATTTCTATAACAATCGTTATATTGATACAGCTTGTTGGGTTGATCATGGTGATAGCATTGTTAACATTGCCCGCCGCTATAGCAAATCAGTATGTGACTTCATTGCACAAGATGTTTCTATTGTCTGCCGTAATATGCGCTGTCATAAGCGTTGCAGGTGTGGCTATATCATTTGGTCCTGACTTACCTACGGGTTCGGTTATTGTGTTAACCGCTTGTTGTGCTTATTTCTCTTCAGTAATATTTAAACAATTCGTAAGCAGTAAATAGTCTAACAATAGTGAACTAACTATTTCGACGTGTCTTACTGGCAGCGGCTAATGTTTCGATTAATGTGACACTGCTTTCCCAACCGAGACAGGCATCAGTTATGCTTTGCCCATAAACAAGTTCATTGTTTGGAGTGACGTCTTGCCTACCAGCTACAAGATGACTTTCAATCATAGTGCCAATGATACGTTTATCACCACCAGCAATCTGCTTAGCGACATCTTCTCCAACCTGTGTTTGAGCTTCATGCTGTTTTCGACTATTGGCATGGCTCAAATCTATCATTATGTTCGCTGGGAGGTTTGCTTTCTCAAGTTCTTTTGAGACTTTGTTAATGTTTTCCGCGTCATAGTTAGGTTCTTTGCCACCACGTAAAATAATATGGCAGTCAGGGTTTCCTGTTGTTGAGAATATGGCTGCATTACCTTCTTTTCTAAGTGATAAGAAATTATGTGGTCGAGTTGCCGAACCAATCGCATCAACTGCAATCTTGGTTGTGCCATTGGTTCCGTTTTTAAAGCCTACTGGGCAAGATAGTCCTGAAGAAAGTTCTCGGTGGCATTGGCTTTCTGTTGTTCTGGCACCAATAGCGCCCCAACTGATCAGATCAGTGACATATTGCGGGGTAATCAAATCAAGGAACTCTGTACCTGCAGGTACACCCATATCATTCAGGTCTAGTAATAATTGTCTGGCAACACGCAGGCCTTTATTAATATTAAAACTATCATCAAGCTCAGGATCATTGATAAGACCTTTCCAACCAACCGTTGTGCGTGGTTTTTCAAAATACACACGCATAATAATTAACAAATCATCAGAATACTTTTCAATCAGTGGTTTTAACCTGTCCGCGTATTCCTTAGCCGCATCAATATCATGTATTGAGCAAGGACCAGCAATTACTATCAGACGTTTATCCCTGCCATGCAATATGTCATGGATTGCATTTCGAGTTTCTGCGGTTGTCTTTGCAGCAGTTTCGGTGATTGAGATCTCCTCACAGATAACCGCGGGAGAGGTAACAGCCTTGATCGACTCGATTTTTAAATCATCAGTTTTAATTTTCATAGTGTTCGTATTAATAATTATTATTGTTTGATGTAATTCTTTACTTAGCCTGCTGGCCAGCTAAATTCACGTCCAGCAAGAATATGTATATGTAGGTGAAATACGGTTTGTCCTGCTTCGGCCCCATTATTAACAACTAACCGAAATGCATCGCCATAACCTTGTTCTCTTGCTATATCACCAGCTCTCAATAACAGGTGTCCTAACAAAGACTGATCCGCTTCGGTAGCATCAGATACCTTCACGATAGGCTGTTTGGGAATAAGCAAAATATGCACTGGCGCTTCTGGAGCGATGTCTCGGAATGCAAGACATAGGTCATCTTCGTAAACAATATCTGCTGGTATTTCACGGTTTATGATTTTACTAAATAACGTGTCGGTCATGCTTACATGTAATCCTTTGAATATTGGACAATTTGCGAGCAGCGATTATAGCGTCTAATGACAAAGAATAAATAGTTTTAGCCTGTCTAATAAGACTTGAGTAAGGTTTTAACGCAGATATGGAGAGGAATTAAAATTTAGTTTGAAACATTACTAAACTAACTGGGTTTTGACGTAGAGAACTATTTTTAAAAATAGTGGCATTATCAGCATGTGAACTATGATTTTCTCCAAATGAAGGCGCTTTTATTGATTCTGTTAAACGGATATCAAATTTCTTACGCATATTATCTTCGAAAAACTGAGATCTTATTTTTAGTACAGTTAACATGATATTTCTGGAAACAAATTCAGGTTGATCCAGGTGTATAATGTGTCCGCTTTCCGCAGCGAGATAATGCCTGCTTTGCATACTTATATTCTCGAGATCATTTTGTAGTCGCAACCATTGTTGTTCGCGCAGTTCCCCAAGTTCATCATTTGCCCAGACTCGTTTCCCACGGGTGAGTATTGTGACAGGGAATATATAAGGAGGGTGATTTGTTTGCTTGGCAACTTGCCGTGCACTGATCTCCATATTATCCATTTCATTTAATAGCGTGCTTCTGGATTTCATTGACGACATTAAGCGAAAAGCAATTCGTTTATTTTCAGCAGGATAACTCTCCGAAATAATCGGATGGATAATACGAACCTTGTAGCTATTTTTATAGGTTTTCTCATCTTGTTCTTTTTCAACGCGTTTGAATTCATCAGTATTAAATTGTTCAGGATGCGAAGAATCAACCAGGATCAAGCCTGCAGTGAGCCCAGGATACTTACTAGCAAAATAGCGGGTGTTGTAGCCGCCAAAAGAATGTCCGACGAGGACATATGGCCCAGGAATTTTTGATGCGGTTAATAACAGACGCAATTCATTTGAAATTCGCGCAGTAGTTCTTGGTCTAGGACCCGGATCGCTCCAGCCGTAACCGGCACGGTCATAGCTACATACTTTAAGATTATCTGCCAGATTAGTTTGAATTTTAGTCCATTCGAGTGAAAAGCCACCGATACCAGAATCAATAATGACAGTAGGGCTGCCTGTGCCTACGCAATTGATGTGTAAACGATGCGTGCCAATATCAATCAGTTCGCCTGGATAGTATTTTTCTTTTGCTTGAGCACTGTTTGTTAACGCAAGCGCGGTAATTATGATGAGTAAAAAAAGTAGCCTGAATTGCTGAGCACTCAGTTTGTTAACTTTACATTTGATCATAATCACATTCTCCCTTTGTTAAACAAGAGACTATTAGAAGCGTCTTGTTGAGGAGTGTCATAAGCATTATTGTTCGATAAGTCCTGACATTAATCAGGCTTATCTCCGCCAAATACTCGTCACAATTATAGAAAAGCAATAGCTATGCCAAATTAAATTATTCAATAATCATTAATAAATCATATGCTTACAGTTTTTTGAGTTTGTCTAAGAATTGACAGGATAGGGTTAAAACGACGACTATTGCCCATTGCTGAGTAATATTGATGCAATTTATTGAGGAAACCATTGTCTCAATCTTCATGCTATATCTAACGTATCCTGTGATAGAGATAGTCAATGTATAGCATTAATATACTGGTTGATAAATAAAAATCTCTTGGATGTTAAGTTCATTATCGGTTTAAGTCGTAAATTAGCATTTTTTCTAAGGTGAATATGAAGTCTATAAGACAAAATTACATTTATATTATTACGCTCTTATTACTATGTGGCGGATTATTTTCATGTCAATCTTCTATGACGCCACTACAAGTTAGTGAGAAATTTTGGGAGGGTATCAAAAAGAAGAATATCTCATTAATAACTATATATAGTATTTCTGACTCAGGTTATTCGATAGACGATCTAAAGCAGTTGCCAGATGTCACAGCTATTACGATTGGCAGAATCATCATAGATGCTGATATTGCAGAAATAGAAACACAGGTGACAATTACGACGGATGAAAAAAATGTCGACATAACGCTTAAAACTTATTTAGCAAGAGATGATGATATTTGGAGAGTAAATTACAAGCAGTCAATTCTTTTACTGAAGACAAACCAGAGAATGATCGAGTTACTAGGAGGCGTGAAAGAATTAACAGAGGACTTAGCTGAAGAAATAGAAGGATCGGTGGAAGAATTTAAGGAAAAAGCCATGCCGGAAATAGAATCAAAACTAGAACAAGCAGAAGAAACATTACGAGACAAAATACCTGAATTTAAAAATATGTTGGATGAATTATTGGACGGCCTTAAAAAATCCCTAGAAAAAGCTATTCCTCCCCCCAAGGAAAAAGAAGCTGAAACCCAGCAAACCTGATTGTAATAATAGTGTGCTAAGCTATTTACACGCTTGGTTATTTTCTTTAATCTGGTTTCTGTAATTCAAGTCCAAACATGAATTAAAGGGGAGTGGGCTATGTCAAAGGTATACGGTTTTTTTCTTGCACTATTTATGGTGTCAATGAGCGCTCAAGCATATGAGCCGGTGTTAGACCATCAAGGCATGCTTTATTTTAATCTTAGCTTTGATGTAGGGCAGTCAAAAAAGGTAGATCATGACTTTGGTTTCAGATTCGACAGATCACTTGTTCAACCACGTGAATCTATTTCAATGAATCAGTTAAATGCTAAACCAGCGGTATTCAACCTTAAATTGAACAATAAAGGTCTAAAGGAATTTAATGTTCATGGCATCGATTATTCTTATGATGTAATTGATAAGTATGTTTATCACGGCGCAGAAGGCGGTGATGCCAAGAGTGGTGGAGAAGCAGAGGCGCAGCCAATTCCTGAAGCGACAGAAGAACCTAGAAGAAAAATAGCAATTCCACTTGGTGTAGTTATAGGCGTTTTAATAGGTACGCTTGCGGTGGTTCAGTAGAAAATCAGACTATCAATTAATTCGTCTAAGTAAACATAAATACTTCTAACTATCTGCGCATGTTCCAGAAGTCATAATCTGTTCACCCACATGTCCAACGCCACCTCTGAACTTTGATTGTCCATTACCAGTAGCAAAAGAAAATTTATGAGTCATTACGCCATACGTGAACTGCATAGTTTTACTTATGGCGATAATTTCATGTTCAGATTTTACTATTAACTTTAAACTGCCTGAATCTATGTTCCCAATGCCACTTTTAATCTCGACATCTTCATTGGTAATGGTTACACGCAGCTTGCCACCACGTCTGTCAGTAGACCTTCCAGAGCCTGTTACATATACATTATCTATAGTGCATTCATATGCTTCATAGATTCCATATACTTCAACCTCTTCGAATACTTCAACTTCCTCTGCACATATATTTTGTGCTAGAAGGAGAGGTGCAAATAACACAATAAAAACACTTATTTTTGTCATTAAGAAACTTATCCTAATACGTGTGTAATATTAAGTTTACACGAACTTATAAGGTTTTAGAGTAGCCTATTGCGGATTGGTTTAATTTTCTCAGAATTTTTTATAATAACCATACGCTATAGCTCAATAAAATAACCACAAGGATATATGAAGCAGAACAAGTCAGGGAGACGATATAAGGGTATTTAAGTCTCATGCATTATGAAATACGTGATTAACAACTATATAAGCAATGGAGCTTATACTAGTGATCAACTTATTTAATTGGTGGGCCCGGGAGGACTCGAACCTCCGACCAATGGATTATGAGTCCACTGCTCTAACCAACTGAGCTACAGGCCCTTATTCTAAATTATGGATTATTTTTAGGTATCAAGGAAGGTTTTGAGTTCATCTGATCGTGACGGATGACGAAGTTTGCGCAATGCTTTTGCCTCGATCTGACGAATACGTTCTCGGGTAACATCAAACTGCTTACCTACTTCTTCAAGTGTATGATCTGTATTCATATCAATACCAAAACGCATTCTTAAAACTTTAGCTTCGCGTGCCGTAAGTCCTTCAAGAGCACCCCGCGTGGTTCGACGTAATCCTTCAAAGCCAGCAGAATCATTAGGTGCTTGTATATTTGCATCTTCAATAAAATCACCAAGATGTGAATCTTCGTCGTCACCAATCGGTGTTTCCATGGAGATTGGTTCCTTCGCAATTTTTAGAACTTTACGAACTTTTTCTTCTGGCATTTCCATGCGCTCTGCTAGTTCTTCCGGGGTAGGTTCACGCCCCATTTCCTGAAGCACTTGTCTGGAAATACGATTTAACTTATTAATTGTTTCAATCATGTGCACAGGGATACGAATCGTTCGAGCCTGATCTGCGATAGATCGTGTGATAGCTTGACGAATCCACCAGGTAGCATAAGTTGAAAATTTATAACCGCGTCGATATTCAAATTTATCAACTGCTTTCATTAAGCCGATATTGCCTTCTTGAATCAGGTCAAGGAAAAGCAAACCACGGTTGGTATATTTTTTTGCAATAGAAATAACGAGTCGTAAATTGGCTTCAACCATTTCTTTTTTAGCTCTACGAGCCTTGGCCTCACCGATTGAAATATTACGATTGATTTCTTTGATTTCAGGGATATTTAACAAGGCGTCTTCAAAGAGAGTGGCCAATTTGCCCTGTACTTTCAGGATTTCTTCTTCATGTTCTTTGAGTCTTTCTACATAAGGCTCTTTACTTTTTAAGACTCCCTTGATCCACTTAAAATCAGCTTCGTGACCAGGAAAACTATCGATGAACTCTTTGCGTGGCATTCTCGCTTCTTTTACGCAAAGCTCCATAACACGTCGTTCTGAGTAGCGAATACGGTCAACCAAATCGCGTAAGTTGTCTGTTAACAGGTCAATAAATTTTGGCGCGAGACGAATCTCGAGAAACCATTCCGCTAATTCTTTTTCATGAACCTTGGTCTTGTTATTATCCTTCCCATAACGTTTAACTGCCTTGATAAATTTTAAGTGCAATTTTTCAAGTTTTTCGATGTGCTCTCTTACGTCTTCAGCTGTAAGTGCGGGGATTTCTTCTTCTTCCTCATCATCATCGTCATCATTTTTTTCAGTGGGATTAGAGACCTTTATCCCTTCATCTGGGTATTCTTCAGTGTCGTTGAAACCAATGATTGCATCACTGAGTTTCATTTTTTCATCAACTATTAGTTTGAAGGCATCAAGTAAAGTAATCACAGTTCCTGGGTAACTCGATAGTGCAGCTAAAACCTGATGTATACCTTCTTCAATACGTTTTGCTATCTTAATTTCGCCTTCACGGGTCAATAAATCAACGGTACCCATCTCGCGCATATACATTCTGACGGGATCAGTTGTACGGCCAAACTCATTTTCAAGACTGGCTAATGCCGCTGCAGCTTCAGCTGCCGCATCTTCATCGGGCACATCAGTATTATCAGTGATCTGGCCATCAAGATCGGGAGGGGTCTCGTACACCTTGATCCCCATGTCGTTGATCATATTAACAATATCTTCAATTTGCTCTGGCTCTACGATACCATCCGGAAGATGATCGTTAACTTCACCATATGTTAAGAAACCCTGCTCTTTGCCTTTGGCAATTAGCACCTTGAGTTGTGACTTATCGTCGTCCTTAATTACTTTTTCTACATTTTCCATAGTGAGTTTGGCTCGATATTTGCTATATATTTAATGATATTTATTCGGTGAATGAGTTATAACTGGTTGATTAATAACAAACATTTGTCCGGACTAAAACAGTCAATTCTAACACACAGATCCAGAATGCGCTAGGTTGGATTGTTAATAATATTTATGAGTTAAGCCCTTATTTTGCAGTTTGGAGAGTTCTCTAAGCAGCCCTCAAATTTTGTATCGCGTTAATTTCGCAATTTTCAGCCCAAGGTTATATTGGGTCTCATTGTATAAATTCAATCAGTTCATACAAAAAAGTTATTTCAGGTGAGGCAGGGGTATTAAAGCTTCTGTGGATAGAATCTTTAGAGCTTAGGACTTTGCCATTTTAAGCTCGTTTTTTGCTTCAAGTAGTAATCGCCATTCTCGTTTCTTTTCTTCAGTTAATTCGTCCATATTGCTTATATTGCCAAATTCGCGAAGTTTAGAGTCAATAGTAATTTCTTTTAGCCTGCTCATAGAATCAAGAAAACTGTCATGGATCGATTCGTCAGAAAAATCAGCATCTCCATACTGAGATTCTGACGGAGCTAGTTCAATTAATCTATTTCTAACCTTTTCGCGGTCACGATAGTTTTCAGTTATGCCTGCTATTGTCGTGCTTGGGTTGCTCTGAATATATTTGACTATCTCTATTAAAAACTCAATTCCTCTAACCTCTATTTCTGAAAGTTTTTGATATAGTGAATCATCGAGTGCCAATTCCGGTTTTCTTAGCAATAGTTTAATTGCTTCAGTCAATTGGCTTTGTTGGCCATCGTCCTTATTGAAGGTGTTGCCGCTGCTATGCAGAGGCGTGTTTATAGAACCTGTTTGTTTATATTCACGCAGTTGTATTGTTAATTCTTCAGGAGGTATTTTAGTTATGTCACTTAACTTCCTAAGTAAAACCGAGGTTAGAGCGGGGGCTGTTGAAAGTTTACCAATAAACGGCAAAGTAATTTTTGCCATTGATGCTCGAGATTCGAGCGATTTTAAATCCTTATCTTTGCTGAGAAAACTAAACAAGTATTCTGATAAAGGTGTCTGTAAATTAGTATCGAGGAATGCCTCTTTTCCCTTATTGCGAACAAAAGTATCTGGATCTTCTCCCTCTGGCAAGAACATGAAAAAAACTTGTTTATCATCTTTCAACAAAGGCAATGAGTTTTCCAAACCACGCCAGGCCGCTTTATTTCCAGCTTCATCTCCATCAAAACAAAATACAACTTTATTTGTGACCCGGAACATTTTTTCCATGTGTTCTGGTGTCGCAGCAGTGCCTAAACTAGCAACGGCATTGCGAACTCCAAACTGTGCCAACGCAATAACATCCATATAGCCTTCTACAACAAATAGACTATCGACTTCTTTTAATGATTTTCTTGCTTGGTATAGACCATAAAGCTCGCGGCCTTTGTGGAATATGGGTGTCTCTGGAGAATTCAGGTATTTGGGTTTGTCATCTCCCAAAACTCTGCCGCCCATACCGATCGCCCGACCACGTTGATCTCGAATGGGGAAGGTAAGTCGATCCCTGAATCGGTCATAGTAACCGCCACGATCATTTTCAATTATGGCGCCGATCTTGAGTAATCTTTTCACTGACTCATCTGAGCCCCCCAGTTCAATCATTAAGTTATCCCAACCAGGAGGTGCGAATCCCAATTCATATTCAGCAGCAATTTCACCGCTGATCCCACGAGCTTTTAAATAGCTGATGACGCTGTCTGCTTTAGGATGATTTCTGAGCTGTTTAGAATAATAAGCAGTGGCTATTTCCATTAGCTCATACAACTCGCTGGATTGATTATTAGTATTTGATGCCTGAATAACATCACGTGGTATCTCGACGCCAGCACGAGAAGCAAGGTCTTCAATCGCTTCTATGAAGCCCATATGCAGGTATTCCATGAGAAAACTGATCGCAGTGCCATTCGCGCCACAACCAAAACAATGGTAGAACTGCTTTTGCTGGCTTACTGTGAATGAGGGTGTCTTTTCGTCGTGAAACGGGCAACAGGCTTGATGATTACGTCCGGCTTTCTTGAGAGGTACATAAGCGTCAACGATATCGACGATGTCAATTCGTGCGAGTAGTTCATCGATGAAATGTTGAGGAATTCTGCCAGCCATAATTAAATCTAGTATATACCCAAGATACTTGAAAATGATGGAATTAGAGTGCGTCTGTTTTTATTCAGGGTGAGACGCAACGACGCGCATGGCGGCCCCCTGAAAGGAGGGGCAACGATACTCTGGATGAAAACAGATGGGCTATAAACCGGCATCTTCAAGTATCTTGGGTATTAACAGCGCATAGTATTTCAGCGACTGTTGCTGGAACTTAATTTTGTTAAGTGCTGAGTTTAGCCTTAATTAACCCGCTGACTTTGCCCATATCGGCACGACCTTGAAGTTCGCCCTTGAGCATACCCATGACCTTACCCATATCTTTTATTGATTCTGCACCGCTTTTCGAAATTGCGCCTTCGATTAATGCACTTATCTCTTCATCAGATAATTTAGCAGGCAAGTAGGCGTCAATGATATCAAGCTCAAATTGTTCGATCTTAACCAGATCATCACGGTTAGCATCACTGAATTGACTAATGGAATCACGATGTTGTTTGGCCATTTTGTCAAGAATGACAATGACTTGTTCATCGCTCAATTCAATGCGCTCATCGACTTCTTTTTGTTTAAACGCCGCTTGGATCAGACGCAGAGCGCCTAGGCGTTCCTTGTCTTTGCTGCGCATAGCAGCCTTCACGTCGTCACTAATTTTGGATTTGATATCAGCCATGGCTGATTAACGAGAACCTGAAGAAGCGTATTAGAATGGGCGGATGCGATGCAGGACGTTTCTAGACGCCTGTTTTTGTGAACGTTTTACCGCAGCTGCAGCTTTACGTTTACGAACCTGAGTTGGTTTTTCATAGAATTCACGTCGGTGAACGTCAGCGAGGGTACCCGCTTTTTCACATGCACGCTTGAATCGACGCATTGCGATATCAAATGGTTCTATGTCTCTTAACTTAACTGAAGGCATAGTATTTGTTTTCCTTAAGTCCTTTGCTCTATTGGGAAAAGGCGGCCATTTTAGTGGGAATGAATGAAATTGCAATCCAATAATAATAATTTTACGGAAACATTGAGATAAATGCAGGTATTAGGAATAGAAACCTCGTGTGATGAGACCGGAATAGCGATATACGATTCGGAAGCGGGGCTCATTGCCCATAATCTTTATAGTCAGGTTAAGTTGCACGAGGAGTACGGAGGAGTTGTTCCAGAATTGGCCTCACGCGACCATGTCCGCAGAATTTTACCCTTGATTAGACAGACTGTAGCAGAGGCAAAAACTGGGCTTAAATCGCTTGATGCCATCGCCTATACCGCTGGTCCTGGCTTAATGGGAGCCTTGCTTGTTGGTACTGCTGTGGGTCGAAGTCTGGCCTATTCCTTGTCGATTCCGGCTGTTGGAGTACATCATATGGAGGCGCATTTATTAGCGCCCATGTTGGAATCAGAGGTTCCAGATTACCCATTTCTGGCTTTGCTAGTTTCAGGTGGGCATACGTTGATTGTGAATGTTAGCGGGCCTGGTAATTACGAAATTCTTGGTGAATCGGTAGATGATGCCGCTGGTGAGGCCTTCGATAAGACCGCTAAATTATTAGGATTACCTTATCCTGGTGGGCCAGTATTGTCGGCATTAGCTGAAAAGGGCAACAGTAAGCGCTTCCATTTTCCGAGACCAATGACAGATCGACCCGGACTGGATTTTAGTTTTAGTGGATTGAAGACGTTTGCTATGAATACTGTAAAAAAGGAATTGAATGATGATTCCGGGGATGAGCAAACAAGAGCAGATATAGCGCGGGCATTTGTTGATGCAGTAGTAGATACATTTGTTATTAAGTGTCGACGTGCAATTAAGGAAACAGGCTTGAAGCGACTAATTGTCGCAGGTGGTGTGAGCGCCAATACACAATTGCGGGCAGGGCTGATTGAATTGATGGATGGGGTTAATGGAAAAGCCTATTTTCCACGTGCTGAATTTTGTACGGATAATGGGGCTATGATCGCCTATGCCGGTTACCTGAGAATCAAGGCAGGTCAGACAGAGTCACTCAACTTTCAAGCAAAACCAAGATGGCCATTAGAGTCATTATGATTTAATACCCTAGGTTTGTTCTTTCTTTTGCCCAATCTTGTCTTCTGTTCCGGCGATTAATTTCCGAATATTAGATTGATGCCGCCAAAGCAGTAAAACGGCCATCAGGCTATGACATATCAAGACTTTGATATCTTGCAAAATCAGCCAGGAATATAGCGGTGTAAGCACCGCTGAAAGTAAGGCTGACAATGATGAGTAGCGAAAGAGTAATGCGAAAAAAGCCCAGGAAAGCACATAAGCAAGCCCAAGCAACCAGTGAGTAGCGAAAAGAACGCCAATCAATGTTGCGACGCCCTTGCCACCTTTAAAGCTAAAAAAGATTGGAAACAGATGCCCAAGAAAGGCAGCAAGCGCACATAGGGCAACTACTATTTCAGAACTACCAAGTACTTTAGCGAGCAGAACCGGAATCACACCTTTTAGAACATCGCCTATAAGAGTAAGAATTGCTGCCTTTTTGCCGTGTAAACGCATGACATTTGTTGCGCCGGGATTTCCAGAGCCTTCGCTGCGTGGATCATCAAGACCGAATAGCTTACAGACAAGAATGGCTGATGCGATTGAGCCCATCAGATAAGCAATGGCGATGAGGATTACCGGAATGAAATTAGTCATGGTGTTTACTGTTTCTATATTGGTCTGTGATTATAAGATCAGTTATTAATACAATGTATGGCTAGTTTGTAGAGTTGTGCTCAATCAAACGGGTATACTGCATTAGATTAAATTAAAAATGGTTACAAAAGATATAGGCACTATGGATATTATTTATCTCAGAGATCTCCGGATCGATACAGTCATTGGAATATATGATTGGGAACGCAGAATGAAACAGACCATTATTCTCGACTTAGAGATGGCTACGGATATTCGTAAAGCGGCCAATAGTGACAATATTGACGACACCTTAAACTACAAGGCGGTCGCAAAACGACTAATGACGTTTATTGGCGATAGTGAGTTTGAATTAGTAGAAACACTCGCAGAACGAATTGCAGAAATTATAATGACTGAGTTTGCTGTCCCCTGGTGTCGTCTTTCACTCAATAAGAAAGGTGCTGTTCGTGGAGTCAGGGATGTTGGTGTCATCATTGAGCGTGGCAATAAAGAATGACAAAAACTCAGGTATATCTGGGTATCGGTAGTAATATCGATCGTGAGTCAAATATCCGTAATGGCTTAGGTGAAATACAGTCATGTTACGGTGAACTAACACTCTCACCTATATATGAAACAGAAGCGTTTGGTTTTGATGGCGATGACTTTTACAATCTGGTTGTAGGGTTAAAAACAGACCTGCCTATTAACGAATTGGCACATGACTTACGTGAAATTGAATTTCAATTTGGACGAAGCCGTAATGAGACTCGATATTCTTCACGTACACTTGATGTAGATCTATTGTTATTTGGTGATGTAGCAAATGATAAATACCATATACCTAGATCCGATATCACAGAGTTTGGTTTTGTTCTTAAACCGCTTAGCGATATTGCTCCAGATTTAAAACACCCGGTGACCGGTGAGACCATGATTCAATTATGGAATAAGTTTGATTCGTCTAGAGAAATTATGCGACAAATACCGGAACAAATCAGTTTATGATTAATATCATCTGTTTCGGCGATTCCATAACGGAAGGTGCGGAGTTTACGGTTAATGATCGTTGGACTAGTTTATTACAGGTAAAACTCGATACGGTAAAACCGGAAACGTTTAGTGTTCATAATAAAGGTATTGGTGGTAATACCACGGCGCAGGGTTTTGATCGTTTTAATGAGGATGTGTTGCCCTTGTTGCCGGGGGTTGTCTACATTCAATTTGGCTTAAATGATGCGAATGTAAAAGACTTTGCCATAGAACCGCGTGTTGGTTTAGCAGAATTTGAAAAGAACCTAAAAGAATTTCACCGCATCGTCAAAGCACATAATGGTGTGCCGGTTTTTGTTTTGAATCATACCATTGGTGAAGTTGATGGCGAGCAAGGTAATGGCAAAAGTTATAATGATAATTACGCACCATATAACAAGGCTATTCAGGCGGTAGCTGGTGAATTGGACGCATCATTAATCGATATCCCAAAGCAGATGTTAGAGCGAGGTATTAAGACAGAGGAGTTTATCTCAGATGATCAAATTCATCTGTCACTGGTTGCGAATCAAGATTATGCAGAGATTATTTATGCTGGTTTAAACGAAATAAAACTGTAAAACAAAACCGCACAGGTGAAATATTTTTCAGAGACTGTAATAATGAAACCTATACAAACTGGAGTTCCGACAAAAATGCATGCCAGCTTATTCTCCAAACTAGTTCTTGTGATTCTCATTGTTTCTCTAAGTGGTTGTAAACAATATACAACTACAAAGAGAGTGAATGCTATTGAAGCGGCGGTCACCAGCTATGAAGTGGCGATGCGTTGGGCAGAATATTCGGAAGCATATGCGTATCATGTCTCTCCAAACGGCACTAAACCTCCTGCTGATATAGAATCATTAAAAGAGCTTAGTGTGACAGGAGTTAAGCTCATAGAAAAAGTGCTCAACACAGAGAACACTGAAGCGTTCGTAAAAACAGAAATAAGCTACTATTTTAAAGATGAAGGAACAATCAGGAAACTTAAACTTAAGCAGCGGTGGTGGGTTAAAGAAGAGACCAATCAGTGGTTTATTGATGGGGAGTTTCCAAAATTCCGGTAATTTTTATGAGTACAGTGTCCTACCACCATCAATATTAAGCACTTGCCCGGTGATGTAATCTGCATCTTTGATTAAAAATAGAACGGCTTTAGTTATATCTTCCACGTTACCGGTTCTTTTCATCATGGTTTCATTCAGTATCTCGTTCTTTTTTTCTTCTTCTATATCATCAGGCCACATGATTACCCCCGGTGATATTGCATTAACGCGAATAGCAGGCGCCATATCTTTTGCCATTGATTGAGTCAGCATGACAAGCCCCGCTTTAGATATACTATAAATAGAATGGCTTCTTAATGGCCTGTTTGCGTGTATATCAGTGATATTAATAATGCAGCCTTTATTTGAACGTAGTGATTTTGCCGCTAGTTGAGACAGAAAAAGTGGTGCCTTAAGGTTTGTGTTGATCAGGTCATTCCATTGTTGATCATCTATAGACCCAAGTGGTGTTGGGTAGTAGGCAGAAGCATTATTAATCAATACATCTAAACCACCTTTAAAATCGAGCGAGGCATCGATCAAAGCTGAGTAATATTCTTTATGCTCAAGGTTTGCCTGAATCATGATTGCGGAATCACGCCGAATCCCATTAAGTTTTTTTACTAACTCATGCGCTTCTTTAGCAGAGCTATTATAGTGAATAATGACATTCATGCCGGAAGCATGAAGTTGATCCGCTATGGCCGCACCTATACGTTTTGCTGCGCCAGTTATCAATACAGTTTTATTTATCACATTTTTTATATCATTTAATTGTTGTGTTGAATCATTTCAGAAACAGAATAACATGGACGAATTATGACACAATCGAAACTACGAAAGACTGAATCAATCTTGCCTGTTCCGGATCAAGATGCACTTAATCAAAGTGAAAAACTAATTGAGTGCATCAAAGCAGCATTGTATGAGCAAGGTGGCACAATCAGTTTTGATGAATATATGAGACTGGCTCTATATGAACCTGGATTGGGATATTACAGTGCAGGTAGTCGTAAATTTGGTTCAAAAGGTGATTTCGTAACGGCACCTGAACTATCACCAATATTTTCACAGTGTCTGGCACATCAATGTGTGCAAATATTAAACGACCTTGGCACAGGTACAATTCTGGAGTTAGGTGCAGGCACTGGCTCTATGGCCAGAGATATTTTGCTGGAACTGGAAAAACAGAATTCACTACCTGATAAATATCTAATTCTTGAAGTCAGTGCTGATCTGAAGCAACGTCAACAAGAAAATTTAACAGAAACTATTCCTCATCTTCTCGAACGAGTGGTTTGGTTAGACACATTACCGGAAGAAGGTATATCAGGTGTCATTCTTGCAAATGAGGTATTAGATGCATTGCCTGTGAAGCGATTTAAAAAGTCAGCTACAGGCTTTAAAGAGATGAAAGTCGGCTTGGGGGACAATCAATTTATCTGGGTTGAAAGCGATGCTGAAGAAGAATTAATAAATAGTCTGCATCGATTAGAAGAAGGTCAGCCAGCATTATTTCCCGAGAATTATATTTCTGAGATTAATACCCCACTTGAACAATGGTTAAAAGGTTTAGATAGTGTATTAAATAAAGGCGTAATGTTATTTATTGATTATGGTTACTCGGCAGCAGAGTATTATCACCCAGAAAGGATGGATGGCAGTTTGTTGTGCCATTATCGACATCGTGTACATACAGATCCGTTTTATTATCCTGGCTTACAAGACATAACCAGCTCTGTCAATTTTACCGCTGCCGCGGAAAGTGCTGACGCTATCGGACTGCATGTTAGTGGTTATACAAATCAGACATATTTTCTTTTTGGTTGCGGCCTTGAAGAGTTACTCGCAGATATGAATCAGCTTGATATTAAAGCGCAAACGAAAATAGCACAGCAAGTACGCATATTAACCATGCCAGAAGAGATGGGTGAACGCTTCAAGGTTATGGCGCTGACAAAAGAATACGATCATGTTTTAAGAGGGTTTGCATTAATGGATCAGCGTGTTCGCTTATAAACCAAAATCTTTCTTGCAGCGATGCATAGTGACAATCGTTGCTCTGTTTTTATTATCTTCCTGTAATAAAGAAATCGTTAGAGAAAATAAGCCTGTTGAAAATATTACTAGTGCCACTGCTATAGCAAAAACAGACATCGACAATGTGCTTGATGTACACATCAGGGAAACACAACGACTATTAAAAGAGCTCATGGTTAAGCTCTATAAACGTAATCCACGCGAGCTTAAAAAGACGGATCTTAAATTACCGCAAGAACATATTGTCAGACTGTTTGAGTTAGAACATACCTGGAATTTTCCAGAGTTCGAAGGCAAGTATGATGTTGATGTTATCAAGCTAACATTTACCGATGAATATAAGGGTGATCGTGTGTTTTCATTTATTGCTGGTTTAACGTCGATGATCATGAAATCCTATAATTATCAATCAGAGTTCTATATGTTTGATTCAGTAGACCCACAAAAACTATATAACGCTGCGCGTAATATCGAGATTGCTGTCTGGAAGTTGGGCCACAATGTCGATGAGAATGGAGAGTTATTTTTATACAGTAACTCGCTACGTACAGAAGAAGTCGTGAACCTGAGCTATGAACGACTGTGTGGTAAACTCATAGCGACTCAGGATAATATTGCAAAAATCATTGCTAATAAAAAGAACCGAACGATAACATCGGTTATACAACGGATGGCCAGCGCCGTATTTTTACCTATATAAATTGCCTATTTTCATTTGATATAAAACATTGGACTTAATACAACTCATCATTCTTGCATTGATTCAGGGCATTACTGAATTCTTGCCTGTTTCAAGTTCAGCACATTTGATCCTTGTTCCCCTGTTAACTGATTGGCAGGATCAAGGTTTGGCCATAGATGTTGCTGCACATTTCGGAAGTCTCTTTGCTGTTGTCTTTTATTTACGAAAGGATATTTCGCGCATATTGATTGCTGGATTCGACTCAATAAAAAACAAAGAAGTAGCGACTCAAGATAGTAGACTATTCTGGTATCTGGCTATCGCCAGTCTTCCCGTCTTAGCAGCGGGTTTTTTGTTGAGGGATATCGTTTCTACCTATCTACGAGATCCCTTAATCATTGCCTATGCATCTATAGGGTTTGGTTTATTGCTCTGGTATGCGGATGTGAAAGGCAAACGATTACGGCAAATTAATTCAATAAACCTACGTGATGCAACCCTTATAGGTTTGGCACAAGTACTGGCCTTAGTTCCCGGTACATCACGATCAGGCATTACCATGACAGCAGCGTTGATGTTGGGACTGGATCGGATCAGTGCGGCACGATTTTCATTTTTGATGTCGGTACCGATTATTCTGGCGGCAGGTGGTTATGAGTCCTTAAAGTTGATCATGTCAGACCTCAGTGTAGATATGGTCAATTTTGCAGTTACTGCATTGCTTTCAGCTATCAGTGCATTGTTGGCAATTCATGTCTTCATGAAATTCCTCGATAAAGTTGGTATGTTGCCGTTTGTGGTTTATCGCGTGGTATTGGGTGTTGTTTTGCTCTTTCTTTTTATTTGATTAATTTATCTTCGGTTATCCACTTGGGGCAACTTCCATCATGAGTTATCCCTGGCATAGTTAGCATGAATGCGACATCGTGTTAATTTGCTTGGGATGTCATCTCAGTTTATTCTGAAAGACTAGCTTTAGATGATTGATGAAGGTTAATGGTCTTACTGATTACTTATGTGCTTATCGCTTTAGGCTTCTCTTTTCTTTGTTCAATTGCAGAGGCGGTCCTGCTCAGTGTTACAAGTGCGCATATTGCTCTGATGGAGTCTGAAAACAGACCATCTGCATCGCTGCTCAAAAAATTAAAAGATGATATAAATAAACCGCTTGCAGCAATTCTGACTTTAAATACGATTGCGCATACGGTTGGCGCGGCAGGCGCGGGCGCACAGGCTGTTGTTGTATTTGGTAGCGCTTCTGTTGCAGTCGCTTCGGCAGTGTTGACCCTTCTAATATTAATCTTTTCTGAGATTATTCCAAAAACACTTGGTGCACACTATTGGCGCTCATTGGCCCCAGTAACGGCATATACGTTGAAGTTCTTGATCTGGTTTTTATATCCATTCGTAATGCTCTCTGAGAAACTTACCAGTGGCATGGTCGAAGGCCCAAGACTTAACGGTTTCAGTCGTGCCGAATTTTCTGCGATGGCTGATCTCAGTGTTGAAGAAGGGCAATTAGATAAACAAGAGTCCTCTATATTAAAAAACCTGCTACTCCTCAACGAGATTCGTGTTAAAGAAGTTATGACGCCGAGAACGGTTATATTTTCATTATCTGAATCGAGTACCGTTGAAACGTTTTTTCATAAGTATGACGACATACGTTTTTCACGCATCCCTATTTATAGTGATGGCAATCAGGAACAATTGATTGGTTTCGTTCTGCGTAGTGATTTGTTGCTGGCACAATCTAGAGGAAATACAACTACACCATTAAAAACATATTGCAGGGAGATGCATGCAATTCTGGAATCAACTAAGGTTGCTAAAGCATTAGATGAATTTATCAGTCTTAAATCTCAGCTTATGCTAGTGATCGATGAGTATGGTGGTGTAGAAGGGTTGGTAGCCCTAGAGGATTTACTTGAAACAATGTTGGGTCTTGAAATTGTTGATGAAAGCGACAAGACAGTGGATATGCAACAACTTGCGCTTAAGTTGGCTCAACGTCAAAGCCTCATCAAAAATACTAAAGATGATGATGTGTAGTGGCTTAAAATAAACCTGTCCCCTTTAATTTTAAGCTGGTGATTTAGCGTTATGGCTGTTTGTGTGAAATATAGTCACGGAGGGCGCGATTTACTGATTCAGAGTCTGGGAATAGTTCATGCAAATCTGGTTCAATAAGAACAATATTGGTTCCTTCCTGGTATTTATTAGTGTATTTACCACGAACACCTGATTTTATTAACTCTTCAGGGTATTCCTTTCTCATTGTGTCTTCGTCATCCTTCATAAGCTTTACGCTCTCTTGGTGTCATTGTTCTGGCTGAAATAATTCTAATCCTTTCGTTACGCTCAGTATAGGAAACAACAATATATTTTCCAGTATGAGATTTTCCAAATATCAGGAGTCTGTCCTCATCAATTGAGTGATCTGGATCATTTAAGGATAATGATAGCTCATCGTTAAAAACTTCACAGGCCTCATAAAATGAGGTTTTATGTTTAAGCTCATTCCTTTTTGCTTTTTCTGCATTCCATTCAAAGTCCATTTTAAACCCTTTGTATTACATACGAGAATCCCTCTTGTATGTTGACGATATTAGCTTAAATAATTATTTAACAGCAATACTTTTAATATTATCAATCTGTTGATTTTTGATTTCTTGTCCGAGAGCTTTTCCTTCAAAACCTTTTTTTTGTAATGCCTTGCTATCAACTTCGTTAGCGGCTTTTAACGCAGATTGAAAGTATTCTGCTTGGGGATATTCTCTGTCTTCAAAACCTGCGCGGCCGCGGGCGTCGGCTTCGCAGGCGATTAGGAATTGTTCAAAGCGTACGGGTCGTCTGAAGGCGTCGAGTTGTTCGAGTTTTTTTAATACCGTCTCTGGTTTCATTTCTTGTATGCGGTGGCAGTCGAGATGAAATCTTGAAACATTAACGGCAAGTTCTCGATATTTATTTGGTATGCGATATCGTTTACATAGTTTTTCGATTATCTTTGCGCCACGTCCTTCGTGACCGTGGTGGCTAGGCAGTTTATCTTTTGGTGTGGTGGCCTTGCCGAGGTCGTGTACCAGTACGGCAAAACGTATCATGGGGTCATCAGATAAACGTGTTGATTGATTCAGACTCATGATGGTGTGCAAGCCGGTATCGATCTCAGGATGGTATTCTTTAGTTTGTGGCACGCCGAACAGGGCTTCTATCTCGGGGAAAAGTTTTTCTAATGCGTTACAGGATTGTAATACCAATATGAATCGCGCCGGGTATTTTCCTGATAAGGCTTTTTCTAATTCTGTCCAAACGCGTTCAGGAACCAGTGCTTCTAATTCATCTGATTCAGAGATGTTTTTTAATAGTGCCATCGTTTCTGGCGCGATCTTGAATCCAAGGCTGGCAGCGAAACGTGCAATACGTAATACGCGTAGTGGGTCTTCAACAAACGCCGGAGAGACATGACGCAACATTTTTTCTTTTAAATCTGCTACGCCACCATAAGGATCAATGAGATTACCTTGCTCGTCTTCGGCGATCGCATTTATAGTCAGATCTCTACGCTGCAGGTCATTTTCCAACGTGACATCCGGAGATGTATGAAAGGTGAAGCCTTTATAGCCTTTACCTGACTTGCGCTCGGTTCGCGCTAATGCATATTCTTCTTTTGTTTCAGGATGAAGGAAGACAGGAAAATCTTTGCCAACCGGTTTGAAGCCTTTCTGCAGCATCTCTTCCGGTGTTGCACCCACGACCACCCAATCACGATCTTTAACCGGGATATCTAATAATTTGTCACGTACGGCGCCGCCGACTAAGTAGGTTTGCATATGAATATCTTGCCCATCAAAAGGCAATAGGACAAGTTATCTTCGTGATTCAATACGAAATTGCATATAGGCAGAACGATAGGATGTGTTGTTTAAATATTGGGGCACGATGCTTTCAATTGCAGTTGGCTCAATATTATAGCGAGCGAGATCATTACATTCACAGACGCTATCCATTTTGGCTGAGAGATAATTGTCCGTTGAGAAGGGTTTGCCTGGTACAAAATCAAAAACAGCTGCCTGAATCCGAGATAAGATATCATTCAGTGAAATAATCGTACGTTTCAATCCTAATGTCTGTGAGGTGTAATCGACTAGTGCTTTCAGACTATAAGTTTCTGGGCCGCATAAATGGTATTTCTTATTATAACTTTCAGGATTGTTTAATGATCGAGTCATTATTTCAGCAACATCTAAAACATAGACTGGTGAAAACTTTGTGGCATGACAGGCTAGCGGAAAAAATAGCGGCGTCATTTTTAATAAGCTCGCAAATCGATTAAAAAAACTATCGTTTTCACCAAAGATGATAGACGGCCGGAAACTGGTGACGTTTATTCCTGCATTGTTTGAATGTAATAAATCTTCGGCTTCGCCTTTGGTTCGTAAATAATGA
The DNA here is from genome assembly GCA_021773235.1 of Gammaproteobacteria bacterium. GTDB lineage: Bacteria > Pseudomonadota > Gammaproteobacteria > Eutrophobiales > Eutrophobiaceae > UBA7359. The sequence continues at coordinate 73,584 of JAJFKL010000019.1, read as the reverse complement.
CTTTTGCCGTTTATCGAATCCGCATTCAGTGCGCTCATTTGTAGAAAACGTTTAATGCCATTTTCACTGCATGCGTTTATTAGATTCTCGGCCAGCGTAACATGTGCTTTTTTGAAACCTTTGCCGCTATTTCCTTTTTCATTGAGTATGCCAATCAGATTAATGACGGCATCACAGTCGGCAAGGTGTAGTTTGAGTTTTTCCGAATCATGAATATTAGTTTGAACTAACTCCAAACCCGGCAGTACTATTAGATCGTCGCGATTGTACTCACGACTACGGGTCAGGACTTTTAATTCATACCCTTCTTGGGATAAACGATTACACAGTGAACGACCGACAAAACCGGTTCCACCCAATATTGCGATGCGTTTAATTTGCACGTTTGTTATCTGAAATCTTAATGGCAGTACAACTTAAATTAGCAGCCAGATTATTTTTATTTGATGTGACCAGTGCCATGCGTTCCTTTAGTGGTTTGATCCTTGTTTGCAGGCGCCAGTCATAAATATTAGCGTAAGTTAGAACACGGCGGACATATTTACGAGTTTCGTTAAATGGAATTTGTTCCACCCAGATATCAGGTTGTTCACAACCTTTTTTGGGTAACCATTTCGAAACGCGATGTGGCCCTGCGTTATAAGCCGCAGTGGCTAAAATCATATTGCCGTTAAACCGTTTCAACATTTGTTGCATATAGGCACTACCAATAGGGATATTGGTTTCCGCCTGTTTCAATTTGCTCGTCTTAAAACCTCTTAGACCAATACGTTTTGCCGTGTCTTTTCCAGTCTTAGGCATGACTTGCATCAAACCTAATGCACCCGCTGGGGATTTTACGTCTTCGATGAAGGCGCTCTCAGCGCGTACCAATCCATACATCCAGCTAGGATCTATATTGCGTTTCTTGGCGTACTTATTTAGAAGCTCATCAAACAGGATTGGAAAACGTAGTTCAAGATTATCGTAGGCTTTGGCTCTACCCATGGTAAAGATAGCCCTATTGTGCCATCCCCATTGTGTTACGACAGCTGCAGCCATTTGCATTTGATAGCTGGTCATATTGTTCAGTGCATGATGCCATTCACGTCGGCCGGGGTATTTCATGTTTAGTTTAAAGAACTCATAAGCCCGTTTGATCGCAGGTAGTGATTCGATTCGATTAAACTCTTCCTGGTTTTCCGGCAAAGGATGGTGATTCATGTCGTAGGCAACGTTAATTTTATCAGCAGACAGGAAACCGTAATAATTACGTTCTTTTGCAAGCTCGGTATAAATTTCCTTTGCCTTATCGGGTTCGCCTGTCTCTTCCAAGGCGCGAGCGTGCCAATAACGCCAGCGCATTTCAAGATCGATATCGGGAACCTGTCCCGTCGTCCATTTTTTTAAGATAGGCCAGTCATAATTCGCCAGTGCAGTGCGTAATCGATAATGAAATACTTTGTCATTAACATGGCGATTATCAATTTGATCTAACAGTTTTAGTGCGAGTTTACTTTTCTTCCCAGCCGCGCGAATGGCGAGAGTGCGTTCTATCTCAGCGACTTCATCAGGTGTAAAAGTAAACTGTCCTTTAAGTGCGTCCAGGCGTTTAACGGCTTTGGTAACATCTTTTTTGGCTAAACGTAATATACCATGTGTCAACATCTCTCTGGCAATAGGTGTATCTTGAAGCTTAGGTTTGTTTGTATATTTATAAGGGTTTTGATGTATCTGAACCCATTTTTTCGCAAGTGCCTTATGTTCTGGGTCGAGACGGTTAACTAAATAATTAGCTAAACTAAGGTTATTATTCTGCATCGATAACTGGAGTCGTTCCCACGCCAACTCGTTAGTCATCAAGTCACTTTTATATAACAATGCAAATGCAGGGTCGCATTGTGGAGGAAGCGACTTCCCCGCGAGCCAAGTGGTACGAATATCCTCTAACAGGAAGGTGTCGTTATTTGTTTTTATTCTGGCCTGTAATTGATAACACTGCATGGTGGTATCAGATTGCGGTGTATAGTTGTCAAGAAAAGTTTCCCAGTGGCCTCTTTTAACCAAGAGTTTTAACCATGATTTTCGTAATCCGGCAGTTACAGGTAGATCATGGTAACGATTAAGGAAGGTAATAACCTCGCCATCTTTTACTTTCCAGAGGTGCTTTCGTAGGTACTCGTAGCGTAAATATGGATAGAGTGGATAATCTTTTAGTGTGTTTGCTATTTTACCAAATGTTTTATATTGCTTGGTATCCAATGCTTTTTTTGCAGCCAGATAATCTTTGCGTTGGGACTCAATCGATTGTGCGAAGACTGGCGTGGTTAGTATTGACAGGAAAATGACGACAAGCAATCTCAGCATTGTTTGCTGCATTGTGTAAGACATAAAGATTTTATTAACCATTCCTAGAATAACTTATATTTGTATTGGTCGCTTGTGCTTAAAATTTACAGTAAGAATTGTCCATATGTAACAAGAAATTCGCAATATTATGCCTATAGAAAGTTAATATAAGCAGCCATATTTCTTTGCAGGTAACATGCCGTACATTATAAATAGTTTAAGGTATAACATACCTTAACCGTACCTTATCAATCATTCACGATAAAATGAGTCATGTTCACTGAAATTACACTACAAATAATCATTTTCTACGCTTTTGCCGGGATATTTGCCGGACTTATCGGTGGCATGATTGGTTTAAGTGGTGGTGTCATTATTGTCCCCGTTTTGCATTTCCTGTTTATCCAACAAGGTTTCCCTCTGGAAATACTCATGCAACTGGCGGTGACGACATCACTGGCGACGATTATTGTGACATCTTCCTCAGCCACCTATGTGCATCACAAAAAAGGAGCCGTGTTGTGGCCGGCGGTGAATCGACTTGCCCCAGGCTTATTAATAGGTGCTTGTCTGGGAGCTGTGCTAGCTGACTATGTCTCGAGTTTCGTTTTGAGAACGATCTTTGGAGTATTCGAGGTATTGGTTGGAATTCAAATATGGTTGGATTTAAAACCTAAGGCACATTCAGCATTACCAGGGACATCGGGTCTAGTGGGATCTGGCGTTGGAATTGGTCTGCTTTCAACCTTGATGGGGATTGGTGGTGGTACTCTGACAGTGCCATTTTTACTATGGTGTAATGTCAATATGCGAAACGCCGTTGCAGTATCGTCAGCATGTGGGTTTCCGATAGCGGTTGCTGCAACAATTGCATTGGTTATTGCTGGTCTGGATGAACAAGCTGTTCCAGCGCATTCTCTAGGTTATTTGTATTGGCCTGCCGCGGTTATCATTAGCGCGATGACAATTTTTTCCGCGCCTTTAGGTGCTCGTTTGGCTCACTATCTTCCAATTGCCACATTAAAACGCGTTTTTGCTATTGTCTTGGTGATAGTAGGAATACGCATGCTCATACCTTAAATGACTTATAAGGAACGGCACGTTGTACCATGAGTAATCTACAGAACGGCATGTTATTGAAGAGGTGAAACTGTGGAGCTTGTTTGGGATCGATACTGTTTTAAAAAAACTGATAATCAAATCGAGAGATTACCAAGTGAAGAAAATGAAAAATTTGAGAGTGCTGAAAAGAATAAAAAACTATATTGTAATTCCTGTAAAAATTACATCACCGAGCTAAATTCAGCTATCGTTATCAATGGCGAACATACACATATATTTTCAAATCCCGCAGGCTATACCTACACTATTAATTGCTTTCAATCGGCACCGGGATGTCTAACCATCGGAAATAGTGCTGATGAACATACCTGGTTTAATGGTTATGCGTGGCAGATAGCAGTATGCCATTCATGTAAAGAGCATCTCGGCTGGCTATTTTCTAATGACCATCAGTTCTATGCGTTAATTGCTGACCGATTGAGATTAGAGTAGAAGTGGTTATCTCAAATCAGGCTTATAGAGAAACCCGAGGAAAAAAGAAATAACAATAAAAAATAATGAAAGGTAGAGATCGATCGCAAGGATATAGAGTACTAAACCAAGCATCGCGGGCAAGTTACACAAAGACATCCCGACGACTATGTAGGTAATATACTTTTGTAAATCGCTTGGTGCGTTATCAATACCAAGCTGCATATTATCTCTTATCTTGAGTTGATGACGTTTAAATTTACCTAGTAGTATTAAAGATAGCGGAATACTTAATACACAAATGCCTATTAGAATATTTTTTAAGTCTGGCAGGATGGGTTCTTGTAGTTGCAACTTATCCATATAAAAAACAGTAACTAGAAACATCGGTGAACTAGCTAGCAAACCAAACCAGAGGATCTTGCTGTTATTTCTAATATGCGTATCGTTTAATGGTTGTGGTTTATTCATTGAATGCAATTTATCAAGCAAAGATAATGTTAGGTATTTATAACATGACGATATTACAAAAAATACTCAGTTTTAATACTAAAGCACGGCAGGCACACGAATTTACCCGTGATGTACAAATGTTTGTTGCTGATAGCGGCATAGGTATTGGTCTATGTAATCTATTTATACAGCACACCAGCGCTTCGCTTATGTTGTGTGAGAATGCTGACCCAGATGTTCGTATTGATCTGGAAACCTTCATGCAAAGTGTTGCGCCGGACGGGGATCCCATGTTCTGCCATACAACAGAAGGCCCTGATGATATGCCTGCGCATATCCGCACCATGATTACCAATGTCAGTTTGACTATCCCCATTACAGATTCAATATGCCAGTTGGGAACTTGGCAAGGAATTTATTTATGGGAACATAGAGCCCAATCACACAGTCGTAATGTCATCATGACAATTAATGGAGATTAGGATGGCAAAGGCAACCTGGAATGAAGCAGTATTAGCAGAGAGTGAAAATTTCGAAACTGTAGAAGGTAATATTTACTTTCCGCCGAATTCAATTAACAAAGAATACTTCAAAGATAGCGATACACACTCAACCTGTTTCTGGAAAGGCAAGGCGAGTTATTATCACATCGAAGTAAATGGCGAAACCAATAAGGATGCAGCCTGGTTTTATCCTGACCCTAAATCAAAGGCGGATAACATCAAAGATCATGTGGCGTTTTGGAAAGGTGTTGAGGTAACTGAATAAGTATTCAGCTAACGGCCAGAAGTGGACATTAACATGACCCTCCAGATATAAGGCTAATTAAAATCCAAAACAATCCTTCTGTTGCAACATAAGCAGTTCCACCATTTATCATTTCTTTAGGTTTTTTAATTGTTTTTAGTTTAAATACTTTCTCTAGTTCACCTTCATCAAAAAATACGCCATGACAATTACTACAGAGATCTATTTCTACATTATGTACATGAGTAATGTATAAAGACTTACCAGTACATTCTGGACAGTTTCTTTTTATATTACTTTCATTCTGTTCTTCAAATGATTTTTCCAACTGTCCTAAAGTGGGATTATTTTTGTCTTTAATTAAAAGGTCATAGATTAGTGTTCCTGCAAGCCAATTTCCATTGCAGTAAAGGCAGTCGAAGGCATTGACACCTGATGCACTTAATTTTTCTAAACAACTTGGGCATTTCATATTATTTAAAGGCTAATTGTTTATGTCCGCTTTGAGTCAGTTTCATTGTAACTCTATGTTCGGCCAGAAGTGGACATTACAGTTTTTTATTACTATTGAAAAAATGGCAAACATAGAATGACAATGAGTACACATAAACCAAAAATTAAAGTAATAGCGCCAAACCATGAAATTAAAGTATTCCGAAGGAGATTCCCTGAAAATAACCAGATACCAGCTCCAATATAAATTGTGCTAAGCAACCTAGCTTCAATCCCATAAAAAGTTACAAATGTACCTATTGGAACACCCCTTCCAATTATGGTGCAGTTTGCTTGCACAAAAGCATAGAGCCCGTAACCAAAAAATAATGAAGCTAGAACAATACCTAAAAGCACCATTTGTACTTTTTCATATCTTGGTATTGTATCTATATCAATCGTCATAATGTCCGCTTTCAATGATTCAAATTATAACTCTTCGTTCGGCCAGAAGCGGAAGTAATGTTTGTACTAATGGACATCGCTTTGAGGCGTCCCGTTAGCAAAATCTTTCATTATATTTTCAAAGCCTTTGTTAAATGCTTTGTCTACTTCATTTTGTGTTTCCACATGAACAATATTTAAATTCAATGTTAGAAAAGGATATTCATATTCCCATTGTTTATCACATGTAATTTTCATTGATATACTTTTATCCGGTGTAAATGAAAATGTATAGTAACTATCTTTATCATTCTCTTTAGTTTTTACTTCAGAAGTATTTCCAGATTCAGGGCAATCATCATCATTCAGCCTATTGTCAGCCTGGCCTTCTTTTTCTGGAAAAGAATCTGACAATAAATTATAAATTTCATTTGCGTTCTGCTTGCATATGTCCATTGATTCATACACATGATCTGCACTAATGCGAGCTATTTTATCGGTGGTATTAAATATATTAATGTCAAAATCAGTAAAGTATTTTGACAATTCTTCAGAAAATACTGGTATTGCATAATGAAAAAGTAAATTAACATCATGATCTTCGGGTAGTTGGTCGATATTCAATCTTTTATCATCATGATATTCAAAAGTGTTTCCGGGCATATACCCAAAATATTCTTTGATTTTTAAATTATGATCCTCAGCATAAACATTATTTGAAAATGATAAGCTCGTAATAATAATCACGAAGATAATTCTTAGAAAATACATACTTAAATTCCATTTTGTAATCATTATTTATTTTAAACTTTGTAATACTTCCTCAAACCTTTGTTTTATATAAATGTGATGAAATTGACTATATTTAAATCTTCTTAATCTCCGCTTTTGGTCTTTAAAAGTGTAGCTCATCATTCGGCCATAAGCAGACATTAATACCTACTCAATAGTGATGAATTAATAATCCATTAATTGTTCATATGACTGTACATTTATATCAATGGATGCTCAGGCTTACTTAATGAAAATTCACCTTCTGTGATCTTATAGTAATTACCTGAAAAACCTTTGGTGTCTGATATTTCAATATTATTATCTATAGCGTTCAACACCAAAGTCTTATTAAGTATCTGAGATACCTGATCTAATTTCCATGTCATGACACCATGCATATCATTTTTTATGCTTATCTATCTCATTATAATAAGAAATTTAGTGTATTCTGTTTACAAAATGAGAAAGCATAGGTTCGAAAATGCACCGTAATTCCCTAAAATCTGGTCATAAGATTCATTGGTATGAGATCAAGGAAATCCTTGGTCAAGGTGGGTTTGGCATTACCTATCTAGCCTATGACTGCAATCTTGATAAGTATGTTGCAATTAAAGAATATTTACCTGTCGAGTTAGCCGTACGTGATGAAGACTCTTCAGTTCATCCAGCATCAGAGGATTATGAAAAGGAATATAGATGTGGGCTTGAAGGATTTATCACTGAAGCTCGAACGCTCTCTAAGTTTAAACACCCAAACATAGTCCATGTCCTTTCTGTTTCTGAATCTAATAATACTGCTTACATGGTGATGGAGTATGAAGAAGGTGAAAGCCTTGAAGATATACTTAAAGAAAAGAAAACATTAGGTGAGACAGAACTTCTTGAAATAATAATTCCTATTATGGATGGGCTTCAAATTGTTCACAAAGCTGGTTTCATTCATAGGGATATAAAGCCAGATAATATTTATATTAGAAAGAATGGTAGTCCCGTATTATTGGATTTTGGTTCTGCTAGACATACACTAAGTATAGAAGCAAAAACACTAACTGCTTATGTCTCAAAGGGATTTGCCCCATATGAACAATACGTTGGTAAAAGTGATGAACAAGGCCCATGGACAGATATTTATGGTTTGGGCGCCACCATGTATCGGGCTGTCACATCGATAAAGCCACAAGACGCTCTTTATCGTAGCGACTCAATAATACAATTGTCTGAAGATACGCTAGTATCTGCAACAGAAATAGGACATGGAAATTATTCAGAGAAGTTTCTTAAAACGATAGATCATGCCTTACAGTTTAAATATCGAGAACGACCACAATCGATTGATGATTGGAAAGATGAATTCAATTCAAATGTCTTAGATTCAAATATTAACGCAGAAAAGTTGGATTATATATTTTTAGATATTGATGGAGTTGTAAGACCATTAACAAACGATCCATATGATCTGGATAGTTATTGTATTAAATGTTTAGAACGGATAGTACTTGAGAATCCAAGTGTTAATTTAGTTATCACATCAAGTTGGAAATTGGGACTCACTTTAAAAGAAATAAGGAACTATTTCCCAAAATCTATAGCGGGTAAAATTGTTGGTGTAACACCTGAACTTAGGAATAAACCAAAATTCTATAGGCAAAAGGAAGCAATGTTATATTTGAAAAAAGCTGGCAAGGAAGATACGACTTGGGTTGCAATCGACGATGATGATAGTGCATACAACAAAAATAGATGTCGATTATTATTAACTGATTCAGATAATGGATTAGACGATGAGTCTGTTGAAAAATTTAGGGCATTATTATCTATCTAGTATTAAAAATTAATATTAGCTTTCAAGCATATTTATTAATTTGGTAGATATCTGTTCATTAAACCCTTCATCTGGATTAGTAATAATTACAGGACATTCTGCAGGATAATGCTCGGGATCATCATCAATCGCAATCCAACTATCATTTTGTACTTTGTTCTTTTTTAACCAATGTAATACTTCTCTATGACGAGCAAAACCTGATGTGTCTTTTGCTTCTGGAGCAAACCCTATGATTTTTTGTGATATATCGGGTGAAAATAATTTGCGTATTTCTGACAGACTATATGCAAGGCGCCATGTTGAAGTAATTACTATTTTTAAATGGTCATATTTTCTAATAACTTTTTCAAAGTTATTTAATAAGTCCTTTTCAAAATTACCAGGATCTGAAGATAATCGTCTAAGTACACCATCGAAATCTAAAAAAATATACATTTAGCCTTTTACCTATTCCTGATTATATAAATAATTTTTTCAAATTATATTTGTTAATTTCAGCATACATACCACATATTAAACCTAAGTGAGCATTTTGGACTATATATTTGTTGGTTTGTTAATTATTACTCACGCATTAACATCTATTATCATTCTTTCTCTACCAATTCATCTATGCGGTATGTTTCAGTCTTTGTAACATTTCCATCTTCATCCCAATCAGTCCATAGACCAACACTCTTTCCATTCTTAAAGTTTCTTTCACCTTTCTTCTGTCCATTCTCATACCACTCAGTCCATAGCCCATCAAACTCATCATCTTTAAAATTTCCTTCACTTTCCTTCTCTCCATTCTCATACCAACTGAAATATGGACCATCCACTTTATCACCCTTATAGGTTCTTTCTGATTTCTTCTGGCCATGCTCATACCACGTAGTATATAGTCCATTTAACTTATCATCTTTAAAATTTCCTTCACTTTCCTTCTCTCCATCTTTACTCCAATCAGTCCCTAAACCATTCAACTTTCCATTCTTAAAGTTTCTTTCACCTTTCTTCTGTCCATTCTCATACCATGAAGTCACTAGACCATCTTCCTCTCCATTCTTGTAGAATATTTCTTGATGTTTCTGACCATTCTCATACCAGAAAGTCTTTAGACCTTCTCTCTTTCCAGTCTTATAATTTGTTTCAATTGACTTCTGCCCATTCTTCTCCCAGAAAGTCTCTAGACCATTCAGCTTTCCATTCTTATAGTTTCTTTCACTTGCCTTCTGTCCATTCTCATACCAGGATGACTCTAGACCATTTAGCTCTCCATTCTTATAATTTGTTTCTTGTGACTTCTGACCATTCTCGAGCCAGGAAGACTCTAGACCATCTAGCTCTCCAATCTTATAATTTGTTTCATGTGACTTCTGACCATTCTCATACCATAAAGTCACTAGACCATCTTTCTCTCCATTCTTATAATTTGCATCAATTAACTTCTGACCATTCTCATCCCAAGCAGTAATTAGTCCATCATTCTTTCCGCTCTTAATATTTCCTTCACTTTTCTTCTGTCCATTTTCGTGATAATCAATAACTTTCCCTGAATATGGTTTATTACTATTTACTTCATAATAAATACTATTTCTTTCTTGTAGATTTTCTAAATCTATCGTTTTATCACAACTAGATATAATAATTATTAATATAAAAATAATTGAAATTTTGTATTGTGCCTTCATAGTGAAGATCTCTCGTTATTCATTATTAGAATTATTGTTTTATTTTCTTGAATCATAAAGTTCTATTGAAAAATCTTTTGTATTTTCAAACACTGTTCATTGTCATTGATCCAATCTAGTAAATACTTATAGCGTGCACTAGTATCATTTATATTATTAGGCCAATCGGATACTATTGATACAACTCCATCTACAATATTTTTACCGAAGTGTAGAGACCATCCTCCATAACCCATAGTCCAAGAATGATCTGAATAACATGACTTGTATCCCGCGGAGATATTCCATGATTGTGGAGGAGTCAATAAATTTTGAGATTTACGAGTTTGGAACGAACCAACTCCAAGCCCGACTGTTGGAATCTCTTCGATGTCTGCTGACACAATTAGTTTTTCCTCATTTGGAAAAATGTTTTTTACTTGTACTCGCAGAGCACCTTTAGAAAGGTAAATAGCTTCTTGGTTTTCAAACTGTCGACGCAGTAATTCATGGTGAGGTATTTTTTTATTGCTTTTCATGTGTCAAAACAAATGGCTCATGTGAAAAATACTAATTACCGTCGTACTGATATAATTTATAGAGGAAATCACCAAATCCTTTTAAATTTCTCTTCCCAATAAAAAGACAATTATTCTGTTCTGCCTTATTAAGTACACGTCTATAAAATTCAGACATTATACATCTGTTCCTTACTTTTAATTTATCTACTTTCTTCCCTGGTGATATTAAATCTTGTTTTTGTGTTTTTTCGATCCTAGCAGCTCGGTTAATTGCCATTCCAAGTCTATCATTACCGACAGCTTCAAATGTTGGCCCTGCATCTAGAGTTACACGTATGTCTACTTTAAATTTATTATTTTGTCCAGATTGAAAGGTTAATAGCTGATTTGCTAATATTAGTGTACTTTCTGCAGAAGAAGTAATAGCGAGATAACCGTCACCTAAATTCTTTAATAGCAGTAGATCTTCTGCAATACAATTTAGAATTAATTTCTTAATTAACTTGGTCGTATAACCTATGACACTAGTATCAAGTTCGGTTGAATCACAAATATCAACGATACAAACACCATTTACTCCACCACTATCTTTTTCTGTGACTTTTTTATTAGGTAGAACTTGACCCCATTCATTACACGGTGTAACCCATAACATAGTGTCACCTAATAAAATACATGAGCTATGTTTGACGCGATATACGTTATTGTTTATTAATTTATCTTGTATTACTGTGCCATTATAGCTATTTGTATCCTCAAGAATTAAATTTTTACCTTTGTAATTTAAACGGCAATGCTGTTTAGATACTGATGTACTATTAATTACTAAGTCATTATCGTGATGCCTGCCGATTGTAAACGGCATTTGGTTATTTGTGAGCCATACGGACCATGAATTATCAAGATTTAGTAGAGCGACTCTGTTAGCCATATCTATTATCCTTAAAATTAGTACAACCCATTAACTAATGTTGTTTTGCTCATCGTCTACCATAAACATTTAACAGTCAATCACCTTTCCATGGGGGACTCATGGGATATTTAAGAAATAATTCAAACTACCGAAATGATTAGTTGAGATCGCCAACGAAAGCGACACTTGGATTAAAGTATTGATCAAAGTTTTTAATTATTTAGGCAAACAAATGAAATGACAGGACTATGCATTTAAATACACTCAACGAAATCAATTCACTATCAAAGAAAATTCAGAATTTTAAGGTAAGCCTCACGAGTAGAAATAATGATCAAATGAAGCAAGAAGAAAGCGTCACAGATCCTTATGCATACTGCTCAAAGCATAGTGGTCAAGATTTCATGGCTTGTGTAGATAGATGATTCGTGAATCAAACTAAAGTTTGTGCCAGATTGAAACTGAATAGAACCAAATTCAACACCAAGTGAACAAGGCATGCATTGTAAGTAACCGTCTGCTTTCAGTGAGAAACCGAAGATTAAGAATTTGATGTGTAATTTCTACTTTGGGTCGGTTGCTGAATATTTCTATAATAACGAAATATTGAAAGCAGACATAAACTTTCTTCTATTCACCTATTTAGATGATTAATTTTGATTCTAAACATACCTCGAATAGATTAGTTAGAAGCCTGTCATCTTTGGTTCATAAATAAACCTCAGATGACAGCTTTGCATCGGTAGCGACAGGTTGCTATCTCAACTTCAACGGTGATGATTAGTACATAAGAGCCAATTGAAATGGGCGCTATTTTAATATGGCGTGAATTGTCTTTTGTAATTCAGGTAGATTATTTTTTACAAACCAGGGGTTCTTTTTTAGCCAGATATTATTTCTGGGGGAAGGGTGGGGGAGTACAAAGTAATCAGGTAAATAATTCTGATAATTTTTAACCGTTTCAGTTAAGGTTTTCTTTTTTGTGTCTTTTAAAAAATAGTTTTGTGAGTATTGTCCGATCAATAGTACAAGACTCTTCTTTTTCAATGTCTTTAGTATCTTATTCATCCAAAGCTCAGCGCATTCAGGTCGAGGTGGTAGATCACCTTTGCCATTATTGCCGGGATAACAAAAGCCCATAGGCACAATTGCAAAGTTACTCGGGTCATAGAATTCATCAGTTGAAACACCTAACCATTCTCTTAATCTTTCACCGCTAGGATCATTCCAGGGGATGCCGCTTTCTTGCACTCTGAGGCCAGGTGCTTGCCCAATGATAACAATGCGTGATTTCTTGGAAAAGTTAAGTACGGGTTTGGGAGAGTAAGGTAGAAAATCTTTACATGCTGTACATTGGCGTATTTCTTTTAGAAGAGCTTCTGACATGATGATGAGTTTAGCGTAAAAGTAAGGGCCTGTTATGCACAGGCCCTGTTTACTTGTTGTTGATTAAAGTTCAGAAGCTGGCGTGTTTTTGATCTTTGACCAGTTTGCATCTGCAGTTTTGATACGTCCAGGTACATCCTTTAACCATTGGACCTGGATTCCTGCATCAAGGTTTAGATACAATTTTCCATCTACAATTCTCCAGACTTCTGGGTCACCAATAAACTTCTTACCAACTGAGGCACCAAAGGCACAATAACCACCATAAGCTGGAACGTATTTAGCCGGGTTTGCTTCAAATGTTTTTTGATTATCTGCATTAGCAAATAAATAATTAACACCATCGTGAACTGCAACATAATTACCATTGCCTCTGAGTGGTTTCTTAGCGTTTTGATAAGAAACCACATCATAGCCACTTACGCCGGTTAGGCTGTGTGAGTCACTGGCTGCAGATGCAGTAAGTGATGCGAATGAAAGTCCTGTAGCGAGTAATAATGCGAATAACGTTTTTATGTGTTTCATGATTTTAAATCTCCTTTGTTTAATTAAGCTGCTTTCGCAACGTTTGATGTACTGACAACCGGGAAATCAATCTCCGTTTGTGCAATACGGTTGAAATAGTTTGTGAATGTGTTGATGGCGATATGCGCGATGATTTCAATGACCTCGTCATCTTGAAATCCTGCATTACGCAATGTGCTCAATTCTTCATCACTGATACCACCGCGATTTTCCACGACGGTTTGGCTAAAGGTTAATGCGGCTTGTGTCTTCGCATTATCAGAGTCGCCTTGAAGGTTACGCTGTAGCTCGTCGCTATCTACGCCTGCACCTTTACCCATGACGGTATGCGCCGATGCACAATAGTCACATTCGTTTTTACCAGCGACTGTCAGTGCTATTTGCTCGCGTAGGGCAGGTGCTAATACGCCTCGGCCTAGTGCCGTGTTGAAGTTTAAGAGTGCTTCCAACGTGGCGGGTGATTGCGCCATGGTGCTAAAGATATTTGGAACACCACCCATTTGGTCTTTAATCGCTTTGAATAAGTCTCCCGCTTTACCGCTTGCTGTATCTACGTTTACTGCGTTTATTCTAGACATCTTATTTCTCCAGTTAGTAAGTTAAATTAAAAGTAGACAGTTCTGTCTCCATGGCTAATAGAGTAGACAGGTCTGTATACTTTGTCAACAGGAATAACATATGAGAAATAGTGGCGTATATGCTTGATAATATTGATATAAGCAGTATTTATAGCGATTTTCTATGAAAATAATTAAAAAATATATTAGAAATAGTAGACCGAACAGTCTATTCTGTAGAGATTATGTCAGTTAAACGCGAAAAATTAATTCAAACAGCCCTAGAGCTATTCGCTAAAAATGGGTTTCATGCGACGGGTATAGATACAATCTTGGCTCATGCGGGCGTCGCCAAGAAAACACTCTATACGCATTTTCGAACTAAAGATGAGTTGATACTTGCAGCTTTACGTCAGCATGATGGCGAGTTTCGAAACTTTTTTATGAAAAATGTTGAAGCACTCGCAGAGACCCCAGAAGAAAGGTTGCTTGCTGTATTTGATGTTGCCGAGGCCTGGTTTTCTCAGAATAATTTTTATGGGTGCATGTTTATAAATGCTGTCGGTGAATATTCCGAAGATGGCACAGCGATTCGTGAAGTGTGTAAGGAGTTCAAACGTCTTATGCATAGCTACATGAAGAGTTTGGCCGAACAAGCGGGTATTAATGATGCTGATGAACTAGCAAGTGAGCTCGCTCTTTTATTGGAAGGTTCTATCGTTACCGCTCAAGTTTCTGAACTGAGAGGAAAAGCTGCTAAGACTGCAAAACGTGTAGCAAAGAGTTTAATTGCAGAGGCAATAGAAAATAAAAGAAACTAATTATTGTGTAGCACCTATCTTTTTGGCCCGTTCTAAAGTTGATTCCATGTTCGTATTTTTTATGTCCCAGCCCTGACAATGCGCTTGGATTAGTTTACAAAGCACATCAATGTGTTCATCCGAATCATTTAATGCTGGTATATAAGAGAACTCTTTTCCACCCGCCTCAGTAAAAAAATCGCGATTCTGCATGTCAATCTCTTCAATTGTCTCAAGGCAATCAGCAGAGAAGCCGGGACATATTATCTGAACGCTCTTTGTGCCGTTAGCAGCGAGTTCTTTCAATGTAATATCAGTATAGGGTTGTAACCATTCTCTGGGGCCGAAGCGTGATTGAAATGTGAGTTGCCACTCGTCATCCTGTAACTCAAGTTTTTCTGCAACTAGCCTAGCTGTTTTATGGCATTCACAATGGTAGGGGTCACCTGCAAGAAAATAATCCTTTGGTAATCCGTGAAATGAGAAGAGCAACTTTTCTGGTTTTGTGTGTGTCTGCCAGTATTCTTTTATACTGTTTGCCAATGCAGTTATGTAATCAGGGTTGTCATGGTAATGATTAATCATCCTCAACTCGGGAATTGATCGCCATTCCTTTAATACATCGCTGACAGCATCGAAAGTTGATGCTGTTGTAGCTGCAGAATATTGGGGATATAGAGGAAAGATTAATATACGTTCTGCGTTAGCTGCACGTAATTCTTCCAGACCCGCTTCAATGGAAGGATTGCCATAACGCATGGCAAGCACAACTTTTATGGGTCCGTTAAAATGTTTGCTAATCTCTGATTGAATTTTATTTGCTTGTTTAATTGAGATATCAAGTAAGGGTGATCCGTTTTCAGTCCAGACTTTCTCATAGGCTTCAGCTGATCGTCGTGGGCGTATACGTAATATGATGCAATGTAATACAAACCACCAAATGATTTTGGGTGTTTCTATCACGCGTGGATCTGAGAGAAACTCTCCCAGGTATTTACGTAATGCCGCAGGTGTTGGTGCATCTGGTGTACCAAGGTTTGTGATCAGGACACCGGTACAAGCGGGTGTATCATGTTTATAATCAGAATTGCCTTTATATTTCATAAGACTATTTATATAGGAGTCGAGTGTGTTTGTAAAAAATATTAGTGAATGTCCGGAATTTATTGCCAATGATGGTTGTTTAATACGGGAATGGATACACCCAAAAAATGACGCGGTTGATTTGCCATACTCTCTTGCAATGGCAACTGTTGAGATAGGTAAACAAAGTTACAAGCATAAATTGGAACAAACGGAAGTGTATATTGTATTTTCAGGAGAGGGCATCATGCACATCGATGATGAAGAGCAGGATGTTATTTCTGGTGAAGCCATACTCGTGCCAGCAGGAGCAATTCAATGGATAGAAAATATCGGTGATGAAGAACTATGTTTTATTGCTATTGTTAATCCGCCATGGTGTGAAGAAGGTGACATAAGAACAGAATAATTTACTTGTCCCAGCTTGATTGCCGATCACGTATTCTTGAAAAATCGGTCTTATCATCTTGTTCGGATTTTAATTCGTAACGAAGTGAGTGAATTTGTAAGTCGATATAATCACTTATTTGATTCTGTATCCCAGAAGGAAGAATTAGCCACTTTCTAGCAATTTGTCTTGCCTTAGAAGGCAAGTATTCATGAGACATATCTAACCAACCTATCTCTAAACCTAATTTTTGTTCTATATCGCGAGCTAGCCAGGAACCTATATGACACTTATTATTAAGATTGGAAAGTTGAGTTAACTCTGTTCTTCCCATCTCCAGTTTTTTAGCGATGCGATCTACGCCACCCGCTTCTCGGAGAAGTAAACGTAAATTATTACGACGTGCTTCAGTAGTCGTTGTTGTATCCATATCCCTATTTCCTTATTAATTACCCTATTACGTTATTCAGCAAGTCCTATGCCTGAACTTGAAAAGAGAAATAAAAGATTAAATATTAAACAAATTGAGTAGCTTAGAAATGATGATGAGAACTAGTCGACATATTGTAATGGATGAATAAATAAGGAAATACGTCGTTTATAAAAGACGTTTTGCTGACTAATTGTAGTTTGGTTCATATTGAAAGGGGTATTTGATGATAGCTTGCTCTTTAGCAATGATGACTTCAATTTCTTTTATGTCGCTACGCAAATCATATTGGATTATCCAAGCATTATCTTTAAGTGATTGCTGAGCAGGAAAAATTCGTTGGCCAGTTTTTGTAATTGCTACAATGTTTATTAGTTTATCGACGTTACCCTCAAAATTAATTTTTATTCGAGGAATAAAACCCCTGCTAATTTCTTGAAGAAAAATTGTGTTTTCTCCAATTAGAATAGGATTACCAAAATCTGGGAGTTTAGTTATTGTTTTATCTATAGATTGAGGTAGTTTTATTAATAAATTACCTTCTAGGGCATTAATCTTTTCCCCTTGTTCTAATCCTAGCAGCATATCAAATTTCTTTTTTAAATAGGGAGTATCTTTAAAAATAAAATCTGGAATGTATTTGCCTGAAGGAATTGATTGTCCAGGGTATAAATTGATAAATTCTTTAAAAATACCTGGGTTTGGTTTACTTTTAGAATCGAAGACTTGTATTTCGATTGCGGTTAAATTTTTTACCAATTCATCTATGAAAGGTAAAAGTAATTTAATAGACAAACTATTTTTCCAAGTTGAATTATAGTCATGTTCAAAAAACATAATAATTGGTGACTTGTTATATATTGCTATTTTAGGTGTTTCAGCACTCCACCAATATGTATGACGTTTTTTTATTTCCTCTAGTGTTAGTGTTGATGTTTTCAGTTTAGTCCATTTCTCAATATCGACTATATTAGGTTCTGTTAGAATCGGTAAAGGCTGTTTATTATGAGTATGTTCAGCGCTTAGAATGTCATCTGCATTAAGTGAAAAGGAAATTTCATGGCTTTTTTCTTTTGCTAGAATATAAACCTCAAGCCCTTTAACATCACCTCGGAAATTTGCCACAGTTTTTCCCGAAAATCTTGAGCTGAAACTTTTTTGTAATGTTTTTCCTTCTGAGTTTAGAGCCCGTATTTCAAGCAATTTACTTTCTTCGCCGGTTATCTGATAACTAATGCTTTGTTGTTTTATATCAGTGATAAAAAAACGAAGCCCTGATTCTTCTACAATAGAACCAATATTTAATTTTACTGGTATTTTTTTTACATTTACCGGAGCAGTAAATTGTATTTTTCCAGTAATTTTATCAATGTTATTAAAGTTTGCTTCAGGAATTAGTCTTATAGTCTTATCTATATAAATCGAGTTATTGTTAGAGTTTAAACCTTCGCTTGACTCATGATTCTTTTTACCAAAGCCTTTTAATTTTTTTATACAAAACTCATCGCGTAGTAATTCTTTATCATCTTTGCTTTTAACAGAATCAACATTTAATGTTAGTTTTGCTTGTGAATTACTCCAGAACCCTTTGATCTCGGGTACTAATATCTTTGTTGTTAGCTCAAGCTCCAATAAATTGCTTTTATCACCAATGCCTACTCTTTTTATATCGATAGCAAAAGGACCATCAACAGAAACTGGAGCAATATCATTTTCTTTTGTACGGTAGGGGGGTAAGTTAGACAGCTTGCGATTTATAGAATAATCCCACGGATCTTCATTAATACTTTCTTCAGATATGTTTTCTTTGCCTGTGTCGCTATTTCGACCTATTGAAAATATGGAGCTTATCAACTCACCGAAAATATCAGGTATTTTTTTTAGTGTCTTAAAATCCCATTTTTGCGAAAAATGTAATATTCCAGCTTCACTAGATATTTCTACCTTACTTAATTCTGCCAGAGTGGGTGAAAATCCCTTTGCGCTTGTAATGTATTTATCTATTTCTGTTTTAGTTTCTTTTTCTGTTTTTTTAATGAGCTCTTGATCTGGTGAAAAAATATCTACATCAAATTTTATCTTGCCGCCTAGATAATCTATTGAAGCACCCCCAAATACACTAATAAAATCTGGGTTGCCATTAACGGTTTGTTGGATTATTGCTTTGGAAAAACCACTAGTGGTATTGTGCAGTTGTTTAGGTAGCAATATACCTAAACTAGTAATGTTATCCTTTCGAAAATTCCGCCAGTTCGTTAAATCAATAGAAGCATTAGATTTAGAATTTATACGATTAATTATTTTACTTAATTTATGTTTATGTTGAGATATTACGAGAAGTGTCGTTGATGCATGAGCATAAAATGTAATTGGTGTTTTCTTTTTGCCGTTGTCATCGGGACATACACGAGCTTTAGGTTCTTGAGTGATGTGAGTTAGCTTATAGTTATTCTCATCAATGCTTTCAATATCATAGTATTGTGCTAATAATTCTTGCAGAATGGAGGAATCAAATTTTCCACTGGCGATGATAGCGACATTACTATCATCGGGTGAAAACTCAACATCATCAGGGTTTTTACCTTTTATTGATAATTGCCAACCAAATATTAATTGGTCGAGGTTATCTCTGAAATTTGCTGGGCCAGTGTATAGTGTATCCCACAAACCTTTGTATTCTTTTTGGATTGGGATTGGAAAAGGGTCATCCTTTCCGACCATATAGTTGATAATTGTAGTGAGTAAGTCATTGTTAAAATGAGAAATTAATATAAGTTCATCATCAGCTAATGCATTTTCAGCAATTTCAATTTCTGATTGAGGTAGATGGTAATATTTAATATATAGATATGAACCAACAGATAAAATGATTAATAAACTAATAGTTAAGCTTATATATAAAGTCCTTTTTATCATATAAATCTCAGGTTTTGAAAAGTAGACCAATTTTAATTCATATTTATTTTTTAAACCAGTTTAAAACTTTGGCTGCATTTTCATCTGGTGGAAATACAGGATAAAAAACTTTTTCTATAACATCATCTTTAAGAATGAGAGTTAACCGCTTATAGCGTTGTATACCCTCAACTGTGAATGTGGGTAATGACAATGTCTGCTTGAGAAGAAAGGAGTGGTCACTTAGTAATTCAAAAGGCAGATGTAAACGCGATTTTGCTTCATGTTGATAATCTGTTTCTTGACTGCTTAAACCATAAAGGTTTGCGAATTGTCTGATTTCATCATGTAAATCGCGGAAACTACAAGACTGTGGAGTGCAACCCCTCGCACCGGGTATCGATTCCCAACCATCAGGGAGTGTTGTGTCTGGTCTACCTGTCATTGGATATATGTAAATGACGGTAAAGCCTGTTTGCCTACTAATATTAATGGTATCGCCGTTGGTACTGGGTAAATGTATATTAGGAAGACTTGCCCCTAGTAGGTGGTCACATGCACCATCATCTTCAGGGGCGGGTAGATCAGCCGGTAATTGATCAAGGATCATTAGTATTTAGAAGATTTTTTCTGACGTAATAGCTTTCGGTATTCTTGATGTATTTTTAAACAGCGCTCACCGAGTTCAGATTTTTCATCGATATTGTCTACGTAAAAGCGAATCAATGAACGTATTTG
Source organism: Gammaproteobacteria bacterium (assembly GCA_021773235.1). GTDB lineage: Bacteria > Pseudomonadota > Gammaproteobacteria > Eutrophobiales > Eutrophobiaceae > UBA7359. Next base: position 53,160 of record JAJFKL010000019.1, on the reverse strand, counting down.
TCCTTCGACATGATCGTAGTCCTTGGTGCCTTCACTGACTTTTGTGATTTTTTTTAAATACCGGATTAAAAACCACTCAGTTGTATAAGATTCTATGTCAGTCTTTTGGATCTCTTTAATTTGCTCTGTGACATAAGTACGAAAATCACCAAAATATACCTGTCTCATAATATTGTTAGGATAAGTAATGACATTTAATTATTTTATCCTAAACTGCGATATGAAAATATCACTAGCATTATTAATGCTGCATATTTTTATAGTGCATTTTCTAGGGCAGCGATTCTCTCTTCTAGCGGTGGGTGACTCATGAAGAGACGTCTAAAACCAGTCGGTACGCCACCACTGATACCGAATGCAGACATCTCGTCTGGAAGTGGTTGTGGATTGCTGACTTGTTGTAAACGACGCAAGGCAGAGATCATTTTTTCTCGGCCTGCTAGATAGGCACCACCTTCATCAGCTTTAAATTCACGACGACGTGAGAACCACATGACAATGGTGCTAGCCAATACAGACAAGATCATTTGTACGAAGATGACACCAATCCAGTAGCCGGGGCCGTGCCCCCGTTGAATCTTAAATACCAGTCGATCTAGCAAATGGCCAATTACACGTGAGAAGAAAATTACAAAGGTATTTACCACGCCTTGAACCAATGCAAGCGTTACCATATCACCATTAGCAACGTGGCTAATTTCGTGCGCCAATACAGCTTCGACTTCATCCTGTGTCATGTGATCTAACAGACCCTGACTAACAGCAACTAATGCCGCGTTTTTATTCATACCAGTTGCAAAGGCATTAGGTTGAGGAGAATTGAAAATGCCTAGTTCTGGCATTTTAATGCCGGCTTCTCTAGCTTGCATTTCTACTGTAGATGCTAACCATTGTTCCTGACTGCTGGCGGGCGTTTCGATCAACTTAACACCCATGGTCTTTTTTGCCATCCACTTAGAAATTGCCAGTGAGATTAGCGAACCGCCCATACCAAAGGCTGCAGAAAAGATAAGCAAGGTGTTCAGGTTTAACCCACCTCCTTGTTGTTCTAATGCCGTGTCTAGACCCAATAAGCGCATGCTTATGCTAAGCACAATCATAATGGCTATGTTGGTACCAAAGAAAAGTAGCATTCGTAACATGTAATAAAGCTCCTTAGGAAATAACCTATATAGATTGTGTCATATTGGAAAAATTCAATGAATTATGTTTTTCTTAATACAAGCATTGGTGAACTGGCGAGTACCTTTCTTGTACCAAACAACCCAGTTGAAACAATGATTAAGCAGCATACTAAAGGTGCAATTAACCAAATCATTGGATTAATAATAATATCCATCTTGAAAACATATTCTGCCAGCGCCATTTCGATGATAGAAGCAGAAATTGCCGAGAGCAATCCAGTAATAATCCCGAGAAACATAAACTCGGCAATCAACCCAGAAACAATTTGTTTGCGATTGGCACCTAAGGCGCTCATCAAAGCTGACTCATGAGTGCGCTCATCATGTGTACTTTGCAACGCGGCAAATAAGACGGCGATGCCAGTCAAAATAGTAAAAATAAAAACGAATTCAACCGTCCTAACAACCTGGTTCATGATCGCCCGTACTTGTGTAAGTATGGCATCGATATCAAACACAGTAACGCTTGGATATTGTTTAACTAGATCAGTTAATACAGACCGTTTTGTCTCTGGTATAAATAGACTGCTTATAAAAGTACTTGGATACGTATTCAACGCGGCTGTGTTAGAAACAACAAAGAAGTTTACATTAAAGGAATCCCACTCAACCCAACGCAGATTAATGACTTCACCAATAATATCCTGTCCAGCGATAGAGTAGGTCAGTTGATCACCCATGTTTATTCCCAGCGTTTCAGCAATACCTTCTTCAACTGAAAAATAATTCTTGGAGTTTTCATCCAGAGACCACCAATCACCTGTGACTAGACGGTTATCTGTTTGCATTTTATCGGCGTAGGATAAATTGAATTCACGTGTTGCAAGTCTGTTTGCACGTGGGTCTTTGTAAGCATTTGGGTTGACGATATTGTCATTGATCTTAATCAATCGCCCGCGAATCATTGGGTGTAATTCAATATCTGTATTCAGTGACGCTGATAATTGTGCTTTAATTCCTCTCACTTGTTCGGGTTGAATGTTAATTAAAAAATAATTCGGAGCATCGTCTGGCAGTCGGTTTTGCCAACCTTCCAGTAAGTCTGTCCGCACTAAGGTCAGTAGTAGCATGACAGTGACGCCAATACCGATACCTGTAATCTGCATGACACTTTGGTTTGAACGACGCGCTATATTTGCCAAACCATAACGTGCTGCCATCTTTAGTCTCGGTTGTAATTGTTTCAAAACCTTAATCATCAGTTTGGCTGACAAGGCTAGTACGACAGCCGTTAGGAACAAACCGGCTACGGTATACAGCGTCAAATTGATATTGCCGGATTGCCATGGGCTGAGTAATACCAGTGCAAAGATGGCGAGTGCATAAATTGCATAATTGTTTAGCGGTACTGGTGACAGGTCTTTACGCAACACGCGTAAGGGTGAAATCTTTCTTAAACGTACTAATTGCGGTAGTGCGAACGCTAACACAGTTATTAAGCCGGTAAATACTCCAGATAATACCGGCCTCCATGAGGGCTCAGGAAGTGATTTTTGAGTCATGCCGATGAGCATTTGATTCAGACCTTCTTGAGCAAAAAAGCCTATCAAACAACCTATCAAACTACAGATAAGACCCAGCAACATTAGTTGAAAGAAATAAATTTGCGTTATCTGCCGTTGTTGTAGACCTAAACAACGCATGATGGCACAGTTATCATAATGCCTTATTGCAAATCGTTGTGCTGACATCGCTATCGCAAGACCGGCTAGAGCAACACTCACAAGTGCAGCTAGCCCTAAAAATTGCTCAGCGCGTTCAAGTGCAGATTTGATTTCAGGGCGGGCATCTTTTATACCTTGTACTCTCAGGTGATCATCGTCTTCTATATTTATTTGTTCTCGGTAACCATCGATGGTTTCTGATTTTCCACCGAGTAATAACCGATATTGAATACGGCTGCCGGGCAATATTAATTCAGTTTTACCCAGGTCGGCACGGTTCATCATCAGTCTCGGTGCGATGTTAAACAGATCGCCGCCGCGGTCAGGCTCGTAGGTTAATATCTTTTCGACGATTAGTTCAGCTGCGCCTAAATTGATCGATTCTCCCAGTTTTATCTGGAGTGCTTGCAATAATCGGCTATCTATCCAAACTGAACCTTGTGATGGGATAGTGCCACTAATTTTTTCTTCACTGAATAGGTTATCACTCGTTCGTAAATGTCCTCGAATCGGATAGTTTGAGTCAACGGCTTTCACTTCAGCAAGTTCGAGCTTATCGTCCTTAACGACGACACTACGAAAACTTTCATTTAGAGAAATGATTAATTCAGCTGTTTTAGCAGTATCAATGTATTCACTTCGAATTTTCTTTGAAGAAATTAATACCAGGTCTGCTGCAAGTAGCTCAGTTGCTTGTTGTTCAGTTGCACGTTTAACACGGTCGGTAAAAAAACTTACCGAGGATAGGCAAGCTACAGCGATCAGGATTGAAATGCCTATAAGACGAAGTTCGCCCGAATACCAATCTCGTTTTAATCCAGTGAATGCAAATTTAAACGTATTCATTATGACTCTTTAGTTATTCGTCCACCCGCCATGATTACTTTTCGATCACAAAGGCTCGCTAATGCATCGTCATGAGTCACCATCACAAGTGTAGTGCCATTGTCTTTATTCATTTTGAATATAAGATCGATAATTCGCTGGGCAGTTTTTTGATCCAGATTACCCGTTGGCTCATCGGCAAATAATATTTTAGGGTTACTCGCAAAAGCACGTGCGATAGCAACACGTTGTTGTTCTCCACCTGAGAGCTGATTTGGGTAGTGATGAATACGCTCACTTAACCCGACGTCAGCTAATCTTTGTTTGGCGAGCTCATCGGCCTGTTTTGATCCAGCAAGTTCAAGTGGTAGCGCAGTATTTTCCAGCGCTGTTAATCCTGGTAATAAATGAAAGGACTGAAATACAAAACCAACAGATTGGTTACGAATTTGTGCTCTGCCATCCTCATCTAAATCGTTTAAGATAGAGCCGTTAATAACAACTGTGCCTGATGTGGGTATATCAAGCCCTGCAAGTAGCCCTAACAATGTTGATTTGCCTGAGCCTGAGATGCCAATAACCGCTAAACTTTCTCCCTGTTTTATAGACAAATTAATATCATCGAGGATAGTGAGGGTTCCTTCGGGACTAGGTACTTGCTTTCCAAGACCTTTAGCTTGCACAATATTGTTACTATTTGAATCCATGTTTATGTATTACCGAATCTTAATTTTTATTATTTATTTATGGTCTTTCCCTGTCCAAGCACAGGAAAAGACGATACTAATATTAGGCGATAGCCTAAGCGCAGCTTATGGTATACCAGTAGAAGATGGGTGGGTATCATTACTGGGGCAACGATTAGTCAGACAAAGTTTGGGGCATAAAGTTGTCAACGCCAGCATAAGTGGTGAGACAACCATAGGTGTTAAAACGCGACTTGATAAATTACTGAATTCATACAACCCTGAACTCGTTATTATCGAATTAGGTGCAAATGATGGATTACGTGGATTTGCACTTAGCGAGATAGAGAATAACCTGACAGATATAGTGAGCGTTATAAAACAAATAAATGCTGTTGTGTTACTTGTCCCTATGCAATTACCGCCCAATTATGGTGCGGCTTATAATCAGCGTTTTATGTCAATCTATGTGTCAGTCGCTGAAAAACAAGATATCAATTTGTCACCATTTATTCTTAAAGATATCGCACAACATTCCGAGTTAATGCAGGCTGATGGACTTCATCCTGTACAAGAAGCTCAAGCGATAATGTTGGATAATCTCTGGCCTAGTTTGGAACCATTAATCATCAAATGAAATATTGTTGCTTCTGTAGTGCCGAATTAATCTATGAAATACCAAGCGATGACAATCGGCATCGCCATATTTGCCAGTCGTGCGATATTGTTCATTATCAAAACCCTAAGATTGTTGCTGGTTGTCTACCAGTATGGGAACACCAGATATTACTTTGTAAACGGGCAATAGAACCGAGGTTAGGTTATTGGACCTTACCTGCCGGATTTATGGAAATGGGCGAATCAACGCTTGAAGCCGGTATTAGGGAGACACTTGAGGAGGCCAATGCGCGTGTCGAGGTTGAAGATCTTTATGCTGTTTTTAATTTACCGCATGTTGATCAGGTTTATATGATGTATCGATCAAGGCTATTAGATTTGGATTTCTCGCCGGGTATCGAAAGTTTGGAAGTACAATTATTTAAGGAAGATGAAATCCCGTGGGATGACTTAGCATTTACAACAATTAGAGAGACGTTAAAGTTTTATCTAGACGATAAAAAGACAGGTAAATTCCAGTTACATACCGGAGATGTTATTAAAAATAAAAGTCGTTATGACTTTATTGAAACCTTAATTTAAAAGGTAAGTTTTAAACTTCAACCCACTGACCATTGCTGGCTTCGTAATTCTTCCCTTCGTTAGAGATACGATCACCGTTATCAAATTCTTCATCGTTCCAATAACATTTCATGTCTGCCTGAGTTAAAACAGTCGCGTCACTATCAACCGGGCCGGTAACTGGCGATGTTTTTTTAGCTGGGTCTGCTGTACCTACTGATTTTGGATCTGACATTGGTTTCTCCCTAAACGTATATTCGTTAGGCTATTTTAATCTCTGGAATAAATTTCTTCCAGTAATCTTCATCAAAAATAGTGTACTAACCTAGGTGGGCCTTGTCACTAATATGGCTGAAAATATTGTCGGCCGAATCTTCATCACAATTAAAAATGGCGCTATTATCCGTTTTTTCTTCTGGCCCATTATCTACAACACACAGGCAGACTAAGCCCGCCTGGTTAAACAGCTGACTGACTTCTTCAATATCGCCATCAATATCATGTTGATTTAGAACGGAACAGATAAACCCTCTATCAAATAATTGGCGTTCAACTTCCATAGCAATATGTAAGTTATTTTCTCCCGACAACCATGCAGTGAAGGGGTGTTGAAAGTAACGTGCAGTACGTTCACTTTTGCTAACCGGGTGTAATTCAGAGTCATCTGCTGTAGAAACAACCATCCCCGCGCCAACGGTGACGTTACTTAAACGGTCAATAATGATGAATGCGCCGGTACCTTTACATAAATTATATGAATCAAAAGCGACTGTCGTATTAAGTGTGACATCACAATGAGCAATCTCATTAAGGTGAAGTTCGCTGGCAGCAGATTCTTCCAGGGAATTCACATCAATCCTATGGTGAATATTTGAAATAGAGCCGGTTATAGTTTTGGTAGCAAGCTTAATATAATACTGTTTACCAGTGGTTAAGGCTTTTTCTGTCATCCAAACGATATTAGCTTTAAATTTATTACCTAATGAAGCTTGATTATCGCTGTGTGTGATCATGTCGCCACGGCTGACGTCAACCTCATCGTTTAAAGTCAATGTCACTGCCATTGGTGGAAATGCCTGATCCAATTCACCTTCATAACTCACGATAGATTTGATCGTACTGGTCTTGCCAGAAGGCAGGACAGTTACATTATCGCCTTTGCGTACAACGCCACCTGCCATGGTGCCGCAATAGCCGCGAAAGTTAAGATCTGGACGATTAACATACTGCACAGGGAAACGCATATCTTCGAAATTTCTATCATTAGTAATCTCGACGGTTTCTAATATTTGCATCAACGGTTCTTCGTCATACCAAGGCATCTCGGTACTTTGATTAACAACATTCTCGCCTTTCAATGCAGAGATAGGGATAAACTTAATATCAATGCGGTCTAGTTTGGTGGTGAAACTAAGATAGTCTGTTTTAATCTTGTTATAGACGTCCTCATCGTAGTTGACCAGATCCATTTTATTGATAGCAACGATAATGTGCTTTATTCCAAGCAGGGAAGAAATAATGGTATGCCGCCGTGTTTGAACTTGTACACCATACCGCGCATCGATAAGGATAATAGCCAGATCGCATGTCGACGCGCCTGTCGCCATATTACGTGTGTATTGTTCATGCCCCGGCGTATCTGCGATAATAAATTTGCGTTTGGCAGTTGAAAAATATCGATAGGCAACATCAATGGTAATGCCTTGTTCACGCTCGGCCTGCAGGCCATCTACTAATAAGGCTAAATCAACTTCTTTACCTGTCGTGCCAGACTTCGCGCTGTCTGCAGTTATTGCAGCAAGTTGATCTTCATAGATCATTTTTGAATCGTGTAGCAGCCGGCCAATCAGTGTGCTTTTACCATCATCAACACTGCCACAAGTCAGCAAACGTAATAATTCTTTTTTCTCATGTTGAGCAAGATAGGCGTCAATATCAGTACTAATGAGTTCAGACTGGTGTGACATCAGAAATATCCCTCGCGTTTCTTTTCTTCCATTGAACCTGCCTGATCATAATCAATGATACGACCTTGACGTTCCGACGTTGTGGCCAACAACATTTCCTGGATGACCTCTGGAAGTGTTGTTGCGTTTGATTCGACTGCGCCCGTTAGGGGGTAACAACCAAGCGTGCGGAAACGCACCATTTTATTTTCAACTTTTTCATTTGGTTCTAGTTGCATACGGTCATCATCAACCATGATGTAAGTACCGTCGCGTTTTACAACAGGGCGTTCTTTAGCTAGGTACAAAGGGACTATTGGGATATTTTCCAAATGAATATATTGCCAGATATCAAGCTCGGTCCAATTTGATAATGGGAAAACGCGAATACTTTCACCCTTATCTACCTTACCGTTATAAATATTCCATAATTCAGGTCGCTGGTTTTTCGGATCCCAGCGATGATTTTTATCACGAAACGAGTAAACACGTTCTTTGGCGCGGGATTTTTCTTCGTCTCGTCGTGCACCGCCAAATGCGGCATCAAATTTGTGCTTATTTAGTGCCTGCTTAAGGCCATCGGTCTTCATTATATCTGTGTGTTTTTTACTTCCGTGCGTAAACGGTCCGACACCTGCATCGACGCCATCTTGATTAATGTGTACGAGAAGGTCTAAACCAAGTTTTTTTGCTAACTCATCTCGGAAGGTAATCATTTCTTTAAACTTCCACGTAGTATCGACATGTAGCAGTGGAAAGGGTGGTTTACCCGGTGCAAATGCCTTTAACGCCAATTGCAACATTACGGCAGAATCTTTGCCTATAGAATAAAGCATCACTGGTTTTTCAAACTCAGCAGCCACCTCACGAATGATATGGATACTCTCTGCTTCGAGTTGTTTTAGGTGTGTCAGGTTGTAATCGGTCATCAAAGATCTACATAAATTATTTTAGAGAATAAAGAGCGGGAAAACTGTCTCAGCTCAGTCCGAGATTCAAAAAGCGGGGCATTATAGCAGAACGCTGAATATGGGCTAGCGTGTGATGAAACCATCTCTTTATTGAACACCAAAAGATTATCTGCTTAGTGTTACACATATGGCTAGCACGGTTAAGCTCAAAAGCTTGTTGATGGGAATACTTAAATAATCAAGTACTGATATTGAGTATTAGCGAAATCTGAAAATCTATAGATAAATTTGTTCCGTTACTGTTGACAGGGTAGAAAATTCGACTATATTTAGCACTCACTAATTAAGAGTGCTAACAATTCTGTTGGTGCTATATTAATCAATAGGTTAGGAATTAAGGAGGGCAATCTTTATGAATATCCGACCATTACATGATCGTGTGATTGTGAAACGTGTGGAAGAGGAAAAAACGTCGCAGGGTGGAATAATTATCCCTGATTCAGCGACAGAGAAACCCGTAGAAGGTGAAGTAATAGCTGTCGGTAACGGCAAATTACTGGATAACGGTGAATTACGTCCGTTGGATCTTAAGAAAGGTGACAAGGTGTTGTTTGGCAAGTACTCCGGTACTGAAGTTAAAGCCAGTGGCGATGATTTTCTCGTCCTGCGTGAAGACGACATCATGGGCGTCATCGAATAACAGATTTTTATATTAATGGTCAGATCCCTTTTAGGAGACAATTATCATGGCTGCAAAAGAAGTTAAATTTTCGGACGACGCCCGTTCAAGTATGGCGAAAGGCGTAAACGTCCTGGCGAATGCGGTAAAGCAAACGCTCGGCCCCAAAGGTCGCAACGTAATTCTGGACAAGAGCTTTGGTGCTCCAACCGTCACAAAAGATGGTGTTTCAGTAGCAAAAGAAATCGAACTTGAAGACAAGTTTGAAAACATGGGCGCACAGATGGTTAAGGAAGTTGCTTCCAAGACTTCTGATGTTGCTGGTGACGGTACAACGACTGCAACCGTATTAGCACAAGCGATTGTGCGTGAAGGTCAAAAAGCGGTAACTGCAGGTACCAACCCAATGGATATCAAACGTGGTATCGATAAGGCAGTGACTGCTGCTGTTGCTGAGTTGAAGAAACTTTCAAAACCTTGTGAAGACAGCAAGGCTATTGCACAGGTAGGTACTATCTCTGCAAACTCTGATGAAAATATCGGCAACATCATTGCAGAAGCAATGGAAAAAGTTGGTAAAGAAGGTGTTATCACCGTTGAAGAAGGTTCAGGTTTAGAAAATGAACTGGATGTTGTTGAAGGCATGCAGTTTGATCGCGGTTACCTTTCTCCATACTTCATTAACGACCAGCAAACCATGAGTGTTGAATTAGAAGCACCTTTCATTCTACTTTTCGACAAGAAGATCTCTAATGTTCGTGATTTGTTACCAATCCTTGAAGGTGTTGCGAAAGCTGGTAAACCTTTATTGATCGTTGCAGAAGACATTGAAGGCGAAGCATTGGCAACCTTGGTTGTTAACAATATGCGCGGTATCGTTAAAGTCGCTGCTGTTAAAGCACCAGGTTTTGGTGATCGTCGTAAAGCAATGCTTGAAGATCTTGCTATCCTTACTGGTGGTACGGTCATCTCTGAAGAAGTTGGTTTGAGTCTTGAAAAAGCAACTCTGGAAGATCTGGGTGGTGCTAAACGTATTCAAATTACCAAAGAGAACACTACGATTATTGACGGTGAAGGTAAGACCAAAGATATCGAAGGTCGCGTAACGCAAATTCGTCAACAGGTTGAAGATTCAACTTCTGATTACGATCGTGAAAAACTACAAGAGCGCGTTGCAAAACTTGCTGGTGGTGTTGCGGTAATCAAAGTTGGCGCTGCTACTGAAATTGAAATGAAAGAAAAGAAAGCCCGTGTTGAAGATGCATTACATTCAACCCGTGCTGCTGTAGAAGAAGGTGTCGTACCTGGCGGTGGTGTTGCATTACTCCGCACTTTGAAAGCTGTTTCTAAAGTTGAAGGTGACAATCACGATCAACAGATCGGTATTGATATCCTGAAACGTGCGATTGAAGAGCCACTACGTCAAATCGTAACCAATGCCGGTGAAGAAGCGTCAGTTATTCTGAATGACGTTGCTAAAGGCAAAGGTAACTATGGTTACAATGCAGCAAATGGTGAATTTGGTGACATGATTGAGATGGGTATTCTTGATCCAACCAAAGTAACTCGTTCTGCTTTACAAAACGCAGCATCAGTTGCCAGTCTGTTGTTAACGACTGAAGCAATGGTTGCTGAAATCCCTCAGGAAGATCATGGCCACGGTGGTGGCGGTGGTGGTATGCCTGATATGGGTGGCATGGGTGGTATGGGCGGAATGATGTAATTCTTCCCTGCATGTAGTCCAAAGAAAGCCCGCTTTATGCGGGTTTTCTTATTTTAAAAAACGGAATAATTAATCAGTTAGGGCTATGGGCAAGCTGTAATATAAAAAGAATCTTTTGCTAAAAAGTTTTTAGCCATTTATTACTTGATAAAGTGGTTGAGGCTCGAACTTTAATTCACAGGGTTCTGAAAAATTGTAACCTTGAGCAAAATCAATCTTTAAATCGATCAACATTTCGACGATTTCTTCAGAATGAACATACTCAGCAATCAGTTTTTTACCTAATGCTTTACCAACATCTGTGATCGACTTTACTGTTTCAAAGTCAGCCGGATTCTCACACATGGACTTTACAAACCCACCATCAATTTTTATATAATCTACGGGGAGATTTTTCAAATACTCAAATGACGAATGGCCTGTACCAAAATCATCAAGAGCAAAGCGCACATTTAGTTCTTTTAATTCATTCATAAATTCTTTGGCCATCTCAATATCAGAAATGGCTTCAGTCTCAGTAATTTCAAATGAAAGTTTATTTCCTGGAAAATTAAATTCTTTGAGTGTATCAAAAATAAATTGTCTGAATGGTTTGTTGCTAAATGACTGCCCCGATAAGTTTATTGAACATAATTCGAGTAGCCCTAGCTCTTCAGGGTTTTCAGAGAGCAGTTTTATCGTTTCATAAACAACCCATTTGTCCAATCGAGTACATAACTGGTACCGCTCGATGATAGGCAGGAAATGGTGTGGGCTAAGTAGCTCTCCATCTTCTGTTTTTAGCCTAATCAATATTTCATAATGTTTTCCAGACATATAATTTCTATCTAATGGAACAATATCCTGAAAAAATAGAACAAGACGAGATTCATCAATGGCATTGATTATTTGGTTGAGGTGTAGCATCTCTCGACGTTTATGTCCTGCACGTTCATCATCTATTTCAAGTATCTGTACCTGATTCCTTCCAGACTCCTTAGCAATTCTGCATGCAGAATCAGCAGTATTAATAATTTCCTGATAATTTTCTTCTCTACCATTAATCAGAGTCAATCCTAAGCTGGCGCTAATATGAAATTCATATTTCCCAGAAGTAAAACAGAGGTCTTCAATCTTTTTTAAGATTCGCTCACCAAGTTCAATTGCACTATCAAGATTGCAGTTTCTTAATAACAATGTAAATTCATCACCGCCAACACGAGCAATTACATCTGTCGTTCTTGCATTAGATGCTAGAATTTGAGCTACTTCCGTGAGGAGTTCATCACCAGCAGCATGGCCGCACGTATCATTTACAATTTTGAATCGATCAAGATCAATATAACACAGCATATTAGCTACATTATCTTTTTCAATGCGAACCAACTCGTGTGTTTGACTTAATTGTCGTTCAAATTCTCGTCGGTTTAATAAATTAGTTAATGGATCATGATTGGCTTGATGGAGTAGTGAATTTGTAAGGATACTAAGTTCATGGCTGAGTATCATAACCTCTTTAGGACCTTTTTCAATTCCGTGAAAGTGCCCGGTCTTATTCACTGTAGTAGCCATTTTAGAAAGAGACTGCAAGGGTTTTGATATTGCTTTATTCGCCCAGTACCACAGAAATAATATCAATATTGAAAATGCAATTATTGAAATTCTATTAACTAAAATTACGGACTGATTGAGTTTCTCTAATTCTATTGCATCATCCTGAAGCTTTGAAATAATAATTCCAGATAATATTTCTAGTTTATTAACTAACACAATACTGCTTTTGTCATATTCTTTTAATAAACCAGAGAAATGTTCTTCTTCGTTTATTTGAGAGGTACCATAGACTTTAATAAGTAGTTCGTTTATTAGGGTTATGTCTTTGATAGTTGACTCGAGAAACTTATTCTCTTCAAATATTTGAGCTGATACTAATAAAGTATTCAGTTGCTCAATTAATAGTTTTGATTGTTCAATTGCACCGTTAATTAAAAATGTTTCTTTTGAACCGAAAATTAAGTCTGCACTAATCAATAGTTGTGAAATATTTTGCTGTATATGATTAAAGTCTTTGGTTGCTGACTGATTTTTATGATGTAACTCTGTAAAGTGTTGTAGATCATAACGTTGGCTGCCAAGAAAATATTCAACCACATACGCACCAAACAAGCAGACTAGTATTATGATGGATAAAAACGTCCTGATACGCATTAGAGTTTACTTCGCTGACTCTGGTGAGAGAGAAAATATAATTCGTAGCCCATAAGTTGGGCGGCGGTATTACATTGATCTGAATCTTGATATGTCTGTCCAAGTATTGAAAAAAAGGACGATTCCATTTCTGAATCCCGCCAGGCGGGAATAGGCTCTATTTTCTTGAGCACACCTCTGGTATCAAACAACCAGTTAAACATGCCTTGGTATTGACCTTCGCGCCATGTTGCAGATACGATTATTCCATTATCTTTTTTACCATCGATTATTTTAAATGCTTCAATAGAAGATCGATCTATCATGCTGTTGCCGCCGATTTGATTATTTAGCAACTTAAAATACTTTTCTGAAATGATTATTGGGTTTAAAGATAATTGATGGTCTTGACCAAAATTTTCTTCTAATAATAAAATTCTATTTACCTCAGCGACTTCTTTTTGCCAGGCAACGGAAGTTACGATAATCGTTTTTAAAGCAGACTTGATTGCTGCCAGAATAAATGTGGATGAATCTATTTCCTTGTTACCCAACTGTATATTTAATGCTTTACCGTCGACACTAATTAAATTGTTTAGCTGACTAAAGGATTTACCAATTGTTATTTTCAATACATCAGTTAAATACTTACTATTGCAGTTTGGTATACGACAACGTTGAAAATAAACATTTCTTATTGATAAATCCGGGTTTAAAGCCCAAGCTATTTCAATCAATCCCCATTTGGTCAATTCTGATCGAACGTGTACAAAACCGACAGGTTGCTGATTATTTTCAGCAATATAAAGAGTGTGTTTACCTAGTTCATTGAAATGAAGTGTAAAAGGTAATGAATTACTAATCTTGTCTCTAACATCTGAATTTACCGCTCTTACGATAGAACGATGTTGATCTGATTCAGGAAATAACACTCTAATTGTCTTTACAGGATCACGTAAGGCACAAAATGCCCGTGCATAAGCATCTTGTACAAGAAGCTGTGTTCCGATAACAACTACCAGGAATAAAATTGAAATATGTTTCATAGGTATCCTAAATCCTGATTCGAAATTGAAGCAAAATGCTAGTTTGCCTAGAGTTTGAGTTCATTATTTCAATATCGTGATTAAACTCAGTACTTATGCTTATCTGATTGGTTACAGCATATTCAGCACCGAAGGTAATCTTCGTGTTGTCTGACCAGTTCTTGTTTGGCTTTCGATAGTCCTGTCTTAATTGGGAATATAGATGCAGCGTTTCCATTGCTGATCGCCAAGATGCTTCAACAAATAAATTAACTGTCTCGGCATCGCTAGTCTTACCTGCAGAAGCTTCCAGCAAAAAGCCCCATTGGTAGATATAGTAAGCAATATCAAAACCACCCAATTTACGGTTCGTAGTTCCAGTTGCATTTAGCGTCTCTCCGAAAAAACCTGATAATCCCATAATGAAATTCTCATTGCTGGATGTGCCTATTCTTCCGGATAAAAGATAGGGGTCGTGGTCGTCTGTAAGCTCCGCTCCTGAACCACGGGTGAAGGCAAACTCATATTCTAGGTTTTCTAGAACACCATTTATGGAGGTACCCCAATCCGCTTTGATGCCACGATTTGAAAAGGTAAATTGACGTAACGTACCATTGGTATCAAGATTTTGTTCCAGTCCAAAAGGGACTTCAAAATGTCCGAAACGAATGTTAAAGCGACCTTGTGCTAAGCCAGTATAGTTAAAATTCGTCATTCTCCAGGTCAATTCCCAATCATCCCCATCATCGAAAAAAAATGGCGGCGTTTTTACGTTTGCTAACCTGACGAGATAAGGTTGAAAGACTAATGTGCCAAAATCACCACTTTTGTTCTGAAAGACTTTATGCAGGTCGAGACCAATGACATGCTGCCAAGAGCTGTTTGCACCGCGTAATGAATTAGTATGCCGAGTTGAGAGGTCTATTGCCCAGCGTAGGTTTGATGACCAGGAAGACAGGGGATCAATATTTTCACCAAGCTCATTAGCTTGTGTAAAAGGTATAGTCAGATAGAAAAATACCATTAATACTAGATTTTGTCTTATGCACCGCAAGAAATACGTCCCCCGATTTTTATATCAATATAGCGGCATAAGACGGCAATTATTGAGCCATAATTTGCTATTGGTTGTAAGTTTAAACTTTCATGTTTATCAGCACCTTACCGAGAGTGCTAGCTTCCCTTTTACTAAAAAGATTTGATATGTTCTAAAGCACATTGAATTAATAGCCGATAAAGCTATTAAGAGTCGTGTAAGACTGATCATGGTAGTGACTGGAGGTAGTTATGTCCCACTCGGTTGATAATGCTAATTTAATTACGAATCTAAATGTAAATGAATACTTCAACGATGCTATTCATGACGCTATTTCTCACCAACATATTTATCCAAAAGATGAAACGGTAGTCTATATCGTTAACTTACTCACTTATTTCTCACTTTCTGAGAACATGTATGAAGATAGTTTAGAAGGGCGTTCTTCAAAACCGCTCGCATTAATGTTCAAAGATGCAACTGAAGCAAATTCTAACGAAGAACGAAATGCGCACTTGAGAAAACTCGGGGACACAGCGCTGGTTACATCTGGATTTTTTGCTGGAAGTCTTGAAAGAAGCGCTGTTGGGATAGATTATTTTATTTCCATGGGAGGAGGTGCTTATAGTTCATTGGCAGAAAATAATTCACGCGCATTTAAGGATAAAGGTTTGGCAGAGGTCTTTTCAGATTTAGCCGGGCATTTTCTAAATTATGTTGATGTGTTAACGGAGGTCAGGGAAAGTAATGAACTGACGGATGATCGTGATGTTTTGTGTTTGTATGAATCATGGTTAAAGACAGGCAGTGAATATACGCGAAAACGCTTACAAGAAAATGGTGTTTTGACTTTTCCTTCCAGTAAAAACAAACATTAATCTGGAGTGTCACTATTTCACTAAATTATCTCCAGCAGCAACTCCAAACGATTTACGAGATCGATACTGAACATGCTGTACATGATTTTTTGATCACTGATAAAGGATTGGCTGATTTATTATCTTGTCAGGATAACCCGCGTGATAACGATGAGAGGTTATTAATTGCTGAACATGAGTCAGGAATTGATCTGTCATTATATATATCTGCTGATGTGATGAATCATCTTGATGATGCACACCCATTAGAGCTTTTAGAAAAAGGTAAATATTCAGAGTTTTGTTTAGTCTTAGAAGGTGTGAGTCATTTCCTATATGTTGTCTGGAATGCCTACCACCAGAAGAAAGTCACATTACTTGAAATGGAATTACAAGCAGAGGTTGATAAATTCATCATGATGCAGTCATTACTCAATGATGAATGCTGTCGCGATGATATTAACTGCCTACAAAACTGGTTATTTGAAAAGAATGGATTTGATGAAATGTTGACTGGCTGTGAATTAGAACGTTACAAGCAAGCTAACTACTATGCAGGAAAGTACTGCATGAACCTGCAACAACAATATAAATTGCAGGGTTTAAATAATGATTTGCTAAAAGAATTACGTCGTTTCTATCGATTTGTGCAAGAAGACAAGATTAGATATATAAATCAGCTACATTGATTATCTTTTCATTGCTTCAAAGAATTCAGCATTATTTTTAGTTGCCTTTAATCGCTCTAACATAAATTCCATAGCACCAAGTTCTTCCATTGGATGGAGTAATTTACGCAAAATCCATATTTTTTGTAATTCACTTTCATTGGTCAACAATTCTTCGCGACGTGTACCGGAACGATTAATATTGATCGCTGGGTAGATACGCTTTTCTGCGATAGTCCGATCAAGGTGTAACTCCATATTGCCGGTACCTTTAAATTCTTCGTAGATAACGTCATCCATTCTTGAACCGGTATCAACTAATGCAGTAGCAATGATAGTCAAACTACCGCCTTCTTCGATGTTACGTGCGGCACCAAAGAAACGTTTTGGTCTTTGTAATGCGTTTGCATCAACACCACCGGTGAGTACCTTGCCTGAAGCAGGGATTACCGTGTTATATGCACGTGCAAGACGCGTAATTGAATCAAGCAAGATAACAACGTCTTTTTTATGCTCGGTTAACCGTTTGGCTCTTTCGATGACCATTTCAGCTACCTGAACGTGACGGCTAGCTGGTTCATCAAAGGTACTGGATATAACTTCACCGCGTACCGAACGTTCCATCTCAGTTACTTCTTCAGGGCGTTCGTCAATTAAAAGTACAATCAGGTGGACTTCAGGGTGATTGTGAGCAATTGATTGCGCAATGCTTTGCAGGATCATCGTCTTACCAGCTTTCGGTGGGGAAACAATTAATCCACGTTGACCTTTCCCGATAGGTGAAGCAAGGTCAATAATTCGAGGCGTTAAATCTTCGGTACTTCCATTACCTTGTTCAAGGGTTAAACGTTCATTAGCAAATAATGGCGTTAAGTTCTCAAATAAGATCTTACCCTTGGCTTTTTCCGGAGTTTCAAAGTTAATCTCGTTAATCTTGAGAAGCGCAAAGTAGCGTTCTCCATCTTTTGGAGGCCTGATCTTGCCAGAGATGTTGTCACCAGTACGCAGGTTAAAACGTCTAATCTGGCTTGGTGAAACATATATATCATCTGGACCTGCCAGGTAAGAACTACCTGCCGAACGTAAGAAACCAAACCCATCCTGAAGAATCTCTAAAACACCATCGCCATAAATGTCTTCCCCTTTTTTGGCCTGGGCTTTTAATATTTCAAATATGACATCTTGTTTTCGGTTTCGGGCCAAATTGTCTAGCCCAAGTTCGGAAGAGAGAGAAACAAGTTCTGAGGCTGGCTTTTGCTTTAGTTCGGTTAGGTTCATAGACTTTGAATGTTGGTAAAAATAGAAATTGTAGTTAACAAACGAGGATCGTCTGTACGATTAAAACGAATTTAAATTTTTTTTATGGTTTAAGGGGATTTGGTTTTGGTTGTTTGTTACTTAACCTATTGATTTAAAGTAGCACGCGTTTTGTCATACGTCCAGCTAATTTTGATTATTAATTTCTAGATATTGGTGTCTATAAAGGCTTCCAACTGAGACTTGGATGCAGCTCCAACCTTGGTTGCAGCAGCTTCACCATTCTTAAACAAGATAAGCGTTGGTATTCCTCTGAC
The DNA here is from genome assembly GCA_021773235.1 of Gammaproteobacteria bacterium. Classification (GTDB taxonomy): domain Bacteria; phylum Pseudomonadota; class Gammaproteobacteria; order Eutrophobiales; family Eutrophobiaceae; genus UBA7359. The sequence goes on along the minus strand of JAJFKL010000019.1, from coordinate 35,037 downwards.
GCCATAGGTTTGAGGGGTGCCCTGATTATCATCGATGTTAATTTTGGCAACCGTCAACTTATCTTTATATTGATCGGCTATTTGGTCGAGGATGGGGGCGATCATCTTACAAGGACCACACCATTCTGCCCAAAAATCCAGGATTACTGGTAATTCTGATTTTAAAACTTCATCTTCAAAGCTTGAGTCTGTAACATGCAATATACTTTCACTCATTTAATTTGTAATCCTTATGTTTTGTTTGAGGATGCAATTTCAACGAAATTGAAGACTAATTGCAAGTTTGATCTTTATTGGATGTTCATTAACCATCAAGTTTCTCCTAAAACGTCTCCAGATTTCTGGATAAATACATGACAGCAACAAGCACGAACACCCCTGAATTCAAGCAGTTTACCTTGGATGAGCGCTTACTTACTGCTCTAGACGAAATCGGGTTTAAAAAATGTACACCCATTCAGGGAGAGTGTCTGCCTTTGATTCTGGATGGACATGATATTGCGGGTCAGGCACAAACGGGTACTGGCAAAACGGCAGCCTTCTTGCTTTCTACCTTTCATTTTTTACTAACCAAACCAGCAGCAAAAAATAGCAATCTTCGAGCGTTAATTATTGCGCCGACACGTGAACTTGCTATTCAGATTCACAGTGATGCGGAAAAATTTAATAAGCATTGCGGGTTAAAACTGGCTCTGGTTTATGGTGGAGTTGATTATGAGAAACAACGCAAATCATTAGAAGGTGGCGTCGATATTTTAATTGGAACGCCGGGTCGATTAATTGATTATTCGAAACAGAAGGTATTTAGTTTTAAAGATGTCGAGATTGTTGTGTTGGATGAAGCAGATCGTATGTTTGATCTTGGTTTTATTAGTGACATTCGTTTCATGTTGCGGCGTATGCCAAAGCCCGATAAGCGCTTAAACATGCTGTTTTCGGCGACTTTATCGCATCGAGTCATGGAATTGGCTTATGAACACATGAATAGCCCGACACAGGTCAAGATTAACCCAGAGCAGGTTACAGCAGATAAAGTGACGCAGATTCTTTATCACGTTGCCAATGATGAAAAGATTCCACTATTGCTTGGGCTATTGAAACATATGGACCCTCACCGGACGATAGTCTTTGTTAATACCAAACGTGTTGCCGAAAAAGTATGGTCTTATCTAGAAGGCAACGGAATTCACTCCGCCATTTTATCGGGGGACGTTCCGCAAAAGAAAAGGCAACGCTTATTTAGCGAATTTTCGAAAGGTGAATTAGCCGCATTAGTTGCGACAGACCTTGCTGCTCGAGGTTTACATATTCCTGATGTGAGCCATGTTTTCAATTATGACTTACCTCAGAATTGCGAAGATTATGTACATCGTATTGGCCGAACGGCTCGTGCAGGTGCTAGCGGTGACGCTGTGAGTTTTGGTTGTGAAGATTATATTTATTCGTTGATGGATATTGAAGCGTATATCGGCTATTCAATCCCAACAGCTCAAATAACAAATGATCTATTAGCAAAGCCAGAGCCGCCCGTTAAACGAAAGCATCATGAACAAACACATTCCAAGCACAAGAAAAAGACGGGAAGGCGGCGGCCACCGCAGCGTTCAGGCAAGCCGAGCGGACATAGAACTTAAGCCAATAATCGTTTTATCCATGCCCCTATTGCAGTAATTTCTTCAAGGCACACCGAGTGTTGCATCATATATTCATGCCATTCAACTGAGTAACCTTGCTCTTTCAATGTTTCAGATGATGTTCGACCTTGGTCAACTGGAATAACCGGATCAGATATACCATGTGCCATCATGATTGCCATGCCTTTATCTGCAATAACCTCCTCCTTAAGCTGGCCGGGCAAAGGTAAATAGCATGATAGCGCCAATAAGCCCGCTAGTGGTGATGGAAAACGTAGACCCGCATGTAGCGTGATAGCGCCACCTTGGGAAAATCCCGCGAGTATGATTTTATTGGATTCAATGCCTGCTTCGATTTCTGCATTAATATAGTTGTTGATCAAGTTTGATGATTCAATAATTGATTCCGTGTCTTCTTTATCGCGAAGATTAGGCGATTTAACGTCATACCAGGCCCGCATAGACATCCCACCATTGATGGTGACAGGACGTTTCGGGGCATTTGGAAAGATAAAACGGATACCCAGATCATCAGACAAGCCTAGTTCTGGCACGATAGGTTCAAAGTCATGCCCATCTGCCCCAAGTCCATGTAACCAGATGACACTAGCTTTATGTGACTCTTTGGGTTCAACTATTATCGCATCTTGTTTGAATGACATTTTAAATCCTGTTTGTAAATATTGATGATATATCCCCTCAAGTGAGCCTAATTCAATTCAAGTCATTTTTCCTTTTGTCATATTTTGCTATGCTCAAGGAAATAGCGAACGTATCAGAGGACGCCAAAATGAATAGAGACAATAAGATAAAGATAATTAGATTGGGGATAATACTTATGTTGTTATCCTGTGTCTCTGCCTGCGGTCAAAAAGGCGACCTGTATATGCCACCCAATACGAGTATTTCTGTTTCCGACTTCTCCAATACCGTCTGATAACATGTCTGAGTTTATCTATAAGGACGGCTTGCTACATGCCGAAGGCGTCGCATTGGCAGAAATCGCCAGTCAATATGGCACACCTTGTTATGTCTATTCTCGCAGAGCCATTGAAACGAGCTGGTTAGAGTTTGACCGTGCATTGAAATTACAGAGACATCTCGTTTGTTATGCAGTGAAAGCTAACTCGAATATTGGACTGCTAAATATATTGGCTCGGCTTGGAGCAGGTTTTGATATTGTTTCAATCGGAGAAATGGAGCGTGTGCTTCATGCTGGCGGTCGACCCGATAAAATTGTTTTTTCAGGTGTGGGAAAACGAAAAGATGAAATGCAAGCGGCACTTAATAAAGGTATTAAATGTTTTAATGTCGAATCAGTTAATGAATTAATACGACTCAATGAAGTCGCCGGTGAAATGCATATTCATGCGCCTGTATCATTAAGAGTCAATCCTGATGTGGATGCTAATACTCATCCTTATATTGCAACAGGGCTAAAAGATAATAAATTTGGCATAGCGTTTCAGAATGCTATAGCCGCATATGAACTCGCTTCAGCTTTACCTAACATCATCATTAAAGGTATTGATTGTCATATCGGTTCACAGATCACGACACTAGAACCTTTTAAAGATGCATTGTTGAAAGTTCTTGAGCTAATTAAACAGTTGAAACAATTAGAAATCAACTTCGAGCATATTGATCTGGGTGGTGGGCTTGGTATCAATTATCAAGGGGAAAAGCCACCAACGAGAAGTGATTATATTCAAACCATTATCAACACTTTGAATAATGAAAATATCGAACTCATTATAGAGCCGGGACGGAGCATTGTTGGTAATGCTGGCGTATTGTTAACGAAAGTGGAATATCTGAATAAATCCGAAGAGCATAATTTTGCAATTGTCGATGCAGCGATGAATGACTTAATACGTCCAGCACTCTATGACGGTTGGCATGATATTAAACGTGTAGTTGAAACGTCAAATGTAGAAGAAAGTGTTTATGATGTTGTGGGTCCTGTCTGTGAAACAGGTGACTTCCTTGGCAAGGGACGGCAGTTACATTTAGAACATGGAGATTTATTGGCAGTCTGTTCAGCAGGTGCCTACGGTTTTACCATGTCATCAAACTATAATTCGCGACCTCGTGCTGCAGAGATCATGGTGGATGGAGATCAAACCCATGAAATTCGTCGTCGCGAGACGATAGATGAATTGATGAATGGAGAGTCGTTGCTTCCTGAGTAATTTCTTACTCAGATTCTAGTTTTAGATCTCGTTTCGTCTTAATGGCAAAACCTATCTTAAATTAAACTTATAATGTTTAAGGCTGCCTAATTAATTAAAACAGAAAAATTCAACGCATCATAAAATAGGAACTAAGGTGTTCAGTATGATTAAGAATAAAAAAATTATTGGGGTTATTTTCTCGATTTTTATTTCTGCTCTTGGTGGATTTATTTTAATGCAGAATGTTAGTGCAGAACCTGAGATGACGGTGTATAAATCGGCGACTTGTGGTTGTTGCAATAAGTGGGTTAAACACATGGAGGATAATGGTTTTCAGGTTGCTGCCATCGATGTGTTGGATGTGAATCTTGTAAAGCAGCAGTATGGTATTAGTTATGAGCATGCGAGTTGTCATACTGCGGTGGTAGATGGATATGTGATAGAAGGTCATGTGCCTGCCTTGGATGTGAAACGATTATTAGCTGAGAAACCTGATGTGCTTGGTTTGTCTGTACCGGGTATGCCCGTAGGTTCGCCGGGTATGGAAATGGGCGATCGAGTAGACCGTTATTCTGTTATTGCTATGGACAAAGAGGGTAATGCCCGAGTCTTTAATCAATATTGATTTTAAATCGAAACATGCACCGCGTCCCTGAGCCTGAGTTAATGACCGATGAAGATCAAGCGGCTGCTTATGCTAATGCAGATTTTGAAGAGCCGCATAATCATTTCATTACGTTATTAAAAGAAGCCGTAGGTGGTAAATTACCTGAGTCAGGAAGGGCGGTTGACTTAGGTTGTGGTGCTGCAGATATCAGTATTCGCCTTGCTAAGGCATATCCTCATTATCATATCGATGGGTTGGATGGTGCTGCCGCGATGTTAGCTGAAGGTGATAAGGCATTAACCGAGTCGGGTTTGTCAGACCGTATTAATTTGATCGACACCTATATCAATGAGTCATCTCTTTCAGAACAAAACTATGATCTGATTTTTAGTAATAGCTTATTACATCACTTACATGATCCAATGGTGTTATGGAATGCAATTAAAAATGCGAAAGGATTCCCTGCAATTTTTGTTATGGATCTTATGCGACCAGAGTCAGAAGATCAGGTTGATACATTTACTAAGCAGTATGCGGAAGGTGAACCAGAAGTTTTACAACGTGATTTTCATAATTCTTTAAAGGCTGCGTTTACTTTTGATGAAGTTGTCTCACAACTTATTGATGTTGGACTAGAGGGTCTCAGTGTTTCAGTTGTATCTGATAGGCATCTAGTGGTAAGCGGATAGAAGAACTAAGCGGATTTAAAACGCCGCTTCGGACTCCTCGGTCTCTGTTCCAGACTCGACTCTATCGATTACGTCCTGTAATCGTATCCTCTCGCGCCATTGCCTGCATGGACGCAGGTACTTAGGATTCGTCAGGAACAAGAATCCTGACACTCCATCCATGGAGATAAAAAAAACTACTCTTACTTAGCCAGCTTCTTTCGTTGTTTTAACGATTGCGGCTGCGACCTTATAAGGATCAGCATTCGAAGCTGGGCGACGATCTTCTAAACGTCCTTTCCAACCATCTTCTACCGTGCCGATAGGAATACGAATCGAAGCGCCTCGATCAGAAACACCATAACTGAACTCGTTAATAGATTGAGTTTCATGCTGGCCTGTCAGACGTTGATCATTTTCTGCGCCATAGACACTGATGTGTCGTTGTACGTTTTTACCAAATTGATCACAGATCCTAGTGAATACTTCCTGTTTGCCAGATTCACGCATAGCACCATTTGAAAAGTTAGCGTGCATACCTGAACCATTCCAGTCGGTGTGCCCTAGAGGTTTGGGATGCCACTCAATTGAGAGACCATGTTTTTCAGCGGTACGTTCAAGTAGGTAACGTCCAATCCAGGTTTCATCACCAGCACGTTTTGCGCTTTTTGCGAATACTTGGAATTCCCATTGACCTGCAGCAACTTCACCATTGATGCCTTCAACATTGAGACCTGCTTCAAGACAAATATCCAGATGATCCTCAACGACTTCTCTTCCGTAAGCATTCATGGCACCTACTGAACAATAATAAGGTCCTTGGGGACGAGGGAAACCACCGTGTGGAAAACCAGGAGGCAGGTTAGACTCAGGATCCCAAAGGAAGTATTCCTGCTCAAAACCAAACCAGAAGTCTTCGTCGTCATCTGCTTCGTCGATAGTTGCTCGTCCATTAGATTCATGCGGTGTTCCATCAGCATTTAATACTTCTGTCATTACCAGAAATGCATTCATGCGATCAGGATCTGGAAAAACAGCAACCGGCTTGAGTAGACAATCTGAATCGCTGCCGTCAGCTTGTTCAGTAGAACTACCATCAAAAGACCACATTGGGGCATCTTCGACCTTTCCACTAAAATCAGATTTTACCAGCGTCTTACTTCTTAGGCTTTGTGTTGGTCTGTATCCATCAAGCCATATATATTCCAACTTACTTTTCATGATGTGTCGCACTCCTCCAATTTATTTTCTCGTTTTCAATTTGAATTAAACTTTTAGAAAGAATGTATGAGCAATATGTGTTCCAGTCTTGTGCATTTTGCCAAATAGCGCCGCCACGAAATGATTAAATGTAATATAGAAAGTATTTATATTTTAAGATCAACAAGATAGTGAGTCTCAGTGAGAACCATTTAAATTGTAAAGAAGCGTCTATTTGATAGCTGCGGACGTGATTTTGAAACTATAAAGCACCAAAATAGTGCGCAACACTAACTTAAGTAGTATTATTTGCACTGAAATAGTGCGTATAGTTATTCGTTTGCTGTCTTATGACCAATCTTCTTCAAGTAGCCGCACTAATTCTGCGCAGCTCGACATTCGCTTATCTACTGCTTTATCGATACATTTCATGGCAGTTGTTTCAAGTAAGCGAGGCACATTAACGTTTGTCAGTGATGATGGTTTTGGTGGTGCATCGTTTAGAATTTTCACCTTAACTTCTTCGACAGTTTCGCCACTTGCGGGTGTTTGTCCGGCCAAGATCTCATATAAGACCACTCCCAAACTAAAGATGTCTGTTCTGAAATCAATATCGGGATCACGTCTAATTTGCTCAGGAGACATATAGGTTATTGTTCCTTGCAGTTTTTCAGCGTCAGTTATCGATGACACTTTTTTATGTGAGATTGTTTCTGATTTGTCTGTTTCTTCCTCACTACTGCTACCGTCGGGATTCCATACTTTTGCTAAACCCCAATCCAGTAATAACACTTCGCCGAAAGGACCAACCAGAATATTTTCTGGTTTGATATCTCGATGAATTACCCTATGGCGATGTGCGTATTCCAATGCATAACCAATCTGAATAATGACATTAATTAATTGCTTCAGATCATAACGCTCTCGATAATCCAGGATTTCACGTAAGGTATAGCCATGCACAAGCTTCATAGTGAAGTAGTACTGTCCTTTTGTATCTCTCCCAAGTTCGTACATAGGAACCGTGTTCGGGTGTTGTAACAAAGCGCTTACTCGGGCTTCTCGCAAAAACCGTTGTTGTTCTATCGGGTCATTCGCGATCTCGGGACGGAGTTTTTTATAACAAATTGTGCGTGATAGATGTAAATCTTTACAAGACATAACAATCGCCTTTCCACCACGAGCGATAGTTTTAAAATATGCATAACGCATATTTTGGTCAAGTTTGATTGGTAGTTCCTTGTCAGTATTTTCCAGATAGACAATGGCGTACTCATCACTTGGCGGTTCTGGAAAAGAGGTCATGTATTTGTGTTCATGTTCATAAACCTAGTCTCGTCAATTGCTGTTTACCAAACTTAATATTACCTGTGTCATCTGTAATATTGCACGAATATAAAATATTTATGTGACATAAGCTCACATATTGACTTAGATTCAGCACAATGGAAATAGTAGGGCACAGGTTAGCAAAAAGAAAGTACAGAGCTTTCAACTAATGCAAATCTCTTGTGGGATCTCTAGTGCTTATTTTAGAGTAAGGTTATACTTAATGGTCTGGAAAATGCTCAAATAATAATAAATGCCAAGCTGGAATGGTCGTCATTGAGCGAATAGAAATTTAAATTGAAATGCTGTGGCCAGTGCGATTTTGAGCAGGAGCCTCACACAGCTACTTATGCATTTATCTTAATTACAAATAACCACTAAATTTTGACTGAATAGTCAGTCTCAGGAGATAACGATGTCCGATAATGTAATGAAACTAATAAAGGAACACGATGTAAAATTTGTCGACATGCGTTTCTGTGATACTACCGGCAAGGAACAACACGTCACCATACCTGCCAGTACAGTTGATGATGACTTTTTTGAAGAAGGCAAAATGTTTGATGGTTCTTCTATTGGTGGCTGGAAGGGTATTAATGAATCAGACATGGTGCTAATGCCAGAATGTGATACAGCTGTCATTGACCCATTCTTTGATGACTCTACTTTGATAATCCGTTGCGATGTACTTGAACCAGCAACAATGGAAGGCTATGGGCGTGATCCACGTTCATTAGCAAAACGTGCAGAGGCCTATTTGAAATCAACAGGCATTGCCGATACCGCTTACTTTGGTCCAGAACCAGAATTCTTTATCTTCGATGAAGTTCGTTGGGGTGATGAACTGCATTCCGCATTCTATGAAGTCGACTCAGATGAAGGTTGCTGGAATAGCGACCGACTCGGTGAAGACGCTAATATAGGTCACCGTCCTGGTGTTAAAGGTGGTTATTTTCCTGTGCCGCCAGTAGATTCTGGTCAGAATATTCGTTCAGCTATGTGTACGGTTCTTGAAGAAATGGGTGTGGGTGTTGAAGTCCATCACCATGAAGTTGCAACAGCAGCACAAGCAGAAATTGGTACAGTGTTTAATACATTGACCAGAAAAGCAGATGAAACATTAATCCTCAAGTATGTCGTGCAAAATGTTGCGCATAGCTACGGTAAAACTGCTACGTTCATGCCAAAACCATTAGTTGGTGATAATGGTAGTGGTATGCATGTCCATCAGTCTTTGGCGAAGAACGGAGAAAACCTGTTTGCTGGTGACAAGTACGGTGGTCTTTCGGATCTAGCATTGCATTATATTGGTGGCATTTTTAAACATGCCCGTGCACTTAATGCATTTACCAATGCCAGTACAAATAGTTATAAACGATTGGTTAAAGGTTTTGAAGCGCCAACTATGTTGGCCTATTCGGCACGTAACCGCTCTGCCTCTTGTCGTATCCCCTGGGTTTCAAGTCCTAAGGGGCGTCGTATAGAAATGCGTTTCCCGGATTCATGCGGGAATCCATACTTCACTTTTGCTTCAATGATGATGGCCGGTCTTGATGGTATTCAAAATAAGATTGATCCGGGCGAAGCATTTGAGAAAGATTTGTATGACCTGAGTATTGAAGAAGAAAAAGACATTCCAACCGTTTGTTCTTCTTTAGATCAAGCATTAGAAGCACTGGATAAGGACCGTGAATTTCTGACGGCTGGTGGCGTATTTACCGATGATATGATTGACGGATACATTGCCTTGAAGATGGAAGAGGTCACGCGTTTTCTCAGCACCACGCATCCGGTTGAATTCGACATGTATTACAGCTTGTAAACTGAGAAGAAGTACACAAAAACCCCCGAAAGGGGGTTTTTTTATTTACATGGACGTAATGTATGCTGCGGGCGCATGGATGCGCAGGAGCAGCGTTTGAACCATTCCCTGTTAATGCTAGTCTTAAGTGTATGAATATTAAATTTCTATTATTTATAAGCTTGATCTTTGTTCCGATTGTTCAGGCAGAAACTGTCTATAAGACAATTGATGCCGAGGGCAACATCGTTTTTTCTGATACCCCGTCAGCAGGAGCCGAAGAGATAAAAATTAAAGAAGCTCAAGCGATTAAACCCCCAAAAGCTAGATCTTTTAAACTTTCGCCAGACGAAGATATCTCAAAGAAATTTAATTACACCAAGCTTGCAATTGCTAGCCCTGAAAACGATTCAACGATTCATGGTGGTGAGGGCAATGTAAATATTACAGTCACACTAGAGCCTGATCTCGAGGAAAACGATATAATAGTGTTATCCATGGATGGAAAGGAAATGCTAAGCGGAAGGTCACCGCAAATTTTATTGGAGAATGTTGACCGAGGCACACATACGATCTCTGTCGTGGTTAAAAATGAAGTAGAGAAAGTGCTTAAACGCTCTGCTAAGGTGACATTTCATGTTCGCAGGATTGCTCAGCTATCACCTGAATTCAAGTCTGCTCCGGATGTTGTTACACCGTTAAATCCACCGAAATCGCCGAAGCCGGATGTATCACCGACCAATCCACCAAAACCCGTTATTCCAACCACTTAGACGGGATATAGAGGAGCATACAGATTGTGAGATATTCAGTAATTAGCTATGCTTTACACATGCGCTTAACTATTGGTTTATTATTATTGACCTTCATGGGCTTTGCCGTTGCAGAGACTGTATATAAATCAGTAGATGAAAATGGCAATATTATCTTTACGGATAAACCCTCCAAAGATGCCGAAGAAATAAAGCTGCAGAAATTACAAACTATAAAGAACCCCAATCCAGCTAAGCACACTCCTAAAGCGAAACAGCCGAAACAGGAAGTGTTGTATAAAACATTTCTGGTTTCTAATCCCGCTGATGGTGCCGGGATAAGGAGCAATAGTGGTAATGTTAGTATCTCTTTATCACTTCAGCCGCCGTTACGTTCTAGTCATAAAATCATCATTACTATGGATGGCAAGGAAGTCTCTAATGGTTCAGCGACTAGTGTGTCATTACAAAACCTTGATCGTGGAACCCATAATATCTCTGCAAGTGTTGTTGATGGTGCTGGTAAACAACTGATCTCAACATCAAGTAGTTTCTCAATACTACGCGCGTCTCAATAGCCTCTTAACACTCTCTCATTTTAAAATCAGGCTTCCATTCGACTGCCGAAAACTCAGGTGGTCTGCTTCTTGCTCTAACCATTAGTATATTCAAACAGATATTTCATAACTATTTGTTTTTATTAAATTAAATATAAATATTATTATAACCGCAAGGATTATTACGTGAATAACGCACTAAAACAGTGCAATAATAAAGCTACCATGGAGACTTCCGCTCAAACGGCATTACGTACAGTTGAACATTTAGCAACAGCTGTATTGCTATTCGATAAAGACTTGCACCTAGTTTCAATAAACAGTGCAGGTGAAAGTTTGTTATCTGTCAGCCATAAACGTGTTTCTGGTATGCGGCCAAATAATATCTGGCCAAATTCAAAGTTTTTTTATGACGCGATTCAACGCTCACTGTATACAGGAACTACCTGTATAGAACGCGGTGTGGATTTAAATCTGAATAGCGGTCAGAAGATTAAAGTGGATTGCATGATTACCCCTGTTGTTGTGGATGATGTCGCTGAAGAAATTCTGGTTGAATTAATCGATGCCCATGCTTTTGTCAGGGTATTGCAAGAGGAGAATCAAGAGACTGTACAGGCAGCAGCTAAAGAGTCAGTTCAGGGTATGGCGCATGAAATTAAGAATCCTTTAGGTGGGATCCGTGGGGCTGCACAATTACTCGAACGAGAATTGGAAAATGAAGAACTGCTCGAATACACCGGCATCATAATTAATGAATGTGATCGGTTAAGAAATTTTATTGACCGTATGTTGAGCACCAGCACACATCCAGTGAAATCAGACATGAATATCCATGAAGTGTTGGAATATGTCATCTCAGTAGTCCGTGCTGAGAATTCACATAAACTGAATATCAAGAAAGACTATGATCCTAGTATTCCGATTATCAAAGCTGATCGCGAACAAGTCATACAAGCGGTGTTAAATTTATTGCGTAATGCAGTTCAGGCAATTGACAGTGATGGGCACATTACTCTGATTACACGTATTCAACGTCAGGTAACAATACGACATAAATTATATCGACACATAATTGTACTCGACATTATTGATGACGGTCCTGGTATCCCTCCAGAGATTGAGTCTGGCGCATTTTATCCTTTGGTAACCGGTCGTGCGGAGGGCACCGGGATTGGTTTATCTATTGCTCAACAACTTATTCAATCACACGGCGGTTTAATAAACTATGAACGGAAAGACAATAAGACCTATTTCAGTATCTTACTCCCAACGGAGCAATGTGATGAGTGAAAAAAAGAAAGTTTGGATAGTAGACGATGATAAATCGATTCGTTGGGTGTTAGAAAAGGCGTTACAAAAAACGGATGTTGAAATACAAAGTTTTGCAAATCCTGATGATGTACTAAAAAAGATTCGTAACGAAGAACCGGATGCGATCATCTCTGATATTCGAATGCCTGGTATGGATGGGATTACGTTATTAGAGAAGGTTAAGCAGCAGTCTCCCAGTGTCCCGGTAATAATAATGACAGCATATTCTGATCTGGATAGAGCTGTTTCTGCATTTCAAGGCGGGGCATTTGAATATCTGTCAAAACCATTTGATGTCGACGAAGTAGTAAGTTTGGTTAAACGTGCTATCACACATAAGCAGAATGATAGTGGTACTCCTGCGAATGAAGTAATTGATGCAAGTACATCGATCATTGGTTCAGCGCCGGCCATGCAGGAAGTCTTTAAAGCTATAGGCCGATTATCAGGTTCAAACTTAACAGTATTAATTACCGGTGAAACAGGTACGGGTAAGGAATTGGTAGCTAGTGCATTGCACGCGCATAGTCCTAGATCTACGCAAGCTTTTGTTGCGATAAATACGGCAGCGATACCAAAAGATTTACTGGAGTCTGAATTATTTGGTCATGAAAAAGGTGCCTTTACTGGTGCAACGGGACAAAGACAAGGTCGCTTTGAGCAAGCGAATGGAGGCACACTTTTTCTCGATGAGATTGGAGATATGCCGGCTGACTTGCAAACACGTTTACTACGTATCCTTGCTCAAGGTGAATTTTATCGTGTAGGTGGACATACACCGATTAAAGTTGATGTGCGTGTGATTGCAGCAACACATCAAGATCTAGAGCAGCTCGTCAAGGAAAATAAATTTAGAGAAGATTTATTACATCGATTAAATGTTATTAGAGTTCATGTCCCGTCGTTAAGAGATAGGAGAACAGATATTGTTGAACTCACTAACCACTTCTTAATGAGCGCAGCTAATGAATTAAACGAAGAGACTAAACAATTATTACCTGAGACGGCTGATTATCTTGCAGGATTGCCCTGGCATGGCAATGTGCGGCAACTTGAAAATTTTTGTCGTTGGGTAACGGTGATGGCATCGGGTAGTGAAATTCATATCGATGATCTCCCTCCAGAATTAAAACAGGATGCTGAAGTAACAGAAGTATCTGGTGAATGGGAAACTACTTTTCGAAAATGGGTGGAGTCCAGTTTATTGAAAGGTGATACAGAAATCTTACGCGAAGCTGTGCCTCGATTTGAATCAATCTTAATTAAAGAAGCTCTGAAAAAGTCTGGCGGTCGTCGTCAGGATGCCGCTAAGCTATTGGGTTGGGGACGCAATACTTTAACAAGGAAGATAAAACAACTAGAACTTGATGTATAAAATTTATTAGCCACAGAGGACACGGAGTGCACAGAGAAAAACATTTCTTATGTTGATTAAAAGGAGGTTATTCACATAAACCAATTCATCATAAATATTCTTATCAATAAAGATGCACTATAAACTATAGTTAATTTTATTTTTCTCTCTCTGTGTACTCCGTGTCCTCTGTGGCTAATCTTTTTTTCTGTGATGTCTGTTACTTTACTCCTTTAACCACTCAGCGACTTGTTTAGCATAATAGGTCAATATCCCATCTGCACCGGCACGTTTACATGAGAGTAAGGATTCTAAAACGGTACTTTTTTCATCTAACCAGCCATTCGCTGCAGCTGCCTTTAACATCGCATACTCGCCACTGACATGATAGACATATGTCGGACGACCAAATGTCGTTTTAATACGATAGACAATATCAAGATAAGGTAAGCCGGGTTTGACCATGACCATATCGGCGCCTTCTTCTAAATCAAGTTCAACTTCGGTGATTGCCTCATCGGTATTGGCAGGATCCATTTGGTAGGTATATTTATTGCCACTACCTAATTTTCCAGCAGAGCCAACGGCATCACGAAAAGGGCCATAAAAGCTTGATGCGTATTTAGCCGAATAGGCAAGAATTTTTGTATTGGTATGGTTTGCAGCTTCCAAAGCAGCTCGAATACAGCCTATTCGACCGTCCATCATATCGGATGGTGCAACGATATCAGCACCTGCTGCCGCATGTGATAAAGCTTGTTTCACTAAAACGTCTACAGTTTCATCATTCAGTACATAGCCGTTTTCATCGGTTAAACCGTCCTGACCAGAAAGCGTATAGGGGTCTAGTGCGACATCTGTTATTACGCCGAGATCGGGGTAATGTGATTTTAACTCTTGAACGGCTGTTTGTATTAAACCTGCGGGATTCCAGGCCTCGGCTGCGTCATCACTCTTTTTTCCATCGGAAACGACAGGAAACAATGCAATTGCAGGGATGCCAAGGTCTATCAGTCCCTTGGCTTCTTTAATCAGCAAATCAATACTAAGTCGAACTATGCCAGGCATCGAATCGATAGCGGTTTGTTGATTATCACCCTCAATAATAAACATTGGATAGATTAGGTCATCTACACTAATGGTAGACTCACGCATTAAGCGTCGCGAGAACTCATCACTACGCATACGGCGAGGTCGCGATATTCGGGATATCCCTTTATGTGAATTATCAGTCATGTGTGCTGAATTTATGTCTATGATTAGGGTCTATAAGTGTAACTCAAAATCGGCATTGCAATAAATCATAATAATCAAGCTCCTATGTATGAAATGACTCAATTCCAACTGTTCTTCATCGAAAATGATGCAATGTTGAGACTATCCAGTTTCGTCACCCTGCTATTCATATTTATGGGGCTGCAACTACTCAGGCCAAAACGTTTACCTGAGCAAGGTAGTTGGGTTCGACAAGTTAATAATATTTTATTGTTGCTAGTCAATATAATTGTTGTTCGTCTCTTGGTGCCGTTGGCAATATTTGATGTTGCAACATATGCGTCTGAAAACAATATCGGTCTTTTAAATTTTCTAGATATACCTTTGTTGTTAAATGTCATTTTAACATTAATTGTTTTTGACCTGCTGATATATGTGCAGCATGTTATTACTCACAAAGTTAACTTCTTATGGCGGATTCATCGCGTGCACCACATTGACCGTGAAGTTGATGTCACGACAGGCATCCGCTTCCACCCCTTTGAAATAGTGCTGTCAGTGTTCTATAAAATGTTGGCAGTCGTTATTGTTGGGCCAGTAGCATTTGCAGTTATCCTTTATGAAATATTGTTGAATGCAGCAGCATTATTTACACACAGTAATATTTTACTTAACCCTAAGCTGGATAAATTCCTTAGAACGATCATCGTTACACCTGATATGCATCGAATCCATCATTCAGTCCTGAAAGATGAAACGGATAGTAATTATGGCAATATACTTTCAGTCTGGGATAAGTTATTTAAAACATATCGCCTTTTACCAAAGGCAGGTTATGATGACATGGTGATTGGTCTTGATGAATTTCGGGCTCCCGCATCTGGTCAACTATTACAATTATTGAAAACCCCTTTTATTACTGGTAGGTAGATTATGAATAAAGAAAGTGCCGTTCTTGAACGTTATTCCGAAGGTGCAAATGAGCGTCAAGAGTCTCTGTGTTGCCCGGTTGATTATCAAACCGATTTGTTGAAAATATTGCCAGAAGAAATTATTGAAAAAGATTATGGCTGTGGCGATCCATCACGTTATGTTCGAGAAGGTGATGTTGTACTCGACCTAGGTAGTGGCAGCGGCAAAATTTGTTATATGGCCGCACAACTGGTCGGCGATAGTGGCAAGATAATCGGTGTTGATATGAACAACGATATGTTGGCTTTGGCACGAAAATATCAGGCAGAGATGGCTGAAAAAGTAGGAAGTGATCGTGTTCAATTTTTAAAAGGAAAGATTCAAGACTTGGCACTTGATGTTGATGCAATGGAAACATGGTTGAAGTCTAATCCTGTTACTAATGCAGATGAGCTCGCAGCGTTAGAGGCTTGGAAATTAAAGCACACACAACAATCACCTTTAATTGCAGACAATTCAGTTGATCTGGTTATTTCAAATTGTGTATTAAACCTAGTAAGTGATCAGCAGAAGCAACAATTAGTTAACGAAATATTTCGTGTGACTAAACCCGGTGGCCGCATAGCAATATCAGACATCATTAGTGATGAAATAATTCCGGAGCATTTAAAAAATGATAAACAACTCTGGAGTGGTTGTATCTCAGGTGCGTTTCAGGAACTAGAGATGTTGCAAATGTTTCAAGAAGCCGGTTTTATTGCCGTCTCATATGATAAGTGGTCAGAAGCGCCCTGGCAGATTGTTGAAGGTATTGAGTTTCGTTCAGCAACGTTAACAGCGATTAAACGCGAACAAACGGATTGTATCGATAAAGGTCATGCCGCTATTTATCGTGGACCATTTAGTTTTGTGGTTGATGATGAAGGGCACGAATTCCCGCGCGGCGAACGAATGGCGATTTGTGAACGCACCTTTAATGTATTAAGTAATGAGCCCTATAAAGATAGTTTTATAGGTATCGCACCTGCCAATCAGCAAACACCAAAAGAATGGTGTGCGCCAGCAGGAACAAAAAGACCGGCATCGGAAACTAAACAGGCAAGCTACACAAGCAATGATAAATCATCTGGGTCATGTTGTTGATTTACAAGAGTAAAATGATCGTTAGAGAAGAGTGTTAACTGCTTGTAAGTTTTAAAGAGTATAGAAACACAGTAATATTCTGATTAAGAAATAAAAATAATTTATAACAATTATAATTTGGGGGTTCTGTATGAGTGCGACATTAATCGACGGGAAGGCTATTTCCGCAGCTGTCAGAAAAGAATGGAAAGAACGAGCTGATAATCTTAAGACAAAAGGGGTACTGCCAGGTCTTGCGGTTATTATTGTCGGTGATAACCCTGCGTCGAAACTTTATGTCAGTAATAAGATTAAGGCTTGCCATGAAGTTGGCTTGCACTCTGAGGTTCATGATCTCCCCGAAGATGTCTCTGAGAAAATGTTGTTGAAGTTAATCGAAGAATTAAATCAGGCAAAAAAAATAAACGGCATTCTGGTGCAATTACCATTACCGAAACATATCGATGAGAGCAAAGTGCTCGAAGCGATTAAGCAAGATAAGGATGTTGATGGTTTCCATCTTTATAATGTTGGTGCATTGATGACCGGCAATACCGTTTTTCCACCATGCACACCGTTTGGTGTAATGCGTATGCTGAAATATTGTGATGTAAAAATAGCCGGGCAAAATGCGGTAATTGTTGGCAGGAGTAATATTGTCGGTAAGCCAATGGCGATTATGTTGCTACAGGAAGATGCAACCGTGACAATATGCACTTCGAAGACTAAAGAATTGGAAAAGCATACAACGAATGCGGATATTCTGGTTGTCGCAACAGGTCGGGCAGAAATGATCAAGGCAGAGCATGTTAAACCAGGTGCGGTAGTCATTGACGTTGGTATAAATCGTCTTGAAAGTGGCAAGTTAGTCGGTGACGTTGATTTTGAAGATGTAAAGAAAGTGGCTAGCTTGATCACTCCTGTTCCGGGCGGCGTTGGTCCAATGACAATTACTATGTTGGTTGCGAATACAGTGATGGCGGCAGAAAGAGACAGCGGCAATATACCAACTGATTAGTAAACAGTTGCTACTTTGAGTGACTTATAAAATCCGGTAGCGAAACAGTTGGACCTATTGTCGACCAATTATTCTTATCAGCTTGTTTTTTAATTCCCATGATTCGGTCATCACTCAAAGGGTGAGTGCTAAAAAACTCTGGTGTAAGGCCAGCGTCTTTGTCTTCTAGTTTTAAGAGAGCCTTAAACAATTCATCTGCTCCATTAACATGGCCGTAGTATTTGGCTATTGCTTTTAATGCTATCTCATCAGCACGTTGCTCCTGCTTTCGATCAAAACCAAGTACGGTTAATGTTCCAGTGTCGGATACGACGCTACCTACAAACCGATCAGTACTACTACCGGTAATTGCTGTTAGAAATAAACCAACAACGACACCGCGACCTAAGGCAACGATAGGATCTCTTTGCTGTATGTGCGCAATCTCATGTGCAATGACCATTGCCAGGGCATTTTCATTAGGTAACAGTTCGATAAGACCACGATAGATTGATATTTGTCCGCCGAGACTGGCAAAGGCATTTTCTATTGAGTCATCGACATAAGACACTTGTACGGTAATATCTTCAGGTAGTTCGATGTGCGGTAATAACTGTGATGTTAAATTATTCAGATAAGCTTGAACCTCAGTATTGCTTTCGTCTGAATCTTCAAAATCAATTGATTCGAGCAGTTCATGCTCAACAGAAAAGGGGATGTGTAACGCAAGTCGCTCGGCAAACAGACCAAGTAAAAAAGCACATAGCGCAATACTCCCCAACACGCCTATAGAAAGAATAAAGAAATCCTTTAAGGGATGTTGTTTGCTGGTATTAATACCCTCCGGGATTTCGGGGTTGGAATAGTCCATAAGAAATAAATGTTGTCATTCTCTTCCTGTTTATTCAGGTAAGGAATTATATAACCACGCGAAGATAGCACCGCCAATACCAGCATCAACAATGGCATACAGTGTGCCAACAATAATACTGCTGATACCTTGCATAGCTTCATAACCCGGATAGATAGAAGCAACTACGGTCAGAAACACACCGCCATATGTAGGCCAGATTAAGTTTGATATACTTACAATCAGAATAGCTAATCCCCAAATGATGCTACACGTAAAGGCAAAATTTTTGATTGATAATTTCATATACCTTCTCCTAATTTAAGTAATGATTCTTAAGGCCAGATAGGGTGCGACATTAAACAGGATTATGCTGAGCTTATAAAAAGCGATTCCAGCGTAATGAACGGTATCAAATTGTTCGTAACTAAGGTTAAACCATTTACCATGGATTCGATAGACCCAGTCATGGGCAAAAATTATAAAACCAGCCCACCATATTAATAAGCCAATATTAATGAGAGTGCTCCAACCTAGAAATTTAATCAGTAGTTCAATAGACATGCTGTTTACCTCCGGTTAAATAAAATGTGTAAGCTTATAATTTATCTTAGTATAGTTAAGTTGTTGCGGTCGGTTTAATAATTGCGGTGCCATAGGCGAGTACTTCAACTGATCCTATGCTGTCCCTGCGGCCTTTAGAAATGGAAGACGTTTCCATCTTTACATTAAATACATAATTGGCACCTTGAGAAGCAGCCTGCTCTTTCATACGTAAGATTGCTTCGCGCCGGGCTCGATCAATCAATGATTCATAGCTACTAACGCGACCACCCACGATCGACCGCAAGCCAGATACAAACTTTTTAAAGAAGTCGATTGAAATGACGACATTCCCACAAACCATCTGTGTAGAACAGGGGATAAAGTCCTGTGGTAAATGTTTCGTTGCTATTGCAGGGATATGTTTAAGTGATGATTCGCGAATAATTATCGATTTGTAATGTTGGCTTTCAAGGTATTGACCAAAGCCAAAACCTAATGCCAAAAGTGTTAAAAACAGTATCAGGTCGAACATCTTAATCGAGCTTTACTGCAGTGCCATAAGTGAATAATTCAGAGGCACCTTGAGTTATGGATGATGTTGAGAAACGAATATTCAGAACAGCATTTGCACCAATCGATTGAGCTTGTTCAACCATCCTGCTAATAGCTTCTTCACGGGACTCATGTAATAACTCGGTATAACCTTTGAGTTCACCGCCAAAGATATTTTTTAAACCAGCCATTAAATCACGACCTGCATGTTTAGCCCTGACCGTGCTGCCCTGAACCAAACCCAAATGTTGGGTGATAGATTTTCCCGGTACACTTTCCAGCGTCGTTAGAATCATATATGCCTCCTGTTATATGACAGGTTTCCAAGAATAGCTTACGACAAAAAAACAAAAAGAGTTAGCTAGTTTTTAGGATCAGGTAGCGAACTAACCGTAGTTTCAATCCAATTCTCGACTTCGGCTGTAATTTGTTTGGCGTTTTTGTCAGCAGATTCGATAACGGGGCCGATAATCAATGTAATGGTGCCAGGTCTCTTTATCAGGCTATTTCGAGGCCATAAATGACCAGCATTATGAGCGACAGGAATAACATTTGACTCAGATTTAGCTGCGAGCATGCCACCTCCAGGAAGATAAGTGCCTTTTTCTCCTGGTGCAACGCGAGTCCCTTCAGGAAAAATTATAACCCATATGCCTTGTGCTAAACGTTGACAACCTTGTGTAACGATTTGGCGAAATGATTTTATTGCAGAACCACGATCAATAGCGATTGGCTGCATGGAAGCGAGCCCCCAACCGTAGATGGGTATCTTCAATAATTCGCGTTTCAATACCCATGACTGTGGAACAAAGATCAGTTGTAATGCCAATGTTTCAAATGCCGACTGGTGTTTACACATGACAATACAGACTTTGTCCGGAATATTTTCTAATCCTTCAACCTTATAATCCACGTTACAGCAGATTTTTAACCACCAAAGGTTAAAGGTAGTCCAACGAGTAACAATGTAATAACGAGTTTTAAAACTTAAGGGAAATACAAGAATACCGAGAGGGGCAAATAAGATGGTGCTAATAATTTGCCCAACATAAAAAAACAAGGAACGTATGAGGAGCATGATTATTTTGCGGTCACAATTTCATCGACAAACTCAGCTAGATCATCATAAACTGGGATTCCTGCTGGAACCAGACCCTGATCAATTTCCGATTGACCTTTGCCAGTACGCACTAGCACGGGTTTACCGCCAGCACTTTGAATGGCTTGAATATCAGTCATCTTGTCACCAACACAAAAAACCTTACTCAATGAGACGCGGAGTCGTTCTGAGACATCATTATATAAGCCGGGTTTTGGCTTGCGGCAATTACATTTATCTTTTGGAATGTGTGGGCAAAAGAAAATTGCATCAATGACACCACCATATTGAGCGAGGTGCGTATTCATTTTCATATGAATTGCATTTAGTGCTTCTATTGTAAACAACTTCCTGCCTAGACCAGATTGATTCGTTACCACAACAACGCGATAGCCGTTTTGAGAAAGTGTAGCTATTGCTTCGAGACTTCCTGCGATCGGCTGCCACTCAGCCGGCGATTTTATATAGTCGTCGGAATCTTCATTGATTACGCCATCTCGATCTAGAATGATAAGAGCCATAATTATCCCTGTAGTTTAGAAATGTCTGCCGTTTCCAGAAACAAAGAATTTAAATTACTAAGTAATGCCAGGCGATTATTTTTAATATCATCATCGTCACACATCACCATCACACTATCAAAAAAACTATCGACGCTTTCACGTAATCCAGCTAATTCAGTCAATGCAGATTTATAATCACGATCTTTGATCATGGGCACAACTTTTTTCTGATATTCCTTTAATGTCTTTGCCAGCAAGACTTCAGATTCCTCGGCCAGCAAGTTGTCTTTTACTTCCAGTGTATTATTAAAGTCAGATTTCTTAAGTATATTACTAATACGTTTATTTGCAGCAGCCAGACTATCTGCTTCGCTAAGTTTTCTAAACTCAGTCACAGCGGTTAGTCGGTGATGAAAATCAAGTGGTTTGCTAGTGTTTATCGCGAGTACTGATTCAAAAGTATCATTGCTCACACCCTCATCAAGATAATACCGGCGTAAACGCTCCATCAAGAATTTAAAGACATCGTTAGTAATGTCCTTCGCCTTAACCTTGGATGGGTAATTTGAAGCTGCTAAATCGAGTAATTCATTTAAATCAATATCGATTTCGCACTCAATTATGATACGTAATAGCCCAATTGCTGAGCGACGTAGACCAAAAGGATCTTTATCTCCAGTCGGAGCCTTACCGATAGAAAATATACCTACCAAGGTATCAATTTTTTCGCTTATTGCTAAACACTGCCCTAGGGCAGTTGATGGTAAATCATCGCCTGCAAATCTAGGCTGGTAATATTCTTCTAAGGCTATAGTAACGTCAGTATCCTCACCATCAGCTTCAGCATAGTATTTTCCCATGGTGCCTTGTAACGCAGGAAACTCGCAGACCATTTCAGTCAAAAGGTCACAGAAGCATAATTCAGCAGCACGTTTGGCATGATTTTCCTCTATATTTAAAGGCTTTGCCAGACTTGAAATAAGTTTGTTTAGGCGTTCAGACTTTTCATGCAATGTACCCAATTCTTTTTGGTAAACAACTTTATTTAATCCATTAATATGTTTTGCCAACCCATTCTTTAAGTCCCGCTCCCAAAAAAATGCAGCGTCGCTAAGTCTGGGTTGAATAACGCGTTCATTGCCCTGTTTTATAAAGTCTGGTTCTTTACTTTCAATATTTGTTACACAAATGAAAGCGGCGAGTAACTCATTCTGTTTATCCAGTATTGGAAAATACTTTTGGTGATCTTGCATGCTGGCAATCAAAACTTCTTTCGGCAACTTGAGAAAGTCCGGGTTGAAGTTGCCAGCAAAACTAATGGGCCATTCTACTAAGGCAGTAACCTCATCAAGCAAGTCTGGATCAATGACAGCAGTGCCATTATTCTTTTCTGCAATTTTTTCCACTTGATCTTTAATCAAGGAATGTCGTTCATTGTAATTAACCAAGACCTTCCCGTTTTGTTTTAATGTGTCAGCATAATCAGCAGCTTGTTTAATAATGATCGCTTCAGGATGATGAAAACGATGACCATAGCTATTGTTGCCTGATTTAACGCCCATGATCTCGCAATCAATTGTTTCTGTTCCCAGTAATAACAGAATCCACTTAATTGGGCGAACGAATTCAAAATCGTTATTTCCCCAACGCATACGTTTAGCAATAGGTAGGCGTTTTAATGCCATGTTGATCATGTCAGGAATTAACTCCTGAGTTTGCTTACCCTTAACTAAAGTATCAAAGACCAGCCAGCTTCCTTTTTCGGTTTCCAGTTTTCCCAGTTGATCGACTGTAACACCACATGACTTGGCAAACCCTTCCGTTGCGCGAGTCGGTTTTCCATCATCATCAAATGCGGCGCTGACGGCTGGGCCTCGGCGTTGTTGTTGCTTGTCGGACTGACTTATATCTAACTGATTAATTATTACGGCGAGTCTTCGTGGTGATGCAAGCCAACTTGTTTCGGTAAAATCTAAATCATTATCTTTAAGCGCAGCGCAAATTTCCTGATGAAAAGCCGTCGCAAGTCGTTTTAGAGACTTCGGCGGTAACTCTTCAGTGCCGATCTCGATTAATAAATCCTGTTTCTTACTCATAATAGTTATTTGCCACAGAGTTCACAGAGAACACAGAGGGTTAAAGTTTATGAAATTTGATAGTCGTAAATCATTTACTGAGTAACGTATCAATATATTTAATTTAATAGTCATTGTTCTTCTCTGTGCTCTCTTTTATCTCTGTGGCTCATTTGTTTTTAGTAGTGGGAAGCCTAAAGATTCACGACTCTCATAGTAGGCTTGAGCAACAGCACGTGCGAGTGTTCGAACACGTAATATGTAGCGCTGCCGTTCGGTGACCGAGATAGCGCCGCGGGCATCGAGTAAGTTAAAGGCGTGTGATGCCTTCATAGTCATTTCATATGCTGGTATTGGAAGGCCTGCTTCGGTCAGGTCTTGAGACTCCTGCTCATAATTATCAAACCAATTAAATAGTGCTTCAGTATTGGCCTGTTCAAAATTATAACGTGACATCTCTACTTCGTTTTGATGATAAATATCACCATAAGTCACGATATTCTGCTCATCTTGTGTCCAAATAAGGTCAAAAACATTACTGCAATCTTGTAAGCACATCGCGATACGTTCGAGACCATAGGTCATTTCACCCGTCACGGGTTTGCAATCTAAACCACCTACCTGTTGGAAATAGGTAAATTGACTGATTTCCATACCGTCTAACCAGACTTCCCAGCCAAGGCCCCAGGCCCCGAGTGTTGGCGATTCCCAGTTATCTTCTACAAAACGAATGTCATGCACCTCTGAATCAATCCCGATTGCCTTTAGTGAATTCAGATAAAGCTGCTGGATATCATCTGGCGAAGGCTTGAGTAATACCTGAAATTGATAGTAATGCTGTAAACGATTTGGGTTTTCACCATAGCGACCATCAGTAGGCCGTCTAGAGGGCTGAACATATGCCGCACGCCACGGTTCTGGGCCTATAGCACGCAGGAATGTCGCCGGATGGAAGGTGCCTGCGCCCATTTCCATGTCATAGGGCTGCATTATTACGCAACCGAGATCAGACCAGTATTGCTGTAATTCAAAGATCAGTTGTTGGAAGCTCAGCGGCGTTCCGAAATCTCTATTTTCTTTATTATCTTGTGCCATTAATTTCAACCATTTTAGAAGGCGGGATTATAGCCTGTGTGACCGATGATGTGTATGGAGTCATTTTATCAATTCAGGACTCAAGGAATGGGATTGAAATGCCGATAAATCGATTAATCAGAAACAATATTAAGACAAGAATGTGAGACAAATAGCGATTACTGTTAATGAGACAGCCCATTGGCATGCCCTTATAGGAAAAGCCGAGTATCTGACGCATCATCTATTGCCGCACGGTATTGAGGATTATTTGGTCAGGTTGTTTTTGCGCTCCGAACAGGAAGACGTTCAAGACTCAAGGAAACTATCAGATAGTTCGCAGCTTCCCAGTTCGGAAGAGAAGTTAAGCCGTCTCGGAGATCAGTGTCTATTGTTATGTGGGTTTTATCCTCAAGCAAGTCAGGAATATGGTATTGCTCTGGATGAGTTTATCTCAATGGGGTCGGAGGCCTATAAAAAACTGAGTTCTCTTGTCGCTGGTGAAGATGAAATGATTTATGAATATCTGGCAGTAAACTTTTCTCAGGTCGCAGCATTAATATGCTATATCAGCGAATCCTCAGGCAAATCGATTATTAGTAATAACTATAAAATAACGGAACAATCCGAAGACGCGATTGCTCCATTTAAACAAGCGGTGCCTCCACAGTTTAGCAGCCCACTATCTCATCGTGTCCTGAACTAGGGGATGCAATATTAAATTTGGGTTCTGTTCTAAATAACCAAGATATAAAAAATAGCTGTGCGCGATTATTAATTAATATAGAAAGAGCAATCATGTATTTATCGAATTTGAAATGGAAATTGAGGAAAAGCTTTATGGCGCAACCAGGTATTATCAAGTTGCCAATAAGTTTTTTATGTCTGTTAATAGTAGCAGCTTGTTTTTCACCTCAAGATGCGACACAAGAAAACACAAATTCTTCAGTTCAGTCTGAAGAATTTTTTGATAGTTCAGCTGGCCCGATACGGCCTATACCACAAAATATAAAGCTTGACCCAGTGCGTGTCGCATTGGGCAAAGCCTTATTCCATGATAAGCGTTTGTCGAAAGACAACAGTATTTCCTGTGCCTCTTGTCATAGTCTGGATAAAGGTGGAACTGATAACCTTCCATTTTCTATAGGTATAAACGGGGCAGTTGGGGGTATTAATGCGCCAACTGTTTTAAACAGTGGTTTTAATTTTGTTCAGTTTTGGGATGGCAGATCGAAAACTCTGGAGGAGCAGGCTGCTGGACCTGTTCATAACCCAATAGAAATGGGCAGTAATTGGACAGAAGTGATAACGAAACTGTCCAGCGATACATGGGTTGTTGACCAGTTCAATACACTTTATAGCGATGGCATGACAGGCATCAATATGCAACATGCTATTGCAACTTATGAGCGAGCATTGATAACGCCTAATTCACCGTTCGATAAATATTTTCTAGGTGATGAAACGGCGATGACTGATGAGGCAATCGAAGGCTACTTTCTTTTTAAGGATTATGGTTGTGTGTCTTGTCATCAAGGCATAAATATCGGCGGCAATATGTATCAACGACTTGGTGTGATGGATGATTATTTCAAGGACAGGGGAAATTTAACCAAGGAAGACTATGGGCGTTTTAATGTTACCGGTCGTGAATCAGATAAATATAAGTTCAAGGTTCCAAGTCTTAGAAATGTATCGCTAACAGCGCCATATTTTCATGATGGGTCTGCTAAGACTTTGCATGATGCGGTAAGGGTAATGACTCGTTATCAGTTAGGTAAGCCAGTGAATGAAAAGCATGTCCATTTTCTGGTGGCATTCCTAGAGTCATTAACAGGGGAGCTTGAGGTCAGTCTTAAATGAATTTATTTCATAGCACTATATTTATTACTCTTTTAATACTAATTAGCGTGTTCTTTCGTCTGTCTAGTGACACACAAGGGCAGGAGTTCAATAATGAACAAGAAAACTTAAGTAAAATTATTCAGATGGATGCAAATATTAACCTTGAAGTATATCTTTTGCATGATCGAGTGAAAAAAGATTATGACAATGTCACCAGGATGCTTAATAAAAAAGATATTTATCTGGAGAATATTAAAAAATTGAGTATGGAGGCCAATGTTTCTTTACTCGAAAAATCTTTTGAAATAAAAGCTGCACTAATAGAAGAATTTAAGTCAGAGGATTCAGTTCTGCATAACTCTGAAACCTACTTTCCGTTAGTTATTACAAAACTTAAATACGAGCTCGATAGAAATCAACCTAATAATGATTATTCACATGTTTTATTGCAACTGAAAGATGAGGTGCTGCTGTATATTTATTATAGAAACAGTGGGCGAACTTATAGTATAGAAGGCATCATCAATGATATTGATAGCCTCGAAAGTTATCAATCTATCCGTGCAAATGAACTATGGGATAGGGTTAAACGACATACAGCCTCAATAATAACGCATACAACTAATGTTAATAATATATTGCGGGAAATTTTGTCACTTGAATACAAAAAATTACTTAATGACCAACATGGCTTTTCAATTGCTAATGAAACGTTAGTTAAAGAAAGGGCAGACTTTTACAAATTCTGTCTTTTCATGTCGACATTAATCTTGTTGTTCTATTGCGTCTGGATTTATTCTCGAATCAATAAATATACAAAAGAACTAAGTGAACTAAATGCTTCTTTAGAAGAGAGGGTTGATGAACGAAGTAAAGAATTAAGCGACTATTCAGAACGGATGAGAGCGTTAATTAATACCAGCCCTTCTGTCATTTATGCGACCGAAGTTACTGGCACGTTCAAACAAGTATATATTAGCGATAATGTATTTGAATTACTCGGTCATAGTGCTGAAGAATTACTTCGAGATCCGGATTTCTGGATAAATAATATTCATCCAGACGATAAGATAAGCGCAATGGGGCAGATGCCTGATTTATTTAAGAAAGGTGCTGTCGCAATCGAATATCGGATGCGGCATAAAGAGGGGCACTACATCTACATTCAGGATAGCACGAGATTATTATTAGATGAAAATGAGGACCCTAAGGAAGTTGTTGGTTCCTGGGCAGATATAACAGAGGTTAAAAAATCTGAGGAAGAAGTTAATCTTCAAAAAGAATATTCAGAGAGTCTGATTCAGAATCAATCAAATCCTACTTTTGTGATTGATGAAAATCATGTTGTTTTATCCTGGAATAAGGCTTGTGAAGAATTAACTGGAGTAAAATCAGGAGACGTAATAGGTACCAATAACCATTGGCGCGGGTTTTATCAGGAGGAACGACCTTGTCTTGCTGACACGGTTATTGATATTGATTCCAACGTAGCCAGTCACCTATATATTAATTATACAAAATCACCTTTGCTAGCAGACGGCATTCATGCACAAAACTGGTGTGCTGTAGCAAATGGTGAAGAAAAATATTTATCTATAGATGCTGCACCTATAGTAGACAAAAATAAAAAGTTAATCGCTGTTGTTGAAAATTTACGTGATATGACAACGCAGAAAAACCTTGAAGTAGAATTATTGCGTGCACGTGATGATGCGTTGAATGCTGTTCGGTTTAAAAGTGAATTTTTAGCGAACATGAGTCATGAAATACGAACACCCATGAACGGTGTGCTGGGCATGTTGCAATTAGTAAAAGATTTCGAACTTTCTGATGAATGTCGGGATTATATTAATACGGCACATAATTCTGCAGATGCATTGTTAGATATCATTAATGATATTCTTGATTTCTCCAAGATAGAAGCAGGTAAGCTCAATATAGAAAATGTTGATTTTGATTTACAAGAAATAGTTGATGATGTTTGCGCCTTATTATCACAGCGTGTACAAGGAAAGAATATTGATCTCTTGTCTTACGTAGATAATAAAATTCCAGCGCGCTTGGAAGGAGACCCAACGAGATTAAGACAAATTCTTCTGAACCTGTTAGGTAATGCCATAAAGTTCACTGAAAAAGGCGAAGTTGTTATTCGACTAGTTAATGAGTCTAGTGATGATAATCAAGCCACAATAAAAATTGAGATCGTTGATACCGGAATAGGCATACCCGAAAAGGTTATAACCTCATTGTTTGAGGCATTTACTCAGGCCGATGGTTCAACTACGAGAAAATTTGGCGGTACCGGACTTGGTTTGGCAATTTGCAAGCAACTTGTGGAATTGATGGGCGGTAAACTCGAAGTTGAAAGCGAGTCGGGGAAAGGCTCAAATTTCTTTTTTACACTTTCTTTCAATGTGGTTGAGAAGTATAGAAAAGATGTAGAAGTAAAAGAATTGGAGGGTCTAAGCGCCCTTGTAATTGATGACAACAGTACTAACCGTGTCATTGTTTGTAATTATCTTAATGTCTGGGGCATGGCGTCTGAACAGACGGGTGATACTAATCTAGCATTCCAGTTGCTATCGGATAGGGCGCGGCAAGGAAAACAATTTGATTTGGTATTATTAGATATGCAGATGCCGGGTATGGACGGAATAGAATTTTCAACAAAAATGCATAATCATGAAGGATTAACAGGCATACCACGAATACTTTTGAGTTCAAATGGACATATATCATCAGATGAGTGGCAGGCTGTTGGTTTCAAGGCATGTTTACAAAAACCATTTCGACGGAATCAATTACGTTCCACTATAAGTTCAATGATGAATGTAATCGACGCGCCAGTAATAGAAAAGCAAACAAAAGCTGAGGTAATACCTTTTAGAGATAATGACAGTAAAATTTTACTGGTCGAGGATAACCTGGTTAATCAAAAAGTGGCATGTGGTTTATTAAAGAAGATAGGTTTGACTGCTGATATTGCCGACAATGGCCAAATCGCACTGGATAAAATTGCTGAGATAAAATATGACATTGTGTTAATGGATTGTCAGATGCCGGTCATGAGCGGTTACGAGGCGACCGAAGCGATAAGAAGTAATGAAGAGAATACAGATAAACATTTGACTATCATTGCTATGACAGCAAATGCGATGGAAGGCGATAAAGAAAAGTGTATCAAATCAGGGATGGATGATTATTTACCCAAGCCAGTAAAATTGGACCTCCTGAAAGAGGTTTTGGACAAATGGTTGAAATTGAATAAAGAGAATCAGATAAGCGAGGAGCAAGATATGGATGAACAATCAATTATTAAAAGCGATGGTGTAATACTCGACGAAGCTGTGTTGTCCAGTTTAAAAGAAATTATGGAAGACGAATTCGTTGAGGTATTAAAACTATATGCGGATGAATCTGTTAGCTTAATGTCTGATATACATGCTGGGTTTTCACAGGAACCGGATGAATTATTACGTGCAGTGCATACATTAAAATCGAGCAGTCTCAATGTTGGCGCGATACGTTTAGGTGATATAGCGGCGAACATGGAGGCCTTAGTTAAATCAGGTGATATAGATGCTGCAAAGATGTATCTGGATCAACTTCAGGATAGCTTTACTGAAACACATAGCATGTTGAACCAGTATACACAGAGTAATGTCAATGCAGAGGCATCTTGAATTAATACACATAGATAAATAGACTGGCAGATATGGGCCAAGTCGTAAATAAAAGTATTCTAATAATCGATGATGATATCGATATTCGTCAGATTCTATCGCTTAAACTTAAAAAGCTAGGCTACAGCATAATTGAAGCTGAAGACGGTAACGTCGGACTGCAGAAGTTAAAAAACGAAATGCCAGATATGGTGATGGTGGATGTGAACATGCCTGGCATGGATGGTTTTGAATTTTGTGAACATGCTGCAAAATTAAAACCTGAAAAACATATCCCTATCATGGTTATGACTGCACAAGACGACCAAGGCTCAGTCAATAGAGCATATGAAAAAGGTGCTACTGATTTTATTACCAAGCCGATCAATTATACCAAATTAGAACATCGCATTCGTTTTTCAATTCGATCGAGTGAAACCTCTGAAAAACTTGCAAGCAGAGAACGGCAATTGTTGTCTGCACAAAAGATAGCAAAAATGGGTGAGTGGATTTACGACATTAAAAATATGGAGTTTCACTGTTCAGATGAAGTTGCCAATATTTTTAACATCAGTAAGCAAAGAGTTATGTCTCATGATGATTTAATAAACTATATTGTCGATGAAGATGTTAATCGTGTTAAGGCTGTGTTGGATCAGATATCTATAGAAACAACGAATGATAGTCTTGAATATTCAATCAAACTCGATGCTGGTGTGATTAAACGCATCAGGCAAATCATTGATGTCAACACGAATGATCGAATCAAAGAAGGCATGATCTTTGGCGTGTTTCAGGATGTTTCAGATTTAAGAAATGCTGAACAAAAAGTTAAAACTCTTGCTCTATATGATCGCTTGACAGATTTACCAAATCGTTCTTTCTTTAAACGCTTACTAGCTAAAAAAATATTATTCTCCAGTCGGCATGCACAGCAGTTTGCTCTATTGGATATTAACTTTGATAACTTCATGCGTATCAATTCAAATCTAGGGCACAATGTAGGAGATAAGTTAATCATTGCTGCCTGCGAACGCCTAAAAAATATGCTGCGTGATCATAATGAATTAATTAGTGGGCAGGATCAGGGCGTATTTGAAACGAGTTTTCTCGCGCATCTCGGTGGTGATAATTTTATAATATTGCTTAGTGATATAAAGAATGCGGATGACGCGGCAATTGTCGCGAGACGGATTAGTGCAAAATTTTCTGAAGCATTCGATATTTTAAATAATGAAATACATATTTCAATAAGCATAGGCATTGGCCTATATCCTGATGATGCTAAAAACGCAGATGAATTGTTAAAGAAGGCCAGTAGCGCCTTGCATTATGCTAAAGAAACGGGAAAAAATTGTTATCGATTTTATACGAAAGAAATGAATGTTCTCTCGTTTCAACGCTTGTCGATGGAAACAGCATTGCGTAAGGCTTTAGAACAAGAAGAATTTGTACTCTATTATCAGCCAAAGATTAGTTTATTAGATAACAGTATTACTGGTGCAGAGGCGTTAATACGTTGGAACCATCCTGAAATGGGTTTGGTCTCTCCTGCTGAGTTTATACCGCTAGCAGAAAGTACCGATTTGATAGTGCCGATGACAGATTGGATAATTGTGGAGGCCTGCAGGCAAATTGGTGAATGGCATCGAAATGATTTTCAATTGGAGTCAGTCGCTATCAATATTACTCCGTCATCATTACTGGATAAGAGTATTCACGACCATGTGTTAAACAACTTGCGATCAGCAGGGGTTCAGGCTGCAAGACTTGATTTTGAAATTACTGAGTCGGTGTTGATGGAAGATGTCGATCTAATATTACCAATACTTGAAGAATTTAAGGAATACGGTTGTAGTATATCTATCGATGATTTTGGTACCGGTTATTCTTCACTTAGCTATCTCAAGCGGTTACCAATTTCTAAGCTAAAGATTGATCAAAGCTTTATTCGAGAAATCATGCATGATAATGATGATGCGATTATTGTTAATGCAGTTATTGCATTGGCACATAGTTTAGGTTTAAAGGTCATTGCGGAAGGGGTTGAAGATAAAGATCAACTTGAATATTTAGCACAACATAACTGTGATGTTGTACAGGGCTATTATTATAGCTGCCCTTTAGTGGGTAAAGATTTCTATGATTGGGCAATACAGCATGAATCAGAAGTGCTGGGAAAAGAGCCCGCTAATTTGGCTAGCTTACTTTGATTTTTCAGGGCTCTTGTTGTTACGCATAATGCTAGCGGAACGTTTTTTGATTACATCATATTTGAATGGAGGAATTTCGTACCACCAATTCAATGTTTGTGCATTCATATTCGAAACATAAGCTTTCACGCCGTCAATTTTTTCTTGATCTTCATCACCCGTAAGTAGGCTTTCATCAAATCTGAATTCAAATGAACCGTAGGGTATATCGTCATACTCAAAGGCAACAAGCTCGACTACAGTACCTTCGAAAGTGTGGATTAACACATTAATACTGTTTTCCTGTTTCTGCAGTTTTTCTTTAGATCGTGCACCATTAATCTGAATGTCCTGCAAGATACTTCCATAGCGAGAAATAATAAGCTCTGAAGCTAGCTTTTTGCCAGCCGGAAGGTTTTCCAGACTAAATTGTTCCTGTCCTTTCTCGTTTTTAAACAAGGTATAGGTGTCGCCATCTGCATGTTCAACACGAACAGCCCGAATTGCTTCAGCAGGTATGTCAAAGATAGAACGTTCAATCCAGTCAGTCTTGGAAGCGGTGATGTCGACAACACCATCGACCAAATAAGATTGTTCATCATTAGGTTTGCGAATATATAAACCAGGCGTACTTTGTGACGCGCTACTGAGGCGTAGCTTACCTACAATCATCTCAACAATACTATTTCTTTCAGCATCTTTAAATGACAGCAATAAAGATGTTGAGTCTTCGACTTCGGGACCTTCTACACCTAGACGGTTATAAAGTCTTGGCAATTTTGTTTTCGGAGCATTAATCTTCAAATCAGCTGTGCCTAGCACGGTGCTTTTTACTTTGTCGGGTAAAGCAGGGTAGCCATCAAATTCATCAACAACCCAACTATCATTTACTCTTGATAGATTGATTGAACCAGCATAGCCTTTAATTGAAATGTGATTTATCGCTTCTATCTCTGAAGACAGCCCTGGAAAGAAAGCGGCTCTTTCTTTGCCAGATTGAGGTGCGCGAAGTTTAACGAATACTGACGCAGCAATAATAACTACAACAGTGATAAGTGTGAGTACGATGAGTTTATTTTTAAACATAGCTGTTGTTTGTTTACGTTCTTCTGTTTGCTCGGTAAATTCCGATGAATAAGGCCATTAGAGTTATTAATAATGGGATTAATCCGATATTTATAAAGCGTAATTGAGCACCAAGCTTCTCTATATTCTTTTTAAGTTCGTGTTGAACGCCACGTAATTCTTTTCTGGTGGCCACACGCTCACTTCTGAATTTTTCAATTTCTGCTGATAATTCATTATTTAACAAGTAAGATTTTTCACCACCTTGCTCTTGTTGTAACTGACGTATTTTATTTTCTGTTTCATCTAAGCTTGCTTGCAACTCGGTTTCGCGTTCGCGAAATTCTGCTTCTGCTTCCCTACGAATTTGGTCGACCATTTCAAATGAACGAGAATATTTTTCGCGTCCGCGCAAGCTGATCAAATCAGTATTTCCAGAGAGGTTTTCAATGCTATTCATGACAAAGTCGCCATTATTAGCGATAGGTTGAGGTACAGCGGTGCCAAACATTTCTTGAGAGCGAATCCAGAAATGGTCTGCCATTATATCCGTGTCAGCTACCAGAATTAGGTTTAGCTCACCCTCATTGACAAATTTCGGGTCTACGAATTTTTCAGCTTCTGCATCTTTAGCAGGTTTCCCCTCTGGGAAGTAACTTTTTGCCTTGCCGTTGATTCTTGCAGCAATAAGCATCTTCCTATCTTCTGATTTGAAGTTGCTCATGATGATATTCGGGTCACGTTGGAACAGCAATAAATCACGTTCAAGCTTTGTTGATTGTTCAGATGTTTCTATCAACGGGGTAATGGTCAGCCCTTTATCTTCAATTATCTCCAAAGAGCCCACGGTACCCATATGTATCAGGTTTAATTCACTAGTAGAAAAGTCGTCTGCATTAAAATTCTTTTCTGTCATCCTTAACCAAGGAAGGTAATCGACACCTTGTGGATTACGTGGATCATCTGATTGCACACGCATAGCGGCATTGATGTCGCCAACAACCTTTTCTTTACTCATTTCCAGGCCCCAGAGTTCTAGTAACTCAGGTAAGTATGACTGGATGTCGGGTACTGTGTTTGGGTTACCGGGGTCAGGTCGTGTTTGATCAAGTTCAGCAATTGGGTCTATAAAAATTATCGCTTTACCGCCACGTAATAGGTATTGATCAATTGCGTACAAAACATCGTTTTCAAGTTTTTTAGGATGTACTAGCATCAATACATCTATGTCATCTGCATCGATGCTTTCAGCCAGATTGTCCGGGTCTTGGCTCAGGTTGTGAACTTCAAATGAATCTCGCAGTGCACTGATAATTGTCCAATCGCGTCCGTCAGGATCACCGGTAGTTGCCATGATTGGCAATTGAGATACAACACCCACCTTACGTTTCTCTGGATAAGCGAGGTCAAAAATCATCTTGGTTATATCGTACTCAAGCGCAGACTCACGATTGGTCTGGAAAAAAGGAATCACCTTTTCATCATCAGTCGAATTGGTACCGACAATACCAAAATAGGCTCTATCACCTGCAGAATTAGCAGAAACAGTTCGCAGACCACTGGCTACAGCTTGATCTTCAGATTCAGAAAATGTATCTGGCTCGATAATATTGAGAATTAACTTTCCATCCGCATGCGTGGCAAACTCTTCCAGCATGTCTCTAACGCGAGAACCATAATTAACCAATAAGGGGAATTCACTCATTGCCTTTTGCGAGAAATAAAAATCAAGCTGAACAGGTTCTTCCAGATTGCTGAGAATATTTTTAGTACCTTCGGAAAGAGTAAACAATCTACTTTCTGTTAAATCAATACGCCATGTAGTCAACGCAGTATTCGCCAGTATGATCGTGGCGATAAATAAACAGGTGGCTAATATCAAACCGCTACCCGAAACAAACTTACTTTTTAGTGAAACACTCATGACTAACTTGCCTT
>JAJFKL010000018.1 GCA_021773235.1 Gammaproteobacteria bacterium | reverse complement strand
ATAGCGCCAGTTGTATCGGCATTGTATCCATTTGTTTTCAAACGACCCGATTGTTTGCGTCTCTGCATCAGTTTCCGATGTGTCACAGTACTCAAGTACGTTTGTATTTAAATCTATTTTGAATCGATCAAGCTTTAAATTGCCCTTTGTTGCCTGACTATATTTTATGCGACCGCCTTGTAAATCATCGCCATGCTGGTCTATCACACATTGCCTGTCGGAAATATAAAAAGCGGGAGGTATCTTTATTGGATATTTATCGGGTTTATTTGCTCTTTCCGACACGTGTGCTTCTGTGCGTTGGCTCTTATCCCATTGCTTGATGATGATTTGTAATATTAATACGCTCATTTTAAATAAGTGATAATAGGAGGCAGGCCACAGTTTCTTTGAGATTTAGGATCAGGTCTCGCTATTAGTCATTGTGCAGTTAATTGTAATCGCTTCGATAGGATAAAGGGGTGAAATAAAAAAGCCCCGCGAGTAGCGAGGCTTTCATGAAGACTTTCTTCGGCTTTGGCTTCCTGCGTCGCTCTACTGCCTGCATCCATGTAGGCAACTACTGTCTGGTTTGATCTATTATGCAACCACGTTGATTGCACTAGGACCTTTTTCGCCTTGCTCTGTATCAAAGTTTACAGTTTGACCTTCAGCAAGTGATTTGAATCCATCCGCTTTAATAGCGCTATGATGAACGAACACATCAGCGCTGCCATCAGCAGGTGATATAAAACCAAAACCTTTACTATCGTTAAACCATTTTACTGTACCTGTAGCCATTTTGAGTTACCTCTTTAATTTATTAAAAAAACAATGTATTAGCATGCTAGTTGTTGTGGATTTACTACGGGAGGGCTGCTGTTTTACACTGCGAGGAACTACCGGGTACCGCTACAAAAATATTACTAATGACTTCACCATATAGCATCCCGCACAGAAAGGCTATCTTTATCACTTAAACAGGTGAATCCGAGGGGTAAGTGGAGTAATTGGGGCAAGACCAGATCAGAATGGCAGTTACTTAAAGTATATGAGCTCTGAATTTCTTTTTTCTCGTCATTCCCGCGCAGGCGGGAATCCATGTGAAATGGGGCACGGTTCCAAACTAGATCCCCGTCTCGGCTTTGTCTGGAAAATATGTTCCTGACATTTTTACCCGAATATGTCCTATATTCGTCCTGAGTCGCTCTATCTCCTTCTTCCCTGTAGTCGTTCACGGGGATGACGGACTTAAGTAAGTGCCATTCGGGTCAAATCATGCTTATCTAATGGAACAGATTAACAAGTTCATCTGACGCACTTATTAAAACCTGTGACTAAGAATCTCCTATATAGGTAGCCACATCCGCTGTCAGTTCTTCAAGGCGTTCCATAGAAACTCCCAGCAGCGTCTTGAATAGAGATGAACGGTTCTCTGCTGACAGGTTTTCTATTTTCTTTGAATCAATAATCCAAAGTGTCACACTACCTATCGCTTTTATACTGGCGGTACGTTGAGTTGTGTCACCAAGTAAACTTGTATCACCGAAACAAGCACCGCTCTCAAGTAAGTTGATATTAACACCTTTTTTCATAACCATTACTTGGCCTTCTATCAGCAGAAAAAACTCTTGGCTAACTTCTCCTTCCGTGATGATGGCATACCCATCGGGCACTATTTTAACTGATCCAATTTGCAGTAATTGTTGTATCTGATCAGGAGAAAAATACCTAAACCAGTCATTTTGTCTAAACTCAGTGTAGTACTGTAATTCAGATGGCCACGTAACAGATTTCCTACTTTGGGTTTTCTCAAGTTCGATTTTGTTATGAGCCATTATAAGATCAGCGGCAAACTCTAATGCGGATTGATAGCGGTCTGCATCCTTTTTTGCCATCGCTTTGTCCACAATGGCACAAACCTCTTCTGGCACATCTGGTCTAAGGCCCCACAATGGTGTGGGAGCTTCATACAGGACTTGGTTTACTAATGTTTTCGAATTTCCATCGAATGGCCTTTTCCCAGTCAAAACTTTATACATGGTGCATCCCAGTGCAAAGATATCGGTCAGGGTAGTGATTTTGCGTGCTTCAAGAAAATGCTCGGGTGCCATATAGGCAAGTGTGCCTGCATTACCGACAAAATCCTTGGTTTCTACGTAGTGAGAAATACCAAAATCCGTTAACTTCACCAAACCCTGAGGACGGTTATATATTATATTGCCCGGCTTGATATCACGGTGGATGATCCCGTGAAAGTGAACGAAATCTAACGCTACGCAACACTTATGAATGATATCGATGCATTCCTCTATGCTCTCAATACCCGTATCACTAAAATAATCATCAAGAGGCCGTCCTGGTACCAACTCCATGACAAGATAGTCCATACCGTTGTCTCTACCGACATCGAATACCGTGACAATATTCGTGTGGGTGAAATTACCTGCAATTTGTGCCTCGTTGTAGAAAGCTTTTCCAAGTTCCTGTGTTTCTTCAGGTGAATTCGTATTGATTTTTGCGACCTTGATAGCAACGTCTCTTTGCAATAGTGGATCTTGACCACGATAGACAAGGCCGTATGAGCCTTCGCCGATCTTTTCTTCAATTTTATAACGGCCAATAGTTTTAAAATCTGTCATATTTATTCCCGTGGTATCGCTACAGTATATGTATATTAAATCGTAAACAGTTTAGTTTTACTATTAATTTTGATGACAGAATAAATTTCTCAGTACCTGAGCTAGGAATTACGCATGAGATATTAATGAAAAACTGACCGGGGCGGCGGCGAAAGGGATGTCTATCCAGGAAAAATACAAAATATTGAGTGCAAGCAACGCTTTAATTTTGGGATGCGGGGTCAGGCCTAGCTATTCTTCCTTGTCCGGTTAATTGAGATTGCTTATCTTCTTTTTGGCTTTTTACGTCGTCCGGTTTTGGAATGCGCTTTATTATGATTACTCGTTCGAGAATATTCTGGTGCGGGAACGAGCTGGTGTTCACCATCACCGATTAATTCAGATTTATTCATTTCCTTTAAAGCCGTGCGTATCACGTCCCAGTTTTTCGGGTCATGATAACGAAGAAAAGCCTTTTGTAGACGTCGCTGATCCAGATCTTTTGGCACAAACATCTTTTCACTTTTATAGCGCACCTTTTTCAATGGATTCTTTTCAGAATGATACATGGCGGTTGCCATTGCCATTGGTGAAGGATAGAACGTTTGTACTTGATCCAGTTCGAAATCATACTTTTTCAACCACAAGGCCAAATTCAGCATGTCTTCATTTTCTGAGCCGGGGTGCGCGGCAATAAAATAAGGGATTAAGTATTGTTTTTTACCGGCTTCTTTTGAAAACTTTTCGAACATGCGTTTGAATTCATCGTAGCTGCCCATGCCCGGCTTCATCATCTTGTTTAATACACCTTCTTCGCTATGTTCCGGTGCAATCTTGAGATAGCCACCAACATGATGTGTTACCAGTTCCTTTACATACTCAGGGTCTTTGACTGCCAAATCGTAACGCAGTCCGGAAGCGACCATGACGCGTTTGATGCCTTTTATTTTCCGTGCCTTTCGATATAAGGATGTTGTTTCACTGTGATCCGTTTTTAGATTTTTACAAACAGTAGGATAGACACAGGAGAGTCGACGGCAACTCGCTTGAATCTCATCATCTTTGCAATTCAGGTGATACATATTTGCTGTCGGTCCACCCAGATCAGAGATAGTGCCAGTGAAGCCAGGTACTTTATCGCGGATATCTTCGATCTCTTTCAATACTGATTCTTGTGAACGGCTTTGAATAATACGACCTTCATGTTCTGTAATAGAACAAAAGGTACAACCACCAAAACAACCGCGCATGATGTTGACTGAAAAACGGATCATGTCATACGCGGGAATTTTTGCATCGCCATATTTGGGATGCGGTTTACGCTGATATGGGAATGCAAATACGGCATCCATCTCTTCTGTCGTTAACGGTATTGGCGGTAAATTTATTAAGACGTCTTTCGACCCATGTCGTTGTACCAAAGGTCTAGCATTATGCGGGTTTGATTCCAAATGTAATATGCGCGAAGTGTGTGCATACAAGGCAGAATCATTTCGGACTTTTTCAAAAGAAGGTAGGCGAATATAGGTTTTATCTAAATCCAACTTTTGTTTGCTTGCCAAAGGCATCGGAATTATTTTTATTTCCTTTACTTCACTAGCATTATTTTCGGCCTTATTTTTGCCGGCTTCATTTTTTGTAGCGCAGCTTTCATTCGTTGTTGGACTATGATCGTAATCATAGGGATTTTTATTCGACTTCACTTCTTTCGGCCACATACTCGGCCAATCAATCCGACTGGAATCGATCTCGGTCCAATCTTCTGGCATGTGTTCTCGAATAATGGCCGTACCACGGATATTGCCGAGTTCTTCAATCTTCACACCGTGGGACATTTTATGTGTTAATTCGACAATAGCGCGTTCGGCATTACCAAATAGTAAAATGTCCGCTGCGGAATCAATCAATACAGATTTTCTAACCTTATCGCTCCAGTAATCATAATGCGCAATCCGCCGCAGACTCGCTTCAATACCGCCAATAACAATGGGGGTATCTTTATAAGCTTCTTTGCAACGTTGGCTATAAACAATAACTGAACGATCCGGACGTTTAGCGGCCTCGCCATCTGGCGTGTAGGCATCATTACTACGGAAGCGCAGATCGGCGGTATATCGATTAATCAAGGAATCCATATTCCCTGCGGTAATGCCAAAATAGAGGTTTGGCTCGCCCAACTGCATAAAATCATCGGTATTTTGCCAATCGGGCTGTGAAATAATGCCGACACGAAAACCCTGTGATTCAAGCAAACGTCCCATCACCGCCATACCAAAACTCGGGTGATCGATATAGGCATCGCCAGTAACCAGGATGATGTCACAACTATCCCAGCCCAGTTGATCCATCTCAGCACGCGTCATCGGCAGATACGGTGCGATACCGTAGCATTCAGCCCAATAGGTTGGATAAGATAAAAGGTCTTTTGCTTGTGTTCTCATGAGTGGATTAATTAGCTGCTAGCTTTATGCTGCGGGCACTATGGACTAGATTCGGGTGGAAGTAAAAATCTTATATAGAGAACTGCTGGGCTAGGTTAAACATTCTCCCGTAATTCAATAATGTACTTCACGAATCGCCACAATATAAAATTGTCGCGTCTTTAAAAGCACCTGAGATCCATGAATTTTTGATCTTGCTTTCAGATGACCCTTTGAAGCTGATATAAAGCTTTCCGGAGGCTTTGCCCAATTTAGGCCTACCGCAGGAATGATGGGTACTCGTACCTTTTTGCCAATCGCTTATTTCAATTTTATAGGCAAGTGAGCTGTTCCAGCTGGTGGTGGTTTGGCTGTCTGCTGCAGGTTTTATCTGGAACATTCCTCCGCCATATTGCATCTCTTGCTGGATGATTTTGTCTGCGGCAGGTGTTTCGGGCAGATTAATAAACACTGTTTGCACATCGGAATGTTCACTCCGTGCCATGGCAATACCCTTGACCACATCAAAAGCCCGGTCACTGATCTCCAGTTTCCATTGGCCTTTATCATCGGTACGAAATATCAGTGTCTTTCCCTCAAATGCTTGCCCATTAGCGACTCCGCGAATAGGCAAGGCAGGGATTTTCTCCGTAGAGGGCGTCTCAGAAAAGGTCATTCCATAACCTGTCGCAATAGCAAGCTTATTACTAGCCAATGTCTCAGACAACAACTGCTCCTGCGTTTGTTGAGTGGCTTCGAGCGTGACCTGATAGCTTGTGACACGACTGGATCGTGTGCCTTCATTTATAGTTTGTGACTCATCTGCCGCCAACGTCAGGATACGTTGGCCACCGCCATTAAACCCACCCTTGAAATCTAGCCACTGACCCTTCAATAAAATCTGTTGAGGTGATGCGCTGATATTCTTCAGGCTTATCTGGGCTTCAATGGGATTTACTTTACCTTTTAGCGTGCCAGTAGCAGATATGATCTTAATTTGCTGACTAACCTGATTATCTATCTTTACCTGTAACTTCCCAGCACTTTGGCTGTTGCTGCCAGAATCACTACATGAGCTTATGAAAAGAGATGTCGATAATAAAACAATTAGTTGTAGCTTCATTACATCACTCCAATAAGCAGGTTATTTATTGTTTTGTTATAACTTAAATTCACTGGGATTTAAACGTTTTTTACAATGCAATAGTTTCCATATAATCTCTGATAATAGGGGCATATATTTTTAATATGGAAGAAGTGGACTCTGTAGAAAAATAAAGAGACGTTACCCTTTAATCAATAAACTCGTTGGTAGTTGATGATATGGAATCAATATTTAAAATAATCGAAACAGCATTCAATTTTTTTATAAATTTCGCTCTCGGATTGATAGGCTTTATCATTTTACTCTTCGTGCTCGCCATTCTCTTTGGTAAGCGTATTTATAAAAAGTGGGAGTTTGAAGCAAACTTTTATAACGATAAGAATAAAGAGGTTGGTGAGTTTGATATTGAAATGAAAAAATATGCCAAGGAAAAAGGTGATTATTCATTAGATGCAAACTTTAGACTAAAACATACTGAGTTGATGATAGGCAGAGTCGTGCAGAATTTTTTAGAGGATGTTTTGGTTATGGAAGGCGTCGTTGAAAAGAAAGGTCGGATCACTCTTAATAACTAACATTTAAAAAGTAAAATAGATGACCCGCACGAAGGAAAAGTCTGTCGAGTCATGTGTAGTTCTGTAGAATTATTTTCCGAAAAATTAGTAAGTGATTAATTAATAGCGGTATATCATATGCCGACTCTTTTAGTAACAATGACACTATGTGCTTACTTCTATTTAGTTTTAATAAACACTCTGATTACCCGGTTATTTTGGCAGCGAATCGAGATGAGTTTTTCGAACGTCCCACAGAAGCAGCATCATTTTGGGATGATTGCCCCTCAATCCTTGCCGGGAGAGACCTACGCAAAGGTGGGTCGTGGATGGGGGTTAGTAAAGATGGTCGCATCGCCGCCGTCACCAATTACCGTGAGCCATCACAGAATAAAACGAGTGCAACTTCCAGAGGCTCTTTGGTCAGTGATTATCTGAAAGGTAACGACTCCGCCGAATACTATATTCAAAAAGTTATGTTACAAAGGCATACTTACGATGAATTTAATTTGCTGGTTGGAGATAAACAATCA
The DNA here is from genome assembly GCA_021773235.1 of Gammaproteobacteria bacterium. Lineage (GTDB taxonomy): Bacteria > Pseudomonadota > Gammaproteobacteria > Eutrophobiales > Eutrophobiaceae > UBA7359. The sequence continues at coordinate 124,401 of JAJFKL010000018.1, read as the reverse complement.
TTATTGTTTTATTGCAGTGTTGAAGAAGATTATCAGGCATTAAAGCCCGGTTTGTACGGTATAAGTAACGGTAAGTTAGATAGTCCTTGGCCTAAAGTGGAAAAGGGTAAGGCTGCGTTGGAGAAAGTTACACCGGAGAGCGAAAAACCTGAACCAGAGAAATTATTTGAATTACTTGCTGATGAGACCATAGCCGCAGACAGCGAGTTGCCATCAACGGGAGTTAGCCTTGAATGGGAACGCAAACTTTCACCACTATTTGTACATTTTGATGGCTACGGTACGCGCAGTTCGACTGTGTTATTAATAGACAAGCAAGGGGAAGTATTCTTTTCTGAGCGTTCTTTTGATAAAGAAGGACAGGTGATTGATACTTGTTCGTATGAGTTTATAAATAAGTAAGGACAGGTACGATATTTAGAATTAAAAACGCCTGATCTGACTCTGCTTATTAGTAATTCTCGCCACAATTAAAGTGCTTCTTATGTTGATTTAGATCAATTCTCGCATTCATACCAAGAACTATAATTATCATCAAATGCGATGAAACATACTTAGGTAAATCTAATTAAAAATAACGAGGATCATTTGTTATGAAAAAGATGCTGATTCTATTGATATTTTATCTGAATGCCGGCACGTGTATGAGCGATGAAGGCAAAATGAAAACAACTACAGAACCAGAAGCGCGCTCACGAGCTCCTCACGCCATTCCCAGTGAAAAATTACGTGGCATTATGCTGAATTTAAATTCAGCTCTGCAAGGCAGTAAGCATGCAGATATAGAAAAAAATATAATTGAAAAAGGTCAGATGTCTGTACTAATAAAAACTGTAGATGACCTGCTGTTAACTGCAGAGGCAATGACAAAAGAACCACCTGATACTAAGTTAGAAAAATATAAACAAATAGGATTTAGGTCTTTGGCTAATAACCTCTATGCAGAAACACAGAATTTTAAAAATGTTCTTGACGGTGATAATTACGAGCTTATTGAACCGGCATACACACGTTTAAATGTAACCTGTAATGGTTGTCATGATACATTTCGGTAAGATCGAAAGGGTCAAAAAAACATTTTTAGAGATAAAATGAAAAGGGCACGCCTCTTCAATTTTATGTGCCAGCTTTGTAGTTTGCATGAACTGTTAAAACATCACATGCCAAATGGTCTAAAAGATACTCTGTCGTAGAACCGATTAAAAACCGGTCTATAAAACTACGAGAGACTAGTCCCATGATAACTAAATCGGCATCTATGTCATTGGCAAGCTTTGGAATTGCTATGCGTGGATAATCTTCAAGAAAATGAGTGTTTTGCTCATTGATATTATGTCTGGAGCTTAATTGATATAAGGAATCTTTATGTTGCTGTTTCAATTTTTCATTTAAATCAGCAGGTATCATATAATCCATACTTGCTACTGTATGCTGAGATGGGTGAGCATGTGCTATATGTAGCTCACCATTAAATGTTTCGCAGAACCATTTGCCTATAGCGATCATCTGATCTTCTAATTTTATTGTATCGTCATTGTTATAGGCAGATTCGACAGCAATGACCACATTTTTATAAGATTTTTTCTCATGCTGATGGGCGAAGAGTATCGGCATATAGACATGACGCAATATTTCCCAATCTGTGTTGGACAAAAATAGTCGAGACAGTGATGAATGGCGGGTACTCGAAACTAAAATAAAGTCAGCATTAAACTTTTCAGCCGCTTTAGTGATGCCATCGGTTACGGAGGGTTCCCATTGCGCCTCAATTTCTACTGATTTTGCAGTCTGTACCAAGTGATTTTTGATTTCTTTAAGTTTTGCGATTTCTGAATCAAGCATCTTTTGATGCAATTTTTGAATTTGCTCTGTAACGACGCTTATATTTGGAATATATTCATCATATACAGCGCTATAGAGCAAAATGTCCACATCAGTAGTACTGGCTAATTCGAGAGCACGTTGAATAGCTGGTGCGTCAGTAAATCCAGAATGTACCGCAACAAGTATTTTTTTATTCATATTTTACTCTGCAATAAAATTGTTTCTAAATAACCGGGTTTGCTATATAAGCATTGCCATCAACCCTTCAATTAAATAATAGAACAATGTTCTAGAGATGCTTTGATCTAGATCAAGGCTTGTATGTCCAAAACGTTAAAAAACGTATGATAACGAAAGACAGTGCCTATTGTTTTTATGGTATAAAAATAAATATGAGGGGCTGACCTTTCTATTATTGCGTATCAGTTTATTTTTAATTAAATTAAAGATATCCGAACCCTTTTAACAGTCCACAGCAAAAGGAAATAAGTTTATTAAAAAAATTATATTAATAACGGGTTCAACTGATGGCATTGGTCTAGTAACCGCTAAAAAATTAGTCGAACAGGGGCATCATGTTTTACTGCACGGGCGAAATGCTGAAAAGTTATCCAAAACAGCAAAAATACTTTCTCAATTATCGGGCAACGGCCATGTTGAAACCTTCATGGCTGACTTCTCTCGTCTGGTTGATGTCAAGGCGATGGCGAAGACCATCATAAACAAACACGATAAACTTGATGTGCTGATTAATAATGCGGGTGTCTTCAAGGTTGCAGAACCCTCAACGAAAGAAGGACTGGATTTAAGGTTTGTTGTGAATACATTTGCACCGTACTTATTAACACAACGATTACTACCGTTGCTTGGGAACTTTGGCAGGGTAATTAATCTATCGTCTGCTGCTCAGTCCCCAATTGATCTAAAAGCATTAGCAGGGCAAGTTAAATTGTCGGATGAGATGAGCGCTTATGCACAAAGTAAGCTGGCGTTAACGATGTGGTCTCGGCATATAGCACTTTTGCTTAATGATCGTGGCCCGATGATTGTTGCAATTAATCCGGGTTCCTTGCTTGCCAGTAAGATGGTGAAAGAAGTCTTTGGTGTGGATGGTAAAGATATCAATATTGGTGCAGATATAATCATCCGTGCAGCACTATCAGATGAATTCTCTACTGCTTCTGGAAAATATTTTGATAATGATGCAGGTCAGTTTGCATCGCCTCATGCTGATGCACTCGATTACTTGAAACAGGAAGAAGTTGTACGTGTTATCGAAGAGGTATTAGCTGAGCTAGTACCACATAGACAAGGATTATGAGTAAGTGATATTAGACCTCACTTTCGTTGCTTAAGCTTTAGAGGTATTCCAATCGGCTATTTTCCCGGAGGCATTAAAGACAATCTGTTCGCCGATATTAGTGACACGATCCGCGATACGTTCTATATCATGTACTAGCCAAATGAGATGGGTGCCGTTTTCGATAGCTGCTGTGTTTGATTTCATGTAATCAATAATTTCAGTGACTATTTGTTGGTCCATTCTGTCTATATCATCGTCGCTAGTAGCGATTGCTTCTGCTTTTTCCACGTCCATTTCATGGTAAGCGATCAGCATATTACTCATCATGTCTGAAGTATGTCTGACCATGTGTATGATCTCATCCCAGACTGGAGGAATGGCTGCCACAGACAAGGTATGTACGATCTGGGCTACTGAAGCAATGTGATCTGCAATGCGTTCAAGTTCGATTGCTATCTGAAGATCAGATATAACTTCTCTCAAATCGGAGGCGACTGGTTGTTGGCGGGCGATCATGATTAAGCATTCATCATGGATGCTCTGATAAAGATGATTAAAATGTTCATCTCCATTTGTAATATTATCCGCACGTTCGATATCAAGATGAACCAATGATTCCATGAACTGGTTTAATAGATTGACCGAGTCCTGACCCATGACCATTATTTTTGAACGAACCTCATCTCTCTCGGCAACCAGTTTAGTTCTCTCGACTATCATTGATGTTTCCTTTATTAAAATTAATTAAGTAAAGATTCTTACTCAATAAGGTAATCATTTTTTGTATATAAGTTGGAAAGCTACCCAGTCAATTATGGGTAGGGACGACCAATATTATTGACGGAGTAAGAATAGATCTACATTCCGGTAATTATTGTAAATTATCAATGCCCACCTAAATCAGGACTTAGGTTTTGACTTATCATAAAGCATATATAAGAAATAACTGATAATCACAAAGGTTACAAACACGACAATCATCGACATCAACCCAATAGGGTTGCCGAACAGTAGGTTCAACCATAGTTCCATTCTCTAATCTCCAGTATTTTCCAGGTAACTATGTACAAATTAAAACACTGTTAAAATATATTATTGATCAAGATCAATTTTTACTTATTTCAAAATAAAAAATTTAGGGTAAAGTTCATGGATAAAATAAAAAGGATCAGGTCCTTTTCTAATTTAGAATTCTTCCAAACCCATCTCAGTACTTTATCCAAGAATTAATTACACTTAAGTAATCTGTTAAATATTCAACAGGATGTCGAAAATTCATTATTTTAAGAAATTTGGCTGGTTCTATTAAAGTAGTCAGCTCTCATTTTACTAATATTTCGAAAGAATAGTATTAATTGCTTCTTGTATGTAATTCCTCCATTTATCTTCAAGTTCTACAGTAATATCAGGGTCATGTTTTTTAACCGTTTCGCAAAGGCTATCTAGCCATAGTGCGTGTAGTTCAGGTTTGATATTGTAGCTATTGTAATTATTAGGGCTGTGAGTTTTTGCGACCATGGCTAAGGTTGTTTGTGTCCCTCTGTGATCGAGTGGGAAACGTATCATGGTGGTAATCGTTGCCTTTAATAATTTTTTCTGTTTTTTAAAATCAGTTCCAGAAAAAAATGGCGCGATCTCATCTGACTTTGATAGAAATAGTTCATAAAACGTATCGTAAAACCCATCGGAAGTGCCACATCGTTCAAAACTCTCTTTCACTGTTTCGAAGTCACTCATTTTCTCTTTCTTACTCTTCGAGCAGACTTTATATTGAAACTGTATTTAGGCTCTGTGTTAACTCAAGCAAGTTTGTTAGCAAAATCATGATTTACATCACGGTGATGTGCTTCATCATCTCTCACGGCAATAACAACTTCACGTAAACGCGCATCTGCTGGTAAGTTCCAATATTCAATCGCGATTTCAGGAGCGGGTACATTCTCATGAGTTCCATCATCTATGCCAGCTAAATACTCGGTATAGCTGTATACCGCTTCTTCTTCAAAATAACCGACTATACGATGTGCTGTTTTTGCTGAGCATATATAAACCAGAAAGAACAAATTGTAGAAGATACCTTGTGCAAGCAATATCAGTACGCGTTCAAACACTGATGGTTGTGCAATATTTACGAATGTCATTAAGTGCATGCGTTCGTTTTCTGCTTCTTCGAGTAGGATACGTATCCATCCCTGATCGCTTTCCATGCGGCGTAGTGCGCGTAGATGCCGTAATGAGCCAGCAACCATGCCTGGAACTGCGGCAACTGTTTCTAAAACGACTGCTCGATGTCCGTATCGCTTTGCGAAAAATGTATCGGCAAAAAATCGAAGGAATTTAGTGAAAGCATAGGCAATACGATCGGACAGGTCTTTCGCATCATGATGCTTATCTAGTGTTATCGTATTATCCATTATGGTTTTTAAAAATTTATAATAATTATTAAGGTTAAACTAATGCACATATGACTGGGTTAGCATGTATTGATTAATATCTGCAAACATAGTCAAATCAGGTTCAATAATTTCTTAATTTATAATACTCTCTTTCAAGATTTAGTGTTACCTGCATGGATACCGGAACCTGTTGTATTATTGCCATTATAAATCTTGAATTTTAGAAAAAATTATTATGGGATGAAATTTTGCAATTAGATGCAGTTTTACACGAATACCCGAATGCGGAAACGTTTACATTTGGTGATAGTAAAGCATTGTCTGAACAACTGATTAATTTAGTTCTCGAAGGGAAAAAAACGGCCACTTGTGGCGCACTTCGAGATTTTGAATCTGGGAATGAAGCGATGCCCGTTTTGGGTAGACAGGATATTGTATTGAATTGGGATGGTTCACCGGCACTCGTGATAGAGACTATTAATATCGCTATTATAAAGTTCATTGATGTTGAAGAAGCATTTGCACTAGCGGAAGGGGAGAATGATTCCTTGGCGGGTTGGCAGCATGATCACCGAGCTTACTTTGAACGTAATAGTGGTTTCAGTCCTGAAATGTTGCTTGTCTGTGAACGCTTTCGCTTAATTGATAATTTTAATTAATTTTATTTTCTCCGAATTATTCATCCCATTGATTGCTTGTTTTAAATGCTGGACTAGAACTATTGTGGTCTTATTACTCGTCATCAAAACCTTTTTTATCTGGTTCGTTATAAAAACCGGCAGTGTTCTTAAAGATATTTGGCTTACGATACACTGCAAGTATGATGCAACCCTCATCTGTTTTAGTTTCATGAAATGAACCTGCTTTACGCCAAGTAAATTCACCCGCTCGCGCAATACCATCATGATCGTAAAATGATCCTTCTATAACATAGGATTGCTCAATTTCAGGATGTTTGTGAAACGGTAAGGTAGCGCCCGGTTCCCATTTTAAAAGACAGGTCATCTCACCCTTATCCCTATCCTCATAAAGCACCTTGATTTGAATCCCTTCAAATTGGCTTGGTCGCCAATCCATTTCTTGAGGTAGTACATAGGTAGAACCACCAATTGTCGGCTCTATGCTAGGACGTTTTGTAGCAACCATTCAATATCTCCTGTTTCGTTATTGGGAAACAATGTTTCCTAGCAGGAGATTAGCGGTCAATTTATTACCTGTCAACAATATTCATGTGACAGCAGACGATAGATGCTTTGTTTTATTTGTAGGGCTGAGACTTGGGAAGTATTTTATTCACTATCAGCTTGGTAAATAGCCACGAGTGCCTTTGCTTCACCACCGATAGCCTTACCACGATGACGATTAATGGAATCCATGTAGACGCAATCACCAGGAGAAAGAATGACGATCTTACCTTCGATATCAAATTCAACGGTGCCGCTTAGGATAAATATCATTTCTTCACCTGCATGAGAAAAGTACTCATCGTTTTTAAGATTTTCCGGAAAGGTAAATATAAAAGGCTCAATAGATTTTTTTACTTTTTTATAGGCAATACTTTCATAGTCATAACCAAAAGATGAACCGCCACGGACTACACGCTTCCTTTCTTGTGCTCGTACGATTGAATATCCATCATCTGTCGTTTGTAACTCATCATCTTGTTGGAAAAAATATGCTATCTCTGTGTTTAATGCGGTAGAGATTTTTGCGAGCGTTTCTATGGGCGGGAGTTTTTTAGCATTCTCTATCTTTGATAGGTAGCCTTTGGTAAATCCTGTTTGTGACGCTAATGTCTCCAAAGTAATACCGCGTATTTTTCGGAGATCTTTAAGTCTGCGGCTGATGGTTTTTTCGATTGTTTCTGTAGTCATATTTTTAATATTTATTGTTTTCCTTTTTATATCTTAACTCGATTAATTCTTCCTTTATCCTGTCATGCTTAAGTTAACACTAAGTTGACCAACAGGATACTTTAAGGCAACATTATTCTCCAATTAATAATTGTCTAAAAATAATTACCAGATGAAATTCGCGATCTTAATTTATTCCGATGTAGAACCGATCGACGTTGGTGCAACGACCGGCGTCCTGTCAATGGCAAGACGTTTTCACCCTGATATTGACATTTTATCCGTCGCTGAACACGCTGGCGAGGTTGTCCTTGCTAGTAATGTTCGTACCATTGCTGATTACGACTATAGCAATTGTCCCGAATTTGATATTTTAATTGTGACGGGTGGTCCCGGTTGGAAAGAGCAATGTCAAAATGAAAACACATTAAATTTCATTCGAGCGGCCAAGGATAATTCAGTCATAGTTTCTGTTTGTACTGGCGGCATGATCCTCGCAGCATCTGGCATAGTAAGCGGGCTTGAAGTAACGACACGAAGATTAGCTGCACCCGGTGAGACAGCACCGATAGAAATGATTAATGATTATGCAGCAACTGTTAAACCTGTTGTTGCTGCATTAGTTGATTCTGGCAACATCATCACTGGTGGTGGTGTTACTTTGGCGATCGATATGATGTTTTATTTATTAGAACGTTTTTGTAGTAGCGATATTAGCCAAAAGACAGCTAAGCTAATGGAATACGATCGCGCCTTAAGCGTAAATTCAGAATTTTTAGGTATTAATAAATCTGTCACTAAATAATGAATGAAGTTCATTATCAATATTTCAACTCGCCTTATGGCGAACTGGTATTAGGAACTTTTGATAACAAGCTGTGCTTATGTGATTGGCGCTACCGAAAAATGAGAGCGGAGGTAGATGCTCGGTTGAGTAAGTGTCTGAATGCGAACTTTGTCGAAGCTAGAAATGAAATAATAGATGATACCAATGAGCAATTGGACGAGTACTTCAATTATAAAAGACAAATATTCACAATTCCGCTGTTAATGGCAGGTACGGTTTTTCAAAAAAGTGTTTGGTCAGAATTGCTAAACGTTAGATTCGGTACTACATCCAGTTATTTACAGTTAGCAGAAAAAATAGGTAATAAAAAAGCAGTTCGGGCGGTTGCCTCTGCAAATGGCGCGAATGCCATTTCGATTATTATTCCTTGTCACCGAATCATTGGTAGCAATGGACAACTGGTTGGTTATGCTGGCGGACTAAGCGCTAAAGAAAAACTATTGAATCTTGAGCAAGACTTATTTAACCAAGCTTAAATAAGTGGGTCACAACAGAATTAATCTTTAAACAAAGATGCTGAGGTTCATGGTCTCTGGGCATAGCCGCATTTTAGTCTAGATATCTTCCAGACACTCTTGAGTTACTTTATTTCTATAAATCACGAGTGCCCCTATTATTATCCCAACCAATTCGATCAATAAACCGGTCATAGATATTTCTTTAATAGTATAAGAGGAAAATATTTCTAAAGGTGCAGATAGGAATATAAAGGCACCAAATGAAAAAACTGACACTGGAAAATTAATATTTAAATAATTCATTTTCTTATCTCCATAAATTAGTATTAAATAATCTATTGCAACAGAGGTGCCAATTTATTGGATTGGTTAAATTGAGCATGGTATTTGTCAACTGAGTCACATTATTTTTAATGCAATGTGACAGACACCTCAATTCCAAGGGGTATAGCTAAGGCGGTTACCAATATGGAAGAAATAATTTTCTATCAAAACTACCAATGCACATTGGTAAACTGATGAATATCCAACAAGACGTCGAGACTTCATCACTTTAAGAAATTTGGGTAGAATTCATCCGTTCTATAGATTTGAATTTGTCTGTACCCTAAGATTGTTTATAAATTGAATAACTAAACAGGTGGGGTTCCTATGGAAGTGGCAGAGGATGTATCACGAATTAAGGTTATTTATTGGGTAGTCACTCTCGTCCCTATTGTGTTACTTAATTTATCGCCTTATCTTGGTATTAGTTTTTCTGAAACAATTGATAATGATGAAACCTATTACAAGCTTGTGCTTGGGTTTTCGTTGGTTTTTATTTTATTTCTGCTAGGGATATTTAGTAGTTATAAATGTTGGGTTTATTCAGAAATTATTCCCACTAAAATCATTTCATCCTTGTTGCTGGTGCTTTATCTGATTCTTGTTGTTGCGATGGTTTATTTCTTTTTAAGTGGATATCTTTGGAGTCCAGTAGAAATATCGGAATTTAAGGGGGCAGACCCCTCTAATATGAAATAAGTGGGGTCTAATGAGAATTTTCTTTTTTAGGAGTTGAAAAATGAGTGAGGAAAAAATATTTCTTTATGCTGAGTATCAGGTCTCAGTTCCATTTGATCAGATCGATTGGCAATCGATCAATCCTGAAATGAAGAAGTTTGAAGGACTGAAGTCTAAGACTTGGCTGAGCGGAATCAATAACCATTCTGTCGGTGGTTTTTATGAATTCACATCGCTCGATTGTGCTCAAAAGTATATTGATGAACTTCTGATACCATTCACAAAGCAGATTAATGGCAATTTGTCGGTAAAGCTATTTAATGGCAATGTAGTAGAAGAAGGAAGCAAGGGTATGGATTCCCCATATTATAAAAATGTAAGCTTTCAATAAATTATTAATAAAAATAAAGGAGTCAGGGCTCGGTATCATTAATTTGTTGCCCGCTTGGGTTACATAATTATTTTTTGCCATGCTATGATGAAAATCATGGACGAACGTTATTTTGTACATATATTTACCCCGACAAACAATGTCAGCCCATTTGACGTTAATATGGCGCATAGTGCCCAGATTGAAGGGGTGATTCCTTATACAGAGGTTGGTCTTGATGACATCCACTATCTGACTCAAGATCTTATTTACTCACAAGGCTCGCAACGTACCGGTATTTTTATTGGTGGGCGTGATTATGGTTTGGCCATAGACATGTTTTACCGGGCAAAGGCCGCCATGTTTTCACCTTTCGAAGTCTCAATATTTGCTGATCCAAGTGGCGCAATTACAACGGCAGCAGCAATGGTGGCCTGCGTAGAAGTATGGGTAAAAAACATAACAGGCGAATCACTGGAAGGTAAGTCAATCCATATACTAGGTGGAACCGGACCTGTTGGGGTGTGTTCCGGTATCTTGGCATCAAAATGTGGTGCGGAGGTATTTCTTGGTAGCACTCGAGGGAAGAAGGTCGGTCAATCTATAGCCGATGAATATAATTCGCGCTTTGATGTAAATATGCAGGGTGAGAATATTGGTTCGGATAAGGCCATCGAAAATTTATTACAGACATCAGATATCATAATCAATGCAGCAAAGGCGGGACTTCAGGTTATTTCGAGATCTCAATTGGAACAAGCTCCAGAATTGATAGTTGCGACCGATGCAAACGCAGTTCCCCCCGCGGGCATTGAAGGTGTTGATATCAATGATATGGGCAAGGAACTCGATTTCACTCCGAAAAAGGCCGTTGGTATCGGTGCTTTAAAGATTGGTCATATAAAAAACAAAGTACACCACCGCTTATTTGAAATAATGCGGGAAACAGATAAACCTCTCTATATTGATCATGAGAAGGCCTTTGAAGTCGCAAGGGTTTTTGCCGCTAAATAACTTTCTCTTGGCAGCGCTATAGAGACGCAATATTTTACAGCGTCCTTTCATCGTTTTTACTAAATTACCTAAGTAGCGTATTACACTGTTTTACGAATACGTTTTTTAAATGATTTAATAGGGTAATTGAAGATCCTTGTTGGTATGTATTGTATTCCTGGCTGCCTAATATAAATAAACCTAGTGGTTCATCATTATTTATTGGTAGAGAGACTGTGGATTTTATTTTGTTCGACTCTTCCCCAAACAATTCATCTATGTATTCTGATGGAAGGCTATCGCACAGGGGTTTGTTGACGTTATACAGTCCCGAGAATAAATAGCGTAATTTTGAATGAATTGGTTTGAATCGTAGATTGCGATAATCTTTATATGGTCGTTTTTCTACAAAGAAAAAAATCATTAAATGGCTACATTGATATTCGTGCTTTAGGAATAGAAACAAAGAGTCATAAAGCGATTCTATAGATGTCGCATCCATTAATGCAAAGGAGTGTTTATAGGCTTCTTCTGCCAACCTGTCACTTTGCTCCTGGTTTTTGCTTAAAGACGCTATCTGCGATTTCAGCAACTGCTCATTTTTCCTTAAATAGTCAACTTGATATTCGATTAATGAACTGATGTTTCTCCCGTTCACATGCGGGAGGTTTAATTCTGAAAGTAGAGTAGGGTTGTCTAGAAAGAAATTTGGGTTTCTTCCCAGATAGTCAATAACGACTGGCTGATTATCAACAGGCTCTCTGTTGACTGCCATAAGCATCAAATAGAATTGATATCATATATCTATAACTATAGATGCTTTTTTTCTTATTGCCAATGTAAGAGTTTTAAACAGACTGGAGGCTAAAAGAAGACTAAAAAAAGGACAGGGTGTTTTTATGTTACAGGAATAAAAAAAGCCTCGCTTTAGCGAGGCTTTTTAAGACTATTTTCGGCTTTGGCTTCCTGCGTCGCTCTACTACCTACATCCATGTAGGCAAAAAAGTCTAATCTGGACTATTGTGCAACTACGTTGATTGCACTAGGTCCTTTTTCACCCTGCTCAGTATCAAAGCTTACGCTTTGTCCTTCGGCAAGTGACTTGAATCCATCAGCCTGGATAGAACTATGATGAACAAACACGTCTGCGCTGCCATCAGCTGGTGAAATAAATCCGAAACCTTTACTATCGTTGAACCATTTTACTGTACCTGTAGCCATTTTTGGATACCCCTTAAATTATTAAAAAACAATGTATTAGCATGCAAATTGTTGTGGAACTGTTACGGAAGAGGCTGCTTTTTACATTGCGTTTAACTACCGGGAACCGCTACAAATTTTTTACTAATGACCGCACCATATAGCTTTCCGGCCAGAAAAACTATCTTTTTACCGTAATAATCTGAAAAAAAATGATTAAATGTGTGATCGCCCTTGAATTGCTTAATTCCTGGGCGATGTTCGGTTATTAGCAATGCTATTCTAGGAGGTGAATTTCAACAGTTTTAATGATTTCTTCATGAAAAAAGTATGTGTTTATTGCGGTTCTAGTTCAGGAAGACGCCCTGAGTATGGTTACGCAGCGCGTAGCCTTGCTAAAGCGCTAACATTGCGGGGCATTGGACTGGTTTATGGCGGTGCCAGTGTCGGTATTATGGGCGAGATTGCAGATGCGGTTTTGGCTGGTGGCGGTGAAGTGATTGGTGTTATACCGCAAGCGTTGGTCGATAAAGAGGTCTCTCATAACGGGTTAACAGAATTAAACGTCGTTGCTTCGATGCACGAAAGAAAGCAAGTCATGATGGATCTTTCGGATGGGTTTATTGCTCTTCCCGGTGGCTTGGGTACTCAGGAAGAGTTGTTCGAAGTACTTACCTGGACGCAACTTGGGTTTCACAAAAAACCATGTGGATTGCTTAACGTTGAAGGGTACTACGATATGTTATGCTCTTTTTTAGATCATGCTGTAGAAGAACAATTTGTAAAATCACACCATCGCGAAATGCTACTGGCTGAGGATAGCCCAGAAAAGTTACTGACTATGATGGAAGCCTATTAACCCCTCTAGCTCTATTCACTAAATTATCACGGGAATATTATGAAAAAAGTGTTAGTCATCGGCGCAAGTGGAGCCACGGGTAAATTACTGGTGCAACAATTGCTCCAGCAGGAAATTAACGTTGTTGCTATTGTTCGCACTGCAAGTACATTCACACAAACAAATGATGTCCAGTCAAATTTGGACATAATTAGGGCAAACATATCTGATATGTCAGAGAATGAGCTCGCTTCCCACCTCGAAGACTGTGATGCTGTATTTTCTTGCTTAGGACATAATTTAACTTTCAAAGGTATTTTTGGTAAACCCAGGCTATTAGTGACCGATACGATTGAAAAAATATCACGCACTCTTGAATCTATTAACGCAGATAAGAAAGTTAAAATTATTCTCATGAATACAACAGGCAACAGTAATCGCGATATCCCTGAGCAGCCACCACTTTCGCAACGATATGTTATATCGCTATTGCGATTATTATTACCGCCACATGTCGATAATGAAAAGGCGGCTGATTTTCTTCGTCTGCATGTCGGTCAATCACACAAATCTATTGAATGGGTGGCTGTCCGTCCGGATGGTCTTACAGATGAAGAGAATGTTACTGAATATGATATTCATTCCTCACCGACTAGAAATGCTATCTTTGATGCCGGACAAACCAGCCGGATTAACGTCGCAAATTTCATGTCAAATTTAGTTGTGAACTCGGATTTATGGAACACATGGAAAGGAAAAATGCCGGTAATTTATAACCGTGCATAAACCAATACGTAAAATGAAATATATTTCAATTTCGATATATTTACTTTTATTCTCCCAAGTTGTTTTTTCAGAAACAACACTCAATAAAAAAGATAATCATTTTGAATCTACTTATAAGGTTATTAATTATTTCTTAAATACAGTAGATGAGAGTATTGGAAAAATTCCTAAAGCAAGCTTCAATATTAATTCACCAGATAATGGACTTGAATCAAAATCAACATCAACATCTGTAAAGATATTGAAGGAAGACATGGAGGAAAATAAAATAATAAAAATAGAGTTTAATATTGTTGTCGAAATGCCTGTATTAAGTTCGTTACTTATTATTAATTATAATGTTGATTCGAATAGAATAGAAAGTATTGAGAGTTATGATGAAGGCGTTAATTTAAAAGATAATAGTATTGTTCATTATTTTAGAGTTTTTCAAAATCAAAGCGGTTGGCGAATAACATCCACAGATTATGGTTCAACAAACCTAGTTATAATTTCAGATGAAAATGGAAATTATATTTTCGAAAATGAATGAATCTTGAGGCAATAAAAGCGGGTTTATTTGAACCTGCACCCATTATTATGGAGAGATTAAGAATGGAATACGATATGGAATCTAATAAACAAAACGCGATTAAATTTTATCGAATGTCCTATTTGGGTGACCCATCCAAAGCAGTTGACCTTTATGTCGGTGCTGAATACATTCAGCACAATCCATTGGTTGCCGATGGGAAACAGGCCTTTATCAACTATTTTGACGAGATGGCAAAAGATTACCCCGGTAAAAGTATCGAATTCATACGGGCGATTGCGGAAGGTGATCTTGTTGCGCTTCATACCCACCAAACTTGGCCTGGCGATGAACAGTATGTGACGATGGATTTTTTTCGTTTTGATGAAGCCGGGAAAATTGTCGAGCATTGGGATTCGATGCAGGAAGTACCATGCGAATCAAAAAATGGTAATCCTATGTATTAGGAAAAATTAAGGTAATTAAAGGTAAGAGTCTTTTTATACAGTTACAATCAGTCATATTTAGCAAAATCATACTGAGGTTATTCATATGAAATTGTTAATTCACACCTTGCACTAGCAATGAGTTACGGTTGGTATCGACTTATGCACTCATTTAATCCCGAGCCTAGTTAACCTTAGGAAAAAATATCGTTACCCACAATTCATATTTATACTAATAAATGATTTCACTATCATTGCTGCTTCAATAACAAGCAGTACTCTTTCCTGTCAGTATTAGATAAAGTATGACTGTGAATGAGAATAATGAAACTGAACACCCTAGTGCAGCTGTGGCACTTGTTGTCACGCGTGAGTCGCCGTCCATATTACTAGTACGCAGAGCGAATCATGCCGCTGATCCATGGTCGGGACAGTGGGCCTTTCCGGGAGGTAAGGTGGATGAATCAGATTCTGATTTATTAGCAACCTGTCAACGTGAAGTTCTGGAAGAATGTGGCTGTCATCTGTCTGCCGATCACTACGAACGTGCGTTGCCAATATCCAAGGCTGGTCGCCTGCAAAAACACCCGGTTATTGTTGCGCCATTTCTATGGGAGATCCCTGAGCGAGTAGAACTGAATCCAGACGAGACTGAAATCGCTTCGGCATGTTGGCTGGAGTTGTCTTATCTTATCGATCCGGATAATCACGATAGTGGTGTGATCGCCCCAGAATATGATAACCGAGAGTTTCCCTACATACGGTTAGGAGATACCCCGTTATGGGGATTCACCTATATGGTGCTGATGAACTACTTGAATGAAAGGTAGAGCAATTAAAGGTGTCAGCTAACGTTTAATCAATACAGTGAGGAGAACTGCGACTAATGCACAAAAAGTTGTTCTCTATGCGTGTTTCGATGCGGTTGATCTTTAACATTTTGTTTTATTCTCGTGGATGAAGTCCGGGAGTTATAATCAACTTGTACAATTTTTTTTCCTTCAGTTTTTAAGTAAAACTCCACATCTAAATTATGCGGTTTGTCGCCCCAATCTTCTCCAATAACGAAAATATCGACATCCAATTCCTTGCATGCAGATACATATTCAAGTTCATGATAAGGACGAACAATATCAACACAGCGAAGTGCCTTTAGCATTTCTATTCGCTGTTCGAGAGGAATTACCGGCACATTGAACTTATAGGATTTCACCACACTATCAGAAGCAACGCCTACTGCTACGACGGCGCCTAATGATCTACAACGTTCTAGTAAAGCAAGGTGACCTACATGTAACATATCAAATGTACCGACTGTATATACTACCATTATGCTATTTAACTCCTTTGTTAAATTGATTTTCGTTATTACGTTATTTCAATCTCGTTACTTGTTATAAAAGTTTCCAGCCATAGATGCAGGTCATTCCAAGAGTATAAAATGCAAGAAGATAAACATTGATTGGGTTTCCAGAAAGTTTTGGTGTTTTGATTTGGGAAACATTCAAGGCAGCGAGACCTAGACCGCTGACATAAAGAATGACAGAAAATATTCCCGCACTAAAAACGCTTTCAAAAATAAATATGAAAACGAGAATTATATTGTTGTTATCGAGCGCTAGTCCTGTGTATTTAGATCCACCAGATAGACCGAATGTGCTGAAGTAACTCAAGCGTATTGCACTGGCAGCAAGTATTATAAATGCGATTGGTAGAATTACAGGATCAAATTTACCATAACTCAGTAGAAGAATAGCTGGAGCGACGCCATAGCTCACAATGTCTATTAATACATCAAGTTGCCCACCAAAAATTTGGTCATTACCTGTACGTCCTTTCATTCTTCTTGCAATGAGACCATCTGCCCAGTCAAAAGCGACAGCCCAGATCATGCCAATCATTGCTGCGTAGTAAACACCTAGAATGCTAAAGTAAATCGCTGATATTGTGCAGGCCAAGCCTGCAAGAGAGCATAAGTTAGGGAGATCATTTACATAGGAAAGAATGGTCGGTTGTAACTCTTTCGTTACTGCATTGTCTGTCGACATAGTGGAGCCTGTGATGATGAGAAAATTGACGACGGAAAGGAATGTCTATAAGGAACGAGAACTTAACAAACACTGAAACAGAATGACCGACTAAAATGTCGGTTTTTTAAAGCTGCTGCTTTGGGTCGAGCCGACTATTATGACATAAATGCCGGACTTTAGCTGTCAGTATTTAGTGATTGCTTAAAAGTAATTGATTATTCCTTCAATTCAGGTCGATAACTGCCCGATAGGAAAACTATTGTCGTGTGTTCAAACTCATGGTTTAAGTTATAACACTCTAATTAATAGGGTGTTTCATTAAACAAATTGATTAATTAGTTTGATAGATTAGAAATAAGCTGAATTATCTGCGAACTAGAATTCCTGCGGTTCTAAACAGCCTTTTAGTGAACCGGCAGAGAAAAGAGGCCGATGTCTACACATAATAATTCAATTTTAACCAATTCGGTTCTGCTATTAATCAATACATTTTTATAGCTTTGGAGTAGAGTGATAGGACAGTTATGCAGTTATATATGCATGCTTCCCCCATTTGGAGAACAACCATGTCTAAAGAACGGAATAGCAGAAAAGAAGCCGTAAAGAAACCCGCACTCTCGTTGAAAGAAAAACGTGCAGCAAAAAAAGCCAAGAAAGATACTAGCTCATCCTTTATCGCTTCAGATAAATAATATTCGGTGTGGACCACCGATAGTTGAATATTATTTTGTGAGATAACCTTATTCTGTTTATAGATATTTCGCTCTTCAATAAACAAAAAAAGTTTAAGCATCGTCCTTGATTCTTATCAGATGTAATTAGTATTTGATGTACATTAACGATTCACGTTGAATTCACTATGCTGCTTGTATGACTTCTCCAGAGATCATTTTTAATTAACTATTTAATCAATGGAGAAAAATATGGACCTTCAAATGAGCATGAAGATAGATGGTGTTACCGGCACATCAATAAGTTCTGAACATAAAGGCTGGTCAGAAATTCATTCATGGAATTGGGGTATGACAAGTAATAGAAAATCTATAGAAGTGACGGATGGCACCAAAACATCGTTAAACGAGCTGTCTGTTATTAAGCCTATTGGAATTGACAGCCCGGGAATTAGATTGTTGTTTGCACAAGGTGAAAAAATCCCGAATGTTGAATTAAGCATGACCCCAATTAGAGGTAAAAGAGAACCTGTTAAAAAACTATTGCACGTAAAATTAGAATCTGTCGTGATTAAATCAATCGTTTCAGGTGGCGGTATCGACGATGAATTTTTTAAAGAACATATCACCTTGCTTTTTGATAAAATTGATTTTGAATATAGTAAAGCTGGCCCCAGAAATGAGAGTGGAGAAACTCCATTTGCCGATTATGATTTTTGCTGGGATGTTCTCGAAAATAATGAATGGAGCAAAGACTAAAGGACTAAGTTGATTCAGGAAACCCGCTGGAGGTAGTGCGTTCCGTAAGTGGATAGGTCGGTTAGTTCCAGTTTATTGTCATCATGAATATTAATCATCATATGCAGTCTTGAAATTCGTTGCATCGTGTCCATAAAGCGAACTTTACATTCGCTGCCTCGGCCAACTCTATTCTCACCTATAGACATTGGGTATTCTTCATTATTGCTATCAATAAATTTAATACCATCCTTGATGACTAACTTACATTGGTAACTGGCTAAAAGAAGCGCTATTTCATCTCCTTCTTTAACTTCAAAGGTAACTGGCTCTCCTATTGGCATGTTCGATAGACCCAATTCTTTAGCAAGAACTTTAGAGTCAAATTTTTCATCAAGATCCAGTTCGCCTGTTTTGAATTGAGCTGCTTCCTCATTTTCTATCTGAACAGTATCTTTTTCTAATTGTGATTTTATCGTTTGGATCATTTCCTGTCGGTTTGACAGGTATTTTAAATAAGCTAGTAGTGCTATTTGTTTATATTTACTCGATTCAGTTGAACGGTCTTTTTTGAGCGCAAAAAAGATATCGCGCCAGCCGTTATCATTAGAAAAGATAACTGGATTGATTGCTTTAAGACTTTTGGTGACCTCGCCAGATTCTGATGTTTGATTTATTAATTCTGAAATCTGCTCAATAGCAATAATAATTGCATTTAATTCCAGATCTAATTCACCGGGCGTCGATTTGATGGCATCGGTAACTTTTTCCAAGGGAATAGTAGTACGAGCACCAAGGGCAAATTCGAAATCATCAATAGTCTTGAACGTGATGACTTTATCATCAATATTCAATTCGACTTGTTTAGTAAATATTTTTTGTAGCATAGACCTATAAGTATAGCCATGGAATTCAAAAAAAGGTGAAGTTCAGAAGGGCCTTTACAATATAAAGTGTGATTAGTTTCTCAATATGCTATTAAAATCCCCGGAATTCTTTAGAACTTAGCTTTCGAGTTCTAACAATGGGAGCCGATGCTCACATTAACCCAAGTTGTGTATAGAAACTCAGGGCATCATAGTAATCACCCTGGTATATTATTTTGCTGCCATTAAAGCGAAATATAGACATTCCATTAATACTGAACGTTTTGTTGCTTGCTTTAGTGCCATCTGACCAGTCACCTGTATTGGTACCAGAAAATTTCCATTCAAATGCGACGTTATTGTTACTCACTACAGGTTCGCCGAGAGGCTCCCATTTCAGGTCAGGAACGGCATTGATAAATGCTTCAATGACATTCTTCTTTGCTTCGACTCGGCCATTGACTGGCTTGCCGACTGAAGCATCGAAATACACGACATCTTCAGCAAGGAAATTTGCAGCTTTGGCAGCATCGTGCTCGTTCCATGCGGCCAGATAATCTTTCATACTTGCTACATGGTCATCAGCAGAAACAGTTGTTGGGATAATGATAAAAAAAGTTAACGTTAATGTGATAAAACAGATCCGGTTAAGCCAGCTAACAAGTTTTGTCTGTGAGTTACTGTAAATATGACTCATAGGTGTTCCTTCAAGGTTAAAGAGTTAGAAAAAATAAAGTATTAAAGAGTCGCTATTGAACTTCCTGAGTAGAGCTTGCCTCTGTTTCTGTTAGTGCTTCCTCAGTTTCTGCTGGTAATTCTTCAGTTTCATCTGTATCTGCTTCGTCTTCTGTTATTGTTTCTTCTGTCGCGGCAGCTTCCTCTTCCGCCTCTGGACCCACGCAATTAAAAGCAACTTCTTTTAAGTTAACAGTGGTATCGGGGATGTATTCAGCAGTTTTCGTGTTTTTCAAACATTCTTTCTTTGCCAATTCATAAGCGGCAGTGAATTTTTCTGGAGGACCGCCAATAATGACCTTGTCAGATGTGACAGATATAATCGATGGCTCATTGCTACAAGCAGTAATCAACAGTATAAAACAAGCAATGGTAAATATTTTACTATTCTGAATATACATATATTTTGACCACAGTCTTTTAAGTAATTTAATTCAAGTACAACTTTTTCATAAGATCAGCAAGAAGTAAAGACTCAAGTGATGGTGCTACTGTGATTTATTCAAAGTATTACTATCACTTACTGTAAGAAATTAATAACGAACAAGTTATAATCAATAAATTTGAATATTAATATAGGAACAAGAATGTCATGAGAGTTGTTAGTCTATTAATGTTGTTCACCCTGAGTGTATCAGCTGCAGAAATTGAACTTGTCGATGCTATTCCTGAAGACGTTGAATCGATTACTGCGGTTATCCCCGTTTTTGGTCAAAAGGTTTCTTTTAGTTTCCCAACAAATTGGCAGTCGGCATATCGACATGAACAAGCTGGTGCTTTTCTTGTCGAATTTATTCCAAAAGGCGAAGTGCTCGATAACTGGCAAAACTTGTTTGCAATCCAGGGTTTTGAAAAAGGAGCGGATAAGACAAAACCAATAGATCTATTAGATGGATTAGCACTGCGTTTAAAAGAGTCATGTGGACAATATTCTGTCTATGAGCAATTGGGCCATTTGACGGTTTCAAAACATAAGGCATTTGCAGCCATCATGGGATGTTCAAATTCTTCTGATACTAAAAATAGTTCATCAAAAAAAGGTAAAAGTGAGCTTGGTTATTATATCGCCATACAGGGCAAACAAGATTATTACCTCATCCATAAGTCAATTAGAGGCGATTCGTTTGATAAGGACAATGCGCCCATTAATCCAGATAATGCTGATGATTTTATAGCGGAATTCATGCCGATTGAACTCTGTCAGCTAGGTGGTGAAGAGCACGAATGTAATAAGTAAGATATAGGAAAAGTGATCCGGTTATTTTTAAATAATAACTGGTAATCATAAGGAGGAAGATGTTGTATATGAACCAGTTCTGGTTTTAATCAATGATAATTAATTCGTTTGCGAGTTCATCAGTATCTCCCGCTTTAATCGGAAAATGTTCTGCAAGTAATTTGCCTGAAAGATTAATGCCTTCAACAATACCATTTGTATAATTTTTTTCTTTAAAGTCTTTAATGATTGCGTCGCAAATATGTTGCCAATCGGGATGTGTTAGTCTTGCACTGATACCGTCATCACCAATCACCTTGACTTGATGCTCGTACAGGGAGATATAAAGCAAGATACCCGTGCTATCCTCAGTATTACGTAATCGATTGTGTTGAAAAGCCGCTGCTGCCGCACGGTCGACTTCTTCTTCCATCTCTTTATTTGTTATGAAAGGTGAACGTAGCGCTGGGCAAAGGTGTGTCAGAAGCACGCCAATAATAAAACTTAAAAACATCGTTAACAGAATCGCTGACAGGTCAAAATTAAAACTACTCCATCCATCAATTGGGGCGTTGTCATGAAACAGAAACCAGCCAATGGCAACACAGAGTAATGAAAAAAATAAACCAAAGATATCTTCGGCACGATCATAACGACCAGATGCGCTGGCGATAACCGGGATGATCTCTCCTGATGTGTTTTGTTCGGCTTGCACTATTGCTTGCTTGATCGCATCACGATCAGCATCAGTGAAAAGATTACTTGCTTTAAGCAGACCTACCATGACCCTGATGCACCTCCACCACCAGAAGAACCACCGCCGAAGCCGCCGCCTGAGCCACCACCACTTGATGCAGCACTATATAGCATGAAAATTAATAATGCGCCGAGTGCGGCGATTAATGCCCATGCCCAGCCACTACGACCGGTTTTAAATAAATTAATAATCAGCATTACGAGCAAGATTGCTCCAAGGATGAATGCTGGAATAAACCACCATGGTGCTGTTGCTTTAGGTAGCGCTAAACCACGTGCCATTGCATCCAGACCACGAACGCCATCCAGTATGCCTAATGAATATTCATCTCTTTTGAATTGCTTGATGATCAGGTTGTCCATGACGTCTTGCGCGGCACGATCATGCGAATAACCCCAGTCAGCACCAAGTTCGATACGTGCTCTGCGATCACCTCTGGACACTAATAATAGGATACCGTAATTCCGCTCTGGAGAACCAATACCCCATTCGTTGAATAATGCTGTCGCGTAGGTTTCAATTGTTTGACTGCTCGCTTCGTAGCTTGCCAGCGAGTCTATGGTAACAATAAATATCGGGATATCTTCTTCAGACAATAACTCCGATGCAATCGAATTGATTTCCGCTCGGTTCTCGGTTGAGATCAATGTAGCCTTGTCGACAAAAAAATCAGTTTCAGGTGGTTTGTCTGGAAAGCTTACAGCGAAGCTATTGGAGTAGTAGACCAAGAGGAAGAAGAACAGAGTCGCAGACTTATATTGTATTGTGCAATGACGCAATGAATAGTCCTCAGCTCCGTTGTGTTTGCTAAAACAAGATATCATAGTTTTATCGAATAATTAAAGTGATTATAGCTAAAAGGCAACCGAGGTATTAATAAGCAATGGTGAGCTAAGGCTGCTTATTTAATATAACTCAAAAACCAGTATAGTAAATTACAGGGCTATCCCTTTAACCTTTATATAGAGCGGAACAAAAACATGTTTTCGATTGAATCGTGTGACATACCGAGGGATGCATTATTAGATAAATATATTAAGGATGGTACCTATACGGATTGCTATAGGACAGATATCCTCAGCACTGTCTCACATTCGCAATATGTGATCGCTTTTTATACGACTTTGATATTTAAGCTGGAACGCCTGATTCTTAAATTAGCGGTTTCGCGACCATCTACGGATACACAGGTGGCGCATTTAGCATCAGGCACAGTTAATGAATTTGCTGCTTGGTATGTGGAAGGCCGCTGTGAAAATCAATTGCTGCTGTGTGATTTCAAAAGACGTACTCGATCCTGGCTAATGATTGTCCCTTTTGTTGAAGGCAGCCATGTGCATACACGATTATATTTTGGTTCAGCCGTTGTTCCTGTTGTGAATGCTAAGACAGGTGAATCATCTCTTGGTTTTGTTTATCGAGCCTTGCTCGGATTCCACAAACTCTACTCGGTGGTACTTCTCTATGCGGCTAAACTACGTTTGGAATCTCAATTCGTAAATAATCAATGAATCGAGTCCTGACAAAAGATATTTCGAATAGGATTAAGAAACGAATTGCCGTTTTGGCTCTATCACATTGAAATTATTGAATATTATATTCCACGCAGTCAGCTAATAAACGCTTCTGACATCTGATGGACGATAGCACTATTGGGGTGTGATCGCACCATTCCTGGTATTCATATTTGGTCAAGAATTATCATTTCCGGTCGATATATCTCTTTGAATAATAGGTGATCTAGTTGGCTAAGGGATATTTTCAACCATTCAAATATGGGATTGTATAAAGATGACAGCTTGCGAAAAAGTAACATGGCTTGAAAAAAGCGTTATTGATATTCCCGATGCACCTATTTGTATCGGTGTCGGTAAAGAGGTATTAGAAGATGCTGAAATTAAACTTCATTTAATAAGTGGAGATGTTAAATTTGGAATATTAAGTTCACTGGATAGTGCTCAAAAGGAAATTCACTTTATATCTTCCGAAGACAATAAAAGGGAAACTCTGGAATTTGATAAGTGTCAATATGTTCTATTTTTATCAGAGCTATTATATATAGGAGACGATGCACCGATCGAGTTTCCTATGGAAATTGATTCACATACCCAAAAACAACCTTACACCATTAGTTTTACTGACGGCGAAAGCCTAGTCGGCGATTCAGCCTACACAAGTATTGACGACATAGGTATCCATCTCTTTAAAGTGATGGATGAAAATTATGTTACAAGGTTATTTGTCCCTAAAGATGTCATAGTTGATTTTGATGTAGGCCAACAAATAGGCACTATTCTAAAAGAATCAGAAAATGTTACCGATGATGACCTTCAACAAGGATTAGAAACCCAACAGGTCATACGCAATAAACCCTTGGGTGAATATTTAAAAGACAAGGGAATTGTTAATGAAGATGATCTGGAAAGGGTTCTTGCAAAACAAAAGAATGATTTCGAATTTCCAAAAGTAAGGTTAGGTGAATTATTAATCTCCGAAGGGTTGATCTCAGATCAAGAACTAGATGAAGCATTAGGTTTACAAACTAACAATAGAGAGCGTCGTCTAGGAGATATACTCGTTGATATTGGAGCGACGACAGAAGAAGCGGTTCACTCTGCGCTAGCAAAAAAACTTGGCTTGCCGTTTATTAAATTAAAAGAATTCAACGTTAATATAGAGGTGCTCCAATACCTGCCGTCGAATATTGCAAAAAAAGAAAATGTCATGCCTTTGATGATGTGTGGTAAACGACTAGTAATAGCAATCCCTGATCCTACGAAGTCAGATATTCGCCAGCTATTAAGATTTGTAACTAATCATTCAATTGAAGTTGTAGTATCGACACCTACTGATATTGAATGGGCAATTAATCAATACTACGGCGATAATTTTGATCTAAATATTCATCAGATTGAATCTTCAGAGCAATTTAACGCTGTTGAAGTAAAAGAAAGCGGAAATGATCTTGAAAAAATGGCTAACGAACGACCAATAGTTCGCTTGGTACATAATCTATTGCTTGAAGGAATAAAACGTAGTGCCTCCGATATTCATATCCGTCCATTGTCCACTGGTGTGCAAGTCCTCTTCAGAATTCACGGCAAACTCATCTTAATTAAAAACTTTGGAAAAAGTTTACTGCCAGCAATTGTAAGCAGGATAAAAGTTATTGCGAGAATGGATATTGCACAACGGCGCTTGCCCCAGGATGGACGGATTCAAATAGAATCAGGTGGTGAAAAAATCGATATGCGTGTATCCACGATGCCGACTATTGAAGGCGAAAGCGTTGTTGTACGATTATTGGCTAATGCAGCGACGTTAAAACCTATAGAAGAATTAGGGTTTAACGAAAACGATACTAATGCAATGCAAGAACTGTTGCATCGTGGCGCAGGTATGATTTTAGTAACTGGACCGACAGGTTCAGGTAAATCAACGACATTGTATTCGGCATTAAATATTTTGAAAAAAATGAATGTGAATATCATTACGGTTGAAGATCCTGTTGAGATTCGCATGGACGGACTAGAACAAATTCAAGTAGCACAAGAATATGATTTAGGTTTTGGACGTGCCCTGAGAAATATATTACGACATGATCCTGATGTAATTATGATCGGTGAGATAAGAGATGAAGAAACAGCAAATATTGCTGTCAAGGCTGCTCAGACAGGCCACTTGGTTTTGAGTACATTACACACCAATAGCGCTGCAGATACGATTGTAAGATTGAAGGAAATGAATGTTGAGCCTTATATGATTGCTTCATCACTATTAGGCGTAGTTGCACAAAGGTTGATTACCAAAAACTGTGAGGATTGCAGAACAGTAGAAGATGTTTCCATGGCTGTAAGACAAT
Source organism: Gammaproteobacteria bacterium (assembly GCA_021773235.1). Taxonomy (GTDB): domain Bacteria; phylum Pseudomonadota; class Gammaproteobacteria; order Eutrophobiales; family Eutrophobiaceae; genus UBA7359. The sequence goes on along the minus strand of JAJFKL010000018.1, from coordinate 98,699 downwards.
TGTTAGGTCTTGGAGCGGACGAAGAGTTCTTTATAGGCCAAGGGTGTGATAGTTGTGGCAACACGGGTATATCTGGAAGAATACCAGCGTATGAATTTTTACAAGTTTCCGAAAGCTTGCAACAAAATATTTTATCAGATGCTTCTACTCTAGTGTTAAAACAAACTGCCGAATCATGGGGAATGCAATCACTTGTAGAATGTGCGTTGAAAAATGCGAGAAAAGGAGATACTCCAATTGCAGATGTTCATCGTATTTTAACTACTTAAGCCATCCGCCCGTAGTGAGCTATGTCGCATGATTAATTTTCACGATAGCTTTCTACCTTAAAGGGAATCTCAACGCCGCCAGTTATCATTTCGCCTATGTCGGGTCCTTGATAGACACGTATATTAAAGTCTTCTTTGTTGTAGTGATATGATGCTGAATACTTAAACCAGAAACCTAAGTCTCGTTTTATAATTCTTGAATCATCTACGACCCATCCAGACGGATTTTCAGGACAGTATGATTTTGAATTACATTCATCATGTATAGCTTGAGCCGCACTAGTTGCCTGTTCGAGGGCGATCTTATATGCCCATTGAGATATGCCGAGAATCAGAATAAAAAAGCCTATCGTTAACAAGGGACGAACAAGATAATATTTTCTTTTTTTTAAGTTAAACAGCTTAATAAAAACTGAGAGAACGCTAATTAAAACTGGAATGATAAGTATTCCCACCAGGAATACCAAAGCAGTTCCTTTATCTGTAGAAAATAAGACAGATAACATGAGTAACGGTGGAATGACTTGCTTAAGCCAATGCTTTGTACCGTATTTTGTATTGTTATCTATATCTGAATTCATGTCAGTATCTCAAATATTTTCAGGACAACCTCGTTATTATTAAAATCAGCTGCTTTCTAAAAATATTAATGAATCAAAAGAGTTATAGTGCAGCCCAAATAAAGGACTTGATGATACTAAACTTAATATCATTATAAAGTAGATAAATATAAAACACTTACTATTTATTAGCTCAGAAATGTTCTATCTTATTTGTTTATATTAAAATTCCGGGGAGAATTTCATGCAATGCCCTGACTGCAGTAATGAACTTACTGCTATCTTTTATGAAGAGGTAAATATTCATTTTTGCTCTGGATGTAAAGGCAGGCTGCTTGATGAGCAAAAACTTAATAAGATTGAGGGATCACGCGAAGAAATATTCGAGAGAAAAAAAAAGCACAGTAAGTCTAAACCCTTTGAGGGCATGCGCTCATGTCCCTCCTGTAATGTTCAAATGGAGAAGGTTAAATACGGAAAGTTTAGTCCGAAGATCATCGACAAGTGTCTACAATGTTCGCGCATCTGGCTTGATGAAGGCGAACTGGAAGATATTCAAGTCGCCTATGAAATGTATGAAGATAATATCAATAAAGGTAAGAAGTCTTCGCAACAACAGAAAACACAACAATTAAAGAATTCACCGAGTGCACAGAAACCGCACCAGCACGGGTTTAATTGTCCTAAATGCGGGGTCGCACAAGCTGAAGGTAGCGAATGTATTAAGTGTGGGATTATATTTTCAAAGTATCTGGCAAAGACAGGGCAGCAAGCTAACCGTGATTCAAAAATTGAGAAAGACACAGGCCTGATTGATGATGCTATTTCTGGTATGACTGAATTTGTGATTAAACAAGCACATGAATGGGGAGAAATATTGAGTGGTTTTGAGACAGCGAATAAATATACTATTAGAGCAGGGGACTATTCTTTAAACGCAGATGAATTTAGTAACGGATTTGCAAGTCTCATGACGCGCTCGTTTTTATCCTCACACCGACCATTTGAAATTAATATTTGGGATTGGAAAAATAATCATGTTCTGGGATTGAAACGTCCATTTCGATTCTATTTCCATGAAGTAACAATATCGGATGCCAAAGGTAAAAAATTAGGTACTGTTATTAGAGAGTTTTCTATCATCAACAGGAAATACCGTGTCTTAAATGCATCAGGGTTACAGACAACAGCGATAAAAGGACCTATCTATAGACCGTGGACATTCTTTGTCACACGACAGGAAAAAGAGATAGGCAAAATCACCAAGAAGTGGAGTGGGCTGGCAAAGGAGTACTTTACTGATGCCGATACTTTCGGTGTGAAATTTAATAAGGAGCTTGATAAGACATCGAAGTATTTATTGCTGGGCGCTGTATTTCTAATTGATTTCTTACACTTTGAAGATAATCATAAATAATCGTTCGAGGATGAGAAGGTTTAGAGTGCCATATTGAAATGAAAAACCTCATTATCATAATAATAGTTATCATTGCCGGTGCCATTTATTATCAAGGGAATGATCCAGCGGCAGGCTTTGTTACGCCAGTTGCCGCGGCAGGACAACGTACTGGTAGCGGCATTAAGAAGTATGAGTTCACAGAGTTATTTGATCAAAACAAGACTTTCTCGAAACTAGCAAAAAAGGATTATTACACGGTTATAGAAGGCTATATTGATACCTGCACAATCTGTAAAAAGCTGGAATCTGATTTCCCGGGATTTTTGAAACAACGTAAAGACGTTATTATCCGTAAGGTACATTTTCCTGAAGGTAGTGTTAGTCAATCATTTAGCGGAAGTACACAGGAAGAAATGATGCAACAAGTTGCCGATTATCATGAACGCCTTGCTAGATATAATTTCAATCATGTTGTTAAGACAGATACTGAATATCGCTTATCTGTTTGTGGTACCCCCCATGTCGAAATCTATGGCCCAGATAAGAAATTAATTGCAACGGATAAATGTGGTGAAAAGAACCTCAAGACCGGACTTAATTATCTAAGGAATTGGATCAAGTCGGAATCCTAGAATCATAGTAAGGTTTGGATCTTATGTATTTTAATAAAAACACATTAACATTTTAGTGTTAACGTATATCACTCTTTTAAGCAGCGAATCCTCATAATGTCTAATACTATTAATTGGTACTTTGATTTTATTTCTCCCTTTGCCTACTTGCAGCAAATACGTTTACGGGAATTTCCGGATGATATAACGATTCAGCCTCATCCCATTTTATTTGCCGGGCTGTTGAATCATTGGCAGCACAAGGGACCGGCTGAGATTCCAACAAAACGACTATTTACATATCAGCATGTTGTCTGGTTGGCAAAGCGACAGGGCGTTCAATTGCGCATGCCGCCAGCGCATCCCTTTAGTCCATTACGGCCATTGCGTTTGGCTATAGCTATGGGAAATGACATGGAAGTGATCGCAAAGATATTTGACTATATCTGGCATGATGGTCTTTCTGTAGATGACGATACATCGTGGTATGAATTCGTTTCCTCGCTTGGTATTGATGAACCGGATAACTTTATCAATCAAGCTGAGATAAAACAGCAATTGCGAGAAAATACCGAAGCGGCAATTGAGGCTGGTTTATTTGGTGTGCCAACTATTATTGCTGACGGTCATTTGTTCTGGGGTAATGATGCAACGGACATGTATCTTGATTATCAACAAAACTCGGATTTTTATACTGATCCACAATTAAAATTCATTGATACAATTCCGGAAGCTGCTAGCAGGCGCTAATTCTATCAATTGAGTGACCGCATATTATAAATATAAAAAACAAAAACAAATAATTGATTACTCCTATGCCATCAGATGAATTAAACGTCGTAAATAAACATCTCCGTAAGATTGCCAAACGAGCATTGAATCCCTTAGGCGGAGTTGAAAGTAAGCGGGCTTTAGTTGATGAATATGCTGCTGCCCACCCATCTATCCTCGAAGTGAATGCTGAAGTCACCCCGGTATCTTTTGATAAATTTCAAGGTGAATGGGTAAGTACCGAAACCTCCGATCCAGATAGACGGATTTTGTATCTTCATGGTGGCAGTTGGATGGCGGGTCGAGTTGATAAATACCGTCCGCACATAGCCAGAATTGCTGCTGCTACCAGTTGTGTTGTGTTAGCGATAGATTATCGTTTGGCACCTGAAAATCCTTTTCCGAAAGGACTGGAAGATTGTGTAACGGCGTATGAGTGGATGCGTCGAAATGGACCTGAAAAAAATAACGCTGCAAGTTCGACATTTATAATGGGTGATTCTGCTGGTGGTAATCTAACATTAGCAACATTGCTCGTATTAAAAGACAGGCAGATTGATTTGCCGGATGCAGCTGTTGCGCTTTCACCCGCAACGGACATGAGTTGGTCTTCTCCTTCTATAAAAACAAATGCTAAATCAGATGTGGCATTGAACGCGAAATTAATGCCTATGATTTCTTACGGTTATCTACAGAAAAAAGTTGATCCAAAAACACCTTATGCATCCCCATTATTTGGTGATCTACATGGCTTGCCACCTATCTTGTTGCAAGTGGGTGATACTGAGATTTTACTTGATGACGCTGTTTTCTTGGTTGAGAAAGCACAAGCCGTTGGCGTCGATGCAACCTTGGAGGTTTATCCTGACATGCCGCATGTTTTTCAGGCTTTCGCTCCTTACTTACCCGATGCAAATAAGGCTCTTGAAACCATTGGCTGGTTTATTAAAAAAGAAAGAGAAACTGTACAGTGACTGTCTATAATAGTTAGTCACGATTAACTATTTATTGTTCGATTATACGACTCAACAAAAGATTGAGAATGAGGGACATTAAAATGCAAAAAAATAATACAAAAAAAGAAAAAGACGTATATATAAAACAGCTTATTAGTCCTAAAGGTCTTGTACATAAATACTTGTTATCATTTTCATTGTGTGTTTTATATTCAATGAATATAACGTTTGTTTTTGCACATGATGTACTAGAAAATAATGCTGTTAGTAAAAGTGATGCTGGCATTAAATATGATGCGAAAAGTATTGGGACAGAATATTTAGATAACAAAAAAAGTGATGTCATAATCAAGGTATTGGTTGAGCAAAGTAACCTGGGCAGCTCAGAACTGGAAATAGGAGAAATATTTCTCCCTGCTGGACTAAACTCAGCTGTTCACTCTCATGGTGCTATCGAAATTTTTTATATTTTATCAGGACAATTAGAGCATATCGTTAATGGTAATAGTCATTTTCTTAAACCAGGCATGATCGGAATTGTTAGACCCGAAGATACTGTTTCACATAAAGTGCCGAATGATGAAGACTGTCGCGCATTAGTTATCTGGGCACCTGGTGGTGAGATAGACCGTATTAAGAAAAATTATAATATACGCCCAATAAACTAAATGACGTCTAGAAAAATACTCAGCACAAATTAAATTAAGCTAATTTTAAATATTTAGATTCATTTAGCTTATTACCAACTTGTAAAATATACTACATAGATTGAGCCAGAATAACGATGAGATAAGCGTGCAGGTTTCTTCTATAACCACCACCTTTTTATTTGAGATAAAATCAGGAGTTCAGATGCCTAAAGCAAGTGACCTTAAACGGGGAATGGTAATAGATATTAATGGTATCCCCTATGCCGTAAAAAATGTTGATGCAAAGAGTCCTACTTCTAGAGGCGCAACTACCCTTTATAAAATTCGTTTTAAAAATCTCCAGTCTGGGCAGAAATTGGACGAGTCTTATAAAAGCGACGATTTACTTAAAGAAGCCGATTGTGTACGCGTACCGGTACAGTTTTCATATAAAGATGGTGACAATATCATTTTTATGAATTCCGAAGACTACTCTCAATATGAAGTTATTGAGGATGACGTAGAAGACCTGATGGTATACGTCACAGAAGGCCTGGAAGGTTTGACAGCATTAATTATGGATGGTGTGCTGTTAAGTATTGAATTACCCCAGTATGTCGATATGGAGATTGTTGATACTGTGCCAAATATTAAAGGTGCAACTGCAGCAGGAAGGACTAAGCCTGCCACGCTAACGACTGGCGTAGAAGTTCAAGTGCCTGAGTATATGGAGATTGGTGAGATCATCAGGGTCAATACCGGAACTGGAAAATTCATGTCTCGCGCCTAAATTAGTGATAATTTATGAGTATGATAGAGACACTGCAAAGAATGATTACTGGCGGACTATTAATCACTTTGACATCCTGCGCGAGTCAACGTGATTTAGATGGGAGTGATATGAATTGCCCTGATTCACCAAATTGTGTGTCCAGTCTGGCTAGTGATGCTGCACACTTTATTGCGCCACTAACCTTTGACGATCAAACCGAAGTAGCGATGAAAAGGCTCAAAGCAGCATTATTGACAGAAAAACGGGTAACTATAATTACGGAGCAGACGAACTATCTTCACGGTGAAATACGTAGTCTTATATTCAGGTTTGTAGACGATATTGAGTTTACATTAGAGCCAGAGCAAGGGGTGTTCCAAATACGCTCATCTTCCCGTGTCGGTTATAGTGATTTTGGTGTTAATCGATGTCGAATTGAAAGAATTCGACAGCGATTTCAAAAATAAGATCAATAGCAGATGTACAGTTTTACTTAAGACTATAAATATTTAGAAAAAACGCCTCTTGATTATGTTCAAAACTAACTCGTATCAACCCTTGAAACAGTCATGTGCTTTTTTATTAATTTTAATTTTTGTATGCTTGCCGTATCCGCTAGAGAGTAAGGAACAAATAGAATCATATCCATTGGTTTTACAGGGACATGTCCTGAATGACAAAATTTATGATATTAAAAATGGTCGATTCATCAATAAAGCGAATTTGTTAAGCAGTATTTTAGAGAGCAAATATATATTATTGGGGGAAACACACGATAATATTAAGCATCACGAAAATCAGGCTTGGGTAATCGGTGAGTTAGCAAGGCAATCATTTTCCACCAGCGTGTCGTTTGAAATGATCGACGACACACAGGCCGAATTAATGGCGGGCAGAGATATCAAAACCTCTAATGATTTGATTACGTTGTTAAATCATTATAAATCAGCCTGGCAATACGAAGATTATTACAAAGAACTCTTCGATAGTGTTTTACACGCAGGACTTAAAATGCTGCCAGCAAATATAGAACGGCATAAACTTTATAAGTTTATTCAAAATAACGAGAGCGGTTTACCGATTGAGACTGAAAAGTTAATGACCGAAGTTTCATTAACACAGGAGATGGAAGCCAATTTACGAAAAGAGATCATCTCATCTCATTGTGGGATGATAGATCTAGAATCAGCAGAACCAATGATGAAGGGTCAGCGGATTCGTGATGTTACTATGGCATTAAGTTTGTTGAATGCCGATGCAGATAGAAGGGTGCTTGTTGCTGGTCGTGGACATGTACGTAATGATCGTGGTGTACCAGTGTATCTATCTTCGCAAGATAAAGAAGAGAAAATTATATCGATTGCACTGCTTGAAGTAGAACAAGACAGTGTTGATATTGCCGCATATCAAAAATACTGGGACAACATGAAATTCCCCTTTGATTATGTTTGGTTTACTGCTCGTGCTACCAGAGAAGATCCTTGTCTTTCTTTTAAAAAACACCATAAAAAGTAATTATTGATTATGACTAAGGCAAATACTGTTGTCGTACTGGATTTTGAGACGACAGGTCTTTCTCCTGACTATGGTGATCGTGCGATAGAGATTGGGGCTGTACGAATCGAAGATGGAGAAGTAGTAGCGCGTTTTCAGGAGTTAATGAATCCTGGGCGACGTATTGATAGTTTCATTGAAGACTATACGGGTATAACTAATAGCATGTTGAAAGATGCTCCTCCTTGTATAGAGGTAATGCATAGATTTGCTGACTTTATTAATGGTTATAATCTGGTCGCCCACAATGCTTCGTTTGATAAGCGTTTTCTTGATGCAGAGTTGGCTAGAATATCTCGGACATACACGGGTCATTTTGCATGTTCTCTATTGACGGCTAGAAGAATATATCAAGGCTCTCCTAATCATAAATTAGGTACCTTAGTAGACTACATAAATATTCCAACAGACGGCGTTTTTCACCGAGCTTTATATGATTCAGAAATGACTACGAAGCTATGGTTGGCGATGTTGGAAAATATCACTGAACAATACGCTATAGATCCGATTCCATTTACGCTAATTCAAAAACTATCTAAAACTCCCAAGAATAAAATTCGCAATTTCTTACAACAATGGTAATTACAGGCAGAATATTGCTTTATTCGCTGTAAATAACTTGATGCTATCTCTGAGGTATCTAGCCTTTCAATCTATGCCCAAGAATTGGAAAACATCTAGAATGAATACGCTAAAATAGACAAACACACACTGTAAAACCGTGACTGTTGAATTTTGATACGGTTGTATTACTATATAGATAAGTTTAGATATAAATTCAAATTATGTCAGACAATAAAATAGACGATAATAAAGTTGAAGCAGTGGTTCGCGAACCACTTACGCCTATGCCTGTCGTCAACGCGTTGACTTTTGATGACCTCAAAGCGTGTTTTAGCAACGGTATATCTGATTTCCGTAAAGCTACAGCTTTTGGTTTATTTTTCGGTGGTGTCTTTGCTCTTGGCGGGATATTTATTATCCAATCCTTACTAGTCTGGAAAAAAATCTGGATGATCTATCCGGTGATGATTAGTTTTCCATTAATTGGACCATTCGCTGCTGTTGGTCTTTATGAAGTCAGTCGCCGACTTCAGTCGGGACAACCATTATTCTGGAATGAAATACTCGCGGTAGTGTGGAACCAAGCCAGTCGTGAATTACGGTGGATGGCCTTTGTCATGCTCTTCGTATTTTGGATTTGGATGTATCAGGTTCGGCTTCTCATCGCCTTAATCCTTGGAAAATTGTCATTTTCTACTTGGCCTGAATTCTTTGAGATCGTCGCATTTACACCGCAGGGTTGGACTTTTGTAATAGTTGGTCATGTAGTGGGTGCGTTTTTGGCACTATTTCTGTTTTCGATCACAGTAGTTTCCTTCCCCATATTATTAGAACGTGATATAGATTTTATTACAGCCATGATTACCAGTGTTAGCACGGTATTTAAAAGTCCCATAGTAATGCTCTCATGGGGTGTGTTCGTTACCCTCGCGGTAATGGCATCATTTATTCCAGCATTCTTAGGTTTGCTTGTTGTTTTGCCTGTGCTTGGGCATACCACATGGCATATTTATAAAAAGGCGGTGGTTTGATCGTTCTAGTGCTGAAATGATCTCAGCCAAAATTGGCTCATCTGATCGTTTTAACATTTCTGATGATGAGGTTGAGCTTACTGCAATCCGCGCACAGGGAGCAGGAGGTCAGAATGTAAATAAAGTCTCTTCTGCGATACATTTGCGATTTGATATTAATGCCTCTTCACTCCCGAACAATATTAAAAAGCGACTTTTAGCGTTACGCGATCGGCGTATTAGTAGTGAAGGTGTTGTCATTATCAAGGCGCAACAGTTTCGAACTCAAGATAAGAATCGGGCTGATGCGTTTGAGCGTTTAGAGGAATTGATAGATGCTGCGGCAGTCGTGCAGAAAGTAAGGCGACCAACTAAACCGAGTAAGAATGCCAAGAAAAAGAGGATGGATAGTAAAACTCAGCGGGGAAGGACAAAGGCATTACGAGGGAGAGTTGCGGATTCCTGATATTTATCCAGACAGAAATGATAAAAGTGAGTTAATGTTTGATTTAAATCAATAGCCAAAACTTATGCCAATTTAGAATTCGAGCTGGGTGAGTTAGGTTCTATTAAATCCAATCGGCTCTACCAAATTGAGTGGTAGGAGAGTAAAGTTATATGCGTCAATTTTAAAGGGCTAAAACCCCTAATATAATAAGAAATAATCATAATTTAATATATCAAAACAGTAATAAATCAGGAGAGGGAAAATGGCAAGAGTTGCATTAGTAACAGGTGGATCACGTGGTATTGGTGAAGCGATCAGTATTGCATTAAAAGATAGAGGTTATACAGTTGCAGCAAATTATGCTGGTAACGACCAAAAGGCAGAGGAATTTACAAAACAAACAGGAATTGCCACCTATAAATTTGATGTTGGTGATTTCGCTGCTTGTGAAGCAGGGATTAAAAAAATAACAGCAGAGCTTGGACCGGTAGAGGTCTTGGTTAACAATGCCGGCATCACACGAGATACAACCATCAATAGAATGGAAGTCGATCAATGGGAAGATGTTATTAGAACAAATCTTAGTTCGTGTTTTAATTTGAGCCGATTGGTTATTGAACATATGCGCGAAACAGGTTTTGGCAGGATCATCAATATTGGTTCTATCAACGGCCAAGCAGGTCAGTATGGTCAGGTTAACTATGCCGCCGCCAAATCAGGCATTCATGGTTTTACCAAGGCATTAGCACAAGAGGGTGCGGGCAAGGGAATAACAGTTAATGCGATCGCACCAGGATATATCGACACAGAAATGGTGCGTGCTGTTCCTGAAAATGTACTAGAGAAAATTATCGCAAAAATTCCGGTTAAAAGACTGGGTAAACCAGAAGAGATCGCTGAAGGTGTTTGTTTTCTGGCAAGTGATGACTCCGGTTTTATTACCGGTTCCACTCTAAGCATCAATGGTGGTCAACATATGTATTGATGTTGTTGGCAAGCTAGCTTGTCATTACTTCATTGGTGCAATGGTTTTAACATAAGGTGAGAGTATTACTGGTTAATCATCTTTTAAATCAAGATGACATTTTGTGAACCAACGCAAAATACTTTTTAATCTTATCTTTGCATTACCCGTCACCGTTGCATTGACGTCTTTGGTTTATGCTCATGGTGTGGCAGAAGGAGATGCCACATTTATTGAGCAAGCCAATGGCGCTCAAATTCTTCCTTTCATTTATCTAGGCGCTAAACATATGGTGACTGGATATGATCACCTGTTATTTCTAATAGGTGTGATTTTCTTTCTCTATAAGATGAAAGACGTTGCAGTCTATGTCACGTTGTTTGCGGTTGGGCACAGTGTTACTTTGCTCTACGGTGTGTTGAGTGGAACGCACGTTAATCCCTATATCGTAGATGCAATAATTGGATTTTCTGTTGTCTATAAGGCGCTGGATAATCTTGGTGCATTTAAACGCTGGCTTGGGTTTCAGCCGAACACAAAAGCAGCAGTACTTATCTTCGGTTTTTTTCATGGCTTTGGTCTTGCTACAAAGTTACAAGACTTTACTCTTTCAGAAGAAGGCTTGGTTGCCAATATAGTCGCTTTCAATATTGGCGTAGAGATTGGTCAATTACTTGCTTTAGCTGCGATTTTAATTGGGATGAATTTTTGGCGTGGTAGCGATGTTTTTGTAAAGCAGGCATTTAATACCAATGTGGTTTTAATGTGTGCTGGGTTTGTGCTGATGGGTTACCAACTAAGTGGTTACTTTATTACTGCTTGAGGAAAATAATGTGCATGATATATCGGATTTGAATGATGAAGGACTTCCATCTAGCAAAAGCCTAATCAAAGCAACTTTTGTTGCCTTTTTTACAGGGTGTATTTTACTTGTCACGATAATATTACCGGCAGAGTATGGTGTTGACCCAACAGGTCTTGGAGACAAGATGGGGTTAACTCAAATGAGTATTGCTAGTGAGTCTAAGAGTGTGAACACACCAAGCCAATCCGAAGAGCTTGAATCAGCTTCTGTTATTGAGCCAGTACGGAAAAGTACAACTCCCTTTCGTTCTGACACGATGACATTGAGATTACTGCCAAACCAAGGGGCTGAGATAAAAGCGATAATGAATAAAAGTGAAAACTTTGTTTTTAATTGGGAAGTGAAGGGTGGTGTCGCATACTTTGATATGCATGGTGAAGCACTTGATGCAGTAGGAGATGAGTTCACAAGTTATTGGGAGGGCGATAACGAAACTAAAACTAGTGGCACTTTTATCGCTCCTTTTGATGGAACGCATGGATGGTATTGGCAAAATAAAGGTTCAGAACCAATAGAGGTACATCTTTCGACTAGCGGGTTCTATAAAGAGCTATATACACCCTGATTATCAGCACTCTTGATTAGAGTATCCCTTGATAATTAGGGAGTGAGTCTCAATCAACTCTGAGACTGGTATTCGAACAAAATCCTTATCATAAAAATCATCAACAATTATCTCGTTGTTCCAGATGACAATATCCAAATCAATTGTACGTGGGCCAGCTTTATTACCATGTTTGATTCTATCCAGTCGTTTTTCAACAGTTTTAAGATAGTTATTAAATGTTTTAAAGTCAGACTCAGTTTCTAGCCAAAATGCACCATTTAAAAAATCAGCCTGATCTTCATAACCCCATGGTTTAGTAACGATATACTTGGCTTTCCCCTTGAAGGTCGTTTCCGCTAGTAAAATTTCTTTAGCGGCCTCACAATTTTTATGAGGTTCTATGTTTGAACCGACTGAAATAATAGTTGATATCATAAACTGTTATTATCTAACAAAAATTAAATTCGTTAAGTTTATTCAAACTGGATAAACTCTAAATATACGTTACAGGGTAAGATACTTAATATGCCGCATTCAAAAAAAATGTCAAAAGGTACCGCACTAATCACAGGAGGCGCTGTTAGATTAGGGAAGGTTTTCTGTACGACTTTGGCAAACGCAGGTTATAACCTGGCTATTCATTACAACTCGTCATCTGAACAAGCCGAAATAACAGCAGAAGAGTTAAGAACAACGGATGTTAACTGTGAGACTTTTCAGTTTGATTTTAGCGGAAAGAATGATGTCAGTGATTTAATTGCTAATGTACGAAAAAAATTCCCAGATCTGAATGTATTAATAAATAGTGCCTCTGTATACGATCAGGCAACAATGATGGAAACACCAGAACTTATACTTGAAAGACAGTTCAAGGTTAACTTCCAGGCGCCATACTTCCTGACGCAAGCTTTCGCACAGCAGTGTAAAAGCGGAAATGTGGTTAATATTATTGATAACAAGATAGCATTTAATCAGTATCAATATTCAGCCTACGTGTTGTCGAAAAAAACCTTGGCTGAATTTACTCGCTTAGCTGCAGTGGAGTTAGCTCCAGATGTGCGGGTCAATGGGATTGCTCCAGGTGTAGTTTTACCTGCCAGCGTTCGTAGTCAGGATTATATTGATTGGCGTATTGAGGGTATTCCGCTAAAGCAACAAGGGCAGACTGAGAATATTGCACAAGCATTACTATATTTGTTAACTAATGATTTTGTTTGTGGGCAAATATTATTTGTTGATGGTGGAGAATCATTAACCAACACGGGGCAAAATTCCGCGAATCATGAATGAGTACGTGATTATAAGTTTAAGGAGCCTGTATGACTAATAAGAGTATAAAAGGAAGTTGTTTGTGTGGTGAGGTGGCTTATGAGATTGAAGGGCCATTTAAAATATTTCAGTATTGCCATTGTTCCCGGTGCAGAAAGTCTAGTGGCAGTGCGCATGCATCCAATTTATTCGTGCCTCCTGAACGATTTAAATGGACTAAAGGCGAGGAACTTCTCGGACGTTATGAACACCCTGACGCAAAATATTTTGCATCTACTTTTTGTAAGCAATGTGGGTCATCATTACCTTGGGCAGTACAAGGAGGTAAAAATATAGTTGTCACGGCGGGTACACTGGATGAAGACCCGGGATTAAGACCAACGGCAAATATATTTTGGCAATCAAAGGCGGTATGGTTTGAGAGTACATACGATCTACCAACTCATGATGAATTTCCAAAGTAAATCGTTCTAGCTGGAAATTACTTTATTGTTTGGTATCGTTGTTTGTCGTTGTAATGTCTACAACATTCGTATCATCTTTATCATTATCTGTACAAACTCTGTTGCGACCAGAATTTTTAGCGCGATAGAGTGCTTTATCGACATTGATTATGAAAGATATTGAATTAGTCTCTTGATCAGGGGTGCAAATACAAATACCGATGCTTATGGTGACAACCTTTGATACAGCTGATGAGCTATGTGGTATTTGTAAGTTTTCAATTGCTTTCCTGCAGATTTCAGCAAGATTATAAGCGTTATCAGTGTCAGGCAATATTATTGCAAACTCTTCTCCACCATAGCGCCAAATAGAATCTGCGGGTCTTTTCATACACGAGCGTAATGACTGGGCTACAATTGTCAGACACTTGTCTCCTTCAATATGACCATATGTATCGTTGAATAACTTAAAAAAATCTATATCAATTATCATTAAGGCAATTGATTTTTTATTGCGTATGGCTCGTTGCCATTCTGTGACAAACACCGAATTAAATGATCTTCTGTTACCTATTTTTGTAAGTTCATCGGTGTTGGATATTTTATCCAGGTCATAAGCAAGTTTCTGCGAGTATTCTAAATCATCAGTGCGTTTTTTAATCTCTAATACGATTAATAAAAGACACGCTACTCCTGAAAGTAAAATTAGAAGATAAACTATTTTAGAATGCTCAAGAGTTGTTTCTGAACTTATATCAAGGTGACTCGTAGTTTGATTTATCAGGTCTACCCCAGCTATTCTTATTTCACTACTTAAGCTATGGAATGAAAGTAATTTTTCCTTGTGTGATTCAAAAAGAAATTCAGAGTTTTTTGAAATTGACTCATCTTTATAATCGATTAAGCTCATTCCCAGGTAGAACATTTCGTTTGCGGAATCAAGTTTAGAATCAGCATCAAATTTATTATTTATTTTTAGTTTAGATAAATTCATTTTTAATGAATCCATACGGCTGAAGAATTTATCTCGGTCGCTTTTATTGCCAAGTGTTAAATACAAGAATAGGTGACCTTCAGCGCGTTTAACAAAACTACTAATATTATTGGCAATAGTAATTGTCTCTAGATACTTGTTACTATTTGTTATGGAGTTTGATAACTGAAATGCACCGTAATAACTACTCAGCAATAATATGAGTAATAGAACAAAAATGATTAATGGCCAAGTCAATAAATTTTTAATCATTGTAGTCATTAATAAGTTCTGTATTGGTGGTGGTATTTTATGCCTGCCTGGCTAATATGAAATTGATTAAAGCTTTTATACGGAAAATTCACAATATCAGTCATGTATTAAATTGGCGACATAATATAAGTTCAAAAATGAACATATCTATACTTTCTGTACTATGTTCCTAAATAGTAAAAGGGAATCATCTCTTTAAATATAGGAAGTTTTCACAATATTTCCTGTTATTTTTAGGGTTCCTGCTAATTTTCCTGATAGCTCTATCTTTTTAGCTAGTAATGATAACTAAACAGCCTGTGTTACTATAAGAAAACAATAAAAATCTGGGACGTGTACACCATGCAGCATCTCTATCGACGGATTTATGCTGATCCTGAATTTCATGAACTTGAACTAAAACGTGGGCGTTTCAGCTGGCTACTTGCCAGTATACTTTTGGTCACCTATTTTAGTTTCATCTTGATAATCGCATTTGCGCCAGAACTCTTTGCTATCCCCATTATAGAAGGTCAGATCATTACATGGGGCATTCCAGTAGCATTATTTGTTATTCTTTTAAGTTTCTTACTCACCGGCATTTATGTCTTTCGGGCAAATAAGGAGTTTGATCGCTTGGTGAAAGATATTGTTGACCATGCCGAGAATGCTACTGATGATTAGACCAAGTTTTCGTTTATTATGCATTGCAGTCATGTTGTTTATGCCTGCAATACTGTTTGCTGCCGACGCAATACAAGGTGAGGTGACGCGACAGCCCGTTAATGTAACCGCTATTACCATGTTCCTGATCTTCGTGACTGGGACTTTAGGGATAACTTACTGGGCTGCAAAACGCACTAAAAGTACCAAGGATTTTTATGCCGCAGGTGGCTCAATAACTGGTTTTCAAAATGGACTGGCTATTGCGGGGGACTATATGTCTGCCGCATCGTTTTTAGGAATTTCTGGATTGGTTTTCGCAAGTGGTTTTGATGGTCTTATATATTCCATTGGTTTTTTAGTCGGCTGGCCGATTATTCTTTTCTTACTGGCAGAACGATTGAGAAACCTTGGTAAGTATACCTTTGCAGATGCAGTGAGTTATCGTTTGAAGCCATTGCCAATTCGAAGTCTATCTGCATGCGGAACTTTAACCGTTGTCTTGCTTTACCTGATTGCTCAAATGGTCGGTGCGGGTAAGTTGATACAAATATTATTCGGTCTCGAATATCATTATGCCGTTGTGATTGTAGGCATACTCATGATTTTGTACGTTACCTTTGGCGGAATGTTGGCGACAACATGGGTGCAGATCATCAAGGCCGTTTTATTACTGTGTGGAGCAAGCTTCATGGCTATTGCTGTGATGAATCAAATGGATTTTTCATTTGAGACATTATTTGTCAGAGCTGTGGATGTGCATGACAGGGGCATCGATATCATGTCTCCTGGTGGTCTTGTTTCTGATCCGGTGTCTGCTATTTCTCTTGGGATGGCACTGATGTTTGGTACCGCGGGTTTACCACATATCTTGATGAGATTCTTTACTGTTCCTGATGCCCAAGAAGCAAGGAAATCAGTTATTTTTGCAACTGGATTTATCGGCTACTTTTATATATTGACGTTTATTATTGGATTCGGTGCCATTGTATTATTGGTGAATAACCCTGAGTTTCTTGATCCTGCAACAGGAGGCATCTTAGGCGGTAATAATATGGCTGCGATTCATTTATCAAATGCTGTTGGTGGAGAGATGTTCTTGGGCTTCATATCTGCGGTTGCCTTTGCAACTATTCTGGCAGTTGTATCGGGATTGACTCTGTCTGGTGCCTCAGCTATCTCACATGACTTGTATGCCAGTGTATTGCGTCATGGAAAGGTACAAGAGGGTGATGAAATTCGAGTGTCTAGAATTGCAACGATCGCTTTAGGGATTGCTGCTATTTTCCTCGGTATTGTTTTCGAGGAACAGAATGTTGCGTATATGGTGGGACTTGCATTTGCTATTGCTGCGAGTGTAAATTTTCCGGTATTGTTCTTATCGATGTTCTGGCAAAAATTAACAACAAGAGGTGCCTTCTATGGTGGTAGCCTAGGTCTAATAACAGCTGTCTTGTGTATGATATTAGGTCCTACAATCTGGGTAGATATCCTTGGTAATGCTGAAGCAATATTTCCCTATAAACATCCGGCATTGTTTTCTATGAGTGCTGCTTTTATATCAATCTTTATTTTATCTAAACTGGATAATTCTGAGTCAGCACGTAAAGAAGCATTAGCTTTTGAAGACCAATATGTGCGTTCACAAACGGGGTTAGGATCTGAAGGTAGTGTTCAGCACTAGAGATAAATATGAAGCGGTGTGAATGGTGTGAAGGTGATTTGCTTTATATTAAATACCATGACAAGGAGTGGGGTGTGCCAGTTCACTCTGACAGGAAGTTATTTGAGTTTCTAATATTGGAAGGTGCCCAGGCAGGCTTGAGCTGGATTACGGTGCTTAAAAAACGTTCTGCATATCGTGCTGCATTTGATAAATTTGATTTCAATATAATTGCTACGTATAAAGAATCAAAAATACAGTCCTTATTGAATAACCCCGGTATTATCAGGAACAAACTAAAGGTTAGGGCTGCTGTCAAAAATGCACATGCATTTATAAAAGTGCGTGAAGAATTCGGCACTTTCAATAAATATATCTGGTCTTTCACTGAACACAAAACAATTCAGAATTCATGGGGATCTTTAAAAGACATTCCTGCCAATACTATAATCTCAGATCGCATGTCAAAAGATTTAAAAAAACGAGGGTTTACTTTTGTTGGATCAACAATATGTTATGCATTCATGCAGGCTGTAGGCATGGTGAACGATCATACTATTAACTGTTTTAGATACAAAGAAATTAAAAGTGATTAACCGTATTATTTGGCTCAGGCAATGAGGGTATAAATATGTTTTTTCAGTTTCGATTAATTATTATTGCCTGTTTATTTTTCACTAGCTTGTCGGTTTTAGCAGATGGGGAATTTAAATTTTCTCGAGTTCAGCCTATTGAGTTAGAGCAGCCCATACTTAACTATGTCGAACAGGAGTCAAAGGTTTTAGTCGAAAGGATGAATCAACTTTTACAAATACCTAAAGATGTTTCTTTTGTCTTTGGAGCTGAAGATGGTCCGCTTTACGATCCTGAAAAACATGAAATATTAATGACTGATGATTTTACCTTTGAAGTGATGGGACGATTTATCAATGCGAAGTATGTAGAGAAAGAAGATGAATTGTTTGAGGTGACTATGGATGTCATAGAACACACGCTTTATCATGAATTGGGTCATGCGTTGGTGGATGTATTACAAATACCCATTACCGGGAGAGAAGAAGATGCGGCAGATAATTTGGCAACAATGCTAGTGATACTAAGTAATGAGAAAGGCGGCGAAGTTGCCTTAAGTGCGGCAGATCTATTTGATCTTGAAGGTGAGGATATTAAGGAATTTACAGATGAAGATTTTTGGGATGAACATAGTCTAGATTTTCAGCGTTTTTATAATACGGTCTGTCTTATTTATGGAAGCGAACCGGATCAATACCAATACCTTATTAAAGAATTAGATATAGCAGAGGATCGTGCAGAATTATGCATTGATGATTATCATCGACAGAGCAAGTCTTGGAAAAAATTATTGGAACCCTATATAAAAGATAAAATGTTACTTAATTAAATCCGAAATAATACTGAAATTCAATAATAATGTTTATTCGTCCGAAAGATTATATCACTCTAGGTAACAAACTGTTTTTTGCAGTCGTTAGTGAATACCAGGAAGATGATCGCGTATTAACCTGGTTGCGTTATGTTAAAGACGAAAATGGAATGCATAAGCTTGATACATCTCAGGCTAATGAATTAATCAAAAAATCACATCCGGAATTACTTTTTCATAGTCATTATGCAGATATAAAGTTGCATGGTATTTCATTAGCATCAATTGAAAAAGTCTATCGCCCTGAACAAACTGTAGTGCGACTATTAGAGAAGCCCTCTCTTGATAACAAGCAGCAAGATGCAATTAAAATAATAAAACATTTTCTCGAAGCGGGGATTAAGGAAGAGTTTATAGGTATCACAGGTTCATTAATGCTAGACACACATAATGAAAAGTCTGATGTAGATATAGTGATTTATGGTCGTGACCGTTTTTATGAAGCCAGAAAACTGATAATAAAATTTATTGAGTCAGGACAGCTGCAGCCATTAAGCGAGTCGCAATGGCGGGATGCTTATCAACGGCGGGATTGTGAAATAAGTTTTGATGAATACAAGTTTCATGAGTTGAGGAAATATAATAAATGTGTGTCCGGTACTAGCAAAGTTGATATTAGTATGATGCCCGAAAATTATGAACGATTTCAGGAAAATGGGCCTTATAAAAAAATTGCTCAGGAGAAGGTTTTATCAATTGTGACTGATGATAGCTATGCTTATGATTTCCCATCACGTTATATAATAGATCATGAAGCATTCAATGAAGTTGTTTCTTACACGGCGACGTATACAGGACAGGCAAAAAAAGGAGAAAAGATCGAAGCGGCTGGATTTATAGAGCAGGGTGGCGATGGTAAGAAGCGATTATTAGTTGGTACGAGTAGAGAAGCCGATAATGAATATATTAGAGTTATTGCTTGATATAAATAAACATTAAATAGTCCCTGCTATTTGAGCAGGGACTATTGATGAAGTTGTTTTCTAAATTAATGTGTAATTAAAGGGTTTAACTTTTTGGCTTGTTCAACCCATTCATCAATCATGGTTTCAGCCGGGTTTGACTTACACAAATTTTTTACTGCATTCATCTCTGCCATTGCTGCAGTCAGATTCGCTGCATTACGATTTCGTAATTCTTTTACGGTATCAACTCCCGTAGCTTCTAATAATTCAGCAAATTGTTTGCCTACTCCAGAGATACGCATAAGATCGGCCATGTTTGCCCAATCCAGTAACATCTTTGTGCTAATCTCTGTTAGTTCACTGACCGCTTTACGTCCTTTAGTGTCACAACATAACTTAAGTAAATCATCCGTAGTTTCAACACCTGCTTTTAATAGCTTCTCAGCATAAGCTGTTCCTATTCCTTCTATTTCATCAATTTTATATGACATCGGTTTATCTCCTAAAATAGACTTGTTATTAACTGCTAGATTGAGTGGATATAGTATTTTTAAGTTTTTATCTTTCAGCTCTATTATATATCTAAAACAAATGTAGTTTTTTAATAATTAAGCTAACTACGTTTGAAAAGTAACGCTTGTATTATGTGATGATTTACCGAGTTGTCTATTTAAAAAAGCTGTAAATACAGATGTTTAGGATGATTTATATAAAGAATATTATAGGAAAATTTTGTCGTACAAGACATGTTTCTTGCAAAAAAATCAGTAATAGCGTTTTCCTTTGTGCTCTATCCATCCATCTTCATGCCGTCCAGTCGGATCATGATGTGTCCAATGAACAACGCCACCTCTTTTTGTCCACTCATATTCTCCTTTTATTTTTACAATATCATTTTGCCTGAGTGAATTAATCCTCGTAGCCAGATCAATATTGTGACTTACTAGCAAGGTGTGGCCAGATGCCAGTTTCACAATAAATTTTTGGTGCCGGGAACCCTCAATATCATCAGCGAGTAATTTAATAACTTTACCGGTAATTTCGATGATTGTGTCTGACTGTTGCTTAGCATAAAGTGTCTCTACAAGCCTTTTTGAATTGCCTTGTTTATTTATAGACTTATTTTCGTTTGTTGAAATCGATATATCAGATTTCGTGGCCTTGTTCTCCTCCAGATATTGGAAAAAAATAACGGCCATTGCGATAATGACTGTTGTGATTGATGTTGTTTTCTTGTTTTTCATAGCATCGAATAATAAATATCACTACATTTACTGCAACTACTATTATCGAAAATGATAAACCACGGAGAATGTTATGGATTTAATTAATATGTTAACTCAGAACCTGGGTATCTCAGATTCACAAGCAGAAGGCGGAACGGGTTTACTGCTTGATCTTGCTAAAAAACAATTGGCCGGTGGTGATTTCAGTAAGATAGCCGGTGCTATTCCTAATGCTGATACATTGATGAAAAATGCACCTCAAGCTTCTGGTTTAGGAGACATGCTCGGAGGACTGGGTGGCATGCTTGGTGGTAAAGCTGGTAATTTAGGAAATCTTGCAGCGTTAGCAGGAGGGTTTTCAAAACTGGATATGGATGGGGATATGATTAAAAAGTTTCTTCCTGTAGTTATGTCTTACCTGAAAGAGCAGGGTGGAGATGAAGTTGAAGGAATACTGAAAAAAATTATGAATTAGAACTGAACGAGAGCGCAATATAATAAGTTAAGAGATAAATATGTCTGAAAGAATAAAAATCGTTGATTTACTAAATTCAACTGAAGCTAAACCTTTAGTGTTACTAAAAGGATGGATTAGAACGTTAAGAGAAAGTAAAGACTTCTCTTTCATTGAAGTTAACGATGGTTCATGTTTAGCCAATATTCAAGTTATTGTAGATAGCGATATAGAGAACTATACCGAGATAGTGAAACTAACTACCGGTGCTTCTATTTCAATTCATGGTGAATTAATTGAGTCTCCCGGCAAGGGACAACAATGGGAGATACGAGCAGGCTCGATTGAAATATTAGGGATTGCGCCGGAAGAATTTCCACTACAAAAGAAACGTCACACAGATGAGTACTTACGCACAATTTCTCATTTAAGGCCGCGTTCAAATAAATACAGCGCGATCTTTCGTATGCGATCTAAATTATCTTTTGCTATCCATCAGTTTTTTCAGAAACGTGATTTTCAATGGATACACACACCGATCATCACCGGTTCAGACTGTGAAGGAGCAGGGGAGATGTTTAGTGTTACTACGCTCGATATGAATGATATTCCCAAAAAAAATGGTGCTGTTGATTATGAAAAAGATTTTTTTGGTAAAGAAGCAAGCTTGACTGTCTCAGGACAATTATCTGTAGAGACTTTTTGCTTAAGCCTAGGAGATGTTTATACTTTCGGGCCAACCTTTCGCTCCGAGAATTCAAATACCAGTCGCCATATGTCAGAGTTCTGGATGATAGAACCAGAGATGGCATTTGCCGATCTGCAGGATGATATGAAACTCGGACAAGAGTTTATTCAATACCTTGTTAAATATACCATGGAAGAATGTGCGGAAGATCTGGAGTTATTTGCAAAGTTTGTTGATAAGAATTTGATGACAACTTTAGAAAATATTTTAAATAACGACTTTATTCGTTTGCCATACACACAGGCAATCACGATCCTTGAGCAATCAGGTAAGAAATTTGAATACGATGTTGCTTGGGGGAAAGATCTGCAATCTGAACACGAACGCTTTTTGACAGAAGAACACTTCAAACAACCGGTCATCGTTTATGATTATCCAAAAGATATCAAGGCATTCTATATGCGTTTGAATGATGATGAAAAAACAGTGGCAGCCATGGATATTCTTGTCCCTGCTATTGGTGAGATTATCGGCGGTTCGCAACGTGAAGAGCGATATGACGTGTTAAAGAAACGTATCAATGATATGAACTTTGATGAGGCAGATTACTGGTGGTATCTAGATACACGCAAGTATGGCACTGTACCTCATGCCGGTTTTGGATTGGGGTTTGAACGATTATTAATGTTGGTTTCTGGAATATCGAATATACGCGATGTTATACCATTTCCACGAACACCAAAGAATCTGGAGTTTTAAAAGATGATCAAAGCTTGTCAAAATAACGGTGCATCTCAGTTATAACCTTCTTGGAAAGTAATATCGTTGCTAATAAGGTAGGGAATATCATTAAAGCAAACATCGTGTCGATAATATTAATGATGGTTCCTTGAGACCAGACTGCACACATCGGAATAATCGCCAAATAAACGTAAATAAATTTACTGCCAATGGCTTTCCCAAAAAGGTACCGTGCGCATTTCAAGCTGTAATAGGAATAAGTAATCATGGTCGATAACGCAAACAATGTGAATACGGTATATACAATGTAGAGCCCTATGCCGGGTAAGGTTTGATTAAAAGATAATGCCGTCATGACGATACCACTTTCACCAGAATAGATGCCAGAGCTTAGTATCACTAATGCTGTGCAAGTACAGACAATATGCGTGTCAAAGAAGGGTCCTAACATTGCGACGAGACCTTCACGTACCGGCTCCTTAGTTTTCGCCGTACCATGAGCCATTGCTTCTGTTCCAACTCCCGCTTCATTAGAAAAAATTGCACGCTTTATTCCAGTAACAAGTACTTCTTTAAAAGCTAATCCGGTAGCGCCACCATAAATTGCCTCTGACCCAAATGCTGTATGAAAAATGTCGAGCAATATTGTAGGTACGGCATCAATGTTGATCACAATGACAAACAGACTGCTTAAAACATAGGCCAAAAACATAAAAGGGACGATTCGTGCAGCGACACTACCAACGCGTTTTACATCCCCAATGATGATATATCCGATAAAGAGTAAAGCAGCTATACCGGTATAAATTGGTGCTATAGAGAATTCGCTTTTTAACAGACTCGCTAGTTGGTTTACCTGAAACATGGGTATACAACCTATTAAGCCTGCAATTGCAAAAAGGATAGCTAGTGGCTTAAAACGCTTCCCCAAACCACATTCAATAAAATACATTGGGCCACCTTGCTCAATACCATCTTCATCCTTTTTGCGATATAGACAAGATAATGTGCAGGTAAAAAATTTTATAATCATGCCAAACACACCCGCAACCCACATCCAGAACACTGCGCCAGCGCCACCCAAACTAATAGCAATGGCAACACCGGCGATATTACCCATACCGATTGTGCCGGAAAGAGCGACCGTCAAGGCTTGAAAGTGTGATAGTTCCCCAGGTACATTTTTATCATCATATTTGCCTGATAAAATGGCAAAGGCATGAAAAAAACCGATAAAGGGTTTAAATCGAGAGAGATATGAAAAATAAAATCCAGTTGCAAGGATAAAAACAACGAGTGGTAAACCCCAGAAGAAATCGACTACAATAGACCAGAACAACTCAAATTGATTCATGGTGCTTATCTGTAGTGTTAGTTAATATTGACATGCTGATTGTTTTTAATTGCATTGAACATTAGTCGATGAGGCTAGTCAAATTGGAGCCTGCAATTCTCTGTTCTTAATCCATTCGAAAGTGATTTTTATTCTTTAGAAAAACCTTTTCTCCATGATATCGATAAACTTATTTGATAAAAATAAAGACTCTAATATTTTATTAGCTGGGATTATTGCCTTAATTATTGGTGTTGGACTTGCCCGTTTTGCTTTTACTTCATTGCTTCCATATATGTTAATAGAGCACCTTAGTCTCACCTTTGCGGGCGTTTTAGCTTCAATTAACTTTGCAGCTTATTTATCAGGTTCTATTTTCGCGGTTTTTATTAAAGACATTCAAAAGAAAGTATTTTATTTTAGAACAGGACTCTTTTTAGCAGTTTTCACGACCTATGTCCTTGCTTTCACTACAAATGAATATGTATGGTTGATTTCACGCATGGTTGCAGGGTTTGCGGCAGCTATGTGCTTGGTTGTAGGTTCTGCCATAGTCATGAGCAAACTAAAAATTAAAGATAAAACAAAATCTATGGGAATACATTTTTCTGGCATCGGTTTTTCAATTTTCATTCCTGATTTAATAATGCGATTTGCATTTTATAATGATGTTTCATGGATGCAAGCCTGGTTATATCTAGCGGTATTTGGTTCGTTTATTATTTTTTATCCTTTATATATTTTAGATGTCGATAAGAATAATAAAGCAGATTTAAAAACACATAAGCTAGATAAGTCATTATTTTCACCTTTTGTCTTAATACTAATAATTGCCTATTTCACAGAAGGTGTTGGCTTTGTAATTCAAGCAACATTTTTACCAGACATCATTAACTCTCTTGAGGGGCTTGATGGTTACGGTGGTCTTACTTGGTTAATAGTTGGCTTTTCAGGAATATTCTCTTGTGTAATCTGGATGAGATTGGCAAGTATTTATGGATACGTAAATATAATAATCATATCTATGTTATTGCAAACGTTAGGTGTATTGATTCCAACATTTACAAATAATTTATATTTAAATATTTTCTCGGGAATTCTCTATGGTGGAACTTTTGTAGGGTTAGTTGCTCTATTTATGAGTTTAGGTGGACGTTTAGCTAATGACCATCCTGTTATTTTAATGGGTGCTTTATCAGCAGCATACGGAATAGGGCAAGTCATTGCCCCTCTATATGCTGTTGTGTTAACGGATTGGTCAGGCTCATATGATTATTCTTTATATCTGACTGCCAGCATTATACTTTTTGGTGCTTTTATATTATTAGGATCAAAGAAAATTTTAAAAATAAACTATTAGTGTTAGATGAAATAACGAGTTCTATATATGCATAAATACATGTTTTTATTAATATTGTTTTTGATGATGGCAAGCGTGTCATTGTCGGCTGAAATCGTTATCTCAAGTCCCAATACCCGCGTTAGTTTATTAGAGCTTTATACTTCTGAAGGTTGTAGTAGTTGTCCGCCTGCTGATAAATGGATTAGTAAACTCAAGTCACATCCAGGTCTATGGCACTCACTGGTTCCCGTAGGTTTTCATGTTGATTACTGGAATTATATTGGTTGGGCAGATCGGTTTTCTTCTCCAGAATACTCAGCGCGACAACGTCGCTATGCCCGTTCTAATAATTTAAAGACAGTTTATACCCCGGGTTTTTTATTGAATGGAGAAGAGTGGCGTTCATTTTTTGGTGTAAGAACATTATCGACCGAGACAGATAAAAAAGTAGGCCCGTTGAGTCTTAAGATTTCTGATATGGAATTAGCTGCTGTATTTAACCCGACAGAAGCTCTGACAGATAAAACACTAATATTGAATGTTGTTGTGCTGGGGTTTGATATAAAAACGGACGTGAAAGCAGGAGAAAATAATAATAAAGAACTCAAACATGATTTTACTGTATTAGGTTATAAGTCGATTCCTTTATATAAGGATAACGCTACCTACTCGGTGATGACGGAGTTGCCTGATATTATTGAAACAGCTCCAAGAATGGCAGTGTCAGCATGGGTTAATAAAGAAAATGATATGACACCGATTCAGGCTGCGGGTGGATGGTTGGAAAATTAGGTTAATTGTTGCAGTTTCTAATTAAGTAATTAGCAGTCCAATGACAACCAATTCCGATATTAAGATTATTTCATGCTTGAAATAATCTCAGCTTATTTCTCAATATATGAACTAAAAGCGTGGTCGAGGCACATTTACTCTTTGTGAAGATTGAATGGAGCGCGTTAAATTATTGATGGTTTGTAAGCGCATGCGTCGTGGTGGAGATGGAGGGCTAAACTCATCTGGTACTTCTGTACCATAACCAGGTTCATCAACCGTAACGGTTCCATAATTGTTTGATACGACAATCGCAGTTTTACGGGAGGTGTCTTCTGGTTCCATGAGGATAATGGTTGCTGATGTGGCATTTGCTTCACCGACAACATTTGTTCCGCGAATACCGATTGTTGCAACTGAGGTCTTTACTTCCATAGATTCAGGTTTGATCTTAGCAATAAGTCCAGATACGAACCTGAATGTTCCCTTCAAAATTTTAACCGAGACAGAATCTTTTTCAACACCTTGCTTATAAACGAATTTGCTTGTCAGTAATTTGGCATTTTCACCGAGTTCAAATAGTGAATCATCCTTCAATTTAAGGGTGATCGATGATTTTGCTTCTGTCGTAATGGTATCGTTCTGGTAGATCTGGTCCCCTGTACTTAACTGTCTCTTGTCCTCAGCAGGGATTTTGGCAAATGCAGTCCCGGATAGTTCTTTGACAAGCCCTATTTCTGTATTGGCAATGGTATTTTGCGAGAAAAATAGCAGGCACAATGAGAGGTGGAATATAAAGGAATAATATCGTTGTTTTTTCATGAATAGTCTCATATTAACATATGGCTCAATAGCTAATGCACATTGCTAGCAACAGATTTATATAAAACCTGATTCTTTTGAGTAACCCATTTATGTAATTAGTTCCTTTTAGAAATCGAAAAGAGTAACATATTATGACTTTATATATGTATTCAGGAAAGCATTTCACATGATTTTTCATGGTCAAAGAGTTTTTGTATTAATCACATTATTTTTGGGTGCCTCTATTGTAAGCCCATTAGTTCATGCGACATATCCGGATATTGTTGGAACCTGGGCTGGTAGTGCCACAGGTGTTGATAGCAGTTGTACACCGGCTTCATTAGATGGCTCATTTACTGATCAATTAAGTGTTGTCTTCAGTAATCAGAGCGCAGGGCATTTTGATGTCTCTGTTACAGTTACCGAAAGCGATGGAACGACTGATATAGATTTAGGAACGGGCACCTTTCTCTCTGAAAGTACAATCTCATTTACGGTTACTCATACCGACGGTGGTGGTACAGACACAACAGTTGTAAATGGTACGTTAAGTGGAAATACAATCTCATTTAGTTTTTCTGGTATGAATTCCGGAGGTGATGGCTGTATTTATTCAGGCAATGGCTCCATATCACGAAATAGCAGCACGGTTATTACACCTGATGTTACTCCCAGTAGCTCAGTAACCGATGCCGTCTTATTCAATATTCAGATGCAAGGTACGATTTCAGGTATCAGCAACCATATTGGTGGCGCCTTGGCTGGTATAGGGTTTTCCGGAGGACCTCGTGTTACAGACAATCAATTTACAATAGGTGGGACAACGGGTCTAAATGCTGGTGATGGTTCTGCCATTGCTTACGGTGTCTGGGGAAATTACAGTTATACGGATTATGAGAATGATCTAAGTAGTACTGCCTTTGATGGCAGTAATCATAGTTTTCTTGGAGGGATTGATTTTAGCTTTTGGGGCGATTCGATTTTAGGTGTCGCTTTTGGTTATGACAAGGGTGATATCGATACTACTTTTAATGGTGGTAATCAGGACACAGATAGCTTCACGGTTGCCCCCTATTTTGGCGCATTATTGACGGATTCGTTTAGTCTTGATTTTAATGTGGGCTATTCAAGAGTCGATTACGATCAATTTCGTACCGTAACGGGAACAACAACTCAGGTTACGAGTACGCCACATGCCGATCGGTGGTTTAGTGCTCTTAATCTGAACGGCATAGCTTTTTACAATAACTGGATATTAGGTAGCCGTATTGGCTGGTCGTATGCCAGTAGCTCTATAGATGGTTTTACAGAGAGCAATGGTACTGTTGTTAGTGAAAGTAGAACGAAGGTAACGACAGCGAGCATTGCTGGCGATGTGGCATACAGTTTTGACAATTATGAGCCATTTCTGAATTTGTCTTATCAAAGGGATATTTCATTTAGAAAGATATCAGTAACAACAGGCCCTCAACCGACTAACGATAACGATGATATTCTGTTAACGACTGGCATCAGGTATTTTAATAAAAATGGTATTAGCGGTAATGTTGAATATAGTAAACGTTTTGACCGAGATAACTTTGATGAAGATAGAATTAGTCTGACTGTGAGAGCTGACTTTTAACTATATGAGCTGTAGCTATAGGGGTGGATCGTGTTAGTACATTCTTCATCCATATACCCTTAATCTTTATGTTTTTATATAAGGGTTATTTTATTTAACTGTGTACAAAGTATTATTTACGCTCACGTTGTTTTCATGTCTGGTCGGTTGTATCAATACCCACACAATAAACGAACGATATGAAGTCATTCACACCATTACCAAACAAGTAGGTTTAAAATTAGACAGAATACCCACAAGTGATTTTTTACTGACAACTTTTCACCGTGGACTGGGTATCGAAGGTAAGGACTTGTTGGTTTATATAGAAGGTGATGGAAGTGCCTGGGATAGAAAATATCGACTTTCGAAAAATCCCACACCTAAAAATCCGCTGGCTTTAAAATTAGCTGCAAAAGATAGTTCTGATTCAATAATATATATTGCAAGGCCATGTATGTATCTGGAAGTAGAACTCCTGAAAGATTGTTCTAATAAATTCTGGTCATCGCATCGCTATTCTGAAGAAGTCATCTCGTCCATTAATCAAGCTATTAATCGGGCTGCGGGAATGTCTTCGACTAAAAGTTTAACCTTGGTAGGTTACTCCGGCGGCGGTACAATTGCTGCACTTATTGCTGCTAGACGTAATGATGTCTCTTCTCTTATTACTATTGCCAGTAATCTGGATCATAAATTCTGGACTGAATTGCATGGTATCAGTCCATTGACAGGTTCATTACACCCGGTGAAATATGGCGATGCTTTGTCAAAAATAGAACAAAATCATTTTGTTGGTGCGAGAGATAAAGTTGTACCTGAATCTGTTATTGAACATTATTTATCAAAAATGCAATTTAAAGATAATATAACGATAAATGTTATAAAGAACTTTAATCATTCATGTTGTTGGGAGGATGCTTGGCCAGAATTGCTAAACACTACGAGTATAAATCAATAACTTGATGCATTTAAAAAAATTGATCTAAAAGTGAAAGACACACAACCAGAACATTTCTTACAACGCATTACTTTAATAATGGTATTGCTAAATGCGTTTACAACACCGCTGATGTTATCTGCTGTTAATGTGGCATTACCAGCCATTGCCTCTGATTTATCAATGAATGCGGTATTGTTAAGTTGGGTACCCATGGCCTATCTGATGGCGAGTGCGATGTTTGTTTTAATATTCGGGCGCATTGCCGATATGGTAGGGCGGAAACGAATTTTTCTACTGGGTACAGCGAGCGTCATCGTTACCTCGTTAATCGCAGCCTTCGCGGTCAATGGCACAATGTTAATTTCAGCACGATTTTTACAGGGCGTTAGTGCTGCAATGCTTTATGCGACTCAAGTCGCTATTGTTTCCTCCGTATTTCCACCAGCCAAACGCGGTCAAGCGATTGGTTTAACCGTATCCACAATCTATCTCGGGCTAACAATTGGACCATTAATAGGTGGGTATGTCATTGATAGTTTCGGTTGGCGTGCAAGTTTTATGGTGCATATTCCATTGGCTATTATAGTTCTGTGTGTCGGGTTGTTTTTTGTTAAAGGTGACTGGTCGGCGGATGAACGTGGTAGTTTTGATTTGTTTGGTGCGCTTTTATATGCGTTATCGATACTAATGATTTGTATAGGCGTTTCCTTTTTACCGGCATATACCAGTTTCATTTTTCTTACTATTGCTGTGTTTGGATTTATATTCTTCTTTTTATTTGAGCGTGTGCATAAGCATCCGATATTTGATGTGAGCTTGTTCTTTACAAATCGTGTCTTCACATTCTCTTGCCTTGCATCATTAATAATTTATACCGCGACCTTTGCTAATGTGGTGCAAGTTAGCCTATATTTACAATATTTAAAGCAATTATCTGCTACAACAGCCGGTATGATTATGATGTGCCAACCGTTAACAATGGCGGTTTTCTCGCCATTAGCTGGAAGGTTGTCTGATCGGTTTGAGCCTAAGCACCTTGCCACAATAGGTATGGCTATTAGTGCTTGTGGGTTGATATTACTTTCAAACCTACAGGTTGAGTCAACATTGGTTTACTTGATATTTGCGCTAGTAACAACAGGGTTAGGCTTTAGCCTGTTCTCGTCACCAAATGTGAATGCAATTATGAGTTCAGTAGAGAAACGTTCTTATGGTAGTGCGAATGGGGTTATGGCAACTATGCGAATTGTTGGGCAAATGAGCAGCATGGTTTTGGTAACGTTGATCTTTGTAATTGTTATTGGAACTGTTGAGATAGAACCATCAACTTATGATTCATTGGGAAAGGCGATACGATTGACTTTTACTATTGCAGCGATGCTGTGTGTCCCTGGACTTTACTTTTCCATTGCAAGAGGGAAGATGAGAACGATTTAATCTCCGTAATGCAAAATGGGTTTTAATGGATCCGGTGGCATTTGCAAGTGAAAGCCTTTTTCATCAATATTTTTCATCACCAGCAATACATCTTCTCTAGCAAGTATTCTTTCAGGAGATAGTTCCAGATCCATTACATGAGTTAGTTCTTTTACGATCTTGATAAGCTCTTCAGGTAAATCTTCAACTGTTTTATCTTCATGTATATAAAGATACATTTCATCTTGTTTAGAGCAACGATAAACTTTGCAGTTGATTTGTTTCATGAATTTAAAATGAAGTTTGCAGTGGAAATTATTTTATATTAGCCACAGAGCACACAGAGAAGATGTTTTTTCTCTGTGAACTCTGAGTCCTTTGTGGCAATTTTTAGCTTTTTAAAGTTTATTAAAATAAACCAGTGATATTACCATTGTCATCAATATCAATACGTTCAGCTGCAGGTACTTTTGGTAGTCCTGGCATGGTCATCATATTGCCGCAGATGGCAACGACGAAACCAGCACCATTCGCCAGACGTACTTCAGTGACATGAAGATTATGTCCTGTTGGAGCGCCTATCGCTGTTGGATCAGTTGAGAAAGACATTTGGGTTTTGGCCATACAAACCGGGTAAGAACCATATTCTTCATTCCAGTCCGCTAGCTGTTTTTTCACTTTAGGATCAAATGATACAGAACCTGCGCCATAAACCTTGGTTGATATAGCTTCGATCTTTTCTTCTAGAGAGGCACTGTCCTCATAAACATATTTATGTGTACCCGGATTGTTATCAACAATATCTACTACTGCATTAGCCAGATCTTCTGCACCCGCGCCGCCATCGGCCCAGTGCTTGGAGACAACGGCCTTTGCGCCTAGCGATTCACAACGCTTCATCAGCATATCCACTTCTGCATCGGTATCTAAAGTGAAATGGTTGAGACAAATGACACATGGCAAACCATAGACTTCATTAATGTTTTTAATATGGCGTTCCATATTGACCATACCCTTATCAAGGGCTTCGAGGTTTTCATTATTGAGATCTGCCTTTGCTACGCCACCGTGATATTTCATGGCACGAATGGTAGCAACCAATACAATGGCAGCAGGTTTAAGACCCGCCATACGGGACTTGATATCGATAAATTTTTCAGCACCTAAATCGGCACCAAAACCACCTTCAGTGACAACATAATCGGCCAGCTTTAGACCGGTCTTTGTTGCGGTAACCGTATTACAACCGTGAGCGATATTAGCGAACGGACCACCATGGATGATAGCGATATTATTTTCCAGGGTTTGAACCATATTGGGGTTGATGGCATCTTTTAACAGTGCAGCCATAGAGCCTTGAGCATTCAGGTCACGTGCGTAGATTGCGGTTTTATTATCACGTTTATAGCCAATAAGAATACGACCAAGACGTTCTTTTAAATCTTTACGGCTAGTAGCGAGACAGAGTATAGCCATGATTTCTGAGGCAACGACAATGTCAAAACCATCTTCACGTAGATAACCATTCGCAGGTCCGCCTTGGCCAACTGTTATCTTGCGTAAAGCACGATCATTCATATCGACGACACGTTTCCATTGGATTCGTCGTGGGTCGATGCCAAGCTCATTGCCATGATTGATATGGTTATCGATCATTGCAGAGAGCAGGGCATGGGCAACACCAATAGCATGGAAATCACCGGTGAAATGCAGATTGATGTCTTCCATTGGGACGACTTGTGAATAACCGCCACCAGCCGCACCACCTTTCATACCAAAGCAAGGGCCTAAAGAAGGCTCTCTGAGACACATAATGGCTTTTTTGCCAATGCGATTAAGTGCATCGCCCAGACCAACTGTTGTTGTTGTTTTGCCTTCGCCAGCAGGCGTCGGGCTGACAGCCGTAACCAAGATGAGCTTGCCATCTTCTTTATCTTTAAGACTGTCTATATAGTTTAGTGATAATTTCGCTTTATAGTGGCCATAAGGCTCGAGATGTTCGCTTTCTATTCCATATTGATCCGCGGCCAGATCAACAATACGTTTCATTTTTGCCTTTTGAGCAATTTCAATATCAGACATTACGCCCTCCCAAAAAAAGTATAAAATACAAAAAGTTATATTAAAGATGTGATGAAACCGTTATGTTCACTTATTATTGTGATTTTTATAGCTGTGAACTTTTCCGGGTATTTTAGCCTGTTATAGCGTGATTCACTAATTTGTATATTTGTTCAAGGTTTGTTAGTGGCTCACAATTCAGTCATTAATGGAGGAGTAAAAAATTAACGTATTGATGGAATATCTAGTGCGTACCCGTGTCTTGCTGGCTGGGAAACAAGCACTATTCGCACTCTCATTACTTGGCTTAGTGACAGGCATTGTCGTCGGCTTAGTGATTATTCTTTTTCGTTATAGTACTGAATACACTCAGATGTCATTTTTGCCAGGCGCTGATCCTGAAAATTACGAGGCCGTTACCTGGCAGAGTCGCTTATTAATGGCTTCTGCGGGAGGGCTGTTTTTAGGTTTATTATTTAACTTTGTTTCACGAGTACCACTCCGTGTCGGAGTCATCCATGTATTGGAACGATTGTCTTACCATGAAGGCAATCTGCCGCTAAAGAATCTTGTATTGCAGTTCATCGGTGCCGGAGTTGCTATAGTTTCAGGGCAATCTATCGGTCGTGAAGGTCCCTGTGTTCATCTGGGCGCAGGTAGTGCCAGTTTATTGGGTCGGTATCTACATCTGCCAAACAATAGTATTCGGACGCTTGTGGGCTGCGGCGCTGCCGCTGCTGTCGCTGCATCCTTTAATACACCTCTTGCAGGGGTGATCTTTGCGATGGAAGTGATCTTGATGGAATACACCATCACTGGGTTTACGCCGGTCATTTTATCGGCGGTCAGCGCAACGGTCGTTTGCCGATTGGTGTTCGATGCAGAACCTATTTTCACTGTTCAAGCCGTTAATCTCGAGTCTTTTCTTGAATTACCTATTATTGTCTTAATGGGTATTTTAATCGGTGCTATTGCTGCTGGTTTAATCCGGCTTACTCGTGCGTTTACTAGATTGGGTCTCAAAATCGATATATGGATGCGAATGACGTTGGCTGGTGTAGGTGTAGGTGTGATAGCTATAGTGAGTCCGGAGATTATGGGGATAGGCTATGACACCGTTGATGCAGTGATCTTAGGCCAGCTTGGCATTGTTGCATTACTCTTATTAATCATTACCAAACTGTTTGCAACAGCGTTATGTGTCGGCTTCAGTATCCCTGCGGGATTGATTGGCCCAGCCATTTTTATTGGTGCCTTGGCTGGTGGCATAGTGGGTAAATTAGTTGAAATGTACACTGGTAATTTTTCCGAAGTCGGTCTGTATGCCATGCTCGGTATGGGGGCCATGATGGGAGCAACATTGCAGGCCCCTTTAGCCGCTTTATTGGCCTTACTGGAGCTAACTGGAAACCAAAATATCATCTTCCCGGGCATGCTTGTAATAGTCAGTGCAAACTTGGCAGCACGTGAACTATTTAAAAGTGACTCTATTTTTTTATCTCAATTCAAGGGGATTGGGCTTGATTATCGTAATGATCCGGTAGCTCAGTCCCTAAGGCGAATAGGTGTCGAGTCTGTGCTAAATAAGGCATATGTCATGACCGAGGCGGTGATACAACGAAACGTTGCGATTAACCATTTAAAAGAAGCCCCAGACTGGTTAATAATTCGACGTGAAGAGGGTAACCAGTTGATGCCAGCGACCGATTTGGCTCGGCATATAGAAGAAACGGATGATGAGGAAATTGTACTACTGGAGATTCCTGCTAAGCGTCGACAATTAGCCAAGGTGAGTCTTGAGTCCACGTTGCAGCACGCTCAACAGCAAATCAATGATACCGATGCAGAAGCTTTGTATGTGACCCGAAAGTTAGGAGCATCCGCCGACCGTATTTACGGCATTATTACTCAGGAAGATATTGAAAAACATTATCGGGTTGTTAGTCATTAAAATGAACTAAGGATTTCCAGATTTTAATGCTCTGAATAGTCATTAGTGCATTTCTATGATGGTGTCTTAGCTCTGATTCTGTTAGCATTATTTCCCCTGAATATGATGCTATTTAGGCTATTTTTTACCCTACAAATCGGTTTAATTAAACCGAGCAATACGTCTCCCTCTAAAATTCTTGTTCTTATCGGTATGATTTCATGACGCGTTATATATTTACTACTGGTGGTGTTGTCTCGTCACTCGGCAAGGGTATTGCTTCTGCTTCTCTCGGGGCTATTCTTGAGGCGCGCGGATTAAACATCACACTCATTAAACTCGACCCATATATTAATGTTGACCCGGGTACGATGAGTCCTTTTCAGCATGGTGAGGTGTATGTCACCGAAGATGGTGCCGAGACAGATCTCGATTTAGGACATTACGAACGTTTTGTGCGCACGAAGATGGGTAAAAGAAACAATTACACCACGGGCCGTATTTATCTAAACGTCATACAAAGAGAACGTCGCGGAGACTATCTCGGTGGTACCGTACAAGTTATTCCACATATTACGGATGAAATAAAAAATTGTATTAAGGCGGGTGCAGGTGATGCTGACATTGCGATGGTTGAAATTGGAGGCACGGTAGGTGATATCGAATCGCAGCCATTTCTTGAAGCGATACGTCAAATGCGAATCGAGTTGGGTGCAGAAAACACACTGTTTATCCATTTAACGTTGGTGCCTTATATTGCTGCTGCAGGTGAAATTAAAACCAAGCCGACTCAACACTCTGTAAAAGAATTACGCTCCATTGGTATACAGCCTGATATTTTGATGTGTCGCACGGATCATATGATTCCCGATAACGAAAAAAAGAAAATGGCCTTGTTTACCAATGTAGAAGAGTCCGCAATTATTTCTGCACTTGATGTCGATAATATATATAAGGTACCGAAGGCGCTTTATGATCAAGGACTTGATGAAATCGTGAATAGAAAATTTGCTTTGAATCTGCCAAAAGCAGATTTGCATGAATGGGAAAATGTAGTTGATGCACTTGATAGTCCAACAGGTGATGTCAATATCGCAATGGTTGGTAAATACATGGATCTGGCCGACTCTTATAAATCACTTTCTGAAGCATTAATTCATGCAGGGGTTCAAACACGAACTCAGGTTAATATTATTTATGTTGATTCAGAAGATATTGAAAATAAGGGTGTAGATTGCCTAAGTGAGATTGATGCGATATTGGTACCTGGTGGATTTGGTAATCGTGGAATCGATGGCAAGATTGCAGTGGTTCGTTATGCGCGTGAAAACAATGTGCCCTATCTTGGTATTTGTTTAGGTATGCAGCTTGCTGTTATTGAAATTGCACGTGATCTGGCAAAACTTGAAAATGCTAACAGTACAGAGTTTGATAAAAACACAGAAGATCCTGTTATAGCATTAATTACTGAATGGCAGGATTCCACAGGACGAACTGAACAGCGTAGTGAAGATTCCGATTTAGGTGGCACCATGCGTTTAGGTGGACAGGAATGTCAATTACTTGAGGGCTCATTGGCAAAAGAATTATATCAATTAGATAAGATTACCGAGCGACATCGTCATCGTTATGAGTTTAATAATACTTATCTCGAGCAACTTGAGGGAACAGGAATGCGTATCTCAGGTCGTTCGAGTGATGGCGAATTAGTTGAAATGATTGAAATACCTGAGCATCCCTGGTTTGTAGCTTGTCAGTTTCATCCTGAATTTACATCTACACCAAGAGATGGCCACCCACTATTCACGGGCTTTATAAAAGCGGCACGAGAATATAAAGAATCAAATTTGGGAACTGTGAAAAATGCAGCTATGTAATTTTGAGGTTGGACCTACTAAGCCTTTCTTTTTAATCGCCGGTCCCTGTGTTATTGAAAGTGAACAGTTGGCGATGGACACAGCGGGTCAATTAAAGGAACTCACCGCTGAATTACAGATACCATTTATTTATAAATCGTCATTCGACAAAGCTAATCGAAGTTCGCATGATAGTTTTCGCGGGCCAGGCATTGAGGCTGGATTAAAAGTGTTAGCTGATGTAAAAGAAAAAATCGGCGTTCCTGTACTAACAGATATACACGAAGACACACCATTAGACGAAGTTGCAAGTGTTGTTGATGTCTTGCAAACCCCTGCGTTTCTTTGCCGACAAACAAATTATATTCAAGCTGTAGCGAGAACTGGTTTACCGGTAAATATTAAGAAAGGACAATTTCTTGCCCCATGGGATATGACGCATGTTGTTGAAAAAGCCCGTGCTGTCGGTAATGATAAAATCATGGTCTGTGAACGCGGTGCTTCATTTGGTTACAATTATCTTGTCTCAGATATGCGATCATTAGTTGTAATGCAAGACACGGGTGCACCAGTCGTTTTTGATGCAACTCATTCAGTGCAAATGCCCGGTGGTAGCGGTAAGGTTTCTGGTGGGCAACGTGAGTTTGTCCCGGCGTTAGCACGTGCTGCGATGGCTGTTGGAATATCAGGTTTGTTTATGGAAACTCACCCTGATCCTGAGAAAGCGCTCAGCGATGGGCCAAATTCATGGCCATTGGATAAAATGAAGTCATTATTAGAGACTTTAAAATCTATCGACCAAATAACAAAACCATAAATTAAGTAAATACGTATTGGAGAAGAAAGAGTGTCAGCTATAAGTAAAATTATTGCACGTGAAGTCCTCGACTCAAGAGGTAACCCTACTATTGAAGCTGAAGTCACTACAGAAAGTGGTGCAGTGGGTAGTGCTATGGTGCCTTCCGGTGCATCAACAGGTGTGCGTGAAGCA
This sequence comes from Gammaproteobacteria bacterium, assembly GCA_021773235.1. Lineage (GTDB taxonomy): Bacteria > Pseudomonadota > Gammaproteobacteria > Eutrophobiales > Eutrophobiaceae > UBA7359. Next base: position 61,009 of record JAJFKL010000018.1, on the reverse strand, counting down.
TTAGAACTACGTGATATGGATGAAGCACGTTATCAAGGAAAAGGTGTACTTACAGCTATAAGTAACATACATGAAAAGATAGCACCTGCGTTATCAGGAAAAGAAGTTTCTGAACAAGCCGAGATTGATCAAGCTATGCTTGATTTGGACGGAACGTCAACCAAAGAAAACCTTGGTGCAAATGCATTGCTCGCTGTTTCAATGGCGACTGCACATGCAGCAGCAAACGAGAACAATGTGCCGCTTTATGAATATCTTGGTGGTGATGGTCCTTTTCAAATGCCTGTGCCGATGATGAATATTATTAATGGTGGAGCACATGCTGATAATAGTGTTGATCTACAGGAATTTATGATCCTTCCCGTAGGCGCACCGAGTATTCGTGAAGCGGTTCGCTATGGCACGGAAGTATTTCACTCTCTGAAATCGGTTCTATCAAAACTGGGTCTTGGTACAACTGTTGGGGATGAAGGTGGTTTTGCGCCTAATCTTTCTTCTAATGAACAGGCGATTGAAGTCATACTCGAAGCCATCGATAAAGCTGGATATAAAGCAGGCGAAGATATTTTATTAGGTCTCGATGTTGCCAGTTCTGAATTTTATCAGGATGGTATCTACACACTTGAGTCCGAAAATAAAAAATTGAATGCACAAGAATTTCTGGATTACTTAACGCCCTGGTTTGATAAGTATCCCATTATCACTATGGAAGATGGTATGGATGAAGGTGATTGGGATGGCTGGAAACTATTAACAGAAAAACTGGGTGAAAATGTTCAATTAGTCGGCGATGATCTGTTTGTCACAAACACATCCATACTTCAAGAAGGTATCGATAAAAATATTGCCAACTCTATATTGATTAAAGTAAATCAGATTGGGACACTTACAGAAACTCTCGCTGCAATCAATATGGCGAAGAAGGCAGGATATACAGCAGTGATATCACATCGGTCAGGTGAGACTGAAGATACAACAATTGCGGATCTTGCCGTTGCAACATCAGCGGGGCAGATAAAAACAGGATCGCTGTCGCGCTCAGATCGTGTGGCAAAATATAATCGTTTGATGAAGATAGAAGATCAACTAGGTAGTAATGCTACTTATCCTGGTCGAGATGCTTTTTATAATATTTCATGATGTGAAATATAATTTGGGTTTGACACTATAAATGAAACTGACTACTGCTCTATTCGTTATATTGCTAATACTATTACAGTATCGGCTATGGTTCGGTAATGGCAGTTTGACCGAAGTACATCATCTTCAGAATCAGATCAGCACAGTAGAGCAAGAAAATGACAACCTCAAAGAAAGGAATTTATCATTAGCAGCAGAAGTCCATGACCTTAAACAAGGCCATGACGCGATTGAAGAACGTGCACGAAGTGAGATGGGAATGATCAAATACGATGAAACATTTTATCAAATTGTAGATTATTCAGGCTCTCAAACCAATACTAATTAAGAGTCATGTCAGATAGTTCAAAATACTGGGTAGTGATACCTGCTGCAGGAGTAGGGTCACGCATGGGCGTTGATAAACCAAAACAGTATATTTCGATCAATAATAAAATGATTATTGAACATACGATTGAATGTTTTATTCATCGTGAAGAAATCGAAAAGATAATAGTAGCAATCTCAAAGGAAGATGTGTTCTGGCCAACATTGTCAATATCTAAACATGATAAAGTAGTGACAGCACCAGGCGGAGAAGAACGTTACCAATCAGTGTTAAATAGTTTACAGGTTCTAACGGGTAAAGCAGATAATAATGATTGGGTTATGGTTCATGATGCAGCTAGGCCTTGTCTGAACCAGTCAGCGATTGACCGACTGATCATTGAGTTACGAACGCATGATGTCGGGGGAATACTGGCAATGCCATGCAGGGATACTATGAAGCGCGCAAATGACACGGGTGAAATAGATAAAACGGTAGAACGCGAATCGCTTTGGCATGCGCAGACTCCACAGATGTTTAAATATGGGAAACTTTTGTCGGCTATAGAAGACGCTCTTAAGAATAAAATAGTTGTAACTGATGAATCTATGGCGATGGAACGACTGGGATATAAACCATTGCTTGTTCATGGACACCAAGAAAACATGAAACTAACCCATAAAGATGATCTTGAATCACTAAAAACGTACCTAGATAGGATGATATAAAAATAATGCGAATAGGACATGGTTACGATGCTCACTGTCTTGTTGAAGGCCGACCTTTAATTTTAGGTGGTGTCACTATTCCCTATGAAAAAGGTTTGGAAGGTCATTCTGATGCAGACGCGGTGATACATGCACTTTGCGATGCGATACTCGGAGCCATGTGTTTAGGTGATATTGGATCACATTTTCCTGATACAGATCCAGAATTAAAAAATATTGATAGTCGAATTTTGTTACAGCAAGTTTATGATTTAATGAAAAAAAATAAATTTGTGTTGGGTAATGCAGACATAACTATTTTGGCGCAAGCACCAAAGATGGCTGGCCATATTTCTTCAATGCAAAAAAATCTATCTACAGATCTTGATGCAAAAAATACAGATATAAATATTAAAGCGACGACGACTGAAAAAATGGGTTTTGTTGGTCGTGGTGAAGGTATTGCTGTTTATGCTGTCGTTTTAATAACTTCTTCATAGTTTTCCTGAAAATTCTTTTCTTTTAAATTTCAATTTAGTCTTTTAAGTTTGATCCATCGTTAAACGATTTCGGATCATTTCGTGTTATGGCATTAAGCCTGTTGTAATGACTCTGTTTTCAATTAACTAAATCAGTAAGTCAAACACAATGGGAGATTACTATGAATACGTTAAATTTCAGTTTAAAAAATACAATAAATAAACTCGAACACATCAATTATGAATTTGATGCAGACGACGGAATAATCTGGGTCTATCTTGATGCCTTTCCAAAACCATGTGTAACGCCACAATTAGTTGATGACATTCGTTCCTTACATCGATGTATTGAAATAAATAATGGGCAGTTACCAATTGATGGGGAACTTCAAACAGTTAAGTATCATGTTCTTGATTCACACGCAGATGGAATATTTAGTTTAGGAGGTGACCTCAATCATTTTTTAAATTGCATTGAGAACCAAGATAAGATCGCTCTGGAGAAGTACGCTGCTAACTGTATAAAAGCAATCTACCCAATAATGACAAATTTTGATTTACCTATTGTCACTATCTCTTTGGTAAGAGGTAATGCGCTTGGTGGTGGTTTTGAAATAGCTTTGTCAGGTGATGTAATCATTGCTGAACGTTCGGCAATGATGGGTTTTCCTGAAATATTGTTTAATTGTTTTCCAGGTATGGGTGCATTTCAAACACTTTCATCAAGAGTAGGGTTGAACAAAGCACATAAATTAATTTCTAGCGGAAATTTATATAGTGCGGAAGAGCTCTATGACATGGGTATTGTAGATATTCTTGTCGATGATCATCAAGGTGAAGAAGCTGTTTATTCCTATGTCCAAAACCATAATAAAAACTGGAATGGGAATATGGCGATGCAAAAAATCGTTCAGGGTATAAATAATTATGATCAACAAGAACTTATGGATATTTGTTGTAATTCCTGGGTTGATACAGTTTTTGATATTTCTGAGAAAGATATTCGCACAATTAACCGTTTGTTACGTAGCCAGAAAAGATACGAGACAGAGTATCAACATGAGTATTCAAAAGTTAGTGTATCTTGATTTTTAAATAGAAAAATTAAACAAGTTTTAGAAATAGGTGACAATAATGAAGAATTTAAATACGAAAGAGTTACGTTACGCAATAAAACAGTATGCAAAGCCATCAAACAAACTTGCATTATTTATATTTTTTTCGGATCTCACAATCTATGCACTAGCGATAGCTGGTGCAATCATGTTTGAAAGTCTTATATTACGGATAGTATGTGGTGTTTTAGCAGGTCTTAGAATAGGGACACTGTTTCTGGTTTCACATGATGCGGCACATGATAGTTTCACATCTAACCGAATGTGGAATTCTATAATAGGTCGCATAGCTTTTTTACCATCATTTCATAACTACAGTTTATGGTTAATCGCTCACAATCGTGCACATCATCAAACACCTAATATTAAAGGTTTGAATTCATGGTCTCCTCTATCAAAAGAAGACTATGACGGTTTTTCAACAAGTAGAAAAATAATGGAACGTCTATATCGCTCTCCGTATGGTATTTGTTTTAACTACATGATTGAGCGTTGGTGGAAAGACAAGTTTTTTCCGTACAAACGAATTGTTAGACAGCAGAATATATCTTATTATCTGGACTTTATTCTTGTGTTTACCTATATGGTTTCCTTTACGATAGCACTTATTTATCTGGGAGTGCACGTCGCACATACAAATCCGTTAGAAGTATTATTAATAGCACTAGTCATTCCGTTTTTAGTAAGCAATTTCTTGATAGGAGTGACCGTATATCAACATCATACACATGAAACTGTTCCATGGTTTAAGACCATAGAAGAGAGTAAAGTATATGGCAGTAACGAAGATGTTACTGTACATATAAAATACCCGCATTGGTATAATCTGATTAGTCATAATGCAATGGAGCACACTGCACACCATGTTGATCCGAGAGTGCCACTCTACAACTTGTCCAAAGCGCAGACAGTTTTATGTGAGTTGTGTGAAGAGGATTTAATTACTATGGATTTCTCACTAATCAACTTTCTTTTAACGATGAAAAAATGCAAGTTATATGATTATGGAAATCATCTATGGATTGATTTTGAGGGAAACCCAACCAGTTCTAACACATTGATAGTCGGAGAACTGGATTACGCAGAAGCGGCTTAATGATTTAGATTAGTATTGTATTAATGAGACAAGGAAGCCTCATTAATTACCAATGCCGATGAATTAATCTAACTATTTTGTTGTGAAGTTGATGTAGCAGACTTTGAAAGAAATAAGTTTAATTCAGTATGTGTTTCTTCAAAAACGCTATTTATCAATTCCAGATTATTTAAAATTAATTTATGTTGTCTGGATTGAGCTTGTTTATATATTGAATCGGCAATTCTTGACAGTCTCTTTGCTCCAATTGAACGTGAACTTCCATCGACACTATGGGCTAGTTCAGATAATTTGTTAAAATCATTATTAGAAGAAAACAGAGACATTTGTGCTATAGAATTAGTTGTGTCTCGTATGTAACCTTCTATCAAGGTTTTCATAAATGATGAGTCACTGGCCATTGAAGCTAATGATTCCAAAGAGACATTATCAATTAGTGGAGAATTATTGGGGTTGTTAATATCAACAACTTTTAATATTTCATTACTCTCAACTAAAGCATCATTATTTTTATCAGCAACAAGAGAAGTAATAACCTTGATAAGTTTGTCAGGTTCAACAGGTTTAGTTAAATAAGCATCTAGTTTTGCCTCCTTGCAAGCATCATGAGCTTCCTTTGTGGCATTAGCAGTTAGCATCAATATAGGAATATCTCGCTTTTCTGGATACATCTGACGATATATTTTTGCAGCTTCTATTCCACCCATAACAGGCATTTGCATATCAAGAATAATTAGATCAAATATATTATCTTCCAGTATATCTAATACTTCTTCACCATTATTGGCTAGTGTTACATGATGGTTACCATATTCAAGAATGCTCTTGATTACTTGCTGGTTTGTCTTGTTATCTTCACCAACAAGTATCTTCAGTCTCTTTGCCAAAGAATTGCTGGGTGAATTATCTTCAGATTTACGAATGCTATTATTTGATGATATCGCGTTATCACCTGAAATAACGGCGTGCAATGCCCTGAAGAACTTTGTTCTATCAAGATTGCTACGTATCATGGATGAATAACCTGCTTGTAGTAACTCAGATATGACGGGCTCTGGTAGATCATCATCATTAATGAGTATGAATGAATGATCTTTGAAGCTTGATTTTATTCTTGACTGATTGATAAAGTTAATCGGGTCAGTATCAAGATATTTTTTAAAAACAAGAATGACATTGAACGGATTATTTTCAGAGTTTGCAGTTACAATCATATCTATCGCATCTTTAGCACGGTCTGATTGTTCATATAATACTGGCCACAATGAGAGATGTTCCTGAATAGTTTGGTATTTATCTTTTATTGGGTTGATGATTAATAAATGCGTACCAGAAAAATGATCTAGAGAATGGTTTTCTTCTGACAATATATCCTGTTGTTCAAATTCTAAATTAAACCAAAATGTTGAGCCTTCTCCAAGCACACTGGTGAAATCTATTTCGCCGTTCATTGCACCGACTAACTGTTTAGCAATGGCCATCCCAAGTCCAGTACCACCAAAATTACGGGTTGTAGAAGCATCTGCTTGGGTAAATTTATCAAATATATTTGATCTTGATTCATCAGCGATACCAATACCTGTATCAATGACTTCAAACATTATTCTAGCCTTGTTTTCATTTGTTGAGACTAATGATAAATAGATTTCAATAGAACCCTTTTGCGTGAATTTAATAGCATTACTAATAAGGTTAATAATAACTTGTCTTAAATGCTGTTCATCACCACACACCAAATAAGGGATTTCAGGTGATATATGTATATTGAACTTTAATCCTTTAATGACTGCTTGAGGGGAAAGCATTTTTGCGGTTGAGTTAACAAGAGCATGCAGATCAAATTCTACTTTTTCTATCGTTATTTTACCCGCCTCTATCTTCGAAATATCAAGAATATCGTTGATTAATGCTAACAATGTTTTGGCAGAAGCATTAATGGTCGATGAATATTCTTCTTGTTTACTATTTAGCTCAGTTGTTGACAGCAACGAACTCATCCCCACTACACCATTAAGCGGCGTGCGAATTTCATGACTCATATTTGCTAGGAATTGGCTTTTAGCTTCATTTGCTGAATTGGCTGCATTAATCGATTTATGCAGTAGTGATATTAATGTTGATACATAAGCAGATAGGATCGTAATTGAAATAATTGCACCGTATCCGTGCATAATTTCCTTTTGCCAATAAGGACTGTATATCATCACTAAAGAAATTCCAGCAATACTAATGGCGGTACTTATATATAAATACTTATTTCCGTATCGAAAGCCATATCCGAATATTAGAAATAAATAGGCCCCTATTAAGGGTGCGCCATATTCGCCCAGAAGATAAAATGCAAATGATGCAAATGCTATATCCAAAACAATGCTTAGGTAGCGACGAATAGGGAGCTGTTTCGGAGTAATTACTATCCAGACCAAATTAAGCAGACAGCAAGCAATATATAGACATGATGTTGTTGTCGCAGCCGCAGAATCAATGTTTGTATATCGATTTAACCACGATATATATAGTAGCCAAGTAACCCCCATGGCAAACCTGATAACCGTTTGTATGTGTTCAGAATCTTCACGATTTTGTAGTCGAGACTGAACTAATGTAATTAAATTATTATTCATTGATAAACGATCAAGTCATTTTTTGTAATTTATTTAGATGGTAAATTTACATCATTAATTCTACTTACTAATGCCTTTACACACTCGGGGTCAAGGTGCTTGCATTGTTGTTCAATTAAATAATCAATAGTTTCATTCATCGGCCAGGCTTTTTTATAAGGTCGGTGATTGCTTAATGAGTCAAATACATCTGCAACGGTAACAATCCTGGCTTCTACAGGAATATCATTGCCCGATATTTTATTTGGGTAACCACTACCATCATATTTTTCGTGGTGATTAAGAGCAATTAAAGCACCTGTTTGTAAATAAGGTGATGGACTATCCTTAAGTATTTCATAGCCGATGGTTGTATGCGTTTTCATGACGTCAAACTCTTGTATAGTCAGCTTACCTTTTTTCATTAAGATATTATCAGGTATAGCTAGTTTCCCTATATCATGTAACGGAGAGGCTGTTTCTAAAATTTCTGCATATGCCTCATCAAAGCCTAATTCCAGTGCAATAATCTTGCTGATTCTGCCGATTCTGAGTAGGTGTTCACCTGTTATACAATCTTTAAACCCACATGCTCTCGTTAAACGTATTAATGTTTCTTTTTCTCGAAGAAGTATTTCTTCAGTAGTTTCGCTGATCCTTTTTTCAAGTTTAAAGCTACGCTGCTTTAATTTTGTTTGACGTTTTCCTAGCTGTAATAGATTTTTACACCTTGCTTCGCATTCAATCTTATCAAAAGGTTTGTTGAGGAATTCTGTGACACCATTTTGTAATGCATTATGCAGTACTGAACGGTCATCAATGATGGTTACCATGATAATAGGGATATCTTTACAATTGTGCAGTTGTCTAATTCGCTTGGTGAATTCAATACCATCCATGATAGGCATTTTGTAATCAGTAATAATCAGATCGGGCGGGGATGTCTCAGTTGCTGCAAGTGCCGCAGGTGCACTTTGGAATGACTTTACAGTTATTCCAGAATCAATATTTTCAATAGTTTTGCTCAGTAACATTCGGCTAACAGTCTCATCATCGACAATGTAGATTATTGATGAAGTTGTAGTTTTGGCGACGTTACTCAGGTGCGATGACATCATGTCGAATTCCCTGAATTTTGATGGTTCTTATAATTAATTGAATATTAATACAACTCTAGTCACTGATGCACGTTTTAATAACTGATAAACCACTATTAAGTTCTATATCTGCGTATTATTAGTAATTAATCTTGCTCGATATCTGATTTTTAGAGTATTGATTTGATATCTGTCTGCGTTATCGAAATCTTAAACTAGGTAATATCCGACTAAATACTCAACATGCATATATTTAGAGAAAATCCTTCTAAATTAATTTAGCCAAAATTGGTGTATTTGATGCTAGTTTAAAGCTATGCAGATTTTTTATTATCCAAAAATCTTTCTAATGCGCTTGCAGTTTCTTCATAAAGCATTTTTAAATCAGTGATTTTGTTTTTCATTGCCTGTTGTTGTTCAGACTGAGCTAATTTAAAGATCTTATCTGCTAATCTGGAAAGTTTTTTTGCGCCAACTGAACGTGAACTGCCATCCACTGTATGTGAAAGATCAGCAACCTTCTTAAAGTTAGCGTCATGCATAGAAGAGATAATTTGGTCTATATTTTTTTTGACATCACAAAGATAGTCATCAATTAAATTTCTCATGAAACTTTCTTCCTTTGCCATCGTGTAAATAGTCTCTAAGACATCAGTGTCTAATATACTAATATTATCTGATTCATTAATATTAATAACATTGAGTGGTTTTTCATACAAATCTGAAGTGTTATTATTTTGTTCTACCAATGAGGATATATTTTGTAATAATATTTCGGGTTCGATTGGCTTTGTTAAATAAGCATCGATATTTGCTTCTTTACATTCCTTGATGGCTTCTGGTGTAGCATTAGCCGTCAGCATCATTATCGGTGTATCTATTTTGTCAGGGCGCATGAAACGAAATATTTTTGCAGCCTCAAGACCACTCATAAGTGGCATATGCATATCTAAAATAATAAGATCGAAGTCATTGTCTTCAAGGATATCAAGCACTATTTCACCATTATCAGCCAGAGTTACCATGTGATGGCCATATTCAAGAATATTCTTAATTACTTTTTGATTTGTTTCGTTATCTTCACCGACAAGAATATTCAGCTTTCTATTATTCGGTTTATAGAGGGTATTTTGTTTGGAGATATAGTCCGATTTGTTTTCTAATCCATTTGGACTTATTCCTGCGATAGAGGCATGTAATGCTCTAATTAAGATAGATCTTTCAGAATTATTCTTAATGATTGAGTTATACCCTGCTTTTAACAGCTCAGCATTATTTATATCACTTAGATTATGATCGTTAACTAATATAAAGGCATGATTAAGGTAATTGGATTTTTCCTTTATTTTAGATATGAGTTGTATTGCGTTGGCATTCAGAAATTTATTAAACACGAGAATAAGACGGTAGGGTTTGTTATTGCTCGATACGTGCAATATTTTCTCAAAGCTTTCACGGGCATCAATTGCGTATTCAAATAAGACTCCCCATTCTGACAAATGTTTTTCAATTACCTGACTGTGTTCTCTCTGTGAGTTGACTATCAATAGTTTTTCATCTTTAAAATAAGGTAAAGAGGTCTTTTCTTCAGTTAGCGTAGATTTTCTATTAAAAGTAATTTCGCACCAAAAATTGGAGCCTACGCTTAATTGACTGCTGAAGTCTATTTGGCCATTCATTTTATCAACCAATTGTTTAGCTATAGCCATGCCTAAACCAGTACCACCATAATTACGCGTGATTGAGTTATCCGCCTGTGTGAATTTCTCAAATATTTTTGGCTTGTCTTCATCAGCAATACCAATGCCGGTATCAATCACTTCAATTCTTATAGTTACATGGTTATCTGAAATTTTGACAGGGGTAACAAATATTTCGATAGAACCTTTATTAGTAAATTTAATCGCATTGCCAATAAGGTTAATAATGACCTGTCTTAAGTGTTGTTTGTCACCATGCAATAAGAAAGGCGTATCAGGCGATATATGTATATTGAAGACTAATCCTTTCCTTTTTATTTGTGCTATAAACATTGCTGCAATTGAATTGACCATGGCGTAAAGATCAAAGTCGACAGACTCAGCTGTCATCTTTCCTGCCTCTATTTTCGATATGTCTAAAATATCATTAATGAGAGCTAATAATGTTTTTGCAGAAACATTGATAGTCGAAGCAAACTCATTCTGTTTGCTGGTCAGTTCAGTGCTTGAAAGTAATGAACTCATTCCTATCACTCCGTTTAGAGGCGTACGTATTTCATGGCTCATATTCTCAAGGAATTGACTTTTGGCAGCATTAGCAGTGTTGGCATCATTAGCCGTGGTGTGTAATTTTGTGATCAGAAATGACACATACAATGACAAGGTCATCAACGCAAAAATAACGCCATAGCCTAGACTTTTTAACCCTTGCCAATATTCGTTATATGTTAAAACCAGACTAAAACCAATAATGCTAAACAGCACACTTATCAATAGACATTTATTTCCAAACCGAAATCCATTCCCAAAAGATATCCAGAGATAAATAAAAATTAAAGGTAAGCCAACATAATCAGTTAAATATATCATGTACGAAAGTACACTCATATCGAGAATAATTGATATTACTTTTCGTGGCATGGAGGTGTTGTTTGAAACGCTGGTTATGATAAAAAATACTAAAGCTACACTTATTGAAACAGGCATTAATTTCGATAGGTGAGAGAATTGACTAATTGAATCTCTGAAGTAATAAAAGTAGCCGGTTAATAGAAACAAAAGAACTATTCTAATAGCGCTTTGTTCAAGTTCACTATCAGGGCGATCCTTAAAAAAAGATAGTAGTGTTTTATTATCATGTTCCTTCATCGATATTTAACTCCGGCTATTGCTAGTTATTTACGTTTTAATAACAAATATATTGCCCCGGTACCACCATCAGCAGGTCTTGCTGAGCAAAAAGCTTGTGCAATATCCATTTTTTGCAACCATTGGTTAAGTTTGTTTTTTATGACTGGTTTTTTATTAATAGATCCTAGGCCTTTGCCATGAATAATCCTAACGCAGCGTTGAGATCGCACTGTGCATTGTTTAAGGAAATCAGTTAATGCAACTTTAGCACTATCAACGGTCATGCCATGTAAATCCAATTCTGCTTCAATCTTATAATGACCACGGCGTAATTTTTTTAATATATTATTTTGAACTCCGGGGCTTGTATAAATAAGCTCATCACCTCGTTCTAATATACTGGAATCAAAATCAGCATTACTCATTTCTTCAATGACAGCAAGGTTGTCGGCTTCCGTTTTTGCAGGGTGAGCTTTTGGCCTAGGTTTATCAGCAATAAAACTATCTTGCTTTAGTGGTTTTGCATCACCAACAGATTTGCGAAATAGCGCGCTATCTTCGTCTGATATGCCGGAAGATTTCTTCATGATGATGAATTAGAGCCTGCCATAAAGCACAATTCTAACGCATGGCCTAATCTATGTCAGCGAAGATAAAGAGAAATAAATTGTCGTTTGAGGTTTTGTTGATTGAAGGTTACGCGAAATCACCCATTGACTTAACTTAACCATTCTCGTGCATTCAAAAACATCTTCATCCATGGACTATATTCATTGTTCCATTGTGAAGGTAAATAAGAGAATTGTTTACGTAAGAAGACACGTTCCGGATGGGGCATCATGATGGTAATGCGGCCATCATCGTTGGTGAGCCCGGTCAACCCATTAATGGAGCCATTAGGGTTGAATGGATAACTTTCTGTCGATAGCCCAGAGTTATCTATATAGCGCATGGCGGCATTAGAAATTAATTCTTTAGACTTGTATGAAACGCGTCCTTCACCATGAGCAACTACGACAGGAATTTTAGAGCCTGCCATGTCGTTGAATAAAACAGAAGGTGAATCCATGACTTCTACCATTACCAGTCTCGCTTCAAATTGTTCAGATTGATTCCGCAGGAAGTCAGGCCAATCAGAAGCGCCGGGGATTAAATCACGCAACTGCGACATCATCTGGCAACCATTGCAGACGCCAAGCGCAACTGTGTCGGTGCGGTTAAAAAAGATTTCGAACATCTTACTGATCTTGTCATTGTACAAAATAGATTTTGCCCAACCACCACCAGCAGCCAAGACATCACCATAAGAGAATCCGCCACAGGCAACCAGCCCATTAAACGATTCAAGTTTTATTTGGCCATCGATCAAGTCTTGCATGTGTACATCAATACATTCAAATCCAGCACGGTCAAATGCAGCAGCCATTTCTAATTGTCCATTAACGCCTTGCTCTCGCAGTATTGCCATCTTTGGTTTTGCATTGGTGTTGATAAAGGCAAGTGGATTACTTTTGAGCTCAAATGTTGTGTCGACAAACAAGCCGGAATCAAGCTTACTACCTATGCCATCAAATTCCTGTTGTGCACATTCAGGATTGTCGCGTAGTGATTGAATTTGAAAACTGGTAGAGGACCATTTTTTATGTAACTCATTAATGGGTGATTCTAGAATGAGAGATTCACCTTGCTTGAGTCTAAGCTTATAATCACTATTGACTGTGCCAATAGTATGCAGTGCTTGTTCATCGATGCCCGCATTCACAAAGGTTTGTTTTACACTTTGTTCATCCTCTCTCTTAATTTGAATGACAGCACCGAGTTCTTCATTAAATAAATTGGCAATGATGTTCTCAGTATCTTCAAGTTCAATATCAATCCCGGTATGCCCTGCAAAGGTCATTTCAGCCAAAGTAACAAACAAGCCACCGTCCGATCGATCATGGTATGCAAGAATATAATCTGATTCATTCAGAATCTGTAAGGCTTGGAAAAAGCCGATTAGTAAAGTTGAATCATCGAGATCAGGAGTTTCACTACCGAATTGTTCATACACCTGACATAGGGCAGAACCAGCGAGACGCTGTTTACCATTAGCTAAATCAATATAAAGTAGAATCGTGTCATCATCTTGTTGTAATTGAGGCGTCAGTGATTGGCGCACATCTGCGACCCGGGCAAATGCCGTGATATTTAATGACAAAGGCGATGTTACTTTTCGTTGCTGATTATTTTCAGACCAAACCGTATTCATCGACAATGAATCCTTTCCAACCGGAATAGCAATGCCAAGTTCTTTACAGAGATCTCTAACAGCTGCAACAGCGGCATAGAGTTTTGCGTCTTGACCAGGTTCACCACAAGCTGCCATCCAATTTGCTGAAAGCGCAATATCTTCTAATTTGAGAATGCGCGCTGCAGCTATATTCATAATGGCTTCAGAAATTGCCATTCTTCCGGAAGCAGCTGCATTGGTAAGTGCAAGCGGGGCACGTTCACCAATAGCCATTGCTTCTCCTATGTAGTCAAAATAGGATGAGCTGGTAACAGCGCAATCTGCTACGGGTACTTGCCAGGGACCGACCATCTGGTCGCGTACTACCAAACCAGATATCGAACGATCACCAATCGTAATTAAAAAACTTTTACTAGCGACTGTAGGTAATTGTAGAACTCGGTCAATTGATTCTTGTAAATCTAATGTTGAAGTATCAAATTCAGAATACTGAGTAGTTTCACTCTGCGCATCGCGTTGCATACTTGGCATCTCGCCAAGCAATACAGACATTGGTATATCAATGGCTTGATTATTGAAGTGAGAATCATTTAATACGAGTTGTTCTTTTTCAGTTGCATCACCGAGAATCGCATAGGGTGCGCGTTCTCGTTTGCAAAGTGACTTGAAGTGGTCAAGTTGTTCAGCAGCAATTGCAAGAACGTATCGTTCTTGTGATTCATTACACCAAACGCCCATCGGCGACATGCCGGGTTCATCATTTGGAATCTCGCGTAATTCTAATTTCGCGCCACGGTTACTCGCACTAACGAGTTCAGGCATGGCGTTGGATAGACCACCAGCACCAACATCATGAATACTAATAATTGGATTGTTTTCACCCAATGCCCAACATCGATCGATGACTTCCTGACAGCGTCGTTCCATCTCCGGGTTATCGCGTTGTACCGAAGCGAAATCGAGGGAAGCGTCACTAGAGCCTGAAGCCATTGATGATGCAGCACCACCACCAAGTCCAATCAACATTGCCGGACCACCCAATACTATTAGCTTTGCGCCTGTAGGAATGTCTTGCTTATGTACATCTGATTCGCGAACCATGCCGTAACCGCCAGCAAGCATGATCGGCTTGTGATAACCGTAAATTAAAGATTCATCTTTTCGTTGCTCATAGGTACGAAAATAGCCACACAATGCCGGACGACCAAATTCATTATTATAGGCCGCTGCACCAATTGGTCCTTCAAGCATAATATCCAACGCTGAAACAATTCTATCTGGTTTGCCATTGTCTGATTCCCAGGCTTGTTCAAATCCGGGGATCTTTAAATTTGATACGGCAAAGCCACATAGACCGGCCTTTGGTTTTGCACCACGTCCGGTTGCTGCTTCGTCGCGAATTTCCCCACCAGAACCGGTCGCGGCACCAGGGTAGGGTGATATTGCAGTTGGGTGGTTATGCGTCTCAACTTTCATCAAGATATGGATATCTTCATCATGATAGCCATACTGATGATTACTCGGATCCGTAAAAAATCGTGCGCCATTAAAACCAGTCATAACGGCAGCATTATCATGGTAAGCAGAGAGTACGTTACCAGGATTAGCCTCATGGGTTTGTCTGATCATCTTAAACAAGGAATGTTCTTGTTTAACATTATCAATCGTCCATTCAGCGTTGAATATCTTATGCCGGCAATGCTCAGAGTTGGCTTGTGCAAACATCATTAATTCTACATCACTTGGATTACGTCCCAACTTCTCAAAAGAGGTGAATAAGTATTCTATTTCTTCTTTTGATAAAGCCAAGCCCATTTCAATATTGGCTGTTTCCAATGCAGCCATACCTCCGTCCATGATATCAACCTGTTTCAACTCGGCAGGTTCAGTCATAGCAAACAAAGCAGAGGCATCATTTTCATTATGGATGAGAATTTCTGTCATACGGTCATGTAGCAGCGGTTTGAGTTCTGCGATTTGTTCTTCATTAAGATCGTTTCCTTCACTTAACTGAAATGAGTAAACCCTACCGCGTTCAATACGACTAACCTTATTTAATCCCGAGTTATGAGCAATATCACTTGCCTTACTAGACCAGGGAGAGATCGTGCCGGGTCTTGGAATAACAATGAGATTGAATGAATTATCAGAAGTGTTCTTAGCCTCTGCGC
Source organism: Gammaproteobacteria bacterium (assembly GCA_021773235.1). Lineage (GTDB taxonomy): Bacteria > Pseudomonadota > Gammaproteobacteria > Eutrophobiales > Eutrophobiaceae > UBA7359. Next base: position 45,230 of record JAJFKL010000018.1, on the reverse strand, counting down.
CGTAACTCAGCAGGGCATCAAGTTGACTTGTTTCTTTCTGACCAAGCTCAGCACTCGTTTCGGCAAAGTGAACATAGTTTGATTCAACAGAGCTAATTGCCGGTACGCATGATTGCAAGGCAGAAAGAAGCTTATTTACACGAAAGTCAGAAAGGGCGTTACCGCCGGGTAGTATTAACATTAAATCTTTGGATCTTATTTGATGAAGAAATTAGAGCGATTATTTTATCAGCCAATGAGGCTTCATGCGAAAATTATTTTTTACATAGTTACCGCATTTTTAATGACATATCACCCTAGACAAGCATTATTATGCCGATGAGAGTCCATTTACACCACTAAACCACTCATTGGTGGTCCTCTCATGATGTAACGTAGTAAAAAAACAAATAAAATAGAATATAAACTTTATTGGGAAGCTAAATAATGTCACGAAATCATATTTTGAATACAGAAGGATACAATCAGCTTGCTGAAGGCGTCGAAGGATATTATTTATATAACAAGAATGATATTTATATCGGTAAATCAATAGAGAAATATGGAGAGTACTCTGTTTTAGAAATGGAGTTATTTAAGAAACTCTGCTCGGTAGGTGATGTCGTAATTGAAGTTGGAGCTAATATTGGAACGCATACAATTGGGCTTGCTAAACATGTTGGACAGCATGGGAGAGTAGTTGCTTTTGAACCTCAACGCTTAGTCTTTCAGACACTTTGTGCAAATGTAGCTATTAATAGCTTACAAAATGTTGAATGTCATTTAGCTGCTCTGGCTGCTGAAAATGGTGTCATTAATGTTCCTGATCTCGACCCTTGTAAGCAGGGTAATTTTGGAGGCCTTTCATTGTTGGGTGAAAATTTAGGGCAACAAGTAAACTGCTACACTCTAGATGGTTTTATCTCTATACCTAGACTGGCATTAATTAAAATTGATGTAGAAGGGATGGAAAATGAGGTTCTTAAGGGTGGAAGGCAATTGATTCAAAAGTTTAAGCCCTATTTATATTTAGAAAATGATAGAGTCGAAGAGTCTGAATCATTGATGCACTTTATTGATAGCCTGGGTTATCGGATGTATTGGCATATGCCTACGATATTCAACCCTGAAAATCATTATGGAGATATAGAAAATATATATCCGAATGTTGTTTCAGTGAACATGTTATGTGTTCATCAAAGTAATGATATTAACATTGAAGGTTTAGAGAAAGTCTCAGATTTTTCATTTCATCCACATAAATAAGCAATATTTAAGGGTAGAAATTTTTCTTAGCTTATAAGCTTCGAAAGAGATTAAAGTTCTATTTAATTTCTTCGACTTTAACTAAAACATTTCTCTGTTCTTGGCCGCGACGTTTTGTGCTAATCAAGTTTCTTTTTGAGCTATCATTGTAATGTTGGGTGGCTCCACCGATTGGTATCCATTCTCCCAATCGACCACTCGCAGTGGTTTCTACGTTTTGAATATCAAATATTGCCGCTTGATTAGGGCTGACGCGGGATAACTTGGGTGATATCAATAGTGTGACGTTATCGCCCTGGAGTCTGGGCAGAACATAAAAGCCGGATTCCACATCTCGATATTCGACACCATCTTGAACGACTACTGCACCTCCGGTAACGAAAGTAGTTTGATTAGGTATGGGAACAGATTGTCCGGTACTGATATAGGCGGGGTTACCTTCTAATGCTTGAACGCGAAAAACATTTCTGTCTTCTAGCCGCGATCGGGTTTCCAATTGGCGGTAGCGAACGACATTCCCATCGCTGTCTTTACCCTGAATGATTGTCCCGCCACGACCCGTGTCGGGCGATTCTATCGTGACATCTCCAGTGCTATAACGCCCGGATACACCACTCTCCTCAACATTGAGATTACCATCGACATCTTGTTTAACGCTGATCATCAAACGACGCGGGGCATTATCTATCTGTGCCAGGACTTGCTTTATTTGTTTGAGGTTTGAAGGCGTGGTCTTAACGATTAATTTGTTATTAATTCCAGTTACGGTGCCGCCTTCAACAACTAAGGGTTTGAGAATCGGGATGACATCTTCAACTTGTCTGTTTTTCATGGGGATGGTCTCGATCTTCATCGATTCCGCCATAGCAACCGGGCTGCTAATGATGCAGATTAACAAACACTCTAAGACTAATTTTTTCAAATATGCATCCTTCTAAAGTTCGGGTCGGGTTTGGATGTTGCCCACATACTATTAAATACCTCTAACATATACTTCGACTCGCGACGGCCATTGAAGTTTACCGTTCCTTTATATCGTTCCACGCTTTCTCGAAACAGGTATCCTACTTCATCGGCAATAAGCACCGCTTCATTGAATTTTTTATATTGTGACGAAGGTTTACGTATTTCGATATAACTGCTGATTTTTCCTGCTAAATCAACGAGTTTATGACCTTTACGGACAATTAACTCAGGTTCGAAGGCGAGAATACGAATATCGACATTTCGACCTTTTAATGCCAATTGCCTGACGGCTTCGACAAATTCAGGTTGATCATAGACGAATGGATCCAGTTCATGGGAAATAATGGCGAGATTCAATTTGCATTGTTTTACCAGTGCGAGTGCCGCAACCGCATTATCCTGGCGTGATTCGACTCTGATGGCTTCACTGGTGGATTCTCCCAGGATGTATTCATCAAGATTATTCATTTTCGCTTCCTGCCCTGAAGTTCTTCTTATTGTTTAGACACAAGCTTCGCCTGATCTTCGGCATTGCCGGTATAGTTTTGTGGTGTAAGTCGTTGTAATTGTGATTTAACATCATCGGGTAGTTCAAGTTGTTGAATAAATTTTTGCAGCGTTTCCTGATTAATGTTTTGCCCACGAGTCAATTCTTTTAACTGTTCATAAGCATTATCGATGCCATAACGACGCATCACCGTTTGTATTGGCTCAGCCAACACTTCCCATGATTGCTCCAGATCAGCGTTAATTGCCTCAGGATTAATGTCCAGTTTTGATAAACCTTTAGCACAAGAATCAAATGCGATAAGACTATGAGCAATACCCACGCCCATATTTCTCAAAACGGTTGAATCAGTCAGGTCGCGTTGCCAGCGCGAGATAGGAAGTTTTTGTGCAAGGTGCTCAAAGATGCCATTTGCGAGTCCTAAATTACCTTCGGCATTTTCAAAATCTATAGGGTTGACTTTATGTGGCATGGTAGACGAACCAATTTCACCTTCTTTTAATTTCAGCTTGAAGTAGCCGAGCGAGATGTAACTCCAGATATCACGACTTAAATCTATCAGGATGGTATTAATACGCGATAACACATGGAAATATTCTGCCATATAATCATGCGACTCGATTTGGGTGGTGTGTGGGTTCCAGTCTAAACCAAGTCCTTCCACAAATTCTTTTGAAAGCGACATCCAATCCAGATCAGGGTAGGCCGATAGATGCGCATTAAAATTACCGACAGCACCATTCATCTTGCCCAGTATTTCTATCTTTTCTAATTGCGATTGTTGACGCGATAAACGATGCACATACACAGCAAATTCTTTACCCAGGGTTGTTGGTGATGCTGTTTGCCCATGTGTTCTGCATAACATAGGTAATGAAGCATGATCGTTTGCCAATGTTTGCAGATGAGAAATAAGTCCTTGCAATTTTTCTGTTAGAACAGTTTCGCGTGCTTCTTTAAGCATTAATGCATGACTTAGATTATTGATGTCTTCGGAGGTACAGGCAAAGTGAATAAACTGGCTAGCAGTACCTAGTGAAGCATCGTCTTTAATCTTATCGCGAATGAAATACTCGACGGCTTTTACATCATGGTTGGTGGTTTTTTCAATTTCCTTGATGGCTTCGGCATCTGCAACGGTAAAGTTATCTTTTATGCTGTCGAGTAATTTGAGGGTAGCAGATGAAAAGTTTTCAACTTCAACAATACAGGGGTGTTTTGCTAATGTCTTTAGCCACTCGATTTCGACCTGTACTCGAAATCGAAATAGCCCGTATTCACTAAATATCGGTCTTAATGAATCGGTTTTGTTTTGATAACGGCCATCTATCGGCGAGATGGCGGTTAATGCTGATAATTCCATAGTGGCATCTTATTAATTGATTATGACCCAAGATTATACATGGATTAGCAGTTTGTTTGAGCCAATTATAACGGTCTAATTCTGATTCAAATAGTCAGGTAGTAAATGTCGATACCTTTATTTTCCGAGGTCTTCTTTTAACTCTTCTTCAGAGTTCTCGTTGGGTTTATTTAAAATTACGTATTGAATGGGTGGTAGTACAAATATAAACAGGGCAAATACCAAGTATATTGAGAGGAGCCCCCATAATTCATTTGAGGATTGGAAATAAAGCGTGATGAATATTCCTATTATCATCAACAAACTTGCCGGGATAATGGTTACTAAGATAGATTTCCTAGAATTGAATTGTTTCATTGCCACCATAAACAACCCCAAGAGTGATTGCAGCGCTAATACAAAATAAACGGGTATTAAAAACACATATAACCATATCTCCTCAGACTCTGATGCAAAGGCCGTGGGAGAAACCAGACCACAACTTAAGGTAATGACTATATTAAGGAGAAGGATTTGGTGTTTTTTCATGGATAGCTTCGATTGCTTTGATGATTTTTTTCGGAAGTTTGATATCGATACTCTCGATATTACTTTTTAGTTGCTCCATTGAGGTGGCACCAATAATGTTACTGGTCAGAAAAGGGCGGCTGTTCACAAAAGCCAATGCCATTTGAGCTGGATTCAACTCATTTTCTTGTGCCAACTTGACATAGTCTGCGGTTGCCGCGTCGGCCTGTGGGTTTGAATAGCGACTGAAACGATCCCATAACACCAGCCGTGTGCCTGCGGGTCTGGCACCGTTTAAAAATTTACCACTCAAAACACCAAAGGCGAGCGGCGAGTAGGCCAGCAAGCCCGTCTGTTCACGGTGAGAAAATTCTGAAAGACCAATTTCAAATGTTCGGTTCAATAGGTTATAGGGGTTTTGGATGCTGACTATTCTTGGTAAATTGAGGTCACTAGCAGCGCGAAGATACTCTGCACAACCCCATGGCGTTTCATTAGAAATACCAATCATCCTAATCTTGCCTTCTTTCACCAGTCCATCCAGTACATCTAATGTTTCAGCAATTGCAGTGCCGTCTTTTTCCGGGGCATGGTAATAACCTAAATTGCCAAAGTAATTAGTATCGCGATCTGGCCAATGCGTTTGATAGAGATCGATGTAATCTGTTTGCAATCGTTTTAAAGAGGCATCTAATGCCTGATGGATGTTCTTTTTATCCAGTTTGACGTGACCTTCGCGCATATAGTCAACGAATGATTCATCCCCACAAACCTTACTAGCAATAATCAATTTATCACGGTCCTGTCTTTTCGCTAGCCAGGTACCAATATAGGTTTCAGTGAGACCTTGGGTTTTTTCTGTGGGTGGTACCGGATACATTTCAGCGGTATCAATAAAATTAATTCCGGCATCCACTGCATAATCCAATTGCTGGTGTGCTTCGGCTTCAGTATTTTGTTCACCCCAAGTCATCGTACCGAGACAAATACGGCTGACTTTGATGTCGGTGTTACCTAACGTTGTGAATTCCATATTGTTCTCTCTTTATAAAGTGTGTAGATACCTTTCATCTTTAATATGTAATAATTTCATCCAGCTATGCAGACATTAATCATAACAAAACCTGACGATTTCCATCTCCACCTGCGTGATGGCGTTGCATTATCCAGTGTTGTGAATCATACCGCAGCGCAATTTTTGCGCGCGATTGTCATGCCTAATCTTAAACCACCCGTGGTTAATACAGAAATGGCATTGGCCTACAGGGAACGTATCTTACAGTGTGTCGATGAAAAATATAATTTCGAACCGCTGATGACCTTATATCTTACAGATAACACCTCAGTAGAGTCGATAAAGACAGCAGCAGAGTCGAATATTATTAAGGCATTAAAATATTATCCTGCCGGTGCGACGACCAATTCCGATCTAGGTGTAACGGATATAAAGAAAACTTATGCAGCCCTTGAAGCAATGATGAAAAGTGGCTTGCCACTCTTAGTACACGGTGAAGTCACTGGTGAGGAAGTCGATGTTTTTGACCGTGAAGCCGTTTTTATCGATAAGGTGCTTACATCATTGGTAAAAGATCTCCCGGAACTTAAGATAGTCTTTGAACATATTACGACACGCGCCGCGGCTGATTTTGTTATGGAATCAAATGAAGAAATTGCTGCAACAATTACACCGCAACACATACTCTTAAATAGAAATGATTTATTTAAAGGTGGTTTGCAGCCGCATCATTATTGCCTGCCTATATTAAAGGCAGAAGATGATCGACAGGCGGTGTCGGCAGCGGCAACCAGTGGTAATCCGAAATTTTTTCTCGGTACCGATAGTGCGCCGCATGCACGAGATACGAAAGAAACCAGTTGTGGTTGCGCCGGCATCTATTCCGCACCTAACGCACTGGAGATATACGCCGAAGCATTCGATGCGGCAGGACAACTCGATAAACTTGAAGCCTTCGCCAGCCACTATGGTGCGGACTACTACGATTTACCACGAAATACAGATCAAATGACATTAGTAAAAGAAGAACAAACTATTCCCGAGATCTTCCCGTTTGGGAATGAAGAAATTGTCCCCTTTCGCGCTGGAGGGACATGCTCATGGCAACTGAAGAAATAAAGGAAGCAACGCCGAATAAATCGCCGGTTGCAAAAAGATTCCGTGGTTTTTTACCAGTCATAGTTGATGTGGAAACAGCCGGCTTTAATGCAGCCACCGATGCGCTACTAGAAATTGCAGCCGTAACGGTGACGGTCAATGAAGAGCATCAATGGTGTATCGATGAAGTTGTTTCCAAGCACGTCAATCCATTCGAAGGAGCTAATCTCGATCAAGCCTCACTCGATTTTATTGGCGTCGATCCGAACCATCCTTTTCGCAAACAGATCGCTGTTAGCGAGACTGAAGCCTTGCATGAAGTATTCAAACCGGTACGAAAAAAAATAAAAGAACATAAATGCAGTCGCGCCATATTAGTGGGACACAATGCATCATTTGATCTGGGTTTTCTAAACGCGGCTGTTGAACGTACACAGATCAAGCGCAATCCATTTCATCCTTTCAGTACATTTGATACTGCGACTATGGCTGGTCTTGCTTATGGGCAAACGGTATTGGCACGCGCGGCAGAAGAAGCCGGACTGAAATGGGATACTAAAGAAGCTCACTCAGCACGTTATGATGCAGAACAAACGGCGTTATTGTTTTGTGAAATTGTTAATATATGGAATGAGTATTCGGGGATGTTTAAGATTGATTAGTCTCAAAGTTATATTTTCTTATGACATCAGTTTTTGAAGATGGACCATAGTAGATTTTTGTTTTTCTCTATCGAGGTTGTGCCACAGTTCATTAATGTACTCAGGTTCAAATCCTTGGTCAAAATAGTATTCTTCATTTCCATATCGGAAAGATAACCAGAGATATGAAATATTATAGATCTCGGCCAATTCCATAATTAGGTTCTGGCTTTTTGGAGCACCTGAACGAGTTTCCCATCGCTTGACTGTCTTTGCAGTTATATTTCGAATTTTGGCCACATCTTCATGTGACAACTTTGCTTTTATTCGGGCATAAAAAAGCCGATCTGAAAGTCGACGTAATCCATAATTAAAACGGTTGTCGATTGTTTTGGTTTCGTGTTTATTCATCTCTAAAATTTAATCCATTAATATAGAGACACTATCGGCTAATTCTTTCTTATCCTTTAATTTTGGTTTCCCAACTCTTCGCTTTCTCCATCAAGCGGGAATATTCCATCGTGGTTAATTCTCGGTTCTTCAAGACTTGTTTGCCTGCTATCCAAACGTCACTGACTTGTTCTCGATTACCGGCGTAGATGATTTGCGATAGTGGTTCGTACATTGGTGCGGTTTCTAGTTGGTCGAGGTTGATCGCGACGATGTCGGCTTGTTTGCCTTTTTTTAATGAACCGATTGCGTCGTTTAGACCAAGTGCTTTAGCGCCATTGAGTGTGGCCATCTTTAATGTGGTATGAGCATCCAAGACGGTGCTGTCGCTAGCGACGCCTTTGGCGAGTATGGCGGCTGTGCGCATTTCACCGATCATATCCAGATCATTATTACTGGCAGTGCCATCGGTGCCGATGCAAACGTTTACTCCTGCGTTTTGTAATTGTGCTGCGGGGCAAAAGCCGCTGGCGAGTTTTAGATTAGACTCAGGGCAATGTGCAACACTAACACTGAGTTTGGCTAGTTCTTCTATTTCAGTCTGTTCTAATTGCGTCATATGTACGGCCAACATGCGTGGACTGATAACACCAAGTTCGGTTAAACGTTGCAGAGGGCGTTTACCGTGTTGTTCGATACTTTGTTCAACTTCAAATGCAGTTTCATGGATGTGCATATGAATCGGGATGTCGAGTTCTTCTGCAAGTACATAGACACGTTTTAGCGGTTCGTCTGAAACAGTGTAGGGCGCATGTGGTGCGAAGGCGGTATTTACCAGAGGGTTATGTTTATAGGTGTCGTGTACTTGTTCGCCTTTGAGGAGATACTCATCAGGATCATTTGCCCATGCGGTGGGGAAGTCGATCAGGATTAAACCGATGACGACACGCATGCCAGCATTAGCACAAACTTCTGCTGTTTGATCGGGAAAGAAATACATATCGTTAAAGCAGGTGGTACCGCCACGGATCATTTCGGCTACGGCGATTTCTGTACCATCCTTGACGAATTCAGGATTAACCCATTTCTGCTCAGCAGGCCAGATATGCTCATTGAGCCATTCCATTAAAGGCAGGTCATCAGCCAGGCCGCGTAACAAGGTCATAGCTGCATGGGTATGTGCATTGATCAAGCCGGGAATAAGTGCGTGTTGATCCAGATTATGTTCTTCTGTTGCCGAAAACTTCTTACGCGCATCATCTGTGGGAAGTATCCCTTCAATCTTGTCGTCTTTGATCGCGATTGAATAATTTTCATAGACGGTATTTGCCGGTTCAACAGGTATAATCCATCTGGCATGAATTAAGGTATCAACATTCATCTTGAAAAAGGTATCCTTGGTTTTTTCACCATCATAAGTCATTAACAGGATAAAACGAATTGAACGACGATAATTTAGAATTTCCAGCTGAAACATTTTCTGCCGTGAAGTGGAATGCAGGGATGTTGACCTTATTAGACCAGAGGAAATTACCCAGAGAGATAAACTATCTGGATTACGATTCAGCGCTTGCTGTGGCAGCGGCTATTAAAGATATGGTTGTTCGCGGGGCACCAGCAATTGGTATTGCTGCAGCCTATGCGGTTGTATTAGCCGCACGGACGGCTTGGCAGGAAGCTGAGGAGTCATGGCGAGAAAAGATAGAAGCCGATATTGAGACGCTAGCTGCGGCGAGACCCACCGCGGTTAATTTGCATTGGGCCATTGCAGAGATGAAGAAGGTCTTTGATTCAATAGAGGGAGATCCTGAACCAGTCTTATTGGAAACTGCCATATGTATTCATGAAGAAGATATAGCCGCAAATCATGAGATGGGACGTTTAGGTGCTGAGTTAATAGTGGCTAATAGTCAGGTGATCACTCATTGTAATGCGGGAGCATTGGCTACTGGTGGTTATGGTACTGCCCTGGGAGTTATTCGAACGGCATTTAAAAATGGATCTATCAAAAATGTATTTTCATCTGAAACTCGTCCCTGGTTCCAAGGAGCGCGATTGACTAGTTGGGAATTACAACAGGATCAAATCCCTGTGAACTTGGTGATTGATTCTGCCATTGCAAGTGTGATGGAAAATAACAAAATAGCCTGGCTTATAGTAGGTTCAGATCGGATTGCTGCTAATGGTGATGTCGCAAATAAGATCGGCACCTATTCGCATGCGGTTTCTGCCTATTATCACGGTGTAAAAGTGATGGTTGTGGCGCCATCATCGACGGTTGATATGGATATTGAATCTGGTGTAGATATACCAATCGAAAATAGAGGCACTGAAGAAGTAACGGACTTTAAGAGCACCCGTATAGCCCCAAATGACATCGAGGCCATTAACCCTGCATTCGATATTACCCCGGCAAAATTGGTCGATGTCATCGTTACAGAAAAGGGAATTGTGCATAATCCGGATACTGAAAAAATGCTTGCATTATTCGGATAATTTAGGCCTGAAAACAGCTATTAAAAAGTAAAATTATGGTAGGGTAAATGGCTGAAATATGTTAAGATTTCGTCTTGAAAAATAACTAGATATTAAGGCCTTTTTTGCTCCCTTTTCCATCAATAATTTATGTCCGATTCTGATTTCGCCCGTGCGCTTTCGCATGTCAATATAGAAGACGAAATGCGGCAGTCCTATATGGACTATGCCATGAGTGTTATCGTAGGTCGCGCCCTGCCTGATGTCCGTGATGGTCTCAAGCCGGTGCATCGTCGCGTTCTGTTTGCGATGAAAGAAATGGGTAATGATTATAACAAACCCTACAAAAAATCAGCCCGTGTCGTGGGTGATGTTATTGGTAAATATCATCCACATGGCGATACCGCCGTTTATGACACGATGGTACGTATGGCTCAGCCTTTTTCCTTACGCTATGTATTGGTCGATGGACAAGGTAACTTCGGTTCAGTTGATGGTGATTCTCCTGCCGCAATGCGATACACTGAAGTGCGCATGTCGCGTATTGCGCATGAAATTTTAGAAGATCTCGATAAAGAAACGGTCGATTTTGCCCCGAACTATGATGGTTCTGAGCATGAACCTGTGGTCATGCCGACCCGTATCCCGAACCTGCTTGTAAACGGTTCCAGTGGTATTGCCGTGGGTATGGCGACCAATATTCCGCCGCATAATATGACTGAGGTCGTATCTGCCTGTTTGGCCTTGATTGAAAACCCAGAATTAACTATCCCGGAATTAATGCAGCATATTCCTGGCCCTGATTTTCCAACCGCAGCCATTATTAATGGTTCATCGGGTATCAGAGAGGCCTATGAAACTGGACGTGGTCGCATTTATGTCCGCGCGCGCACTGAGATTGAAGAGAATGACTCAGGTAGCAAGATTATTATTCACGAACTTCCTTATCAGGTTAACAAGGCGCGATTAGTTGAAAAGATTGCCGATCTGGTTAAAGACAAGAAAGTAACCGGTATCCGTGAACTACGCGATGAATCTGATAAAGATGGTATGCGCGTTGTCATTGAATTGCGCCGTGGTGAAGTCGGAGAAGTTATCCTTAATAATTTGTATAAGTTTACTCAGATGCAATCTGTATTCGGCATCAATATCGTGGCATTAGCTGATAATCGACCACGGTTGATGAATCTAAAGGATTTATTGGAAGCCTTCATTAGTCATCGTCGTGAAGTAGTTACCCGGCGTAGTCTTTTTGAATTAAGAAAGGCAAGAGCGCGAGCTCATGTACTAGAAGGGTTGGCAGTTGCATTAGCTAATATCGATCCTGTCATTGCACTTATTAAGCAGTCTGCTAGTCCAGCTGAAGCCAAGACTGCTCTATTAGCAGAAACCTGGGAATCAGGTGCTGTCGTTGAAATGTTGAAGAGCGCCGGTGCTGATGCATCTAGACCAGACAACTTATCTAAGGAATACGGTCTTACTGAAGCAGGTTATCGACTCTCTCCTGTGCAGGCGCAGGCAATTCTTGAGTTACGCTTACAAAAGCTAACCGGTCTAGAGAAAGATAAGATTTTAAAAGAATACGGTGAGTTATTAGATGCTATTGCAGCCTTACTGGATATTCTCTCTCGGCCTGAACGTTTAATGGAAGTTATACGTGATGAATTGAAAGACATTCTGGAACGTTATGGTGATGAACGAAAAACAGAGATCGTTCACACTCAGGAAGATCTGAGTATGGAAGATCTTATAACGGAAGAAGATGTCGTCGTAACGCTCTCTCACGCGGGTTATGCTAAATCACAGCCGATGGATACTTACCGATCACAAAAACGTGGTGGACGCGGTAAGTCAGCAACCTCAGTTAAAGATGAAGACTTTATCGATAAATTATTCATTGCCAGTACCCATGACACGATCTTGTGCTTTTCTAATCGAGGAAAAGTCTATTGGCTTAAGGTCTATGATTTACCTCAAGCTAGCCGTAGTGCCCGTGGCAAACCCATCATTAATCTATTGCCTTTAGAAGATGGCGAACAGATCAATGCCATATTGCCTATACGCGAATATGAAGAAAATAAATTTATCTTTATGGCAACGGCAGATGGCACCGTAAAGAAAACTTCTCTGGCCGAATTTGCGAGAGCACGCCCAAGTGGGAAACGTGCGATAGAGTTAGCCGATGGTAACAAGCTTATTGGTGTTGAGATTACTGATGGTGAACACGATATTATGTTGTTTAGTAATACGGGTAAGGTCGTACGTTTTCCAGAATCTCATGTCCGTGCAACAGGTAGAACTGCAAAAGGTGTTCGCGGAATTCGTTTGACTAAAGACCAAAATGTTATTTCATTAATCATTGTTGAAAACAAAGAAGTGACGATTTTGACAGCCACAGAAAATGGTTATGGAAAACGTACTGCGGTTGAGGATTATCCTCAGAAATCACGTGGTGGTGTGGGTGTTATATCCATTCAAGTATCAGAACGAAATGGCAATGTCGTTGGCGCTGTGTCAGTTGAGAATGATGATGAGATTATGTTGATTAGTGATCAAGGTACTCTGATAAGGACACCGGTTAAAGACATCTCTGTCTTCGGCCGCAATACTCAAGGCGTAAGATTGGTCAATTTGAGTGATACAGAACATCTAGCTGGTCTCGAACGTATCGTTGAATATGGAGAAGAGGATCAACAAGAAGGCCAAGAAGAAAGCTGATTTCTTGTAAGGCAATCTCGTTACAGCTAGAGTCTTTGCGATGAATTCTCAGCAATAAGACGTTCCATATGTTCAGATTCATGAAAAATAGTACAAATACACAAGGGACTCCTTAACAACTGCTTGTCTCTACCGTATCCTGTCACACTTGGAAAATAATATAAGAAATAATCTGGTGTTTGACCATGTCCGATGATAAAAAACTAGCACAACTGCGTGTTGATATAGATGCATTAGATAATCAATTGATTGATCTAATCAGTAATCGCGCACGTTTGGCACAAGATGTTGCAGAGGTGAAAAATGCATCAGCAGAACCCGCAAACTTTTATCGTCCTGAACGTGAAGCTCAAATATTAAAAAAAGTAATAGAACAAAATAAAGGTCCACTTTCTGAAGAAGAGATGGCGCGACTTTTCCGTGAGATCATGTCGGCCTGCCTCGCATTGGAACAACAACTAGACATAGCCTATCTGGGACCGGAAGGGACATTTACTCAATCCGCAGCACTAAAACACTTTGGTCATTCTGTTAATACGACTGCCTTCGCTACTATTGATCAAGTATTCCGTGAAGTAGAGTCGGGCGCATCAAACTATGGTGTAGTGCCGGTTGAAAATTCAATCGAAGGTGTCGTGAATCACACATTAGATATGCTGAATCATTCTAGTTTAACAATTTGTGGTGAAGTGGAATTACGAATACATCATCACCTGTTAAGTAAAGATGAGTCTTTTGAAGAAATAACGATCGTTTATTCACATCAACAAGCATTAGCACAATGTAGAGCATGGTTGGATACACATTTAAATAAGGCGGAACGCATTGCAGTTAGTAGTAACGCTGAAGCAGCTCGTATTACCAGTAATGAACAGCATGTTGCTGCCATAGCAAGCAGTGCTGCAGGTGAGTTATATCAGTTAAATAATCTTGCCAGCAACATTGAAGATCAGCCTGACAATACGACTCGCTTTTTAGTTATTGGTAAAGAAGAGTGCAGTGCATGCGGCCATGACAAGACCTCTTTGATCTTTTCCGCACCCAATAAACCCGGAGCATTGCATAAGATGTTGAGTTGCTTTGCTGATAATGACGTTAGCATGACAAGGATTGAATCAAGACCCTCACGTCGTGAGATGTGGGATTATGTTTTCTTCGTTGATATTGAAGGTCATGCTGATGATCAGCCAGTTAAAAAAGCATTACTTGAGTTAGAAGAACATGCAGCAATGGTTAAATTGTTAGGGTCTTACCCTAAAGCTGTATTGTAGGCCGTCTTATGCCTTGTGATTTATTCTCGCTTGCTACATCGGGTGTTGCTGGACTTCAGCCTTACCATCCTGGTAAACCTATAGACGAGTTACAACGAGAGCTAGGCTTAGACGAGATCATAAAGCTTGCGTCTAATGAAAACCCCTTAGGACCAAGTCAAAAAGTATTGGATGCTATTGCATCGACAAAAGATTTATCACGCTATCCCGATGGGAATGGGTTTGTGTTAAAGAAGGCCCTTGCCGACAAGCATAATATAGATATGAATCGCATTACATTAGGTAATGGATCAAATGATATCTTGGAAATGGTGGCACGTGCTTTAGTTAATACTGAACATCAAGTTATTTACTCGCAGCATTCATTTGCGGTTTATCCCATAGTGACTCAGGCAGTGGGTGCAGAACATATCGTTGTTCCTGCTAATGAATGGGGCCATGATTTACCCGCTATGTTGGCTGCGATTACCAATAAAACGCGATTAATGTTTATTGCAAATCCAAATAATCCGACTGGGACATGGATTAATAGTGAACATTTGAGACATCTGCTGGAGAATATTCCAGACCATGTCATTGTTTTAGTCGATGAAGCCTATTTTGAATATGCCTCAGCTGAGGAGGATTACCCTGACGCTAGTTTATGGTTGAATGACTTTAGTAATCTGATTGTTACGCGTACATTTTCCAAGGCCTATGGTCTGGCAGGTCTTCGAGTGGGTTATGGACTATCTCATCCAGACATAGCCAACTTGTTAAATCGTGTACGCCAACCGTTTAATAATAATAGCTTGGCATTAGTTGCAGCCGAGACTGCATTGCAAGACGACCAATATATAGAGCGTAGTGTTAAAGTAAATCAAAGCGGAATGCAGGCACTAATCAATGCATTTGATGAGTTGGATTTGGAGTTTATTCCATCAAAAGGAAATTTTATCTGTGTTGATTTAAAACAACCGGCAGATGACTGTTACCAAGCATTACTCAAAGCCGGTGTGATTGTACGTCCTGTAGCAAACTATGGAATGCCTAATCATTTACGTATTAGTATTGGTTTGGAATCAGAAAACACGAGATTTATAAATGAACTCACTAAAATTATGGCTGCATAAGAAATGCTAATCGATCATCTATCAATTATTGGTGTGGGACTTATTGGTGGTTCACTTGCGCGCGCCTTGCGTAAAGCAAAACTGGTTAATCGCGTTACGGGTTGCAATCGTAATGAGGACACCTTAAAGAAGGCAATCGAATTAGATGTTATCGATGATTATTCATTAAATATTGATGAGGCAGTTGCTGGTGCTGATGTGGTTGTTATAGGTACGCCGCTATCGACCACAGAAAAAATACTTCCGCAAATTGTTTCGTCACTAAAACCAAATGCAGTGTTAACCGATGTGGGTAGTGCCAAAGGTAGTGTCGTCAGTGCTGCTCAAAAAGTCATGGGTGAACAATTTCCACGCTTTGTTCCAGGTCATCCTATTGCAGGTACAGAACAAAGTGGTGTTGAGGCATCGTTTTCAGAGTTGTTTATCGACCATCGCGTAATACTTACACCACTAGCAGAAACTGATACCTCAGCGCATAAGTTGATCACTGAAATGTGGCAAGCCGTTGGTGCAGATGTGATTGATCTTGATGTTAAACACCATGATGACGTACTTGCGGCGACTAGCCATTTACCCCATATGCTGGCTTATGCCTTGGTTGATTGTTTGGCGGGTATGCAAGAACGTGAAGAGATCTTTAAATATGCTGCAGGTGGTTTTGCGGACTTCACGCGAATTGCTTCTAGTAGTCCTGAGATGTGGCATGACATCTGTTTTTCTAACCGAGATGCATTATTAAATTCATTAGAACTTTTCTCTGAGCATATCAGTGAGATCAAAAATGCTATTGAGCATTCTGATAGTGAACAATTGTTATCGATATTTAAACGTGCAAAGCAAGCCAGAGATCAATTTACCAAATCCAGAGAACGGTCAAAATAACTATCCAAAATGAGTTCAAATAACGATTCCAGTTTTCAAGTTAAACCGGGTGGTGTGATTTCTGGTCGGCTCACTGTACCTGGTGACAAATCCATTTCACATCGAGCCTTGATGTTGGGTGCTATTGCGGAAGGTGAAACAAGGGTTAACGGTTTCCTACAAGGTGAAGATACATTGGCAACAGCAAAGGCGTTTCAACAAATGGGTGTTGAAATAAAAAATGATGGCAAGCTTGTTCATGTTAATGGTGTTGGGCTTAATGGTTTAAAGAAGAGCAGTAGTTCAATTGACCTGGGTAATTCAGGTACATCTGTCCGTTTAATGACAGGCTTATTAGCGGGTCAAAATTTTGATTCTGAATTAATAGGCGACAAGTCGTTAATGACAAGACCTATGATGAGAGTTATTAAGCCATTACGTAGCATGAATGCAGAGATTAGTTGTACCGAACAAGGTACTTTACCTATAAACATAACTGGTGATAACCAGTTGCAAGGGATCGAATATGAATTACCCGTTGCTAGTGCACAGTTAAAATCCTGTTTACTGTTGGCCGGCTTATATGCTGATGGAACCACAACCATTATTGAAAACCGTGCTACTCGCGATCACACTGAGCGAATGCTCAGTGCTTTTTCTCATCCAATCACAAGAGATCAAAACCGTATATCCATTGGCAAGGCAGATAGGCTTATAGGAACAGATATTAATATTCCAGCGGATTTTTCTTCAGCCGCCTTTTTTATTGTGGCAGCGACAATAGCGCCTGATTCAGATTTGGTGCTTGAGAATGTCGGTATTAATCCTACCCGTGACGCAATGCTAAAGATAATGGATTTAATGGGTGCAGATATAGAACTTGAAAATGAGCGAGAACAATCTGGCGAACCAGTAGCAGATATACATATAAAGAGTAGTGAGTTACGTGGGATAGATATTCCTGAAGAATTGGTGCCGATTGCAATAGATGAATTCCCGGTAATCTTTGTCGCTGCGGCCTGTGCTAAAGGAGAAACTCGCTTGTCTGGAGCGGCAGAATTGCGCGTGAAGGAAAGTGATCGCATTCAATCGATGTTAGACGGTTTTATTGCGACAGGCGTTAAGGCTGAAGACACTGAAGACGGTATGATTATTCAAGAAAGCGAGTTTAAAGGCGGGACTGTTAATAGTCATGGTGATCATCGAATTGCTATGGCCTTTGCTGTCGCTGGTCTTGTTTCTAAAGAGTCTATAGTCATTAACGATTGCGAAAATGTAGCAACTTCTTTTCCAGGATTTGTCGAACTGGCTCAAAAAGCGGGCATGAATATCAGTTATGTCTAAAGCACCCGTAATTACTGTTGATGGCCCAAGTGGTACAGGCAAAGGCACTATCTGTAGTTATCTTGCTGACTGGTTGCAGTGGCACTTCTTGGATAGTGGTGCACTGTATCGGGTGTTAGCGTTGGCGGCAGAAAAAAAAGGAATTAATAGCGATGACGAAGCATCACTTGAGGACTTGGCAGAAAATTTGAATGTTGAATTTAAGGTTGCAGGAGCGGGTTCTTTAGTGAATGTTGAGCTGGATAGTCTCACGGTAACTGATGAAATTCGTACTGAAGCTTGTGGTAATGCGGCCTCTGTCATAGCGCCGATTGCAAAGGTTCGCCAGGCTTTATTATCAAGGCAAAGGGCGTTTCATCAAGCCCCCGGATTGATTGCCGATGGTCGGGATATGGGCACAGTGGTCTTTCCAGATGCGACATTGAAGATATATTTGACAGCCAGTGCCGAGGAAAGGGCCAAAAGGCGTCATAAACAGTTGAAGGAGAAGGGTATTAATGCTAATCTCCGCGACCTTTCCGATGCTATAGCAGAGCGAGATGAACGTGATAGCACACGTGCAGCATCGCCATTAAAACCGGCAGACGAGGCGATTGTAATTGATACCAGCACACTTGATATCGATGCAGTCTTGGCAAATATCTCAGAATTAGTGCGAAACACGATTCCTGGATTGTCAGAATAGGCGGTTAATCACTCGCGATGAGTGCTTAGCTTAAAATTAACAACGAACACCTTTTAAAAATAGTACATTTTTAAAGATGTTCTTAACAGATACATCCTGCCGTAGTCATAGCAGGGTTTCAGGAATTACCTTTCATGAGCGAGAGTTTTGCGGAATTATTTGAACAAAGCCAAATAGAATCAAAAATGCGTCCCGGCGCGATAATCAGTGCCGTAGTCGTAGACGTCAACAACGATACCATCATAGTCAATGCTGGTCTCAAATCCGAAGGAATCATCCCAATAGATCAATTTTTTGACGAGCACGGTGAGCTCGAGGTCGCCCTTGGCGATACAGTTGATGTTGCATTGGATTCCATCGAAGATGGTTATGGTGTTACCCGCCTCTCTCGTGAAAAAGCAAAACGTAAGATTGCCTGGACGGTGCTTGAAAAAGCGCATGAAGATAATGCCACCATCGTTGGTGTTATTACTGAACGTGTTAAAGGTGGTTTCACTGTTGATGTTGATAAAGTCCGTGCCTTTTTACCGGGCTCATTAGTTGATGTTAGACCTGTCCGTGATACCTCATATCTGGAAGGCAAACCACTCGAATTTAAAGTTATAAAGATTGACCAAAAACGAAACAATGTTGTTGTTTCGCGTCGAGCTGTTGTTGAGACGGAAAGCAGTGTTGAACGTGATGCATTGCTGGAATCCTTGAAGGAAGGTGCTTTGGTTAAAGGTGTTGTTAAAAACCTTACCGATTACGGTGCATTCCTTGATTTGGGCGGTATTGATGGTCTGTTACATATTACTGATATGGCTTGGAAACGCGTTAAAAACCCAAGCGAAATTGTCAATATCGGTGACGAAATAGAAGTTAAGGTTTTGAAATATGATCGCGAGAAGAATCGCGTATCCCTTGGCTTGAAGCAAATGGGTGAAGATCCATGGTTAGACTTAACTCGACGCTATCCAGAAGGTGCTCGCTTACATGGTAAGGTCACCAATCTGGCCGATTATGGTTGTTTTGTAGAGCTAGAAGAAGGTGTTGAAGGTTTAGTCCACGTCTCAGAAATGGATTGGACTAATAAGAATGTACATCCTTCAAAATTGGTTCATATCGGGCAAGAATGTGATGTCATTATTCTCGATATTGACCAGGAACGTCGTCGTATTTCTCTTGGCATGAAACAATGTCAGTCTAATCCTTGGGAACAATTTGCGGCAACACACAATAAGGGTGATCGTGTTGTTGGTGTTATCAAATCGATTACCGATTTCGGTATTTTTATCGGACTTGACGGTGGCATTGATGGTTTAGTCCACTTATCAGACGTTTCTTGGGCTGAAAATGCAGATGAATCAATCCGTAATTTTAGCAAAGGTGAAGAAGTTGAAACCGTTGTTCTGGCTGTTGATGCTGAAAGAGAACGTATTTCTCTCGGCGTGAAGCAATTGGAAAAAGACCCGTTCTCAAATTTCGTTGCTGAAAATCCAAAAGGAACGATTGTAAAGGGTATTGTACAAAGTGTTGACGTAAAGTATGTCAATATCACCTTAGGTGATGGTGTTGAAGGCTCTATGAAGGCAAGTGAAATATCCCTTGAAAAGGTTGTTGATGATGCGCGTTCTGTTGTTAAAGAAGGCGAAGAGTTGGAAGTGAAAATCACAGCTATTGACCGTAAAAAGCGCACAATCAACCTGTCAATCAAGGCAAAAGATTCAGATGATGAGCAGGCGACAGTCAAGGAATATGCTCCTGAGTCTGGTGGTGGAGCTAAATTAGGTGACCTTTTGAAGGAACATTTGGACAATAATTAAAAATTACTGTTACAAAAGACCCATCTTCTGATAGGATTTAGGAATAATAACAATGGCTTGGACGTGTTTTGAGCAGGGATCAAACACACACTAACCGAGATTGGAAGCATGACAAAATCTGAACTTATCGAAATATTGGCAAGACGGCAGTCTCAACTGGCTTATAAGGACGTTGAGTTGGCGGTAAAAACTATACTCGAGCATATGTCATCTACGCTCTCAAATGGAGAGCGTATTGAGATTCGCGGGTTTGGTAGTTTCTCACTACATTATCGTCCACCCAGAGTAGGACGTAATCCTAAGTCAGGCGAACCTGTCTCATTACCGGCTAAACATGTCCCTCATTTCAAGCCTGGTAAACAGATGCGTGAAAGGGTAAATAACTGCCACAGTCCTATTACTGACTAATTAGACCTGCATTCTTAATTAGTTCTACCTGAGTCATCCCTCTTTTGTAAATCTTGTCATGCCCAGGCAGATTGACTAGTGTGTCTTAATTATCTGTCCTGTTTGAAATCAAGGATAAAATATTAAATACTTTTCTTTGTGACTAATCGATAATCCGATTACGTGCTATAACTATTTTTATAGTCTATTGCGTTTGAGTTTATTAAATTGAGCTGGATATTAACGATGGAGATGATATGTCCCGTATTGCCAAATTGATTCTTGTTTTTGTTATTTTGTTGATTGGATTGGCCTTTCACCTGAAAAATAATCAACTAATAGAGCTAAATTATTATGTCGATGTAATTAGTTTACCAATGTCATGGTTGGTTGTTCTCGTTTTATTTTTTGGTTCGATGCTTGGTGTACTAGCCAGTTTACCTATTATCATCAAGTTGAAACGAGATAAGATAATGCTTGAGAGGCAAATTAAAAATAGTGAAAAAGAGATTAATAATCTCCGGGTTATGCCGGTCAGGGATTAGTATTGATGCCAACTGAAATGAACCTGCTTTGGTTACTACTGCCTATTGCCGCTTTGAGCGGATGGTGGATAGGGCGACGTAGGGGAAATTCAAAAAACAATCAGTCTTCAAGTTCAATGCATCCAGAATATTTTAAAGGCTTGAATTTCGTATTGAATGAACAACCCGATAAAGCTATAGAAGTCTTTATTCGTATGCTTGAAGTTGACAGTGAAACAGTGGAAACCCATCTTGCTCTAGGGAATCTATTTCGTAGACGTGGAGAAGTAGACCGAGCTATTCGAATTCATCAAAACTTGATTGCCCGCCCAACTTTAGATAGAGAACAACGTGCGCATGCCTTACTTGAACTGGGTATGGATTATATGCGCTCAGGCTTACTCGATCGGGCTGAGGGTTTATTCCTTGAATTAGTAGAGTCTGATCTACATTTATATCAGGCTTACACTGAATTACTGGAAATATACCAACAAGAAAAAGATTGGGAAAATGCGATTAATATCGCCAGAAAACTGGAGCTCATATCGGGTAATAAATTAAACCCTGTGATTGCTCAGTTTTATTGTGAGCGTGCGGATTCAGCATTGCTCGAAGGTAATATGCGTGTTGTTAAAGAAAATATTCGGCGAGCAATTAGTTTTTATCCCAATTGTGTGCGTGCCAGTTTAATTGAAGCACAAATGAATCAAAGAATTGGTAAAGACAAGTTGGCGATTAAGTCATATAAACGTGTTGAATCACAGGACAGTGATTATATTACTGAAATTATCGGCCCGTTGTTTGATTGCTACCGAAAGTTAGATCGCGTCGATGAATTTGTTGAATACTTGAGGATGCTGGTTAATATCTATGGTGGCATCAGTTCCTTGTTAATGTTGACAGAGTTAATTGCTGAACGTGAAGGGGAAAATGCCGCAATTCGCTTTATCTCTGATGAATTGAAAAGTCGGCCTACGGTTAAAGGTGTTGATCGCTTGATCGAATATACCTTGTCCAAGTCTGAAGGTGAAACACAGGATCACCTTAAAACGATTAAAGATCTAACCGCTCAGTTGATAGAAGGAAGAGCGATGTATAAATGCAGCAGTTGTGGCTTTGATGCAAAACAACTGCATTGGTTATGTCCCGGTTGTAAAAGCTGGGATACGGTAAAACCCGTTTTTGGAGTTGCAGGTGAATAATAGTCGTGTAGTAGTCTCATTGGATTTCCCTGATGCAAAACAAGCAACAGAGCTTTGTCAAAAGTTGGATCCAACAGCATGTAAACTTAAAATTGGTAAAGAACTCTTTACTCGCGAAGGGCCAGCTTTAGTCGAGCGTTTTATTAATACGGGGTTTGATGTATTTCTCGATCTTAAATATCACGATATACCAAATACCGTAGCCAGTGCCTGTCGTGCTGCTGCAGATTTGGGGGTCTGGATGCTCAATGTTCATGCCTCTGGTGGTCGAGTTATGCTGGAAACAGCGTGTGAAGCTTTAGACAAAAGTACACATAAACCGTTACTTATTGCCGTTACCGTACTGACCAGCATGGCGGATGAAGATCTAAGAGAGATTGCCATATCTAATTCTGTTGATAAGCAGGTAATGTTATTAGCAAAGTTAACAAAATCATCTGGGCTGGATGGCGTTGTTTGTTCCGCAAAAGAGGCAAAACATCTAAGTGCTGAGTTAGGTAAAGAATTTTGCCTGGTAACTCCGGGCATTCGCCCAGTTAACTCAAGCAGCGATGATCAAAAACGCATTATGACACCAGCTGAAGCTATTGTTGCTGGTAGTCATTATCTGGTTATTGGTCGCCCGATTACCAAAGCAGATGATCCACTTGAAGCTTTAAACGCCATAAATGCTGAAATAAATTCAGTCGCGTAATTTATAATTCAATGACCGAGTTCGTTCGACAAAATGTATTGTCTCCAAAACTGCCAGAGTCCGGGCAGTCGAGAATAAATTGGTCGCGTTTATATGGTAGTGCACGGTCACTTGCTATTGCCAATATGGCAACGCAAACACAAAAACCAATCATTGTTATCACTGCAGATACTATAAGTGCCGTTAACCTTATCAATGAACTGAATGTTTACATTAAAGATCGTAATTCAATTCCAATCATAACTTTCCCCGATTGGGAGACTTTGCCTTATGATCTATTTTCTCCCTATCAAGATATCATCTCAGATCGTTTACAGACGTTGTTTAATTTACCCAATACAAAGCAGGGTATCTTGGTTGTACCTATAACAACAGTCATGCATCGTTTATTACCTAGCGATTATTTATTTTCAAACAGTCTGGTTTTAGATGTCGGGCAGTCAATCAAGCTTGAGGATTTTAGAAAACAATTAAATCAACAAGGTTATCGTTTTGTTGATCAAGTTACTGAACATGGTGAAGTTTCAAAACGAGGGTCTTTGCTCGATATATTTCCTATGGGCGCTATTAATCCATATCGTATTGATTTGTTTGATGATGAAGTTGATAGTATTCGTACTTTTGATATTGAGACACAACGCTCGATTGATAAAGTCGAATCGATACGTGTTTTACCAGCTAGAGAAGTTGCATTGGTTGATGAAGGGATCGCTCGTTTTCGTGCGAACTGGCGCGCGCGATTTGAAGGTAACCCGGCCCAATGTCCCATTTACCGTGACGTTAGCCAATCACTAGCGCCAGCAGGGATCGAATATTATTTGCCACTTTTTTATGAAGATACCAGTATCTTATTTGACTATATAGCCGATGATTCAATTCTTGTTTTAGATGAGGGTGTTAAAGCAGCTGCAGAAACATTTTGGGAAGATATTGAGTCGCGTTATGAGCAAGAGCGCTACGATGTAGAAAGACCCATATTACCGCCACGAGATATTTTCCTTAATATTAACGATCTCTATACGGCGTTTAAACTTTATCCACAAGTACATATAGCAAACTTGTCGTCTGAATCCAGTTCTGATTTTATAGAATTTGATTCTGAACTACCAACCAATCTTTCTATAGATGCCCGAGCAAAAGAACCTCTTGCATTGGTCAAACATTTTTTAAGTGAGTTTGATGGACGTGTCTTGATTGCAGCAGAAACCCAAGGTCGTCGTGAGACGATCATGGAATTGTTCAAGCTTAGTGGAGCACCAGCGAAAGTAGAAACTTGGGATAGTTTTCTTCATGGCGACGTTGAATTCGGTATTGCTATCATGCCAATTGAGAATGGCTTGATAATGCATGAGCCTAATATTGCCATCATAACGGAAGCGCAATTATTTGGTGAGCGCGTTATGCAACGACGCTTGCGTAAGCGCAAGCAACAGGATGCAGAAGCAGTCGTCCGTAACCTAACAGAATTAAGTGTGGGTGCACCTGTTGTACATGAAGATCATGGTGTCGGTCGCTATTGTGGATTAGTTACCATAGACGCAGGTGGTATACCCGGTGAATTTATTCATCTTGAATATGCAGAAGGCGATAAGCTTTATGTGCCGGTCGCAGCATTAGAATTAATCTCGCGCTATACCGGCGTCGATCCAGAGCATGCCCCGTTGCATAAACTAGGCAGTGGACAATGGCAGAAGGCGCGGCGTAAAGCGGCAGAGAAAGTCTATGATGTTGCAGCAGAATTATTGGAGTTACATGCACGACGTGCGGCAAGAAAGGGTCAGTCTTACGAATTTGACCAAGATGCATACTTTGCCTTTGCACAAAATTTTCCTTTTGAAGAAACACCCGGTCAATATGATGCTATACAAGCCATGATAGAAGACATGCGCAATGACAAGCCTATGGACAGGCTTGTATGTGGTGATGCAGGTTTTGGTAAAACAGAAGTCGCGATGCGTGCAGCTTTTATTGCTGTCCAAAATGGAAAACAAGTGGCTTTATTAGTACCGACGACCTTATTAGCACAGCAACATTATCAAAATTTTGTTGATCGATTTTCTGAATGGCCAGTACGCATAGAATTGTTATCACGTTTTCGATCAAAAAAAGAACAAGATATTGCCTTATCTGCAATGGCCGATGGTAAAGCCGACATAGTGATCGGTACGCATAAACTTTTACAAGATGATATTAACTTTAAAAACCTGGGTTTAATTATTATTGATGAGGAACATCGTTTTGGGGTACGACAAAAAGAAAAGTTCAAATCACTACGCGCAGAAATCGATGTATTAACGTTAACGGCAACGCCAATCCCCAGGACATTGAATATGGCGTTATCGGATTTACGAGAACTTTCCATTATAGCGACACCTCCAGCACGACGACTCGCGGTAAAAACCTTTGTCCGAGAACGTAATGATGTCTTATTGAAGGAAGCCATGTTGCGAGAAATAAAACGAGGTGGACAAGTCTTCTATTTACATAATGAAGTGAAGACCATAGAAAAAGCGGCTGAGGAGATAGGTAAGCTTTTACCAGAAGCACGAGTAGAATTTGCACATGGACAAATGCCAGAGAAACAGCTTGAATCGATAATGCTCGATTTCTATCATCGACGATTTAATGTTCTGGTTTGTACCACAATCATCGAGACAGGCATCGATGTCCCATCGGCAAATACGATTATTATCAACCGAGCAGATAAATTTGGTTTGGCTCAACTCTATCAATTACGTGGGCGAGTAGGGCGTTCGCACCACCGTGCCTATGCCTATCTCATTGTCCCACCTCGGAAAGCCATGACTGCGGATGCAGTGAAAAGACTTGAAGCGATAGAAGCATTAGAAGAATTAGGAATTGGTTTTACACTGGCAACACATGACCTTGAAATAAGAGGCGCGGGTGAGATTTTAGGTGAAGGACAAAGTGGCCATATACAAGAGATAGGGTTTGGTCTGTACATGGAGCTCTTAGATAGGGCGGTACACGCTATGAAAGAAGGTAAACAGCCTGAACTAGACCGCCCGCTTGATCATGGTGCAGAGATTGATTTACATATACCTGCTTTGATCCCTGAAGATTTTCTACCAGATGTACATATGCGTTTGATTATGTATAAGCGCATTGCCAGTGCTAAATCGAGTTCAGAATTGGATGAGTTAAAAGAAGAAATGATAGATCGGTTTGGTTTATTACCAGATGCGATTAAGAACTTGTTTGAAGTGAGTAATCTCAAGCAATTAGCTCGCCCGTTGGGAATTCGTAAAATTGATATGGGATTGAGCGGTGGCCGAATATTCTTCATGCCAGACGCTAATATAGATCCAGGTCGTATTATTCAGTTAATTCAATCAGATCCGAGTAGTTACAAACTCGATGGACAGGACAAACTGAGGATTAGCAAAGAATTACCTGACGCTGAATCGAGATTGCATATCTTAGAATATCTTTTTAATGAAATTGCACTAAAAATCGCGGCATAATAGGCATATGAATCACATCAAATTTAGTCTTTTAATATTACTTTTTATCTTTTCAAATATTGTAACAGCAGCATCCTGGTATCAGGTTGAAGTTGTTGTATTTGATAGGCTCAATCCAAACCTTGATGGCGAACAGTGGCAAAATGAAATATTTAAGGTGAGAGATAATCTGGTTGAATTACAAGCTACTGACACGACTGATGGCCTTATTCCCTATATGATTTTGGATAAAGGTCGTAATCGCCTAAACGGTGTCCAACGCATTTTCAAATTGTCTAGTCAATATAGACCATTAATACATTTATCATGGCAACAACCCGCTACACAACGTCGGCAATCACGTTACATCCATTTGCAACGGTTAGATGGTAATCCTTCAATTCCTGTTGCTGAAACAAATAATATAGATGATGAACCTGAATTTATTGATGAATTAATACAGCTTAATAGAATTCTAGATGGATCAATCAGGATAAGGAGTGGGTTTTATTTACATGCCGATATTGATTTGTCGTATTTCAAGGACCTTCCTGCTGAGAATAAAATCCTTCGCACTAGTGAAGAATCTTTCGTTGGTACTTCAGATAAAACAGTTATAAAACTTAAAGAAACGCGCAAGATTAAACTTAATGAGATCCACTATTTTGACCATCCAATGTTTGGTGTGATTCTACAAGTGAGCAGACTTAGGTCTGGTGATTAGTTTATAGATAAGGTTTTCTATTAATCTAGTAACTGCCCCCAATATTCATCATAGGGGTGTACCTCACGCGTATTGCCGGCTTCATTTACAAGGGGTAGACCTTCATTAGCCCATTCAAAGAGTGAACCTTCCAGATTTGTTGCGTTTGTAATTCCGAGGTTGTTTAGTTCTTGTACGACTGCTGCTGAACGGTAACCGACCGAGCAATAGACCACGATACTTTTATCTGACTGAGATGCTAGATCAGCGATGTCGAACGGGTCTTCCAGGTTGACTGCGCTGGGGATATGACTCACTGCAAACTCTTCTTGCTTTCTAACATCTACGAGTATCACATCTTTAAGGTTTTTTGCTTTTAACTCGCTCACAGAAATACGTTCTACATCAGGAAATTTTTCTTGTATCTCCGCATTGAGATCAGCCCAAATGAGTCCGTCTTGTTCACAAGCGGCTAAAGTAAATATTATTAAAATCAGGAAAAGTTGTTTCATATTAAATTATACAAACATTAATTTTTATTCATTTTCATGTCTAGGATAGACAGCAGGCCGTCCTTTTTCATCGACAGATATCGATAAGTTTATAGGTCTACAACAGACTTCGCAGTCTTCAATATAATCTTGTTCAGAAACGCTGCAATCAATTACTAACTCTATCTTTTCACCGCAATAAGGGCAGTTTATATTTTTATTTGATAAGCGATTCATTGTTTATTTTTGATGACTGTCGAGATTAAACTTTGTATTTTGCCTAATCCTTCTTTTAGATTATTTTCTATAATCTCCATGGTAATGATGTCATCTGTCTTACCCGCAGCCCAGTTAACGACTAGTGCACAACATGCGTAGTCAATATCTAATTCTCTGGCGAGGCTGGCTTCAGGCATACTCGTCATGCCTACAATATCGTTGCCATCACTCTCTAACCGTTTAACTTCTGCTGCTGTTTCGAGTCTAGGTCCTTGAGTAACGGCATAGGTTCCCGTAGAAACAATATCAAGTTTAGTGTCTGCTGCAGCATCTATTAATTTTTGCCGTAGAGTGTTTGAATAAGGATGTGTGAAGTCGATATGCTTAACCTCGCTTAGATTTTCTTCGTGAAAAGAATCCGCACGGCTATGGGAATAATCAATAAGTTGATCAGGAATGACAATTCGGCAAGGGGTCAATGCCTCGGTAATACCCCCTACAGCATTAACAGCTATGATCTCGCTAATATTGTTTTCGTTTAATGCCCAAAGGTTTGCACGATAATTTACTTTATGTGGCGGTATCGTATGAGGATTGCCGTGGCGCGGCAGGAACAATACTTCAATCCCATTTACTTTTGTGACGGTAATCGGTGCAGAAGGCTTTCCCCATGGGGTGTCCAATTCGATTTTATTAATGATCTCTAAGCCGGGTAGTTCGGTTAGTCCGCTGCCACCTATGATTGCGATTTTACTCATACTGCGTAGATTCCTGCCAAGTTGCGATGGTATTCATAGTAATCCATTCCGTAGCCAAAGACATAACGATTAGGGACGTGTAATCCGGTGAAATCAGCATGTTGAATCGGCTTGTCTTGCTCGAGAATCTTTTCTGCTAGTACAGCCGTTAGTACTTTTTCGGCACCGGCTTCGTAACAATATTCCACTAGAGCAGCAAGAGTGATGCCTTCATCTAAAATATCGTCGATTAATAAAACAACTCTATCTGTTAAGTCTCCCGGTTTCTTTAACCATTGTAATTCGCTACCGCTAGTTTCTCCGCGATAACGTGTTGCATGGATGTAATCGATCTGTAAGGGAAAATTTAGTTGTGAGATTAATTTTCCGCCTAGGACTAAGCCGCCATTCATTACCGGCAGTACTAAAGGGTTACTGTGCGATAATGCTGTCGTAATTGCCAGCGCCATTGATGTTATAGCCGTCTCGACATCTTCTGTATTAAATAGCAGCTCAGCATTATCAAGTGCTTTTTGAGCTTGTTCGGTTGTTATTGATTTCATTATTTATTCTTTAATTGATGGCGTCCCACCCAATCCTGGGTAAATTGCCAGGCGGAACGGCCACTACGTGAACCATGTTCAAGTGCCCATTTTAGAGATGCTTTTCTGACAATATCGAGGTCGTTATTTTGATAATCTAATTTTTTTAACCAGTAATCAACGATCACTAAATATTGCTGTTGATTAAAAGGGTGAAATGCAAGCCATACACCGAAGCGCTCAGAGAGCGATAATTTTTCTTCTATGGATTCGCTTAGATGTAATTCACCATGACTATTTTTACTGGCAACATTATCGCTCATCATTTCAGGTAATAAATGTCGGCGGTTCGAAGTAGCATAGATTAGGATATTCTTTGGAGTGCTACTGAGTGATCCATCTAAGACGACTTTAATGGCTTTATAACTTGGATCGTCAGCTTCAAACGAGAGATCATCACAATAAAGAATAAAATGAGCTTGTTTGCTACTGAGTACTTCTATAATCGTCCTTAAATCACCTAGGTCATTTCTATCGACTTCAATTAGGTTCAGGCCTCGTGATTGGTATTCATTTAATAAGGCTTTTATTAGTGATGACTTCCCCGTGCCTTTTGGTCCCCATAACAAGACATTGTTTGCTGGTAAGTTTGCCAGAAATTGTTGAGTATTTCGGTCGATATCTCCCTTCTGCCGGTCGATACATTGTAAATCAGCCAAGTTAATATTAGTGGGACGATGAATTTTATGAAAAAGGCCACTATGACCATAGCTCTGCCATCGATATGCACCACCATCAAAGTCAATGACACCTTCTGGTAAATCAGGAATATAAGGGTCTAACTTATTTAGCAGCGAATCCAATCGCTTTATTAATTTATTTGTTTCAGACACGGCTTCACCGAAGTATGTAAATTAGGTCGATAATTATACTTCAGTCTGTAGCTAGATTCTCCTGTAAGTTGAGTAATCAGCTAGTGGCAATAGCTTGGTTGAGCTTGTCTTCAATACGCTTTTTATAATTTAGATAATGTATGGTTTGTAAACTGTTCGATTCAATTTGATTTATAAGTCCGCGGGAGATGTCAATGTCGGTAATATAGATAGGATATTTTAGACCATTAGCACGTTGTTTTATAATGTGATTTGCAACGACATTGAATAATTCCTTTCCAAACTCGATATAGGAAAATTCTTTATCTTCGCAAAAGACAACCAGAGAATTATGTTCATCATCCGGACTGCCGATAACTTGAATATTAAAGAATCCACGATCACTTTCTTTATCTTGATGTTCTAGTTTCTTTAGCTGTAATGTTTTAGTTTTATCATAATGGATTGAATAAAATTCAATCTCCAGATTTTCAATGTTTGACTCTGCATCTAAGATTAAAAATGTTCGGCGATTGATTGTAGACTTGAAAAACAATTCAAAATGGTTAATTAGTGCCTTACTATCATGAAATGGTATGGTTTGAAAAAACAAAGATCCATTTTCATCAATGATGTAGATATCAGCCATATTGTCACTAGTTGAAAAGAATAGTTGGATACGTTCAGGTTTATTGTATTTAAATATTTCCTGAGTAACTTTATTCCCATGTGTTTTATTTTCGAATAGTACAGGGCTAAATTTGTTGTTTGGTGCAGCTAGGCTCCGTAACAAATGAGCTTTGGAACCAATGTATTTATGCCGAAGGCTACCTTCTTCGTTGAAAAGCATATGATGAGAATCTTCAATTACAATCACATATCGTGTGTTTTCATATAATTGCTTTCCATAATATTCAGTAGCGACACTTTGAATAATCTCCTCGGTTCTCCGTGTGATCTTTGGCCCATAACTCGAAGAATAACTAAATGCATTGAGCTTAGGTGGTCTAGATGCACCTCCAAGTGGAGTCCAGCGTAAGTATTCACATATGCATTGCAACAGCGCATCAGTTCCTTCAAACCTAAAAGTTAGTAACTCTTCCCATGTTGTGCATATTACTAAATCAAAACTATACGCGAGATTATTATGTTGGCCACCATAACTAAGTATATTATCCCTGATACTGGAGACATGATGACCGCTTTCTTTTGCGCCAGCTTGTGGGACGTGACCAACGTTTATATAAACACAGGCATGTTGTACCTGTGCTGGTTGATTTAAATTATTAAAATCAGCTTCAGGTAATTGTCGTGATGGAAACTCTTCTTCAAAAGAGACTAATAGTTGTCTGAGTTCCTTGACAGTTAGAGCATCACTATTATTGAGTGATATTGCCGAGTGTGAATCAATGATTTTATTGAAATATGCCCATGCAATTAATTCGATGACACTGTGTGTGCGTTTAATAGGGTCATAATCATTTATCTCATGTGCACTAATATGCCCTTGATACATTTGCCAACTGTCTTTTCCTGCCTGGTTTTTCTTTTGATAAATCGTGATTTTAGAATAATTCATGCCGCTATCATTCTCACGATTGATTATGTCTACCTTGCCCGTCTTACGTTCAAATGCGGCATAGAGCTTTCGCCCAAGGACGTTTAATTCAGTCTGGCTGACACGAGAGACTTCTGTGTTTTGTCGGGCAAATGCGGAGAGGAAACGATAACTTTCGGTTAAAGCATTCATTAAACGATTTCTTTGCTGGGCAATCATATCAATTTGCCACTCTTTTTTAGCATCCATTATCTTGAATTGTTCTTGTGTCCAGCCCCAATCCAGTACAACTTGCTTGAATAGATCTCTACGCCAGCTTTTCTTTTTAACTTCGTGACTAAGCGGTTCTTTTATTTTCACATAAAAACATTGACGAAATAGTTCGAGACGTTCACGTTGATTTCTAACCATTAAATATTCTTCAACCTTCTTATACATCATCAAGTAGGGGTCAAGGTCATCGAGTGTGTCGACGCCTTGATAGACGGCATCTTTAAACATCATGCTTAATAATGATATTGAAGGATATTCACTTGCATAAACTTCCATCAAGAGAAGTTTCATCAATGATTTGTATGGTGAATGAATACTTTTATAAAGTTGCCATACTGCTGCGCCAAAAAATTCTGATGCGGGTACATCTGCAACAGAACCAAAATCAATACTGTCTGATAGCTTAATCTTGTCTTGATCGCTTAGTTCTTGGATATAGGCATCGTAGTTTTTTTCATGTTCTGGAGGCACAAGCCACCAGGTAGGGATTTTTCCAGCGATTAATAAACTTGAACGATAAAATTCATCAAGTAATAGATAGTGTTGTGCAGAACCACTACTCTCTGAAGACAGTCCCTGTTGTACCCCGTGTTTAAATTCTTCTGCTGAAAAGACAAAAAAGTGGACTTCAAGATGCAGGACTTTTTCGGCCCATTGTTCAATTGCATAGGATTTCTGTTGAACAAGATCTATGGCATCTGCATCTAATGTTGTGGAATGCAGTAACCAGACATCAAAGTCACTTTTACTGTTATATGCTATTGAACCACTGCTGCCCATAAAATAGATACCGTGTAAATCCTTATTCCGGCGTGCTCGGCGTGTTACTTTGTAATCCTTAAAAAAGCCTTTGGCGACTTTTATTGTCGATTGTTCTGGGGCATATTCGGAGATACCTGCTGGCGTAGTGTCGTTAATATAGCCTGGCAAACTGGGGTTATTTTCATGGAAAAGCAGCGGTAAAAGCTCAATAAATTTGGCTTGTCGATCACTGAGCCCTTGGCGCGTCAGTTCAATTCGTTGCTGATTAATCTTAAGAAAATGGGCTTCTATGCTACCAATATCGGGTGTTAAGTCTTGTTCTGGACTGGCGGACATGCGCTATCTCATTGTTATATATAATATTATTACTACAATCCGGGTAAACTGTTATGTCCATATTTGCAATCTCCAGTATCTTGGAGTCTTAGTTAGTTATCGGCAGCTTTCGAAATATCTTCATAAAAAATAACTATTTCACGTATAATAAAAACATATATTATTCAAAGACATAAGAGGAAAAACAGAGATAAATTTTAATAAAATTTAGACTATTGAAAGTTGAGTGAAATTAGCTTGCAGTCATCAATGCATTGGCTGAAAGGTTTTGTTAATATTCGCGTCTGCTTGAAAAGGTATGATGTATCAACGGGCAGGTCGATTAGGGCACAAATAATAATAATAATAATAATTTTGGTGCGCAAAATATAAGTAGGCTAGTGAAAGCACCACTATATCGATATTTAAACTAGCGTAGTTTATCCAGACAAAACTTGAGCCATTCGCTGTAAATAATAATAGGTAAACAGTGTCAGGTACTACGAATAAAATTCACTAATTTCAAAGATTTTTAATTAATAATTGAGGGAAATGTATGTTTACTAAAGACAGTAAAGTGGCAGGGTATGATGATGAACTCTTTGCCGCAATGGAAGGAGAGCGGCGCCGCCAGGAAGAGCATATCGAGTTAATTGCATCAGAAAATATGACCAGCCCACGGGTATTAGAATGCCAAGGTTCGGTGCTGACCAATAAATATGCTGAAGGCTATCCAGGCAAACGCTACTACGGTGGTTGTGAGTATGTTGATGTTGCTGAGCAATTAGCCATTGATCGTGCTTGCGAATTATTTGGCGCTGATTGGGCTAATGTACAACCGCATTCAGGTTCTCAAGCTAATGGTGCTGTCTATCTGGCATTGATCAATCCAGGTGACAAGATCATGGGCATGAGTCTCGCTCATGGTGGCCATTTAACTCATGGTGCTTCAGTAAATGTATCGGGTCGTGTTTATGATGCGGTTCAGTATGGACTGGATGACAAGGGCTATATTGATTATGACCAGGCCGAAGAAATGGCATTGGAACATCAGCCAAAATTAATAATGACCGGTTTTTCTGCTTATTCACGCGTTGTTGATTGGGAACGCTTCCGTGAGATCTCTGACAAGGTTGGTGCCATCATGGTTGCTGATATTGCGCATGTAGCTGGACTCGTTGCTACTAGTGAATATCCAAGCCCAGTGCAGATTGCTGATGTCACGACATCGACAACACACAAGACATTACGCGGTCCTCGTTCTGGAATAATCATGGGTAAGGCTAATGAGGAAATACAAAAGAAGATCAACTTCATGGTATTTCCTGCTTATCAAGGTGGCCCGCATATGCATACGATTGCAGCTAAAGCAGTTGCTTTCAAAGAATGTATGGAACCAGAATTTAAGACTTACATTCAACAAGTTAAAAAGAACGCAGTTGCAATGGCAGAGACCTTTGTTGAACGAGGTTTAAAGATTGTTTCTGGTGGTACTGACAATCATCTATTCCTGGTTGATATGGTTGAAAAAGGTCTAACCGGTAAAGAAGTTGATGCCGCAATGGGTCGTGCACATATCACTTGTAACAAGAATGCTGTTCCAAATGATCCACAATCACCTTTCGTGACGAGTGGTATACGTGTTGGTACGCCTTCTATTACGACACGTGGTTTTGATGAAGCTGATTGTAAACAAGTTGCTACCTGGATTTGTGACATCATGGATAACATGGGTGATGAGTCTGTTATCGAACGTGTTAAAGGTGAAGTTTTAACACTTTGCAAGAGTCGACCATTGTATGAGTCAAATGACGATTTAAAGTAATCGTCATGTAAGTGTCTGTTTGTTTGGGGGATTGCCTGATATAATTTTCAGGCAATCCCTTATTCATTTTTGAACCTGAAATAGGTAGGTAGTAGATGCATTGCCCTTTTTGCGCAGATCCTGATACACGTGTCATCGATTCACGTCTTGTTGGTGAAGGAAATCAAATCCGTCGTCGTCGCGAATGTACAAATTGTAAAGAACGCTACACCACCTACGAATCCGCTGAACTCAATTTTCCTCGTATTATTAAATCAGACGGTCGACGGGAGCCATTCAAGGAAGAGAAACTCCGCGGTGGTATTTTACGTGCTATTGAAAAACGACCTGTTGAGATGGAAAAAGTAGAACTTGCTCTCTCAAATATAATGCACAAATTACGTGCGACAGGTGATCGAGAGGTTAAATCAATTCGGGTTGGTGATTGGGTCATGGAGCAATTACGCGGTATGGACCAGGTTGCCTATGTTCGATTTGCCTCAGTCTATAGAAGTTTTGAAGACGTGCGCGCTTTTCTAGAAGAAATAGAACGTCTCGAACATGAACTTCCTCCCGAGCTAAAAAAGAGTCAACTCGATTTTCTTGATAGCGATGGTGATGAGAATTGACGTGGACAGCACAAGATTTTCAATTTATGTCCCGTGCTATACAACTGGCAAAGCGTGGGCGCTATACCTGTGATCCAAACCCACGAGTCGGTTGTGTTGTAACTAGAGATAACCAAGTTATATCAGAAGGCTGGCACGCAGTAGCGGGCGAAGCACATGCCGAGATAAATGCGCTTAATAATTGTAATGATGCAGTAGGTGCTACTGTCTATTTAACGCTTGAGCCCTGTTCTCATCATGGACGGACACCACCTTGTGTTGAAGCATTAATCAATGCAAAGGTCGCTGTTGTCGTTATTGCTATGACCGATCCTAATCCGCTTGTTGCAGGTACGGGCATTAAAAAACTTGAAGATGCAGGCATAAGCGTCAGTCAAGGTTTGTTAGAAGTTGAATCGCGTAAACTAAATCTAGGCTTTATCAAGCGTATGACACAGCAGTTGCCCTATACACGATGCAAAATGGCAATGAGTCTGGATGGACGTACTGCTTTGGCTAATGGAGAGAGTCAGTGGATTAGTTCTGAATTGTCGCGACGTGACGTGCATCGTTTGCGTGCGGCAAGTAGTGCCGTTTTAACCAGTGTCGAAACGCTGATTCAAGATGATGCCTTATTAAATGCGCGAGGATTGGACTTTGAATTTAAAAATGCGACTCGTGTCATCGTGGATAGGGCACTTAAAACACCACAACAAGCAAAGATATTTAACATTCCTGAGAAAATCATTATCTACACAGAGGATGATAATAATGAACGCATTCATGCACTAGAAAAGCGTGGCGCCGAAGTTGTTTGTCTACCAAAGACTGAGACATGGTTGAAAGATGTGTTTATGCATCTAGCAAATGAGTTTGAAATTAATGAGCTTATGGTTGAAGCAGGTTCGACATTTTCAGGTGTATTGATTGAGCAAGGCTTAGTTGACGAATTGATCATCTATATGGCGCCAGTATTACTTGGTAATGATGCTAATCCACTAGTAAAATTAAAACAGATCGAAAAACTCAGTGACGCGCAGCATCTAGACATAACTGACGTAAGGCAAGTAGGAAAAGACCTGCGTTTTACATTAACACTCGAAGATTAATCTATATTATGTTTACAGGCATTATTCAGACTACAGGAAAAATTAACGCTATTGATCAACACGGTTCTGATAGTCGTTTTGTCTTTAAAACAGGCAATATGGATCTATCGGATTTAAAAGTTGGTGATAGCGTTGCCGTCAATGGTGCATGCTTAACAATAATCGATAAAGAAGATGATTCCTTCACGGCTGATTTATCAAATGAAACATTGAAATTGACAACGTTTTCAAAATTGGAAGTTGGTTCCTGTATCAATCTGGAAAAGGCAATGCAGTTATCTGATCGACTTAATGGTCACATGGTCAGCGGCCATGTAGATGGAATTGGTAAGGTTTTAGATATGGCTGATGATGCTCGTTCAGTACGCTATACAATTGAAATCCCAACCGCATTAAGTCGATATCTATCAAAAAAGGGATCAGTGACAGTCGATGGAGTTAGTTTGACCATTAATGCTGTCGAAGAAAACACCTTTAGTGTCAATATCATTCCGCATACGTTATCTGAAACAATATTCTCGAAATACGAAGCAGGGAGCCAAGTGAATATTGAAGTTGACCTGATTGCGAGATATCTAGATCAGTTAATAGTAAAATAATGATGTATAGTTACCAGTTGCTTGGAAAATTAAAGAAATATTATGTCACTTAATACCACGTCAGAAATTATTGATGAAATCCGCAATGGCCGTATGGTCATTTTAATGGATGATGAAGATCGCGAGAACGAAGGCGATTTGATCATCGCGGCATCATGTGTCCGTTCGGAAGATATCAACTTTATGGCTCGGTATGGTCGAGGCTTGATCTGTTTAACCTTAACTGGTGAGCATTGCCAAAAATTAAACCTACCGTTAATGACAAGTAATTCTAATTCAAATTTTGGAACAAATTTTACGGTATCAATCGAGGCTGCAGAGGGGGTTACTACTGGAATCTCTGCTGCGGATCGCGCGCTTACAATTCAAAAGGCAGTAGATCCCGATGCAAAACCAACTGACCTAGTACAACCGGGTCATGTTTTTCCATTGATGGCACAAGCCGGTGGCGTGTTATCGCGCGCGGGTCATACTGAGGCGGGTTGTGATCTGGCAAGGCTTGCCGGATTAGAATCATCAGCAGTGATAGTTGAAATACTAAACGACGATGGAACTATGGCAAGGCGACCAGACTTGGAAAAGTTTGCTAAAGAACATGGGGTAAAGGTTGGCACTATTGCTGATCTAATTCGCTATCGTATTGAGAATGAAAAAACAGTTGAGCATATGACTGAAACTGTTTTTCCGACAGAATATGGTGAGTTTGTATTACATGCCTATCAGGACAAGGTCGAAAAGAAATTACATTTGGCTTTGGTTAAAGGAAAGTTAGATCCCGGTACACCGACATTGGTTCGAGTTCACCTAGAGAATCCTATTTCAGATCTCACAGGCAGTCTTGCTAAAGATCGAGGTTGGCCAGTCGATGATGTATTACGACGACTTGCTAAAGAAGAATCTGGTGTATTAGTCATATTATGTAATCAATATGAACCGATGGAGTTAATCAAGCAGATTGAATCGTATAAAACTGATACACAGAAGGTAGAAACAAAAAACACAAAAAACAGTAAAGATTTACGAACCATTGGACTGGGCGCGCAAATTCTTTCTGATTTAGGTGTCAGAAAAATGCGTGTACTTAGTGCGCCAAAGAGGATACATGCTTTGTCGGGCTTTGGTCTGGAAGTGGTTGAGTACGTGAACTGATAAATAATAAACTATGTCTAAAATAACATTAATAGAACAAAACGATACTTATACCGGCGCGGTAAAGATTGCGATTGTTGCCAGCCGATTTAATAGTTTCATTGTCGACCGTTTGTATGACGGAGCAGTAAAGACACTTAATTCTAGTGGTATTAATAATGAAGCTATTACAGCTGTTAAAGTACCAGGGGCATTTGAAATCCCTGTTGCTGTTCAAGGATTACTCGATCAAAATGAATTTGATGCAATCATAACGCTTGGGGCCATTATTAGAGGTGAAACGCCGCACTTCGATTTTATCTCTAATGAATGCACGCGTGGTATTGGGCAATTAGCGATTGATTCAGGTGTGCCGGTAATCTTTGGTGTATTAACCGTAGACAATTCAGAGCAAGCTATGGATAGAGCCGGTGATGAAGAGAGTAATAAAGGTTCAGAAGCAGCCGCAGCAGCATTAGAGATGATTGGTGTACTGGAAAAAATAAAATCATGAATAGCAATGTGACTGCAATTAGTAAACGTGCACGTATCAAGGCTAGACGAAATACAGTTCAGGCATTATACCAATGGTTTATGACAGGCAAAGATGTTGGTGATGTCATTGCCGAGTTTGAAAGTGACGAACAGACATTAGCAAAAACAGACGTTGAATATTTTAAACTGTTATTAAGAGGCACTATCAAACATAGTGGTGAACTTGATTCAAGACTTGGCGATTTAATCGACCGGCCAGTGAATGAACTAGATGCAATCGAGCGTGCTATTTTACATATTGGTTGCTATGAACTGGAACATCATCTTGAAATCCCCTGGCGTATTATTGTTAATGAATCAATTGAATTGGCCAAAATGTTTGGCGCAGATCAATCTCACAAATATATCAATGGTATTCTCGATAAAGTTGCCAAAGACTTGCGCTCAACAGAAATCAGCAACGCCAGTTAATCACATCTCTTATACGTTCCCGAGAATGTATTTTTCATGAACGAATTTGAAATAATAGAACGTTTCTTTAAAGACGCTCATCCCACTAGTAAGGGCGATCTTGCTTTGGGTATAGGCGATGATGCAGCTATTATTAATGTCCCCGATGATTCTGAACTAGTGATGTCCATGGATACGCTAGTTGCAGGAGTTCATTTTTTTGAGAATGCACCTTCCGAAGATATTGCCTTTAAATCACTTTCCGTTAATTTGAGTGACATTGCCGCTATGGGTGCATCACCACGCTGGATAAGTCTATCCTTGACGTTGCCAGACAAAGATCTGGGCTGGATAGAGAAGTTTGCATCAAGCTTTAATACATTAGCAGCAGAAAATGCTCTGGTGTTAATAGGCGGTGATCTGACTAAAGGGCCATTATCAATAACAGTGCAGATACATGGTATTAATCCGAAAGGAAAGTCCTTGATACGTAGTGGCGCCAACCCTGGCGACGCGATATACGTCACTGGTAAGTTGGGTGCTGCGGCGTATGCATTTAAGAGTATTGAAGACAGTCAGTTATATCCAGCAGCGACCAAAGAAGAAATTCAACGTTTACACCGGCCTGAAGCTAGAATGAAAACAGGAACTACTTTGCGGAATATCGCTACAAGTTGTATTGATATATCGGATGGTTTATTAGCTGATCTTGGTCATATATTAAAAGCGAGCAAGGTTGGAGCTGATATAAAACTAGCAACAATTCCCTACTCTGATAGCTTGGAAAAACTAGATAAGGATAAGGCTATTGAAATGGCGTTAACCGGTGGAGATGATTATGAATTATGTTTTACGCTTCCATCAGGGATACCTGACGCAGTATTAAATGAATTAGAATCTATTTGTCCAATCTATTGTATTGGTACAATCACTAATCAATTATCAGAACTCAGTTTATTTGATGAAAATGATGAACTCTATAGAATTAAAGCCAATGCCTACCGACATTTTAGTTAAAGTCCTTATTCGTCAGTCATAATATCAGAATTATAATCCGGAATTTCTGCAGTTAATTCCTTGTTCTTTTTATATAGTTCTATTCTCGCTTCCTTACGCATCAAAGCGGCTTCAAATAATTTCTGTTCAAATTCTGTATTTATTTCAATCTTAGGTGCTTTGATAGGTTTGCCATCTTTACCCATGGCAACCATAGTGAAGTAACAGGAATTCGTATGTCGATTATTTTGTGTCTCTAGATTTTCTGCGAAGACCTTGACTCCGACTTCAAGCGAACTATTACCTACATAGTTCACATGTGCGCGAAATGAAACCAGTTCACCAACTTTTATAGGTTGATTAAACGTGACTTGGTCAAGAGACAAGGTTACAACATAACTTTTGCAATACCGAGCAGCACAGGCGAAAGCGAC
This sequence comes from Gammaproteobacteria bacterium, assembly GCA_021773235.1. GTDB lineage: Bacteria > Pseudomonadota > Gammaproteobacteria > Eutrophobiales > Eutrophobiaceae > UBA7359. The sequence goes on along the minus strand of JAJFKL010000018.1, from coordinate 4,860 downwards.
TTGATCTAGTAGCTTTAATATTGCTCCGCCATGAACATTTCCAGAAAAATTGGCCATATCGGGTGTCATCAATATTGTCATGTGTAGACTTTTTTCTTGTTTAGCCATATATGATTCCAGTAAAAAGACAGGTTTGGTTTAAAGATTTATGTAGCCATCTTGTAAGCGTTCTTTAATTTCACTTGGAGCATAGGGAACAGGTTCGATAAACGATGGGAGATCATCTCGGTCAACGCCGTGTAGTGACATGGTTTTTTCACAAACTTTCATATCAATGACATCATAGGCATCTAAACGAGCAGCTAGATCGATAAGATGTTTGTTTTCAACATAATTCTGGCTTGTAAATAAATCAATATCGGGACCATGTATGATCATGACAATCTCAAGGTCTTCAAAGTCAGCAGGGTGAGCTTGAGAGACTTCCTCTGCTCTGACTAACAAGGCTTCAAGTTCCTCAAGGCTGTGATCAGTAATATCAAACAAGTAACTTTTATTTTCAATTTCCGGCTCTGCTATAATCGGCGTCTCTTTTTGCTGAATGACCGTTTCTTTCTGGGCAGTATTAGATATGACAGGTTTATTATCTGTCGATTCGATTTCTGACTCGCAAGCGCTTAAACAGAAGAGAGACAGTATTAATAAAATACCCTTTAAAAACATGTATATAATTCGATCTGATAGATTCATATTGTTCGTGATAGAGCTCAGGTGAATATGTTGATTATTATATGTCAAACTGCAGAAGGAACGTACTACCGAAACCCTGAAACACCTTATCTAAAAATGCGATAAACTCACACATCAGTTTATGATAATCCGTAAAACACTCAAATACATCACGTTAAACTATGAAACTACTAATACGCAATCTTGACCGTACTACTACAGAAGCAGAACTCCAGAAAATGTTTGAGACTTATGGAAGAATACAGTCTTGTTCTTTAGTTATGGATAATGAGACAGGAAGCTCCAAGGGTTTTGGATTTATCGAAATGCCTATGCAAGGTGAGGCCAAAGCAGCGATGAAAGCCCTGAATGGCAAAGAAGTGGATGGTAGTAAGATCCGTGTTAAAAAAGCAGAGACAAAAGAAGAACAAGCTGTGAAAAGTGAGGGTGAAGTTAAACCAGAAAACTCTATTTGGAAAAAGAAGATGTGATTAAGGTTTAATTATTTTAGGTTTTGTAGTACAAACGTTTGAGCTGAGACGCGCGCGCTTTTCGCGCGTCGAACTTGAGCAACTTGTTTATTGATAAGCGTTAAATATATAACTAGGCCGATTTTCTTTCCAAAATAATTTTTTGCCATTCTTGTGGGCCGGTTTGATGTACTGAATTGCCATTAACATCGACCGCCACAGTCACGGGCATGTCTTTCACTTCAAATTCATGAATGGCTTCCATACCTAATTCTGGAAAGGCAATCACTTTAGAATCGGTTATCGCTTTTGATACAAGGTATGCAGCGCCGCCGACAGCCATGAGATAAACCGCTTTATGTTTTTTAATGGCACCAATACCCATCGGGCCGCGTTCTGCTTTGCCGACCATACCAATCAAGCCGGTTTTATCCAGCATCATTTCAGTAAATTTATCCATACGTGTTGCAGTTGTAGGGCCCGCTGGGCCAACGACTTCTTCGCGCACAGCGTCTACTGGGCCGACGTAATAGATAAAGCGGTTTTTAAAATCAACACCATCGGGCAATGGTTCACCTTTGTCGAATAAGTCCTGAATCTTTTTATGTGCTGCATCGCGACCGGTTAACATTTTTCCAGAAAGTAATACGGTTTCTCCTGGTTGCCATTGTTTTATGTCTTCTGAAGTAACGGTGTCAAGATCGACACGTCTGGCAGAAGGGCCAACGTCCCAAGTTACTTTGGGCCAGTCCTCCAGATTCGGCGGTGTTTGTAATGCTGGGCCTGCGCCATCCAGAATGAAATGTGTATGACGCGTTGCTGCGCAGTTTGGGATCATCGCTACTGGTTTATTTGCTGCGTGAGTCGGGTAATCATTTATCTTTACATCAAGTACGGTCGTTAGGCCGCCAAGGCCTTGAGCACCTATACCCAAGTTATTTACTTGCTCATAGATCTCAAGACGTAATTCTTCTATTTTTGATTTCGGGCCACGCGCCTTTAATTCGTGTATATCTACGGGATCCATCAATGACTCTTTTGCCATGACCATCGCTTTCTCTGCGGTTCCACCTATACCTATACCGAGCATACCCGGCGGGCACCAACCAGCGCCCATAGAGGGTACTGTCTTAACGACCCAGTCAACAATATCATCTGATGGGTTCAACATAACAAATTTTGATTTTGCTTCAGAACCACCACCCTTGGCGGCAACCTGAATATCGACTTTATCGCCACTAACAATCTCCATATGAATAACGGCCGGTGTATTATCGCCGGTATTTATTCGTGCGCCAGCCGGATCTGACATGATGGAGGCGCGTAATTTATTATCAGGATGGTTATAGGCCTTTCTTACGCCTTCGTTAACCATATCTTCTACAGAGAGTTCGGCATCCCATTGCACATCCATGCCGACTTTTACAAAAACGGTGACGATACCGGTATCCTGGCAAATGGGACGATGACCTTCGGCACACATCCTTGAGTTGATTAGTATTTGCGCCATGGCATCTTTGGCGGCTTTTGACTCTTCTTTCTCATAGGCGGCATTCACCGCCTGAATAAAGTCTAGCGGATGGTAGTAGGAGATATATTGAAGGGCGTCAGCTACGCTCTCGATCAAGTCGTTTTGTTTGATTACGGTCATTGTTGTACTCGGTTCAATTAATGGTTCTTGGCTTCAATTATACTGCCAAAAGAGATGTAAGTAAGTAGAGATGGAAGAACAATGATCTGGAATGGGTGTAGTACGATAGAACTCAGATGCAGAAATCGCTCAATGCTCTGAATAGCCTTTATTTTAATTAATACAAGATGAACGAAAAGAGCGGCAGAAGTAGATTTATAAGTAACTTATACCGATTGCAGCAGCTTAAAAAAATCTTTTTCAAATTTGTCTTGTGGAACAGGTTTGCAAAAGTAATAGCCTTGCACAATGTCACAACCATGATCTTGTAGAAAACGATATTGTTCTGCAGTTTCAACTCCCTCTGCAACGACATTCATCCCCAGGTTTTTTGCCATAGCAATTATAGCAGTGATGAGGGTCGCGTCTTCGGAATCAAGCGTGATGTCGTGAATAAATGATTTATCTATCTTGATGGTATTAATCGGGAAACGGCGAATATAGCTTAATGAAGAATAGCCTGTGCCGAAATCATCAATAGATAATCCAACGCCTATCTTATCTAATGCATTAAGTTTGTTAATAACCTTATGCCGGTCTTCCATCATCAGACTTTCTGTGATCTCAAGGTTCAAAAGGTGAGGGGATAGGTCGAATTCAGATAAAAATTGATCTACTAATTCTATACTTGTGCTGTCCTGCTGAAATTGTCTGGATGACATATTAACTGCAATATGAAACTCACTTTCTTCACCAACTTTATTCCAGTGTGCAGCTGTTTTAATAGCTTCTTCTAATACCCATTCCCCTAATTGTAGAATAAGGTCGCTATCTTCAGCTATAGGTATGAATTCTACCGGTGATATTAACCCCCGATCAGGATGCTTCCACCTGATTAAAGCTTCTGCGCCATAGAGTTCACCGTGCTGTGTTTTAAAGATTGGCTGGTAGTAGAGTTGTAGTTGTTTTGTGCCTATAGCCTTATGCAATTCTTTCTCCATATCAACACGTGTATGAACACGGCTTAATAATCGTGATGTGTAGAATTCATAAGCATTTTTACCTTTGGCCTTGGCTTCGTACATCGCCATATCTGCATAACCCAGTAATGTACTGGGGTCACTTGTATCTTTAGGAAGCAATGTTATGCCTACGCTAGCACTGATATAAACTTCCTGTCGATCGAGCTGTATAGGATTTGATATAGTCTTAATTATTTTTTCAGCAACAAGGGCGGCACTTTTCTTGTCCGTCGTTTCAGCAAGAATGACAGTAAACTCATCGCCGCCTAAACGAGCGACTTGATCGACATCTCTGATACAAACACTTAATCTATCTGCTACTGCTTGTAGAAGTACATCGCCCTGATGATGACCCAAGCTATCATTAATATGTTTAAAGCCATCGATGTCTATTAATAGTAATGCGACAGAACTTTTGTTTCGCTGCGCTTGTTTGATTGATTGATCTAGATGTTCTCTAAACAGAATTCGATTTGGAAGTTTAGTGAGTAAGTCATAATTGGCCAGAAAACGTAATTGCGTTTCTATGGTTTTGCGTTCTTCTATTTCATTGGTTAATTCGCGTGTTCTTTCTGCAACAGTTCTCTCTAAATCCAGAGCATGTTGTGCAAGCTTCTTATGTGCTTGCATCAATGCAATATGCGTCTTGACTCGAGCCTTTAGAATAGCCGGGCTAATTGGTTTGGTGATGTAGTCTATTGCGCCAGCTTCAAACCCCTTGGTTTCATCGTCAACATCTGATTTTATGGTCAGAAAAATAATTGGAATATCACAGGTATGTTTACTTTTCTTGAAGTGCTTACAAACTTCAAAACCATCCATATCAGGCAGGACAATATCTAGGATAATAAGATCTGGTAGAGATTCACTCTTGATATATTCAAGAGCCTCATTACCATTTTTAGCTGTGAAAGTCTCGTAGTCATCCTTGAGTAAATCTACGATGATATTCAGAAATAATCGTTCATCGTCTACGATCAGAATCTTTGGTTTGTTCATAAACAGCCTGATGTATAAATACAGTGTGGCAGTGATAAATATATATCAGCCACCTGTGTTAATTAGAAGT
>JAJFKL010000017.1 GCA_021773235.1 Gammaproteobacteria bacterium | reverse complement strand
GAGCCTGCAAGCCTTTTTTAAAGGTTTACAGCAGAAAGAAAAGTATATAATTATATACTTTTTATCTTGCAAAAGAGCAGAATTACTATATAATTATATACATACACAAGGGCAATCAAGCCCAGTGATAATCGAAAGATTGAAAAATGAAAAAGTTTACAAGAGCAAGTTTGAAATCAATAATTAGAAAACACTTTGATGTATTAGAAATAAAGGTAAAGTCAAGATTTGATGGTATGACTGATATGGTTGAGCAACAAACAAACTCTTGGAGAAAAGCAGAAATAACAGAGCTTCAAATTAATAACACACTAGGAATAAATGGGCTATGGTTGGTCGGAGGTTGTGGAGACCTTCTAACTACTACTGAGCATGAAGGTTTTTTCTTAGTTGATGTTTATAATTGTTGCGGTTCTAGTCTTTTACGCATTCCACTAAAGGAGGTTAAATAATGAAAACAACATTATTTATAACCCTAACCTATAGCGTTTTTGCACTAATTATATTAGCTGCAGCGAATCCAGATATTCAACGCCAAGCAGCGCAGAACATCGAGCCGCAAATAATCTTAACAAGCAATGACAATTAAGCCGAGAAATAGGAAAGTTAAGGGAAAGATTATGACACAAGCAATAGAAATGACTTTTGATGAATGGTTTAACTTTTTTAAGCCTCAAGAGAACCCAATAGAGACTGGAGGCTTTCAAGACGAAGACAAAAGCTATATGTTTGAAACGTATGGCGAGTGTTGGGAAAAGGTCACAGCAACGCCCATAGAGAATATCTGGACGATTATCCAAGGTGATGATGGTAAAGAATATATTGTTGCAGGGAGGGCTTTCGTTAATCGTTTGGGCTATTTTATAACAAAAAAAGCTTGGACAGATGAAAATCAGGAAGTACTTTTTGATTTCTAAGTAACAACAATATGGTGGTTCAGAAAATGAGTGATGCAGAAGTAATAATAATAGCCATGAAGAAATCGCCCGAAAATGTGAGATTTTCAGACCTTCTAAAAGTTTGTATAAAGTATTTCGGAGAGCCTAGAATAACTGGCAGTCACCATGTGTTTAAAACCCCTTGGCAAGGAGACCCAAGAATAAATATACAAAAAGATGGGAACAAGGCGAAGCGTTACCAAGTTATGCAAGTTCTAAAAGCATTAGAGTTATTAAAACAATAAAGTTAGTTTTTTTCTTGTATAGTACTACATACGGTACTATATAATAAGATGTAGAGAAAAATGGAGAAGTAAAACAATGTGTAATAAATATGTAGAAAAATACCGCTATATTGTGGTTTGGTCAGAAGATGACAAAGAATTTGTGGGGAAATGTACAGAATTTCCTAGTTTGTCTCATCTTGATAAAGACCGTATAAAGGCGATGCAAGGTATTTATGACCTTGTGGCATTTGTTGTTAAAGACTTAATAAAGAATAAAGAAGTTGTCCCTGAACCAGTTTATAGCCGTAAATACAGTGGTAAGCTTAATGTGCGTATGCCTGAAGAACAACACCGCCAATTATCGGTTGAAGCAGCAGAAAATAATATAAGTTTAAATTCTTTAATCGTCCATAGATTAGGGTAGTTGGTAATGACACCGTTAACTTTTAAGAAATTGCGGGAAACTCTTAATTTGTCTGCTACGGAATTAGGCGAGTTAATAACACCGCCAGTTAACAACCGTACTGTTAGGCGTTGGGAGAGCGGAAAAATTGCACTGCCTAGCTATGCTATCGATGTTATAAACCGCTCGCACGCCGTAGTTATTCATAACTCAAATAATATTATTAATTACATAAACAGCGTGAGCGACCCTGAAAATGACAAGGAAGCTGTCATTCTTATTTGTTTCAAGTCTTTCCAAGACTTGAAACAAATATCTTTAAAAGAAGCTGATGAATGTAAAAGCCATAAAATCTATAATGCGGGTATAGTGTTCGCTGATACTGTCCTAAAAAGTCAAGGCTTCAAAACATATATAATCAAAATGAATATTGCTAATTATATGGGGTATCTCGAAGCTGAAGGGAGAAGCGATTGTTTTGCAAGTCGCACCGACTGGGGATATACTCAACTGGCGAAATGGGCACTATCACAAACTAAATAAAAATATTTAACAAAGCATATAAATTATAATACAATTCGCCTAAGACTAAAAAACATCACAATTAACTACAAAACATCACAAGACTTAAGAAAATAACAAAAATTAAAAGCCAGAACTAAAGAAAGATAATGAACAATGAAAGATGTTCTAAAACCTCAAACAATGTTTGATGAAGAAACTCGTAAGGAAGATAAAAAATTAAAAATGTTGGATTTGATAACCGATATTAAACAAAACCCTCCATCTGAAAAAGATAGGGGATATTTAACTAGGCAGCTTGTTCAAGTAACCTTGCCCCACTCTGATATGAAGAATCAAGAAGTTTTTCAAAGCCGTAATGGTGCTATCACTTTATCAATCAGAAGTGGTTTCGATACAGAAGAAAACAAACATATTGGTTTACCTTATGGAACTGTGCCACGTATTCTTATGTACTGGCTAACCAGTGAGGTTCTTAGAACTAAGAGTAGAAAAATTTATCTTGGTGAAACTATGTCAGACTTTATGCGAGACATTGGTATGAATCCATCTAAGGGGGGTGTACGAAGTGATTCAGCACGCCTAAAAGACCAAATGAATCGACTTTTTCGATCAATTATTACAATTGATGTCGCAGCCGATAAGGAAGGTCGGAAGGGTAAAGGTTGGCAAAGTATGCAAGTGGCTGAAAAAGGCGCATTATGGTGGGACGAAGCAGAGCAGGAAATTATAAATAAAAAAAGAAGTAAGAAAGAACAACCTTCATTATTTGAAAGTTACATTGTCTTAACAGAAAGTTTTTATAATATGATTATAAACTCTCCTGTGCCTCTCGATAAACGTGCTCTTTCAGTTTTAAAAAACTCTTCTCTTTCATTAGACCTTTACGCTTTCGCCGTCCATAAGAGCTACACTCTTAATTATACAAAAAACAAAGAGCAGCGCATTACATGGCGTTCTTTTATGGAACAATTAGGAGCTAACTACTCGGATGTTAAGGATTTTAGAAAAAAGGCAATAGAGACTTTCGGAAAAATTCAAATGGTTTATCCAAAATTTAATATTGAGTATGTGAGAGGTGGTTTTATTATTAAAGCTGCTCCCCCTGCTATTCCTCAAAAAGATGAAAGCAAATTAATTACAGAGCAACGCTGAAATGGTACCCCTTTTACCTTGGGGGTAATAGACCCACCAAAACCCCAAAAAGACGAGCAACGCTGAAATGGTACCCCTTGTTAAGTGCTTGATATATATATAGGCAAAAGTTATCCACGCTGAAATGGTACCCCGTTGCAAAAATACACTATCTAGGGTTTATAAGGTGTGTAGCCAGTTATCCACAGAAAACGGCTAGAAAAAAAGTTATCCACGCTGAAATGGTCCCCCTTGTTAAGTGTTTGATATATATACAGACAAAAGTTATCCACGCTGAAATGGTCCCCCTTTGCTACGCTGAAATGGTCCCCCAACAGGTATATACTATCCTATAATAAATAAAAAAACCTATAGTTGGGCGAGCTTTATCTGTGGATAACTTTCAAAAATCTCATTTTTATGCTACAATTCATCCATACCAAATAAAATAACCCCTAATTTAGCAAGAGGAGCTTCACAAGTATGCAGGAAAAAATATCGCAAGAAGCATCAGAACAAGGGCAGGACTTAGTGGAATATAAGGGCGTAATTATGGTGCGACAACGAGCGGTAAACCTGAATTATCTAAAACAGAAAGCTTCGGAGAAAGCTCAGTTATGGGTAGCTTTAGTAGCACTCTTGGTGTTGATACTAATTTAGGTATTACATCGGTAAAACTAAAAACAACCCTCAAAAACCCCTTTTAAACGTCTTTACCATCTTTGCGGTATCATCGCATTAGGAAGCCCTGTAAAATCACTACAAACCGCATTTTTCCCCCTCTCCGCACAATTTTAAGAACTTCCTAATGTTCAAAATTAAGAATTTTCCGCTAGGAAACAAATTTTATGTAATTCGCTTTCGCTCATGGGTTAATAAACAAAAAGGAATTCGCTTACGCTCGTAATCCTAATTTTTAGAAACTTGCTGCAATCCCGATTTTTAATCGTTTGCGCTTCGCAATTGCTGAAACAAAGAAAGATAAGATGGTCATTAAATGATTAGGATTGGGTTTAAGATTTTAATACAATCTTAAAATATAAAAGTGCATGAAAAAAGATGGCCATAGCTGATATAATACTATTACGATAGTTTAATACTATACTATTATAATAGTATGACTAAATATATAAAGCCCCCTATTCATTGAATAGTGCCTATCTAATTGCTTGGGGCTTCGCCCCAGGCGCACTACAAGTAAAAAAAGCGGTTTCCCTATCTTTCCGCACTTCGTTTGTGCAAGACAGGCGATAACCCTCCCCTTTTTTTACTTTCCGTTTACACCCCCACTATTCGCCATGTGGCAGGGTTTGCAGGGCG
>JAJFKL010000016.1 GCA_021773235.1 Gammaproteobacteria bacterium | reverse complement strand
AAACTTACCACCCAATAGACCAAAGCCGATTGCTGTACCAAATGCGCCCATACCAAGAACGATTAAGACACCCAATGATGTAAATGCCAAAATAGTTTCCATTTTTACTCCTCCAAAGGATTTTACTTACAAAATTAAAAATTAGTGATGTTCATGTGCCATTGCTAAATAAACAATGGTTAACATCATAAAAACAAACGCCTGTAACAAAACTATTAATATATGAAACACTGCCCAAACAAACTGTAGCGCGCCACCAAAAAATGTACCTATAAAGAATGGCAATGCAGAACCCATTAAAGTAGCGATCAACAAGAAAATGAGTTCGCCAGCATAAAGGTTACCGAATAATCGTAAGGCTAATGAAACAGGCTTGGCTAATAAGCCAATACCTTCCAGAATCAAATTAAAAGGAATCATGTACTTTCCAAATGGCTGCAAAGCAAGCTCGCCAATAAAACCACCCACGCCCTTCATTTTGATGCTGTAGTAAATTATTAGTATGAATACACCAATCGACAAACCAAAGGTAATGTTCGGATCGGTTGTTGGCACCACTTTGAAATAGAGATGTTCATTACCAGTCATAAATTGGGCAATCAATGGCAATAGGTCAACTGGCACGATATCCATCGTATTCATTAGGACAATCCAGATAAAGATGGTCAATGCCAACGGCCCAATCAAAGGATTCTTGACTGTCATTATGTCGTTAACGTTTTTATTAACGAATTCGACTGTCAACTCAATAAGATTAGCAAAACCGGATGGGGCACCACTTTCGACCTTTTTAGCAACGCGGTAAAAGAAAAAACAGAACATCATTCCCAGAAATATAGACCAACCCATGGTATCCACATTCAGAGACCAAAAGCCCATATCGAGGGCTTCTTGAGGGCTATGAGCAAAGGTCCAGCTAGAATGCTCTACTACATGGCCATCTGCTCTTTCATAACCTTCGGGCAATTTACCCAATACTAGGTTTTGCAGATGATGCTGGAGGTATGAATTCGATGTGAGTTCTGTTCCGGATGCCATTTAAATCATTCTCAAAATATTTATTATTTATTTGTCATTACCATTAGGCCCGTCAGATTCATCAATAACACAAACCCATAACTGACGAACATCAATCCAATATTTAATGGTTCAACTAAGAGTATTGAAACCACAAATATCATTATCGTTGTGACAATTTTTATTGCCTCACCAACAAAAAATAAAGCTAGTGTCTTACCGCTAGAGCTTGCCGCCGATGTCCCTAAAGAGAACATGATAAAGATGAGATTCGGCACAATGAAGGCTGAACCACCCAATATCACTGAATAGGTATATTCAAGACTTGCAAACACAAAAAAAAGAAGCCCACACAGAATTACCGTGGCAGCCTCTACAATCAGCATTTTATTAGCAGTCGAGCGAGTTTTTAATATTTCTTCCGTTCCCGCCAATCGCCCAACTCCAAAAAATCGCAATATATTCTATAGGCTAAAATCTATAGTGCCAGTAAAATATTGATGTTTTTTATCCCCCTCACAGCTTTGGGGGTGGCAAGTATAAAGACCTGATAGGAAATGATCAATCGTTGCGCTGCAACAATATTTAAAATAGTTGTTATAATTCCCATTTTGTTGCCTTTCAGATGAGCGAATATGGTTAGATTATTGAAGAAAAATTACAACTACTAAAAAGATTTCAACGCCATATCACTTAATGTGTTTCAAGATCCCATCCAGTTCATCTAAAGAATGGTAATTTATTTGTAATATCCCTTTACCCTTGGTCTGTTGCTTGATTGTTACTTTTGCACCCATTTTTTCGGACAAATCATTTTCGAGGCTTTGTATATTAGGATCTTTAATGACCTGCTTTACTTTTCCTTGCTTACTCTCACACGATAGTTGTTGCACCAGTTTTTCAGTCGCCCTGACTGATAGCCCTTGTTTTATTACTGTCTCAGCAGCACTTATCTGTTTGCTCAAAGGCAATGCTAATAGTGCACGTGCATGACCCATGTCTATCTGCCGTGACTCGACCAGCTTTTTAACCTTGGTATTAAGTTCTAACAGACGTAATAAGTTTGTCACCGCTGAGCGTGATCGACCTACTGCCTCGGCAATCGTATCGTGCGTCATGTCGAATTCTTCAATCAACCGTGCCAAGGCCTCAGCTTCTTCCAACGGATTCAGATCTTCGCGCTGGATGTTTTCTATCAAGGCGATACACATTACCGTTTTATCCGGCACATCTTTAATCACAACAGGAACTTCTTGTAGGCCGGCTAACTGCGCTGCACGCCAGCGACGTTCACCGGCAATAATTTCAAATTTTTTCGAACGCGGTAATGCGCGCACAACAATCGGTTGCACAATACCCTGCGCACTGATCGAATCAGCGAGTTCTTGCAAGGCGTCTTTATTGAAATCTTTACGTGGCTGATATTGTCCACGCTGCAACAGATCAACTGCTAATGTTTTTAAGGAATCACTATTACTGTTTTCTGATATTCTTTCAGCAGGATTACCGAGTAATGCATCCAGACCTTTACCCAAACCACGTTTCTTTACCACAAATTTATTCCTTATCCATAGAACTAAAAAACATAATCATGCCGCTAAACCTTCGCGTCTTAACATTTCACCAGCTAACGCCAAGTAGGCGACAGCACCGCTAGATGACTTATCATAGGCAAGCGCGGCAAGGCCATGGCTCGGGGCTTCAGCCAATCTAACATTACGCGGGATGATGGTACGATAAACCTGTTCGCCAAAATGTTCTAATAACTGCGCGGATACTTCTGTCGCAAGATTGTTGCGCGGGTCATACATAGTCCGTAATAAGCCTTCAATCTTTAGATCAGGATTCAAGTATTTTTTGATCTTCTCGATAGTCTCAAGTAAGGCCGTTAATCCTTCAAGTGCATAGTATTCACATTGCATTGGAATCATTATTGAGTTTGCAGCTACCAAGGCATTAACCGTCAACATATTTAATGATGGTGGGCAATCTATAAAAATAAAATCATAATCTTCCTGAATCGGTTCTAGCGCATTGCGTAATCTAATTTCTCTTGCCATCTCATCCAACAACGCTACTTCAGCACCCGTTAGATCAGCATTCGTAGGGATTAAGTCATATTGTCCTTCTGGAGATTTGACAATGACCTCTTTGGCCGTTTTGTCATTCATCAATAAATCATAACTGGAGATTTCTAACTCTTGTTTATTGATGCCACTGCCCATGGTGGCATTGCCTTGTGGATCCAGATCAACCAGCAAAACCTTGCGCTTGGCGGCCGCTAATGAAGCAGCAAGATTAACGCCGGTGGTCGTCTTTCCAACCCCACCTTTTTGATTAGCAATGGCAATGATCCTGGACACAAATTTTTACCGTGTAATTATTGGCCGACTATTATGACATAGTTCATGCGTGCTTTGTCATGCCCTGAATTTATCTATCTACATCGAGCCATAACACTGAAAAGAACCAAAATAGCTCAATTTTTGGGATATTTGTCCGATAACTATTCATATCCATACTATTAAATAGAATAGCGTAAAGAATAAAGAACCTAATGACTGTACCAATACTCATCTGCGATGACTCTAGCTTTGCCCGGAAACAGATGGCCCGCGCCTTACCTGAAGAATGGGATGTAGAAATTAGCTGCGCTGAGAACGGTCGCAAGGCGCTAGATATGATAAAGGCGGGTAAAGGAGACATCTTATTCCTCGACCTCAATATGCCGGTATTGGATGGCTTTGGGACATTGGAAGAAATCCGACAACAGGGCCTTAATACCTTGATCATTGTTGTCTCCGCGGACATACAGCAAGCCACCCGAGATCGAGTGATAGAAATGGGCGCATTGGACTTCATTGCCAAACCCATAGACAAAGTAAAAGCCAGTGATGTTCTAGAAAAGTACGGCATCCTCGATGAACTTATTTGCAAGAAATCACGCATTGGTCTTAACGATGAAATGCTTGATCTCTACCGAGAAATAACCAACGTTTCAATGGGGCAAGCTGGTGAATTATTGGGAAAATATTTGAATGTCCCAATTACCTTATCCATCCCGGTAGTCAATACGATGAAGGTGAATGATCTGCATAAAACATTGCAGTTAGCCGAGGAAAACAATACCTACACTGCCGTTACGCAAGGCTTTATTGGTGCCGAGATATCCGGTGAGGCTTTACTTATATTTAACGACTCCAGTTTCAAGGAAATATCGGAATTGATGAATCTTGAGCAAGAATTGAATGATGAATTTGAAAAAGAACTTAGTGTCGATATCTCAAATATTTTGATAGGAGCTTGCCTGAAAAGTATCGGCGCACAATTAGATATTCTTTTTAGTCAAGGCTATCCGACTCTGCTTGGGCAACATCAAAAAATTATAGATTTAATTCATTCACCAAAACATTGGGAAGAAACTCTCTCGATTGAAATAGATTACAAAATAGAAAAACACAACATCAATTGTGAATTGTTACTTCTATTCACCGAAAGTGCTGTTCCAAAACTCAACGCTAAAGTCAGCTGCTTACTGTAAACACCATGCAAACAGAAAACACAAATTTAACTGATTTTCACTGGATGACTGTCCTTCTGCAAAGTATTGATGTCGGTATCGTTGTTCTAAATAAAAATTATGAAGTTCAGATATGGAATACCTTTATGGAAAACCATAGTGGCATTCAACCGCAAGAAATACGAAACAAAAATCTGTTTGAATTTTTCCCGGAGATTCCTAAAAAATGGTTTCAACGAAAATGTGAAGCGGTGTTTCTTTTACAAAACCAGGCCTTTAGTACCTGGCAACAAAGACCCTATCTTTTTAAGTTTGATAATTACCGCCCTATCACTAGCGCTGAAAAAAATATGTACCAGAACTTTACCATTCTGCCAATCACTACACTCACTGGGGAAACCGAATCGATTGCTATTATTATTCATGACGTAACTGATGTTGCTCACAGCAAAAAAGAACTGGAACAAAGTAATAAGTCCCTAACCATGCAAAGTCGAACAGATCAGTTAACTCAGCTCAACAACCGCTGGTACTGGGAACTACGTCTAGAACAGGAATTTACGCGTTTCAAACGTTATGGCAACAAGAATAGTTTGATCATGCTCGATATCGATCACTTCAAAAAAGTAAACGATACCTATGGTCACCCAGCGGGTGATGAGGTCATTAGACATCTTGCCAAAAGTATTCGTCAACTAAAACGTGACACTGATATTGCCGGACGTTATGGCGGCGAAGAATTTGGCATATTATTAACTGATACGGATGCCGACAATGCACTGATATTTGCAAATCGATTACGAGAAATAATTGAGACAAACCACATTGTTTATGAAGATAAAACAATTGAAGTTACTATCAGTCTCGGGATTACTGAATTTAGTGACACTACTGAAAATCATGAAAAAGTAATTTCACAAGCTGATGAAGCACTTTATGTTTCCAAGAACAATGGCAGAAACCAAGCTACCATTTATAAAAAACCAAATTTAGTGGACGTCTCGATCAAAGCTAATCATTCATGATAACGATACAACGTTTTGAAGTTTCCTCCGGCACGTTCAATTCATTTATCTCAACATGCTTTATTAGTTGCTTCACCTCCGATAACTCCTTCTCGCTAATATCTGCCTTCATTGCAAATAATTTTCCCTTATCTTGCAATAAATGATGACTAGCAGAATAAAATTCACGTAAAGAACTAAACGCACGACAAATAATTGTTGTGTATCCATTCTCGTTTTGAAAGTTTTCTGCCCTTGAGTGAACGATATCGATATTACTAATATCGAGCTGGGCCTTAACGTGTTGTAAAAAACGTGTCTTTTTTACATTACTATCTAATAGTGTCCAGTGTTTATTAGGCTGTGCCAACGCCAGTATCAAACCCGGCAAGCCCGGACCCGTACCAATATCTAGACACTGTTCGCCCTTAATGAATGTGTGCACTGATAAAGAATCCAGAACATGGCGCTTTAACATTGCCTCAGGTTCTTTTACCGCAGTCAGGTTATAGGCTTTATTCCACTTGGCGAGTAATTCGAGATATCTCAGATAGGCTGTGCAAAGGGGTTGCTCGGCTTGAATATCTAGCCGTTCAAGGCCTTCTTGTAGTGCTTCCAGCATTCAGAATAGCCAAAGGCTCAGGCACTTTTTTGCAATAACAAGGATTGCTTCTTCAGGTGAATTCGTAATAAAGAAATAGCCGCAGGTGTTATGCCTTGGATACGAGAAGCCTGCCCTAAATTGACTGGCCGATGTTTAGATAATTTTTCAATGACCTCGGACGATAAACCTCTAACCTCCTGATAATCAATATCAGCAGGTAATTCAGATTCCTCATGGCGTCGATTGCGATCGATTTCTTCTTCTTGCCGCTGGATATATCCGGAATACTTCACTTGTATCTCGACTTGTTCTGACACCTTGGGGTCAATTCCCTCAACTGAAATATTCGGCAACTTAGCGATATCAGGATAAGTAATCTCTGGTCTCTTCAACAGCTGTAGCAGATTTATATCTTTACGTAATGATTGACCAAGTAGACGCTCGGTATCTTCAAGTGAAAGCGCTGGTGAGCCTACCCAGATTTTTTCCAGTCGTTCCGATTCTTCCGTAATCGCATGACGCTTTTCAGAAAACAGTCGCCAGCGATTATCATCGATCAATCCTAATCCATGTGCTTTTTCTGTTAAGCGAAGATCGGCATTATCTTCGCGTAGCATTAACCGATATTCTGCACGGCTGGTAAACATCCGATAAGGCTCGGTCGTGCCCATAGTAATCAAGTCATCGACTAATACGCCTAGGTAAGCCTCATCACGGCGCGGAAACCACGGTTCTTTATCTTGCGTTTGAAGTGCTGCATTTAAGCCGGCTAACAAGCCTTGCGCGGCCGCCTCTTCATATCCGGTCGTACCATTGATCTGTCCAGCAAAAAACAATCCTTTAATAAAACGTGTCTCTAACCATGGCGACAATTCACGCGGGTCAAAAAAATCATATTCAATCGCATAACCGGGTCGGGTGATATGCGCTTTTTCAAAACCTTTTATCGAGCGCACCAAACCAACCTGCGCGTCATAAGGCAAAGATGTCGAGATACCATTTGGATAGACTTCATTACTAGTCAAACCTTCCGGTTCAATGAAGATTTGATGTGCATCTTTATCGGCAAAACGCATGACCTTGTCTTCAACAGAAGGACAATAGCGTGGCCCAGTACCTTCTATATTACCGTTATACATCGGCGAACGATCCAAAGCACCGCGAATAATATCGTGAGTCTGTTCGTTGGTATATGTGATGTGACAAGACACCTGCTCTGGGTGTTGTTCGGCATTACCTATATAAGAAAATACAGGTACGGGATCATCGCCCGGCTGCGCTTGCAACTGACTGTAGTCGATCGTCTTGCCATCTATACGCGGTGGAGTTCCCGTCTTCAGTCGTCCAACATTAAAAGGTAATTCACGTAGACGATCCGCCAAGGCAATTGATGGTGGATCACCTGCCCTACCACCCGCATGATTGCTATCACCAATATGAATCTTACCGCCTAAAAACGTACCTACGGTCAGCACCACTGTCGGCGCCATAAACTTCAGCCCTGCCTGAGTCACAACACCACGAACCTGTTCACCTTCAACAATAAGGTCATCGACGGCTTGTTGGAATATAAAAAGGTTTTCCTGATTTTCGAGTGCAGGTCGAACAACCTGCCGGTATAGAGCACGATCTATCTGGGCGCGTGTTGCCCGTACAGCCGGCCCCTTACGAGAATTCAAAATACGAAATTGGATACCACTTAGGTCAGCAGCAGCAGCCATTAGGCCACCCATAGCATCGATCTCTTTGACCAAATGCCCTTTGCCGATACCGCCTATGGCCGGATTACAGGACATCTGTCCAAGCGTCTCTACACTGTGCGTAAGCAATAAAGTACGCACACCCATCCGCGCCGCCGCCAGTGCAGCCTCGGTTCCAGCATGACCACCACCAACAATGATGACGTCGTAATTTTCAGTATGTGTAGACATAAGGGCGCTTATTGTAGCGATTGCCTACAATAATGTAAGTCTAGCCAGGGAAATAATTGGCCTTAGAAGGCATCCTGCATGAATTGAGGCAGGGCTGAACATGCTTTATGTATGTCTGCGTTATAATACTTGGTATCAAATGACTTATGCCTTGCCATCTGCTCACGAAAATCACCGAACTTCTGTCCTTTTCGCGCCAGCGTTGCAGTCCACCAGCCAGAAGGATAGCTTGCGACTGGAAATTGAATCGTCTGAATCTCAGCATAATCTGCTTTTTGCATTTCAGTACGTAAGTCGACAATTTTTTTCAAATCTAATAGTGGTGACTCACTTTGAGCGACAACAACCCCACCTTCGCGCAGTGCATTTAAACAATCTCTATAAAAGGACTCTTTAAATATGCGCTTAGCTTGTCCAGCCGGATCGCTTGCATCAATAATGATCATATCTAGTGAGTTTGGCTCAGCATGTTGCATCCAGCTTATGGCGTATTCAAATACGAATGAAGCACGCGGGTCGCTATTACTCTCACATAGATCAGGAAAATATTGTTCGGAAAGCCGGGTAACACGTTCGTCTAATTCAATCTGCGTTACTGATTTTACCGTTTCATGCTTCAATACTTCTTTTAAGGTACCGCAATCACCGCCACCAACAATAGCCACATCTTTCGGATTGGGATGATTAAACAAAGCAGGGTGTGACAACATCTCGTGATAGATAAAATTATCACGCGACGTCAACATAGTTAACCCATTTAATGTCATTAAACGACCAAAGGTATTGGTCTCGTAGATAGCTATAGTTTGATGAGGGGATTTTTCTTCATGCAACTTCTGGTTTATCTCCAGTGACATAGCATGACCCTGCGCTGGTTCTGAGAACCAGTTTTCACCCAATGACATTACCCTTACACCTCAAACGTATTATTCAAAAAGCGTCGCATAATAACGAATATTTAAATCAGATACGAGGTCGAAGAGGTATGGGTTGGGAAGCTATTTGATTTTGCTATTCAATAACAATCGAATATAAATCATAAAACTGTATTTTATTGCGATATTTAGTTAATTACAGATTCCTAATATTTGTAGCTACTCTCCCTTAATTAATGCAATACCTTTTTTACGCTGTGCGTACACCACGTCAATTTTTTGCTGGATACGATTTCGTTTTTCTTCGTCATTTTCACCGTCCAGTTTCTCTTTGAGATGACGTTCTCTTTTTTTCAGTTTTTTTAGAATGTCTTTTACATCTGATTTTTGCTTTTCTCTTTCTCTTGCATCTGAATCAAAAAATATTTTTAGCTTTTCTAACAGTTTTTTCTGTTTCATTATTTTTGCCTCATCCGTATTAAATTGATGCCCACAATTTATTCACTTACTGCACGTACCTCAGTGATTTCATCATCATCCAAAACAAGCTTTCGTTCAGCCTTGGTTAATTCTCTCTCTTGTGCAACAAAAAGTGTTTCAAAGAATTGTACTAGGTTGCTTTTAATATCTAATAGGTACGCACTGTCATTAATCAAGGATGTCCCTGTCTGCGGAACCACCTTGCCACTCCGAATAAGCTCATCGATTGCATTATTTTGCTTTTCATCCGCTTCACCGATGGAAACCTTGATTTCATCCATAGAAAGGATCTTGATATCGGGATCGGGTTCATGTCTGATGTCTTCTAATTCTCTGAGCAACAGAGCAAGATTTAACCTGATGTTTTGATATTCTTTGGCTGTATGTTGATTATAAGATTGATTGAACTCCAACAAATTCTTTTGCAGGTGTTTGGTTGACTTTATCGCTTCAACAATATTTCTATTAGCCCTGCGCAGCCAGTGCAAATCACCCGATTGCTCTAGTTGCCAGTTAAACCGGACTTGACTGATAAAGGCAATAATCTCACTGTAGATACCTTTAATACTCTTGTCATACCGTGCATCGATATCGACTTCCGGAAATTTCTTTTTTGCATTAAGTAGTTGTTCCAGATCGGCATCGGAATCAATGTCTGATTTACTAAAACCGATAGCATTCGCGATTATGACAATAGCATTATCATAAAGATGGAGTGTTTCCTTGCGCACAGCTTCTACGGCTGTATCTGCAAACTCCAGTGCTGAGTCCGTTAGAAACTTTGCTTGCTCAACCGGCGCTTCCTTTTCCTTAAAAGTTGTTTCTAACCAGCGAACCATCATATTAATAAAAGGAATCATGACGATTATGCCAACCAGATTGAAGATGGTATGAAACACTGCAAGTTTCAGTGTGTAATCATCATCGGCTATTCCTACATAAGCACTCACGACGTCCACAATTTGTACGAACTGGTGAATAAATAATATCGCGATAAGCCCTGTAGCAAGATTAAAGATCATGTGTGCCCCGGCAAGTCGCTTACCCTGGATATTGGCGCTCAATGAACCAATGATAGCGGTTATGGTAGTACCGACGTTTGCACCAATAGCCAGTGCCAATCCATTCTCATATGAGATCTGTTGTGCAGCCAATGCGGTGATTATCAAGACCAGTGTTGCGTGACTCGATTGCATAACAACAGTCGCGAAGATTCCAATGCCGGTATAGATGAACAAACCACGATAGCCAGGAATGGCGAATGCAGAAAGATCGATGGTGTCCTTAAAAGCTTCGAAGCCCTCTTTCATATAATGAATGCCAAGAAACAAGAATCCAAGGCCTGCCAAAATATAACCGAGACCATTCAATGCCTTCGATTTTTGAAAGATCAACAAAACACCAAAGACCAACATGGGCATAGCATAAGCAGATATTTTGACTTTCAAGCCAAATCCGGCCACTAGCCAAGCGCCGGTGGTTGTGCCTAAGTTTGCTCCAAAAATAATACCTATGCCGGCCGCCAATCCAATCAGACCCGCGCTTAGAAATGAAATGGTAATAACCGAGACAAGAGAACTTGATTGGAGAATTGTTGTGGACATGACGCCAAAACCTAAACTTTTCCATAACGATCCGGTCGTATGCCGCAGTATTTTTTCAAGCGCGCCGCCGGTAAATGCTCTGAACCCTTGTTCGAGTGACAACATACCAAATAAAAATATTGCCACGCCCGCAGCGATTTGCTTGAAATCAGGACTAATCCAGAACCCGTATGCAAGGACAATAAATATTGACGGAAGTATTATTTTTTTAAACATTGATATGCAACATTACAAAAAATATTTAATTAATTATGGTTCAAAAGAAAAGTCGCAACCCATAAAAGAATAATATCGCTAACACTGCACCTGCCGGAATGGTAATCACCCAGGAAACCACAACGTCTTTGATGGTGCCCATGTTGACTGCACCGATACCACGCGCAAGCCCAACACCAAGAACGGCACCAACAAGCGTATGGGTTGTGGAAATAGGTAAGCCTAACTTGGTCGCTATGACAATAGTCGTTGCTGCACCAAATTCTGCACTGAAGCCACGAGTAGGCGTCAAGTGGGTAATCTTTCGGCCAATCGTTTCCATCACCCGCCAACCCCAGGTAGCCAAGCCGACAACGATACCAACACCACCTAAGGCCAACACCCATATTGGTACTGGTGCCTTGGCAGCAATACTATCTCCACCCGCCATTGCTACCGACAACACAGCAGACATAGGGCCAATAGCATTAGCAACATCGTTTGCGCCATGGGCAAAGGCAACAAAACAAGCACTCAATATTTGCAGATAAACAAACAGTTTCTCTACCTGCTGATACTCGGCACTGTTTGTATGAAAATCATAATGACGTTGCGATTCCCAACTCAAGCGTCTGACTTCTTCTAATGTCTCAGAGATATCATCCTTCATATGGCCCGGTGCTGATGCCTTTACTTTCTCTAAGTGCTTGGTTGCCTTTTCCAGGGATTTAACAATATTAGGGTCGGTCAGTCTTTCTTCCGTATCGCCGGGGTTTTGCTGAGATTTTATCTTCGAAATTAGCCAGACACTTATAATCGCGGCGACAAGACCAACACAGGAGGCAACTGCAAAAGCAGCTGGTAAACTCAGGTCGAGTTTAAGGTTTTTTAATCCCTTAAACGCCATCGTCAATGACAACATTGTGATAACAACAAACACAAGGTAGGGCGCTATCTTCTTTGCCGACCTCAGCGGTCTGGCGTCGTAAAAGATTGCTCGTAAAATAAAAGTAAAAATGAAATAGGATATTGTTGCGCTCAGTAACGGTGACACCACCCAGCTTGCCGCAATCATACCCACTTTATCCCAGTGTACGGCACTAATACCGCCATAGACTGCACCGAAACCAACAACCGAGCCGACAATGGAATGTGTCGTCGAGACCGGCCAGCCTTTCCATGATGCTATTTGTAACCATACTCCGGCTGCCAACAATGCCGAAAGCATACCTAACATAAAGGACAGACCATCATTGGCAAATATCGCCGGGTCAACAATACCCTTTCGAACTGTCTCCGAGACATGGGTGCCCGCTAAAAATGCGCCGCTGAATTCCAGAATCGCAGCAAGGATGACAGCACGGCGCAAGGTAAGCGCACCAGAACCCACCGAGGTGCCCATGGCATTCGCGACATCATTGGCACCAATACCCCACGCCATATAAAGTCCGAATATAATGGCCAAGGCAATGATAATATAGAGGTACATTTCCATCTTATTAGTTTCCTTTATACGTCAAAATCGGAATCTATCTCGATTCAAGGGTATTTCGGATTGTTGCTGCTAATTTGTCTGATCGATCAGCAATGCCGCTAATTTGTTGTATTACACGAGTCCACAGAAAAAAATCTCCATAAGAAATACGGTCTTCATGCGCAAGTAATAACCTGACTAATTCCTTCTGGCTAACGTCGGCTTCGTGTTCTTTGAGGGCAACCTTGTCGATCAACTCATTGACCTTATTTGCTTCAATACCACCAAATCCTGTCTCCAATAATTCATCCAAAAGCTCAATGATGTTTCGAGACAAATTGAATGTTGCGAGGCAGTTCTCCAAGAAGATATCAAATGCAGCTTCAAACCCTTCAAAGACTTTGGCCTGTTTGAAAGTAAGTAAAACTGCTGCATCTTCAGCTCGGTTGGCAATACCATCTTGAAGACT
This sequence comes from Gammaproteobacteria bacterium, assembly GCA_021773235.1. GTDB lineage: Bacteria > Pseudomonadota > Gammaproteobacteria > Eutrophobiales > Eutrophobiaceae > UBA7359. The sequence continues at coordinate 30,073 of JAJFKL010000016.1, read as the reverse complement.
TAGTATTTTGAGAAGCTTGGAACGATCCACGGGCATAAATAATCCACGCGGCAAGCTATTACGTATATCGTGTTTAATAAGATCTGCTTTATGTTCCAGTTTTGATATTTTATCGGCTATGGACTCGACTTTTTCGCTATCGCCTTGCCTGTATACTTCTATAATTATCGGAACTTGTTCTACACATTCGACAACTTTTTCCATATGCATTTGCAAGGGTACGAAGGGTGAACGACCAAAAACACTAATGATATTTCGCATATACATTTCCTCTATTGATAGCCGGTTGAAATAACCACCAACCGTCTAATTTAATTGTAATTGCTAAGGTTTCTTTGACTTTGATTTATATCAACAATAGCTCAATAAAGCACTTTTAAGGAGGGGGAAGGAGGTTTGTGATAAATAGCCTGTTTCTGGCGTTCATCATGGTAAAACAGACTCTTGTGCTATCAATAAATTGATTACTGACAGCTATTCTTAATAATTATCTTTTAGAACTGAATAATGATTCGCGGAATATTTCAGGAATGCTAGTTCTTTTTCATTTAACTCACGCACTCGTTTTACCGGACTACCTACATATAAATAACCTGATTCAAGTTGTTTACCCGGAGGTACCAAACTGCCTGCACCAATAATCACATTATCTCCCAATACAGCACCATCCATAACTGTGGCAGACATGCCGATCAAACATTGATTACCGACGGTACAAGCATGCAAGAGCGCTTTATGCCCAACGGTTACATCATCGCCAATCACAAGAGGATATCCAGGAGAAAAATCACTCGTATGTGATTCATGCAGAACGGAACCATCCTGTATATTCGTACGTGCGCCAATGGTGATTGAATTCACGTCACCACGGATAACCGTCATTGGCCAGACGGAAGTATCTTTGCCTATGGTCACATCACCAATGACGACAGCAGTTTCATCAACATAAGCGGTTTCGTGTATCTTGGGTGATTTATCTTTGTAACTTCTAATTGTCATTATTCATCTCTGTAGTGAACAAGGGACAGTTATTACTGTCGTAGTCAGAATTGTATTAGAAAGGCGAAGGGTATGCACATTTCAATTACTCCATCCATGACGGTTAAACGACTAACCATCAATTTATTTATTATTACAATTTGTAGCGTAATTACGATCAAATCATTAACGCCTTCAATTGCCGCGACATTAAATGAATCCTTCCCCGCTGCAGAATTTCATCATGATCAAGATAAAGATTGGATTAATTCAAAACCACTCGCTCTAAATGATTTAAAAGGTAAAGTTGTATTGCTTGATTTCTGGACCTTCGATTGTTGGAATTGCTACAACTCCTTTCCCTGGATGAATAAATTAGAAAAACGACTTGAGGCAAAAGGGCTCCAAGTCATAGGTGTACACACACCTGAATTTGATCACGAGAAAGTGAGAAGTAAAATTGAAGCAAAGACAAAAGAATTTAAACTGCATCATCCAATCATGATTGATAACGACTTTACCTATTGGCGCGCGATGCATAATAAATACTGGCCAGCATTTTACCTTATCGACAAAAAAGGTCAGGTACGTTCTGTTTTTTTCGGCGAAACTCATGAAGGCGATCAACAAGCCACACGCATTGAAAAAAAGATAAATGAATTATTAGCAGAATCTGGCTAATAATAATTACTAGTAGCTTTATTATAAATTATTATCTAAAACAAATTGAATTTCAGTATTAAGCATTTTCAATCCATTTAATAGTTTCTTCAACAATTCATCAGAGCCATACTCAGCACGATTTTTTAATATGTTCTCTGTTACTTTTGACGCATTAGTAATAGCGTTATAACCATACATCTCTGTGGTAAGCAATAATTGCCGCAGCTCATTTTCCAGCAACTGATAAGCACCTATATCAAACGTACTATTTGAAAGTTGTGTTGTAATATCAAGAAAATATTTAATCTTAAGATTTAAATATTCATTAAAACGCTCTCGTAAATAAGTCCGCATTGTTACATCGGAATCATCTGTCTGATTCGGTGATACGTATGCCTTAACAGTTTCAATCAGATCAATAATATTGATCGGCTTTGTTAAGAAACCATTACCACCAGCTTCAAACACAGAACGACTTGATGCACTTGATTCCAGACTAAGTTGCACAAGGAGTGGTTGACCATTCCCTGCTGCACGAAGTTTTCTTGTAATATTCAAACAATCATCTAGTTGCTTCAAACTAATCAAAATTAGACTTGGTGTCCTTTCAGCAGCAATCTTGAGTCCTGCTTCTGATGTAGTACATGTTGAGACTACAAAGCCTGCTTTGCTTAAAGCCATATCATAAAGCTGACAAAGATCTTCACTCGAATCAACAACGAGAATATGTGCATTCTCTCCAAACTCCAAATCATCAATTATCGTCGTGCTAGCTTGGCTTGAATGAACTACATCTGCCGGTATTCGTAGTTTGAAATGGGTTTCTGCCCCCTGTACTGACTCACAACGGATCTCACCATCCATTAAGTCCAATAAATGTTTAGCAATTGATAACCCTAATCCTTTTCCTTGTGTCTTGGTATTTTTATCACGTCCGGCTTTAAACGCTGTAAAGATGTCTTTTCGATATGATTCAGGGATACCTCGCCCAGTATCATAAACATCAAGCTTTAAAAGGTTATCTTCCCAACGCGAGGTCAGTTTAATTTGACCCATGTCAGTATATTTAATTGAATTATTAAGTAGATTAACAAGTATCTGACGTAACCGGATCTCATCAAGCTTTACCTTGTTTGGCGGCAAGGATTCGATTACCAATGAGAATTTTAATTTTTTACGTTTTGCTAATGGTAAAAATACTGATTCAATATCTTGTAGCAAATCATTTATGTCCACTGGCCCGACTTTTAACTTCATATGGTCAAGCTCAATATTCATTTGATCCAATGAATTTTCGACTAAGGTCAATAAATGACGTCCACCGCGCTCAATGGCTTCGATCATTTTTAAATTATTTGGTGAATCATCCAAAACATTTTTCAACAGGCTGGCATGTCCCAGTATCGAAGTTAATGGTGATTTAAGATCTTCCGACATACTGGCAATGAATTTTGCCTTGGCTTGATTTGCTTCAACTAACTCTTCGTGCTTATTTGCAATGCTGTCACGCGCTTTGACCAACTCTTTAACAATCACATCCTGCTTTTCAGAAAGAATGAGTAAATCGTTAGTCTTCTGTTGCACCTTAACTTCTTGTTTATAGGCTTCTGTCGCATCCATGAACAGGATAATCAAGCGTCCTTCATGTGGTAGTAATACTACATGCGCAACGACTTCATCAGTTGTTTGATAAAAACGAAGTTCCAAGGGTTCAGACACATCGTAACCGATCAGAAAGTCCAGTCGTGACTCACAAGACTCGCCTTTCCCAATACCTGTCAAATCATAAAAGGATAGATCACCACTCGCGGTAACTAATTTAAGATCTTGAGTCGTTACCAAATAAGCAGGCTTTGCAGCATCAAGCAAATGCTGCCGTAATAAACGATAAACACTAAACGGAGAGTCAGCCATTGTTCAACATTAACTCCGCAAGTTTAGAAAAGGCATTTTCAACCTGCTTGCCGTTTAGCGCACTGGTCTTAAAAAGATAATTCATTTCTTTTTTAAGTTGCACTTGAACCTCATCCGTCAGTTCCCACTCTTCTTCCAGATCTGATTTATTAACAGCACAAAGGCTCGGAATGTCACCGAGTTCTTCAACTACTTGCTGTTTCAAATTAAGTACCGCTTCAGCCGTTGCCTTACGTGTACCGTCAACAACATAGATGCATCCCGATGAACCTTTTATGTATTGCTTATCTGTTGATGAATAGTCCTCTTTACCAGCAATATCCCAAATGATTAATTTACAAAAATCACCACTATTCAATTCAACGACTTTAGTGTCTATCTTTACCCCAAGGGTAGTAAGATATTTTTCGGAAAATGTTTGGCGAACAAACCGCGCGATCAAGCTCGTCTTCCCAACGCCAAAGGAACCGACTAAACAAATCTTTTTAGAAACTTCAGCCATAACCTAGTTTGTTTTTATATACAGTTTAAATTCAACACGTCTATTTGCAATAGACATTTGATCACTTAATACAATCTCTGCGGCTATTGCTTGAAGTACAGCTGATGTAACGCCACTGTCTTCTAATTGTTGCTTTGTCCACTCTGCGCGTTTGATTGCCAGTGCCTGATTCTTTCTGAGGCTACCGAGTCCATCTGTATAACCAACTAGATTTATTTGAATCTGATAATCAAGCGTTGAAGCAAGAACAGATAGTCGGTTAATTTTTTCTACCAAATTCTTTAAAATTTCATCAACACCAACAACCGTCTCCGTACCATCACTAAAATAGATACGTGTCACTTCTATTGAACCACGCAAGGCCTCGAGTTCTTCTATTTCATTAACCGTGACATGTCTTGAATCAATAGAATTGATCCATGGGTTATCATGCTTCGAAACATCAAGGCTATTAACCCATTGATAAGAAGCATTGCCTTCTAACACTAACCTCTTATTATCAACCCTAAATGTTACCGTTTCTGGAATATTTAATTGCGACTTTACCCAATTCAATAAACTGCTTCTATCTACTATGAGTTGCGCATCATCTATCTGATTAACTTGTTCAATATCAACATTTTGGTCTCTATACCATAATAACCATTCTGCTGGTGCTCGCCCGTATAGTTTTAATTCAGAACCATCAAAGACTACTGTAATAGTGTCAGGCAAGTTCAATTGTTCTTTTACCGATTTCTCAATTGCTGAATAATCTGGTGTTAAAGCGCTTGTATCAATTGTTGTGAAATCGATGACTGAACGCAACAAAACTTTACTCTCATTGATCCATTTACTCGGTGCAACGCCGCTAATAATTAAAGTATTATCAGATATTGACATTGATGCTGTTTCAGGTGGATTCAATAATCGTGTCACGCGACGTAATAATATTTCGGGTTCTAATGATTGATACGCTGTTTTAATGAACACCAAGTCGTTTTCAGCAAATTTATATTTTTCTGGTAAAGAATCAACAGGGTCAGCGAGTGGATCGATTAACAGTTGTAATTTAAATTGATCATCAAGTTCATTTACTTCGTACAAAATAACACCTTGCCGTGCATCCAGATCAGCCTTTAACTGATCCAAACGTGTTGCATGATCAACATTACGCCAAACAATATAACTACCAAGAATAAATACAAACAATAAAATGATTATGAGTGGTGGCGAAAAAAATGATTTCTTTTCATCACTTTCTGAACCTGTTGCACGTTGCGCATCCAAGCAAGTTCCCAATACATCATCTACTTGCCCCATGCTGTCGCGATCACCTTCGAATGCATGTAGTTCATCTTTATAATCTGAATGAATTTTTTCCAGGACCTCTTGCAGCTTGGTACGCAAATTTAAAGGCGCAATACCACGAATAGCACAGGCCAGAATCGCTTGCGGTCCGGCAACAACCCAAAGTACATGTTCGCCTAACTCAACTGTTTCAAGACCGCTCTTTTTGTCTTCCGCGAACGAATCACGGACAAAATCTTGGATTGCAGAGAGCATTGCTGATACCGCATCACTATCTTCAGTCACTGCATCAGGGTGAGCAGCATGACCCATGAGTAAACCTGAACCAGGTTGAATCAAGAACACTTCATCAACACGGTAGACTAGCGTGTTTTTAAGTACTAACTCTGCGTAAGGCACGCCTTTACGCCAACTTTCAAAACGCCATTTCAAACCCTGAGCGGAGGTATTTTGCTCCAACACCTGGTTTAATGACTGCATAAAAGACTTTAATGTCTCATTGATGGATTTGCGTATTGCTGGCCCCATCACCGGGAACAAAGCATCTGCAAATTCTTGTGGGTCATTTTTAATTAATTTACTGATAGAACCATGGATGACTGTACCCATGGCATTAGACAACGGCTCAGGATCTTTCGATGCTGAAGCAACAGAGTCTGACAGAACCTCTGCTATGTCTTCGGAACGCTGCTTTTTATCAAATAGGTGATGACGAATTTCTTCAAGTGATTGCTGCTCATCATTAAGCAGTAATCGTTTTAATTCATCATAAGCAGCTTCTTTTTCTTCCGGACTTTTTTCTGTAAAAGAATCAGTCATTAGCAGGAAGCTTAAAATCCTTATTCAAACGCAATGCGATTTCAGTAAAAAGCTCGGCAAGTTCTTCTCTGCCCGCTTTGACTTTATGTATATCACTACTTTCAATATCTAGCGCATCCTGCAAACGGGTTCCCATAGCATTAATATTGGTATCCGTTTCCTGTGATAAATCATGTAACTCCTGGCGCAACTCAGTACATTCTTTTGAAAGCGTTTCATCAACTTCATCAAGGGATTTATTAAGCTCTTTGATAACCTCTTGCAGGTTATCCTTCAAACCCTTAATACCTTCAATGCGATCTTTCTTTTCTTGCTTGTCTTTCTCCGTAAGTTTTTCAATTTCTTTTTTCATGAAACCTTCAAACTTGGTAAGACGTGAACACAGCTCATCTTTGAGCTTTTGTTGTTCACGAACCAAACGTTGATCCAATTCATTAAAGCGACGCTCATAAACACGCATCTCCTCTCCAAATAGAATGTCTCTGATCTTATCGACATTCTCCCCGCCATTTTGCTCTTCATTCTTCTTATCTTGTGCCATGCCGCTCTTCCTTACATATGAAAATGATTTAGTACCGCTCTTAAGCAATTGTTTTATATGACATTATTATTAATATTATATTCTATGAGATATTCTAAATTAATTTTTTAAATAATGAATGTATTTCTACACTAAACAGCTTCATAGCAAGATATTGACCAATACAAAGATACTAAAAGATATTTATTATAATCAATTGCTTACATATGATTATATTGAATTAAAATAAATATAAAGACTATTCTCGTAAATACCGTCTCTCTAATCAGACAGATATGAGTAATATGCGTATTTATTATTTCTACACTATATAGGCCATAGTGATATGGCTGAATTGAAGTGATTCTCAAAAATTAGGCCGTGGTCTGCCTAATTGGCAGTTATTAATTATAAGCTTTTATAACCCATCCTAAACCCACCCCAGTGTTTACCATTAACAAAGATGGGCGCTGAAATATCATGAATAATCTCACCTGTATCGCGTTTATAAGTCTGCAATAAAAATTGTTCCTTATTACTACCACAGCGCGAACCGGTACGATCGTTGAAAATACGTTTCGTGCGATTATTAGCAAGATCCGTATCATAATCGCCGGTCAATGTTTGTGAATAACGTCGATTGTGTGTGGGGAAATAACCGTTATTATCTACCGCACCTGCAAACAAAATATCAGCATGCGCGTCCAGAATAGGTTCTTGAATCGCAGGTAAAACCTTATCAGTGTATTTATCAAACTTTGTACTAAATTTCTCTGGGTGAGTCCCTTCTATAGACTGGTAATCACGATCAAATATCTCTTGCTCGTTAATTTCACCTTTCTTTATAGATTGTTCAAATACTGCCGCAACCTTTGTAGCAGTGCTGATGGCTACTTTTCGATATGTCTCATGCTCAGTACCCAATTCATAAGTGCTTAACAAAACATTCAGTTTTTCTCCTGTTTCCGAAAGCGAATAAGCTTCTTCAGAAACCTCGTCAGCACGAACACCCGTATTTTCCATTTGCTGAGAAATATCAATAACCGAAGAGGAAATTTCACTTGTCGCAGTTACGTGTTCATTAAGAATGCTATTAATTTCATATATTTTTTCTTCAGTTTCCTGAGTACTATTTTGGATATTGGTAAAAGTCTGTATCGCAGCTCCCGATATGTTGACAATATCAGACACACCTTCTTCTAGTGAGCTCATTGTAGTAACAGAATTTTCTGTTTGTTGTTTTACTTCATTCAACATCTGACCAATTTCTTTGGTCGCATTGGTTGTTTGCTGAGATAATGTCCGTACTTCATCAGCAACGACAGCAAAACCACGTCCATGTTCACCTGCTCTTGCAGCTTCAATTGCTGCATTAAGTGCAAGCAAGTTTGTCTGATCTGCAACGCCATTAATAACCTGTGTAATATCCTGAATCTTGACGGACAACTCATTTAGATGACGCACATCTTTTGTCGAGGCCTGCACTTTGTCCTTGAACTGATGGATATGCTGATTAATCTGCTCTACCGCTTTAATGCCTTCATCGCTATAAACACGAGCATCACCGACAACCCTTGAGACTGTATTGGCAGTATCCGAAATGACCCCGGTAGTTTGTGATATTTCTTCTACAGCAACACTAATTTGATTCGCATGACCTACGTTTTTATTGATCGTACTTTTTAATTTATCCAGAAAATATGACACCTCTGCCGAACCTATTGCGACGACATCACCAGTCTTGACCACTTCATTTGCTGTCGCTTTAAAATCCTTAATAAAATCCACTATCCTTATTTTTGCCGGCTTCAAGACACCCGTTTGCATATTTTCACTAGACACCGAAGCAGATGAAGTATTCAAAATTTCTTCCAATTCTCGATCAAAAGCGAGAACCTCTTTCTTCATACTTCTGGAAACCAGGCATGACACAAGCAGACTGCTTGAAAACACGGCAAGACCAGTTATTAATCCAGCTTGAAGTAAAGACGAATCAACCCCGATAAATATCGCCCTAAAAATGACGCCAACACTGACCCCTACCAAGATAGAAATAATAATGGGTATTATATGCTTCTTGTTCATCATATTTATTCCGTAAAAATTAGTATTCAAAATAATAACGGTCAAAATATGGAAAACTTTACAATGAGATCATACAGAAATGACCATTTATGAACTTATTTTTATCAAAATGCTGGTCATATACTTGATATAACGCCACACGCTAATAAATATATACGAAAAGACTGGATTAATAGGCCAAAACAAACCCGGCGTGTAGGCGATTTTTGCGAGCTGAAGTCGCAGTTAATGATTTCAATTGCCATCCGTAATCGGCACGAAAGGTTAGATAAGGGGCAATGGAATAACGTAGACCAATACCAGTCGACATCAGGTCAGTACCGCCTTCACCAGCTAAGAGATCAACATTCTTTACCGATCCGTAATCGAGAAACCATAAAAACTGTAATTCTTCTTTTGGTACTGTGATCTTGAGATGTTTGAGTAATGCCATTGCAGGAGAGCGAATTTCGTTCTTTATTAAAATACCTTTATCACCCACGGCAGCATAAGCATCGTAAGCGCGTACGGTTTGGTAGCCGCCGACCCCGAATTGCTCACTCCCTAATAAATTTTTATTAGAAACCTGAAATTGTATTTCAGCTACCCAGCTAAATTCTTTAGCTAAACGCGTAACGCGATTTAGATTAAAACGGCTATAAATATAATCTGCTGATGCGAATGCACGGGATGCGGCAAATTCGATATCTCGATTATCCCCCATCATGTCACCGGGGCTAATATTTACCGTACTAGCAAAACTGGTTGCACCCCATTTATCAGAGACACTACCATTATAGGCAAAAGAAAACTGTGAGACATTGGTGAAGGTGCTGAATACGCTTAAGCCACCAAACTCAAGATTGTTATTACTACGTTTAAAGTCATAACCTAAAGCCAACTCATGATTCAACTTTTTATATTTCGTTAACGGAATATTATAACGAAAACCCAATTGATAATTTTCGCCATCCAAATTAAAACCGGCAGTTGTCGGATCAGGATCAGATTTCACATAAGCACCAAACAAGGTTGCCGTGTGTCGCCAAGGTAATGGTGCAGAGTAATTAAAACTGTGCGCGTTTAATACATCGGTATCAAGCGAAGAGGTAAATTGATAATTGAGTTGGTGATCCAACCCAAAGGCATTACCCCAATTAATACCACTTAACCAACGACGCTTACCTGTCAGTTCCGTACCACTATCTTCCACACCGCCATAGACACGTAATGGAAAACGATCTTCTACATCCAATATCACATCAGTTTCACTAAACTTTTCACCGCGTTCAAACAATACATCCACAGTACGGAATGGATTGTTATTCAACCAGGCGATGTCTTCTTCCAAACCTCTTTGCGTTATCGTCTCATCCATCTCCAGTCGAATATTTTCCGCAAGTTTATCTGCAGAAAAATATTGCGCGCCTTCTACGCGGACTTCACCGCGTTTACCGAGAATTACCGCAATTTGTAATACGCCATCGGTAATGTCTTGCCCTTCTGGTGCAAGTGCATCAACAATGGGGCGATCATTGTTTCGATAATAACGCACGACTTCGTGGGTAATACGATTTAATAAATTTAACGTGATCGGTTGATTTATAAATTCATCAAAACCATGTTCAAACACACTTTGATCAACAATGCCCAAATCACCATCAATCACAATACCACTCGCATCACTTCGTCCTGTTGGATCTAATTTGTTGACGTTATCAATAAACACAATCCCTTTTAAGGCATCTACCAACACCGCATCACGATCAGGGTTAGCTTCAATTTCAGGAAGATCATCTTGAATCAATTCACCGCTTTCAATGGAAGGGACTTCTTTCGGCGCGATACGTTCTATATCCGGCGAACCTGCAGACACGATGCTTGAAAATAAAAATGATAGAAACAAACCACCACAAAGATGGTTTAACTGAAAACTCACGTTATATTTACCGTGTTTATTATTATTGTAAAAATTACTTATTCGTCATCTTCTTCCAGAAAACCACGACTCGCCGCCCAGCTCAAAAATGCCAGCGGCGGCACATCAGAAGCATCGTCACCAATTTCAACGCGTAAAGCAAACAAGGCATTAGCAAGCGTTGCGCTATTAAAAGCGACATAGCTATTATCTTCAGAACTCAAGCTCGCAATACCTTCATTCACAAGAGATAGAAAACTGCTAAAGGTACCGTTCGGACCCGTCGCACCTGAACCGCTATTGCCACCACTACTGCCAGAGCCACCACCGCCAATCGTTGCTGGATTAATCGTTAAGCCACCATCAACAAACGTAATCGCATAATTAGTAGAAGTTAACCCGCCTGGTGTAATCGCATAGCCACCGGGGTTAGTCGCACCTTGTGAAGTACCCGTAAAACTAGCTGTGCCAGCTAATACTGATGCATTTTCACCACCGACAAAACCAGCATAACTCACGCCATTACCACCGCTATAGGCAATACCGTCAAATACTTTCGCATCATCATTAGCAAGTGCAATTAAAACCGCTTGCGTTATATCTGCTAAGTCATTCACTGATGTAGAAGCTAAGACATAGTTACCGGCATCGGCTCCACTTAACGCTAAGCCTGCTGCCGTGACTGTTTTATTTGTACCTACGTCTTTGGTATCGAAGTTTGATGTACCACTAATTCCTAATACATCACCGCCAATACGATCATCGCCAAAGGTTCCCATCGCTATTGTATTCGCATCATAGACTTTATTATCCGCGGTCAAATTTGCAGTCAAGATTCTTGCAGAGACATCAGCGGTATCATTTGCGGTTACCGCAGCTAATATATAATTGCCCGCATCGGTGCCACTTAACGATAATCCACCCGCTGTAACCGTCTTGCCGACACCCACATTCTTATCGGCAAAATCAATCGCTGTATTGTTCACGGTTAACACATCGCCGGCAATACGATCATCATTCAATAATCCAGTTGCAGTCGTTAAGGCATCATAGACCTTATCGTTAGCGACCAAACTCGCCGTTATGGTTCGCGCTGTAATATCAGCAGTGTCATTAGCTGTGATAGCCGCCAATACATAATTGCCCGCATCGGTGCCACTTAACGATAATCCACCCGCTGTAACCGTCTTGCCGACACCAACATTCTTATTAGCAAAATTAATCGCCGTATTGCTCACTGTTAATATATCACCTGCAATACGATCATCATTCAATAATCCGGTTGCCGTGGTTAGGGCATCATAGACCTTATCGTTAGCGACCAAACTCGCCGTTATGGTTCGCGCTGTAATATCGGCGGTATCATTGGCGGTAGTTCCTGCCAATACATAGTTACCCGCATCGGCGCCACTTAAAGATAATCCGGTTGCGTTTACCGTTTTTCCTGTGCCCACATTCTTATCAAGAAAATTTAATCCAGCGTTGTTAACCATTAATACATCGCCACCAACACGATCATCACCAAACACACCCGTCGCCGTGATGGCTCGATCATAAACTTTATTATCCGCAGTTAATGTCGCATTCAATGTGCGCTGAGTAATATCTGCGGTTAAACCCGTTGGTTGAATCAAGTTATAGTTACCGGCATCGGTTCCATTAATCGAATAATTTGCTGTTACAGCTTTATTTGTGCCGACATTTTTATTGTCGAAATTAGCACTATCTAAATTTAAGTTAACCGTATCGGTTAACAATGCGGTTACTGCTGCGCCGGTAACCGCCGCTGTCGTTGTTCGGTCATAAACTTTATTCTGTGCAGCTGCATTGTTAACAATTAAATCCGCTTTAGTAATGTCTGCCGTTAACGTGCTACCAGTAATATTCAAATTATAGTTACCCGCATCCGAACCAGACAAACTTTCACCTACAAGCGTAACCGTTCGTGTACCTACGTCCTTACTATCAAAGATTGACGTGCCAGCATCAACACTCACTAAGTCACCCGCAAAAAGATCACCTGCTGCAATTGAATCAATCGAGAACGTTGCATCTGTTGTTGCGTCATAAACTTTATTATCTACCGCAACAGTCACATTCAAATCACGTTTACTTACCGTTAAATCACCAAAGCCACTTAACGCAATTCCTTTACCTTCAAATGATGATCCGGAAGCGATCACTGCTTCAATACCATCGGTATAGGTTCCTGCCGAAACAAATCCCGCGTTACTAAATGCAATAGATGAATCTAGAGCCAAATCAACATCAGCCGCAGTTAAACTGGTAGGCGCAATAAGTTCAAACTCAGCAACATCAATCGCCATGCCATCAACTTCATAAGCAAAACCACTGGCACTATTAAAAGTGAACTGCGTATTATCAAACACACCGCCGTAAGCAATGTTTTGATCATCAACCGTAACATCAACGCCGGTTAAAACAGGTTGCACAGAATAAACAAAACCGTTACTGGCAGGTAACGATGTTGGAATAACATCATTACTATCAAAATTTGTATCGTATTGAACAAAGTCATGCGCAATCATGTTCGTATCGGTACCGATATCATCGCGGTTATTATCAGGTCGCGTTGAATAAATCACATAACGGCCACTGCCAACACTAAGAGGTGTACTCGTTATTGTCGCACCCATTGGTGTCATATCACCACTGTCATTATGAAAATCACCACCCGCGGCCAGAATAATATTACCGGCACCGGTCGCATTAATTTCCGCACCGGTGTTTAAGGTTAAATCAGTACCGGCAACGAGTTGCACATCAACACCGCTATTCGCATTAATCACACCATCTAGTGTTAATGCACCTGTGTTTGCTGTTGCATTAATAACAGAACCTACAATTTGTCCTTTACTACCATCCGTCCCATCAACATTACCCGAACCACCATCACCGGCATTAGAAACAATCAGTTGAATATCACTTTGCGCACTAATCGCACCGCGCAGATCCATCACACCGCCATTACCACCGGTGCCACCGGTGCCGAAACCGACCATCCCACCCCCAGATCGACCATCACCACCATCACCGCCTGTATTGATAAGTAAATTAACATGTCGTTGAGCAGTCACCGTATCTTGAAGGGAGGTGTTACCCGCATTCCCACCATTGCCCCCGGTACCATCAGTGCTGGCATTAATCGTTCCGACTCCACCGGCACCACCGTTACCAGACGTCACATTAATATCCTGTTGCGCTGCTAACTTTCCTTGAACATCAATATTGCCGCCACTGCCACCAACACCGCCGATACCGCTAATATCACTGCCCGCGCCACCTTGTTCGCCGTCACCACTGTTCAAGCTGATATCAATATTAGATGTCACATCACCAGTGATGTTTATGTCGCCACCTTGTCCACCGTTACCTGCAGTCGTTGTTATTCCTAAATCAATACTACCGGCACCACGACCGCCATCACCCGCATTGACAGTGATAGCACCCGACGAACTTTGGCTTAAATCCTGATTCGCCGTCAGCGCGCCATTAACTATAATCGAACCACCAGCAGCACCATGACCGCCAACACCACCATTAACATCGGTACGACTACCATCACCACCACGACCTGCGGTTAAATTAATGACACCCGCATTCGTTTGAATACTTGAGTTAATATTGATGTTGCCACCACGTTCACCATCGCTACCGTTCTGTCCGCTCGTAAAAACACCGAAAGCACCATTACCGGTTATTGCTGAAAAACCATCACTATTGATAGCACCGTTTACAACAACATCATCCGTCGAACTTAACGTAATGTTTCCATCACTAATCCCACCGCTACCAATCGTAATATTATGATCACCCGCCGTGTCTTCTGTGGTAATCAATGTCATCACGCCCGAATGTATTACAGATGGAGTTGCTTCTGAAAAGGCAACGGTAAGCGATGCCGTACCGGTATCGATACTGCCATTGTGTGCAGTAAAATTGATATTGCTGTAGTTAGTAATTGAACTGGTGTTATCCATGTTCAAATCACCATCCTGCACGGTTAACGCTATGCTGCTGCTTCCACCACTTAGGCCAAACGCATTTCCGCCGGTTAATGTACCAATCTGTAAATCACCGGTTTGATTAATTATTGCAGCGCTACCATTTGCGTTATCAACATTAAGTTTACCTGTCGCTTGTATTTCAACAGCAGCGCCGCCCGCATCCTTCTGTATACCTGACATGAATGGGTTACCCGTATGAGTCAAAGTAATATCGTTACCACTCAGCGTTGATGTATTGAAAAACCCACCTGCAGTAACACTTAGATCTCCATTACCTGAATTCACTGTGCCAGAAAGTGTAATGTTTGAAGCACCACTATTGATCGAGATATCACCATCGACAGTGCTGAAATTATTTGCGGAATTAAAACCGTTACTTTGTAAGGTTAAGTTACCTGTACCAGTTAAGTTAATGTCTTGTAAGGCGGCAAAGCTTAACGTGTTGCCCGCGACTAACGTGACGTTACCATTCGTATCCGCCGCGACTTCGGCGTTAACATCAATATCACCCGCATCGGCACGTACATTAATATCACTGCCAGTGATTTTACCGACACTACCTATAGCACCAGGCCCACCAAAACCACCACCAAACCGGCCAGTAGGTCCCGTGTCCAGTGTCACATCACCAGACGTGCTATTGATCAAACCGGCCAGTTGCAATTCACCACTATCACCGGTATCGCCATCAGATCCACTACTACCAATTAGGGCATCACCGCCTGCACCAGAGTCACCACCCCTGGCTGTCGTCAGATTGATATTACGTGTGGCCGTTACCGAACCAGTCACATTAATATCACCCGACTGACCTCCCGCACCACCGATACCACCACCGACCCCCAAGCTTTGACTACCACCAACGCCACCATCAAGGCCCGCACCACCTTCACCGGAAGTCAGTATGATATCTTGTGCTGAGTTAACATCTGCCGCGATAAAGATACTGCCGCCGAGTCCACCAGCACCACCGTTACCACCTTGATTATTGGAATCACCATCTTGGCCTTGTGCACCCGCGCCACCACGACCTGCAGTCAAATTAATATCACCGGTTTGTGTCGTGACCGTTTGATTAATAACGACGTCACCACCGCGTACGCCTGGGTTCCCAGTCTGCGCAGTAGTCGTTGTACTCGGATCATCAAAGGTTCCGCTAGAAACACGACTAATACCGGCTGTCGCTGTGACACTTGTAGCATTAATCGCACCATTAATAATGACATCATCGGCAGAGACTAAGGTGATATTTGTATTCGTTGCATTAATACCACCTGAGTTGATCGTAATAGATTGGTCGTCGAGGGTATTATTATTGTTTGCTTCAGCTGTTTTTAAGGTCAGGTTAGCTGCATTAACATTCAACGTGGTGCTGTCTGTAAATAACTTTCCATCAACCGCCTCTAATTCAACGTTACCCATACCGGCATTAAAATTAATATCATTGCTAATATCAAAATCGCCTGCTTTCAACAAAGAAATACCGCCAGTGCCGGTGCTTGCATTGGCAGTAATAAGACCAGTGGTATCTGTTCGTATTATAGTGCTATTACCTATCGCCGCATTCATTCCACTGGCAATCAAACCGACATTATTCGCGGTAATCAATTGCGATACATTCAAGTCACTAACACTACTTAGATCAACATCACCATTAATTGCGTTAATGGCACCCGTAACAGTTAATACATCACCACTCGTTAAACTCACATCACCGTTAGTAGATGAAAGCGTACTCGTTAAACTTAATGCACCATCACCACTGTTGATATTAATGTTGCCTGTTTCGGTGCTGATGTTTTTATCATAGGTAAAACCAAAGCCTTGTAACGTTAAGTTACCGCTACCGGTAAGGTTGATATCATTAGTAGGGGCAGCAGCACCTCCTCCACCGGGGATTGGATTACCTGTAATCGATAAGGTTTGTCCGGTTTGTGTACCTGCGAGTAAGGTCACATTGGTATTCACGTCAGGATTTATTTCGCCGCCAATCGCAACGCTGCCATTGGTTGCACGTACATCAATATCACTACCGGTAATCTTGCCAAGACTGCCCGCCGTTCCAGCTGCACCAGAACCACCACCGATTATTGTATTAAACCGCCCCTGAAACCCTGCGTTTAAACTGATATTGCCAGATGTGCTGTTTATCAAACCAGCCAGTTGTATATCACCACCATCACCGGTATCTCCACCAGTACCACCAGTAGTAGTGCTAATAAAAACTTCACCACCCGCACCAGAGTCGCCACCTCTAACCGTAGTCAGGTTAATGTTATTCGTCGCAGTGATTGTTGAGGTAAGCGAAATATCACCGGCATCACCACCTTTACCACCGGTACCGCCACCGATACCACCGGTCACTTCACCATCACCACCATTGTTACCGGTACCTCCTTCACCTGAAGTCAGTAAAACATCTTGTGCTGAATTGAGCGCTGCTGCGATAACGATGTTGCCACCACGACCACCGGCACCACCGTCTCCACCTTGATCAGGAAAGGTAGCATCTTCGCCTTGCGCACCAGCGCCGCCATCACCCGCAGTTAAATTAATATCAGCCGTTTGCGACGTAATGGTTTCATTCACAATAATGTCGCCACCACGTTCACCGGCATTACCAGCAAACCTTTGGTTTAAACTGCCGGAGCTAAGATTGAAACCACTCGCATGTTTGCCATCACCCACAGTCGCGGTAACACTCGCTGCGTTAATCGCACCATCGACAATGACATCATCGGCAGAGGTTAAAGTAAGGTTGGTCGTTGCACCGCTAATCCCACCCGAACCAATTTGAATACTGCGATCACCGGCGGTGTTGTTGCTGGCGTCTTCGGTGGTGGTGAGGGTTAAGTTAGCACCGCCAAAATTGATCAAACTACTACCTGAAGATATAGCACCATCAACAGCTGTTAATGCTGCATCACCAGTACCACTATCAATATTGCCTATTTGTAAGTCACCTTGATTACTTAAAAAGATTCCGCCGGTTCCGTTACTCGCGTTTGCAGTAATTATTCCCGACGCATTCGTTTGAACTGCACTGCCACTCGCACCAATTGCTGCATCGGTACCTGCAGCAGTAAGGCTAATATTATTCGCGGTAATGAGATCGGAAAGGCTTAATTGGTCACCCGCATTTAATACGACATCATCCGTTCCGGCATTAATTTCACCCGTCACCGTTATATTGCCATTGGTTGTCGTAGCATCTATCTGATTACCCGTAATCTGTCCCTGAATACCTGCTTGACCATTAGCACCGTTGTCTCCGAAGCTGTGGCTGGAACCGCCACCGCCGGCAGCGCCACCGGTTCCTGTGCTTATTTGTAGAGTTTGTTGTGCACTTAAGGCCGCATTGAGCGTTATCGAACCACCCGCGTCGCCATTACCACCCGTGCCGCCACTAGTGCCGTTGATGCCGCTTGAGCCGAAGCCGCCGTCGTGACTGCTGGAGCCACCGCTGCCGCCGTTACCGCCTGTCCCAGCGGTCAAACTCAGGCCTTGCTGCGCTGTTAAGGCCGCATTGACTGTGATCGAACCGCCCGCAACGCCATTGCCTCCCGTGCCGCCGCTGTTTCCGCCATTCCCGGAAAAGTTACCTGTCCCATTACCAGTACCATTTTCACCTTGTGCTCCAGTCCCGCCTATGCCAGCGGTTAAATTTATATCGCCGGCTGTACTGGTAATACTTTGGTTAACCACAATATTCCCGCCACGCTCGCCGTCGTTGCCCGTTCTGCCATTATTCAACGGGTTCGGCTCGTCTATTGCGGCAATGAACCCCACGCCAGCTTTTCCATCTCCTGCCGTGGCGGTAAGACTCGCTGCAGTAATCTCGCCATCGACAATGACATCATCGGCAGATGTTAAGGTAATGTTGGTATTAGTCGCACTGATACCGCCCGAGCCAATCTGAATATTGCGATCACCGGCGGTGTTATTGCTGGGGTCTTCGGTAGTCTTCAGTGTTATGTTCGCACCCGTAAAATTAAACGCCGTTGCGCCGGAAGTAAGGTTGCCATCAACAGCAGTAAGTTCGGCATCACCGGTATCGGTATTCAATACTAGGTTACTGATATCAAAGTCGCCTAGTTTAGAGAGAAAGATACCGCCATTACCATCGCTTGCAGTGGCAGTAATAATCCCTGATGCATTGGTTTGAATCGCACTGCCACTCGTACCAATTGCTGAATTTAATCCACTCGCAATTAAGCCAATGTTATTACCGGTAATCAGTTGTGAAGCCGTTAAGTTGCCACCACTGATTAAGTTCACATCACCATTGGTGGCTGTAACGGTACCGGTTAAACCTAAATCGCCCGCACCACTATTAATGCTAATGTTGCCATCAACAGTATTGAAATTATTCGCGGAATTAAAACCAAAGCCTTGCAGGCTTAAGTTACCCGTACCGGTGAGATTCAAATCTTGCGGTGTATTTAAGGTAAGAAGTTGTGTTGCCGCTGTGCCTGCCAATAAAGAAACACTGCTACCAGCGTCAGCAACAATTCTACCATTCACAGTAATGCTGCCGTTGCTCGAAGTTGCATCAATTTGATTGCCTGATACGGTGCCATCTGCTCCGGATGCTCCGCCGGGGGCATCGCTGCCAGCGTCACCCACGCTGAGTGTTAAATCTTGTTGTGACGTTAAGGCTGCGTTGATGTTAAGACTGCCACCGTTGCCACCTCCGAGACTCAAACTAGCTGTCGAACCGCCGTCACCCGCGCTGAGGGTTAGAGTCTGCTGGTGGGAAGTTAATGTAGCGTTAACAATAATGCTGCCACCGTCGAAGCCAATTTCACCAGCACCGCCGTTACCCGCGCTAAGGGTTAGAGACTGTTGGGACGATAAGGCCGCGTTAATGATAAGACCGCCGCCGAGGGCGCCCAAACCTGACACCCCACCCGTACCGCCGCTCCCACCAGAGCCGCCATTACCAGCGTTAAGGGATATTAAACCCAACTGAGACGTCAAAGCTCCATCAATAGTAAGACTGCCGCCGATACCTCCTGCTCCACCAGTTCCCGTACAACCTGGAGTAGTACAACCGTTACCACCGAAACCGCCGTGACCCGCATTGATGGACAAATCTTGCTGGGAGATTATGGCCGCGTTAATGGTAAGACTGCCACCCGAACCACCCGCACCGCCGACACCGCCGATATGCGCATCGTCGTCGGCACCGAAGACACCGCTACCTGCTGTTGCAGTAAAACTCGCTGCGTTTATTTCTCCATCGACAATAACATTGTCAGCTGAGTTAAATGTGATGTTGGTCGTGCTTGCATTGATACCACCACTACCAATTTGGATATCCCTATCATCTACTATGTTGTTGCTGGATCCTTCGGTGGTGGTGAGAGTTAAATTTGTGCCGTTGAAATTAATTAGGCTGCTGCCTGTGGTGACTGATCCAGCAATCGCTGTGAGTTCTGCATCTCCCGTGCCTGAATCAAAAACAAGGTTACTACTGATATTAATGTCGCCTATGTTCTTTAAGAATATACCGCCGTTACCATTACTCGCTGTTGCGGTAACAATACCTGTCGCATTAGCATTAACCGCTCCGGCACCGCTACTACCAATTGCTGAATTTACGCCACTGGCGATTAAGCCAATATCATTCGCTGTGATTAAACCTATGCCACTAATTCTGCCGCCTGTGGTTTGCATATTTATATCGCCGCTAGTCGCTGTCACACTTGAATTGATTAAGACATCGTTTGTTGTATTAACATCGAGTTGGGTAAAAGTATTGCCGGTACCTGCTTCAAATTCGATATCGCCACCGCTACTGTTTAATTTAACGGCATTGATTTGATCAGTGTTCGCAGCAGCAACGTCTTTAACAAACAATCTACTGTTAGCAGAAAAATTAAGTGTGCCGTTTGGTACGAATATTCGATTTAATTCTGCATTGTCAATTAAGGTGTCACAAGAACCGCCACAAGTTGCAGCACCGATACCAAAACCTGTACTTGAAGGTCGCTGCACTAAATTGAGTGTGTCTGTGTCGTCGTAATTTAACGTGCCGGCAAAATTATAATCATAAGCGTTGATGGTTGAATCAAATGTTGAACCCATTCCTTTAACAGTAAAGGTCGTGCCTGCTTCAACCTCAAAGGTTCCGCCAACGCCGTCGAAGGTTGTCGCATTAAATGTACCTGACACAACAGAACCATCCGCATCAAGGTTAATTCCACCACCTGCAAACAAATTAAGGTTTAAGATGTCATCGACACCTACGCTATCAAAAATCTTGTTATTGAAATTAATGTCGCCAATAGCATTCAAGGTCAGGGTTTTACCTAGAGTACCAATCCCGTTGTAATCCAGATCAGTATTAACATTGATATTGCCATTCTCACTACTGGTGCCGCTGTTCGTTGTAGTAACCGTGACAGTGGTTCCTGCAATCAACCCTGCTCTGATTAAGTTCCAACCTAAACTCGCTGCATCATCGGTAGTTGCAAAAGGGTTAGCAGCATTAATATTTGTATTGGCACCACCGAAAACAATATTGAGATCGTTACCCGATGGGTCAATAAGCCAATGACCACCTAAACCATTGCTTGCCGTGACATCAGGCGTGCCACCAATTTCAAAATAGTGCCCACCGGAAATTTCAACAAAGCCACCATCACCTGACACTGCACCACCTCGCGCACTGATATCACCAAAGGCACGATTAGTATGATTCGCCCAAGTAATGATGCGCCCACCGTCGCCTTCTGTAATAGCATCGGCATTGATCTCGGCATCATCATCGATATACAACACATCGGTATTGGTTTCACCGGCTACTGCCACCGCACCTTGTTGTTCTCCACCGAGTAGCACTTCACCGCCACCGGCATCGCCAGAGACATCTATCTTCGCTTCATCAAACAAACCGACTTTTTCACCAAGTACGATGACTTGTCCGCCTGTTTCACCCTCGCCTTTACCAGAAGCATCTAGCGTTCCTGAGATACGCACTTCACCTTTATCTCCACCGGAAAGAATGATGCGGCCTTTTTTATTCACGGCACTGGTCGCGCGGCTAATACCGTCATGATTAATTGCCAATGCATAGGGATTATTGTTTGCCGCTTTAAGTTCGATCCTGGTTGCTTCGATTAATCCACTTTGATTGACACTACCGTCTTTATCGGTAACACGTACACTTAAACGATCATCTCCGCTGGCTTTAAGTAAGACATCATTACCACCGGCTAAACCAACATGTCCTTCAGATTTAATTGTTCCACTGTTATCAACATGCTTGGCGATTAAAAACACATCGCCATTTCCGCCATTAATCGTACCGAGGTTTTCTATGGTCTTTTGGCTGTCGCCAACGAAGTTTAAATCTCCACCGCTCATGAAATCGGCATCGGCAACGTCTAACGTTGATGCGATAAAACTTTGCGTATTGATATTGGCACCGGCGCCGACAACAATTCCGTTTGGATTGATTAGATAGATATGGCCATTGGCTTCCAAGTCACCAAGTAGTGCTGATGGGTTTCCAGAGATGACGCGGTTGAGTGCGGCAGCGCTGCTATTCGGTTGGATGAATTTAGTGAGATCGCCATTGGCATTGGAGAAGTCCTGCCAATTGATGATAACGCGTTGCGACCCTTGGGTGATGATGAGGTTGCTACCACTGCGGGTAAAACCCGCCTGTCCTTGA
Source organism: Gammaproteobacteria bacterium (assembly GCA_021773235.1). Lineage (GTDB taxonomy): Bacteria > Pseudomonadota > Gammaproteobacteria > Eutrophobiales > Eutrophobiaceae > UBA7359. The sequence goes on along the minus strand of JAJFKL010000016.1, from coordinate 7,696 downwards.
ATGACTTGCTCGCCCACAGGATTGGCAGTGACACCCGTCGTGAAGGTCAATAATGCCGTCGCGATTAACGCGCTGCATTGTTGTCGTTTTAGCGGAGGAAGTTTCATTACGCCTATCATCTCATCCAAATCTAGTTATAGCGTGAAATATTAAGGTATTCAGCTGTTTAGTGATGTAGTCCATATGGACTAGTTAGCTTGATTTAGGGCTGAAATAGCATACTAAAACGTGAACTGGTTCACAGTTTAACTTAATCTCTTCAGTGGATCGAAATAAAGCAGCAGCGCGACATTTGACACACAGGGGATAAGATTTGAAGAGGTCGGTGTCTAGTTGGTCTGCCGCGCTGCTGAAAAGGAGGTGTCTTGTTTTGAATATTGATTCATTGCGCGCAAGCCTAGTGCATTAAATTTAAAATGTATTTAGTCCATTTGGACTAGTTCGTTCATTTTGTTTGCCTGTTATAGTGACGACATAAAAACTTATTCTTTTAAAGTAAAAATATTTTTGTATGGAAAACCTTTGCATTTTAATCGTTGATGATCACGACTTGTTTCGCGCAGGCTTGAACATGATCTTGAAACAGGACGAGCGTATTTCGTCAGTGCTTGAGGCCGGATCTGTTATGGAAGCGTTGGAGCATGGCCAAACTGAAATCGATCTTATCTTGTCGGATATACAAATGCCGGGCTTGAATGGTTTAGACGGTATTAAAGTCTTAAAAGAAAAGTTTGGCAGCACACCGATCATCATGCTCTCGGCAAGTCATGATACGGGTGACATGCAAAATGCGTTGGAGTCGGGTGCGGAAGGTTTTTTACCGAAGTCTTCATCTGCTGAAATGATCATTAAGTCTATTGCAGCTGTTATGACGGGTTCGCAATGTTTTCCGGAAGATAAAGATCTAGAACGCAAAAACAAAAATGATAAACACCCGGAAGAACTGACTGCACGTCAACTGCAAGTACTCAGCTTACTCTGCGAGGGGAAACCGAATAAGATTATTGCACGCGAGTTAGATTTATCTGAAAACACAGTACGTGTCCATGTCTCTGCAATTTTATCTCTCCTCGGTGTTGCGAGTCGTTCTGAAGCAATGTTAGTTGCTCAAAAACAAAAACTAGTACAACTAAACGCATGAGACTTTTTCCGCGTTTTCGTGAAGAACGAATTCTGCGTGAAGAAGTGGCTCTGGTTTATAAAAATTATCCTGTTGGTATATTTGGTTTTTTCCTTGTCACCGTAATTGCAACAGCAGTTTTATACATCGTCTCTGAACCGAAAGGTATTTTCTACTGGCAAGCAGCGTGCGCTGCCGTTTCTTTTGTTCCGTTATTTCGATATTGGCGTATACGTAATAAGAAAACTGATCCCTACAAAGAAGCAACGAAACAAGTTTGGGATTTTATCTTTATCGGGATTGTTTGGGGCAGCATGTCTTTGCTTTATACAGAGGCAGATAGTACTGCTGTTATGGTTGCTATTACTGCCTTATCAACCGGTTTAGCCGCTGCTGCTTTAGCAATGCAATCACCTTGCTTACCCGTCTTTCTTGCCTATGCTTACACCAGTCTGCCTGCTTTAGCACTGAGTATGTTTCTTTTGGGTGGTCAGGTTTATATTGCTATGGGTATCGCAGGTATTTTGTATCTTATTACCTTAACTGTGTTTGCTTATAACCTTGAGTTAACCGTTAAGAACTCTATCGAACTTCGTTTTGAAAATGTTGAACTGATTGATCAATTACAAGATGCAATAACTGAAACTGAAGAAGCAAATCGAGCCAAGTCGGTTTTTCTTGCTTCTGCCAGCCATGACTTACGACAGCCTTTGCATGCGATGGGTTTATTTATCGAAACGTTAAACGGCACCAAGCTTGATGCCTATCAACAAAGTGTCGTAAAGCATGTTGAGTCTGCTTCAGAAGCAACACGCGAGATGTTAAATACCTTGCTAGATTTTTCCAAACTGGATGCGGGCGTGATTGAACCCAAGCCGCGCGCCTTTCGTGTACAAACATTGTTCAATAAAATGGAAAAAGAGTTGGCTGCCACTGCAGATAATAAAAGTTTAATTTACCGCACACGCGATACTAAAGCTGCCGCTTATGCTGATATGTCTTTAGTTGAATTAATCCTTCGTAACTTAATCACCAATGCGATTCGATATACAGAAACGGGCGGCTTATTAATCGCTTGCCGTCAACGAGAGAACCAAACACTCTTGATCGAGGTGTGGGATACCGGCATAGGCATACCTAAAGAAGAACAAAAAAATATCTTTCGTGAGTTTCATCAATTGGGTAACCCCGAACGCGATCGACAAAAAGGATTTGGTTTAGGTTTGGCTATCGCTAAAGGCCTAAGCGATACAATGGAATTAAAACTAACACTTCATTCTAAACCTGAATCAGGAACAGTCTTTCGACTGACTTTACCCGAAGCAGAAATTTCTGTTGTGGAAGACATACCAAAAAGTGAATCTCCGAATCGTTTTAATGATAAACAAGTATTAATCATTGATGATGATGAGAGCGTGCGTCTCGGAATGCGTGAGTTATTATTGTCTTGGGGTTGTGATTGCCTGATCGCTGAATCGGCTGATGATGCTTTGGTATTAACAGATGGCAAAGCACCTGATTTATTAATTGTTGACTATCGTTTGAGAGAAGAAAAAACGGGACGTGAAGCAATTGAATTATTGCGCAACAAACTAGATGAAAACCTGCCCGCGATTATCATTACTGGAGATACTGCAGCAGATAGATTACGTGAGGCTCAAGCAAGTGATGCTTTGTTGTTACATAAGCCTGTTTCAAGTACGGAGTTACAAAGAACAATGGCGAGCTTGTTTATTTAAGCTTACTTACCCAGAGGCATCTTAATAAGGTTGCCCGGACCCAGAACGCCATCACCGCGTGCTAGCAGATAAGCATAAAGATTATCCATGTTATCCATGACACGTTTATTGGTTTTATTAGCTCGCATCAAGGTGCCGGATTTACCATTAGTCACAATGTTAACAAACTGATCTTTGCTTAATTTTTGATTTACACTTTGACCAAGATTAGGGCCAACACCGCCTTTACCACCTTTACCATGACAAGCCCCACAGCCACCACCATTGTAGGTTTTCCAACCCTCCATAGCATTGGCGCTAATTTTGCCATCGACAACTTGATAAGGTTTGTCGCCTGTAGTTTCGGTAGCTTTAGAACTTGCATCAGAAGTGGCGGCCATTTTTGCAGCGGCTTTTGCTTCAGCTAACTTTTGTTCAGCAGCAGCTTTAACTTCAGCGGCCTTCGCTTCTGCTATTGCTTTTGCTTCAGCAGCCTTCGCTTCTGCAGCAGCTTTTGCTTCAGCGGCAGCTTTTACTTCAGCGGCCTTTGCTTCTGCTGCGGCAATTGCATCCGCTGCCTTTTGACTCGTTTGTTCTGTCATATCAACAGATACAGTTTCAGCAGGAGCGTCAGTATATGGCCAGTTTGCATAGATTTCGTCTTGATAGATGACTTGGCTTGGCAGAAACACGATTTCCGTTTCTACCTTTTCTGACGCTTCCTCAACAACCTCTACGACTGATAGATCTGGCGTTTCAGCAGACGACTGAACTGCTGTTGGTTCAGACATACTAACGGTCGATTCTTCCTGTGGCACATCACTGTCACCACAGGCTAATAAAAAACTAGCTGAAAAAAGTATCAACAAATAAACTTTAAACGACTTAAACATCAATACTAAGCTCCAAAATAATTTTGTTTAGTTATAAGGCCAGTTTGCATAAATTTCGTCTTGATAGACAACACCTTCAGCCTTTTCAATATTCATAGATGAGAAAATATCATCACCACCAGATGCTGCTGGGGTGGCGGCGGCTGGCGCTGCTGCTGCTGAATCATTCGCAGCAGGCATAGCTTTATCATCATCACCGCATGCGGTTAAGCCCAGACCCAAGATCATTCCCAAACTTATATTTCTAATAACAGAAAACATAGTTCCACTCCCCTTTTTATTTAAATGTGATACACCTTATATACTATAAGGCTTGTGAGATAAAATAAAACTATGCAAAAATCCTTTTTTGATCGAATTCTCAGTAATTTAGGGCCGTATTAACAAATATCTTATGAATAAAGAATTAGCTGAGTCTTATTGCTCAGAAAAATGGGAATCATCTGTGATTCCTGAGCTGATTAAATATATCCGCATCCCGAATAAATCACCGGCATTTGATCCCGACTGGTTAAAGAATGGGTATATGGATCAGGTGGTTACGCAGTTTTCCAACTGGTGCATAAATCAAGGTATTAGAGATCTGTCACTAGAAGTAGTGCAGCTCCCTAACCGAACTCCGCTTATCTATATGGAGATACCCGGTGATATTGATAATACCGTCCTGCTCTATGGCCATTTAGATAAACAGCCTGAGATGTCGGGGTGGAGAGACGGGCTTGGCCCATGGCAACCCGTGCTGGAAGGCGACAAGCTCTTTGGTCGGGGTGGCGCTGACGATGGCTATGCTACTTTCGCTTCGTTGCTCGCCATCAAGACATTGCAAGAACAAGGTGTGCCCCACGCACGTTGCGTCGTCATAATAGAGGCCTGTGAAGAAAGTGGCAGCTATGACCTACCTTTTTATATTGATCACCTCTCTGATCGTATCGGCACCCCCGAACTAATCGTCTGTCTCGACTCAGGATGTGGAAATTATGAGCAATTGTGGTCTACGACTTCGCTACGCGGATTGATTGGCGGGACATTAACCGTTGAAGTATTGGATGAAGGTATTCATTCAGGCGATGCCAGCGGCATTGTGCCATCCAGTTTTCGCATTCTTCGACAGTTATTGGATCGGCTTGAAGATCCTGCAAACGGGAAAATACTTGCCGAGGAATTTCATGTAGTGATTCCAGAAAAAAGATTGGAACAGGCAAAACGCGCTGCAGAGATGATGGGCGAAAATATTTTTACGCGTTTTCCTATGAAACAAGATATGCATCCGATGAATGAAAAGCCTGTTGAATTGATATTGAATCGAAGCTGGCGGCCCGCCTTATCTTATATCGGTGCGGCTGGCCTACCTGATATTGAATCAGCTGGAAATGTAATGCGTCCTTCTACTTCTATAAAACTATCAATGCGACTACCGCCCACATGTGATGCTGACGTTGCAATTAAAAAACTTGAAGAACTTCTATTATCAAACCCACCCTACGACTCTAAGATAAGTTTTGAACCTGATTGGGCTGCTAGCGGCTGGATGGCTCCAGAAGTTGCGCCTTGGTTGGAACAAGCAATGGACGAAGCATCGCTAAACTACTTCAATAAATCAGCCGTGCATATGGGTGAAGGCTGGTCGATCCCGTTTATGGGAATGCTCGGTGAAAAATTTCCCGATGCTCAATTTTTGATTACAGGTGTTCTTGGTCCGGGTTCTAATGCACATGGGCCGAATGAATTCCTACATATACCGACTGCAAAAAAATTAACGTGTTGCGTAGCAGAAATCATTGCTAAACATTATGAAAATAGTAAATGAGGCACTGACAATTGCTCCTGCATTGCCAGTATTTCCGCCTTCCATGACGGTCATATATTAAAGTGTAACTAATTATTGGAGTATAAAATGAAGACAGGTGTAATTGGTTTAGGTGCTATGGGCGCAAATATGGCCAGGAATCTTGCTAGCGCAGGTCATTTAGTCACCGTTTTTAACCGTACATTATCGACAGCGGAATCTATTGCAAAAGAATGCGGTTGTTCAATATCAATGTCGCCTTCCGATTTAGCAAAACAATGTGAGCTTATTATTGTATGCGTTTCGCGCGATGAAGATGTGCTGGAAATGATAAACACAATAAAGACTGACACCAATACAGAAACTATTGTTGTCGATACCTCTACAGTAAATTCTGATACAGCGAAGCAGGCAGCAGCAATATTAGAGGAATGCGATGCCCACTTTCTTGATTGCCCTGTTTCAGGGGGTGTTGAAGGCGCAAAGAATGGCGCCTTGGCGATGATGGTTGGGGGTGATGAAGCCATATTAGAGAAAGCCCGCCCCACACTCGATTCCATAGCAAGCAACATTGTTTATATTGGTGCTACCGGATCAGGTCAGGCAACAAAAGCCGTCAACCAAATTATGGCTGCAGGGATTAATCAGGCTGTGACTGAAGCGCTGGCATTTGGACAGGCGATGGATTTACCTATGGATAAGGTCGTCGACATCGTCTCAACAGGCGCCGCCGGCAACTGGTTTTTAGAACATAGAGGCAAGACTATGCTGGCAGGAAGCTATGAACCGGGGTTTAAACTGGCGTTGCATCATAAAGACCTTTCAATTTGTCAGTCCATGACAAAATCAATCAGTGAGAATGCCTTGCCCATCATCGAGATGACCTTATTACACTATCAACGGCTGATGGATGAAGGTTATGGTGACGAGGACATTTCAGCATTGTTTCGTCTTAAACAAAATAATTTAAGTTAATTTACCCTGCCATCATCTATCTTGGGAACTGCCTAATCGGTTTGCTGTCTATCTGAAAGAATTGACGATGCGTTATTTTTATGCACAATAGTGCACCTCGCAGAGACGAGTATATTAAATTCCCTTTGGGGCAAACTGTAAAAACTCGACTATGCGCTGAAGATATAGCTGCAATAGTCATAATATATAAGAATAATCGACGTAAATAGAAGGTATCTGTGTAAATAATCATGCCTGTAACGATAAAAGTAAAATCGTTGACGAAGTCATTCGGCCCGATACAAGCGGTACGTGGGCTCTCGTTTGACGTAAATCATGGTGAAGTTCTAGGTTTTCTTGGCCCTAATGGCTCTGGAAAATCCACCACAATGAGAATGATCACCGGTTTTCTCGAACCTACCAGCGGCACGGTTGAGGTAAATGGTTTTGATGTGCAAGAGAACCCTTTAGCCGTTAAACGTTCTGTAGGCTATTTGCCTGAAGGTGCGCCAGCTTACGGAGAGATGACCGTCAAAAGTTTTCTCAATTTTATTGCCGATATTCGCCAATTAACGGGTAGCAACCGGAAAAAGCGTATCGATGAAGTTGTCGACATCATTAATATAAAACACGTCATCGACCAAAGTATCGAAACCTTGTCAAAGGGCTATAAACGCCGCGTCGGAATTGCACAAGCTATTCTGCATGACCCTAGCGTGTTAATTCTGGATGAACCAACTGATGGACTAGATCCAAATCAGAAGCACGAGGTTCGAAACTTGATCAAGGAAATGTCCGAAGACAAGGCGATTGTGATTTCTACACATATTCTTGAAGAAGTTGATGCTGTTTGCTCACGAGCAATCATTATTGCATCCGGTAATTTATTATTTGATGGCACACCCACTGAACTAATCGCAAAATCAGATCGTAGTGATATTGATGACGCCTTCCGCGTTATTACAACTTCCAGTGCAGACGAAAACCGGGAGACAGCAGCACCATGAGCCCCTTGTATTCTATTTATAAGCGTGAATTCACCAGCTATTTTGTAACGCCGGTCGCCTATGTCTTTATCGTAATTTTTTTATTCCTGACCGGTATTTTTGCATTTTATATTGGTGCTTTTTTTGAAACGAATCAGGCCGACCTGGAACCCTTTTTCCGTTTTCACCCTTGGCTTTATCTGTTTTTAATACCGGCCATCTCCATGCGCCTTTGGTCA
>JAJFKL010000015.1 GCA_021773235.1 Gammaproteobacteria bacterium | reverse complement strand
CATCGTAAAGCGATGTTTCGAAATATGGCGGCATCCCTTATGGAACATGAGGTAATCAAGACGACCTTACCAAAAGCAAAAGAATTACGTCGTGTAGCAGAACCATTGATCACAATGGCTAAAAGTGACAGCGTTGCAAATAGAAGACTAGCCTTTTCCCGTCTTCGTGATCGTGAAATGGTAACAAAACTATTCAATGAACTTGGCCCTCGTTATAAAGAGCGTCCAGGTGGCTATCTACGAATTCTCAAATGTGGTGTTCGTACTGGTGACAAAGCACAAATGGCCATCATTTCATTAGTTGATCGACCCGTAGTAGCAGAAGAGGTCGTTGAGACAGCAGAACAAGCATAATAATAATCATAAGCTTGTATCCTTAGAACCGGGCTTGTCCCGGTTTTTCTTTTTCTGAAGTTTGAAGCGCATCTTTTTCCCCACTACTTCGTTGTAATAATTTTTTAATCTCCTCATTTACTATAGTAAAATCGTCGATTAAAAAATCATTACGCCTCGTATTGAGAAAAAATCTGTCGCTTCAAATAACCGCCTTGTCATTCCCGCATTCTCCTACAGGGTTGTAGGTGGTAGAGTCGAGTCTGGAACAGAGACCGAGGCGGGAATCTAGTAGATTGACGCGCAGCACATTTAATAACTAGACTAGCTTATGATATTTCTATTCACAGACTATGGACTGGAAGGGCCGTACATAGGGCAGGTTGAGTCGGTATTGCATCAACATGCGGCCAATGCAAAAGTCATTAATCTGATGGCGGATGCGCCACGTAATAATCCTAAGGCCAGTGCTTATTTGCTTGCTTCATTAATACATCAAATTCCCATAGGTTCGATTATATTCAGTGTTGTCGATCCGGGTGTGGGTTCAGATAAGGACAAGCCTATTGCCATAAAGATAGATGGGCGTTGGTTTGTTGGCCCTGATAATGGTTTGTTTGATATTGTCGCAAAGCATGCAAAAGAAATATTAGCATGGCATGTCACATGGATTCCGGAAACACTATCTAGCAGTTTTCATGGCCGAGATTTATATGCACCTGTTTGTGCCATGTTAGAAAATAAAGAACAGATCCCCGGTGATAGAGTTGGTTGGACTGATAAGCATCAATGGCCAGATGATCTTAATGAAGTGATTTACATAGATCACTTTGGGAATTGTATGACGGGGATACGTGCTGAAAGACTTAATAAAGTTGAAGTATTAAAGATTAATGACCAGGAAATTCTGAATGCGGAGACATTCTCTGATGTTACAGCTGGGCAGGTCTTTTGGTATGAAAATTCAAATGGGCTAGTAGAGATAGCCGTAAATCTAGGAAGTGCGAATAAAGTATTGGATATTACTATAGGCCATCCTATTCATAATTAGTGTCTGCAAACGGCCATATGCGGACATTACTAATTACTCAATTAGTTTTATCAAAATGAAAATCCACACTATTTTTCAAAAGAAAATCTGCCTCTGCATAATCAGGATATAGCTTTTCCATTTTTAACATAGCCTCTTCTTTCGAATCAGCATTCGCAATCACCCGATTGAAATTATCAATATACTTAACCATTGTTGCGAACAGTCCAACATCAACATTATTCGGTTCACCGTGACCTGGGTATACAGTTGGACTAAGGTTCGCGTACTTGATTTGCAGATCAACTAACGCTTTTCGCCAATTTGCTATATGTGCGTCAGTGACACCTGCTCCCATCCATAAATGAACTTTGTTATAGCCAAAGTCTGAAGTGAATAAACCATTAATTTCTTCAACGTAAACGGTTGTCGGATGGTCTGATTCAGCTGGGGCATATGTGGTTTCTATTTTCAGCGACCCTCCACCTTTAAGTTCCAGTGTATTGTCATCAAGAACGTTGATGTTGGCTACATAATCAAAACCATTTGGATTCTTTTTTGATTTAGGCTTAAGAGTTGGTTCTGCATCAAGCCAATTAATGCTTTCCATATAAGTTGAGAAACCAATTATGTCCTTTTTGATATCTTCGCTCGCTACTACAATCTTTGCATCAGGAAACTCCTTCATTAACCAATTCATTCCAATATAGTGATCGGGGTGACCATGACTAATCAGAATATATTCTAGAGGCAAGTTCTTGGCTCTGATCACTTCAGCCAGTTTTTTTGCTTCGCTTGTCGCTCGTTGTACATCCATGACGATTAATGATTCACCATTTGAAAAAATATATGAATTAACGGTGGCTACCTCTCCCTTATAAATATCCACTTCTATTTTTCCCGCAGCATGTACTTGTGAAGAAATACATATGAATAAACTAGCGATAACTAAAGTAACAGCTCTTAATTTTTGCATTATTTAACCTTTCCTATTAATTTTATTACATGCAGGTAATGCAGTAATTAGCTACATTAATAATGTTAATCAAATGTATTTACTTGATAAACAGCATATAATGAACACATTGTTTACTTTATAGCGACAATAATGAACTTAACTTACCTACACACTTTTCTTGTTGTCGCAGAAGAAAAAAGTTTCACCAAAGCGGCTAATCGTCTTGCTGTTTCAAAAGGGCTCGTTTCACGGCATGTTAAATCTCTTGAAGAAACGTTGAATAGCAAACTATTTCATCGTACAACGAGAGCTATTAACCTTACTGAAACAGGAGAAGAATTATTAGTTAAAGCACAACAAATTAAATTTCTGGCTAAAGAAGCTGAAAACAGGGTTAAAGAGTTAAACCAAATAGTTGAGGGAAATTTAAAGGTAACGGCACCATTTGAGTTCGGTCGGGCTTTATGTGAACACGTCATCCCCTCATTTAAGCAACAGTATCCAAAAATAAATCTAATACTTAATTTCGGATCTGATAAAGAAGATATTGAACTGGGAAATTATGATATTGCATTTAGAGCTTTTGACTCTATGCCTAATGACGTGGTTGCAAAATACTTAGGTAATATTCGTAATGTTATCGTCTGTCATCCTGAATGGGCAAACAAAAACAATTGCTCAAAAATCGAGGATATCCATGACTGTGAATTTATATTGAATGGCCAAAACAAAAACTGGAACAAACTGAGTTTATATAACGGAAAACGACATTTTGAATTTGAGGTAACGGGAACGACATCATCAAATACTTATCAATCTATCTTGGAGTTAGTGTTGCAAGGATTAGGAGTTGCTAGTCTACCCTATTATCAAGTTGAGCCATTTATCAATTCAAATAGACTGACACACCTGTTTAAAGGTTGGTCTGTAATAACGCATAGATTAAATCTTATTTACGCCCAAAGAAAAGTTACTCCTAAAAAAATAACTACTTTTAATGACCATGTTCTATCGTGGTTGTCTTCAAATAATCAGTATTTATCTAGGGAGTGAAACGATACTTATAAATTGCCGCGTGTCCGCTTTGGGTCGTTAGCTGACTAAGTCTTAAGTTTCTCTTTTAGCAATTCATTAACCTGTTTCGGGTTAGCCTTACCTTGTGACTGTTTCATTATCTGCCCAACAAAGTATCCTATAAGTTTTCCTTGTTTTTCTTCAGGAGCAGCTTGGTATTGTGCGACTTGGTCTGGGCTATTGGTAATTACATCATCGACCAGTTTTTCGATGGCGCCCGTATCGGTGACTTGTTTTAGTCCTTTGCTTTCAATGATCGCATCGGCATCGCCTTCGCCGTTCCACATGGCTTCAAAGACTTGTTTTGCGATCTTGCCGGAGATGGTGTCGTCTTTGATGCGTTTGATCATACCGCCCAACATTTCGGCGCTGACCGGGCTTTCGTTTATATCTTTATTTTCTTTATTTAAATTTGCAGAGAGTTTGCCAGCTATCCAGTTGGCACTAAGTTTGGCTTCGCCTTCTGCTGTATTTACACAGGTTTCAAAGTAATCGGCCATTTCTTTTTGTGCGGTTAATACGCCACTGTCGTAATCGGATAGTTTGAATTGATCTATGAAACGTTGTTTCTTTGCGTTTGGTAGTTCAGGTAGCTGACTACGAATCGTTTCAATCAATTCAGGTTCGATTTGAACGGGTAGCAGATCAGGATCTGGAAAATAGCGATAGTCGTTTGCTTCTTCCTTACTACGCATTGAGCGCGTTTCATTTTTATTAGGATCGTATAAGCGTGTTTCTTGCGTTATCTCACCGCCATCTTCAAGGATATCGATTTGTCTTTCTATCTCGATATTGATCGCTTGTTCGACAAAACGAAATGAGTTGATGTTTTTTAATTCTGTACGTGTGCCAAATTCTTCCTGACCTTTAGGTCGCATGGAGACGTTTGCATCGCAACGGAATGATCCTTCTTGCATATTGCCATCACAGATTTCCAGATAGCGCACTATCGAATGGATCTTCTTCATATAGGCTACGGCTTCTTTGGCACTGCGCATATCAGGTTCAGAGACGATTTCCAGTAAGGGTGTACCAGCACGGTTTAGGTCAATCCCTGTTTGATCACCAAAACCTTCATGCATGGATTTCCCTGCATCTTCTTCCAGATGTGCGCGGGTGACGCCTACTGTTTTTGTCGTGCCGTCTTCTAACTGAATCTCAAGATTACCTCTACTGACGATAGGCAATTCAAATTGACTAATTTGGTAGCCTTTTGGCAGATCCGGATAGAAGTAATTTTTTCTGGCAAAGATTGAGCGTTCTGGTATTTCGGCATCAATCGCCAGGCCGAACTTGATTGCCATCAATACGACTTGTTGATTGAGCACAGGTAACACGCCCGGCAGACCCAGATCTACTGCACAGGCCTGTGTATTGGGTTCAGCGCCATAGGCAGTGGGGGCTCCAGAGAAGATCTTGCTCTTGGTCGCGAGTTGGGCGTGGATTTCAAGTCCGATGACTGTTTCCCATTCCATTATTCAAATCCTCCTGGAACTTGGAGGTGCCAATCAGTTGCTTGTTGATATTTGTGAGCGATATTCAACAACCGCGATTCTTCAAAATAATTTCCTATCAACTGCATGCCGACCGGCAGCTTGTTTACAAAACCAGCGGGTACTGAGATAGCAGGTAGACCGGCAAGATTAACCGAGACCGTATAGAGATCGGAGAGATACATACTGATGGGGTCATCAATCATTTCATTTAATTTAAATGCAGTGCCTGTTGCGGTTGGTCCAGCAATGACATCAACATCTTTAAGTGCACTTTGAAAATCATCACGAATGAGATGTCTGATTTGTTGCGCCTTTAAATAATACGCATCGTAATAACCGGCAGATAAAACATAAGCGCCGATCATGATGCGACGTTTAACTTCTTTACCAAAACCTTCGCCACGACTACGACAATATAGATCAGAAAGATCTTTAGGAGCTTCACAACGATAGCCAAAACGAACGCCATCAAACCGTGACAAATTTGATGAACATTCTGCTGGCGCAACAACATAATAAGCAGGAATCGATAATTCTGTATTAGGTAGTTCTATTTCTTTACAGGTCGCACCCAGCTTTTCTAATTCTTTAATACCTTCTTCAACACACTTAGCAATATTACTATCAAGGCCTTCACCAAAATATTCTTTTGGTAGTCCAATCTTTAAGCCTTCTATTGAATCATTTAATCTTGCCGTGTAATCATCGACCGGATGTTCGGCAGAGGTTGAATCACGTTCATCAAAACCAGCGATCACATTCATCATTAAAGCCGCGTCTTCAGCGGTCTGTGTCATCGGACCGCCTTGATCAAGACTTGATGCAAAGGCGATCATGCCATAGCGGGAAACCCTTCCATACGTGGGTTTCAGGCCGGTTATGCCGCAAAATGAAGCAGGTTGTCTTATTGAACCACCGGTATCAGTGCCTGTTGCTGCTGGACTTAAACGTGCAGCAACTGCGCTTGCTGAACCACCTGATGATCCTCCGGGGACAGTATCTTGGTTCCAAGGGTTTTTAACGGCACCATAAAAACTGGTTTCATTTGATGAACCCATAGCAAACTCATCCATGTTAGTTTTACCTATGTTTACTATTCCAGCGGCATTCATTTTTTCGACAACAGTTGCATCATAGGGCGCGATAAAATTATCTAACATCTTTGAACCGCAGGATGTCTTTATACCGTTGGTGCAAAAGATATCTTTTTGCGAAATGGGGATACCTGTTAATGGCGAGGCATTACCAGCAGCACGTTGTTGGTCAGCAGCCTTTGCTTGAGCTAAAGCCAACTCTTCATTGATGGTGATAAAACAATTTAACGATTCATTAAATTGTTTACAGCGATCAAGATAAAGTCGTGTTAATTCTTCACTAGTGATCTGATTCGATTCAAGTGCAGTTGATAATTGTGCCAGTGTCGATTGATGCATGATT
>JAJFKL010000014.1 GCA_021773235.1 Gammaproteobacteria bacterium | reverse complement strand
ATTTGTGAGCTCTATTGTACAAGCCGAAAAAATGGGGGCCTCATTAGCCAATGTACTCAGAGTTCAATCCGAACAGCGTCGAGGAGAACGCTTTCAACGTGCAGAAAAACAGGCCATGGAAGCACCTGTTAAGCTTGTTTTTCCTCTTGTTGTGTTTATTTTTCCGATCACGTTTATTATTTTGTTATTTCCGATTGCGATGAAGTTTCTCGCTGAAGGGTTGCTATGATTCATGGTTATCTAACTGACATAAACAATAATAGTTTATTTGAACAGGTTTCACGTACTACCCGTTTTTTAGAACGCTTCTGTGGTTTATTGTTTTCTCCCCGTTTAAAAAATAATGAGGCTTTATTAATTGAGCCTTGTTCATCAGTTCACACTGTTGGTATGCGATACGCTATCGATGTGATATTTATAGATAAAGACTGGCTCGTTGTAAAGATGACAAAATCTTTAAAACCATGGCGAATGGCAGCATCTAGTAAGGCATACAGAGTACTTGAGCTCGCCAGTGACGGTCTCGAACAGATTGACCTCTCATTAGGACAGCAACTAAAGTGGCATAGTCATGTTGAATAAACTTTTAACGCGAGTATTTATTTTAGTTGTCTTTTTAGTCCTTGCTGCATGCACACCCGGCAATACAAAAAACACAAAAGAAAATCCTAATCTTGATTTGATTGAGGTTTTAGAACAAGCAAATTTCGCATATGAAAACAATGATCTTGTGACAAGTGAAAAAAACTACGAGATCTTAATCAAAGAATTACCTGAAGAAGCAGAATATTGGTTCCGACTCGGGAATATCTATGTCCGCACGAATAGACCCCAGGCTGCGATGAATTTATATCGTGAGGCAGTATTACGCGATCCTCAGTTTGCCAAAGCCTGGTATAACATGAGTATCGTACAACTGAAACAAACTGCGTTTAGCCTAAATGAAATGCTAATTTATACGGATAAACAAGATCCTCTCTATAGCAAAGCTGCCACGATGCTTGAACAAATAAAGTCCATCGTTGAATAAAAATAGTTGAACAATACGTATTAGATTAAATATAAATGCGACTACAGAATTATTATATCGGTAGAAAAAACGAAACCGCACAAGCCATGGTTGAGTTTGTTATCATCATGCCCGTTTTATTAATGATGGTGCTTGGAATCATTCAATTCGCATTAGTTTACAAAGCAAAAATCACTCTTAATTACGCTACTTTTCAAACGGTCAGAGCCGGCACAATAAACAATGCCAGCCTGTCTGCAATGCAAACCGCTTTTGCGAGTAATATGGCCCCGCTATATGCAACGAGCTATTTTAATAGTCCCCCGACTGATCAAACAGAATTATGCACCACTAGCTTTCTCACGACTGAAACAGCCCGTAATGCCAGAACCGGTGCGAATCGAATCATGGGTGCGGGTCTACGCGACGTATTAGATAATCCTGGATCTGGCATGGATGACAAATGGGGCTCTGACCAGGTATTTTGCGCTAGAAGGATCGTTCAGAGTCAAATTGACAGTGGCTTTGCCAACTTGACTGTCGTCAACCCATCGCCTTTTTCATTCGATAAATTTGGCATTGATGCTTACTATAATGGCACCCCCGGCATAAGGATGATACCGAACGATAATCTGATGTATCGCGATGCAGATGTAATCGAAAACATCCAAAACGTACAAGATGCAAATTTATTAAAAGTACATGTCGGCTATTGTTATGAACTGTTTATACCTTTTATTAACAGAATGGTCTGGGCCATGCAGACGAATACCGCTGCAACAACACAAGGTGGGTTTGGTCCTCCAACTGCAGGCTCCTTTGCGGCCACTTGTCTTGCTGCCGGGAACGCGACAAATCTAAACAGAAGATTTGGCATACCCCTTAATGCTCAAGGAATAATGCGTATGCAATCTCCTGCTGTGCAATGTGAAGTTAATGACAATTGTTGAATGTTGACTAAATCATATCTAGCCAACGTTTATGAGCTTTATTACAATTGAGCCATGTCTGCCCTTATTAAGCAGTTATCCTCCCATACCCCAGTGATGCAACAGTTTCTTGGCTTTAAAGCCGAGTACCCCGATATGTTGTTGTTTTTTCGTATGGGTGATTTTTATGAATTGTTCTATGACGATGCCAAGAAAGCTGCTCGTTTATTGAATATCACCCTGACCAAACGTGGCAAATCCGGTGGTAACGCCATACCTATGGCAGGCGTCCCCTACCATGCCGTTGATAATTATCTCGCGAAATTAATTCAGTTAGGTGAGTCTGTAGTCATCTGCGAACAAGTCGGCGATCCAGCACTCTGTAAAGGCCCTGTAGAACGTAAGGTCGTAAGGATTATTACACCTGGGACGATTACTGATGATGTTCTGCTCAACGAACGCGTTGCAAACGTTTTATTAGCCATTTACAAAACCAAACAACACTATGGTTTAGCCAGTGTCGAAATCAGTAGTGGTCAAGTAACTGTTCTAGAAGTCGATAACACAACTTCTCTGGAAGATATTATTGAACAGTATCAACCCGCAGAAATCTTAATTAGTGACGATTTTGAAGACGATAACCTTCAGAATTTAAATAAAACAATCACAAAACGCCCTGATTGGCATTTTAATAAAAAAACAGCTGAATCACTTATAAAACAACAGTACGAGATCAAAGATCTCAATGGCTTTGGTTGCCAACACATGAGCACAGCTATTAGTGCTCTAGGTTGTTTAATTCAATATCTTAACGACACACAAAAAACATTATTGCCTCATTTACAATCGCCAAGCATAAACCTCGCAGGCGACATCATACAAATCGATGCCGTGTCACGCCGTAACTTGGAGATTGAATCATCGTTAGCGGAAGGAAAATCTCATTCCCTATTAAATGTAATCGATACCACTTCGACGGTGATGGGCGGTCGTTTATTACGCCGCTGGTTACAACAACCTATTCGTAACCATGATGTCTTGCAGTGCCGTCATGACGCTGTAGAAAAACTACTACATAATCGATGTCATAGTGATTTTCATGAAGCCATGCGTGGCATCTGTGACATTGAGCGCATCATGTCGCGTGTTGCCTTAAAATCTGCAAGACCTCGTGACTTGGTGCAACTCCGAGACAGCATGACCCTACTCCCACAAATCAAAGATCGTCTAGCAAAGATTGATAGCCCTAGATTGAATGATTTATATCTAGACATCAGTTTATTCCCTGAATTACTTCAAACCTTAAGTAAAGCACTGATAGATGAACCACCTGTAATTATTCGTGATGGTGGTGTTATTGCTAACGGTTATGACAAAAAACTGGATGAGTTAAGACAGCTAAGCAATGACGCAGGTCAGTTTTTAACTGACCTAGAAGAAAAAGAAAAACAACGCACTGGGATACAAGGCTTAAAAGTAGGCTATAACCGGGTGCATGGTTATTACATAGAAATTAGTCGTCTTCATTCTGCTAATGTCCCCGACGATTATAATCGCCGTCAAACCTTAAAGGCTGCTGAACGTTTCATCACGCCAGAATTAAAAGACTTTGAAAATACAATTCTGAGCGCTAAAGAAAAATCATTAGCGCGCGAAAAGCAATTGTACGATGAGTTGCTGGATAATATTGCTAACTACTTATCTGAGCTGCAACTTTGTGCGTCCTCACTTGCTGAATTAGATATCTATCTAAGTTTTGCGGAAGTGGCTGCAACTCTGAATTTTACCGCTCCCATTCTGACAAAAGAAAATGGGATTATTATCGAAGCAGGACGACACCCGGTCGTTGAACAAATTCAATCAGCTCCCTTTATATCCAATGATTTATCGCTTGATACTGACACCAGTATGTTAATCATTACTGGCCCAAATATGGGTGGTAAGTCGACTTATATGCGGCAAACAGCCTTAATTGTAATCCTTGCCCACATCGGTAGTTACGTCCCAGCGGCAAAGGCTGTGATTGGTCCTATCGATCGACTATTCACTCGTATAGGCGCTTCGGATGATCTGAGTAGTGGTCGTTCAACCTTTATGGTAGAGATGACTGAAACAGCTAATATCTTAAATAATGCAAGTCAGAATAGTCTTGTCTTGTTGGATGAGATCGGCCGCGGTACAAGCACCTATGACGGTTTAGCATTGGCCTGGGCCTGTGCTTTACATCTCGCAAAAGTTACTCAATCTTATACCTTATTCGCTACACATTATTTTGAGCTAACAGCATTGCCTGAGCATAACGATAATGTTGCAAATGTACATATGGATGTCGTTGAACACGGTGATGAGATAGTGTTATTACATTCTGTTAAACAAGGCCCGGCAAGCCAGAGTTATGGCATTCAAGTCGCCTCTCTCGCAGGCATACCTAAAACCGTTATCACTGCTGCAAAGCAACGTTTGCATGAAATCGAATCACAAACTCCCGTAAATAATATTGAAAAACCACAAACTGATTTATTTAATTCCGATCCCGTTTTAGAAAAGATAAAAATGATTGACCCCGATTCTACCAATCCAAAACAAGCACTTGCATTATTGTATGAATTACAAGCAATGCTTGATCGATAATGCCTATGCCTGCATTATTAAAATAACAATAAATAATCATCGCTGTTCATGTTAAACCTTTATCGCTTAAAAGAGCTGACGCTATTTAATTTCTATTATTCGCTGAGTAGCTTAAAAAGTCTGGCGTTCATCATTCCTTATTTCTTATTTTGGTATCTGGTATTCGACAACGTCATTTTACTCGCTGTTGAATGGTTGCAAAGTACGCAAGGCCTCATCTTTGTAAGCTGGATTACACAAGATCAAGAGCTTGCATTGGAATTGTTTGTCGATCGTTCTGCAAGTTTGTCTATCTATTTACTTGTATCAATAACGCTGACTCCACTATTTATTTTAATCGCAGCTAATAATCAATACTCCAGTGATATGACTAGAGGGGCATTTCGATTTTTATTAATGCGTGCAACCCGTGCCGAGATATATTTATCTCGGTTTATTGCGGTGACTCTATTAGTCTTAATCTGCATCTCTATCACCTCACTCTGGGCTTCGGTACAGGCATTACTAAATGAAGAAGACTCACTGGAAGCCATAACTATATCTGGCCTACAAACCTTTATTCTCGTATTTATCTATAGTCTGCCGTTTGTCGCCTTTATGTCGATGATTTCATCAATTGCACGTTCTGCATTCGGCTCACTGTTTTTAGGAATGATGAGCTATGCCTTTTTAGTCATCATCAGTTATTGGTTTAAATCAGATATTAGCCATGCAATCTATTTAATACCAAGCGGTCTTAAATCTTATTTAATAGATATCAACACTGAGAATATTTTGATTTCTGTTGCCGCACTCTGCGCATATACCCTGTTCTATTTCGTATGTGGTTGGCATATCTTCAAACGCAGGGATATATAAATGACCCACCATATAAAATGTGATTCATTAACAAAACGTTTTCAGGGGGTTAAGGCTCTTGACGGGCTTGATTTGGAGTTGGAGATAACTCAACCAACGGGGATAGTTGGGCCAAATGGCGCAGGTAAATCAACTTTATTTGCCATACTGTGTGGATTTATAAGCCCAACTTCAGGCAAGGTCCGTGTTCTGGATCACGCTCCTGATTCAAGCACTATAAAAGGTAAGCTTTCATTATTACCACAAGACACTTCAATGTTTAAAGGTGTTGATGTAATAACACAGCTTAGACATTACGCAAGACTTCAAAACTTCAATCGCAATGACGCAAAAAAGGAAGTAGACCATGTGCTCTCACTGGTACAAGCAGCAGGTTTTGCGAAACAATTTCCTGAAACATTAAGCTTTGGTCAACGCAAACGTATCATGTTGGCTCAATCCTTGATTGGCAAACCAGAATTAATATTAATGGATGAACCGACATCGGGGCTCGACCCGGTTGCTGCAACTGAGGTAAGAAAATTATTACGTGATTTAGGCAATGAATACAGTGTCCTCATTAGCTCACATAATTTATCCGAAATCGAAGATATCTGTAGCGATATCGCTATCTTGAACAAAGGCAAATTAGTAATCCATACTAGCCTGTCTGAGTTAAAACGAAGCGGTCAATGCTTTAGTTTGATGCTGGAAGCACCCAGTGATGTCCACTTAAGCGAATTATTAAAAGAAATTAGTGGGGTAAGCAAGATAGAGAATGACAATAAGGATATGAAATCATGGATTATTCACTATGAAACAGGCTCAGCTGAGCAACTACAAATTAAGATATTATCTAGGCTCGGAGAGACGGGGATTGCTATTTCTGAACTCAAGAAGGGCAAAGCACTCGCTGATGAAGTCTCTGAAATAATAAAAAGCAATAATTAAATAGCAGTTAATTAATTGAATGGTCTTTTATGCAGGCCAAGGAACTAGTATGATTCGGTTCTTTTTAAAACTTGAATTTATAGGTAAATCTGATGCCCTTTATTGTTACTGAAAGCTGCATTAAATGTAAATACACCGACTGTGTCGAAGTCTGCCCAGTCGATTGCTTCCACGAAGGTCCAAATATGTTGGTCATTGACCCGGATGAATGTATCGACTGTACACTCTGTGAGCCAGAATGCCCAGTTGAAGCAATTATGGCTGATGAAGATGTGCCTGAAGAAATGCACAGTTTTATTGAATTAAATGCTGAATTATCAAAGGATTGGCCTGTCATTAATGAAATGAAAGACGCACCAGAAGATGCTGACACATGGAAAGACAAGACTGGAAAACTGGAACATCTGGAACGCTAATCCACCAATTTTATCGGGGATAGATTCCTTCTATCCCCTGATTTCACTCAAGATTTACCCTGTTCGTCCGATATTTCCCATGTAGGGACAACTTTCCTCCGTTGCGGGGTTTTTAATCTGGTTCTGTTTGTCTCTATTAATTTCATTAATGAAAATATAGGGGCTCTATGACGTATAAGTTATCAAACTGGATTAAAATGTTTAGCGACTGTGAAATCCCTATTTTATATACCAGTAAGCACAGAATTTACGAGTTACAAAGGGACGAACAGGATATAACCGTCACAGTTCTGACCGAAATTGCGCGACAAGACCCTGGCTTTTCAATTTCTCTTTTGCGTCATGCTGGTCGTTCTACGAAAAAAGAAATCACTACACTTTCCCACGCAATATCATTGATCAGCATTCCTCTTGTTATCAAAATGCTGACCGACTTACCAATACTTGAAAAAGTACTGGATAAAAATACTGCTGCTAAAATATTTACCGTCTATGCCCACCAATATCAAATCGCTTATATGGCAAAAGAATGGTCAGTTCTCAGAAAGGAGTCTGAAAATAATGAGGTGTTTACAGCCGCTTTAAACAGAGGGTTTATCAGATTCCTACTTTATATAGTCGATTCAAACAAAGCAGACGAGCTAGAAAAAATATACCTTTCTCCAGATGAAAATCACAAAATTAAAGAGAAAGAGTTACTTGGATATAATGTAGATGAAATAGCACAAGCCATTGCACAAAACTGGCAGCTACCAGAGCTTATTCAAGAAAGTTACTCCGGTAAGCACCATAATCCAAAGATAACAGGAATCCGTCTTGCGACCGAGTTAATGCACCAAATAGTTTCACAGTCTTCAGTGCAATATTCTGAAGAACTAATCAATCGTGCTGCAGAGTATATTCGTGTCCCAATTAAGCAAACGCCTGGAAAAATAAATTGGATAATTATTTATTCAATTCGTGACAGTCAACAATATTTACCCTATCAACCATTATTACAGTTCTTAATGAGCTACTCGCCATCTATAAGAAAAGAATCAAAACTGAGTGGAACTATACCTCCACAAAAAAATAAGGCACTGTCTCACTACATCAATCTATTACGTTCTAATGACTCAAACAGCACTACACTCGAGTTAATCGAAATAGCAGTATCTGCCATGAAAGAAAGCGTTGGATTCTCACGTGTGGTGTTTATGTCTTTTGATTCGAATGAAAAATGTTTAAAGATGTATCTTCAAAAAATCAATAAGGAACTACCCAAGCTCAAACAACTGAGTATTTCACTTGAATTGAATAAGCTTTTTAATCAACTATTAAAAAAAGAACAGTCATTATGTATTAATTCTAAAAACCAGCATAAATTCAGTGATTTACTTCCAAACACCTTGCGTCCAATGCGAACAAACGCAGCCATCATAATAAATTCATTTTATGTAAACAAAAAAATTGCTGGGTGTTTTTTTGTTGACCACGGTCAAACAGATAAGGCGCTTACGTCTAATGATTTACAATCATTTAAAACCATTTGCACAGAATTAAAAGCAGCGATAGAGTCTACAATTATAAAAAGGAAGTCCGCTAAAAGAGCAGCTTAACTCTAACTATTACAGACAAGGAAAAGGAAATATGCGTTATAAATTTCTGTTCATCTTCTTTCTTTTGACACCTCTGTTCTATTTCAATACCGCATTTTCTGAAGTCTATAAATGGGTCGATGATGATGGAAAAGTTGTTTATGGCGATAAACCTGCCACAGACAATGCCGAAAAAATAAAAATTCAAAAGGCACCTGAAAAAGATCAGCACTATATCGAACGTTCTCAGAAACAACTAAAACTGCTTGGCGTATTGAAAGAAGAACGCGATGAGAAAAAAGTATTACAAAATGAAGCACAAGAAAAAAGTAAAAAACAGGAGCTGAAGTGCGCTCAAGTAAGGAAGGAGTTGCAGGAAACGAAAGATGCTTCACGCTTATACGAAGAAACAAATGACCCGGACAACCCAAGGTTCCTGTCTGATGATGAACGTAAAACTCAAGTAGGGAAATACCAAAAGTACTTGAAAAATAAATGCTGACAAAGCATTCCCACGTAATTACTTAAGTAATAAGTGGCTGCAGTTTAATTTAAGAGCTAAAACACAATTTAATTCTTTTTCGCTATTAATATTGGCGGACTTAGTATTTAGCATTGCAAATCAACGACATCCTGAAATAATAGGCCTGCATAAGGGATTAAAGCGGGATACACTAGAAATTAGTGTGATAATGGATAGAGTTATAGCTAAACTAGCTCAAGATCGTTATCAAACGGGTGAAGAGTTGGCGAAAGATTTACGTAACTGTCTAAATATTATAAAGAAAAATAAATGATGGACTTATCAGCTAAACTTGAAATCGCAAATCAATCCGATGTTGGCTTGAAGCGACCACATAATGAAGACAGCACAATAACGGATGGCCGTAAAGGTATTGTCATTCTAGCTGACGGG
Organism: Gammaproteobacteria bacterium; assembly: GCA_021773235.1. Classification (GTDB taxonomy): domain Bacteria; phylum Pseudomonadota; class Gammaproteobacteria; order Eutrophobiales; family Eutrophobiaceae; genus UBA7359. The sequence continues at coordinate 44,306 of JAJFKL010000014.1, read as the reverse complement.
ATGGGTGGATATAAGGCAGGAGAAGTCGCTAGCGCGCTTGCTGTCACCAATATCCTGTTTGGTATAACTAATGGCCTAAAAAAACTTAAAGGTGGTCAAATTGACGAGTCCACTGGTTTTTGCAATGAATCTTTACTCATCCGCGATGCTATAACTCATGCAAATTCAGTCATTTATAATACAGCCAAGGCAGATCCACAATGTCAGGGCATGGGAACGACCATCGTCGTCGGCCTCTTCCACAACAACGTATTATCCATTGCACATGTCGGCGATTCACGACTTTATCGAATAAGAAACAATGAGTTACAACAAGTCACCAAAGACCACTCGTTAATTCAGGAACTGATTGATCGAGGTCTCTATACAGAAGAAGAAGCACATGCCAACACGCCCAAGAATCTGGTCACTCGTGCAATGGGAATTGAAGCTGATGTCGACGTTGATGTGGCTGAAGAAGCGGTTTTACCAGACGATATTTACCTGCTTTGTTCGGATGGATTAACAGATCTAGTAAAAGATGAAGAAATTCACTTAACCCTAAGTAAATATAGTGCTAATCTTGCACAAACAGCAGATGAATTAGTGAAATTTGCGAACAAAAGAGGGGGTAAGGATAACACCTCAATTATATTGGTGCGTATCCGGGAAGATTTTTCTTCTCCCAAGGGTTTTTTAACAAAAATTAAAAATCGGTTTAATAAATGAAATACGGGGATAGGAATTAGCAATGGCGAAGTTAGTTCTGAGCATGAATGGCGTCGTTCAAGGTGAGTACGAACTCAATCAGGAACGATTGACCATAGGGCGTAAGCCTGACAACGATATACCAATAGATAACCTAGCGGTTAGCGGTAAGCATGCCTTGGTAATTACCATACTTGATGATTCCTTCTTGGAAGACCTTGGTAGTACAAATGGTAGTTACGTTAACGGTAAACTTGTTAAAAAACATGCGCTTAAAGATGGTGATGTCATTGCCATTGGTAAGCATGAGCTCAAATATGTAAATGAGCACGCAACTGCTGATGATGATGATTTTGAAAAAACCATGATCATCAAACCTGGCTCGGCTAGTGCTGCTGTTGCTGCCGCACAAGCTGCTGAGAAAGCTGTTGAATCTGCTGCACCTGCAGCTGCAGCGCCACCAGCCGGTGGCGGTATGCCATTAGGCCGCCTAACCGTCTTAAATGGCCCAATTGCTGGTAAAGAGCTGGAATTAACCAAGGCGTTGATAACCTTAGGTAAACCAGGCACTCAAGTAGCTGTGATTTCACGTCGACCTCAGGGCTATTTCCTGACACACATTGAAGGAAACAGTTTTCCTCTAGTCAACAGTGAACAAATCGGTGCAAAGGCATACCAATTAAAAGATAGTGACTTGATTGAACTTGCTGGTATTAAGATGGAGTTTTCATCTGCATAAGAATCTCAAGATAAACTGAGCTTACTTTTTTATATAAAAAACGGGCCAATCACATGATTGGCCCGTTTTTTTTACATTTTGATAATCTCAACGAGATCGTCATAGAAGTCGCTAAATATTAAATCTACTGCCTCTGCAAATGCTTTAATTGCATTCGTAATACTGTTGGATGGCAACACCACAGTCTGTACATACTCTTTATGTAAAATTGGGGTATGCTTGGTATTAGAATTAACTTGAAGCAATAATTTCACATAAACACTTTCACTCCCTATTTGTTGCAATCGCTCAAAGGCTTTAATTTGTCCTTTAATTATCAGCTCACTATTACCTTCAAACGTATTCAAAACTAAATTTGAGATGCTACTCAAACGTAATCTTTCGGCCAAACGTTCTTGCAGTAATCGGGTTGGTGAGTCAGTCCAATGGTGATAATGATATTGTTTTAGCTCTATCTCATCTTCGGTATAAAGAATTGCACGTTCCTGATATAGACCTTCTGCCTGAAAGGTAATGACGCTGATTGAACTCACCCGTTTTTCATCTGAATTAACATCTCTTAATTCAGGTAGACGATAATAATGATCTGTTGGTAATGGCGCTTGGCTAGAGCAAGCCGTTAATGTAAAAAAACAAAATAATAAAATACTACGGCGCATGATCACTCAACCTCTTCAACTTGAGCTGAACCTCGAATAAGCAAACCCGGGTTTTCTTTAATCTGTCGCGTAAACTCATGTATATTTCTACTACTTCCCTCGAGATGATGTGTGATCGCATCTATATGCGTAGACATTACCGACAAGGTCTTTTGTAGATCGGTCAGTGAAGCGCTCATTTTTCCATCATTATCTTCAAGCATGTAATTAACATCTCCAATGACATTATCAATATTACTCACGAGTAGATCCATAGACTTCCTCGTATCATCTATATTGGCGACTAACTCATTCATTCCTGTTGAAGCGTTACTCATATTATTCAAAAAAGTCGTCAGATTTTTCTGGTTTTGAGTATTAAATACCTTTTGCAAGTCTTCTGATGTCTGATTCAGATTATTAATCAATGTATCAACCTTATTAACCATATCAGTCTGCTCGACCTGCTTACTAAAGTTTTCAAGCAAGGGCTTAAGAGTATTCTTAGTGATATCGGTCAATTCTGTTGACACAGATACAACCTGCTTATTTAAATTATCCAGTAGTGGTTTAATGCTGCTTTGAGAAAGATCTCGAAGGTCTGATGCAACTTCGTTTACTGTCGCAAATATATTAGCAGCTTCTTTTCCTGTTATTTCTGAACCTGGATCATGCAAAACATCACTATTTCCTTCTGCAATATCTATGGTCACAGCGGCAAGTAAACCAGAGGCGACTATCTTGGCGATACTGTCGACAGGAATGGGCCACTCTTTTTCTATTGACAGCGTTAAGCGATAATTCGTTTTACCCTCATCACGTATTGGTTCAATAATTTCAACCTGCCCAACTTGATAGCCTTCAAACGCTACTGGCGTCCCGTATTTAATACCTGAAACATTATTGTAGGTAACAAAATATTTTTCTGTCGGACCGTTACTACCCATTATTTGATAAAGAAATACAAAGAAACTAAGCAAGACAAGGATGACAAAAGAGCCCACAACAAGGTAATTTATATTATCGCGTTTCATAATCTTTACTACATACCTGTTAATCTATTTAAATATTCATCTGCTTGCACTTCATCATTACTGGGCCGTCGATTTAATAATGACTGTATTCGTTCATTATCAGAGTTCTTGATATTTTCTACCGTATCAGTCATCAGGATATTACCTTGGTCGAGCACGGTAATTCTGTCAGCAATTTTAAAGGCACTCTCAAGTTCATGCGTAACAACAACGATCGTCATTTTCATCGCATCTCTTAGATTTAAAATAAGTTCATCCAATTCGGCAGAAACAACCGGGTCAAGACCTGCGGAAGGCTCATCAAAGAACATCAACTTTGGGTCCATAACAATGGCACGAGCAACAGCAGCGCGTTTAATCATGCCTCCGGATAATTCTGCCGGCATTAATTTTTCAAACCCACCAAGATTAACAACCTCAAGCTTCATCCTAGCCATAATTTCCATCGTTTTTTCATCCAGGCGCGTATGTTCGCGTAATGGTAATTGAACATTCTCACCAATAGACATCGAACTTAATAGTGCCCCGCCCTGAAATGCTACCCCCATGTTTTGTCTCAGTTGATGCATTTCTGTATTACTGATTTTAGTAATATCCTTGCCAAGCAAATTGATACTACCGCTTGTAGGAATACCAAGACCTAATAAATAACGTAGCAATGTGCTTTTACCCGATCCACTACCACCCATAATGATCATTATCTCACCTTCATTAATTGTTAGATTAATGCCGTGCAAGATCTCACGTGGACCGTAATGTGTTACCAGATCGGTAACTTCGATTGCTGAGCTACTATTAGTCATCAATTTACAGGTTTAAAAAATAAGTAAAAATCATATCAGCAATGACGATATATGAAATTGAAAGTACTACCGAGCGTGTTGTAGCCTTACCTACACCTTCAGCACCCCCAGTCACTGAAAAACCATTACTAACACCAACCAAAGTAATAATTAAGGCAAAGAGAAGACTCTTAAATATTCCCTGCATCACATCTGCTACTGCCAAGGCTGACAAGGTTCTATCCATATAAGCATCAAAACTCAAACCGATTTCAATAGTTGTATATACCGCACCGCCTAACAGACCCGCGAGATCAGAAAAAAAAGTCAATAAGGGAACCATAATCATCATAGCAAACAAGGCCGGAGCAACCAGATACCTTACTGGATTGATACCCATTACGCGTAATGCATCTATCTCTTGATTTACTTGCATCGTGCCGATTTTTGCAGCCAATGATGAACCCGTCCTGCCGGCAATTAAAATGCCAGTTATTAATGGACCAAATTCTCTGGTAACTGATAACGCAACGCCAACAACAACCTGAGATTCGGCGCCAAACGTCTTCAGGTTATAAATCATTTGAATTGCTAACATAACGCCGATTGAAAATGACAGGACAAATACAATCGGGCATGCCGCTATTCCCATTGTCATCATTTGCGAAAAGATGGATGAAATTCTTACTGGCCGTTTTATGAATGGACCGGCCAAGATCCAGAAAAATGATTCAACTAATAAAGCAAAGTAGTAACCCGCTTCTTCTATCAGCTTTACAGTTGAACGACCAACGAGTTCTAATGAGTTTATTACTGGATGAGTAGCGGAATCAGGCATCCTCTTTTTCGAACTCTGCTACAGAATCATGTATTGGAAAGACTTTATCAAGCCGCGCTAGTTTTAAAACACTCATTGCAGCATCACTAACACCAACCAGACCAAACTTTAAAGACTGCTTTTTAGCAGTCTGATAACCTTCAACCAAACTGGCAACGCCTGAACTATCTATATAACTTACCTTGCCTAGATCAATTAACAGGTTTTTGTTTGTTTGTAATACGTCAAGAATACTCTTCCTAGCATCGGGTGAACAAGACAGGTCGACATCTCCTTCCAGCCCAATAATCGTGTACCCTTCCCCTTCAAGTGTATTGATATTCATGCTTAATACTCACATTTTATTATTAACTTATTTTTTTTGTCATCTCGAGGTAGTTTCCATTCCCCTCCTCAAGATGTCCCCTGTCACACTCATCCATAATTTCGTTAATGAAGTGCGTTCCTAATCCACCCGGGCGTAAATCGTCAAGATCTCTAGGTTGTACTGAATCTAAATCTATCGGGTTTGCGTAGTCCACTATCCTGAAATGAACCTTGCCATCATTATTGAGCATTTGCAGTACAATTTCACCCAATTCATTACCCTGATAGGCATGTTGAATAACATTCATACAGGCTTCGTTCACCGCTATCACCAATTTATCTGATAAATCAGCACAACAACCAACGACTTCGGCCGTGCGTTTTACCAAAGCGCGTACCAGACACAAACGCTCAGCTTTAGCAGGAAATCGAATTTCAAATAAGGTTTCTACGCTCATTTGGTAATTCCCGATTTAAGACAGCACTCTATAACCATCAAGGTAATATCATCATGTTGCTCTGCATTTGGTTGACGAATCTTTGCAACAATATCTTCTAAACGCTTTGAAGCTGTTACTTTCGAGTTTTGTTCGATCAATTTAATCAAGCCGCCTACATCTAACAATTTCTGTTCATCATTCAGACTTTCGGTAACACCATCTGTAAAGATATAGACTGAACCACCATCAAGCTTAATTGTAGAAACAGGGAATTCAGTCCCTGGCAAAATACCAATCGGTGGTGCTCCTGCTTCTATTTCTTCAAACTCACCAGAACAATGATGAAATAATGGTGGTTGATGTCCTGCATTAGAAAATTTAATCGTACACGTATTAGTATCAATAAAACCCGAAACAATTGTTACAAACATACCATGTGATACGGTTTCGCAGATCTCATCATTAACTCTCGCTAATAGTTCTCCTGGATCATTAATATCTTTGGCCAAGTGATGCAATAAGCTGCTCGCTTTTGCCATTAACATGGCCGCATTCATGCCTTTGCCAGACACGTCAGCCAAATTGAAATAAATTAATCCATCATCACGTTTAAAAAAGTCATAAAAATCACCAGACACTTCTAATGCTGGCACATTCATACCATTAACGGGAAAATTTGTGACATCAGATATATCGGGCAAAAGATCGAGCTGTATTTCTCTCGCCAACTCAAGTTCTTTGCGCATACGCTCTTGTCCAACCAAAGCATCTGCCATGCGAGCATTGTTGATAGCTAAAGCGGCATAAGAGGCTAACGCCATAGATAGATGCTTGTCTTGATCGCCAAACAAATCGTCATTTTTTTTATTCAATAATTCCAGCGCACCAATACATTCATTATTAACAGTTAATGGCACACAAAGAATCGAACGCGTACGAAATCCAGATCCCACATCAACTTTTTTCGCAAAATCAGGATCGCTTTGCACATCGCGAATCATCTGGCTAGTGCGTGTTGTTACTGTCTTGCCAACAATACCTTGTGTTGAAGATAGTCTTAAACCGGTTATATCAACTGGACCTGCACACTCAACACATACCAGTTCATGAGAATTAGTTTCTAATAAGAATATTGATGCCGCTTCAGCGTTCATATATTCCATGAACTGTTCAATTGCATTATTTAAGGTCTGTGAAATATCCAATGTACTTGAGAAGCCTTGAGAAATTTCGGCTAATAACGCGAGTTGCTCTTCAAGCGAATGCATTTCACGTTTTTCAAACAGACTGTATACGTTACGTTTCACTATCAACAAACCTTATTCAAACATTCAAGATATTCATTATCATCTGGCAAGGCATTATTGCGCTGAGCTTCCCACAATATTCGTCCAAGACATTCCATCATCTTATGCTCTGCATCATGTGTAGAAATAGATTTAGTCATTATTTTTTTATACGCATCATTAATGCCTGTCGGCCTGTTAGAACTTACTTGTTCTTTTAATGCTATATGCATCCCCATATGTAAAAAAGGATTCGATTCATTCTGTTCTGGACTAAAATCATTTTCTTTTGACGTTTCTTCCACTTCAAGATAATGATGATATTCGGGATGTTCCATGATCACATCCGAAATAATTGCCTCTATCGGTTCTAATGGAAGCTTATTTTTTTGCTTACTCCATACCTGATAAAAGTAGTTACGCGCTTCATTCCTATCTTGAACAAACATATATTCAGTTTTTAATCATATTAAAGAAATTACTAATTCCCGGTATTTTACGCTTGTTTATCAATGTTCTGCATACTTTTCGCGTTCTTTCCACTCACATTCGTCGAATATGATACAACTTCCGCATCTCGGGCTACGTGCAATACAGGTATAACGCCCATGTAAGATCAGCCAATGATGTGCATCTTTTTTAAATTCATCGGGTATAAACTTCAACAAACGCTGCTCAACTTGATCTACGTTTTTTCCTGGCGCAATAGCCGTACGGTTAGATACCCGAAAGATATGTGTATCAACCGCTATAGTTGGCTCACCAAAGGCCGTATTTAATACGACATTTGCTGTCTTACGGCCCACCCCGGGCAAGCTCTCTAACGATTTCCGATCTTGCGGGACTTCACTGTTAAACTTTTCTACCAGAATCCGGCAAGTCTCAATGATATTTTTTGCCTTGTTGTTATAAAGACCAATGGTCTTAATATAAGATTTAAGTTTTATTAGACCCAATTCATAAATTGCCTCAGGTGTATTGGCTACAGCATACAATTTCTTGGTGGCTTTATTGACACCGACATCTGTCGCTTGAGCTGAAAGAATAACGGCTATCAATAACTCAAATGATGTTTGGTATACCAACTCTGTAGTAGGGGAAGGGTTTTGTTCTCTTAAAATACTAAATATGCGTATTCGTTTTTCTTTATTCAAAATTTTTTACTCTTTATTATTCGGTAGCTTGATTGTTTTTAAAAAAGTTAAATGTCGCAAACAACAACCCCAATAAAATAAAGCAACCCGCAGGTGAATCGATAATTGAAAACTTATCAAACAATCCTTTCAGGAAACCCAAAGTGATAAAAAATATTAAAAGCGCTACTGCAATTCCAGCAACATAAATCATAGTAGATTTATAATTCTGCTTGGAAAAGACCTCTTCCCCAAGAGAGATAACCAAACTATTGATTACTAATAATGGTAAAAACAAACCTATTTTGTCTGCTACAAAATATACTTCAGAATTTAGTAACATTCTCGCTACTAAAGTCACAGCAACGCTGACAATGAGAACGCTAACAAGCCTGTGATGTGATGGAATAAAATTACTTATGAAATATAATATCGACGTTAGAATTAAAATCAGGACTAATGAGATTAGCCCTATACTAATTCCATCATTAAACGAGCTTACAAGCAAAAATAATGGTGTTAATGCTAATAAGCCAAGTTGATTTTTATTATTGAATATTTTTTGAATCATAGCAGTATGATGCATTCAAATTGCCTAAAGGATAATTCTATTTGATTTACTCTCACTGCGCACCTGTAAAAGCATTCTCTCATATACACATCATATTATTAGAAATAAACTCCAGTTTACTGCGATAATAGAGATTAATTAATCATTAATATCACTAATGAAACTAGCTTCTTACAAGTACAATAAAACTATTTCAGTAGGTGCTATCACTGAGAATGGTATCTGCCCTGCTTCGGAAGAATACAATGGCAGTGATGGCATGATTCGTTTCTTAATTGCCGGGGAATCCGCATTAAATGAACTAACAAATACAATAGCTAGCCCATCTAATTTACTCCCCCTTGAGAAAGTACAAGTCCTAGCACCGATATCAAAACCGAATAAGTTCTTTGGCGTTAGTTTAAATTACGCTGATCACATTGAAGAAACTGGTTTAGAAAAACCCGAATACCCAACATTTTTTAATAAACAAAATTGCTGTGTCATCGGTCCAAATGATGCCATTCACAAACCTAAGGTTTCTGAAAAACTTGATTACGAGGGTGAACTTGGCATTGTCATCGGCAAACGTTGTCGTCATGTCAGTCGCGAGCAAGCGGCTTCCGTCATCGCAGCTTATACCGTCGTTAACGATGTGAGTGTTCGCGACTGGCAGATGCGTTCTCATACATGGACCTTAGGAAAGTCTTTTGACACTCATGGGCCTGTAGGTCCTTGGCTCGTCACAAGTGATGAAATTGGCGACCCACATAAACTATCTATCAAGACCTGGGTAAATAAAGATCTACGTCAAGATTTCAATACAGAGAATATGGTTTTTGATTGCTATTATCTGGTTGAATACCTCTCCCAAGTGATGACACTGGAACCAGGAGACATTATTGCGACAGGAACTAGTAGTGGTGTTGGTGTAAAAATGAAACCGCGCGGCTATATGAAACCAGGAGATGAAGTACGAATAGAAATTGAAAAGATAGGTGTTTTAAAAAACCCAATCATTGAGGAGCCGGACTCATCCAGTTTTATCGATTAGATTTTTCAGATTTGCGAATATTCACCTGCATCGATCTTTTCTAACAGCGCTTGCATATAATCGAATCGATTTAGTGCATTATCCATTTCCAGTAACGATTGCTTGGCACTTATCTCAAACGGCAACAACTCAGCTAATCTATCACTGACCCAAGCTGCCTCTTCAAACCGCTCTGGAACCTCCATCAGTGGCAATTCATAGCGATTGGCTATCTCCTTTAGTAAGTCAGAAAAATTCTGATATGAGCTCGGTAGAAGCTCTTCATCTTCATCCAATAAAGAGACATCACCCATACATAAATTGTCTTTTTGGACATCATAGCTCTCAACCTTGAAACGCCGTTCACCAATGACTTTAATTCCAAGCAATCCATCATCCATCTGATCCCAATCACTAATCTTGACGTATGTACCCATTGGGAAAAAATCAGCTAGCTCCCCTACTTCTTCACCCTCACGTATTAAACAAATACCAAATCCACTATCTGAACGTAAGCATTCACTTACCATATCAAGGTATCGTGGCTCAAATAGGCGTAGTTGTAATTCTCCTTCAGGGAATAAAACAGTATTAAGTGGGAATAATGGGATCTTCATACTCAATTACAAGGCATCGATTAATTTTTTATGGAGTCCGCCGAAAGCGCCATTACTCATAATGACAATGTGATCCCCCTGCTGATGCTCCTTACTTACCAGGTCAACAATATCCTCAATGTCAGTAAATACTTGGCAACGATCACCGAGATCTGCCATATGTGCCGCAATGTCCCAGTCAACATTATCAGCCTGGAAAAGTAAAACTAGATCCGCATCGACAAAGGCACTTGATAAAGTCTCTGCATGAACCCCCATGCGCATCGTATTAGAACGTGGTTCCATTATGGCAATAAGCCTCCCCTTTCCTGCATGCTGACGTAGCGCCTTCAGTGTCTTTGTGATTGCAGTTGGGTGATGTGCAAAATCATCATAGACCTGAATTTCTTTAGCATCGAAAATACGCTCTAAACGACGCTTAACCGATTTAAATTCAGATAAGGCTGTGCAAGCCTTATCGACGGGAACGCCGACGTCATAGGCAGCGATAATGGCCGCTAATGCATTATTAGCATTGTGTTCACCAAGCAATGGCCAAGAGACCTTTCCCACAATCTCATCCTTTTTTAACACTGAAAAATGCCGATAATCGTTATCAGCATTAGTAAGTGACCACTCTGAATCTACGCCTGAGAATGTCTCAACCGGTGTCCAACAGCCCATCTCTAATACTTTTGCTACTTCTAGATCATCTTGAGGAACAATAACCTTTGCTTGTTGCGGTATAATTCTCAATAAATGATGAAATTCACGTCTTATCGCTGCAATATCGTGAAATATATCAGCATGATCGAACTCAATGTTATTTATGATTAAGGTTTTTGGGTGGTAATGTATAAATTTAGAGCGTTTATCATTAAATGCCGTGTCGTATTCGTCTGCTTCAATGACAAAGTAATCAGAATCTGTGTAACGTGCTGATAAACCAAAGTTTTCAGCCACGCCTCCAATCAAAAAGCCGGGGTTGAGGCCATAATATTCGAGTATCCAGCTCAAGATCGTTGTCGTTGTAGTTTTCCCGTGCGTACCAGAGACTGCCAGGACATGTTTATCCTTTAATACTGATTGATATAACCACTCAGGCCCAGAGACATACGGGAGCTGCCTATTTAACACGCTCTCAAGAGCACGGTTACCTCGAGAAAGTGTGTTACCAACAATTACCAAGTCTGGTGTTGGCTCAAGGTGTTCTGACTCATAGCCATTCATGAGTTCAATACCCAAAGCAGTGAGTTGTTCACTCATTGGTGGATAGACATTTTGGTCAGACCCAGTGACCTGGTGACCTAAGGAACGAGCGATTTGTGCCACACCTCCCATGAATGTCCCACAAATGCCTAGTATGTGAATATGCATTAAGTCACATCCATAGGCATGATAGCCGCAGTAAAACTAAATATGATCCAGATATATGAGATAGCCAATACAATTGCTGAGAACATATTAATGTCGAGGGCATGCCGCAGGATGTGCCCCATGATCGTGATATTCCAACAGGCTAATACCGCCAAAAACAGCAAACCCAAGGCGTGCATTCCACTAGAAACGCTTGCATCTTCCCCACCAATTCCTATGAAAAGGTATAGCGGTATCGCTAAAATACTAATAATGACCCCAGTGCCGGCCAAAGCGGTGACCATCTGTACCCAACGTTCTGATTTTCCCCTTATTTGTAATAAGGCCAGAGAGAAGATCATAATCAAAGCGACTTCCAAAACACCTGCGAAAACGGCTTTATCGATGGGTTGCGACAGCACCGCGAGTTGTATCGAAAATAAACCATACACGACCAGACAAAGTGTTAATAAATTCTTTGACGCAGGTATATCTTGAGGCCCTTTGTTCAAACGGCAGATTTCAAAAAATGCTAAAAAAAGTACTTTGCCAGCAGACAACATTGAATATTTAAAAACCCAAAATTTATGATGTGAGTATAGACAGTTAGTTTCGCGACATATTACCGTAACTCGGCAATACTTTACGACTATTCTTCCAGAACCAATTAAATATAATTACCGATTATTATTAGTTATTTCTTATAAGCGACTACGAAATGATTCATAGTCATTTCGCTTTATTAATTCTAAATTTTCTTCTAATCTTAATAAATATGTTGCTGGTAAATTAATACCATTGAACATATTGGCTTTCACCTGCATATACGCGCCGATGTTTTCAAAAATAACGCGGCTACCTATCTCAATTTGTTTATCAAAAGCGTAATCACCAAATAAATCACCACTTAAACAACTACAACCCACTAAACGGTATTTATAGTTGCCTTTATCTGATGCATTCATTACTTTAGGCTGATATTGATATTCGAATACTTCTGGTAAGTGGTTTATTGTTGTATCGAGAACGACAATGTTTTTATTTTCACTTTCTATCAGATCGATAACCGTAGCAACTAAATAGCCTGCCCCACCAGTGATTGCCTTTCCTGGTTCAAAGTAGACATCAACACTAAATTCATCTTGTAGCCATTTAATAGTGTCTGCTAATGGCGTTAGATCCGCTTTATCATTTAACAGATAGCCTCCACCCAGATTAATCCATTTTAATTTTGGATTAAATTCTGAAAGACCTGACATGACTTTTTCCACGCTCTTTTTTAATTCTTCATAGCGTGTTGATTCACAATTGTTATGTATATGCACACCTTCTATAGATTCCCAATCCAATTCTTGTTTTGAATTTGCTGCACGGAGTTGCTCGAATGTCAGCCCTAATTTTGAATTTGGACGACAAGGATCGTACCGTTCGTCATTAACAAACGATAATTCGGGATTAAGTCGAATACCACAACTTGCATCTGCATTAATTTTTTTTGCAGCGCTATGCCATTGGTTTGTTGAGTTCAAGGTAACAAAATCGCATAACTTAATAATACTATCCCACTCATCATGTCGATAACCTGGTGTTGTAATATGTATTGTTTGCCCCTCATCTAACACTTCTGCTGCGAGTTGCGCTTCAAACAAGGAACTACATGAAAAACCCGATACGTAGGGTTTTATGACATCAAGCAATCCAACCATATTTGCTGACTTGATCGAATATAAAGGCAAGCAAGCTGTTTTTTCTTTCAAGTTAACCAGTTTATCAAGCACATTAACAATACCGTCTTGGTTATAGACATAGGCCGGCGTTAACAGGTCAGAAGTATGGAAAATTGAATCTTTCATGTTATTGTTGTTCTTATTTATGAAATTAATTTATCTGAGGAAATATGATGTATCCTAAACTCTGTCTTTACCTGGCTTCGTTGTTATGTCTTTTAAGCCTTAATGTTTATGCGGAATATAAAACGTCCGGACAGATGACCCAAGAAGAATATCAAAAGGTCAGAGAATCGTCAGCCGAATATAATGAATGTTTGAATGAATACGCCATCAGCCAACTTCAGCTACAAGCAGATTCCAGAGTTATCACTGACCATGCTATGAAGGAGTGCGCTACCCATCTTGAAGGTCTCTATGAGTTTTTACTAACAGGAAACTATGCGCCAGAGGCAATGAAGCGCTTTGTTCATAGCATTAGTAATAAGTCTGCGAATAAATTATTGTCTAATGTGATGCGCTATAAGGCGATGCAAAGTCAACAATAATTCTTATTATTACAATCTTCGTCCAAATCCTGCTGATATAAACGGGGCAAATTGTCTGATGGCCTGTTCATAGACATTGCGTTTGAAGGAAACGACTTCATCAATGGGGTCCCATAGATCGACCCATTTCCATATATCGAATTCTGGTTCATCAGAATGGGTGAGGTTTACATAACTTTCATCAGCAACGAGCTTGAGTAAATACCAGATTTGTTTCTGTCCTATGCATAAAGGATAGGTATTGTGACGAATAAATCGCTTCGGTAGCCAATACTTCAGCCAATCATCAGTCGAACCCATTATCTCGACATGTTCTTCGTCTAAACCTGTTTCTTCCTTTAATTCGCGGTACATGGCTAATTCGGGTGACTCGTCTTTTTTGATGCCGCCTTGTGGAAATTGCCACGCATCCATGCCCAGCCGACGCGCCCAAAAGACCTGTCCTTCTTCATTTGTCAGTATTATCCCAACGTTAGCTCTGAAGCCTTCTGAATCAATCACCGCGCTAGTCCTAATATGTTCATGCTTTAATTCTCCAATAATAGAACAAAACAAGCAATTCATTTGCCTTATCTGAAATAGCTTCTAAACTAGCGGCTTTTAATAACTACTTGATTTTCAATAACATGAAACTCGCACTATTTGATCTTGATAACACCTTAATTGCTGGAGACAGCGACTGCCTGTGGGGAGAATTCCTCAGTGAACAAGGCTATGTCGATTCTGAGGCCTATCAAGCCGGTCATGAAAAGTTCTATCAAGAATATGTCGAGGGAAACATGAATATCCATGAGTTTCTTGAGTTTCAATTGAAAGTTTTGGCCGATAATGATCGTGCACAACTAGAAGATTGGCGAAAAAACTATATAGAAACAAAGATAAAATCAATTATGTTACCAAAAGCGATCGCGCTTATTGACGACCATCGCCAACAAGGACATGAATTACTAATCATCACAGCAACCAATCGCTTTATTACCGAACCCATAGCAAAAGAATTCAACATAGGGAATTTAATCGCTTGTGAACCAGAAGTAATAGAAGGGCAATACACAGGAAAAGTATCCGGCACACCTTCGTACGGTGAAGGGAAAGTAACTCGATTACACGAATGGCTAGAAAACCGCAAACAATCATTTGAAGAAACATGGTTTTACAGCGACTCACATAACGACATACCCCTTTTAAAAGAAGTGGATCATGCCATTGCTGTTGATGGTGATGAGAGTTTAATAGCTGAAGCTAAAAAACAAGATTGGTCTGTTATCAGTTTAAGGTGATTGATTTATACTATAATCGACCCAAAGCAGTCGTTTAAGTAAGTTATACCTAAGAGTTGTTCAGCCTCATCTGTCTTCAGCCATAAGCGTACGGATACTTAAATTGGAAAAACATGCATTAACACCATCATTGGCAATCACTTAGAGATCGAACTAGAACTCGCGATCATCAACATTGCCTCAATACACATTGAATAGGAATAGCATATAAACATGGCCAAAGGCATTATTAAACGTTACGACTTCCGCAAAGGCTTTGGCTTTATTGCCGACGACAAAAACGGCGAAGACTTCTTCTTTCACAAAAGTGCATGGCAAGGCGATGGCCCTATCCGCAAAGGTTTAGCCGTTAAGTTCGTCGACAAAGATTCAGACAAAGGCCCTCAGGCTGAATCTGTTATTCCTTTAGACGGTGCCAGCAGCAAACCATCTGGCAATAACAAACCTGCAGCTAAACCTGCATCTTTAGAAGATCGCGTAGCATCACTAGAAAGTTCTGTAGGTACTTGGAAAGTTTTGAGCTTTTTAGCGCTTGCTAGTGTTATTGCTCTAGTAGTTGAGAAGCTCGTACTATAAGTATTAATTCTCTATTTCAATCGCACTACGTGATGAACACGCTAACGGGCGCCTTTGCTTGCGACATTAAAGTCTGCCATCAAGAAACAGGATCCTTATTGCTGGTCATTTCAGTTCCTAGTCGAAAGTTGTCTTAAAGATTTTTAGAATTAAAATAACCCACCAAACAAAAAAGCCCTTAACTATTTCTAGCTAAGGGCTTTGTATTTTTGAAGTTTGTTAAGCTTAAAGAATCTTCGCTACCGCGTCTCTTTCTTCTTCCAGTTCCTTTTGTGTGGCATCCATCATTGATTGACTAAATTCATTAATCTCTAATCCTTGAACGATTGAGTAATCACCACCACTACATGTAACAGGGAATGAATAAACCAATCCATCTGGAATGCCATAACTACCATCACTTGGCACACCCATACTGACCCAATCATCGCCAGCCGTTCCTAAAGCCCAATCACGAATATGGTCAACCGCTCCATTCGCAGCTGATGCCGCGCTAGACGCGCCTCTGGCATCAATGATCTCTGCGCCACGTTTTGCGACACGAGGAATATATTGATCTTTATACCAATCAAAATCGAGCATATCCTTAGCAGCTTTACCTGCAACAGTCGCATTTGAAATATCAGGATACTGAGTTGTCGAATGGTTACCCCAAATCGTCATCTTTTTAATATCACTTACTTGTGATTCAGTCTTCGCAGCAAGCTGTGCCAATGCACGGTTATGATCAAGACGCGTCATTGCCGTAAAGTTACGTGGGTTTAAATCAGGTGCGCTTAACTTTGCCGTATGCGCATTTGTATTAGCCGGATTACCAACGACTAATACTTTTACATCACGACTGGCATTTGCATTTAATGCTTGTCCCTGAACTTTAAAGATACCGCCGTTCGCTTCCAGCAAATCGCTTCGTTCCATACCAGGACCACGTGGTTTAGCACCTACCAACAAAGCATAATCAACATCTTTAAATGCTGTATTAGCATCGTCTGCCAAGACAAAACCCGCAGAGAGTGGGAAAGCACAGTCATCAATTTCCATTACTACACCCTCTAATGCCTTCATGGCAGGTGTAACTTCCAGTAGTTGTAAAATAACCGGCTGATCCGGGCCAAGCATTTGGCCTGATGCAATTCGAAACAATAATGAATAACCAATTTGACCAGCAGCACCCGTGACTGCAACACGAACAGGGGGTTTCATTCTCTTAATTCTCCTTTGAATGTCTTTTTTATTTATATTGAGTAATCAGCGTTTATCGATTGGAACATAATCACGTTGTTCCTGACCGGTATAAAGCTGTCGCGGACGACCAATCTTGAAATCAGGATCTTTCATCATTTCCAACCATTGTGCTATCCAACCAGCCGACCTAGCCAAAGCAAACATGACGGTGTACATCGGTGTTGGTATACCTAATGCCTTAAGGATGATTCCAGAATAGAAATCAACATTAGGGTAAAGTTTACGTTCGATAAAATACTCATCTTTTAAGGCAATCTCTTCCAACGCCATAGCAATTTCAAACGTGGGCTGATCAACCGTATCAATTTCACCCAGTAGATCATGACAAACCTGACGAATAATAGTCGCCCGTGGGTCATGGTTTTTATAAACACGATGACCAAAACCCATTAATTTGAAAGGATCGCTTTTATCCTTAGCACGTTCGATAAACTTGGGAATATTTTCAGCTGTTCCAATTTCGGCCAACATATTAAGTACTGCTTCATTGGCACCACCATGAGCACGACCCCAAAGCGTCACAATACCTGCTGTGATACAAGCAAAAGGATTTGCCTCGGCACTACCGGCAAGTCTTACAGTTGATGTAGATGCGTTTTGCTCATGGTCAGCATGCAAGATAAGCATCAAGTTCAATGCCTTTACAGCTAAAGGATTTGGATCATATTCTCGCATTGGAACCGAAAACATCATGTTGAGGAAATTTTCAACATAACCAAGGTCATCGCGCGAATACACAAATGGATGTCCCATTGAGTGGTTATAACAATGTGCTGCCATAATAGGCATTTTCGCGATAATCCTGATTGCGGTCAGTTCACGATCTGCAGGGTCATTAATATCCATTGCTTCATGATAATAAGATGAAAGCGCGCCAGTCACACCGATGAGCATCGACATTGGATGAGCATCATAATGATAACCGTTATAAAAGCGCTCCAGATGCTCATGCACCATATTACGTTTGTTTAGGTTTTCGCGGAATATCGCAAATTCAGCTTGAGTGGGAAGCTCGCCATAGAGTAGTAAATAGCAAACTTCAAGATATGAACTATTTTGGGCTAATTGTTCTATAGGATATCCTCGATGTAGCAGGACACCTTTTTCTCCATCCAGATATGTGATTGCACTTCTACAAGCCGCAGTAGTCGTAAAACCCGGATCAAAAGTGAACACATCAAGCTCCTTATAGAGCGTTTTTGTGTCAATAACTGGCGCACCATAGACCCCGGTTAAGATGGGACATTCTATCTGTTTACCATTGCGATTATCAGTGATAGTGACTGTCTCAGCCATTAAACTTCTCCTATCTATTGTCTTATTATTAGTATTAGTGATTTAAAAATTTGCGTAAGCATACAGCCCTTTATGGCATTGCAGCAAGATCAGATATAATCAAGCGGCTTGATTTGTGCATAAAAATTGCATTGGTTTATTCGTAAAGTAGTCTAAAATTATAGGAATTATATTCAGGAAATCTTATAGTTAGGCGTGATATCTATTTTAATTACGCTAATTGATTTAGAGGAATGGATATTTCCTGTGTTTTTGCGTCACTTTACTTTGACCCAAAGTAAAAAATAATAAAAATTTAAGGAATTAATAAATGAAAAACACGATACCCTCGTGCTTATACAGTGGGAATGCCTGGTTTGTAGAGGATTTATACGAGGTTTACCTGAACAAACCTGAAAGTATCGAGCCTGAATGGCGTATTTATTTTGATTCTCTGCAAAATAGTGAGACAGGCAAAGATGTTGCCCATAGCCCAATACAACAGGCTTATGCCAATGCTACCTTAGCTCCTCGCCAGAGCCCACAAGTGCAAGCACCTGCAGCCGATGCTGTATCTCACCAAAAACAAACTGCTGTATTACAACTAATTAATGCGCATCGCTTTAATGGTCATCGTCAAAGCGATCTTGACCCATTAAAACAATACCAACGGCCTGATATTCCTGAGCTAGATCCTGCTTTCCATGGTCTCACCGACGAAGACATGGACAAGACTTTTAACACAGGTTCGCTTTTCGCCGCCGATGAAATCACATTGCGCGAAATAGTCCATATTATTAAAACAACGTATTGTGGATCAATCGGTGCTGAGTATATGCACATCAATGAAACCGAACAAAAACGTTGGATTCAAAAATATCTCGAAGAACCTCTTGGTACTCCGAATTTCGATAAAGAACAACGCATACGAATTCTGGACCGTGTTATTGATGCGAATGCGCTAGAAGAATATTTGCATACGAAATATGTTGGTCAGAAACGTTTCTCACTAGAAGGTGGTGAGTCGCTCATCCCATTATTGGATGAAATTATTCAATCCGGTGGTGCGCAAGATGTAAAAGAAATGGTCATAGGTATGGCACATCGTGGGCGTTTGAATGTTCTTGTAAATGCTGTTGGGAAAAAACCAAGCGAATTGTTTGATGAGTTTGAAGGTAAAACGCTAGAGTCAATTACCGGCTCGGGCGATGTAAAATATCACATGGGCTACTCTTCTGACATCAGCACGCCCGGTGGCAGTGTCCATTTAACATTATCATTTAATCCTTCACATCTGGAAATAATAAACCCTGTGGTTGAAGGTTCGGTCAGAGCACGTCAGGACAGACGTAAAGATCACCTACACAATCAAGTGCTACCTATATTGATTCATGGTGACGCTGCCTTTGCCGGTCAAGGCGTAATCATGGAGACGCTTAACCTGTCGCAGACACGCGGCTATGCCACGGGTGGTACTGTGCATATTATTATTAACAATCAGATCGGCTTTACCACCAGTGATCCACTTGATTCACGTTCATCCTTGTATTGCACTGATGTCGCAAAGATGGTTCAAGCACCCATTTTTCATGTTAATGGTGATGACCCGGAGGCTGTCGTGTTTGTCACCAAACTAGCACTTGATTACAGGATGGCATTTAATAAAGATGTTGTCGTTGATATGGTCTGTTACCGTAAACATGGTCACAGTGAAGCTGATGAGCCTATGTCAACCCAACCTATCATGTATCAACAAGTACAAAAACATCCTGGTGTGCGTAAATTACACACAGACAAATTAATAGCAGAAGGTGTCGTTACCCAGCAAGAAGCTGATGCCATTGCCAAAGAATACATCGACTCGCTAGAAAGCAATCAAGGTGTAGCGGGGACTTATACTGAACACGCTAATCCAAAATACCTGCTTAACTTTACCCGCTTTATTGGAACAAAATGGACTGACCCAGCGGATACGACTATTACAAAAGAGGCTGTTGAAAAATTAACAGCATCAATTACAAATATTCCAGCTGACTTCGAATTAAGTTCGCCGGTTGATAAAATCATGGCCTCACGTAAAAAGATGGGGGCTGGTGAAATGCTCATGGATTGGGGTTTTGCAGAAACCATGGCCTATGCAGCATTAATTGATGATGGCTACCCGATTCGTATATCAGGACAAGATAGTGGTCGTGGTACATTCTTCCATCGACATGCCATTGTGCATAATATGAAAGATGGTCGAACTCATATACCGCTACAGCACATAAAAGACGGACAAGCCAACTTTCTGGTTATTAATTCAACGCTATCAGAAGAAGCAGTACTTGCATATGAACTTGGTTACGCTAGTGCAGAACCCAATGCTCTGGTTTTGTGGGAGGCTCAGTTTGGTGATTTTGCTAATGGCGCGCAGGTCGTATTCGATCAATTCATTAGTTCAAGTGAGGCCAAATGGGAGCGTCTTTGTGGCTTAACCGTCTTCTTGCCACACAGCTATGATGGGCAAGGGCCGGAACATTCATCGGCTCGACTTGAACGCTATCTACAACTTTGTGCAGAACAAAATATGCAGGTCTGTTTTCCTAGTACTCCAGCACAAATGTTTCATATGTTACGTAGGCAAATGATACGCGCCCATCTGAAGCCATTGATCGTGATGAGTCCGAAGAGCTTGTTGCGAAGAAAATTATCCACTTCACCGGTGGATGAGCTGGTCAACGGAAAATTTGAAACAGTAATCGATGAAATTGATGAACTGGATAAAGATCAAGTCACGCGCTTACTAATGTGTAGTGGTAAAGTTTATTTTGATCTGCTTGAGCAACGTCGTGAAAGTGAGATTAAAAATATTGCTATTGCTCGTATTGAACAGCTTTATCCATTCCCAAGAGAAGAGGTAAGAGAGCTGATTAATCAATATAAAAATTTGAAAGAAGTCGTGTGGGTACAAGAAGAACCTAAGAACCAGGGAAGTTGGTACTATATGCAATCTAGAGGAACAATGATTGGTTGTTTAAAAGATCAACATACCTTTGGTTATGCGGGTCGGTTCTACTCAGCGTCACCGGCTACCGGTTTAATGCCTATTCATCTTGCTCAACAAAAAGAATTGATATCTGATGCTTTGCAAATTGATAAGCTAGAAGTAACAACACATAAACAAGTTAACGCAGTATTGCGTAGATAAACCAAGGAGAAAATCGTGTTAGTTGATATCAAAGTACCTGTATTAGCGGAATCTGTCGCAGAAGCAACACTGATAAGTTGGCAAAAACGTGTCGGCGACCAGGTAAAGCGTGGCGATAACCTGATAGATATTGAAACAGATAAAGTGACTCTCGAAGTAGCTGCTTTAAATGATGGTGTCATTTCTGAAATTTTACGAGATGACGGTGAAACAGTAGGTAGCGATGAAGTTATTGCCCGCATTGATACAGAAGCTAAAGGTGATAGCCCAAAACCAGCAACACCTGTGGCAGAACCAACTCAACAATCTTTACCAGAAATGGATACAAAGACTACGGAAATTTCTGAAACCGACTTGCCGAAACTAAGCCCTGCCGTTCGCAACATGGTGGAAGAGCACAAATTAGATGTAGCAGAAATTCCCACAAACACTGACAGGGTTACAAAAGGCGACGTCATTCGGCATATGGAAGGTAGTCCTGCGGCTTCAAACGAGACAGCTGATGCTTCACAAAAAATCACTGAAGCGCCACAAACTGTTGCGGCGCCAGTTGCACAAGTAGCACCAAAACCTGAAACATCAAGTGCTCCTCCAGTAGCAGTACCTGTATTAACAAATAGTACTGGTGATAGACCCGAAGAAAAAGTACCCATGACGAGGCTACGTAAACGTGTCGCAGAAAGACTATTGAGCGCACAACATGAAAACGCCATTCTCACTACGTTTAATGAAGTGAATATGCAACCGGTCATGGACATTCGCAATCGTTATAAAGATGAATTCGAAAAAACACACGGTACTAAACTTGGATTTATGTCTTTCTTTACCCGTGCAGCTATAGAAGCATTAAAAAAATTCCCGGTTATTAACGGATCGGTAGATGGTGATAGCATTGTTTACCATGGTTACTTTGATATTGGGATTGCAGTCAGCTCTCCAAGAGGACTTGTCGTGCCGATTGTTCGTAATGCTGATTCCTTATCGCTTGCTAATATTGAATCTCAAATAAGAGGCTTTGGTGAAAAGGCAAGAGACGGCAAATTAACCATGGATGACTTGACCGGCGGTACATTCACTATTACTAATGGTGGTACGTTTGGATCACTGTTATCCACTCCGATTATAAATCCGCCACAAAGTGCAATATTGGGCATGCATGCAATTAAAGATCGCCCCGTCGCAGAAAATGGTGAAGTTGTTATACGTCCAGTAATGAATCTTGCCTTGTCATATGATCATAGAATCATTGATGGTCGTGAAGCGGTTCAGTTTCTGGTATCCATAAAACAACAATTGGAAGACCCTGCTCGTCTTCTACTACAACTCTAGTGATATAAACTTAAGGCTTACGAAATATGAAAAAGTATGATGTTGTTGTAATTGGTGCAGGTCCCGGTGGCTATGTAACAGCTATTCGTTGCGCTCAATTAGGGCTAAGTACAGCCTGTGTTGAGAGTTGGATTAATGATGAAGGGAAACCTGCTCTTGGAGGTACTTGTCTCAATGTGGGCTGTATACCATCTAAGGCATTACTCGATTCATCACATCATTTTCATCACATCAAACACCAATCAAACGATCATGGCATAACCGTCACAGGTGTATCCATGGATGTTAATAAAATGGTGTCGCGTAAAGCCAAGATTGTAAAAATATTGACTCAAGGTATTAGTGGTTTATTCAAAAAGAATAAAATTGACTGGTTACGCGGACAAGCAAAAATACTTAGTAATAAAGAAGTTGAGATTTCACCAACTCATGAAACGCATGATGAAAAAACAGTCGTTGAAGCTAACCATATCATCATCGCGACAGGATCTGTACCAACAAGAATTCCACCAGCTAGTGTTGATGATAAATTGATTGTTGATTCAACAGGCGCACTTAAGTTTAATGAAGTCCCACGCCGTCTCGGCGTTATAGGTGCCGGCGTCATTGGTCTTGAACTAGGGAGTGTTTGGAACCGACTCGGTTCTGAAGTCACTGTACTTGAAGCCTTGCCTGACTTTCTTTCTCTGGTTGATCGCCAAGTCGCAAAAGAAGCTGAAAAATCTTTACGTGGTCAAGAGCTTGATATTCGTCTCGGCGCCAAGGTAACTGGAACTGGAAGCAATAATCGCGAAGTAACTATTAATTACGATGACGCAGAAGGTAAACAACAACTCACCGTCGACAAACTCATCGTCGCCGTGGGTAGATCTCCCAATACAGCAGGCTTAGGCGCTGATGAATGCGGTCTTGAACTCGATCAACGAGGTTTTATTGTTGTTGATGATCATTGCAACACCAATCTGGAAAATGTTTACGCAGTCGGTGATGTTGTTAGAGGTCCCATGTTGGCTCATAAGGCATCCGAAGAAGGGGTAGCGATAGCCGAGCGTATCGCTGGCAAACCAGGTCATATGAATTATGAAACTATTCCCTGGGTCATCTATACCTGGCCAGAAATTGCCTGGGTTGGGAAAACCGAAGAACAATTAAAGGCCGATGGAATTGAATACCGCGTGGGTAGTTTTCCTTTCATGGCAACTGGACGTGCAAAAGCTATGGGAGAAGCAAATGGCTTTGTCAAAATACTGGGGGACGCAAAAACAGATCGCGTTTTAGGAATCCATATTTTTGGGCCAAATGCCTCGGAATTAATTGCTGAAGCTGTCGTCACTATGGAGTTTGATGGCAGTACCGAAGATCTCGCCAGAACTATTCATGCTCATCCAACACTATCTGAAGCAATGCATGAAGCCGCATTAGCTGTTGATGACAGGACCATTCACCTCTAAGACAACTATAATCGCTAGTGCTGTCTAGCAATCCTGCAACATAAGTAGCGCAACGATCTTAGCTAACAAAGGTCGTTGCACTACGTGCATTCAAACTAATCAGATCTACACCAACAATCACCTTTCACACGGTTTAGTCACCTAAATCGGATGGATTTTGCTCAAGATTAAACTGGTTAAATTACGACAAGAACATCACGACTCGACAGATCTCATTGGTTTCTGCTAGGATTTGCGTTCTTTATTGCAGCGCATCATATTTATCATCGGGTTTCCTGTTGCTGCACATTAAACAGAAAATCCTACACGCAGTTTCATTTTAATGGAGGGGACAGACATGACAGACAACGTCGTCATAGTAGCAGCAGTTCGTACAGCAGTAGCTAATTTTGGGGGGGCTCTATCAAGTTTGCCTGCGCATACCTTTGGAGCGACAGTCATAGCTGACGTCATTAAACGCGCCGGGATTAAACCCGAACAAGTAGATGAAGTTATTTTTGGGCAAGTATTAACTGCAGGTACTGGTCAAAATCCAGCGAGACAATCTGCTATCGCGGCAGGCCTACCAAATTCAGTCCCATGCATGACCATAAATAAAGTCTGCGGCAGTGGTCTTAAGACAGTTCATCTAGCTGCACAAGCAATTAAATGTGGGGATGCAGATATAATTATTGCAGGCGGACAAGAGAGCATGAGCCTATCTCCACATATCCTGCCAAAATCAAGAAATGGTACAAAAATGGGTGATTGGAAGATGCAAGACTCCATGATCATCGATGGTTTGTGGGATGCTTTTAACAACTACCACATGGGCACCACAGCTGAAAATATAGCCAAGAAATATGAAATTTCTCGGGAAGAACAAGATGCATTTGCAGCAGCTTCTCAACAAAAAGCGGAAGCGGCAATGAATGCAGGGAAATTTGATGAAGAGATAGTTCCTGTTGAAATTCCTCAACGCAAAGGCGATCCGGTAATTTTTGATAAAGATGAGTTCCCACGTGCTGGTGTAACTGCTGAGGGTCTTGCAAAAATGCGCCCTGCATTTGATAAGGAAGGCACCGTTACAGCTGCAAATGCATCCGGTCTGAATGATGGAGCAGCAGCAGTCTTAGTTATGTCTGAAAGCAAGGCTAAAGAACTTGGATTGGAACCATTAGCAACCATAGCGGCATACTCCAGCGCCGGGGTTGACCCAGCCATTATGGGCACAGGTCCAATTCCAGCCAGTAAGCGTTGTCTTGAAAAAGCGAATTGGGCTGTTGAAGATCTAGATCTCGTAGAAGCCAATGAAGCATTTGCAGCTCAGGCAATATCAGTAAATCGTGATGTTGGTTGGGACACAGCGAAAGTTAATGTGAATGGTGGTGCTATATCTATAGGTCACCCAATCGGTGCTTCTGGTTGTCGCGTTCTAGTAACACTACTACATGAAATGAAACGTAGCGATGCTAAGAAGGGTTTAGCCACACTCTGCATAGGTGGAGGGCTTGGTGTAGCTCTGGCAGTAGAAAGAAAATAAGCAAAGCAAAGGGTACTTCAACCTTTACTGCATCTTGAGGCTATGAAATAAGTGGCTAACGACATATCATGTAGTCAGTTAGCTAAAGATGATTTCATTTTAAGTATTTATTGGCGCACTATCTAGTGCGCCAATAATTGATTACAGTTACAAATAAGTAATAGATTTGCTTATTCAAGAGTGCCAAAAATAGTTTTGTTAGTACTCAGTAATTTGTACAGTTTTTATGATAATAAATTCAGGATAGATTAATGGAAGATAAACGAATTATAAAAAAGTACCCAAACCGCCGCCTTTATGACACGGAAGAAAGTAAATACATAACGCTGGAAGACATAAAAAATCTAGTACTTAATAATAAAGAATTTATTGTTAAAGATGTCAAATCTGAAGAAGACCTAACCAGAACAATACTCCTCCAAATTATCACCGAACAAGAGGACGATGGGGAACCGCTTTTCACAACACAAGCCCTGTCACACATCATTCGATTTTATGGAGACTCTGTGCAATCTGTTGCTGGTGATTACATACAAAAAAGTATTGATCTTTTCGTGACTCAACAAAAACAACTGCAGTCGGCAGTGACTACGAACCCTATGACGGCAATGTCCGACTTGACTGAACAAAACCTGGAAATGTGGAAAACAATGCAGGAGAACTTCTTTAAAACAGCTGCAAATTCTTCATTTTCTAGTAAAAAAGATAAAGAATAATTGTTATTTCTCTAGAAAATCCAATCGTAATAATATTTATATTAATAAGTTCAATAACTTATAGTTATTTAATATAATTATAATTCCTCATATATTCCTGTTGACAGCTCCTGTAAATCCTAATATGCTGCATTGCAATAATTGTTGCATTGCACAACGTGATGCGTAATAAATATACTTTTTAGGAGTAGAACAATGACTAATGAAATATTCGAAACAATGAACAAATTAGGCAAATCAAATTACGATGCGATGCAAGAACTTTACAACATCAATTTGAAAATCGTAGGTCAAATTGCAGACCAGCAACAAGCTTTTATCAACCTTTCTATGGAATGTGTCACTTCACAAATGGAAATGCTTGGTAAATCTAAAGACTACAAAGAAGTTATCAGTGAGCAAACCGCTTTGATCAATGAAGCTAGCGCAAAGGTTCAAGGTATTGCTAGAAACACTGTAGACATCATGAATGAATCAAAAGAAGAAGTAAGTGCATGGGTTGAAAAAGGCGTAGAAGACGCGGCAACCATCGTTCCTTTTTCAAAAACTGCTTAAAGATTATTATCGCGTATTCATTTGAATACGCGATTACCGATTTAGAAATACCCCTACTTATTCCACGGTCCTATATCTATAAATAGGCCGTGGTTTTTTTATTGGTTCTCAGTTAAATCTGTCAAACCTTCATCAATACCCTGCTTTTCCATAGCATAATTATTCCGAATTGATTCAATATGCTCAAGGTAGTCTGTGCTCACATCACCCGTAACATATTCCCCGGTAAAACAAGACGTATCAAATTCAGTTATTTTTTTATTGCCTTTATGAGCGGAAGATATCAGATCTTCAATGTCTTGGTAGACTAACCAATCAGCACCAATTTTTTCAGCAACATCCTCAACGGTACAATTATTTGCAATTAATTCACCTACCGTCGGCATGTCTATACCATAGACGTTTGGATAACGTACGGGCGGTGCTGCTGATGCAATATAAACTCTTTTAGCGCCTGCCTCTCTTGCCATTTGCACGATCTCTCTTGAAGTCGTCCCTCTTACAATAGAGTCATCGACAAGCAAAACATTCTTCCCTTTAAACTCCAGACCAATTGCATTTAACTTCTGTCGCACAGACTTCTTTCGGATACTTTGGCCCGGCATAATAAATGTTCTGGGGATATAGCGGTTTTTTACAAAACCCTCTCGATATTTCACATCTAGTTTAGTTGCTAAAGGTAAGGCAGCCGTTCGGCTAGTGTCTGGGATTGGAATAACAACATCGATATCGTGTTCTGGGTAGAGTCTAAGAATCTTTTTAGCAAGCTCTTCGCCCATCCTTAATCGTGCTTTATAAACCGAAATACCATCAATTATCGAGTCAGGTCTGGCTAAATATACATGTTCAAATATGCACGGACTGTAATTTGAATTATCTGAACATTGTAAGGTATGAATTTCGCCAGACAATGTAATAAAAACAGCTTCACCTGGGGCTATATCTCGTATGAGTTCGAAATCGAGAGCATTAATTGCAACACTTTCTGAAGCGATGATAAATTCTGTTCCGCTATCCGTTTTACGCTCTCCAAAAGCGACAGGTCGAATACCATTTGGGTCACGAAACCCTACTATTCCAACTCCGGTAATCATCGCTACAGCAGCATAACCACCTTTACAGCGACGATGTAAACGTTTGACAGCTTGGAAAATATTTTTAGCATCTAGACTATCTCGCGATTTACCAATAGCGTTTAATTCATGTGCAAGGATATTTAATAATACTTCCGAATCTGAATTCGTATTCAAATGTCTTAGATCATCGCGCATAAGATCTTCTTTCAAAGTCTCTGCATTCGTTAAATTGCCATTATGAGCGAGAGTGATGCC
The DNA here is from genome assembly GCA_021773235.1 of Gammaproteobacteria bacterium. GTDB lineage: Bacteria > Pseudomonadota > Gammaproteobacteria > Eutrophobiales > Eutrophobiaceae > UBA7359. The sequence continues at coordinate 16,143 of JAJFKL010000014.1, read as the reverse complement.
ATAAGGAGAATTAACATAAAAAGGTTGCGCTTCTGCTGAGGATGAACAACCTGCTGTGGGATAGCGCACATGCCCAATACCCATATTCCCTTTTAGATTAAGCATATGTCGTGTATGAAATACATCTCTGACAAGGCCATTGTCCTTCCTCAGATACAATTTACTTTTATCACAAGTCACCATACCTGCAGCATCTTGTCCACGATGTTGAAGCACCGTTAAGCCATCATAGATAGCCTGGTTCACCGGGTTCTTGGCGACGATTCCGATTATGCCGCACATAGTATTGTTCCTATGAGTTTATTAAGCATCTTCATTTACCTGTTCATATGAATGATATTCGGTTATTGACTCTGGTAAAAAACGAGAACTCCATGTGCTTATCCGTTCGAATGGCGCTGCTAACTTTGATTCTTCCCACCATGGTTCTTGGGGGAAAGCAGTGAATCCAGCCATAAAAATTATAACTGCAACGATTAATCCACCTAAGCCCATGCCAAAAAATAATCCTAAGATTCTGTCTGCTGCTGTTAGCCCCGTTCTACCTAACAACTTTACTACGAAATAACTTATACCACTCATTATAAGCAAACTTATTATAAACAACGCTATAAACGCCAATACAATCCTTAAAATTGGCGTATCTACATAGTTTTCCAGCAACGGAGAAAAATAGGGTACTAGTTTTATTGAGAGGCCTAAAGATACTGCCCAAGATAATAATGAAAATAATATATTCAAAAACCCATAAAAAACACCAACTATTGTCGGTAATGCAATTAAACAAAGAATGACTATATCGGCTGTAGACATTATTGAAATCTGATGTTTTAAGTTAATTAAAAATTATGGATAGTTTAATACTATACCGTCTAGTTTCGTATTTTCTTTAATTTTCTTTAGTAAAGCATCAGCATCAGCACGCAACAATTCTGGACCAACTCTAACTCGGTACGCTACTTCATTATTTTGTTCTAATGGCTCAACGAACGCTGGAAAGCCTGATTTCCTAAGCGTTAAATTCAATTTATCTGCATTGACTTTACTTGAAAAACTACCTAATTGTACTACCCAAGCTGTCAAACCTACTTGTTTATCTTTTACTGTTTTATTTGTTTCCGATTTTTTAACACTAGCTTCTGCCGTACTAATCGATTCTGGTTTTGAAGATGTTTCTACATTTGGCTTAACTATAGAATCCTCTTTTTTATCATCCGTAATAGGCTGTTCTTCTACATCTTCAGCATCCATATTAATCGGTGCGTCTGGTACTCCAGAATTATTCAGCGGGATTAACCTGGAATTAAACTTCTCTGTCGTTCGCTCTGGAATATTGGTCTCAGTAATAGACCCAGCATCTATAGGCCCAGTTAAAAACATCGGTATAAAAACAACAGCAATAAAAATTAGGACTGCTGCACCAACCAATCGTTCTTTTAAGCGTTGATGCATTTTAGTTTAGCTTAACTCCAGGTTTAAGTGGCCGAGTGCGGCACCTACCGTTAGAAAAGATCCAGTGACAATAATTCTATCACCCGCCGTGGATAACTCCTCAAGCTGAACTAAAGCATCGCCGACATTAGTATATTCAACAACGTTTTCATTTACACCTAGTGACTTGAGTTCTGAAATTAATGTTTTCGCATCACTACCACGCTCTTCCTTTAGCGTAATGATATTCCAGCTATCCGCAATATTGTTTAATACCTTAAACACTTCTGAGTGATCTTTATCCTTCAACATACCCACGATCAAATGAGTTTGTCCTAAACATGGGATCTTACTTATATTTTTTACTAGTACTCTGACTGATTCACTATTGTGAGCCACATCTAATATTTTCGGGATCCTGCCAGGGACAAATTGCATGCGCCCATTAAGACGAAAACTACTAAGTCCTTCCTTAATATTCTCTATGCTAACGGGATAATCATTTTTTATTTTTTCCAATACCATTAAAGCACCTGCTGCATTTTGTAATTGAAAATCACAAAACTGCATAGGTCTGGGTAATTGATCCAATGAAATATTGTCTATCTCCCATGACCAATCACCATGCCCCATAGCCAATTTATAATCACGCCCTAATACACTCAACGGCGTACCCAATGCATCCGCACAATCAAGTAAACTCTGCGGTGGATTAGCGTCAGAACATATAGCAGGTGCTTTGTTTCTAAAAATACCTGCTTTTTCTCTAGCTATGCTTTCACGATTATCACCAAGCCATTGCTGATGATCAATATCGATACTAGTAATTAATGCGACATCTGCATCTAGTACATTTACCGCATCAAGCCGACCACCTAAACCTACTTCGAGGATGGCCAGATCGACCTTATGCTGGCGAAACAGATCCAACGCTGTAAGCGTTCCGAATTCAAAATACGTTAATGAAATTTCACCGCGTGCACGATCAATTCGGTCAAATGATTCACACAGTTCAGAATCTGAGACTTCAACACCATTGATGCAAATTCGTTCGTTATAACGGAGTAAATGAGGAGATGTATACCGGCCTATTTTGTAATCTGCATTACGCAGGATTTTATCCAACATGGTAATGCTAGACCCTTTGCCATTGGTCCCTGCAACACTAATAACGTTATATGCTGGCTTGAGCAAACCCATATTATTTGCAACACGACGACATCGCTCTAAACCTAATTCAATCGCAGTGAAATGCAGGCTTTCTTGCCACTCTAACCATTTTTCAAGATTGTTAAACCTTAATTGATCGGGGTGTGTTCCTGACTTAGAAATTGTTTTAATTTTACTAGCCATAAGTGTCGTGAGAAACGATTTATATCATGCAGTTAATGATTGATGGGTTAGCATTGATAATAACTTGCTGATTCTATCGCGTAATTCTCTACGATCAACAATCATATCAATATCACCATTTTCGAGTAAAAATTCACTACGCTGAAAGCCTGCAGGCAGGGTTTCTCTAACGGTTTGTTCAATAACTCTAGGCCCAGCAAATCCAATCAAGGCATTAGGCTCTGCAATATTAATATCTCCAAGCGTAGCCAAACTAGCTGATACACCACCCATCGTTGGATCAGTCAGCACTGAAATATAGGGCAATCCTTTATTACGCAAAATAGCTATAGCAGCAGATGTCTTCGCCATTTGCATCAATGAGAACAGAGCTTCCTGCATTCTTGCGCCACCACTTGTAGAAAAGCAGATTAATGAGGCATTCATTTCAATTGCCATTTCAACGGCAAGCACAAACCGCTCACCAACAACCGAGCCCATAGAACCACCCATAAAATTAAATTCAAATGCACAAGCAATGACTGGCAAGCCTTTTAATTTTCCAGACATCGCTATCAGCGCATCATCTTCACCCGTTTTCTTTTGCGCTTGGTTGAGCCTATCTTTATATTTTTTATTATCACGAAATTTCAGGATATCAACTGGTTGTACTTCAGCACCAATCTCCACTCTATTGTCTACATCCAAAAAAGTTTCCAATCGCACTCGCGCACTAATTCGCATGTGATGATCACATTTTGGACATACTTCATTATTCCTGTCGAGTTCTGCACGATATAAAACGGCGTTACATTCTTGACACTTTGTCCATACACCCTCTGGGACAGTGCGACGTGTTGTACCGTTTGTTTTATCTCGCGACGGTAATATTTTTTTAAACCAACTCATATTTAATTGTCATCCAATACTATCTAATGCGGTTCGCAGGGAACCGATGAATGATGATACCTCTGATTTCATTTTTTCGCCGTTATCAGCATGTTCTGCAATTCTTTCAACCAAGGCACTACCGACAACAACTGCATCACTGACCCTTCCGACATTTTCTGCTATTTGCGGATCCTTAATTCCAAAGCCAACACCTAAAGGTAATGATGTCTTGCTACGGATCTCATTCAGTTTATCGTCAACAGCCTTAACATCCAGTTGATTACTACCGGTTACACCCTTCAAAGAGACATAATACAGGAAGCCTGAGGCGACTTCACAGATCCTGTTCAGACGTTCACCTTGTGTTGTCGGTGAAATAAGAAATATTTGGTCTATACCGTGTGGTTTCAGAACCTCAGCAAATTCAGCAGATTCCTCTGGTGGCAGATCAACAATAATCAGACCATCAACCCCTGCATTTGCCGCCTTTTCTACAAACGTTTCATAACCCATTACTTCAATCGGGTTTAAATAGCCCATTAAGATAATGGGAGTTGATTCATTCTTGGTCCTAAATTCCGTAACAATATTAAAGACATCATCAGTATTCGTACCATGTATTAAGGCGCGTTCACTTGCACGTTGAATCACCGGCCCATCGGCCATAGGATCTGAAAAAGGGACGCCTAATTCAATAATATCTGCGCCCGCTGCTGTCAAAATATGCATTAATTCAACTGTCATCTCAAGAGATGGATCGCCTGCAGTGATAAAAGGGATTAGTGCTTTTTTGTTATTGCTTTTAAGTGCGCTGAAACACGCTTCAATTCTGCTCATAATTTGTTAATTTGAAAATATAAATAGGAAACGAAAATTAAGGATATAGCTGAAAACTTGCCAACATCTGCTAAGTTATTCTTTTAAGTCGAGTTTCAATTCAAGCAACTCGATGGCCATATCAGGTATATCTTTATGATTTCTTGACTCATGTGATAACAACCAATTATCGACTTCGGCTCGTTTAACTTTTAATAGTTCAGCAACTTGCAAACGATCCAGCTCTCGATCAGCCATTATTTCCATCAAACGTTCACGATTATTCATGTTCTATGTTCCCCGGTTTAAAGTGTAATCCCTTCATGTGCGGCAACTGTATGAATATCCTTATCCCCACGACCTGATAAATTAGCAATAATTATCGCATCTTTAGCCATTTTCGGGGCAATTTTTGATGTATAGGCTAATGCATGGCTAGATTCTAATGCGGGGATAATACCTTCTATGCGCGTCAAATCATGGAAAGCCTGCAATGCTTCGATATCTGTGACTGAAACATAATTAGCACGGCCAGTATCTTTTAACCAAGCATGCTCTGGCCCTACACCCGGATAATCAAGACCCGCTGAGATTGAGTGTGTTTCAATTATTTGGCCATATTCATCTTCCATTAGATAAGTACGGTTTCCGTGCAAAACGCCTGGTTTTCCCGCATTTAAAGGAGCAGCATGATGTCCAGTCTCGATACCTTCACCAGCTGCCTCAACGCCATAAATAGATACTTCTTTATCATCTAGAAATGAATGAAACAATCCAATCGCATTTGAACCGCCACCGACACAGGCAACCAATGCATCTGGGAGACATCCAGCCTGATCGAGACATTGTTGCCGCGCTTCACGTCCAACGACTGCATTAAAATCTCTCACCATGGCTGGGTATGGATGTGGCCCTGCTACAGTGCCAATAATATAAAAGGTATCATCAACATTAGTTACCCAATCTCGCATCGCTTCGTTTAATGCATCTTTTAATGTTTTTGATCCTGCCTCAACTGAAACAACAGTTGCGCCAAGAAGCTTCATACGAAAGACATTCATAGCTTGTCTTTGGATATCTTCAGCGCCCATATAAACGACACATTCCATACCATATCGAGCCGCAACTGTGGCCGTTGCGACACCATGCTGACCAGCACCCGTCTCTGCAATTACACGACGCTTTCCCATCAATCTCGCTAAGAGTGCCTGACCAACCGTATTATTTATCTTATGCGCACCTGTATGGTTCAAGTCTTCACGCTTCAAATATATTTGCGCACCACCAAGTTGCTCACTCCAGCGTTCCGCATGGTATAACGGTGAGGGTCGCCCGACATAATGTTTTAAATCATGTTCGAATTCAGCTATAAAATCAGGGGCATTTATATATTTTTTGTATGCTTTCTCTAGTTCTTCTAATGGCCCCATTAATGTCTCAGAGACAAATCGGCCGCCATATGTTCCAAAGTGACCACGCTTATCTGGCATAGTCATATACGATTCACTTTCTGAAGTATCACTTTTTTTATTCGTTTCAGGCATTCATAGTCTCACTAATAAATTTTTTAATTTTAACAGGGTCTTTAATCCCTTTTTCCTTCTCAACACCACCGCTCACATCTACAGCATAAGGATGAACTTGAGATATCGCATTTTTAACATTATTGTCATCCAAACCGCCTGCAAGGATAATAGGTTTCGACAATTTATTTGGGATGATACTCCAGTCAAACGCTTTTCCGGTACCGCCTGGTACTCCTTTCACATAAGCATCAAGCAATAAGGCCTTAGCTGAGGGGTACTTTTCAACTTCATCAAATAAACCAACACTTTCACTCATTCTGATCGCTTTAATATAAGGCCTATTGAATAAAGCGCAAGCTTGTTCCGTTTCTTGTCCATGAAATTGGAGTGTATCAATCGCAACTTCTTTTAATACCTCATTAATATATGCATCATCCGCATCCACAAACAGACCAACACAATTAATAAATGGTGGCATATTGTCTGTAATTTGTTTGGCTAAACTAATTGATACACAGCGTGGACTTGGCTCATAAAATACTAGGCCAATTGCATCAGCTCCTGCATCGACAGCAGCATTTGCATCCGCAAGGTTAGTGATACCGCAAATTTTCACCCGGGTACGTTTTAGATGTTCCATTCGTTCAATTCGTTCAATTCTTAATTGCTATAAAATTAATTTTTAACGACAAATTCCAAATTTATCTATTATCGATTTTGCACCTGGAATAGAAAATCGTTCTGGATACTGAATATTAACCAAATATAATCCATCAGGCGGTGCAGTTACTCCACCAGCTGTTCTATTCTTGGCAGCTAATACCCCAGCCGCCCAATTTACTTCTTTTTTACCTAAGCCGATAGCCATTAATACGCCCGCTATATTCCTCACCATATGATGAAGAAAGGCATTTGCAGTTAGTGTAATCACTATCCAGTCTTCCAATCTGTCCATTTCAAGGTTATGTATCGTCCTGATAGGTGAATTTGCCTGACAAGCAACCGCTCTATACGAAGTAAAATCATGCTGTCCAATAAAACAAGATGAAGCTTGCTTCATTTTATCAAAATCAAGTTGCCTACCTTCCCAGGACACCAAGCCATTGAATATAGCAGGACGGGCAGGTCGGTTTAAGATTAAGTATTGATAGGTTCTTTTTTCTGCACTAAATCTGGCATGAAAATCATCATCAATATTTAAAGCCCAAGTAACCGAGATGTCTTTGGGGAGCATTGAATTTGTTCCAAGTATCCAAGCATGAGTGTCTCTTATAGATGATGTTTCGAAGTGAATAACCTGTTGAATCGCATGAACTCCGGTATCAGTTCTGCCCGCGCAATGTACTCTAATGCTTTCATCCGCGATCGTTGATAAGGCTGTTTCTATAGATTCTTGTATCGTTGGAGAGATTGATTGCCTTTGCCAGCCATAATAATTACAACCATTATATTCAATTCCCAGTGCAATCTTCATTCTGGACTGGCCACGCTAATAATTAACGCTAATAATAAAGTTAATATAACTATGCTGAATTACTTAATTATTAATATACGAGTACTTCTAATTAAATAATTCAGCATTCAATTTATGTTTTTCTAAACCTGACCTATTAGGTCTTCGGCTTGTTTTCGCTGCTCATCATTTCCATCGGCCATAACTTCATCCAGAATAGTCTTGGCACTATCTTTATCTCCTAATTCAACATAGGCCTTTGCAAGATCCAACTTAGTAGCAATTTCATCTTCCGCAGTTTGTTCTTCTGGTTGTGCTGCTCTCGGTACAAAGACAGTATGCTCATCGTCATCGTCATCGTCATCGTCAACAGACAGATCAACACTCTTTGGAATTTCAACCGTTTCATCTAGATTAAGACTGGCATCATCTTCGAGTGACACTTCAGGCGTGTCATCCATGGTTAACTCAAATTCCATGTCTGCACTGTCAACCTGAACCGTTTCTTCTTCAGATGCAATATCCATATCTAACTCAGGTGTTTCATCAGCCGCTTCGGCCGAAAGATCAAGCTCTATACCGTCATCTTCACCCATATCAAAATCAAGTGAAATCTCACCTTCATCTTCTGCATCAAGTCTAATAGGTTCATCTTCTTCTGGCATATCTAAGCCAATATCCAAGCCTACATCTTCTGCTTCAGAAGATTCTAATTCAGGCACACCTAAATCGATTTCTAAACCGGCATCCTCTGGCTCGCTTGCTTCAATTTCAAGACTTTCATCCTCATCATTAGAACCAAGATCGAAATCAAGTACATTGTCATCTTCGCTTGTTGGCATTTCTACTGTTGCTTCATTGTCAACAACACCCATATCAAGCTCTACAGTTTCATTCTCTTCTGGAATATCAATTTCAAGGCTTTCTGATTCAGGTTCTATGTTAAGACCAAGCAGCTCAGAACTATCCGCACCAGCACTTGTAGCAGCGGTTACATCTAATAAATCTTCTTCAGAATCTAAGTCAAGATTTGCAGCCGAAGTCACATCCAATAAATCATCACCACCAGCACTAGAGATATCAAGCACATCTTCAGAATCGTTATTTGCTGCATCGTCAACTTCATCAAGACCGATAGCTGCAGTCACATCCAATAAATCATCTCCTGCAGGTTCCTCACTCGCCGTCAAATCCAGTAGATCGTCACCGCCTGCGCCAGAGATATCAAGCACATCCTCAGCTGCTTCATTTACAACATCATCAACTTCTTCAAGACCCACAGCAGCAGTCACATCCAGCATGTCTTCAGCTTCGTCTGATGCTGTGAGATCTAACATGCCTTCACCTTCATCAGCTCCGGTAATATCTAGCATGCCTTCATCAGCGGGTGATTCTTCAGCACCACCTATATCGAAATCAAGACCTGCATCTTCACTTCCTGCCTCATCATCAGCTGTTACGTCAACAAACCCACCTGTGTTATCTGCATCATCGTCTTCATCGTCCGCGCCTTCTTCAAACAGAGCTCGATTAGGAGACATTTCTGACCACATAGCGACAGCCATATTCCAATGTTCGTTAGTTTCGCCAAATTTATCATGTAAGATCTTGGCTTCTTCCTCGTAACCTTTCTTATTGCCTGAGGTATAAAATACTTCCAGTAATTTCGTGTGATACTCAGCATTATCAGGCGTGTCATTTATAGCATTGCGCACAAATTCTTCTGCTTGATCGAATTGTTCAAATGCAAGATAAGTATTAACTTCTTGCATGGGGTCTTCATCAGGCTCTTCTTCTTCGATTGGAGCAGCTTCTTCGACTATTGGTGCAGCTTCCTCTTCTATGTCCAAGTCTACTGACGCTTCAGGCATTGCAGTTTCAGCTTCTGAATCAGGTGGTAAAACAGTCACCGCTTCTGAATCCGGTGCTTCATCGCCAGTAGCACCCATATCACCTGAATCAAAATCAGGGAACGCCTCTTCCGTCATTGCGTCTAAATCTATTGTTTCAGCCGGCTCTTTCCTGAATTTCATTATTACAATTATCAGGATTAACAGAACAAGAACACCTGCTATGGCCATTCCGATCATTGGGTTGCCAAGTAGCATCTCTTTAACAGGACCAAGGTATTGATCGACCATACCCATAATGCCAGCAGAACTTGATGCAGGTTCAGTTTCGATTACATCAATAACTTCCTCTTCTTCAACTGTTCCAAGTTCTTCTTCATCTTCGACTAGCATTTCATCTTCCGCAGCTTCCATTGCGGTATCTTCTTCTACAGCCTCGTCTTCGGTATCTTCAAGAAGCTCTTCTTCATCTTCTAAAACAGCCTCCTCTTCAACATCGGACATCATTTCTTCATCAACAAACTCAACTTCTTCTTCAGCCATGTCAGGTTCTTCAATCACCTGTCCTTGAAGTGCGGCTAGCTCATCATCTTTAAGTGACAACAAACGTTTAAGGTCTTCTAGTAAAGCTTCAGATTCCTGTAGACGATCCTTCAACTCCATATTTTCATGAGTTAATGCCTGAATAGATTCTTGAGCCAATATTAAGTCTTCGCCCTGTCCAGCATCGACACTGGAAACCTGTTGTGTTGCTTCACCAGTCTCCTCTGCTGCCACTAGTTTTAATTCCGGGTCAGACTCGACAGCAGCTTCAATAGTTTCTGTAGTTTCATCTGCAGTTGTGTCCGGTGATTCTGGAACCGAGCTTACCTCTGGACGTTCATTAACCGCGCTGGATAAATTATCTTTAATACCATCCCAAGCAGCATGTTGTGACTGAACCTCTGCTAAAGCTTGAGCATTAGAAAGTGCATTAATCTCGCTTTCAGTCGGCATGCGTAGTATCTGACCACGCTTTAAACCATTTATGTTTTGATTAAAAAATGCATCCGGGTTTGCGCGTAATAAGGCAGACATCATTTGATTCACACTGATCGATGAATCTGGGCGCATTGATGATGCGATAGACCATAATGTATCCGACTGTTCTGTCGGGCCATAATCACCACCCGAATAATTTATATTTGGCGAAGCAGTTGTTGGGCTGCTTGATTGCTCATAATCGTTCGCGTACACAACCTTGTGATCAGGGTCATCGATAGTAACAGCTTCAACTACTGGCTCAGCAGTATAGCTAGTAGACTGATCCTGAGTAAATTCACTAGCGCGTGCATTAGGATCGTAGAGTGGTGGATCAAGTAATACCGTATATTCACGGAATAACCGTCCATTTGACCAACTGATTTCTACTAAGAAATTTAAAAACGGCTCACGAATCGGTTCTTGACTGAATACACGAATGTAATCAGGTCCATCGTCAGGTGATCGGCGTAAAGCAAACTTAAGATTACTTAATATAAATGGACGATCAATTTTAGCTCTAGCAAAAGCTTCGCTGTCAGCCAAACCAACAGTAAGTGAATCAAGCTCATCCGCAGTAGGGGAAAGCAATTGAACTCTTGCATCAAAGGGCTCATTTAATGCTGAATTTAAATCAAGATTACCTAAGCCTAGTGCATTAACTAAAGTAGGCGCTAAAGCTAATAAGATGACGATATAAATTTTACGTTTCATTTTTACTTCAATTTCCTTGAAATCATTTGCGCGGCGGATCAATTAAAAAAGAATAGTCTCTAACCACATGACCATCAGACCAACCAATATCTAATGTAAATTCGACAATGGGCTCACGAACAACATCACTACTGGTTATCTTGAGTATATTTACCCCACCGCTCTTTAAAACTTCGTATTTCAATTGGTAGTGGGAAGTATAGTTTTCAACCGATTGTGTTATCTCAACCTTGAGTTCATCTATGTCGGCTGCTTCGTCCGTTTTCAATTCGATTCTGACATCAAGTGGCTGATTTAAATAAGATTTCAACTCAGCCTCAGACAGCGCTAGTGAATAGCCTGAAACAGCATAGAGCCCCAAAAAAGAGAACATCAAGAGCTTAAATAATATTTTGTATACACCCATCAGTTTATACGCTATGTTATTGTTTTATATATTAAATATATTCCCAAATACTGCATTTTTTTACATATTTTTGAATGTAATTTAACGCTATTTATTATCGATTTTTAGCACTTTAGAACTTGCGAATGTCCTTTACATATAACCGATAACTATAGTTTATAAGTAGTGTTTTACCAGAATTTCAGCGATTTGAACACTATTTAATGCCGCACCTTTGCGGACGTTGTCAGAAACCACCCACATGTCCAATCCGCGAGGGTGAGAAATGTCTTCTCTAAGACGCCCAACATAGACAGGATCCTCTCCAGCTGCTTCGGTAACAGCCGTCGGATAACCCCCATCTGCATGCTCATCAATCACTGCCACTCCGGGCATTTCTTCAAGCAGTTTTCTGGCCGTAGTAACATCGATCTTTTCTTTGGTCTCAATGTGCACAGCTTCTGAATGACCATAAAAAACAGGTACTCTTACAGCAGTCGGATTGACTTGAATTGAGTCATCCTCAAAAATCTTCCGTGTTTCCCAAACCATCTTCATCTCTTCTTTGGTATAGCCATTATCTTGAAATGAATCGATATGAGGTAAGACATTAAAGGCAATCTGTTTTGGATACACCTCACATTCAATATCTTTTACGTTCAAAAGGTTTGCAGTTTGTTTTGCCAACTCTTCTATTGCTTCTTTACCTGTCCCCGACACCGCTTGATAGGTACAGACATTGATTCTTTCTATCCCAACCGCATCATAGATTGGTTTTAATGCCACCATCATTTGAATGGTGGAACAATTTGGGTTAGCAATAATGCCTCTGTTCTTGTAATCAGCAACTGCGTGAGGATTTACTTCAGGAACGACCAATGGAATATCATCGTCATAACGAAATTGGGAAGTATTATCCACAACGACACAACCTGCCTCAGTCGCACGTGGCGCATGAATAGCAGACACAGAAGCGCCCGGAGAAAAAAGGCCTATTTGTACATTGCTAAAATCAAATGTTTCAAGGTCTTCAACGACTAGTTGCTTACCTTTGAATTGAATTCGTTTGCCCGCTGATCGACTACTCGCCAAGGCATATACTTCTCCAACAGGAAAATCACGTTGTTCCAAAATAGACAACATGGTTTCGCCAACAGCACCGGTGGCACCAACAACGGCAACATTGTATTTTTTCTCAGTCATAACACTTCTTTAAAATTGCTTATATAAATTCTAGTTAACAATTGATGACAACGCCTTAACTACCGCATCACCCATTTCATTTGTACCCACACAATTCATCCCATCAGAATGAATATCTTTAGTTCTGAATCCATCTGACAATACCTGGCTCACTGCTTGTTCAATTTGGTCCGCTGCCTGAACTTCAGAAAGCGAATAGCGTAGTAGCATTGATAAAGACAATATCGTCGCTAATGGGTTGGCTATATTCTGTCCCGCAATATCAGGAGCCGAACCATGACTCGGTTCATACATCCCACTTCCATCACTGGCCAAGGATGCAGACGGTAACATGCCAATCGAGCCGGTTAACATTGACGCCAAATCAGACAATATATCGCCGAACATATTGGTAGTAACGATCACATCAAATTGTTTTGGCGCGCGAACCAATTGCATTGCCGCGTTATCGACGTACATATGTTGTAATTCAACATCAGGATAATCTTTGGCAACACTGCTAACGACTTCGCGCCATAATTCGGTTGCTTCTAATACATTTGCCTTATCGACCGAACAAACGCGTCCTTGACGTTTACTTGCGACATCAAATGCAGTCCGCGCTATCCGTTCAATCTCACTCTCACTATAGACAAGTGTATTAAAGCCTTGTCGTTGTCCATCATCGAGCGTTTTTATGCCACGCGGTTCGCCAAAATAGATACCTCCGGTAAGTTCTCTGACAAACATAATATCGAGATCACTGACGACTTCTTCCTTCAGTGTTGAAGCCTCTGCCAGTTGTGGAAACAGTACCGCTGGACGTAAGTTAGCAAATAATTCAAGGCTGGAGCGAATCCCCAATAATCCACGTTCCGGGCGTATAGAGCGTTCAATAGACTCCCATTTTGGGCCACCAACGGCACCTAATAAAATAGCTGCAGCAGACTTTGCCTGATTCAGGGTTTCGTCCGGGAAAGGAGAACCAGTCGCATCAACAGCACTGCCGCCAAGCAAACCATGCTCTATCTCCAAATCGAAACCACGTTCATTAATCAAAAAGGCCAGCACTTTTTCAGCCTGGGCTACGATCTCTGGACCGATACCGTCACCGGGTAATATCAAGATTTTTTTAGTCACGTTTTAATAAATTCCAAGTAATAAAAAGCACGCTATTTTTAACGGGCGCAAAGCATACATCAACTTTTCGTTGGGGACGACTCATAGGCACTGATATCGCCATTTTTTTCCTTAATAACACTAATTAATCCGGCAAATATAATTAATGCACCTCCGATGTATTCAATATTGCTAACAATTTCGTCTGTCAATAACGCTGCGGATACCGCACCGGCTACAATCTCCAGTAAAAATATCACTGAGGAGCGTTGAATAGGCAGAAAAGTAACGCCATATTGTGCCGTCCATGTCAGCACAGTCATCATTGGAAAACCTATCAAGAAGGCAAATACACCTGATTGGATTGTTATCTCTGGTAGTTGAGGCTGCGCAATCAATAATCCACATAAGGTAAGAACAATCACACCTAACCATGCCGGTCCCATTTTCATGCCGATAGGAACGTCCCCAATCTTTCTGAGCACAACATTCGTTACAGCAAATGCCATACCCGAGGTAATCGCGTAGAAATCTGCCAGACTCATTGTGTTGAGGTCAATCAAATCAGGATTCCATAACATCAACGCTGCACCCAACATTGCCAAGACTAATGCCACTAGACCTGCCTTGGTTAAACGCTCACCTAATATGAAATAAGCTAACAAAATCGCCCATATTGGAGACAGATAAAACAACAATAATACCCGGACAACTTCCCCCTCCAACATGGCCAGAATAAAGGCAATATTTGCCCAACCAGAGAAAACCCCAACAAGCATATAGTCCGTTTTACGCCGTAAGAAATCAGCTCGCCAACGCCAGCAAGTCGGAAGAAGAAATATCATAGCAGAACAATAGATAATCAACGTCGACCATAGCCCCGGAACCCCCATCTCTTCCAATAACCTGAGTGGATACCAAAGTAATCCCCACAGGACAGCAGCGACCATGCAAGATAATGCTGGAAAGTGTTGTGATGTTGGTTGGGATGAGGGAATTGATCGCATATACTTAGCCGCCTTTTTCGCCATTATTAACTAATCACTACCTTTAATGAATTCAGGACTGAAAAATTTACATGCTTACCCATTTGAGCGACTAACTAAGTTACTCGAAGATACGTCCGTTAACCCGGATAAATCGGCAATCAGTCTTGCGATTGGCGAACCTAAACACCCCACACCAGACTTTATACTGGATGCATTAAAAGCGAATTTGGGTGATGTGGCTAACTACCCCACAACTCGTGGGTCGATTGAACTACGTGAAGCGATTGCTAAATGGTTATGCCAACGATTTAAGCTACCACTAACGTCAGTAAGCGCAGAGAAGAATGTCCTGCCGGTGAGTGGTACGCGAGAAGCCTTGTTTGCTATCGCTCAAACGCTGGTCAATAAAGATTCAGGTACGCCCGTAATCGTATTACCGAATCCTTTTTATCAAATCTATGAAGGTGCCGCATTACTCGCGGGAGCTGAGCCATATTATTTAAACTGTACTGAAGATAACGACTTCATCCCTGATTTATCATCAGTACCAGAAGACATCTGGCAACGGTGCCAACTTATCTATTTATGTTCACCCGGAAATCCCACTGGTGCAGTAGTTGATTTAGCATCAGTCAAAGAATTAATGGCATTGGCCGAAAAATACGACTTCGTTATCGCTTCTGACGAGTGTTATTCCGAAATTTATCCATATGAGAATCAACCACCGGTCGGATTGCTTGAGTATGCGAATCAATTAGGCAATTCAGAATTCAAACGTTGTCTGGTTTTTCACAGTCTCTCCAAACGCTCGAATGTGCCCGGTTTACGTTCCGGCTTTGTCGCTGGTGACAGTGCATTAATTGAGCAATTCCTTAGATATCGAACCTATCATGGTTGTGCTATGCCATTGCACACACAGAAAGCCAGTATTGCTGCCTGGGGTGATGAAATGCACGTCAAACATAATAGGGATCAATACAGAGAAAAATTCACTCAAGTCTGTGAAATACTAAAACCAGTACTAGAAGTCACACCACCACCTGCCAGTTTCTACCTCTGGCCAGAACTGCCCTGCTCCGACACAGACTTTGCAAGAAATTTATATACAAGCGAGAATGTCAAAGTATTACCTGGCTCTTATTTATCCCGCGATAGTGGCGGTATTAATCCCGGCAGGAACCGCGCTCGCATAGCATTGGTAGCAGCAGTAGAAGAATGCACCGAAGCCGCAAACCGAATTAAACAATTTATACAAACTACATATTAATACTTTAGGAAAAACACATGAGCGATATAGAAAACATAATCAATGATGCATTTGAAAACCGCGCCGAGATCGAAATTGATTCAGCAAACAAAGAAATCAAAGATGCCGTTGAAGAGATCATCTGGAAACTCGACAGTGGCCAACTTCGTATAGCAGAAAAGGTCGATG
>JAJFKL010000013.1 GCA_021773235.1 Gammaproteobacteria bacterium | reverse complement strand
GCAGGGCTGTCAGGCAATACCGCCCAATCAGTAGCCGCCAACAGCATATTCCGCTTTGTTCTGACTTCTTCTTGCTTGATTTCTAGTGCAACACTAAAAACTCCGATATTTAATTGTAGTACATCAGCCCATAAAGGGTTTTGGTCGTCTATTAAGCATTCTCCATTAGTATCTGTTTGGGCTAGCACTGCTGTCTGTTCTTGGTTTGCGTATTTTGCCGATAATATTTGCATGTGTTTATCCTTATGCTCTTAATTCTAATATTTCTAAGGTAGAGGTTTGTTTTGCCCCGCCTTTTCTTGATGCATAGTCACCATTTAGACGAACGCCCACACCTGTACCTTTACCAACCCTTACCGTATATGTAACTGGAGACATAGTGGCAGGCGCGTCTTCTGCTTCAATAGTAAGTGTTCTGGCCGCCCAGACACTAGTTTGGGTAGTAGCTCTGTAGCCAATGCAGGTTGTGCCTCTAAATACCGCCATAACTGAATGGGAACTAGCCGACGCATTAGCAAGGGCTACAGTTGCCCTTACTGCTATTTTATTTGTGGTGGTTTTAGGTGTTAGTGTAGCACTTAGAACCTGCGTTCCTTCACTACTAGTGGGTGCTGTATCATCGTAAGGAAGAGTGGTTGTAATAGCTGTAGATACATTTGTAGTAGCAAAAGCCCTATCAATAATTGGCGTTACATCTCCAACTCTGAGCGGTGTCATCATCTTAGTATTATCAGTACCAGCTTCGGCTTCGGTTTGAGATGCTACAACAGGGCCAGATGAAGAATTAGTAATTTGTAACTGCTCGTTGCCACCCTCATTCAAAGTTGAGATGCTAATCCCTGTTCCTGCTACTATTTTAGCTTCTAGGTTGCCAGTTGTAGTGTCGTTTGCCGAGACCTCAACATTCCCTACCGCAGCTAAAGCTGTATCACGCGCATTTTCAGCGCCTGCTTGGGCTGTTTCTGCATTTGTTTGGGCTGTTTGCGCTGCGGTTGAGTTTGCTGCCGCATTAGTTTCGCTTATTTCAGCTGCCTCAGCACTTGCACTAGCAGCAGACACAGAGCTATCTATATCATCTACATTAACCCCACTTGTACGCATTGCACCAGTAGTGCCATCAAACACCAAGGCTTTGCCGTCAACAGGGTCTGGAAGCAGAAGATTAACTTGGTTCACTAAACTTGTTGGCGACAAACCAAGCTTGCGCCCAATATCTCGTTTGAGTTGCTGCATCATCCCAATCATTTTCGAAAGCTCTAGGTTTAAAACACCAGCTTTAAACGTGCCTGCTTCTTGGAACTCGGATATTCTTTCAAATGCCATATTGCGTTCAATGGTTACAATTTGCCCAGCATTTAATGGGGTAACAAAAGTTATATCTCCGCCATTAGAAGCAAGCACCCCTAAAACCGTATAGTCGGTAGTAGGTATTTTAAGGGCACCATCTACATAAACATCTAAATCTTGGTCTGATGTTATCCAGAATGGGTAAACAAATACGGTTTGTGCAGCACTTGCTGTATACTGAATACGTGGAGCTGTATCATTAATTGGAATTGTAGACATTAGTTATGCCCTCCTATGGTTTGTTCGATAAGTTTATTGAGAATATCTCGACGGGTTATGCGGTTATTAACCATCCCATCACGAGGGAAAGAGTTAAAAGCCCGCATAGAGGTAGCTTCGATTATTTTATCCAGAAGCTTTGTTTGTTGGCGTTCGGTTGCGATAATTTCCATATCGGTAGCTGATAATATTTGCCCCTGCCAGAATGGTGACAATGGTGATACAAATACATTTTCTGCAGCTAATTGTGCAGAAATATCAGGGGCAGTATCTTCACTAAAACCAAAACCATTGTAACGCTGTTGGCTGGTTATATCGGCAAGCTCTGCTATTAGTAAATCTACTTCTTGGTTTAGTTGTTGGGTTGCTAGGTCTGTACTATCAACACTATAAAACATACTGTCTACCAAGCGTAACGAGAGGTGCAAATGTAAGCTATTAAACCGCATTTTAATTAGTTTGGGCATGTGCTTAAAGTCAGTTTTAGTGAAATATTTTGCTAAATTAATAAGCTTTCTCATGGTTATTAATAATTGTGTTGGGTTATCAATGTCTTGCTTATTCCACAAAGAAAGTATCTTTACTAAGGCTTGGTTTATCGCATCTTTATTACCTAAAGAACGTAATAAATGTGGGCTAAATCGGGCAAGCTTATCTTTAGCAATTAAATCTACCTTATCGAGTTTACGTAATGTTTGTGCTAATACTTCCCCACCATCATAAAAAGATACCGCTGTTGCTAATGCCCCTAGCCATTCTTCTTTTGCTAAAAGTGGGGGGAAATTGTCGGCATAGCCATCTATAACAATCAGCTCATCACGGCGAGAGGTATAATCATCACCCCACAAACCCTCTTGCCAAGCTTGGTACGCTGCCCACATATATTTATGTTCTAAAGTAGCACTAGCATTTTCTAGCGCATAACCAACTGCTAAGCCTTGCATTATTTTTTCGATATTTTGCCCTGCAAAAACCAAAGATAGGCTATGCCATGGGCGATTATTCTGCCGCCACTGCAAACCTGCCCCATAAAGAGAAATTTTATTTAACATTTAGTTGTTCTCCCCTTTTATAACTTGCTCTAGCAACTGGCGACGGATAGAAAAAGGTAAGCTGTCTAGCTCTTTGTCACCACTGGTAGCACTTGCAATATCCAGAGCTAAAAGCACACTGTCGCCAGACTCAGCCAAAGCGGCTTTTGCTGTTGCTAGGGTTAGTTTATTGGTCAAATCTTCTAGCAATAAATCGCTTGCGCCTTGCTCAAGAATACCAATATTTTCTGCTGCTAATACTGCATGGCGATAGTCCGACAATACTGTTGCGATAACTTTAATTTGTTCTTTATCTGGTAAATCAATAGCGTTTAAAGCTAAAACCTCGAGCTGTTGTAAAAGGCGAGCGAATGTATCTGTTATTTGTTGCATGTCGGCCGTATTTTCAGCGTCTTGCAGCAAAGCTAGGAAGCCATCAATGTATACGGTAGCTCGCTGCATAAAGGCGGGGCGTACTTCTTCTGGCATGGCTTGTGCGGTGGCAGATACATAATTTATAGCTTGTGCCGAGAAATCATCGGCTGATAGCTCTTGCCATTGCTCTAGTTTAATTAATAACTGCGACATAACATCAGCAAAATATGCCAATACTGCCGATGCTTCATCATGCTGAGGCAATCTGTTATCGGTCTTTAACTCTATTGTATTAGGCATATCCACAATGGCTTGTGCCAGAATTTCACTTGTTTTATCTACACCCTTTTTTGCAAATAAATCTTTGGGGATAGATGGTGGAGCAATAATTTTCATTTACCTATACCCCACCTTGTGGAAAACGACCAAACTGGCCACCAACCCGACTTAATGAGGTAAAAATCTGCCGATTAAGCGCACCCGATGCTGACGCTCGCACCGAGCCAAAACCTGCCGAACGACGGCGTGCTGACTCTTGGTTAGACTCGCTTAGCAGTTTATCGACACCTACTAAGGCTGTTTGACTGCTGCTATCAATCCCTGCGGCTGCAAACCCTGCTCGCTGTTGTGATAAACGTTTACGGAGTTGCTGCTGCCGATCTTGCTCTGCTTGAGCAATATCGGATTTTTCTCGAGCAGCAGATAGCTCTAAATTACGTTTTTGTTGGGTGGAGGCACTTTTTGCATTGCCAACCTGTTGGGCTGCACCTGCTGATGTTGCAACTGCTGAAATAATTAAACCTGTGGTAATAGGGTCTCCTGCCATGG
>JAJFKL010000012.1 GCA_021773235.1 Gammaproteobacteria bacterium | reverse complement strand
ACGCATGGTAATGGCGTAGAGTATAAGACGACGTGGTTAAACACGGGCAATGGTTGGCAAGCTAACAGCAATTACACTTTACCGGATGTTATTCGCAATTATAACGAACCGGATAATACGCAATACGGTCAATTCGTTGATATTAATGGCGATGGATTGGTGGACTGGGTTCGTGCCTTTACGCATGGTAATGGCGTAGAGTATAAAACGACGTGGTTAGCAAATTCATATTTCCCTGATTTACTTACTAAAGTTACCTCTTCTCTCAACACCGAAACAGCAATTACCTACACACCCATTACAGACACCACTACCTACACTAAAGGCACAGCCGCAAGCTATCCCGAAGTCGACATCCAAAGCCCGGTCTATGTCGTGAGCAAAGTCACGGTCGATGATGGAGTAGGCGGCACACGCGATACGACTTATAACTACACAGCAGCAAAAAGCTCGTTAGATGGTCGTGGCTTCCTCGGTTTCAAAACCATGAGTGCAACAGACAGTGCCACCAGTATTAAAACTACCACCACATATTCACAAACTCATCCCTACATCGGTTTAGTCGAAGAGACACAACAACAGCTGAGTAGTGGTGAATTACTCGGTAAAGTCACGACCACTTTCGGGGAAACCAAAACACACGACGGTGTAGAAGTAACAGGCAGCCATCCTGGCGTGCTGTTTCCGTATGCGTCATCCGTGACCAAGCGGGATTATGAACTGGGAAGCACACCATGAAGAACCGTAACCCTCATGCAGTCATTACGCGCGCGTCTATTAACAAACGCAGCGTCGGACATTGTCTTTTAAATAATTCAAAGATTATTACTCAATACATCAACGCGTTAAAACTTAGGAGAAGTTTAATGGGTTATTCAACACACACAGGTCATGCAACATCAAACTGGATGAAACTACTGCTGGTTATGAGTGTCTTTATCGCGCCCACCGCGATGGCGGCGAGCATCTTGGTGACCACGACCACGACGACCAATGTGTACGATAGTTACGGGAACCCGACCAGTATCACTGTCGCAGTCGAGAATGACGGCGAGGAATACGATGGTCAGGGTAACCCCATACCGGTGACCTACACCTATACGACCTATACCGATAACACCTATACCAACAATACAACTGACTGGCACCTCGGTCGCTTAACCCGCGCCGAAGTGACGCAATACCTGCCAGACAATGCCGACGCTAAAGACGGTACCTGTACCGCAGCGACGCCGAGTACCTGCGACACCCGCGTCTCGGCGTTTGCGTATGACGCGACGACCGGCCTATTGACACAAGAAGTCATCGAACCCGACACCGCAGCGTTAACGTTAACCACCGGTTATATCTACGATGCCTTCGGTAATAAAACAGATGTGACCGTCACCGGTGGCACCGGTGCAACGGCAATTGCCTCGCGCACCACCACCAGTAACTACGATGCACGTGGGCAGTTTGCGACCAGTACCACCAATGCCCTTGGTCATTCAGAAACCCGCACCTACGATGCGGCATTTGGTGTGATGTTAACGTTAGAAGGACCAAACCAACTTACCACGACTTGGGAATACGATAGCTTTGGTCGCCAGACAAAAGAGATCCGCGCCGATGGCACCAGCACCACCGTCACCCGCCAATGGTGTAATGGCTTTCAAGGTGAGACGGGCCATACCAATTGTCCGAGTGGAGGTGTCCTTGCACTTACTACCGAAACCAATGGCGCCCCCATAACGGTGACCTTTAGTGATGCGCTTGGACGCGTCATCCAAACCGAGACTGAAAGCTTTGATGGGACTGATACGATTCTGTTGGATACCGTCTATGATGCGCTTGGTCGAATCGATAAAAAGTCACGTCCGTATTTTTTTCCTTCAACACCTGCTGCTGAAATCCAATGGCATGAGTTTGAATACGATGTCGTCGGAAGAGTTAAGAAAGAATTAGCACCGGGTGAAAATAATACTGTTATAAAAACAGAAAGCAGCTATGCGGGTCTGCAAACCTCGATAATTAATGATTTAGGCCAGATAAACGCACGCTATAAAAATGCGCGTGGCGAAATTATCTCTGTTATTGAGAACGGTAATACAACAGGCAGCACCGCTACCATTTACGAATACGATCCGTTTGGCAATCTTACTTACGTAGAAGATCCGAATGATAATCCCACGAGTAATGTCTATGATATTCGTGGACGTAAAATAGAAATGAACGACCCCGACATGGGACTATGGTTCTACGAATACAACGCCTTGGGTGAGTTGGTTAAACAGACCGATGCCAAGGGGCAGGTTGTCTACATGGAATACGATAAGTTAGGTCGTATGATAACGCGCTATGATAATTATACTTATGATTCCAATAATCAGACGCATAATGGTGATATTACAACGTGGGATTATGACACTGTTGATACATATGCGAATGGTCAACTAGCGCATAGTATCGGCAAACTTATTTCAGTTAGCAGCTTTGAAGGAAAAGATGAGTCATATACTTACGATCAATATGGTCGATTAGATTCAACAACAAGTGTAATCGATAACGATCCCTATACTGTTCAACAGGCATACGATTCGTCAGGGCGTTCTTCGAAAGTCACCTATCCAGCTATTACGGTGGATGAAATCGATAGTAGTCTCATTGTTTACAATGAATACACTAGTACCGGTTATCTGGAAAAAGTCTCTAACTTTGATACCTATGAAGATTATTGGGTAGCCAAAGAACAAAATGCCGAAGGCCAGTTGACAGAATATGAGTTTGGTAATGGGGTGGTGACATATCAAAAGTATGTCGCAGAAACAGGGCGTATAGAGAGCATTAAAACGAATAACGACTCGGTACTTGGTGGTTCACACAATATACAAGACTTGAGTTTTACCTTTGACACGATTGGTAATTTAACACAACGACAAGATCTCAATCCGAGTAATAAAAATGATTATCTTAATTATGGAACAGCGCTGACCGAGAAGTTTAAATACGATGCGTTAAACAGGCTGACAGAAAGTACGCTAGATAATTGGGCAACGAGTAAAGTTAATTCATACCATGCCAATGGCAATATCGATATTAAAGCCGGCTTAGGCATTTATACTTACGGTGAGTTACATACAGAATGCACAGGAGGTGCATTACCTGGCCCTCACGCCGTGACAACAGTATCAGGTAAAAAGTATTGCTACGATGCCAACGGTAATATGACCAAGGGATGGAATTTTACTGACAGTAGTTCGCCAGTTGAACGCACATTCACCTGGACCAGTTACAACAAACCAGCAACTATTGTCCAAGGCGGAACAACCTTAAGCTTTTCATATGGTGCTGACCGTTCGCGTTTTAAACAAGAGAACACGATTAATAGCACTACTAAAACAACCCACTATATAGGTGGCTTATACGAAAAAGAAGAGTTAACGGGTGGCGCAGCAACGCATACGCATTACATCAGTGCCGGTGGTTCAACCATTGCAGTTTTCAAGAAAGAAGTCGATGCGTCAGAGACCTCTGTTACAAGTGAAACATTACGTTACATGCACCGCGACCATATCGGTTCGGTTACAGCGATTACGGATGGAACAACTGCCTTATTAGTCGAAGAGTTCTCTTACGATGCTTGGGGTAAACGTCGCGAAGAATCAGACTGGACGAATGTAAACTTCCAAATAACGACATTGGAAACCGTGCGAGGTTTTACTAATCACGAGATGTTGGATGATGTTGGTCTGATACACATGAATGGCCGAGTTTATGATCCGGACTTGGGACGGTTTATTAGTGCTGATCCTTATATACAGGAGCCGTTGAATGGGCAGAGTTTGAATCGTTACTCTTATGTGTTGAATAATCCGTTGAGTTTTACGGATCCTAGTGGGTATTTCTTTTCGAGTATTTTTAAGGCGATTAAGTCGATTGTTAAGTCGATTGTTAAGTCGATTAAGGGGGTAGTTAAAGCAGCTAATAAAGTTGTTAATAAGATTACGGGGGGGAATCAAATCTTAAATGGCATCATTGCAGCTGCAGCTGGTTATTATGTGGGAGGATTAGCATATAATGCATCATTAGGATCAACATTATCTGCAGTTTCTGCAGGTTCTATTACTGTTGAAACGGCATTTACTATAGCAAGTATAACGCAAGGTGCGGTAGGTGGTTTCGTTGCGGGTGCTATTATGGGTGGTGATCTAAAGTCAGCAGGAGTTGGTTTATTTACTGGTGCTGCGTTTGGTGGGATTAGTTCAACTGTTAATAATCTTGGATTGAAAGCGATTGCTCATGGTACGGTTGGAGGGGTAAGTAATGAACTACAAGGCGGAGAATTTGGTAAAGGTTTTCTTTCTGCTGGCTCAAGAACAGCTATAATAGGATTTTCTGCACAGAATATAGGCACTCTTAGAAAGTCAGTAGATTTTTCAATCGGGGATACCAATATAACTGTTGATGCAGATTTCACCCTTGTGGGAGCGAAAGCACTAAGCACAGCTATATCAGAAAAAATAAATGGGCGGAATTTTTCTAGAGCATTTGCAACTTCTTTAGGAAGTAATGTAAGCGCTGATCTTGTTCGGGTTGGTGTTGGAGGTCTTCTTATAAAGAGGAAAGCTACAATTGTAAAAAATGGTGTTTCACAAATGGCATCTCAGATAAAAGATGCATTGGGAATTCCTGCTATTGAAGAACCCCTATCTGTTTCATCAATAGCGTCTGTTAATATTGATATAATTTTTACTGGTGGTAGCGATTCACAAGCATCAATAAGCCAATTTGGTAGTAACATTCCGACGACAGCCAGTATTGGTATTACTACAGCTAGTGGATATAAATCTTTCCCATATACTACAGGTTATGAATTAACTTCTTATTCTGCTCTAGTATTTTTTAATAGCCCAAATAATGTTGAAATTGATACTGGAAATTTTAATCTAAATATGAATGTAATTGGAAAGGACAATTTTAAAAGTAATTGAAGAATAAGTGGAATAAGTGGAATAAGCAATAAGTGGGGTCAGGTACGACTTTCTTCTTAATTTAGAGGATGAATAGAGGATGAATAAGTGGGGTCAGGTACAACTTTCTTTGTATTTACTTCGATTGCAATATGAATAAGTGGGGTCAGGTACAACTTTCTTTGTATTTACTTCGGTTGCAGTATGTAATTGAATTGATTACACTCTAAAGCATCTATGATTAAAAAGTTCCGCCAAAATAAGTGGGGTCAGGTACAACTTATTACAGGAATATACCATAAAAGGTGCCGGAGTGATTTCAAGCAATAAGTGGGGTCAGGTACAACTTTCTTTGTATTTGCTTCGATTGCAATATGTAATCATATTGATTACACTCTAAAGCATCTATGATTAAAAAGTTCCGCCACAAGGGATTGAAGCGTTTCTTCGATGATCCTCGATATACTGATAAACGGGGTATTAGTGCAGGAATCGCAGATCGTTTAATTGTGATATTGGATGCACTTAATACCATCGAGGGTGCTATGGAAATGGATATCGCAGGCCTGTATTTTCATAGGCTCAAAGGACAGCGTCGAGGTGAGTATAGTGTTCGCGTTTCAGGAAACTGGCGTATCACTTGGCGTATGGATGGCAACGATGTTGTCGATATTAATTTAGAGGATTATCACTAATGTCTCGGAAACCTTCACATCCTGGTGCGTTAATTCGCAATGTTATTTTGCCTGAAACGGGTATCACGGTTAGTGAGCTTGCACGACGCTGTGGTGTTGCGCGAAATACGATGTCGAAAGTAGTAAACGAACGTGGTGATGTGACTGAAGATATCGCAATTCGTTTGAGTCGCGTATTAGGAAGCACCCCACGATTTTGGATTGGTATGCAAACCAATTTAAATCTTTGGCAGTTAGAAAACACAAATAAGCGTGAGTACCAAAAGATGGAACGTGTTACTACGCATTAATAATTGGGGTAGGTTTAATAAGTGGGGTCAGGTACAACTTATTCTTTAGCGAATGATTATAATTAGATTAAACTGAGTTACACAATTGGTTACAAGGAAGCAACCATGGCACGATTACCTCGATTATGTCCTCCGGGCATACCCCAACATGTGATTCAACGCGGAAACAATAGAAGTATTTGTTTTGCTGATGTGCAGGATTTTTCTGCATACGCGAATTGGTTAAAAGAATATTCTCAGAAATATCATGTTGCCGTTCATGCATGGGTGTTTATGACGAACCACGTTCATTTGTTAGTAACACCCTCTACGAGAGATGGAGTGTCGGCAATGATGCAGGCATTGGGAAGGCGTTATGTGC
This sequence comes from Gammaproteobacteria bacterium, assembly GCA_021773235.1. Taxonomy (GTDB): domain Bacteria; phylum Pseudomonadota; class Gammaproteobacteria; order Eutrophobiales; family Eutrophobiaceae; genus UBA7359. Next base: position 3,676 of record JAJFKL010000012.1, on the reverse strand, counting down.
AATATTTCAATTTCCAGTACCGTCGCTCAGGTACTCTTTGGGAGGGGCGCTTTAAATCGAGCCTTGTCCAGTCTGAAAATTATCTATTACAGTGTTATCGCTATATTGAATTAAATCCCGTTCGAGCAGCTATGGTGGGTGAGCCATCAGACTATGCTTGGTCAAGCTATCAATGTAATGCGCATGGTGTTGAGTCTGAACTTTGTACCCCACATGAGGAGTATTTAAAGTTAGCTACAGATAAAGAAAAACGCTTGAGCTCATATAGGGCTTTATTTAAAGCTCATGTAGAGGTTGAGTTATTAGAGCAGATACGGAGTTCAGTCAATAAAGGGTTGTCATTAGGTAGTGACTGTTTTAAAGATGAAGTAGAAATGCTCTATGGCCGAAGGGTTAGGCCGGCCAAAATGGGACGGCCAAAGAAAAGTTGTATCTGACCCTACTTTTCCAATTCGCATTCCTTGATATAGTCGTCCACGCGTTCAAACCTGAAACCGGTTTTATCGTGGACTAACACACAGTCTTGTTCAAACCACTCACCCAAAACAAATCTTGTCGCTAGCGTATCGTTTAATTTTATTTCGTGTCTTGCTTGTCGGTGTGTGTGTCCGTGGATCAATGTTTCAACGCTAAAAATTTTAAACGTATCTAATACAGCTTTTTCAGTGACATCGATTATTTCAGGTGCTTTTTTCTGTACTGCTTCCGCCGCATAACCTCGAACGCCACGTGAAATACGTGTTCTTAATTTCAAGGGCATAACGAAATAGATCCATTTAATAAACGGATTGGTAATAAACCGGCGCCATTTTTGGTACTTCACATCATCGGTACACAAGGTGTCCCCATGCATTAATAAAACCTTTTTATCATCAAGCATGATCGCAGATGGATCTTCGATCAAAGTACACGCCGTTGCACTAGAAAATTCTTGATTGAGATGAAAATCACGATTACCTCGCATGATGAATAATTTTGTAGAATCGTTGGCTGAGTAATCGCGTAAAATAGAAATGACTTCCTGATTGGGAGGATGGTCATCATCACAACCAATCCAGAAGTCATCATACAAATCACCTAGAATATAAAGCGCATCAGCCTCTAATGCAGGGCCACTCATTAATCTCTTGAATAAGGCAAGTTTCTCCGGTCGGCGATTACTTAGGTGCAGATCTGAAACAAAGAGAGTTGTCATTTTTAATCAGCGATTCAAAGTCGGGTTTATTCCTCTACTTCAAGTAATACTGCTTTTTCAATTTCAATAATATCTTCTGGCACATCTTGATGACCATCGCGTGTCGTGGTTTGTTTTTCTTCAATACTGGTTACGGTTTCTATGCCTTCAACAACTTTACCGAATACGCAATAACCCCAACCGTCTTGTGTTTCAGATTGAAAATTAAGGAAAGAATTGTCGTTCGTATTAATGAAAAATTGAGCAGACGCGGAGTGCGGGGCAGATGTGCGAGCCATAGATATGGTGCCATAGTCATTGGGCAGTCCATTGTTGGCTTCATTTTCTATCTCGTCTCTGGTGGATTTAGAGTTCATGTCTTTATCCATGCCGCCGCATTGAATCATAAAATCTTTGATGACTCTGTGGAATATAGTGCCGTCATAATGCCCACTCTTAACATAGGCAATAAAATTTTCGACTGTCTTCGGCGCCTTTTCCGAATTGAGTTCCAGTGTTATTGGGCCGAGTGTCGTTGTCATCTGAACCTTCATGGTAAATCTCCAGTATTAATATTTTTAAGAGTAGAATTTAATTTTCTGATTATGCCCGGATTGATATGAATGACAAATTCCTTTTGTCGCATAAGAGCCTTTCGGATATGATGCGCCACCGAGGTTATCTACATGGATGCAGGAAGTAGGGCGAAGCAGGAGCTTGAGCCGAGGAGTCCGGAGCGACCACTTATTTAATAGATTAATATAAAAGCGTGTTAAAAATTCACAACAGTTTAAGCGGGCAAAAGGAAGTCTTTACGCCGATCGAGCCGGGCAAGGTAAGTATGTATGTCTGCGGGATGACCGTTTATGACTTCTGTCATATTGGACATGCTCGCGTCATGGTGGTTTTCGATATGATCGCGCGCTATCTGCGACATAGTGGCTTCGACGTATCTTATGTTCGTAATATCACCGATATAGACGACAAGATCATTGCTCGAGCAAATGAAAATGACGAAACGATTTCTGAATTAACAGAGCGTTTTATTGTTGCTATGAATGAAGATTCAGATGCCCTTGGTGTCTTGTCACCAGACAATGAGCCCAAGGCAACGCTGCATATGCCGCAAATTATCGATATGATCTCGACATTGATCGAAAAAAAGCATGCCTATGTTGGTAATAACAATGACGTTTATTTTGATGTCAGCTCGTTTGAGAAGTATGGCCGCTTGTCAGGTAAAAATACCGAAGAGTTGCGGGCGGGTGAACGAGTAGAGGTCCAGCAAGCAAAAGATGACCCATTGGATTTTGTTTTGTGGAAAGCAGCCAAACCGGACGAACCCAGTTGGTCGTCACCCTGGGGAGAAGGTCGCCCGGGCTGGCATATAGAGTGCTCTGCTATGTCTACGCATTGTCTGGGTAATCATTTTGATATCCATGGCGGCGGTCAGGATTTGCAGTTTCCTCACCATGAGAATGAAATTGCCCAATCAGTGTGTTCAACGGGTGAGGAGTTTGCCAATGTCTGGATGCATAATGGTTTTGTTAGGGTTGATGAAGAAAAGATGTCAAAATCATTGGGTAACTTCTTTACCGTCAGGGAAGTGCTGCAAAAATTTCAGCCAGAGGTTATTCGCTTTTTCATCCTTTCCAGCCATTATCGTAGCCCGTTAAATTATTCAATCGATAATCTGGAAGAAGCCAAGTCAGCACTGAACGGTTTGTATACCGCATTGAGAGATTCAAGTGATGTTGGAGGTGCTGAGCCGCTCAAACAATATAGTGATGAATTTAATGCCTGCATGGATGATGATTTCAATACGCCGAAAGCTATTTCCTTGCTACATGAACTGGCACGTGATTTAAATAAAAACTCGGATAAATCATCAAAAGAAGCAACCGAACTCGGAGGTACATTAAAGTATCTTGCGACTGTTTTAGGCCTACTTCAGGATGAGCCACAACAATTTCTACAGGCTAAATCTGATTCCAGCGCTGATGATCTTGATGAAGCTGCGATTCAAAATTTCATTGATGAGCGCGTTGCCGCAAAAGCGGATAAAAATTATGAAAAAGCCGATCAAATTAGGGATCAACTCGCAACTCAGGGAATTAGTCTGGAAGATACGCCGCAAGGCACGATTTGGCGACGTAACTAGTTGATTATTTTAGTATAGTTTATTTTAAGTTTGGGAATTGACGCGATACAGTGTACTGCGTATCATCCCACGTCCTGTTGAGGCAGGAGAGTTAATTAATCGGGGCATAGCGCAGCCTGGTAGCGCATCTGCTTTGGGAGCAGAGGGTCGGGGGTTCGAATCCCTCTGCCCCGACCATTTAACTTTAAATGAATTCTAGCTAAAGACACGAATGCGCCTGTAGCTCAACCGGATAGAGCACCGGCCTTCTAAGCCGGGGGTTAGAGGTTCGAGTCCTCTCAGGCGCGCCAATCAATGAAAACCAAATCATTGTACGGCCTCAGTCTTTTTCTGATAATAGT
>JAJFKL010000011.1 GCA_021773235.1 Gammaproteobacteria bacterium | reverse complement strand
GATGACCTTAATCTGGAACAAATAACTGGCGATGCTATTCCTGAAACAGAGGGCGAGTCGGATGGTGGATCTGATGCAAATAGAGAGTTAAGCGCGGATGGTGCAGTGGTTGATGCTGTATCTGGGGCATATAGTCTAGGTTCGGTTCGTGCTCTAGATGCGGATGGTGCTGTATTGGATGCTGTTGAAGGCGCTAATAGTAGTACCGTTTATTTTGGTGATGCCGTCGAAAGTAAGCTTGCTGATAATACCGGTCTTTGGGATATCAGTGGTGTTAAGGGGTTCTCTGTTAGCTTTTCTGTTGCGGAATCTAGCCAAGGCGCTGGTTCTGAGTCTGAGCTCAGTCTATTCCCATTACGTGTTGGTTCTCCTGAAGCGGAGAGTAAAGACCAGTTAATTGTTAAATCAATATTACGCGATAGATCGTTATTTCTTGAGGTTGACTATACGGTTAATAGTGATCCGAATTTGTTAGCGACGAGTATTTCTGTTCTTCAAGTCAATGGTAGCCCGTTACCTGAATGGTTAAGGGTTGATGATAATGGAGGCTTGGTTAGCGGTGAACCGCCTGTAGGAACGGAAATGATTGAGTTACGCATCGAAGTTACCTTGAGTGATGGAACTGTAGTAGTTCGTTATCTTGATGTGAATGTAACTAGTGGTGAAATAGCCTCATTGCAAAAAATTGGTAATGAATTTGTTACTAGTGCAAGTTTATTTGACGACCAAATTGCACAAGAAGCCGTTAAATTTGAAGATTCAATAGATAAAATAAAAAATATCTTTATTAATTAGTGGTTTATGATTAAAATCAAATGCTTAATGTTAAGTGTTGGGGAACACTTAACATTTACCTATATAAATTCAGTATCGTTAGTAATAGTAATTATCTTTTTATGAATAAAATTATGGAAAACTATTTTTGGTGAGCATGAATTACCGAAATTACATAATCGTATTCACTTTCACCTTCACTTTGTTGGTGTCTGGTTGTTCATTTATTCCCATTCCATTTACAGCTGCAGAATTAAAAGATCAAGCAAGCAAGGATAATGCCCGGGTTACCCAAAATCAGGAACCGGTTGGTGGCCCAATATCGCTTTATGAATCAATTGCACGAGCGTTGAAATACAATCTTGATTTTCATCTTGAATTTGCTGAAAAAATTCTTTCTGAGACCGAATTAGATCTCTCACGTTATGATTTATTACCGCAATTAGTTGCAAATACGGGCTATAACGGTCGCGATAAGTTTAGTGGCTCATCGAGCCAATCTTTGATCACAGGCACTCAGTCATTATCGACATCGACTTCTTCTAACCGTGATATTTTTAATACTGATTTGAAATTAACCTGGAATGTCCTTGATTTTGGCCTGTCGTATATCAGAGCAAATCAAGCAGCGGATAAAGTTCTTATTGCTGAAGAAGAACAAAGAAAAGTTGTTAATCGAATTGTTCAGGATGTGAGAACCGCATACTGGCGCGCGGTCAGTAATGATCGATTAATAGAAAAGATTGAAAACCTATTAAAACGTGTTTCCAAGGCGATAGAACAATCAAAACAAATCGAAATAAAACGGTTAGATAGACCTCTAACTGCACTAACCTATCAACGTGAGTTAATTGGTATTAAACGTGAACTTGAAGAATTACAGCGTGATTTATCAATTGCTAAGATCCAACTTGCGGCATTAATGAACCTAAGACCTGGTGAAAGCTTTCAGCTAGTCATTCCTGAGAGAGTAGAAGCGATTAATAAGGTCGATATTTCTCCTGACATGATGGAACAGCTTGCGCTAGAGAATCGACCAGAAATCAGGACTATATCCTATGAAGAGAGAATCAATAAGAAAGAAGCCAAGGCAGCAATATTAAGACTGTTACCCGGCTTGGATATTAATTTTGGGAAAAGCCATAGTAGTAACTCATTCTTGTTTAATAATAACTGGTTGAGTTATGGTGCTAAAATTAGTTGGAACCTGCTTGATATCTTTAGATACCCGGCAACGAAGAGAGAATTAGGTGCAAGGGAAAAAGTTCTGGAAGCGAGGCGTCTTGCATTAAGTATGGCTATTCTGACTCAGGTACATGTGAGTCTGGCGCAATATGAACATGCACAGCGCGAATACAAAACTGCTGCAGATTATTATATAACGCAGCAAAAAATTCTTGATCAATTAAAATCGGGCGTTTCAGCCCGGACGGTTACCGAACAATCCTTAATTCGAGAAGAGATGAATATGATGGTGGCGGAGATTAAGTACGATATCGCTTTTTCTGATATTGAAAATGCCTATGCCAGTATTTTTGCATCCTTGGGGATTGATCCTTTCCCCATCGACGTAAACATGGATAACGTAGAATCATTGGCAAATTCAATTATGCATTACTTTGAAGGTTTGTCTTTACATGAACAACTTTTTTCAATGAAGGTTAAGTAGGGCGGGGCAGTTGAATGAAAAATAAATTATTAAATTCAAAACTAATAATATTGTTATTTTCTGTTATTTTTATTGCACAAGCAGGATATGCAGAAGAAGATGATTTTTTTTCAACAGGTATAGTTTCAGACAACGTTAGAGGGCTTATTAAGCCAGTAGAGAGGGCTATAATCTCTAGCGAGATTGCTGCGAAAATTAAAGATATTCCTTTTAAAGCAGGAGATGCATTTAAAAAAGGAGATTTGTTAGTTGGATTTGATTGTTCTTTCTATCGTGCAGATATGGCATCGGCAGAAGCGGCATATAAATCGAGACAAAGTGTGTTTGAGAATAATAAGCAGCTATTAGCATTAAATGCGATAAGTGATATTGATGTTGCAATCTCTGAGTCTGAAATGCAAGTCGCCCGAGCTGATCGCACTATGAAAGCGATACGAGTCAATCAATGTAAAATAAAAGCGCCTTATAGTGGTCGTGTGATTGAAGTTGCCATTAATGAGCATGAAACAGTCCCTGCTGATAAAGAAATTTTATCAATACTCAATGATCGCGATTTAGAAATTGAATTAATCGTTCCATCGAACTGGTTAAACTGGTTGGCGGTTGAAGAAGCGTTTTCATTTATGATCGATGAAACAGGGAAAGTACTCGACGCTAAAGTTTCTAAAATTGGTGCTGTCGTAGATCCTGTGAGTCAGACAATAAAGTTAACCGGGAAGTTTGCTGGTGATATTAACGGAGTGCTATCTGGTATGAGTGGTACTGCACAATTTAGCAAGAAGAGTAATTGATTGTGAGTACCGAATCACAAGGGCCTGATATGGCTGCGGTTTCGAAATTACTGCAGTTAGAGTCGATGGCACGTGCTGCAACTTCAGTCGATGCATTGCGATTTATGATCGTAAATGAAACACGTCGTTTATTGCCTTATAGACAAGCCTATTTATTTTCTTCATTGCATCCAATAAAACGTGATTGCAAGCTTGTATGTGCTTCTAGTGTTTCTGTGATTGAAGGACATGCTCCCTTTGCTACCTGGTTGGAAAAAATACTTGCCGCAATATTTGATAGTGAATCTATTGCGACACAAAGAGTAATCGATGAGGCGCAGTGTCCGGATAAATTAAAAGAAGGTTGGCAGGAGTTTTCATTACCCTTCGCTCTCTGGACACCATTAAAATTACCCGATGGTACTTTTATTGGTGGTCTATGGGTCACTAGAGAAACACCATGGCTAGATAATGAACTTGCTTTGTTTAAGCGCCTTGGAGAAACATACGCGCATGCTTTAGTCGCTATTGCCAGCAGGCGAAAGCTATATCATCGACCAAAGAAGGTGACTTTTGCTGTTTGGATAATCATGCTGTTTTTATTAGCTGTTTTTATAAAACCGATGCGACTATCTGCTTTGGCGCCAGCTGAGATCGTTGCAAAAGACTCGGTCATTGTAAGTTCTCCTATGGACGGTGTTATTGCAGAGATTGGTTTTCCACCGAATACTTATGTCAGTAAAGGGGAAACTGTTTTTTTACTAGAAGATACAAACCTACGCAATGAGTATAACGTTGTGGAAAAGACCTTGGCGGTAGCAGAAGCCGAATATCGCAAGGCATCTCAAGATTCATTTAGGGATTCAAAAAGTAAATCGCAAGTAGCATTGCTGAAATCTCAAACAGAATTACACCGAAGTAAATTGGATTTTGCGGCAGAGCTACTGGATAACATTCATGTTGATGCAGCGAAAGATGGCTTACTCATTTATACGAATAAATCAGATTGGATTGGCAAGCCTGTCCAAGTCGGTGAACGGGTCATGGAGATCGCTGATCCGGATAAAATTCAATTAAAAGTTAATTTGTCGGTAGATGATGCAATTGTATTGATTGAAGGTGCTGATATTGATGTGTTTCTGGATACCGATCCATTAAATCCGGTTACGGCAAAGTTAGTCAGTGCCAGTTATATGGCAGAAAAATATAATCAGGATACGCTTGCCTATCGGCTTTATGCAGAATTTGATGAGATTGATAATAAAAAATTGAGAATCGGCTCACAGGGAACAGCTAAAATATACGGTGAACGTGTATCCATATTTTTCTATCTATTTAGACGTCCTATATCCTATCTTCGTCAATTGTTTGGTGTATGAATGAGCCAACCCAAGATATAACACTGCCGGTTTTACGGCATGATTTACAGTTGCTTGAAGGCCCTGTTGCTTTAGATGGATCACCTAGTTGGATAATTCTCGATCCACTCAGAAATAAATATTTCTTCATTGGTTGGACTGCATTTCAACTCCTGTCCAGATGGACTGTTGGCAAAGCCAGTACTTTGATCGAAAAAATAAATCAAGAAACAACGCTTGATGTGCATGAAGATGATATTCAAAGTCTTTTATCATTTCTTTTCGCAAATAGCCTTACGCTTAATTCTGCAAACGGCACAAGTAATGATTACCTCGAACAATACTTGGCAAGTAAGCCCAGCTTTTTAAAATGGTTGATTCATAATTACTTGTTCGTGAAAATACCCTTAGTAAAACCAACAGTTTTCCTTAGGAAAACACTTGTTTATTTCGAACCGTTTTTTTCGATAACCACAGCAGCATTACTCGCATTTCTTGGGCTCATCGGTCTCTATATGGTTGGACGACAATGGGATGAGTTTACGTCGACCTTTCTTTATTTTTTTAACATGCAAGGACTTGCATTTTATTTTATATCACTGACAGCGATTAAAATACTACATGAGCTTGCGCACGCTTATACAGTAATAAGGTATGGGTGTCAGGTACCGACAATGGGTGTCGCACTGTTAGTGATGTTTCCAATTCTATACACGGATACATCAGACACATGGAAAGTTAAATCAGCGATTGAGCGTGCACACGTTGGTGCTGCAGGTATGATTATGGAGTTGTATATTGCTTGTATCGCGACATTTAGTTGGGCATTTTTACCTGATGGTATATTTAAAAGTGCAGCATTCATCATGGCGACAACGAGCTGGATACTGTCTTTAGCAATTAATACAAATATTTTAATGCGTTTTGATGGTTATTATATATTTTCTGATTTGCTTGGTATTCAAAATTTACAAAAGCGTTCATTTGATATTGGTAAATGGAAGTTAACTGAAGTTTTATTTAATTTAAGATTGAGACCACCCGAAGCATTATCTTTATCGATGCTAAGAAAGCTCTATATTTATGCATGGTGTGTTTGGGTCTATCGTTTATTTCTGTTCATCGGTATTGCTGTTCTTGTCTATTATATGTTTTTCAAATTATTAGGCATATTATTATTCACAATAGAAATCCTCTGGTTTATCGTATTACCAGTGGTGGGTTTAATAGGGGGTTGGTGGGAAATGAGATCTAAGATTATAAAAACCAGTCGTTTTTATCTTACGGCAACAATTTTCACCTGTTTAATTATTCTTTTTATTTATCCGTGGAATTCAACTATAAAGATACCAGCGGTTTATAAGAGTCAAGATAAGGCGACATTGTTTTCAGTAGCACCAGGTTATATTGATTCCAGTTATTTGATCGAAGGCAAAAGTGTAGAAAAAGATGAAATCTTGTTGACATTAAATTCACCTAAAATTGATCATGAGATAGAAGCCACATTACAAGAAGTCGATATTTTGAAACTTCAGGCAAAGCGAATCGCTGCAAGTTCAGAGGACTTATCAAACATACAGATAATTATCCAGCAGTTGCAAGAATCACGATCTAAATTAAACGGCCTATATGAAAAGAAGAATGAGTTGACTGTTCGTGCACCAATAAGTGGTATGGTTTACGATATGCAAGAGTCACTGCACCATGGACGATGGATCAATGAGACACTCCCAATTGCAACTATTGTCATTTCTGAAAAACCAACTATTGAAGGTGTTATTTCAGAAGAAGATTTATCACGGGTTCATCTCCAATCTAGCGCCAAGTTTATTCCAGATAATCCACAAATAAAATCAATATGGGCTTATGTGCAGGAAGTCGAGCATGCCAATCTACAGGCTCTAGATATTCCAGTATTGGCCTCGATTTTTGGTGGTAAAGTACCGGTGCAATATGATGAGTCAAATGAAATGGTTCCAGATAAATCTGTCTATCGAGTTCGGTTTAATATTAGTTCAGTAGAGAATGTTGAAGTAGACCAGATATTACGTGGCATGGTACATATCGAAGGGGAAACACGAAGTTTTATTAGTAGAGCCTATAAATTAGTGGCTTCAGTATTACTCAGAGAGTCAGGCTTCTGATTATATGTTAAATAAGTAATGAAAATTGTACGTTATTTGATTTGTGTTATTAATTAACGATTAAAGAATAAAAAATAAAATTAATGTGTATGTTTATGTTTTATTCGTGAGCATAAACGTTATCTTCATCACACTCATTTAGTATGAAACGAGACACAGTTCTCATGTCATTGATTCATTATGTGAATCAGCACACAGCATTTTTATATATTTATTATATAGTTTAAATATGTCTCACAACTATATGTAAAATATATGAAAAAATATTACAAACTTATCTCATTTTTAGTCATTATTCTATCCAGTACGGCTTGTACATCAACAATTAGCAATGTTGTTGAATCTTCCGAGCCCGATAATACTTTGTTAGTTTATGAGGATGGTCGGATGGAATTCAATTCACGGTTTATTAATGATGATGAAGTCGTCATTTATAATGATGGTAGAGGTGGCGAACGTGCTGCAATAAAAGTTCGTGTACCGATACATTCTGACTTCTATCGCGATTCTATAATCGTAGTGCGCGTTGCAGATCAATTTGATGAGTCAGTAGCTGATGGTAAACTTGATGCTGTAAATGCCGATATTATTAATTAAGGTAGCTCTAAAATAGTCGGAACCAAGGAGAAAAACTCGGTGATGAACATGGATGTAATCTCCTTGATTAGTTCCTGATACATGATGGAGTCTTAGAAATTTCGTTCCTGACACCAACAGTAGGCGCTTTATGCGATTTCTAAGTACCTCGACTTTGTCTCCTGAGTCGTTCTACCTCCTGCGTCCTTGCAGTCGTGCATCCATGCAGGCAATATCAGCCTCGCAATAATTTTTTTTCAGCATTTAATACTGCACTTTGTATACCTTCAATGACAACTGCATCGCCAATTTCAAATTGGAAGGAATTGTCGAATGAGCCAAGCCTATCTCGACCTCGCCTTACAGATAAGATCGTGGTATTAATTTTGTCAAGACGTATATTTTCTATTGATTTACCTACCGCATAACTATCAGGTGATAATATTACAGTATGTAATCTCAATGCATCGGGTTCGTCCATACCTAATGATTCTTCGCCACGAAAATAACCGCGTAATTGCCGATAACCATCTTCTCTCGCTTGCGCGACAAAGGCTAATGATTTGTCTGTTGATAACCCCATGTGTTGTAGCACATGAATAGCAAGCATCATGCTGGCTTCAAAGCTTTCAGGAACGACATTGCTCGCACCAACACTATGTAAATTATCCATGTACTGATCATCCTTACAGCGAACAACAATTGGGATGTCTGTATTAATTTGGCGTGCACTTTTAATTATATGCTCTGCTATCAAGGCATCATCAAAAGTAATAATCAATGCGCTTGCCCGAACTAACTCTGCTTTTTTAAGTATTTCAGCACGGGTACTATCACCGTAAAATACATTTTCCCCTGCTTCCCAAGCCTCTTGTATTAAGCTGTGATCTAAATCCAAAGCAACGTATGGAATGTTCATTTCTCGGAGGATATTGGCGAGGTTTTGTCCAATACGACCAAAACCACAAATAATCACGTGCCCTGATAATGTTTCGCAAGCCGAGTTAAGTTCTTTTGTGGGTGCATTTAATCCCGCTTTATAGGTTCCACGAAATAAGGTTTCTGTGATCCGCCCGTTATAACGGATTAGTATTGGCGTTATTAGCATACTTAACAACGCTGCCGCAATGATGGGTTGTGTTTCTTCTAATGTTAATAAACTATTACTTATAGCAACCATAAGGATCGCAAAACCAAATTCACCAGCCTGTCCAAGTATTAAGCCAGTCCGAAAAGCAACGGGTAATTCATATCCCAAAAGACGGGTTAAGATGGCGATTACTGCGCCTTTGCCGACAATTAAACCTGCTGTTAAAAGTCCTATCCAGAACCACTCTCTAAAAATGATCGAGACATCTAATTGAGCACCAACACTAATAAAAAATAGCCCCATCAGGACGTCCCTAAACGGTCGTATATCAGCTTCTATCTGATGCTTGTATTCTGTTTCACTAAGCATTAGTCCCGCCAGAAAAGCCCCTAGCGCCAGCGAGAGCCCAAGCTGGTTGGTAAGCCATGCGGCAGTTAAGGCAATAAATAATGTCGCGAGTGTGAATATTTCGGCTGAATGAGCTCTTGCTACCAGATGATAAAAAGGCCTTAATAACCAACGACCTACCTGGAGCATAATAAAAATTGCAAAAATTCCTTGGCCTATTGCGATTAGCATAGGCTGGATTAATGATTGATCATGACCCATCGATAGAATTGGAATAATGACCAAGAATGGTACGACCGCCAAATCCTGAAAAAGCAAAATCGCTATTGTTAATTGACCATGGCGTGCCTGCATTTCCAGTTGATCAGTTAATTGCTTGGCAACAATTGCTGTCGAAGAAAGCGCCAGTGCACCCCCGACGATCAATGCAGCTTGCCATTCTATTCCGGTTAGCCAGGCAATAAACCCACCGGATAAGGTTGAAATAATGACCTGACAACTACCAAGTCCAAATACAGTGGCTCGCATCGCTATTAGTCTTGATAATGAGAATTCGAGACCAACCATAAATAGTAGAAACACCACACCAATCTCAGCCAGGGTTTTAATATGTTCACCCTCTGGTAACCACCCTAGTGAATATGGTCCGACTAATACACCGACAAATAGATAGCCCAATATTGGCGGAAGCTTAACTCGCTTAAGCAACCAAACGACGAGTAAAGATATTGCCAGTAAGGTCAGGCCTTCATTGAGAGCGGTATGATCCATAAAGAGTTATATTTAATTTCTTATAGTAATTATCAAGGTTAAAGCATGTAATTAAAAGAGTCTTTAAAAAAGACTTTGATAGTCTGTGACCCTAGTAGAATCAAAGTTATACTGATTAACCTATTTTAGTAATTAATGAACAGAAGGATTAGACAACTATGCCAGTTTGGGAACAAGTCACATTAGTCATTGTTATGATTGCGATCCTGTTTTTCTTTTGGCCTGGCGCGAAGAAAGAGATGGAGAATAGTCAACAGGTAGAAAACCCGGATTGGAAAGGCGCATTAATACCCATTGGTGCAGTAGTATTATTTGTTATTGTATTAATTGCATTGGTAAGCGGCTAATACTTGGTATTAGAGATATAAATTGATTGACGACATTAATGAAGTACTTAGCTTCTGGTTTGGAACCGAGGCCGATCAAAAAGATATCATAAGGCAACAATCTGGCTTGTGGTGGGGAAAGGATGCTAATGCGGATCTTGATATAAAGGAACGATTTGGAGAACTATATCAATTAGCAATTAACGATGAGCTGAGTGACTGGTCAAACAGTATCAAAGGCCAATTGGCACTGATTATAGTTCTAGATCAATTTTCGCGAGTCATTAATCGTGATAGTCCAGATGCTTTTTCACAAGACAGTAAGGCTTTGAAAATTGCATTAGAAGGCATTGGAAAAAATTATGATAGCTCATTGCATTTTACCGAAAGGGTCTTCTATTACATGCCGCTGGAACATTCCGAGAATTTGGATAACCAGAGTCAATGTGTAGCATTGTTTCAGAAGCTTCTATTTGAAGTGCCTGAAGAGTTGAAGGGTGGGTTTAATGGGTATTTGCAGTTTGCCGAAAAGCACAAAGAAATTATTGAACGATTTCGTCGTTTCCCCCATCGAAACAAAGTGTTAAATCGACTTTCCAGTGCGGATGAGTTGGAATTTTTAATACAACCAGGGTCATCATTTTGACGGAATAATTACTCCGGATAGTGATAAACTACGGCGCCTTTGGCGAATTTACTGAGGAAGAGAAATGAGTTTGATAAAGAAAGCGATATTAATTTCACTAAGCATAGTACTGCTTAATTCAAATGTAGTACTAGCAGAGGAAGAAGAGCCTGAATTATTGACGGCAGGAGAACTTCTTGATAGCTGCGAGCAAGGTTCAGTTCCAGGTGCTCCAAATTCTGGCTGTATGCAGTATGTTGTTGGTCTAGTCTTAACCGTCATGCAGTTGCATCAAGCAGAACAAAGCGCGCCATTTTTTTGCATAAATCCACAACTGAACCCGAAAGAAGAAGTGACAGATGACGTCATTGCTTATTTGCGTAAGCAATCTTCACGTTCTAAAGAACCAGCACAAACATTGGCTTTGGAAGCACTTACAAAAAATTATCCCTGCACCGGAGCAGGTGGCCAAGCATAAGATGCAAGCCGTACAACGTAAAGAAAAGTATAGCCACGATAAGTTACAAAAACGCTTACGACGCAATGTCGGTCGTGCCATCGCCGATTTTAATATGATAGAAGCCGGTGACAGAGTTATGGTTTGTCTGTCAGGTGGTGCTGATTCTTATACGATGTTAGATATCCTGCAAAGCTTGCAGAGAAATGCACCGGTAGAGTTTGAATTGATCGCTGTTAATCTCGATCAAAAACAACCCGGTTTCCCTGAACATGTCTTACCTGATTACCTTGATGCGCTTGGTATTGAATATCATATTATTGAAGAAGACACCTACAGCGTTGTTAAGCGTGTTATCCCTGAGAATAAAACATATTGTGGTTTATGTTCTCGCTTGCGTAGGGGCATTATTTATCGTTTTGCTAAAGAGCAGGGATATACAAAAATAGCCCTAGGGCATCATCGCGAAGATATTATTGAAACCTTATTTTTAAATATGTTTTACGGTGGCAAGCTAAAATCAATGCCAGCAAAGTTATTAAGTGACGATGGTGAGAATGTTGTGATTCGCCCATTGGCCTATTGTGCTGAAAAAGATATAAAATCTTATTCCGAAGAAAAGGTTTTTCCAATTATTCCTTGTACCTTATGCGGGTCGCAAGACAATATGCAGCGACAAGCTATTAAGAAAATGTTGTCTGAATGGAATACACAAAAGCCTGGCAGGGTAGAATCGATATTTACCAGTATACAAAACATTGTCCCATCACATTTATTGGATACCGATGCTTTTGAGTTTGACCAATTGGGCGCAATTCAATCTGAACAATCACCCGACACCGACGCGTGGTTACTTGGCCCACAGGATTAGAAATATTTTCTAGCCAAATATTATTTTCAATTAATACATGTCTGAACTTTCTGTTTTTTATCAAATCCTTGTCTGGAGTGTCCCGGTACTTTTTGCAGTCACTTTACATGAAGTAGGACATGGCTGGGCTGCCATGATGCTGGGAGACTCAACGGCAAAAGACATGGGAAGGTTGTCGATTAATCCACTAAAGCATATTGATCCAGTTGGTACCGTCGTGGTGCCGTTGATTATGTTCTTTGCCAGTGGGTTTATATTTGGGTGGGCAAAGCCAGTACCGGTAAACTGGAATCAGCTTAATAATAAAAAGCGCGATATTGCATTGGTAGCATTAGCTGGTCCATGTGCAAACTTGCTAATGATTGCTTTTTGGTTGCTTGTTGCCAAATTATTTATTACTGCTGCGGATCAAGGTAACTCAGTCGCGCATATTCTAACTATAATGGCTTGGGCAGGTATTGTAATTAATAGTTTGTTGATGATTCTTAATCTATTTCCGCTACCACCATTAGATGGCAGTCGCGTAGTTTTCTCACTGTTACCAGAACCTATTGCATCACGGTATGCGAAAATTGAACCTTATGGTTTAATTGTTCTTGTCTTATTATTAGTCAGTGGTGTTTTATTTAAAATAATAGGGCCACTTATTTTTGGTTTTCAACAAATCATGTTCTCAATAATAACTTAATTATGACATTAATGACTTTTAGCCTGAGTAATTTCAGCACTTTTGATTATGTGGTGTTATCTATAAATTTGTTATTGTTTTTATTCTCAAGGCCTCTTGTGCAGGGTTTTAAACGTAGCGATTCAAAGTCAGCCAGCTCCAAGCTTTATGCCTTACGTGCTATTAATATTGTTCTAATATTTTTATATGTTGCTGCTTTATTTATCGAAGGTTGGAGTAAACAGATATCGTTAACTGGTATGACATTTTTATTGGCGTTTATATTCAGTCATCTTCTACATATTTTCATAATAAAGAAATTTGGTAGAGGAAGAGAAATAGATGGTGTTGACTATCATACTGAAACTTATCAATCGGAAGTTTTCTCATTACTAATTACGTTGATCACAATAATAGCGTCTATTGTTATAGTCATTAATATTTGGGGGATGAACGACTGGCTTAAAGCAACTAGTGTTCTAGGTGTATTGGCTATACTTGTTTTTTCAACGAAAGATGTTTGGATACCCGATAATATCAGTGGGCTCATACTTTTATATAATAGTGATATAGAATCGGGTGCTGTTGTTAAAATTGATGATCAAAATCTTTTAGCAATTGTAGTTCAGACATCATTAACTCGAACAACGTTTCGTGACCTTAAGACACGCCATCATATTGTTTTACCTAATACGCTAATTCGAAACAGCAAAATTGAAATCTTGAGTAAAGGTCCTGCGAGTGGCTTGATGCAATTTGTACATTTCAATATTGGTTATGGGATCGCTGCGAAAAAAATTGAGGACATGCTGCGAACTGTTTGGGAGCGATCTTGTGAAGCTTCAAGCGCAATCAATGCAGAACGAGAACCTGAAATCAGTGTATTTGAAACGGGCGATCATGCTGTTAATTGGCGCCTTGGTTATAAATTAAAAAACCTGTACCAAATGCTGGAAGTCGAGTGTTTGGTTAAACGTATCACTTATGAAACAGCAGAAGAATATAAAATCGAATTACAAACCCCGTTAACCCACAACATTGATCTGGACAAAAAGACACCTTTAACTGTCGAGCAAACCTAGTTTTACTTCAGAAATCACTTTAATAAAAGTTTGTAAATTAAACTTTTTACATTTATTTTCACTTTTTATACTTATATATAGGCGATATAGGGCGACTTGTGCCGTTCGGTTTTCCTTGATTTCATATTCTTGTTGTACATAAAATAATTCAAACAATAAGCTGCCAATGGCAACCACCCCATTGGGACTCAGCATAATAAGGTGGGTATGGTCAGGGGTAGTAAGAATATGGTCAGTTATGAAAATGGTGTAATCCAGGATGATTCAGGTAAAGCCCTGGGAAATATTTTGTCCGGAATAATCAGAGACGGCGACAAGATGGGAACAGGTAGTACGCTTGGGAATGTAAAACAAGGACTCGTTAGCGATAGTGAAGGCAATGTGCTCTTTAATGTGAAAAGGGGTGTTGTTAGAAATGGAAAAGCAGTTGGTGGTGGTTTGAATCTCGGTAAGATAGGTGATTATAGTATTAGCGGAATGCAAGGCGAGTCTGCTGATGAAATTGTGGCAAGCTATCATTTCTTGGTCGAAAAGATCGTATAGATAAAGCGGAAAAATCAGCACAATTTCTCTGAATAAAAAACAAAAGCTAGCCAACCCAATACTTAAGGGTTGGCTGGTTGTTTGATTAAGACGCTTTTAATTTTCTACTTTGTGTAAATGCAGATCTTGTTGCGGGTAAGGGATAGAGATACCTTCTTTATCGAAACGCAATTTAACAGCCTCAGTGAAATCAAACATCACTCCCCAGTAATCGGCAGACTTAACCCAAGGGCGCACAACGAAGTTAACACTGCTGTCAGCGAGTTCAGAAACAGCAACAACTGCTTCAGGGTCTTTTAGTATTCGGTCATCATCAGCAATTAACTCCATCAAAACATCCTTCGCTTTTTTAATGTCGTCGTCATAACCAATCCCGAAAACCATATCAACACGACGGGTATCTTTTGCAGAGTAATTCGTAATGTTGTTACCTGTAATGTTAGCGTTCGGGATAATAATCGCTTTGTTATCGCCAGTACGCATTTGAGTAGAGAAAATTTGAATGCCTTCAACAACACCTGCAACACCACCTGCCTCGATAAAGTCGCCGACTTTAAATGGGCGAAAAGCAATAATCATTACGCCAGATGCAAAGTTAGCCAATGAACCTTGTAGTGCCAAGCCAATGGCTAAACCAGCAGCACCAATGATGGCAACAAATGATGTGGTTTGGATTCCAAGTTGACTTAGTGCTGCAATAACGACAAAAGCGACCAGAGCGACATAGACTATATTGCTGGAAAATGAAGCAAGCAACGCATCTACATTGCGTCTTTCCATCATCAATACAACATATTTTTTAATTTGCTTAGCCAGCCAAATGCCACCAAATAAAATGGCTGCGGCAATAGCGATATTCGTCAGTAATGCTATTAAAGTGTCGCCCATGGTAAATCTCCAGAATTTATGGTTAATCGATTATTTTTATACGACGTATTGCACCCTCAAATTCAAATAAAAGCAAGCCCGATAAGATCATGGCGCATCCAATAATGACTTCATTGGTTATTGCCTCATCATTAAGAAAATGACCGAGCATGAGTGCACACACGGGGACTATTAATGTTATTAATGAAGTCCGTGTTGCCTCAACTCGTTTTAGTACGAAGTAAAATAAGAAGAAACCCAGCAATGAACCAACGGTTGCCAGATAGATTATGGCTGCCCCTGCACGCAAGGGTATATCTGCGGGAATTTCAATGCCATAGCCAAACCAAACACCGATATATAAAATGGCAGAAACAAGTAAGCCACCTGTCACCGTTGAATAGGTATCAATGTCAGCATCGATTCTTTTTACCATGACCATGCTGAAAGAATAAAACACCGATGATGCGATGACGCCAATAATACCGTAAGTAGTGTTTGGCCCGAATTGTAATCCAGTCTCAAGCATGATGTATAAGCCAATGATACTCAAAATGATCGCTAAAATTCGAAACAATGTTAAACCTCGTTCACCAAGTAATTTCATGGCAAATAAACCCGTAATAATGGGTGTGACACCATATATGATTGATATCCAACCTGAAGGGATATATTGAGCACTCCAATAGACTGTCATCATGGCAGTAAATAAACCCAAACCAGCGGCAACATATGTTTGCAAGGCCTTATGATGCGTGGCTAAACGTTTACCAAGTAGTGCGATAATGATTAAAGCGAGAATAGCGCCCAAGATCATTCTACTAGATATTCCAAACAAAAAGCCCACGGACTCACTACTCCATTGGATAGCCAGTGGCGTTGTAGCCCAAATGAGGATAATAGAAATATAGGCTGTAATGACTTGCATGTTCGTGCTCCAGTACTTTGTTTCTTCGGTATTAATTAAAATGTAGGCAATTACATAATCGTCGCTCCTGCGCATCCATGCGCCCGCGACATACAGTACAACGTCGCTTCGGACTCCTGTCCTCTCGCGACATACACTCCATTCATGGAGATAAAAAAAAAGGCCTCAGGTTGTAACCTGTGGCCTTTTTATATGAATCAATGATTTTGTAAAAAACTTTATGATTCTCCGGCACACAGACAATAGCAGACCCGCTTCAGCATACAGCGCAGCCAATTTGAAATTACTATTATGTGTATTTGAGTATTCATAGGCGCGCGAGTTTCTGCCTATTTAGTAAAACTGTCAAGTGCTTTGCTTTGAAAGTGACTAATGATGTTGAAGTAACTGCATAAGTTTCTCAGGAGATGTTACCGCTTTTGATTTAAATCCATCAATCTCAATTGAGGCGGAGGCAGATGCTGCTGAATTAACCTTAATTAATTTGTACCAGGCGGCATTACGTTGTGCGATTTTTACAAACTTTTTAAAAAGAGGGTCATACCTTTTTCCATTAATCGTAATCGTTAAAGGTGTTGAAGACATTTCACGGTCGATAAGTAATATACCTGCTTCTTCCATACGTGCTGTCGCAATCTCGGGGATGCACAGATAACGCAGACCATGTTTTGCCATCTTTGCGAAAACATGTTCATCACTATAATAACTTAGAAGATTAGCAAACCGGGTTAGTGAAATATTTTCGTCAATTTGTCGTGGAGGCGTCGTTTCATTTTTGGAATGTAATTTGCTGTTATAGCCACAGATTTCATTTTTAAAATTGAGGTTGATAAAGCGTGCAGAATCGCACGCTAGTCTTAAGTACTGCTTATCAAGTGTTACCCGGTATAGTTGTAACATCGCTCTGGCCATGGAAAGGGTGTCAGAGAGGTGCAGGGGCTTTTGAGTCATTGTATTAGTTAAGTAACCGTTGTCATGATATTGGCAATAATGGTTTACCCAACTGGCAGCATTAATAGCCATAATTAAACTACTTTGATTACCACAGCATTCGTAATGTGTAGCCAAGGCTTCAATGATCCAACCATTTTCTCTAGTGTGTATTCGTTTATCGACTTCTGGTATGCCAATTTTTTTTCGGCTTGTATTGTTGAGTGAAAAAAATAGCATCGGGTTGATGCCAGCAATACAATCGGATTGGCCTGAATAAAATGCGCCAAAGTCTGAAGTCATAAAGTTCTTTATATATTCTTGAATCGAATCACACACATCCTTATATCGACTAAACTTCATTTGAGCATAAGCCAATGCATACAAACGGAGATGTCCTGCTTGAGCCGCCATGGTTTTACGATAATGAGGGACATCCCATTTCCCCTGCGTAGAGTATTGATAAACGCCACCCCAAACGGGATCTAGTAGTGCAGAGGCATTATCTAACGTTATCCTTGCCATACGTTCTTCATTTTTGTCCTGATCAGCAGCTACAACTAGAGAATATTCTGTGCTATCGCGATCTATAAATTTAATCGGAGATAAGAGACCTCCTTGTTCCTGATCAAAACTTTGCATGTGCATATAGCGTAATCGTCGACGTACATCATTGCTTAAAACAGGATTAATCTGCTCGGTTAACCTTAATGAACGTTCTTTTGGTACGGGAATTTCGCAGGTTGATTTTAATAATGCGTGCATAATATTTCCTCAACTAAGAATAAATGAATGTTTGAATTTTGCGGTAATCATGTAACGTAATGGTCCGCCTGATTGAATGGCGTCAAAGGGATAGCAAGTGATTAAAATTAATTTGTTTTCTGAATCGACAGGAATTTCCTTTACTTTCGTCTTATCGATAATTCGTATGTTGGTGACTTGATAAGCACTCGTTTTTTTATTTGATTGAAGTTCTAAATGGTCACCTTTCTTTATGTTTTCTAGAAAAGAGAAATGAGTGTCTCGATGTCCTGAGATAATTATATTGCCGTTATCGCCCGGCGGTGTACTACCAAAAAGATGCCCTGGGCCGAAAGCCAATGAAGAACCACTGGCTCCGGCCAGGACGATGCGACTAATACCAAGGGCGGGTGCACGTAGACGAGCGACAGGCCAGGTATCTGCCCATGGCCAAGGTTTCACCTCCTTATTGCCACTGAGCGTTTCTGTCCATGCTGTCTCCAGGAGGAGTTGTGCGACCACCGCCTTGGCATGGATATAGGAACCTTGTCCTATAAACCATAAGCCGCAGAGGGGGAGGAACACTATTAAAATTTTCTTAAACGTATGAATCATGACGGCGGGTTAATATCAAGATTGTGGTAAGTAAGAGTAGTAATATGCCGATGATTAAATTAAGACGTGCATCGGTTGCTGTTGCAGGGAAAGGTCGTCCAAACACTTTGTTATGATCCCAACCAGCAGGTAGATGTGTTGGTATTGCATGGGACTCCAGATTTTTATCCTGTGGACGTATTGGTGTTACATCGACTGCGACAAGACTAGTAAATTTACTGACGAGATGATGTTTTAATGCGGTATCAATAATGAGTTGTTTGATCGATTCAAACTCAGCATCACGTTTTTGTTCCATTAAAGCTGCGATCTTGTTGCGTGCCCATAATGTTGAAATACCATGGCGATTTTTACCTCCATTTAGTTCTAATCGTGATGACCAACCTTTGTTGGCAACTTTGCCACTTATATTTATTGCATTGGGTAGCTGATCAGCCTTGGCAGTTATAAGTAATGGTTCTCCGCGATATAGGTCACTTATTTTTTGTGGCCATGATTCAAAATTTCTTGAAATGCTTTGTGACTGCTTATTAATTTGAGACCAATCGATGTTGATATCTTTTAATATTGGATTTTCAATCTTTTCAAACAGGTTTTGCATGCGTGTTTGAACTTCATCAATTTTTCCAATATGTGTATGTGTACCACGACCGAATTTAGCCGCCCGACCCATAAAGTGTGAGTTGGGAGCTGAGCCAATGCCAATTGTGAATAAACGACTGTGACCTAATTCTTTTTGTATTATTTCGAATAAGGCCTGCTCATTACCGATACTGCCATCGGTCATAAAAATAACCTGACGTAAGCCATTACTTGTTGTTTGATTTGCTAAAGCCGCATGTAATGCGGTTGCCATTTCAGTACCACCACCTGCCTCTAAGGAACGAACATAATTTTGTGCTTGTTGTAAGGATGTTTGGGTAAGCAGTTCAGACTGATTAAATAACTGAGATGTAAAAGAGTTAAATTGAATTACATTAAACCGATCACCCGGTTTAAGTCGCATTAGTGCTAATTCAAGAGCGGCTCGGGCTTGAATGATAGATTGCCCCCCCATTGAACCGGAGGTATCAATGACATAAATTATTTCTCTACTTAAGGTTTCTGTTTTATCTACGGTAGGCGGTACCATCATAATTAGTGCATATGTCTCGCCGTTTAATTCTTCTGTGAACAATGCCGCCTTTGGCGCATCACTGGCATTGGGTTGCCAGATTAATTCGAAGTCCCGGTTTGCAAGTGTAGAACCCTGTTTAAGATGAATCTGATAATGGTCTGCTTGTTTATCAAGCTCAATGTCATGATAAGGGCTATAAACTTTTTCCAGTGCTAATCCTGCATCCAGATTAATGTTGATGGTTACTTTATTTTGTCGTTTGCTACCCGGCTGTAACACCGGTGGCGTGACTCTGGCAGCATCGGGCACCTGATCTGTGTTTAAGGCCCAACCCGTGCCAGCAAAGCCTTGTATACGTTGTTTACCGGGTATGTAGCGTGGACCGACGACCATAGGAAAACGTAATGAAAAAGCACCATTGTCATAATTAACAAATTGCTGGTATTCGATTTCTACCTTGACGGTCTCATGGGGTGGAATATTAGCAACCGAGGTAGTGAAAATATTAGGTCGCTCCTGCTCAGTTAGTGCCGCTCGCTTACCCTGTTTTTTCGCCTGTTGATAGATTTTTTTCGCAGCTCCTTTTTCTTTTATCTGGCCTTCTATAATGCGTTCACCAATTCTAAGTCGCATATGATCGACAGCTGCATTTTCAGGTAATGGAAAGACATAAACACCCTCCTGCCATTCATCAGTTGTGTTGCTAAAGCTTTGAATCACGCTGACACGATTAATCATGCCAGTAATATTCATAGCGACATCAATTTTTAGTTGGGCCGCCCTTTTATATTGATTGTTTTGTTTAAAAAGAAGTGTGCCTTGACCGAGCTCGTCAAAATTGCTGATTACATCTGTAGTATTGTCGTGCACATCATCGTTAGCTTTCACACTAATACTACTGAACAATACCAATAAGATGACAGCAAGATTCAAACAAATACTTAAACTTACCGAAGCAAAGAAAAGCCGCGGACCCTTGAATAAATATTTTGAGGTAACAGGGTAGCTAGACATGGCGATCTCAAGCCTCCGTGTCAAGGGACAAGTTAATGGTTACCCTTCGATCGAATATATAAGCTTCCTTGTCACCATGTTTCGCGACGGCGGCTCTCTCACCATGGGCCTGTAATTGAAAACGCTGATTTGAAACTCCCGCATTAATAAAAGCAGTTCGAACGTTATCGACACGTTTTTTACTTAGAAGATAATTAAAGTTAAGCGAACCACGATGATCTGTGAAACCTGCAATTTGAATTTTGATTTGTGGGTAGGGTTTTATTAATTCGGCTAGTTGTCTGATTTTTGGCTGAACATCTTTCTGTATCTCTGCATCATTGGTTTTATAGTAGATAATGTAGGAGATACCTTGACTTAATTTCTCCAGAGATTGTATTTCGTTGTTATTGACGACTTGTTGAAATTCTTTTTTATACTTTTCTCTGGTATTGGCCAATTCATTTTGTTGATAAGCGAGTTCAATGCTTTGAGCATTTAATTCTTTTTCCAGTGAAGCAATAGCAGTATCAGAATCACTTTCACGAAGACCAAACCAGGTGCCACTGGCAGCGCCAATAACCGCGCCCGGAGGGCCAGCCAGGAGACCACCAATAAGTGCACCTAGTCCAAATCCGACATTTCCTTTTGTCGGATCGGGATCTTTATGTACCTCCTTCGCGTTGACGTTGAATTGTGTGCTTAATAAAAGTACAAGTGTTAATGTCGTAACTAATTTCATGTTGTATGTCTCCTGATTTAAAACAATCCATAATCGGATTAAACTAGGTGCTATTTGAAAACAATCACATGGCAGGGAAGGGGACGGATACTGGAAATACTCTGATGAAATGTGGCAGAAAAAGGGCAATGTTCAAATCGTCTTTAAATTTACATGCAGGCACTTTAAAGTGTGTAAAACAATAACAAATGGAGTAGTGAATGCCTAAGCAGATAATACTGGTTGAAGATGAACCCATTCTTTGCGAGAACTATGCTATTGCTATTCGACAACATGGTTATGAGGTTGTTACCTGTAACAACAAGCAAGTGGCTATAGACAGGATCAACAAACAATTACCTGACTTGGCTATTCTTGACGTTGGTCTTGGTGATGATGTGGAAGCCGGCTTTGACCTCTGTCGGGAGATTCGAGCACTATCAAATACCATACCGATTATTTTTTTGACAGCGAGAGATACTGATTTAGATACGATTTCAGGTTTACGTCTTGGAGCAGACGATTATCTGAGTAAAGATACCAGTATGCCGCATATACTTGCCCGTATAGCGGCTTTATTTAGACGCATACAAGCACTGCAAACAACAGTTGAAATTGATCAGATTAAACATGGGGCTCTTTTGATAGATGCGCAGCGCTTTCAAATAGAATGGAAAGGCGTTGCAGTTGATTTGAGCCTAACTGAATTCTGGATGGTTCACTCCCTTGCGAAAAGAGCAGGCCATGTAAAAAATAGAGAGCAGTTAATGCAAGATTCAAACATCTTTGTTGATGATGGTACGATCACTTCGCATATAAAACGTATTCGTAGAAAATTTAAAGAGCTTGATGATGACTTTGACCATATAGAAACGGTATATGGTGTAGGTTATCGATGGAAAACATAAATCGTAATTTTTTATAAAAATAAATGTCTCAAACACAGATTAGTTTTTCTCTGCGCAGCAAATTGATGTTGCTGTCAATTGCCGTGTTGATCATTCCCTATATAGGATTTGATTATTTACGACAGATGGAAACTTATTTGAGAGAAACATTGGAAGCTTCATTAGTTGATTCCACCTACGCAGTTGCGGGAGCTCTAAATGATAAACCAAAATTATTTGAATCAAGTTTTAATGAAACTACTAATAGCTTATATGTGCATCAATTAAATAATCCGGTACATCTGGATGGTTATACGGATGATTGGCTGTCATATATTGACTGGTCGGAAACATACCGATCTGAATCAGTAGATGATGCTGATAACTTTAAATTAATTATTAGTAAAGATGATGATTACTTTTATGTGTTAATTCAGGTCAAAGATGACAAGCTAGTTTACTCTACTCTGGATAATGCTGAGCATATTAATGGTGATCATATAGTCGTCGTTTATCGCGATAAATATCAGCGCTTACATAAAGATTACCTCGCACCAAGTGGGCCAGGTTTAATTCGTCCTTTTCGATATGAAGAATCTTATGATGAATACGGTGTAGAAATACGCACACAAAAAAATCTGACGAACACATCGGCTGTTTGGCAAGCCGTGAATGACGGTTATAACATTGAGATTAAAATACCGTCATACCTTTTGGGTGGCCACCTTGGTTTTACATTCGAAGACGTTGATGATGCGAATGGACATAGTGGAACTAATACTATTAGCACCTTTGATAGTGATGATTATGTAGGGCCAGGAAAAATAATAAGTTCATCAAAAAATATTGAAAATATTATTTACACTCAAGGACGTAGTGAAGGACGACGAATTTGGGTGTTAGATAAGTCTGCCCAGGTATTAGCGAGTGATGGTAGCTTGAAGCGTGTTTTTCCTGACAATGCATTTAATATTGTTTACACGCTCCTATTGCCGCCAGCCTATGATCAGTTTGATGATGACTTGGCCGGAGCATCCCGACTACAGGGGAATGAAGTGAAACAAGCCTTGTCTGGCAATACAGAAACGCGTTGGCGGTCATCTCCCGATGGAAAAGCAGTGATAATATCCGCAGCAACGCCTATATGGTTTGATAACAAGGTGGTTGGTGCAGTTGTGGTCGAAGAGACCACAAATAATATACAAATAATGCAACGCCAGGTATTAGCTGGTCTTTTCAATAAAACCCTGCTGATATTTATTGTTATTGTTTTTCTACTTCTATTATTTGCTAGTCGTTTGTCTTCGCGCCTGATAAAACTAAACCGTGAGACAACTGAAGCGATTGATGAAAATGGAAAAGTTACCGGTAATATTTCTGTCAGTAACGCCAGCGATGAAGTTGGCGAGTTATCCAGAAGTTTTAATAATATGCTTGATCGCTTACATCAATATCATAGTTACCTTGAGGGCATGGCTAGTCGTTTGTCACATGAGCTGCGCACCCCCATGGCAATAGTCAAATCATCACTAGATAGATTGCAACATGAACAGGATGAAGAAGGCAGGAAAGTTGCTCTTCAAGCTGCTGATACAGGCTTACAACGTTTACAGGCATTGTTAACACGCTTGAGTGAGGCATCACGATTAGAACAAGCTTTGCAAGAGGCGGATAAACAAACTACTAATCTAAATAAATTTTTATCGAAATGTATTGAGGGTTATGAAACCGCATACCCAAACCAATTATTCAAGCTAAATTTACCTGAAGCGACAACCAATTACTCAATCAATCAAGATTTGTTTTTCCAGATGTTGGATAAGCTAGTGGGTAATGCCGTTGAGTTTTCTCAACCAGGTAAGGAGATAACAGTAAACTTAATAAACAATACAGATTTAGTTGAGTTGCAAGTTATTAATATTGGCCCCGGCTTACCGGAAGAGTTGCTTGATGATCTATTTAACTCAATGATCTCTATCCGATCCGAACGTTCGGACACAGGCCCACACCTTGGGCTAGGGCTTTTCGTTGCGCGCCTAATTGCAGAATTTCATGCAGGTAGCATATCGGCGATGAATTTGGAAAATAGGCAAGGCGTGTGCATAACAGTTGCTTTTCCAGCTGACTAAAATTATGTTTGTATAGTCCAGTTATATTACACCACTTATTCATATTCACTGATGGGTACGCAACTGCAAAATAGATGTTTGTCCCCATGTAAGTTATCGATGCGTCCTACAGGTGGCCAGTATTTATCTTCGTGTAATACAGACATTGGAAAAAAGGCCTGTTGCTTGGAATAGGGATGCCCCCAATCTTCTTTAATCAATTCCTGATGTGTATGCGGTGCATTTATTAATACATTATCGTCAGCATCAGCAGTGTTGTTTTCGATAGCCTCGATTTCTTTTCGGATCAGAATCATCGCCTTGCAAAAACGATCTAGCTCACGTTTGTTTTCACTTTCAGTAGGCTCAATCATCAACGTATCAGCTACAGGAAAGGACATTGTTGGCGCATGGAAACCATAATCAATTAAACGTTTCGCCACATCGTCCACAGTTATGCCGGATGTCTCCTTGATAGGTCTCAGATCAATAATACACTCATGCGCAACCATATCGTTTTTTCCGGTATATAAGATCGGATAATGAGGTGCCAATCGTTTAGCAATATAGTTTGCATTTAATATCGCTATCAAGGTTGCACGTCTTAGACCGTTATCGCGCATCATGGCGATATAGGCCCATGATATGGTCAGGATGCTGGCTGAGCCCCAGGGCGCGGCAGAGATCGTACCTATGGTACCTTCTGAACCAGCATCGGGATTAACACCGCCGACAACAGGGTGGTCTGGTAGATACGGCGCTAAATGTGCTTTTACCCCAATTGGTCCTACACCCGGACCGCCACCACCATGTGGAATACTAAATGTTTTATGTAGGTTAAGGTGTGTTACATCTGCACCAATCTTTCCAGGGCGACTGATACCCACCAGTGCATTAAAGTTTGCGCCATCAAGATAAACCTGTCCGCCGTGTTGATGAATGATGTCACAGATATCGCGAAACGCTTCTTCAAAGACACCATGCGTTGATGGATAGGTGATCATCAACGCTGCCAGATTTTCTGAGTGTAGCTCAGCTTTGTTCTTTAGATCATTTACATCGACATTACCTTTATCATCACAAGTAATAACAACAATTTTCATCCCTGCCATCCTGGCGCTAGCTGGGTTGGTACCGTGGGCGGATGCCGGGATTAAACAGACGTTACGTTGTGCATCACCATTTACTTCATGGTATTTACGAATGACTAACAGTCCAGCGTATTCACCTTGTGAACCGGCATTGGGTTGTAAGGAAAAGGCATCGAAGCCGGTTAAATCACTGAGCATGTTTTCCAGCTCTTCAAACAATTGTAAATACCCTTGTGCTTGATCAAGCGGAACAAAGGGATGCATGGCGCTGAATTCACGATAGGACAAGGCTTGCATTTCAACAGAAGCATTGAGTTTCATTGTGCATGAACCTAAGGGAATCATTGCTCGATCTAATGCAATATCCTTTCTGGCTAGACGCCGCATGTAACGCATCATTTCTGTTTCCGAATGGTAATCCTTGAAGACAGGGTGCGTTAGAAAATCACTGCTGCGTTGTAATTCTTGTGGGATACATTCGACAATGCTTTTATCTATTTCATCAAGGTTTAATTTTTCATCAACATTAGAATCAAAAACACGTAATAGATTTTTTAATTCTCGTCGTGAAGTTGTTTCGTCAAATGTTATACCGAGTGTATCTTTATCAAGCACACGCAGATTAATTTTAGACTCACGCGCTTTTGCTGCAAAACGTCTTGCTCTGCCCGGTGTTTTTACTGTGATAGTGTCGAAATAAGACTCCGTTATCACTTCATAGCCAAGTTGAGTTAATCCAGCAGACAGAATTTGTATCATCCTGTGCACACGCCCAGCAATTAAACGCAGGCCTTTTGCACCATGATAGATAGCATAAAAGCTGGCGATAATGGCTAGCAATACCTGTGAGGTACATATATTACTAGTAGCTTTATCACGGCGTATATGTTGTTCGCGAGTTTGTAAGGCCATGCGTAGAGCATGCTCACCATGACTGTCTTGTGATACGCCAATAATGCGGCCGGGAACAGAACGTGCGAATGCCGTGCGTGTTGCGAAGTAAGCGGCATGTGGTCCACCATAGCCCATTGGCACACCGAAGCGTTGGGAACTGCCGATTACAATATCAGCGTCCATTTCGCCCGGTGGGGTTAATAACACCAGACTTAAAATATCCGTGGCAACGGTGAATAATGCTGGTTTTTCATGAGCATATTCCACTAAGGGTCGAAACTCTTTAACCGATCCATTGGAACCTGGGTATTGTACCAATACGCCAAACACATCGTTGCCTTGTAAATCCTGCCAAGGATCGCCCAGTAAGATTTCAAAACCTAATGAATGCGCTCGAGTTTTCACAACGGCGATGGTTTGTGGATGACAATCTTGATCAACAAAGAAAGTATTAGATTTTGATTTGGCAACGCGCTTAGACATTGTCATTGCCTCGGCGGCAGACGTTGCCTCATCTAACAGCGACGCATTAGCGATCTCCATACCGGTAAGATCAATAATCATTTGTTGGAAATTAAGTAAGGCTTCCAATCGACCTTGGCTTATCTCTGCCTGATAGGGCGAATAGGCGGTGTACCAACTCGGATTTTCCAAGACATTACGTTTAATCACCGGCGGCATAATTGTGCCGTGATAACCCATGCCAATCATTGAGACGTAAACATGATTTCGTTCACGCAATTTACGCAGATAAGTAATTACAGCACGTTCACTTTTTGCTTCGGGTAATGCCAGAGGTTCCGTAGAAATAATATTCTCAGGAACAACTCGTTCTATAATTTGTTCGATAGAATCAAGCCCAAGAGTTTTAAGTATCTCTTCGATTTGATTCCGAGTAGAACCTATGTGGCGGCGAATAAAGTCACCACGCATCTCCAGTTCTTCTAAAGACTGTTGTTTTTTTTCCATGCCTGACTTCTCCAGCGCAAGGTTAATAATATTTTATTGCCACAGAGGGCGCAGAGGACACAGAGTTATGAAAAAAGGATATTCTTTTCATTTTTTTCAACTCAAAAATATTTTGTGTTTATTTATTAAAAATTATTAGTTCCTCTCTGTGAACTCTGTGCCCTCTGTGGCTTATTTAAAATGTGTTGAAATATATATTCATATAATTTTACTAGGATAGTTCACCTATAAATGCGGTGTACCCTGCTTCATCCATTAACTGATCTACTTCTTCAGCGTCATCCAGTTTCATTTTCATAAACCAGCCTTCTCCTGTTGGATCAGTGTTTACCTTTTCCGGCTCATCACTTAATAGTGAATTTATTTTTAATACTGTGCCGCTGATAGGGGCTTTTATATCACTCGCTGCTTTAACCGATTCGACCACAGCGATATCTTCATCCTTTGTTACTTCTTGACCAATTTCAGGCAGCTCTACATAAACCACATCACCCAATTGTTTTTGCGCAAAATCTGTAATACCAATAGTGACTGTCGTATCGTCATCGACACGTAACCACTCATGGTCCTCGCTGTATTTTAATTCAGACATTTCTTATGTTCTCCTTTTGTAATACCGGTGTTCGACGAAAGGTAGTGCGACAACTTTAACGTGTTGAATTCGATCACGTACTTTAACGATGACTTGTGTCCCAACGGATGCATATTGTTTATTGATATAGCCCATAGCGACAGGTTTTTCGACACTGGGGCTAAAACCGCCACTGGTAATGGTACCTATGTTTTCTTCTTGTTCATTAAGTATAGATTCCCCTTCTCTAATAGGCGCTTTTCCATCAGATAAAAGTCCAACACGTAATCTTTCTGTGCCTTGTTGAGATTGTTGCCGAATTGTCTCAATACCTGGATAAGATTGTGGTTCATCGTTTAAACGCGATTTTGAAATCACCCAATTTAAATTGGCTTCTATAGGAGAAGTAGTTTCATCAATGTCATGACCATATAGACAATAACCAGCTTCAAGTCGTAAAGAGTCGCGAGCGCCCAAACCAATGAAGGCGACTTCATATTCGTCTAAGAAATTTCTAGCAAGGTTTTCAGCATGTTCTGCCGGGATTGAGATCTCAAAGCCGTCTTCGCCGGTGTAACCGCATCTATTAATAAAACAGTGTGCACCATTCACCGTAAATTCACCGCCGGTCATAAAAGCCAGTTCTGTTGCTTGTGGGCAGAACCGTTGCATGACGCTACTCGCCTCAGGTCCTTGTAGTGCTAATAAGGCAACGTTGGTTAATTCCTCTAGACCACAATTATCGGGTAAGCGATTTTGCATAGTCTTGATGTCGTTCTCTTTACATGCAGCATTAATTACAATAAAAAAATGATCGCCAGCGTTTGTGACCATCAGGTCATCAATAATGCCGCCTTGTTCATTAGTGAATACGGTATAACGTTGAGCATTATGTGAGAGATCTTGAATACGATTGGGAACCAGAGACTCTAGAAACTGAGCAACACTTTCACCAGATAGCTTGATCTGGCCCATGTGCGATATATCGAATAATCCGGCATGGTTACGAGTATGTAAATGCTCTTGTTTTAGACCCATTGAATATTGCACGGGCATCTCATAGCCGGCAAAAGGCACCATCTGTGCGTTCTGTTCTATGTGTAAAGCGTATAATGGTGTTCGTTTTAGTTCTGATATGCTCATATCTTGTAATCTTGTTTAGTAACGGTAACTAAATTGAATTAGCTACAGGACTTACTGTTTTTCAAACATGATTGTTGCAGCGCAATATTGGCGAACATTGTTCGGTTTTGCAACACAAGAATAAAAAATTTCTAAAAGTGGGTTGTTTACCCGAAATATTTATTCTTGAGTTGTTCTAGCTACCAACCCTGATTGTGTAAGAGATACGATGTATGTGGTTTGGTCTTTCATAGGTAGGTATGTAGCACTACCATAATGCGCATCGATCCAGGGCAGCCATTTTTTATAATTATTTATTAACTTCCAGTAATCGATCTCATCTCCTGATTTCAGTGAGTAAATCGTTCGGGGCTTTAGCTGCTCTTCCTCAATATCAGAATATCGACCACTTAAACGTTCTAGCCGGTATTGGGCATTAAGTCCTAATAATTGCGCCCAACCATGCCACTTAATAACACGGGCATCTAATTGCCATTCATCACCATTAATTAAATAATTATCAACTTTAT
The DNA here is from genome assembly GCA_021773235.1 of Gammaproteobacteria bacterium. GTDB lineage: Bacteria > Pseudomonadota > Gammaproteobacteria > Eutrophobiales > Eutrophobiaceae > UBA7359. The sequence continues at coordinate 38,166 of JAJFKL010000011.1, read as the reverse complement.
TCTGATTTTGATAGCTTATTTCTGCGCGAAATTGCTGCCTATCCAGTCGACTGAATGTCAGTTTGGCAATGTCTTGCTCATAGGTTAGGCGATCATAGCTATACAAGTTTGCAGCAAATGAAATTAATAACGCTCCGGCGAGGAATAGAGATAGGCCAGATAAACTTTGGATGCTTGCAGTGATAATTTTTCTACGGAAAAACTGTTTAATTCCCAGTGCGATAAATAATACGCTTAGAGTCAAGAGTACAAACAAGCAGCATAATATCCGATAGTCCAGATTTAGTGCATTTTCAATATTTAGAAACTCATTCAAAATCATTAGTAAATACCTAAAACGTTAATTATTTGGCTTAAAATGCTCTGTCATTAATAGGCAACACAGCTTACAATTCATAGACGCACTGTGAAACAAAATATGTTGCAGAAACAGCATAATTTTCGCACTATTTCTAGATAGTCTCCTGCGTAAGGGATGGAACCGAATTAAATTAATTTATAGATTAAGCTATTCAATATTACTTAAGATAAAACGATGTCAGAAGCCAACGAACAACTGCATAAGCAAATAAGAGAACTAATACCGATCAATGAGTTACCTCCGAATCTTCAGGCAAGATTGTTGGAGAAAGCCAAGATCATGGAGATCAAAAAATCACGCTTTATCTTTAAGCAGGGGGATAAAGACGATTACTCTTATTATCTTTTGGATGGTGAAATTGAACTCCATGCAAATAAACAGCTTGATAGCGTAATTCAAAGTGGCAGTGACCGAGCAAAATATGCTCTAGCGCAATTGCAACCAAGACAATTTTCCGCAAAGGCTAAGACACCACTCAAGATACTATTGCTTGAGCGTAATAACCTCGATCAGCTCATGCTGTTGGCGCAAGAGACGACTGCTGACCCTACTCTAAGAAGCAGTACGGGTGCAGATATGGAAGTCGATGTAGTCGATGGCGTCGATGATGATACAGACTGGATGACGCAGATGCTGCAATCAGAGCTGTTCTCAAAAATACCCATGGCGAATATCCATCAGTTATTTGCCTTGCTGGAAGAGGTCGAGTACAGCGCTGGTGATGTCGTCATCAGACAAGGTGATCCGGGTGACCATTATTACATTGTTTCTGAAGGACGTTGCGCTGTTTCCAGAAAGCCCACTCCCAAGAGTAATGATGTCAAATTGGCTGAATTAAAAACGGGTGATAGTTTTGGCGAAGAGGCCTTGATTTCGGAATCTACACGTAATGCCACCATTACCATGATAACGGATGGTATCTTGATGAAATTGGCAAAAGATACCTTCGTCGAGCTGGTCAAAAAACCAACATTACAATCACTAACATTTGATGAAGCAGATGCTCTGGTTAATGAAGGTAGCGCGAAATGGTTAGATGTGCGATTTCCTAACGAGCATGGGGAGTCATCGATCAAAGATAGTCTCAATATCCCGTTAAATTCCTTGCGACTGCAATCCGACAAACTTGATTCCTCGATGATCTATATTCTTTACTGTGACACCGGTGGTCGAAGTTCAACGGGTTCTTTTTTGTTAGCTGAACGAGGTTTCGATGTTTCTTATCTAGACGGTGGTTTGGTAAATAATCCTGAAGCAGTTGGTGTACAAACAATCGTACCTAAGGCACCTGAACCTGAGAAAAAAGTTGCTGTAGACCCTAGCAAACAAAACGATAACAAAGTCGATGCGGTAGTTCGTGTTGAAATGTTGAATGCAGAGTTGGAAACAACACAAATAAGAATGGCTAAGGCTGAACAAGCAAAAGATGATTCTGATGCTGAAAAGGTGAAAGAGCATGAAGCGAACCAGAAAAAACTAGAGGAAGAAAGACTAAAGCTCGAGAAAGAAAAGAAGCTAGCACAAGCAGAAGCAACAAAAAAAGCGGATCAGGAAGAAGCGAGACTCAAAAAACTGCAAGCAGAGTCTGATAAGCAAATGGAGCAGGAAAAGAAAAAGCTCGAAGAGATCTATAACAAAAATGCTAAGGATATGGAACAAATCCAAAAAGCAAAAGAAGCAGCAGAAGAAACGCTACGCAAGGAACGAGAGAAATTGGAGCAGCAGGCTGAAGCTGCAAGAAAACAAATAGAAGAAGCGACACGAATCAAACAGGAAGCTGATGCATCCAGAAAGAAACTGGAAGAGCTTGAGGCTTCAAAGAAACTTTTGGAAGAAGAAGCTGAAAAGAAAAAATTACAAGATGAAGAACGTGAAAAACAATTGCAGGCAGAAGCTAAGGCTAATATAGAAGAAGAACGCAAAAAACTAGCTGAACAATACGAACGTAATTCGAAAGAATTTGAAGAATTACAAAAAGGAAAAGCTGCCGCAGAGGCCGCAAAATTGGCAGCTAAAGAAGAAGCCGAAAAAATGATCCAGGAATATAAGTCGTCACACGACAAGACGCGAGCTGAAGAAGAGGCCAAGTTAAAAGCTGAGCGTCAAAAACTGGAAGAAGAATCTCAAAAAATACAGGAAGCAATGAAGCAGATTCAGGCAGCCAAACTCGAGGCGGCACAGGTCAAGCAAGAAGCACTTGCCGAAGCAGGTAGATTGAAAGAAAAACAAATGGAGTCGACCAGTTCCAGAGAACAGCGCGAAAAACTGGAAGTCGAAATCAAGGCAGCTCAGGAGAAGGCCATCGAGGCTGAGCGTGAGATTGAGGACGCGGCGCATAGAGAAAAATTAACAGAATCTGCGAAGCAGGTGAATGAAGCGGATTTGACCAAGAAGAAACAGCAAGAAGAGGCTTTTCTTGCTCAGGTCGAAGGCGATTTACAAGATTTCGAAGAAACGCAGGAAGAAGAGGCTGAGTCGGTGACCCAGGTACAAATGCATTCGGACATGATGAAACGCATTAAACTCAAGGCGGCGGATGCCAAGAAGAAGGCTGCCCAAGCGAACTCAAGTTTACTTGATGATATTTCCAATCAGCTGGGAGGTGAAAAGTAACCTGTACTTCATCTTTAATTGTCAGTAATTCTTCAGAAAATATTTCCCTAATAATTATCTATCTAAACAAAGGAGTTTAATAATATGAGTGAACGTATTGTCATGCGCGTTGGCGAAGCATTGGTTGCCGGTGGCCCTCCGGGTACTGCAGCTGAGCCGGAAGTTGTTATTGGCGAACTTGATGGACCTTTTGGTACTGCTTTCGCTAACCAAATGGCGTCACAAGTTAAAGGACATACAAAAGTACTGGCTATAATGAATACCGATACTATGGTTCGACCTGCAACATTAATGGTTAGTAAAGTAACAGTTAATAAGGAACGTTATACAAATATACTGATGGGTACGGTTCAGGGTGCGACGGCAAATGGAGTCCTTGATGCTGTTAGAAATGGTGATATTCCAAAAGAAAAGGCGAATGATCTAGGCATCATTGTTTCTGTTTGGTTAAATCCACTAGTGGCCACTGCAGATGATCTGGATCATAAAATATTATTTGATATTCATCGTAAGGCTACTGCTATGGCAATTCATAAGGCTATGAATAATGAGCCAGACATAGATTGGTTGTTGGAAAATCAGGAGCAGATAGTACACAAATACTATCAAATGGGATTAGATGGCAAGATCTAATGTGTTTATCGGTTAGGTTCGTTGTTGTTTGCGAGAATAATATATGATGACTTTGAATGAGATACCCTGTTTTTTAAAACCTAGCGTATTAGCATTATTGTTATTTGTACCTCTATTCGTTATCGCAGGAGATAACGAATCTAACCCCGTTATTAATAGTAATACTATTTTGTCATCTGGTGAACTATCTTCCACTTATCACCGGGTTAATTCTATAGAGTTCAATAATGGACTCTATCAGTTCCAGGTTGAATCAGACATTGGTGAGCTTGAACTAAAATCTTTAGCTGTCCTGAAAAAACGACTTAATGAAATTAATATTTTATCTCAAGCAGTAGAGCAATTTAAAAATCAGAACGAAGAGTTCTCAGATGAATTACGCAGTCAATTAAGTCTTTCTGGCGATTCAGCAGTTGATTTTCTGACGTCACCAATTAAAACAGCGACAAATCTGGCTGGGCAATTGGGCAATAATCTGGATGCGACACTTGAAGGTGAAGATCCCTTTGTTCGAGATCGATTAAATCGTTATTCCCTCAGAGAGCCCAACGACCCAACGGTAGCCAGACATAAACGTAATGCGGCATTTCAGCTGGGCCTGGACATGTATTCCAGTAATTACAAAGTACAATCCTTTTTGAATACTGTCGCTAATGCACGAGCCTCTGGTAAAGTCTCAGCCGGAGTGGGCTTAAGTAGTGGTTTTGCAACTGCTCAAAAAGAGAATGAGATGGATACAAAGATAAGGTATGTCCTTAAGAATAAGACTCTCTCTGAATTGAATGAATATAATGTTGATCTGCTTTTAAAGTTGGGCATTAACAAAAAATTGATTAAGGCTTTTATAGAGCATATGGTCTTATCGCCGACGAATAAAACGACAATTACTACTTATCTTTCAGGGCTTGAAACAGTGTCTAGACTCGATTCATATATAGAAGTGGTTTTGTCTGCAGACGACGAGGTGGTTGCACTGATTTTTGAGCAGCTAAGTAAAATGTTGTTTAATTACTATAGGGAAACTGAAAAATTTTCTGCATTCTATAACTTTAAAGGTCAGGCAGCTGTTCTGACTGAATCACGAAGGATCGTATTTTTTGAATATGCAGATTTATTAATCTGGTCTGAAGAAAATGAAAAAAAATATACACAAGCGGCAAAACATGCAATGACCTCAGGGTATAAGGGTTGGGAAGTAGTGAGCCTTGGACGTTTATCCTCTCTAGCAGGGCAACAGATGGAAGCTCTAGCTTTTAAGCATCAAGCTGACTTCCTAAGATCATCAAGTATCCGGTGATTTAATAGATAAGTCCTGAATTTGTTTTTTCAATTTGTCATTTCTGTTGTTTTGAAGGTTCAATAGTAGTGTTCTTATATTTTTAATATGTTTCATATAAATTGTAAGCAAACCTATTTCTATAGGTGTTTTTGTACTGCCAATAGAGCGAATTCTTTCCTCATAGTAATTTAAATCATTGAGCAGCATTTCCTCGTTATCATCGAGCATCTTTTCGTAGTGAAAAATCTCCCAGAGTAATTCTTTTTCTTCCCCGTCGATCTTTAGTATTTCGTTTACTGACACTTGTTTACCCTCGTAATCATAATAATCTTATGTAGCGCAATCGCTGTGCCAATAGAACACATATGAAAATAAACTTAATAAAAACAAATGGATAAATGAAAATTGGAGATTTTATTTTACCTGCTTTTTGTTATAAAACAGGCAAATACGTCGTTCGAGCGCGACAATATTTAAGAACTCATACGTCAAACATCTAAAAAAATATTTATTTATGAGCGTGCACGCTTAATCATGTGAGCATGTTCACAAAAACAGGTATTTGAGGTGTCAAGAATATGGATTAATGGCTTAAATGTAATGAATAACTATCGATGCGTAGTTATTCATTATTATTATAAAGTTAAATCACGGAACACATGAGTAGATATGGCATTACAGTCCAATATTGAATTAGCCAGCATCTTGAAAACACTTATTCCGATAAGCAATCTGTCTGAAGATAACATCGAGTTAATTGTTTCAAGTTCAAGCGTTAAAGCAGTTTCTAAAGGCAATATCATTTTTAGTGAAGGTGATAATGACGACTATGCATTTTATCTGCTAAAAGGTGAGTTGAATTTAGTTTCAACAGATAATACAAATTTTCGTATCTATTCGGAGACAGATGGCGCACGTTATCCATTAGCGCAGTTTCAACCTCGACAATTTACTGCAATAGCAGAAGATGATTCTTTAATTCTTTGTGTTGACAAAACATTATTGGATTCATTACTTATTGGTGATGATGCCGACATAGTCAGTTGTAACTCTGGCTTGGAAGTTAATGACATAGGTAATGACGATGATGAAGATTGGATGACAAGAATTTTGCAGTCTCCACTCTATACCAATATTTCAGTTGAAAATATTCAAAAGATATTCTCTAAAATAGAATCAATCGATGTCAGTAAAGGAGATGTAATTGTTAATCAAGGAGACAATGGTGATTATTATTACATTATTCAATTTGGTCGCTGTCAAATTAGCAGGAAACCAACGCCAAACGCTCAAGACATTAATCTTGCTCAAATAAGAGAAGGGGACGCTTTTGGGGAAGAAGCAATTATTGCTAAAACAAAGCGCAATGCTTCCGTCACTATGCTCACTGATGGACGATTAATGCGTTTGAGTAAGGATGATTTTTTAGAACTCATTTTATATTCAATACTACAAAAAGTAGATTATGAAACAGCACAATCGATAGAACAAAAAGGAGCCATATGGCTGGATGTTCGATATCCGGATGAATTCCGGGATTATTCTATAGATGGCAGCATCAATATACCTTTAAACATACTTCGTTTGCAGGTTGGCAAGTTGGACAGAACAAAGCAATATATTACCTGTTGTGATACCGGGTCTCGTTGCGCTATAGCTGCTTTTATCCTTGCGCAGCATGGTTATGATGTTTATCACCTGAATAGTGGTTTAAAGGCTCATATTGGGCATATGGATAAAGATCAGACAGAGATAATTAAAACAGATGATTCAGGTTCTGCAGATATTTTACCCTTCAAAAAAAATGATATTTCAGATGACAATATTATTCGTGACGAATTGAAAGGACTTCGTGAAGAGCTTGAAAGTATACGGGGGAATTTTAAGGAACAAAGAGAAAAAATAAATTTGCAAACGCAAAATACAAATAAACTTTTTCAACAAGCAAAAAAAATACATGACGATATAGAACAAGAGCGAGAATCTATTTACAAGGTTGTAGAAATACAACAAAAGAAACATGAAGAGACAGTGGCACATTTTCAGGCAGAGATAGATAAAAGGTTTATTGATGAAGAAAAAAAGATGCAGGCATTTTATTCATGGAAGGCAAATGAGATTGAAAAAATAAGGAATATGAAACAAGCGGCAGAGGCTGAATACATTAAAATAAAAAAAGTAGAAAAATCAGGAGAGGATATACAACGACAACCTGCACAAAACCACGTGTTAAATGATGAGCTGAAAGAATGGTTGGCGGAACAAGTAAAAAATGAATCTTCACCACTAAATAAAGAGCTAAGAAAAGCTAAGGGCAGAATAGTGCAACAAGCGGATCTGAGCCATAAAAAGGCCAGGAGAATATCTAAAATACAAGACCAGTTTCTTTCCGCTGAAATCGATGTTTTATTAAAAGATTCTAATAAATAACAATAGTGTGTTTAATCGTGTTACTAATTGTTAATTAGCAGCACTTCAATATTATATATAATCTTATTTTCTTCAAAAGTTATACAATATTGTTGCTTGTATAGATTCTTCATTAACATCTTCAATACCAAATTTATTATGCCAATACCAATACTCAATCCCTATAAAAAACTTATCACTTTGTCCTGAAAATTGTCCTGCATCAAGTAATAATTGTGGTTGTGTCAGAATATAATCGACACCACCTGTGGCAGCGGCACTCACCCAATCCAGAAAGCCACGAAACTTGAAGTCGAGGCCGCCGAGAGTAAAAGGAATGCTCCACGCTGGAGTTACTTGTACCCCCACGCTATTAATTTCATCTTGTTTATAAGCCATAACGTCTAATTGTATAAATTCAGTGTGAGGGACCTGAAAGCTAATTCCGCCTCCTAACAAATAGGCAGTAAAGGGATCAGCTGAAGGTTCGCTTCCAGCGTTAATCCCCGCAACTATTGAAAAGTCTTTAAAAACTCCCATAGAAAAGTTTTTATTTGATAATTTATTTAAACTAAGTCGAGGGTACCATTCTCCATAGATTTCGAGGCCAATATCACTTCTTTGAATAATATCTAAAAAAAGAAAGTTCTCGCCATATCGCCATCCATCTGCGTGTTCTAATGTAATCGTATTGTGGCGATTTGAACCTAACTCGAAGCCGTCCCCTGAAAGTAATTGAATATTGGTTGAGGACCATTCAAAAATATCCTCAGCTTGACTAATTGCCGATATATAGCAGAGTAAGGCAAAAATAATTAGTCGGGACATAGTTTCACTTCAATGTGTAGATATAATGTTGACAGTTATTCTATAAGCTAAGAATTATTTTTTATTATTTCTTCAAATGGTTGCGGTTTGCCAATCCCGTAACCTTGTACATAGTTAACACCAATTTCTTTTAACATTCCTTTTATGACATCATTTTCTACAAACTCAGCAATCGTTTTCATACCCATAACGTGTCCAATTTCATTGATTGATTTTACCATTGCATGGTCGATTGGATCGTCAACGATGTCTTTGACAAACATGCCGTCTATTTTGAGGTAGTCCACCGGTAGATTTTTTAAGTAAGCAAAAGAAGATAGTCCACTGCCAAAATCATCTAATGCAAAGCGACAACCCTGTCCTATGAGAGTCGAAATGAATTTTATAGCTGTGCTTAAATTGGATATGGCAGCAGTTTCGGTAATTTCAAAACATATTTTTTCGCCATTAATCTTTGAATTGTCCAGTTGCTCGATAATGAATTCCAACATATCAGGCTCTGTCAATGACTGACCTGACAGGTTAATAGAACAAAAATTAATTTGTTTTAGAAATACAGGGTTGTCCTTGAGTAAACCAAAGGCATGCTCAATCACCCAGAAGTCTACTTTTGTTATTAGATTGTAGCGTTCAGCGGCAGGTAGAAAGGCGCCTGGTGGAATTGTTTCCCCATTATTATCTATCATTCTGAGAAGAAGTTCATAATGTAGGTCGGAACTACCATCAAGAGCTTCGATGGCTTGAGCATAGAGGCAAAATCTATTCTCCTCAAGAGCTTGACTAAGTCGTGTCACCCATTGCATTTCACCATGACGAAGGTTTGTTTCTAAATCATCAGGGTGATAAACATGGATTCGATTACCTCCCTTGTCTTTCGCTATGTAGCAAGCTGCATCAGCATCTTTAAGTAACTGAGTCAGATTGGATGTTATTTCTGTTATTGGTACCAGACCGATACTAACTCCAGCCTTAAAGGTTTGCCCTTCCCATGAGAATTGATGTTCCTGTATAGCTTTTTGTAGTGATGTTGCGACTCTATGTGCATCATCAAGTGAACAGTGTTCCATCAAGACTCCGAATTCATCACCACCCAGACGAGCAAGCGTATCGCGTTTTCTAACAACCTCATGTAGTACCGTTGTTATTTGACGCAACATCTCATCGCCTGCCATATGACCGCAGGTATCATTCACAACCTTGAATTGGTCCAGGTCCATAAAGCAAAGCGCATGTTCGTCTTTTCCCTGTCTGATAGTATCAAGAATTCGTTCAGCACGACGTTCAAACTCCCGTCGATTTGCCAGCCCAGTAAGAACATCATGGGAGGCTTGATAGCTGAGCTTTTCTTCTATCTTTTTGCGTTCGGTAATATCCTGCATTTGTGCAATGGCGTATAAAGGTGTGGAATGTTTATCCCGAACAAGAGAAACACTTAGCAGCACCCAGAGAATAAGTCCTTGTTTGTGTGTATAGCGTTTTTCAAATTGATAATTGACAATTGTTCCTGCGATTAGTTTGCGGTGCTGTTTAATGCTTAATTCAACATCATCCGGGTGGGTTATATCCTTAAAATTTACACCTATTAATTCATCTTTCGAGTACCCAAGCATATTACAAAAAGCTGTATTAGCTTCAATAATGTTATGCTTAAGCGATACCATTGCCATCCCGATGGTAGCTTCTTCATAAGCCGCCCTGAAGCGTTCATTGCTTTCACGTAACGTTTCTTCTGCCAGCTTACGCTCTTTAACTTCACTATTTAATTCCTTGGTTCTGAGTCTTATCATCTCCTCTGTTCGTAATGTTCGTCCTGTTAACATTAATAGGCCCATGCCAGATAATCCGGAAATCAAGAAACCGATAACTATGACTGACCAAATTGCCCATGAAGAGTAAAAAGTGATAAATTCAGTTGTAGGATAAAATGATATCTCCCATTCTTGATTTGCAACTTGCAGTTTATGATTTAGATGGAACTTAAATTGATTTGGTATAGTGAGGTTTTTACCATTATCAGGGGTATTGTTATAAAAAACTTGCGAATTATCTTTTAAAGAAACTGATAGTTTTAAATCAGGCAGGCTATTGTGGATTTTGTTAATCACGTCATCCAGGCGTAATACACTTGCAGCAAAGCCAGACAGTGAGTCGCAATTTTTAGTTTGAATATCGAGATTATTATCTTTGTAAACAGGTGCATAAAATACAATACCAAGTTTATTTTGAGTCTCCTGTATTAGAGTGAGTGCACCAGTTACTGTAACTGTGCCTGTAGAGCATGCTGTCTCCGCAGCAATAAGTGCCGATGGTGTGTTTCTAATATCAAAGCCTAATGCATTTTCATTATCTCTAAGAGGTTCTACATATTGAATTGGAAAATATAAATATTCTGTTGGTGACGTTTCCATTTTTCCTTGCGGATTCTTGAACTTTATTTGTGAACCTAAATTATGTTCAAAAGCTATGCGATCTTCATTGTGCAATATTGGAATCCATTCAAGTGCTTGTATCTCAGGGTGTCTTGTTAACTTAGGCTCTACATATTGTGTGAATTCTTCAGATGTTACTTTATTGGAACTATCAAAAAATTCTTTTAAATTATTTGCTGTATCTAAATAAACTTCTAGATTGTTTTTCAGAGCACTCGTAAATTGCAATGCATTCCTTTCAAAAACATCTTCAAGAGACTTCTTCTCTTTCTGATTTGAAAAATTAAAAATGATAAATACAATTGCACTCAAAATACACAATGGTAATGCAACGCTAACTATTCGTTGCTTCCATATTGAGCGTGGATTTCCAAATAAACAGAGCATCACAGGGCTAATAGCCAGAACACCTACTGAGTCGCCAATCCACCATGTGCTCCAGGCTCTCGGTATATCATTAGCGGTCAAGATACCTGCAAGCCATAAGGTAGATACACTAATCGAGGCAGAAGCAATACAGCTAATTGGTCCTGCCAATAGACAGAATAAAATAATAGAACGTTCTTTCAACAGGGCCTCATCATCTAGAATAAATCGTTGTACTAGATTTGCACCTGCCCATGCCTGAATTACTCCAGCCGCAGAAATGATAGTACCGATTGACAGAGATGTTAGTATTTTTTCAGTACTAGATGGATCGAGGAAGGACGTCGTTTGGATCAAAATGCCGCCAATAAAAATACCAGGTAATACTCGGTTACCTAAAATTAATACAGCAGATAAAGCTATTCCCGCGGCAGGCCAAACAGCCGCAGCATTACTCGGTGGTATGGCAAGCAATAAACCTGCATGACCACCAATAAAGTATGCTAAAGCTACAATAAAATTGTCATTGATGAATTTATTATTCATTTATGTATTAAATATAGAGCACTAGCGCATTAAATTACTATAAATTCAGCGCAACATTTATGCCAGCATAGCAATTTAGCACTTATATCGGCAGGATTTTATTCGGTTTATTCTATTGTGGCGGTATTCTGAGACAGCATGCGGGGTTAATGAGGATGCCATCTATTGTCTGCTTCTCTGGGGGCTTATTAGACGTTATTGTAATTACTTCATTCCTACCACAATTCCCATACGGGGGTGAGTCCACGTGGTAATTCTGCAAGATTGCCTAGTTGACTCCAGGGAGTATTACCGCTGTGAAAATCAGATCCGACTGACGCCGCTATATCGTAACGTTTAGCATAAGCTGTAGCCATTTCAATCTCATTTGATTGATTATGCCCGGTGACAACTTCGATAGCCTTACCGCCGTGTTCTTTGAATTCCTTTATTAATCTACGTAATTTTGTTGCAGTTAGCTTATAACGCAATGGATGTGCTATAACTGAAATGCCGCCAGCGCCATTAATTTGAGCAATAGTTTCTTCGAGACTGGGCCATTCGACAGAGGCATAACCCGGTTTGTTATTCACTAAATAACGTTTAAATACATCTGTCTGGTTTTTTGCATTACCATTTTCGATTAGGTAAGTTGAAAAATGTTGGCGTGTTACTGTTCCACCAGCCGCAATTCGCTTGGCATTTTCGTACGCATTTTCAATTCCGACCTTCTTGAGTTTTTCACCTATCTTGATTGCGCGTTCTTCACGTAGGTGATTCAGGTGAGTTGTTGCATCAATTATAGTTTTATTCTCAGCTTTAAAATTCAGTCCAACGATATGAATTGTTTTATTATTCCATAGACATGATAACTCGATGCCATTAATGAGAGTCACATCGTGTTTTTTTGCAGCACTATGCGCGGCAGCTAATCCTGAGACTGTATCATGATCAGTTAACGCCAATGTATCAATCCCTACAGTACTAGCTTTTTCAACTAGCAACTCGGGTGACAATGCGCCATCTGAAGCTGTTGAATGGGTGTGTAAATCGAATACGTGTGACATTTATTTTACGTTTAGTCCCGAAAATTTATATATTGCAAAGGCAGTTCAAATTTTGCTTCTTTAATTGCTGCAATTGTTTCTTGTAAGTCATCACGTTTCTTTCCTGTGATCCGAACTTGCTCTCCTTGTATCGCAGCCTGAACTTTTAACTTGCTACCCTTGATCATTTTTACAATCTTTCTGGCAAGTTCAGTATCAACTCCTTTTTTTATTGCAACGGTTTGACTAGCTTCCTTATTATTTTCAACAATGTCGCCGTAATCCAGACAACGAATGTCAATCTTGCGTTTCACTACTTTTGACTCAAGTATGTCATGAATCTGTTTAATCTGAAATTCAGATGAAGAGGTGATAGTCAGGTTGTTCTCAACCAATTCAATCTTCGAGTCGGTTCCCTTAAAATCAAAGCGATTACTAATTTCTCTGTTCGCTTGATCAATTGCGTTAGTAAGTTCATGTTGGTCAATTTCAGATACAACATCAAATGAAGGCATTATTTAATTCTCCGTTGATTTAATCTTCTTTGTTTAAGTTGGATTCCATAATTATACCATCTGGATGATCAAGCTGTATCGATTGCAGGTGATGGCCTATTACATAGGCTGTGCCGGTAAATCGATTTTGTCCATCCGGGCTGAATTCAAAACGGTAATAACGGTGAAATGCAAAATTACCAGAAAAATCACGACCCGGTTTTATCGATGTCATCGCCACAGATTCATCCAAAAACTGGTAATTAATATCGCGACAATATCGACGTGAGCGTTTAACAGCTAGTTCGCGTGCACGTAATGCATCCTGCCAAAACCAGACCGCAAGGCCAAGTATGATCAGGAAAATTATTTCATTCATTGATGGCTATCTCTGTAGTGCTTATTGATGTAAGCAGACTTAATTAGTTAGATATGGTTTGAACCGATCATTGTAACGTTCTTCAAAGCCTGTGTCGGTTTTGATGATCATATACAGTGCAATACCTATTTCATTTGCCAATGCCAGTGACTTTTCTGACCCCGATACCATGAATGCCGTTGCTAGTGCATCTGCATGCATTGCAGAGCTGTGGAGGACAGTGACAGCGGCTAGTGTGTGACTAATAGGACTACCCGATACCGGATCGATCGTGTGTGAATAACGAACACCGTCTTTCTCAAAATAATTTCGATAATCACCAGATGTTGCCATGGCAATATTCTCTAGACTAATAATGCGTTGCACCGACCGTTCCAGAGGATTGGCTTGTTCAATACCAATTTGCCATGCTTGCTGCTTTACATTCGTGCCCTTACCTTTGAGTTCGCCGCCTATTTCTATCAAATAGTCCGTAACATCCAATCCATTCAAGTGCTCCGCGATCTTGTCTACAGCAAAGCCCTTCGCAATACCTGACAAGTCAATGGTGACAGTTGGATCAGATTTGGAAATTCGCTGCGTTACTGTATCAAAATTCAATTTTTCAAAGCCGGTATGTTGCCTTATAGATTGTATGTCTGCATCAGAGGGGAACTCTCTGGTATACGGATCAGGACCAAAACCCCAGAGATTCACCAGAGGGGCGACCGTCATGTCGAATGCGCCATTGCTTATGGAACTAACTTTATAACCATGTTGTATAACTTTATACAGATCTGCGGACAAGACTTGCCAATCAGTTATTTTGGATTGATTAAAAAGAGATAATTCTGAATCATCAATATAAGTCGACATTGCTTGATTGATATCAGCTAGAATTTTTTCGATATTCGTTTTAGCTGAATTTATATCAAGCTTATTTCCATTGGGCACTATCTTAATAGAATAACTTGTACCCATAGTCAGACCATTAATGGTCACTAATTCTTTATTCTGACTTTGGCAAGAAGATAAACTCGCCAACAATATGGCAATCAGGAAAAATCTTTGCATAAAATTAATTACTATTACTGTATTACCTAAGAATTTATTTATAATTTCAGTGAGATTGCCTAACACCATAAAGCTTTGCATAAAGACCATCTTGAGAAAGTAACTCACGATGTGTGCCTTGTTCACCAATTGTGCCCGCTTCAAAGACATAAACATGATTGGCTTGTTTAATGGCACTTAATCTATGCGCAACAATTAGTGTTGTTTTATTGCTGAGGAAATCTGCAAGTGCGGTATGTAAATGATATTCGGTTTCAGCATCCAAAGCCGATGTTGCTTCATCTAGGATGACAACCTTAGGATCGCTTAAGACCATGCGTGCGATTGCCAGTCTTTGTCTTTGCCCACCAGATAACCTAATACCTTGTCGCCCAACTATGGTATCTAGTTGATTGGGTAATTGTTCTACGGTTTCTTTTAATTGAGCAATCTCAAGTGCGTGCCATAATTGATTCTCATCAAGCTCACGTCCCAAGGTTAAATTTATTCTGACAGAGTCGTTGAACAATGCGGGGTGTTGTAAAACAGTGGCCACGTTTTCGCGAACAACATCCAAGCCAATCTCCTTTACTGAAACGCCATCATAAAAGATGTCGCCGTTCTTTGCGGGGTATAAGCCAATTAATACTTGTACGAGTGTTGACTTGCCACCACCACTAGCACCGACGAGTGCGATCTTTTCGCCCGGCTCAATAGTGAGGTTAATACCATTTAAAACATCTGAGTTACCGTTATCGTCATCACGACCATAAGAAAAATGAAGGTCAGCAATATTTATCCCTACTGTATTCTTATTTTCAAATGGGTTTGTGATATGGGGATAATTTGGTTCCAGTTCGAGCTTTATTAATATATTGATACGACTCAATGCGGCCTTGGCATTATAAAAGGCGTATTGAATATTCAGGACTTCTTGTACCGGAGCCATCATGAACCAAAGGTAACCAAATACAGCAAACATCTGACCAATGCTCAATCCGGAGAAAACAACCATCAGCATTGCCACTGCACGGAAGATATCAAAACCAAATAGAAAGACGACAAAACTTAAACGGCCTGCCGCATCACTTTTCCAGGCAAAGGCAATACCATGATCTTTGACAACGTTCGCTTGTTCTATGATGCGTTTTAAATAATGTTTTTCTCTGTTACTGGCGCGTATTTGATGAATAGAGTCCAGAGTTTCAACTAAAGATTGTTGGAAAACGGCAAAGGCAGAATTTTCTTCTTTCTTTAGTTCTTTTACTCGCTTACCTAATACCGTTGTGAAATAGATTACGATTGGATTGGCAAAGAGTATTAATAGTGCAATTTGCCAATGCATAATCAATAGAATTATGGCGACCCCGATGATTGTCAGAGTGGCTACTAATAACTTACTCACCGTTGAGCCGACAAAGTCATCGACAGTTGTCAGATCAGTCACAAAATAAGAAGCGACTGTGCCACTGCCGAGTGTTTCGTATTCAGACATGGATACTTTATTTAGACGTGTGAGTAGCGTTTGTCGAATAAGAAAAATGACATCTTTAGCAATGATAGTGAATTGTCTTGTTTGAAAAACATTCAAAACTAACGCTGTGAGACGCAAGCATAACGTTATTATTAAAATAATAGAGATATACAGGACTGGCCCGTGCCACAAATTAGGAGTAATAGCATTTATCGAATTAACTACGACACCGGGTTGATTCAATAAAACCTCATCAACCAATAAGGGCATTAGTAATGGAACGGGTACACTTGCCAGTGTCGCAATTACGGCAATAATATTTGCCATGATCAATTGGCGTTTGTGTTTTTTTGCTATTTCGAGAATATATTCCCAGTTGTATTCTTTTGCGCCATCGCTGATATCTGTCTGTTCAGTTGCGTGCTGATCTGTATTTATTGTTGTAGCCATATTTTAATAACGTTTCCAGACTATCGCTGGCTCCTCCATCAACGAAGCTTGTTCGCGTAGACTTAGTATTTGTTCTTCCCAATAGTTCTGAGTATTAAAGAATGGAAAAGCAATGGGGAATGCAGGATCATCCCAACGTTGAGCGAGCCATGCCGAATAATGAATGAGGCGCATTGTTCTAAGAGCCTCGATTAAATGCAACTCGCGCGCTTCAAAATCCCGAAACTCCGTATAACCTTCCATAAAATCATTGAGACCCACAGTCATATAATTGCGGTCACCAGACAGGAACATCCAAATGTCCTGAACAGCCGGACCTGATCGTGAGTCATCAAAATCAACGATATAAAAGTTTTCATCGCGCACTAAAATATTTCCCTGATGGCAATCACCATGTAGCCTTAATGTTTTGTAATCACCTGTTTTTTCATAGCAGTGCTTGATTCTAATAATAAGATCTTCACAAAGTGTTGAATAGGCTGGTTCCAAATAAGCAGGGATAAAATCATTTTCTAATAAATACTGAACCGGTTTTATAGCAAAGTCTTCGACATTAATGCTAGGTCTGGATGCAAAAGCGTTGATTTCTCCAATATTATGTATCTGAGCTAGAATTCTTCCTAGCTGTAACAAATGATCCGGATTATCCAGTTCGGGCGCATAACCACCAAAACGTGGATAGATTGAAAATCGATAATCGCCGTAATTAAATAAGGTTTCATTATCTATGGCGATAGGCGCGACGACCGGAATTTCTGCATCTGCCAATTCCAGCATAAATGTATGTTCTTCCCTGATCATGTCATCAGTCCAACGACCAGCGCGATAAAACTTGGCAATTATTGGTGCTTCATCTTCAAGCCCCACCTGATAGACGCGGTTTTCGTAGCTATTGAGAGCCAGTATCCTGCCATCAGAGACATAATCCAATGATTCAATCGCATGAATAATCATATCGGGATCGAGCAGGCTGTAACTGTGCAGGGTTGTTTCATTAGTCATGCCCAAGAGTCTATCAGATGTCATACATATCGAGTTTTATAATAATGATTTACTATACAAAACAGGGTGATACAGGCTAAGCTTTTTAAATAGGATTTAGTCTCAGGATATTATTGACTATATGAGTGATCAGTTATCTGTACTAACAAAAGATGCTAATGCGGGGGATGTCGATGCCCAGCTTCAATTAGCCGATCTGTATGAGAATGGAATTGGAGTCCGGCTAGACCCAGGACAGGCCGCTTTTTGGTATCGCAATGCGGCTGAACAAGGTTCAAGCAAGGCGCAATCGCGTCTTGGTCAAATGTATCTCCGTGGAATTGGTGTTCCCGAAGATCACGAGCAAGCTGCCACTTATTTAAATCAATCTGCGGAGAAGGGTAATGTTATTGCTCAGGCTAATTTGGCCTGGTGTTATCAGCACGGACTTGGGGTAGAGAAAGATTATACGCAGGCCTTTGAGTGGTACCTCAAATCAGCAGAACAAGGTCATGCGGGTGCACGATATAATCTGGCATTTATGTATTCCAAAGGAATTGGTATATCAAGAAATGATACTGAGGCGTTGAAGTGGTATTTACGCGCAGCAGAACAAGGCCACATGAAGGCACAACTTAATGTTGGCTTAATGTTGGCACAAGGGCAGGGTACCGAGAAGGATGAAGCGGAAGCCGCACGCTGGTACCAGGAAGCTGCGAATCAGGGATATGCCAAGGCGCAATATAATCTGGCTTTAATGTATGGTGGCGGTCTTGGTGTACCACAGGATGATGAAACAGCATTTAAGTGGCATCAGCTCGCAGCGAAACAAGGATACGCACGCGCGCAATTCAATATGGGCCTTTTCTATATCAATGGTTTAGGTGTACCTCAGGATTTCAAAGCAGCTGAACAATGTTTTCAATCAGCCGCAAAACAAGCTTACGCCAAAGCGAATTATCAACTTGGAAAACTCCACGCCTCTGGTCTTGGTGTCCCATTAAACGAACTAGAATCAGCTAAATATTATCGTATGGCTGCTGAGGCAGGTTATGTTAAGGCGCAATATCGATTGGGACACCTTTATGTCAATGGGCTAGGTGTGCATAAAGACGAAGTGATTGCATGCTCATGGTTTGAAAAAGCAGCAAGACAAGGGTTTCAAAAAGCACAGCATATGTTAGGTGTGAGATATGCAAAAGGACTCGGTGTTGAAAAAGATTATGTCCGCGCCTATGCCTGGTTATTATTGGCAAATGATAACGGTGATGCGGATGTTCATGAGGTATCAAAGCGCGTGCGTGATAAATTATCAGAAGGTCAAGTGTCAGAAGCCGAGGTGCTCGTCACTGAGTTTAGTCAGGCCTATAAAAGGAGAGAAAGTAGAACGACGGCTTAAGTTACAATGCCGGAGACGTTATTTGTACTTTATCCAGTTCCAGAGGACGGTCTAGCTTTTCCAGTATTTCTTCTTGCTGAAACAGGCGAAGAATATCGTAATAACGCCTTATTCTCCTGACAAACGCCACAGGTTCGTGTCCTCTGGCATAGCCGTGTTTAGTCATTTGGTGCCATTCTTTTTGGCTGAGCTTTGGCAGGTGCTTTTCAACATCAATCCATAAATCAGGATTATCACCTAACAATTCTGTAAGGATACGAGCGTCCTCTAAATGACCTAAACCCACATTGTATGCTGCTAGTGTCATCCATGAGCGATCAGGCTCCTTAATCCTCTCAGGCAAAGATGCTTTTAATATGTTCAGGTATTTTGCACCACCCGTAATACTTTCTTTCGGATCCAGACGATCTTTAACGCCGACACGTTTGGCAGTATCTTTAGTCAGCATCATTAATCCGCGAACACCGGTATATGAACGTGCATTGGCATCCCAATGTGACTCCTGGTAACTAACGGCAGCCAGAAAGCGTTCATCAAACTCATTATCAAGCGCAGCGTTCTTAAATAGAGAACGATATTGTGGCAACCTTTCTTTGATATTTTTTAGATAATGGAAACTGTCAGCATAGTTAAAGGCATTAAGATGCCGATAATAAGTATTGTATCTCTGCTCCAGTTTACCGCTCTGTTTATAGCTATTAATGAACTTCTCGATAGACTTTGAAAGTGAGGCATCATCACTCTTATAGCTAAGCCAACGAGAAGGGAATTGTTTATTTAATGTAAAGGCGATTTTGATCTCTGGGTAGAGGTAGCGGTAATATTTATAAACATCAGCACTAATTACACTGAGTTTGAAATTATTTTTATTAACCTGTTCCAATACTTGCCTGTTATTACCATTGGGCAACTCTAACCAAAATAGCGAGGGATGTTCTGGTTTTAAATCAGACAAAACTAAAGCAGGTTTACTGCCTTTGGCGACGATAACAGTACTGGGTGTAATATCATCGACTGATTTGGGCAAAGTGTTTTTTCGATTTCCTATGACATGCCATTCATCCTCATCGTAGGCGGTGCTCCCTAAAATATTTTTATCTGAGGAGTCGGGTGAATTACCGGCTATACCAATATGAGCCTTACCTTGTTTCAACATGGTAATGATTTCACTGATGGTATTTGCACGGATGATTTCTAGTGTAGAACCAATAGACTCGGCGTAACTGGCTATGATTTCATAATCATAGCCTTTGATGACTGACTCATCAGGGAAATAAAGCGGTGGTGTTGCAATCAGTGCAACTCTAAGTGTGCCGCGCGATTTAATGCGTTCGAGTTGAGATAGGTCATCTGAGCAGGCACTCAATATCGCTAATAGGCTTATAAATAGCCCTATAGCGGGAAAGCGCGTTGATTTATTGATGATGACCATAATGTCAGTTAATTATTAATAATGTTCTGTATTAGTCAGGCTAAAATTCTATATGTTCACATTCTAAAGCAGACTGGTATATCATGATGCCTACAATATTTTAAAAATAGTAATAATTAATGTGTTTCGCCGATTACGGATAATCTCAATTATATGTCTGCTTAGTGTTTCCCACACTAGTTACGCTGAGACTTTGCCTGTCGAAAGTTTCGATGAAATAGCCGTCAATACTTTCTGGAATGAACTCTATGCTAATGGCGGCTGGTCCTTGTATTGCGGTTTTCGCTTTGATCCCTCTTTAGCATTAACCGAAGATCGATTATTTGTCATTGAACAGATCTATCCGGCAAGTTGGATGTTGCGATATATGCAATGTGATAGTCGTCGTCAATGTCGACTCAATAAAAAGTCACGTTTTACACGTATGGAAGCTGATATGCATAATCTTTATCCTGCCTGGCAAGATGCAGATGTGGCACGCCGCAATAGCAGTTTTGGCATGATTGAGGGGGAGGATTGGCGTTACGAAAACTGTGATTTTGAACGTAATCATGACGTCACAGAACCCAGACCTATTGCGCGCGGTAATATTGCCCGATCAATCTTTTATATGCACACCCAATACGGGGTTCCAGTAGCAAAGGATATGCTGGATGAATTAAAGCGTTGGAATCGTCTGGATCCACCGAGCAATCAGGAAATGTTGCGCAATAATCTAATCGAAGAATTGCAAGGTAATCGCAACAAGTTTATTGACAACCCTTCTATGGCAGAACAGATATCGAGTAAGTGGTTGGCTGAAGAATAATTGACTCAGTTGGTGTTATTTTGATGCCAATACCAAAGAAAAATAGGCATCCTCATCTTCGTAATGGTCAGTAATTGTGAAATTAGCCTGCTTAAGCATTTCCTCAATACCGGTATAAGTATATTTCTGACTGATCTCGGTTAATATCTCTTCACCACGATCAAACTGAATAGATTCTCCTAGTTCATCGATATGAACATGCTGATCAGTATTGGAAATTAATCGCATTTCGATTCTTTCTTTATCAGCGTTGAAGGTTGCTGAATGGGTGAATTCTTCGGTATTAAAATTCGCATTCAATTCACGATTTAATACATGTAAAACGTTTAAATTAAATTCTGCAGTGATACCCTGAGCATCATTATAAGCGGCATGTAATACATGATTTTCTTTTACGCGATCAACACCAATTAGTAGATGATCTCCGTAACGCATCGCCTTATAAACTTCGTTAATAAAGTCCTGTGCATCAGCATGTTCAAAATTGCCTATAGTACTGCCGAGAAAAACAAACAAGTGTGAGCCTTGAGTAGCCGGTAAATTTCCCAGCCCGCCATGATAATCACCCAATAATGGATTTAGCCCCAGCCAATCATATTCTTCTGATAGTTTTTGAGCAGCTTCGATCAAGACTTCTTCACAGACATCTAATGGTGCATATATACAGTTTTGAGAGGTCTCCTGGCATGCATCAAATAATCTTCTTGTTTTAACAGCATAACCACTGCCCAGTTCAAGTATCTGATCTGGACTCGTTTTATTGATAATATCTACGGCGTACCTTGATAACAGGTGGTTTTCTGTGCGCGTCGGGTAATATTCTGGTGTTGAGCAAATCTGGTCAAACAACTCAGAACCACGTTCATCATAGAAGTACTTTGGGGACAGACTACGTGGTGTTGTTAACAGAGATTCACGCACGTCATCCACCATATCCGGGATCATCCGTGTTGGCATGATGGTGGTACAGACAACTTCTTCCTGTTTTGTCTTGTAATTAGTTATTTGCATAAGGTTCTCTGCAAGTAGCAAGAGAAATATATTATTCAGGTTTAGGACACAAGATTAACATTGTCAGTTTATAATGCCAATGTGACTAATAAGTCTAAATTTATATAAACCCACATAAGGTGACTTTCATCACATATGAATAAGCGTCTAAGCGAGTTGATCACGGAAGGAGCGACGATTATTACGCCGACTCAACGCTTGAGTCGTCATCTTCGTTACCTATATGCGACAGATCAACTTGCGCAAGGAAAGCAGGTATGGCAAACACCCGATTGTCTGCCCTGGACAGCATGGTGTAAACGTAGTTTTGAATCTCTTTCACTACGCACTGATGATAAATACTTTTTGTTGAATACCTTGCAGCAGCAATGGTTATGGCAAGACATCATCAGTTCATCAAAATATAAAAGTCAGTTGTTACAAATATCAGCAACTGCAAAGCAGGCGTTGCAGGCCTATCGTTTGTGCAAAGAATGGTGTGTGCCCGTTTTTCCAGAAGGCACCTGGTTGTCTGAAGATGCCTTGGCCTTCAAAAGCTGGGCAGGGAGTTATGAAAATCAAAAATCAGATAAGTGCTGGATTGATGATGCAAGTTTGTCTGATTACATCATGACCCATGCCGCTGATTTATCAGAGAGCCCAAAGAAAATAGTGTTCTATGATTTCGATCAACTGACGACACAACAACTCAACCTTAATAAAGCATTAGTAGAGCAAGGCATCGAAGTTGAAATATTAGAAGTAACGAATCGTAATAAGTTAATTAGCATTAGCGAGCAGTCGGATAAACAATCAGAAATTTATGCAGCCGCTGCTTGGGCCAAGCAACATCTGGAATCGGATATCAATGCAACGATTGGTATCGTTATGCCAAACCTGAGCGCACTACGCGACAATATCGAATATGGTTTTGCTTCAGTATTATCACCACATAAGTGGCTCAATAGTGAGGATGAGATTGATAAACCGTATTCAATATCGTTAGGCACATCGTTATCCAGTTATCCCCTGATACAAACAGCAATCAATCTACTTTCTCTGGGTAGGCGCAAAGTAACAATAAATACCTTAAGCACCATACTACATTCGCCGTTTATCCAAGGAGCAGATGAAGAGTCTGCTACACGTGCAAAATTCGATGCGGCTCTCAGACAACTGGGTGAACGTCGCATGGGGTTTAAAACTTTATACTGGATGGCGGAAGAGCGTTGTAAGCCGCATGAACAATGCATGCAGTTTATTCAGCTATTAAAATCATTTGAAATCTCGTATTTAAGCCATGCGAAAAAACAACCATTACGTCAGTGGGCCATGAATTTTTCTGAATGGCTGACAGGGTTTGGTTGGCCAGGTGAACGTTCTTTAAATAGCGACGAACATCAACAGATAACGGCATGGCAAACAGCATTAACTCAGCTGGGTAGTCTTGATGGAATAACAAAGCCAGTAAGTTTTAGTACGGCTTTATTTCAATTGAACCGATTACTTATAGAAACTCGTTTTCAGCCGGAGACAATTGAAACACCTGTCCAGATCATTGGTATGACTGGAGCGGCCGGAATGCAGTTTGATTATCTGTGGGTTATGGATATGCAAGACGATACCTGGCCTGATTTAAAACCAGCCAATGCATTTATACCAAAGGCATGTCAGCGTGATTTTTCAATTCCAACTGCGAGCGCTGATGCACAATTAAAATTGGCTAAAAGCATCACTGATAAATTAATAACATCTGCACAAGAAGTTGTGTTCAGCTATACCGATAAGTCGGGCGATCGAGTCTGTCGTCCTAGTCCATTGATTAATATTACCGGTTCAAAGAGTTATTCAGGTAGTGAAGGCTATACGGATTATAAAAACCTTTTATTTGAGTCTGCCAATATTGAAACGTTTGTTGATGTTGATGCACCTGAGATACCCATTGGTAAAATCGCAAATGGTGGCAGTAGCTTATTTAAGGATCAAGCGGGTTGTCCCTTTAAGGCCTTTGCAAGACATAGATTATATGCCGAGTCTTTGCGACAGACTGATATAGGTTTGAGTGCCGCTGAGCGAGGTACTCTGGTACATAGAGCCTTGCATTTTCTATGGCAGCGTATAAAGACTTCTGAGAATCTGAAATATCGATCGGAATCAGAACTTGTAAAGATAATTCATTCAGTTGTACAGGAAGCCATTAAGCAGCAAGTTTCACAACAGCCAGAGACCTTTACCGATCGCTTTACAGAACTAGAGCAACTTCGACTAGAACGATTGCTAAAACAATGGTTACAAATAGAAAGTGATAGGAATGATTTTAAGGTTATAGCTACAGAAGAGTGGCAAACCATTTTGTTTGAAGATATTGAATTACACCTGCGTGTGGATCGTATTGACGAACTCGCCGATGGTCGTTGCGTCATCATTGACTATAAGACCGGTGTCGCTAGTAAGAATGATTGGGAGTCTGACAATCCAAATGACCCGCAAATGCCACTTTATGCAGTGACCAGCAAACAAGAAGTCGCGGCGATAGCCTTTGCAAGTTTGAAACGCGGCAAGCTCGGTTTTTTTGGACAGGTGGATGGCGATGACATCTTGCCGGGTATCAAAGAAGATACTGATTATAGTTGGCAGGACAGGTTTGAAAGTTGGGAGCAGGTGTTAATACAACTGGCTAATGATTTTCGTAAAGGTAAGGCCATAGTTGAACCAACAACAACAGCGTGTCGATACTGTGATCTACATTCTTTATGTCGTATTCATGAACGCATAGATAATCATGTTGATGGTGAGCAGCAAGAAGGCGGTTATCAATGACTAATCAGCTTGTCGACAATGAAGCCAGGACAAAGGCCCTTGCGCCTGATCAATCATTTATTATTCAAGCTCCTGCCGGTTCAGGTAAGACGGGCTTATTGATTCAACGATATTTAAGACTACTTTCATTGGTCGATGCGCCTGAAGAGATCATTGCTATTACATTTACGCGTAAGGCCGCTGCAGAAATGCAAGGGCGAATTCTCGATGCATTAGAGATGGCAGCTAACGGTGTTGAACCTGAGTCTCAGCATCAGAAGACAAGTTACGAATTGGCTGTTGCTGCATTAGAACGTGACCAGGCACAGGGCTGGCAGTTAACGGTAAATCCGGGTCGATTACGCATCCAGACGATAGATTCACTTTGTGCATCATTAACGAGGCAGATGCCGATGCTGGCTAGCTTGGGCACACAGCCCGACACGCTTGAAGACGCTGATCCCTTATATCAACAAGCAGCAATCAATACTCTGGCAGAACTTGAAAGTGGAGCAGGTTGGTCGGAAGCGATTGCCAATCTCGTGTTTCATTTAGATAACGATTTACCACGCATTAAAAATATGATCGTGGATATGTTAAAGAAACGCGATCAATGGTTGGCCTATGTCATTCAAGAACATGATCGCAAAGATATGGAGCGGGCAATAATCAGGCTAATAGAAGATCAGCTGCAGCGCGTGAAAAAAGCATTTCCGGTTCAATATGAAACTGAGCTAATTAAAGTATTACAGTTCGCTGCCAAACACCTTGTTGAAACCGATCCTGATAATTCGGTGACAAGTTGCTTATCTATGACATCACTGCCCAATAATAATGAAAGCGATCTTAAATATTGGCGTGGCATAAGTGATTTACTGTTAACCAAGTCAGGTTCATGGCGAAAACAATTAACAGTAAAAAATGGTTTCCCACCGGCTAGTGGCAACAAGCTTGAAGCTGATGACCGGAGTAGTAAGAAAAAACAAGGGTTGGCATTGATCTCAGAACTGCAAGAGATTAATGGTTTAAATGAAGCTTTAGCGACGATTAGTAGTTTACCTAATGCACGGTTTACTGACGACGAGTGGCTAATTGTTAATGCCTTGTGTGAATTGCTTAAATTATCTGCGGTTCAATTACGGTTGATATTTGCTGAGCGCAATCAAATGGATTTTATAGGTATTGCTGCTTCTGCAGTTGAAGCACTGGGGACGGACGACTCGCCAACAGAACTGGCATTGCAGTTGGACTACCACATAAAGCATTTACTAGTTGATGAATATCAGGATATTTCTGTTAATCAATATCGTCTGTTACAAGGTTTAACGCGTGAATGGTCATTCGACGATGGCCGAAGTTTATTTTTGGTTGGCGATCCCATGCAATCGATCTATCGCTTTCGTGAAGCAGAAGTCGCGTTGTTCTTGAAAACATTTCATGAAAAATCATTTGGGAATATCCCGCTTGAAACATTACGCCTTGCTGTTAACTTTAGGTCCGAGTCCGGTTTGGTCGAATGGGTTAATACTAGCTTTAAATCTATCTTTCCTAAGCAAGACGATTTAATTACTGGCGGCGTATCGTATAGCGATGCGGTTGCCTATGCTGACACAGCAACGAACAATAATGTAAGGATTTATCCGCTTTATAGTCGAGAACATAAGAAAGAGTCACAGCAGGTAATCGGCATTATTCAGGAACTACAACGAGACTATCCGGAAGAAAATATTGCATTATTAGTTCGTAGTCGATCACACTTGCTAGAAATTGTCCCGGCCATACGCGAGTCAGGCTTGTTATTTAATGCAATCGATTTAGAAGGTCTTGGTACGCAAGCTTCAGTACAAGATTTACTTGCTCTGACACGAGCCTATTTATACCAGGCAGATCGTGTGGCGTGGTTAGCTTGCTTACGTGCGCCGTGGTGTGGTTTATCACTAGAGTCGATGCATAAACTTTGTCATGACAACAAAGATAAAACATTGTGGGAATGTATTAATGAACCGGAGCTTAATAAAGACCTGCAACAGGACGAGCAATTACGATTGCAAAAATTCACAGCAACCTTTAAAAAATCATTAGCAGAAAGACAACGACACTCTGTTCGCGATGCAGTCGAGTCTTTGTGGATACAATTAGGTGGACCTGCAACACTTTTTAATAAAACAGATCTCGAAAATTGTATCAGTTATTTATCGCTACTTGAGACTCTGGATCAGGGTGGCACGATTGAAGATTTACAAGAGTTAATCGATAAGGTGAGCCAATTGTACGCAGCACCTGATGGCCGCGCCGACAATCGTTTGCAGTTAATGACGATTCACAAGGCCAAAGGACTTGAGTTTGATCATGTCATATTGCCCGGGCTTGGGCGATCACCACGTTCGAATCAAACAGAATTATTGGCATGGTTGCTTCGAACGCGTGGTGATGAAGAAGATTTGATTCTGGCACCTATACATGAAGCAGGCACTGAAAAGACAGCTATCTATAAATATATAGACGATATAGATAAGACCAAACAACGTTTTGAAGATGCACGTTTACTGTACGTAGCAACGACACGGACTAAGAAAACCTTACACTTGCTTGGTCATGCCAGTGTTAAAGAGAAAAAAGATGAGCTTATCTGCGAACCACAAGGACGATCATTGTTGGCACATCTTTGGGCGACAGTTAATCCTGTCTTCGAAAAACATATGCCGGATAATTCAGAACAAGATGCGGCAGAATTATCGGTGATTATTAATCAGGAAACAAAACGATTAACAAAAGAATGGGCCTTAGCTGATCTTCCCGCCACACTTCAATGGCAACAAGCTTTATCAGGTGAAGCAGAACAAGAGCCTGTGTTGATTGAATTTGAATGGGCGGGAGAAACGATTAAGCATATAGGTTCAGTTGTCCATAGTGCAATCCAATGGATAGCAGAAGAAGGATTAACTCAATGGTCTAATGAGCGTATTAGCACAGAATCAAAAAGTTTTGATAATGCGCTGCGGCATCTTGGTGTGCCAGAAGGAGAACGGCCTGATGCTGTAAAGCGGGTTAACGCAGCATTAGTAACCATGTTAAATGATGAAAGAGGGCTGTGGATACTTTCAAATGAGCATGCAGAACAAGAAAATGAATATGCTATAAGTGGCATTGTCGATAATAAATTGATTAATGCTATTTTGGACAGAACTTTTATTGATACAAAAGGTGTGCGTTGGATAATCGATTACAAGACAAGTCGTCACGAAGGTAAAGATGTAGAGGCCTTTCTGGACCAGCAGCAGGAACGTTACCAAGATCAGTTAAACAAGTATGGGTTATTGATGAATGGGTTGGGAGAGAATGAGGTTAAGCTGGGTTTGTATTTCCCTTTGCTACAAGGATGGCGCGAATGTAGTTTTAAGCAGTAAAACAGCTTACGCATAGCCAGTTTGTGTTCAAAACTGAACCCAAAGGTACGAGCTTTTAGCAGAATATGTTCTAGTATTATCAGACAGTTCTTATTTGATATATGGAATATACATGATACTCAAAAACCTGCTCTTTTTACCCATTTTACTTGTTTCTGCGACTGTTTATGCCAGCGAGAAGCCTGAATTTGACATTGACGGTCTGAAAATAGGTGATGAATTGACGGAGGAATTTTCCGAACAGTATTGCCGAAATGGAGATAGCGGAAAAAGAGAAATAGAGTGTAAACGCAATCAAGACATCGATGGCGTCCCTGTATCAGTGCTGTATTTATTTTATGATGATTCGCTTGTCACGGTTTCCTTAAGTTTTGAATCAAAGGTTTTTTCCAGGCTAGTAAGGACATATCGAAATAAGTATGCAGACTCTCCTTATGAACAGTTTGATGAACCCATTCTTCTCGGCAATGGTGATGAATTTACGAACGAAAAAGTATCATGGGCTACTAGAGAGGGAGATTTTGTTATTGAGAAGTATGGACATAATTTCAAACAAGGTTATGCCCATCTGGATTCTCATAAATACAGTAAGTATATAAACAAAAAGGTAAATCAAAGAAGTGGTGGTAAATTAATCAGTTTATTTAGCGAAATATTTAACTAATCTTTATCTTTTTAGCTTTAGTCTTTCATTAACAGGCCGATAAAACAGGTAGGAAAAAGATTATCTGAACTTAGCTGTTAAGGAGTTAAATAGAACTGATGCACTTAGAAAACATAATGAGTAAGACTGTTGTGACGATCACAATGGATGACTCGTTAAAGGTGATGAAAGAAATATTTGATAACACACGTTTTCATCATTTACTTGTTATCGAGTCAGATGAATTAATAGGCGTTATCTCAGATAGAGATTATTTAAGAGCCTTGAGCCCAAATATTGGTACTGCTGCTGAGACTAGCAAGGATGCGGCTACGCTTAATAAAAGAGCGCATCAAATAATGACAAGAAAACCAGTGACCTTGTTACCGCATGCGGGACTCTATGACGCAATTAAAATATTTAATACTCATAAAATATCCTGTATCCCTATAGTTGATGAGAATCATATGCCGATTGGGATAATTAGTTGGCGTGATATCTTTAAGGTGATTGAGTCAAATCAGGATAAACATCAAGCCAAAACTCTAAACTAGAGTTTAGTTGATGGTTGCTTCCAGAATTTGCATATCTTCTTTATTCAATTCCACTTTAACTGCTTGAATACTATCCTTGATGCTGATGGTTTTGCTTGCGCCAGGAATGGGGAATATAGAGCTACTTTTGTGTAATAACCAGGCGATCATAATCTGATAAGCCGACACTTCATATTTCTCAGCCAGCTTCTTCAACAGAATGTTTTCGCTGCGTTGTGCGTGTTGGTAATGACCACCGACCGGGCTATGTGCGATAAAGGTGATGTTATTATTTTCACAAAATTCAATAACACCATTATTGAATGATTGTCTCTCAAACAGATTACAACGGTTTTGTACTGACATGATATGTGCAACAGAGAGTGCTAATTCTATGTGTTCGACAGAGACATTGGATAAACCAATATGCTGTATTTTGCCTTCGCTTTTCAGCTTAGCTAGTTCGCCGATTGATTCGGTAAGAAGAATATCAGGGTCTGGGGCATGTAATTGATATAAAAATATCGAATCAGAGTTCAGATCTTGCAAACTTTTTTCGCATGATGCCCTAAGCCATTCAGGGCTGGCATCTACTTTCCAATCACTCTTGGATCTTCTCAGACCACCTTTAGAAGCGACAATAATATCTTGTACATTATCCGGTTTAGATAGTGCCTTTGCGATTAACCTTTCGTTATGACCAACATCCTTTTCATCAGCACAGTACACATTGGCTGTGTCTATAAAGTTACCGCCGCCATCTATGAATGTATTAATCACGTCGAGCGCTTGTGATTCATTCGGTCTGTTGGCAAGCGATAAGGGCATTGCCCCCAAGCCTATGGGAAAAACTTCTACGGTTGAATCAGGCAAGCGTCTATTGTTGTTCATGATAAATAATATACCTGTGATATATCGATATGACGTTATTATCAGATAATATTATTTTAATTCAGTTCTGTTAAGATTTGATGAATGAATAAAGAAAAAAAGTCAAAAGATGCAAGAAATCTCTTGTTGTCTGAATATCAGGCTGTATTGAGCACTCATTCGGTTGATGTCTCAGGTTATCCCTTTGGTTCTATCGTCCCGTATTGTCTAAATAAACAAGGCTTACCTATTATTTTGATTAGCACGATTGCTCAACACACCAAAAATATTATCTCTAACCCCAAAGTATCTCTGATTGTTACCGAAGGCGGTGCAGATGACTCGCAGACGGTTGGGCGCGTCACTTATCTTGGTGATGCTGAATTAATAGACGAAAAAGAGTTTGACAGTATTGAGAGATATTATAATTATTTCTCACAATCTCGAGACTATCACTTAACGCATGACTTTAATTTTTATGTGATTAAACCAGTTCGTGTCAGGTTTATTAAAGGTTTTGGTCAGATTTATTGGGTCGAGAAAGATGATTTTCTATTAGCTAATCCATTTAGTTTTGATGAAGAGAAACAGATGCTTGATCATATGAATGCTGATCATCTTGATGCAATCAGACATTATTGCGATCTTTGTACTATATATTATAAGGAGACTCAATTACCTGAGATGGTTGGCATTGATAGTGAAGGTTTTCATCTGCGTATTGGTTCCAGAATATATCGAATAAACTTTATAGAGCCAGTTACTATAGCAGCTGAAGTTCGTAAAGCACTGGTTGAAATGGCAAAGGCGTAAAGTATGAATAAAACACTGGTTATCATGATACTTGCAGTCATTGTGCTTAGTTGGAATTTTGTCTTTACCGATTCAAAAAAAATCGAATTAACGGATTCTGCGAAGGTATTACAAGGTTTGTCGATGGCTTTGAAATACAAAACGGCTATAAAAGAATATTGGAAGGAGACAGGCATACTGCCCGACGCAGAGACATGGAAAAAGTCAGGAAAGAAGATCGAAGTGGATATATCAAAGTCATTAGTTAAGGATATTGAAGTAGGTACTGATGGTCCCGGTGTAATATCAGTTTATTTTACTAATAAAGAAACCATAAGAGTTGAAAAGATAATTGATGGCACTAAGGTCATGTTAATACCCGAGCCCAAAGGTGAGCGCCTGGCATGGGCATGTAAGGGTACGTTAGAAAAAGAGTATTTGCCCGCTAAGTGTCAGTAGTTTTGTAAGTGTTATTCTAGTTATCTAATATTTTATTGGCCGAAAATAATTTGTAGATGTTGCGTCCTTCTGTTTTGGCAACATACATGGCCTTGTCAGAGTTGCTAATTAATCCTGAAGCAGTATTTGCATGATCAGGATAGATGCTAATACCAATACTAACGCCGAGTTTGTAGTGTTTCTCGTCAAGAATAAAATCCGGGTTAATACTATCGATTAATTTCATAGCCAGTTTCTTCGCATCATCATCGGTATCAATTTCTTCCATAACAACAATAAACTCATCGCCACCATATCGTGATAGCGTATCGCCTTTTCGAACCGATTCTTTTAAACGTTTTGTTACCTGTATCAGGATATAATCGCCAACATCATGACCGTTTTCGTCATTAATTATTTTGAAATTATCTAAATCCAGAAATAAGGCAGCCAGTTTTTTGTTTTTACGATCAGCTCGAATCATTGCGTGTTCGAGACGATCATTCAATAGTATTCTATTCGGCAAGTCGGTCAAATGATCATGCTGCGCAAGGTGTTGCAGTGTTTTTTCTAAAGATTTCTTTTCGCTTATATCTGAACAGACAAAAATATAGTTCGTTGTTTTCTTATCATCGTCCTTGACTGTACTGATAGATAATTTTAAAGGAATCTTGTTTCCAGTTTTAACGGGATAAAGAATTTCCCCATCCCAATGATTACCGTTGCTCAATGCATTCTTGAAATAATCGTGTTGTCCCTGTTCAAAATACTCTGGGCTTAAAACTAATTTCGGTTGGTCTATCATTTCAGCTTGTTCAAAGCCGGTAATTTCTGTGAATGCATTATTGACAGCAATTACCTCTAAGCCAGGGTTAGTAATAACAACACCTTCGGCAAGGTTGCTAAACGTGACGTTGGATTGCCTTAGGTAATCTTCAGTTTCTTTACGTTTCAAATCATTCTTTTTCTCATGTCTGTACAGAACGCCGAGACCAGCAAGCCCAAGAAACCATATGATCCCATGATTAATTGATAACTTTTGTATGGAGATTGCAGCCTTATCATAATAGGGCTGCATAGGTACGCTTACAGTCAACCCTCCTAATAAATCCCCCTTCTTTAGATTTATATTTGTATGACATCTTCCACAACCAGCTTCAAAACGAGCGGGCTTTATCAAGCGCATATATAGGCCATCTTTATAATCTACGATGTCGCAATGCTCATCAAAACCGTTACTTAATATCTCCAGGGCATCTCTTTCCCATTCATCCGCTGTATTTTGCAGATTAATTGGATCAAGGCTGGCCATATGTGCATTAAAAGAAGTAGATTGCTCATTAATCAGTTGTCTCAGAATAAAAGGAGTGTTGACCAGAGTGAGTTGTTTTCCAGAGGGTGTGCTTATATCTCTTTCGGCTAAGTGACTGAGCGCTGGGTTTGGCTTTATATTATCACTAGTTTGAACATATACACCGCCTTGGTGGGCAATCCAGTGACGAAACGTATCAATTTCCGCATAGTTACTTTGTATTACATTGATCGCCAGCTTATTAACGGTTTCATTTTCGTTTTGGATATATGTCCATAGGGAGAATAAGAGGATGCCAGTCCAGACGAACGCAATCAATAGCATACTTTTCTCAATAGAATTGAGTTTAATGTCTTTCAATCGTCTATCCCTTAAATGCTAAGTTCAGGTCTTGTTACAAACAGACCTGATTATTTATTATTTTATGTAACTTGTTGAATCTATAATCAAAATATGTCATTTAATGACATTAAATAAGGCCAAGCGATTAAAGTACATCGTATTGGTTTTTTTCTATCTAACAATATATGAGCATAGTATAAAAAATAATAAATGTGAGTTAAAATATAGAAAATTATGCAGCCACTTCATCGGCCAGTTTGTCTGTCGTAGAACGCAGATTATCACTCAATGTTTGGGCAAGACCCTTCAGTATATTGACGCCTAACTCGGGTTCTGAACCTACCATCACGTCAAAGGCACGTTGCGTCAGTACAGCCAGTTTTGTGTCTTCGTGTGCTCTGATGGTGGCAGAGCGAGGAGAATGATCAATCAAGGCCATTTCGCCGATACAACTACCTTCGTATAAGGTCGCTATCACGGTAGTGAAATTGCGCCAGCTCGTCATTTTAACGACTTCTAGCGAACCTGAAATAATAAAGCAGACATAATCACTATTATCTTCTTCATTAAATAGTATTTCTCCTTCGCTTAATTCTAGCGTTTCAAAATACGACATGATCTTGTCCATCTGTCCGTGGGACAGGTAAGAAAAGAATAAAAGGTTTTTAAGTTTATCTTTCATCTGCAATTTCCGATATTAATCCTATAAGAACATATCGGCTGATGTGTAGTAAAACTTTAGACGGGTAGTAGCGCTGGTACTCTATTCAGAGAAGAGAATCAGCTTATAACGTTAAGCCGATCTGCATTGGCTGACCTTATCAATATGAGAGTCGGTAATATTGTGATCATGATCATGAGAATCAAGAAACTTTGCTTCCAATACATAAGCCAGAGATTCCAGTTCATTCTTACATTTAGCACCTTGATCTACGCCGGTCTGGTACTGCAGATAATGGACTAACTCATGCAACAGTATTCCCTTGCCTTCGTCAGTTTCCAGATCGATAGAATCGAGCAAGTAAACTGCCTTCTCATTAAAATTGTAAAGCCCAAATATTTTCAAACTATCAGGATTAACCGCATTAGGAAGTTCTCCACCAAAGGCAACTTCAGCTATTTTTCTGGAAGAGACCTTTTTTATGTCCGGAATATTGTGAATATCATACGAAAACGATGAGTGACTATTTATCCAGCCGAGTAGTCCTGCGGCGAGTTCTGCTTCTGTATTGAATGAATCAAAATCGAGGTCAAAGCCTGCCTGTACATTTGTGTGCGTCACATCACTACTGATGTGCATACTCTGAGGGCCAATACCATCGCCTGATTTCGCCTGTGCCGTTTGAGACATAAGTCCTGCAGTAAGCACCATCACCGAAACTACATTTGCACAACGGCGATTCTTAACACGTTTAATTCCCTCAAGGAAATCAGAACGTTGATCTTCTTTTAGTTGATAACCCTGTGTTTTAGCAAAATTACGTACTTGTTGGAATGAAGTCGGATCTTTTTGATCTAAGCCGTGTTCATAAACAAGTGTATGTTGCCCATTAATAATACAGGGGTGAACCATAGCTTGTTCCTTCTTCTTCATCTTCATCGAGCGCATCACCCGGTCAACCCAGCTGGCCGGGGCTTTTTGCGCTTCAGTATTGCGAAGACTATCCAGAATGTTGGTTATCTCAGTCATGATCGCTTGTTATCCAAAATTAATAGGTGTTAAAAAATTGGTTTAGATCTTGCCACCGCTGATATCATTTGCTGATGCAATATTCATATCAGGGTTATCACCACTGGCTATCAAGTTACTAACAGTGTCATTGATAGCAGTACCGTAGGCATTACCAACCGTTGAATAATCTTCCTCAGCCATGACAGCGGTGTAGCCGATAGCATAGGAAGCCTTTAATAGGCCCATGCCATCTTTAGAGCCGTCACCCATCATCAATTGCATGGATGAGTTATCCTTATCTCCAAGGATTTGGTCATAAGGACCCCATAACTTAGGCGCTCCAAAAGCACCGCCGCCAACCAGGACATCCAGTACAACTTTGCCTTCACCAGCGTGATAACCTAAAGCACCAAAATTATCGCCCTCGTAGTAACTAAAGGTCTCACCATTGGCGAAGGTACGTTGATAGCGATTAATATAGCCACCTACATAGCCTTGAGGCATTTTAATACCGCGGGTACTAACGCGTTTAAGTTTACCCTGCGCTTTGGTTTCTGCGGCCACGGCTAGGATAGACTCTGTTTGACCATATGGGTTCGTGATAAAGCGTTTACCATTTTCTGATGTATATGCACGATCATTACGGTCATAAGTTCCCGTTACTTCAATGTCAGACATAACACTAATGCCGGAGTTTGGAGAAATATCAACCGCTGATGCTGAGCCAGACATAAAGATGCCACTGGCCAGGAATAACAGAGGTAAACTTTTAGCAAGTCGTCTTTCGAAATTAACGGGTTTGCTATTTTTTACACGCTGGTCTTCTTTGATTTCAAATGAGTTTTGTTTTGCGTAAGCCTTGAGTTGTTCATAAGCTTCAGGACTCTTTTCCATTAGCCCATATTCGTGAACCAAAACTCTATGGTCATTTATAATACAAGGATGGACTTTAGTAGCCTTTTTGAGACTGCGATTAATTTTGTTTTTAAGAAAAGTTTCAGTGACTCTCTCAATCCAGTTACCAGGCTCATCATTGCCTTCATACATATTTACAGCGGCATTGTTACTCATCTCATCGTCTCCAATAAATTAAACACCAAGTTAAAATCATGTTAAGCAGGTTCAACAGACGGTTTCCTTGAATCTACCCATTGCTCTAAAAAAACCTCAAAATCTGTTTTAAACGTATCGGTCAAACTTAATCTCTTTACCCGAGTATCTTTTGTATCGTGAACTCGTGTTAATACTTTCATCTCTTCAAGTAACTCCAGATTACGAAGCGACCGATTTCGCGATTCACCAACATTTAAATAAACTTCTTTTACCGATGGCTTGTGCTCGCGTAAATTACAGATGCCAATAAAAAAAACAGTGTCAAAAATTGATCCAAGCATCTTACTTCTGTTCAGTGTTCCTGATTCAACGGAATACTTTTCAATCAAATCAACGAAGCCATTTCTAACCTTTAACAAATTATCTAGTTCGCCTTCGCGATATTGTAATTTTATAACTTCTTCTGGCATCGTCTTTTGTCTGTAAGTTTAGTTAATCAATTTCGTCTTGCAATCTGGAAAGGGTTCACTTCTGAACCCGTTAAATCTAAAGCAGCAATAGATGTTTAAATTTAAATAAATGAAACATACGCTGATAAAATTCGTTTATTACTAAATTCCATTAAGGTAATTGGAAGAAATACGTTCTCATACAACAACAACTTTAAACCTTGGTACGAATTCAACCTTATGATGGGTTATCGGCAATATTGATGAAAAACTTGAGGATTCAATAACATTGCGAGGACAGTTCGTGTTGTTGCAAGATATTGATATATATAGGGAATAATGAATTTAAACAGGATAGGTTCATTTCTAAACCTTTCTTGGAAGATAATTCATCAACAATGCAGGGTTTTAATTTACTGCTGGCGCTTTACTTTTTAAAGGGCCAAAACGATCAATGTAGACCCTTGATAGATAACAGGTACTCTCACTCATCTTCAAAGGTACTCTGGCTATCGAGCGTGACGCGCAAAATAAATATCTTTATTATTGAATAATCGATATAGCCACATTCACCATTTGATTTAACCATGTTTAGAATTCGAAACCTTATAATGATCGTACTTTTAATTCTAAGTACAGCTTGTAGTAACAAGTTTTTCTACAATCAACTTGATTGGTTGATCCCCTGGTATGTAGATGACTATGTCGATCTCACCTTTGTACAAAAAGAGAACCTGGATAAGCAGGTCGAGATGCTATTGCAATGGCATCGAGGTGAAGAATTATCACGCTATATTGAAATACTAAATCACATTGAAAATGACGTTACAGAAGATGTCAGCGTAGACACGGTAAAATTATGGTTTGATGTGGTGCTTTTTGCAGCGAAACGAATTGAAATAAATATTTTGCCTTCAGCTATAGAACTTGGCGAAAAATTAAGCGAAGAACAAATGGCAGAATTTGTAACAAACCTTTGGGATCGACAGGCTGAGCTTGAAGAAGAGTATCTAAGTCGCAATAATGAAGAATACATTGAGGACAACTATGAAAACTTGTCCGACAATCTAGCCAAGTATGTTGGTCGTTTAAGTGATACACAAAAGGAAAGGCTTAATACAGCTGCAAGTACCATGCAACGATTTGACAAAGTCTGGTTAGAAGACCGCAGAGCCTGGCTAGAAAAAATCGAAGGTCTAATGAAACGAGAGCAGGGTTGGCAACAAGCAACGATAGATGCCTTTGCAGTACGTGCAGGACAACAACCAAAAAGATTTAAACAGTATTTAAGCTACAACACGAATATTATTAATGAAGCGATTGCGGATGTGCTTAATGAGCTTAGTGATAAGCAGCGCGGGAAGTTGTTGGTTGAGATTGCAGATATTAGGAATGATTTTCGGGTTATTATTGCTAGTGCGGAGTGAGGGTTAGGCTTGGTTGAATTGTTTATGTGGAATCGATTGGGACTGAGGTCATTGGTACATTCAGAATTAAAGGGGTCAGAGCCCTTTAAAATACATTCCAGCTCTCTTTTTATTTTCTGGTTAGCGTAGAGAGTCGCTCACGGCCATCCATAGCAGTCCTCGATTGAATTCCTAGTTAGCGTAAAGTACGTCGAAAATATGCTCCTGCATTTTCTACCGCCTACATCCATGTAGGTGACCCGCGTCCGCAAATCCTCTGCCATCGGATCTACATGCTTAGCCGAATCTTTAATTTAACTCAATGCTACCCGACCGGCAGGGAAGACAATGAGCAATCCCGATTAAGTTTTAACGAATCCACCTCGGACGAGTTTCATCGCGGTCTTGTGAGAGTCGACGCCTGATTCCACCGTGCACAAGCACATGAATGGGCAGACGGCACTATGACAGGTTATTAAGCTGCTAGTGCGTAGTTGTCTTCGTTGGCAACTAAAAGTTTTG
>JAJFKL010000002.1 GCA_021773235.1 Gammaproteobacteria bacterium | reverse complement strand
CCGAAGGTTAGCGTCCTGAAGGTCAGCGTCCTGAAGGTCAGCGCCCCGAAGGTTAGCGTACCGAAGGTTAGCGCCCTCCCTGTTTGCCTCCTCGACGCATACCCTTAAACTTTCGCATTCAAAGCTAAATATAATCGAGTTAGCATATCTATGCTTAATTTCAAATTTTGCCATATCATCTATTCCTCTGCGTTGGTGGATTCCGGTGTCCGCAGCATCCAGTCTGCCAATGTCCGGTACCGTATAATTGCTTCCCGCTTTTTACCTTAGCGGCATATTTTGATTTTCTCTGTTCTGTAGTCATATTATACCTACTCCTCTAATTATATTTAAATACCATACTCTTATTGATTTTATTTGTCAACAAGTTTTAAAATTTGATTGCTTCAACGTCTGCGACTATAGCATGCAATCTGTCCCGGTCCCCCGGTGCTACCTGAAACGTGTGAAGGAAATTAGGCAGAATGCTATATTTAAACGGGATACCATGGAATATAAGCTTTGTGCCCACGTACCCGGCTAATCCGTCACCTTTTACAGTAGAATCAGCGGTGATATCGGTCAGCACCTCTGCGCCGGTCTTTACGTCTTCTATAGGCCTCGCACACCATGGCTCTTTAATTCCACTCAATAACCAGCCTTTTCCACCTTCATAGTAGAGCCATTGGTTATACCCACACCCCGTATCCTTGGTTTTATAAAACACAGGGTCATCGGTTATGCTTTCCGAAAAATGAGTGGCACCTTCAGGAACCCATACATTAACTTTTACGTTAATTAATTGTTTCGCGTCTTCTTGATTTAACATTGATTTTATCCTCGAAATATAATTTGGCTTCATTAAGTGAACAGAGTGTTATCTGTCGATAAGCTTTAAGCGCTCTTATCTTTTCACCACCAGTATATAATAGCAATAATTTCTCTTCTAGGGTCCTAAATTCAGCATTTGGTGTTACTCGTGATAAAAGCTTAAGGCCATTATCGCAGTACTTAGAATCGAAGTTTTGGAGCTCTTGTGCCACTCTTGCCACTAAATAAGGATTGGCTGCTAAATCCGGTGCTAGTACCCAACCTCCATTGTTACTGTATGCCGCTAAGCAGTAGTTTTCAGGCAATTGGCGCAGCGTCCTCGAATAATCGCAATAAGAGATTATTTGCTCGCCTTCTACCTCATGCTGATTTATCGATTCATTTTTTGATGTGTGATAGCTCATTATATTAATACCTCAAATAGTGGTAAGTGTAATATACGTGCGCCCCGTTATGCCTATGCACTTTTCTGCAGCAGGGATGGGCCAATCCTTTTAAAGTGCAAAAATATAAATAGGTTATCTGATTGGCGCTAGTGCAGGGTTCTGTTTTCATTATATTAGTTCTCCGTCTTCATCATAAATTATTTCTTCATAATAGGTGTTATTGTCATGTGTTTCATTTGTCGCAATATAGCCTAGTAAATTAATCCAGTGATGAGGTGGCCCTATAGTGTACTGCTCATCGCAGACTACAGACCATATTTGATTTAAATCAAATCCAGCGGCCTGAGCTTCAGCGATTGTATCAAAATAATCGCCGCTCGGCTTTCTTATTTCCTCAAAAGGAAAATCGCCCTGAATAATGGTAGTTTCTATATTTTCCGCTTCAGTTGTCATTTTGCTTCGAGCCCCCGTTTTAGTTGCTTTCTATCTATTATTAATGATAGTAAGAAAAATGCGCCCCGATGTCAAGCATTATTTCATTTTAATTTTCTATCTATAATATACCTAGACCCCGGCATTCAGTCTTTTTTGCTGTTTTTCAGTCCACGAGCGCCCCGTCAGGGGCTAGCGCTGCTCTCATTTGGGATTATTTGTATATATATCTTAATATATATACAATCATCCATAGAGCCGCTGGACTAAAACAAAAAAGATGCCCCCTATTTTTATTAATGGCTAGTTATATTTTTATCCCCTGTATTATGTCAAGGTGCGACTTGCTAACCTCGTGCCCGTTGATATAAGTCTCAGGACTGCTTAAAGCTAATTCAGTGCACCAGTTATCCCAAAGGAAAGAGCAGGGACCAATTGAGGCACTCAATTTTCGATATTTGAATGCTTTGTTTAGTCTGATATCTAAACTCGTGTTTTTAGCATAGCGCAAAGTATTGCGAGTTATGCCGAATTGCTCCTTATTTCTGGAATCAATACATCCTATTTCTCCGAAAGCTAATTGAATTAAAAAGCCTGCTTTGACTAATCCGAGGCCGGTTATATTATCAGCTATTAAAACCAGTGCATTATCCAGATAATTATCTAAATCAGAATGGTATAATTTCAATAGCTCATCATATAAAAATTGTTTATGTTCTACTAAATCAAGGTAGCTTTGATATTTAAAACCCCATAGATGCTTTGAATTTTCTTTATTGATATAGATATCTGCTAGCTGATTTTCGAGAGTGCTTAAGGGCTGTCTTATTGATGAGATGACAAAAAGGCCAGCCCGGAAAAGATTATCCGGACTGGCCTGAATGAAAGTATTTAAAGCTTTGTTATGGTCCTTAAACATAATTAAAAGTTGGTCTTCTCTTCGATGCAATCATCACAATGGCAGTATTGACCATGTAAAGCAGGATTGACAATATTATTTTTAGTGCTAACAGGTGAAATAATGTAATATAAGCCGGTGCTAGCGTCGAAAGTGTAACCAATTTCAGAGAGTGCAAATTGTTTCGATGTTGTTTTAAAAGTACCTTGCAATTCTAGTCTGCCATCTGGATACAAGAAGTAAGCTTGCCTTTGATTGTCTAAATACAGGGCGCATTCTTGGCCGCATGTTTTTGTAATGTGGTTTATGATTGAATGGTCCGGACTTTTAGTAAATTCTCTGCAATCATCTAAAACAATTAGATATGCTCTCTCTTTTTCGTTATTGTGACGACCTTCAACAGGTTTATAGGATAAGCCTAGTGCATCTAAAAATGTTAACTCTGCTTTTTCAGATACTAGATTTAGAGCTACAATGTAGCATCTAGGTTGACATGATTTATCTGGATAAGTGATTGTATTGTGCATGATATTAACCTCTAATTGATTTATAGATTGAATGTAAAGAAAAGCCAATTATAACGATAAGCCATGATAATGGCACGATATAACAAGCAATAAATGTTATATCTAAAAGTAACTGATTCATGACACTAGAGCAGTGCCGACAAAGACAAGCCATATATAAATATCTAAAATAGCTAGACTTGTCTCAATAATGGGATTGTTTGAGCGTGTTATCATTGTATTAACCTCATAAGAAAATTAAACGGTGTAAGAATAATGGCTGAGATATCTAAGTATGTCAAGAAAAAAGAGCGAATAAGTGAAAGATATTTGATTCCCAGAGCCCAAGAGATACATGATAAAGCCATGGAATTGGCCGCTACAGGTAAAATATACAAGGAAATAGCCAAGGAATTAAAAATAAGTGTTAATACACTAAGGAATATATGCTTAGATGATGCCAAGTTTAAATCAGAGATAGAAGAGGCTATGCAGTCCGCCTCTATTATGGTGTTAGAAGAGATAAAGACAGTTCCTTATAAAGAAATGGACGCAGCACGAGCGCGCGTCAAGATTGAAGCATTAAGGACCTATTTAGAGCTAAGATGGCCGGGATTGTATGGTAAGCGTATTGATGTGACTATCAGAACGCTAGATATGAGGCAAGCGCTAGATATGGCTAGAGATAGGGTTAAACAAAGGATGCAACCTATTGAATTAAAACAAGATAGTAACGGTGTGTTCACTGATAAGGAATCAGTTGACACTACAACAATCAATAACTTAGCGCTAGCAGACTTACTATAATGCTAGCGCTCGCATATTATTTTTATGGACGCGCAGGAAAAACAAATACTTATAGGGGGGCTACCCGGCACCCCACCCCCAAAGCAGCTCGCCCCCAGTGATAGCGATGATTGTAGTCTGGAACTGGACACAAGATTTTTTATATGCAGAAAAAATTACCAGATACTAATACCATAGTACTTAAAGCACATTACAGGATACAATATGCAATATAAAACGGAACAAGAATTAGAACTCATAGCGGATTTAGTTAGCTTTGCAAATGACCCATTAGCCTTTGTGCTTTATGCATACCCCTGGGGGGAAGAAGGCACACCGCTTGCTAAGATAAAAGGGCCCCGCACCTGGCAGCGCGAAGTGCTAGAAGAAGTTCGAGACCACACACAGCAGCATGAATTCAACTTTGATAACGATTGGGAGGATTTACTTGAGGTTTTTCAAGAGGCTATAGCATCTGGGCGTGGTATAGGAAAATCTGCATTGTTCGGCTGGTTAGCGCATTGGCACGTATCGTGTCACATAGGAGCCAGCGTACTGGTAACTGCGAATACAGAAAGCCAGCTGCGCAATAAAACCTTTCCAGAATTCGGACGATGGGTAGGTATGGCCATTAATGCACACTGGTTCGAAATTGATTCGATGAAGATATATCCGAAAGATTGGATATCAAAATTAGTTAATGACCAGCTGAAGATTAATCCAATGTACTGGAATATATCAGGTATTAACTGGTCTGAGGAAAACCCAGATGCATTTGCAGGTACGCATAACTCTTTTGGATTAATGGTTCTGTATGATGAATCAAGCGGTATACCCGCTGCTATCTGGGATGTGACAGAAGGTTTCTTCACAGAAATTAACCCTTATCGATATTGGTTAGCGTTTAGTAACCCCCGGCGTAATTCCGGTGCTTTTTATGATAGGTTTCATAAGGCAGTGTATAAGAAATATTGGACGACAAAACAAATAGATGCGCGAACAGTAGAAGGGACAGACCAGAATATTTATACGAAGATTATAGATACGAAAGGAGCTGATAGTGATGAAGCTCGGGTCGAAGTATATGGACAATTCCCCGAAGCATCGGAGGACCAGTTCATATCCAACCTGGTTGTGAGGGGAGCCCAGGATAGAAAGATAGATGCTTTTGATGACACAGAACCTTTGATTATGGGAGTCGACCCAGCGCCACGAGGTAGAACTGCAATACGATTTAGGCAAGGGCGCGATGGACGAAGTATCCCACCTACGATTCTTAATGGCAAAGATAATAACGAGATAGCGGATACCATTGTGCGCTTAGTAAATAAATATGACCCAGATGCTATTGCAGTCGATGCTGGCATGGGGACCGGCGTTATCGATAATCTGAAGAAGCGCAAAGTGAAAGTGTTTGAAGTCTGGATGGGCACAGCAGCTGAAGACAAGGAAGGCGAATTCGCTACGCTTGGTACAGAATTATGGGGCGCAATGCGCGACTGGTTACCCGGGGGATGCATCGATGCAGAAGATAAAAGCCAATATAAATTAAATTCAGGGAAGGATGATGACCCAGCTCTTAGGTTATTCAATGACTTAACAGCAAGAACGTGGAAATATTTTGGTAGAGAAGACGGTAAGAAGATATTAACCAGTAAAAAAGATATGGCCAAGGATGGTATCCCTAGCCCGGACGATGGCGATGCACTTGCGTTAACTTTTTATCCGAAGGTGCCACGGCGTAAGAAACGGGTAGCAGGCAGGAGTGTAGCAAGTCAGCCAGCGATAGCACAAGGCGTAGGAGAGTGTAGTATCTAAAGATGATATAATCAGAGATATATGGTTTTTAAATGGTGGATTAAACTGAATGTCTAAATTATTTGGGGGAGGTAGTAGTCCTGCGCCTCAGCAAGCGCAACAGCAGGAGCGAATGCAGGATGATTATAGGCCACCCATAAATGATGATGAGAGTAGACAGCGCAGGCAGAAAGCAGCGACAGATGCACAAAGGCGGATATCAGCTTCAAGTTCTATCCATGCCGGGGGCATGCTAGCTCTCACGGATAGGCAAGAAAGACAAGCAGCAAAAAGATTATTAGGGTAACACCATGGCAGATAATGGACAGGAAGAAACACGTAGCTCTATCGCCAGAAAAGAAAATCATAAGAAATGCCATAAAGAGATTCTGGAAAATAAAGTAAGAAAAGCAAAGGTCCATCTGGACCAATGTTCATGTAGAAACAATGAAACTGGTGTGGTTCAATTAAGAAGAGGGCACCAAGCACTGAGGAGTTCAAGCTAGATGTCATCACCTAAACCAGCACCTGCGCCGGCACCGGTCAAAGCGGCACCGGCACCT
The DNA here is from genome assembly GCA_021773235.1 of Gammaproteobacteria bacterium. Taxonomy (GTDB): domain Bacteria; phylum Pseudomonadota; class Gammaproteobacteria; order Eutrophobiales; family Eutrophobiaceae; genus UBA7359. The sequence goes on along the minus strand of JAJFKL010000002.1, from coordinate 34,846 downwards.
GCTGCCCAGCCAAGGCAATTAACATCCTATGAAAGAGAGCAACAGGAAGAGGAACGCTTTTCTAAATCCTTGACGGGACAGCGAAACGCTGCTAGGCGAGCATCAAACCGGTTAGGAGTTATAAGTTCAGGCGCAGCAACTGATAAAGTTTCACTATTAGGTGGCAGAGCAAGTAGTGCGTTACTATAATGCCTGATATACAATTTCATACACAAAGGCTACAGAGCCTGCGCACAGCCAGGGGTAATTTTGATAACCAATGGGAAGAAGCTGCAGCTCGCTTAATACCAGCTCACGTATCCACGTTCCAAAGTAACGGATACAATTCCACGTTCAACCAAGGAAGAAAAAATACAGAGCAGATATACGATGCTACTGCCGCACTAGCTTTACATCGATTCGGTTCTGTCATGGAGTCATTAGCGACTCCACAGGGACAAAACTGGCACAGGCTAACACCAGAAAACGATGAATTAAGAAAGAGCCGAAATGTTAAATTATTCATGGACAAAGTTAACCGGTTATTATTTAAGCACCGGTATCGTCCTAAAGCAAACTTTGTCGGACAAATTCAAAAAGTATATTCGAGTTACGGAGCTTATGGTAATGGCTGCATTTTCACTGATGAGCTAGGTGGTGGGCAGAAAGGTCTGCGATATAAGAACTTGCATTTAGGTGAAACATATTTTGCAGAGAATCATCAAGGGATAATAGATACGATGTATCGCTGCTTCAAATTAAAACCTAAACAATTAGTTTCTCAGTTTGGTGATGCTGTGCCGAAAGAGATAGCAGACGAAATTAAAAATGCACAAAAAGCAGAGACCGATTATGAAGTAGTGCATGCAGTGTACCCGCGAGAAGATTATGATAACAGGAGAGTAGATGGCAAGGGAATGCCCTTTGCGTCACTGTACTTTCTTACAAAAACAAAAACAGAATTGCAAGAGGGAGGATATCAATCCTTTCCTACCAGCCTGGCCAGGTATGCACAGTATGCTAATGAAGTATACGGAAGGGGACCAGCTCAGCTTGTACTACCTGCTATTAAAGTTCTAAACGAAGAAAAGAAGACCGTGATAAAGCAAGGTCATCGCGTAGTAGACCCGGTTCTTTTAGCTCACGACGATGGCCTCGTGGGTTCTTTTTCTTTACGAAATGGGGCTATCAATGCAGGTGGGGTCAATGCACAAGGGAGACCCCTCGTACATACCTTACCTACAGGGAATATAGCTGTAGGAAAAGACTTAATGGATGATGAGCGCTCTGTTATCAATGATGCTTTCTTAATAACATTGTTTCAGATTCTAACTGAGAATCCTCAGATGACAGCAACGGAAGTCTTAGAGAGGACCAGGGAAAAAGGGATGTTGATAGCGCCTACTGCAGGTAGACTGCAGGCTGAGTTCTTAGGACCTATGATAGAGCGAGAAATAGATTTATTAGAAAGACAGGGCTTGCTTCCTGAAATACCAGGCGAGCTGATAGAATCAGGCGGAGGTTTCGTTGTAGAGTATGATTCTCCAATGTCACGCATGGCCCGAGCAGAGAATGCTTCAGGTTTTATGCGCTCACTAGACATGGCAGTAGAATTTTTTAATGTAACACAAAACCCAGAGCCTCTTGATTGGTTCAACTTTGATGAAGCTATGCCTGCTATACAAGACATAAATGGTGCACCTACTGAATGGACCAACACGGCAGACACCGTTAAAAAAATTCGAGAAAAACGGTCAGAGGATGCACAACAGCAGCAGTTGTTAGAAGCTGCACCTGCTATGGCAGGCCTAGCAAAGACTGCAGCAGATTTAGGACAAGGCAATGAGTAAGCTAGTCGACTCACTGAAGAATTTTATATTTCGTAGGCAGCATGCATATAAAGTCACCTTTGACGGACCTTTAGCAGAAGAAGTACTGCGGGACCTAGCAACATTTTGTCGAGCTGCAGAGACTACATTCCACGAAGATGAAAGGGTAGGACAGGCACTTAATGGTCGGAGAGAAGTGTGGCTCCGCATACAGAATCATTTAAAATTAACACAGGATGAAATATATGAACTAGTAACCGGTGCAGCTGACAGTAAAACTATTGTGGTACAATCAGAGGATAGTCAACAATAAAATATTATAATCTCATAACTCTAAGGAGCGAGAACAGATGAATTTAGTAAACAAATTTTTAGCAGGCCATTTGAACAATTTTTATCAGGAAGGCGAACCAGGGGCAGCCCCGGCAGCACCAGGAGAGACACCACCTGCACCAGGAGAGACACCAACGATAACAGACTCAATCCAGGATGCAGAACTTAAAACCTGGGCTGAAGGTAAAGGCTGGGCGAACACAGAATCAGTAGTTAAGTCTGCTTTCAATTTAGAGAAGATGGTAGGTGCACCTGCCGACGAAATATTTAGAATACCAACCAACGCAGATGATACCACAGTCCGTGGTGTCCTCACAAAATTAGGCTTACCTGAAAAATCAGAAGGTTACGATTTTAAAATACCAGATGGAACTCCAGTAGATGAAGGATACATCGACTGGGCGAAGAATACTTTCCACGAGATAGGATTACCCCAACCGCTAGCTGAAAAATTAGTAGCCGCTAATAATGCTTACGTAGCTGGCATCATGGAAAAACAAGCTGCAGATTATGAAACTAATTATGCTATAGAAGAAAAGAGCCTCCAGACAAAGTGGGGCAGTGGGTACGAAAGGCAAATGAAGTTAGCCTCTACCGCAGCCCAGCAATTAGGTTTTGAAAAGGATGTAGTTGATGCTATAGAAGCTAAAGTAGGCTTTCAAAAAACTATGGAATTGTTTAATGGCTTAGGTACTAAGCTAGGTGAAGATAATTTTGTAGGGGAAGAAATAGAACGTCAGGGATTCCATGGGCAGATGACACCTGCAGAAGCTAAGACAGCCTACGCTAATATGCTAACCGACCCTAATATAAAAGCTGCATTAGTCAATAAGAGTAACCCGGCGCACAAAGAAGCTCTCGCTAAGAAAGCTGCTTTATTTAAACTCGCATACCCGGAATAAATTATGGCAGAAGACATAATGATAAACAGTCAAATCTTAGATGATACGGAAGTTCGTCTAAGATTGATTGAAGCAGCAGCCCAACTTCCAGCAGTTAGAGTTAAGACAGGAGACAAGGAAGCTGCGGCAACAGCACACGCTATCGCTGATTCATGGTATAATTGTTTTGTAAACGGAGAAAAAACTAAAAAGTCACAACCTGCAAAGGCGACTAAATAATTTAGTTAAAGAATCAGGCCCCTCCTAAGAGGATAAGCTGAAAGGAAAATAGTTTATTACTTTTAAATTTGAATATAAGTTAGGAGGGCATAATGCCTGATTCAATTACAACTGCCTTTGTGCAAGAATATAAAGCAACGGTTGACCTTTTGTTACAACAGGAAGGTTCCCGTTTTCGTGGAGCTGTGACGACTGATAGCTATACTGGTAAAGCAGGTAGTGCAGTAGAACAGTTCGGCGCGACATCAGCTGTGAAGCGCACAAGCCGCCACGCTGATACACCCCTTTTAGACGTTCCACAAGATAAACGATGGGTATACCCCGTTGATTATGAGTGGGCCTCTCTTATCGACAACGTAGATAAATTGCGAATGATTGTCGACCCTACTAGCCCTTACGCTATTAACGGTAAGAATGCGATGGAACGTGCAGTCGATGACGAAATTATCGCAGCATTTTTCGCATCAGCTAACACTGGTGAAAACGGTACGACTGCAGAAGCATTCGATACCACTAATTACCAGGTAGGTGTGAATGTAGGTGGTACAGCTTCAAGTATCAATGTAGCGAAACTGCAGAGTGCAGTTCGAAAATTAATGGGCGCATATAAGGGTGATGTTACCGAACAAATCTTCGGTGGTATTTCTTCTTATGAGCATGATTCATTGCTTAAAGAAATCCAGGTTACAAGCAAGGATTTTAATGGTGGTCAGCCTGTGTTAGAAAATGGTCGCGTTAAACGCTTCCTGGGCATCGACTTCATTATAAGTGAGCGATTAAACATAACGAGCGGTAATCGTTTAATCCCTATCTGGACCCCAACGGGTGTGCATTTAGGCATCTGGGAAGACTTGAATGCTTCTGTAGACAAACGGGCTGACAAGAGTAACTCTTGGCAGGTGTACCTATGCGAGACCATAGGCGCGACACGCTTACAACAAGGCAAAGTAATTCAAGTTCTTTGCGACGACCAAATATAATTAGGAGGTAGATTAGAATGGCTACTGAAGCACTTAAATCAACGGCTGTGACTAATGCGGATGCAACTCCTATCGTTAAGTCAAGTCAATTAGAACTAGGTGGCTCTGTACGAGCTGCCTTCGCCACCCTGGAAGCAGCAGGAGGTGATGCAGGAAGTACGTACCGGTTTATTCGATTACCCGCACGAGCGCGTGTTACCCGAGTAGAGTACGCTAGTGATGACCAAGGAATCGGTGCTACCCTCAATGTAGGCTTGTACGATGTAGAAGATGAGGCTGTAGAAGATGCAGATTTCTTCGCTAGTGCTCTGGATGTTGCAACAGCCGCTGTAGCTCGTACTGATATTACGTATGAATCAGCTATAATTGCTGCAGAAAATGCAGGTAAAGCATTATGGGAGCAGCTAGGTCTAGCAGACAACGTGGATAACAAATCTAAAGAATTTGATATTTATGTTACCTCAGCAGGAGCAGCCATTACAGGTACAGTTAGCTTGTGGGTAGAATACGTTCTTCCTGAATAAAGAAATAATTCGAAGCGGGTGCGAAACCGGGTTAAGAAAACCCCCGGTGGAGCACCAAGCCTAGAAATAAAGAGGTGAAGTAAATGGCAACACGATACGCAGGAATAGTAGCAGCTGATGGTCCACAACTCGTAGGTAGTGATGTGGTTTTTGCTGCGTCCGGTGGGACTCTATCAGGAAGTCAAACTGCACAGGTTGTGTTTGACGATGCAGTATATGGTTCTACTTTAGAAGGTAAGCAGAGATTGTTAGCAGCATTGGACCTTATAAAGAAGCGGATTGAAAACGCTAAAGTATGGCCCGTAACAACGAGTTCTTAATATATGGCAACTATAGCGATAGCGTCACAAGATAGGCAGCATGGGTACATAGTTGTTACCTGGGAAGCGATAGGTAATGCGGATGGGGGCTCCCCTTATGTCCCGCCTGTAGGGTACGAATTCGTAGCAGCGCAAGCAACCGGAACTTTTGGGGGCGGGACTTTCAAAGTGCAAGGTTCTATCAATGGTACTGATTTCGAAGATATAGAAGCTACAGGTATAACAGCAGCGGGTATTGTAAGCCCAACCCACCAGGCACTAAGCTACCGGCCCGAGACAACAGGCGGAACTGGAACTGATATAGACGCATCATTTCTATTTAAAGCAATAAATTAATTAAAGGAGGCCATTAAATGGCTACATCTGAGGTCTCCCTAGTAAACCGAGCACTCCAAAAATTAGGTGAGTCAGGTATTGAGGCACTTGACGAAGACAGCCCTAATGCGCGAAGCATGAACACTGCTTACGCTCCCCTCAGAGATAAACTCCAAAGAATATATACCTGGAATTTTTGTAAAGCCAGGGCATCTATCGCCGCTCAAACAGAGCAGACAGCTTATGGGACGCTGAACAGGTATCAAAAGCCAAATGATTTTTTACGTCTTATGCGTAACAAAGAATCATCTGAGCAAGATGTCCGCCACGACTGGACAATAGAAGGCGATTATATTGTCACAGAGGATTCTTCTCCACTCCAATTCAGATACATAGCGAAGGTAACAGATACCGCTTTGTTTGACCCATCATTTGATGAAGCACTCGCTACATTAATAGCAAAGGAAACATGTTTAGATGTTACTGGAAGTAACAAACGAAAAAATGATTTAGTAATGGACTTCAAAGAAGAAATAGCTTCAGCTAGGCAAGTCAACGCTTTAGAAAATGATTCTCAAATACCTCTAGAAGATGATTGGTTATTAGCTAGGTATTAAGCATGACAAAGGCAAGTGTACAGCAACACGCTTTTAATGCGGGAGAATTATCACCTCTTATGCTAGGAAGGCAAGACGTCGACAAGACAGCTTCTGGATTAGCAACGTGCACTGATGCACTTTTATTAGCACAAGGAGCTTGGACACGAAGAGGAGGCTCTGCTTTCCTTAAGGCAACCAAGTTTGGAGGAACGAGAGAGTCACGCTTAATAAGGTTTCAGTTCAATGCAGCGCAAGCATACATGCTAGAGTTTGGGCACCTTTATATAAGATTCTTCACTCAAGGGGGAATACTCACTAATGCAGCTCAAACCATAACAGGTATAACAGCAGCGAACCCAGGAGTGATAACAATAGCAGGTCATGGGTACAGCAATGGTGATAGGCTTCTTATAGTGGACGGAGGAGGCGTAACTCAGCTTAATGAAAGAGAAGTAATAGTAGCTAACCAAACGACCAATACTTTTGAAATAACAGATATTTATGGTACGAACATAGATACAACTAATTTCGATGCATATAGTACAGGCGGCTCTGTTGCTGAGATATTTGAAATAGTAACCACGTATGAAGAGACAGATGTTAAGGGAATTAATTTTCAACAATCTGCAGATGAACTATATTTATTCCATACAGATTTTGCGGTTACTACATTAACGAGAACAGCTGCCCTTTCTTGGACATTAGCTAATGTGTCTTTCATAGACGGACCTTATCTAGCCTTAAATGCAGGCACCACAACTTTAACATTGAGTGGTACGTCAGGGAGCGTAACAGTAACAGCCTCTGCAGTAACCGATATAAATCAAGGACAAGGATTTCTGACAACAGATGTAGGAAGATTAATAAGGTGGAAAGACCCTGCAGGAAATTGGACGTGGCTTGAAATAACTGCAAGGGCCAGCACTACAGCTATTACAGCTACAATATTCGGACCTAACGCTTCTGCTGGAACAGCCACAGCAGACTGGCGCTTAGGTGTGTTTTCAGACACCACAGGGCACCCTACTACAGGTGTTTTTTATGAGGATAGATTATGGCTAGCAGGAGCCGAGACAGCAGGGTTAAGGATAGACGGTTCTAAGACAGCACTGTATGCTGATTTCACACCGACTGCACCGGACGGGACAGTAGCTGACGATAATGCCATTTCTTTCACTTTAGCAGGTGGTCAGATAAACATTATTAAATGGCTACAAATAGATGAAAAAGGATTATTAGTAGGTTCTATAGGAGGAGAGTGGGTGGTCCGACCTTCATCTTTAGGAGAAGCCCTCACGCCCTCTAATATAACAGCTAAGCAATCTTCTACTTACGGCAGTAAAGACGCTCAACCGGTTAAGGTGGGTAATGCTGTTCTATACATACAGAAGTCAGGTCGTAAGTTAAGAGAATTAGCCTACGTGTTTGAGTCTGATGGCTTCCGGTCACCAGACATGACCCTACTTTCAGAGCATGTAACCCGGCCAGGGATAGACTATTTAACGTACCAGCAAGAACCTCAATCCATAATATGGGCCCGGAGGACAGATGGAGTCCTGCTAGCTTTCACCTACGTAAGGGACCAGAACGTGTTAGCCTGGTCACGAAACACACTAACGGGACCTGGGACAGCAGGCGGAGCTATAGCCCAGATAGAAAGCATAGAAGTTATACCTTCGAATGACGGAACATATGATGAGTTATATGTTATAGTAAAGAGGTACATTAATGGTATTACAGAGAGGTACATAGAAGTAGTATCTAAAGTGTGGGAAAGTGGAGATGACCAGATAGATGCTTTCCACGTAGATTGTGGAGCAACGTATGTATTAAGCCCAGCAGCAAATACGATAACGGGATTGCACTACCTAGAGGGGGAAACTTTATCAGTGTGGGCTGACGGGACAGTACACCCGGACGTAACAGTGACTAACGGAACTGTAACTCTAAATTCTACATATAGCGTAGTCACTTTAGGTTATGGCTTTAATAGTGATGGAGAGCTCATGCCTTTTGATGGAGGCTCGAGAGATGGGTCCTCTCAAGGTAAAAAGAAAAAAATAAATAGGGTAGGCTTTTGGCTAATGGATACGTTAGGCTTGAAGTATGGTAAAGATGCAAACAGCCTCACTGAAATATTAGTTAGAAAATGGGGAGCAAACTGGGGAGAAGCGACACAAGTTTTTACAGGTGTCGTAAGAAAACCTTTTGAGTCACAAACAGATAGATTAGGACAGATATACTTTAGAGCAGACACGACAGCACCCGCTACTGTACTGGCTATAATGCCACAAGGCACAACTGAAGATGACTCATAAAGACATAAAATTAGTACCTTTCGAAGCGTGGCATATGGATGCTCTAGATAGCACTGATGCAGTGGATGGTTTCGGGAGCGAAGTAGTTAACAAAGAAGCCAGCTATGCTTTAGAGCAGCACGATTGTTGGACCCTGTTTGATGGGGGAGGAGAAGTAATAGCCTGCGGGGGTTTTATAAAACAATGGGAAGGTAGGCATTTAGGGTGGATGTTCGTTACAAAACGCTCAGCAAAATATATGGTGAGGTTAACTAAAATATTATTAGCTTTTATACCGGATATAAAAGGGCGCATAGACATGACAGTGAGAGCTGACTTTAAACCTGGCCATAGATGGGCACGAATATTAGGCTTCTATATAGAAAATGAACCAGGAATATTAAAAGAATATGGACCAGAAGGTGAGGACCATATTGCTTACGTAAGGATAAATAAATAATGGCCGCAGCACCACTAATTTTCGCAGCCATAAGTACGGTAGTTTCTGTAGTAGGAGCTCTCCGTCAGGGTAAATCTGAGCAAGCATCACACAATTATAATGCTGACCTTGCAGACCGAGATGCTAAAATAGTAAGGCAGCAAGCTATAGGTGAATCTGAAAGGATAAGTCGAGAAAATTATCTGAGAAGAGGTAAGATAATTGCAGCCATAGGTGGGGCAGGGATAAAGCAAGAAGGGAGCGCTATTGACGTATTAGGTGATGTAGTGTCCCAAGGTGAACTAGACAAGCAGAATGCTATCTATGCAGGAGAATTAAGGTCATTAGGATACACTGACACCGCTTATCTAGAAAGGAGAAGGGGAGAAGAAGCCGTAACAGCAAGCCGTTACAAAGCTGGGTCCGCTTTACTAGGTGGAGCAACGAAAGGTGCATCACAGTATGGGGCTATTTATGGTGAGAGTAAATTAACTAGGACTTAATATGGGTACATTTAAAAATTACACAGCGCAACCAGGGCCAAACATTGTCCCCGCTTCAGCTCGAGCTAACGAAAATGACTTCGGAGGCAGAAGTGCAAAAGAATTAACGAATGCAGGTAAAGCTTTAGCTAAAGAATCAAGCAGAATATTGCAAGCTAATGAACAACGTGATTTAATAAATACGTACAGAGATGCAGCCCAGTCAAGGGAAAGAATAAGGGCTAGATTAGATGAGTTAAAATTAGATGGGCAACCTTTAGCTGATAGAACTAAAGAAATCCTTGAAGAAGAAACAAGTGCTATAAGGAGCGACAGGGAGACTAGGCGGGGAAGGATATTAGCAGACACCACAAGTGCTAATATAAGAGCTGCGTCTATGCACGAAGCTAGAACACATGATGTATCATTAGTTAATAAAGCGGCTAAAGATGCTTCAACACAGATAATGCAATCGAATGGCGTTATATTACAACAAACACCCGAAGTGTTTTTAGACATAGTATCTGAACAAAATAATTTTGTAGATGAACTAGATATACCACCTAATTTAAAAACTGAATTAAAGAGGCAGCTAAACGCAGAAGCTGCTAAGAATGCAGCGAGAGGGTACATAGAGCTAGACCCTGCAGGCGCTAAAAAATTATTAGCGGACGGAGAACTAGACGAATATATAGAAGCAGATAATAAAGCAGTACTCATGGGGCAAGCTAATACCAGAATAAAAGGATTAGCTGCAGAAGAAAGAATTAAAGAAGCAGAATTTACTAAACAAAAATCTATAACAAGTAACACAGTTATGAATGATGCTATTATAGCAGCGCATTCTAGTAACCCTGATGAAGTATTAACAGCTAGCCAGGTGACTGAGTTAGCATTACAAACTCATAAAGACGGAGACCCTGTATTAACGCCAGCACAAGTAAGCGGTCTTTATACTATAATAGAAAATAACGCTAAGATAGGTTCTGTATCTACATCACCTGACGTTGCGTTAGATGTTGTGTCTAGACTAGATTCGATAACACCTAAAGAATTAACAGAAATAATGGCTGACCCTAGCAGGCCTATGTCAGGCACTGACTATGAAAGGTGGATGACAAAAGCTAAAGAAGGAGGCTCAGCTCTTAAAGCCGTAAGAGGAGAATCTTTAAGGAATGTACCGGGAACTATGGGCGTACCACCTGTAGTAGCTCAGATGATACCAGGTTTTTCTAAAGCCTATATAGAATTAGAAGCTTTAACTAGGGATAGAGAATTAGAATATAAAGAAGCAAATAAAAACCCAATAGATTATTACACCGATGGGTCCTACGAAAAAGATGTAATGCGCATAGGTAGAGACTTAGATTTAGTAACAGTAGGGACTGAAATAAGAACATCTCTTGAGGGATTAACGGAAGGAGATGTAATTAATGGTTTTAAATATATAGGGGGAGACCCAAACGATATGTTAAACAGCTGGGTTCCTGAAGAGATTAAACCACAAGAATTCGGGCTAGGGAAAGAAACAGAATTAGGCGGCACAATACAAGGACTTGATTAATGGCAGGACTAACAGAAGAACAAAAACGAAGGCAAGCAATCTTCGGTGGTCCTAATGAAGTATTACCCGCAGAAGGGCTAGCTGTATCAAATATTAAAGATAGGAAAAATGCACTATCACCTTTTTTAGAGGCAGGTGGTTTCTCCTCAGAAAGCATGCCCAATCCACCTGTACAAGAAGCGAAAGGATTGTGGCAATCCTTCGAAGCAGGGTGGCAGCAATCTGTAACAGGGCTAGCTTTCAGCGGTGAAAGTCCAGATACAATTTTAGCTAATGATGCACCTCGGTCTGAGAGATTAACAGCGGGTGTAGCCACTATTTTAGGAGATGTACCGTCTCTAGTCCTGGGAGGAATAGGAGGCGGCGCAGCCACTACAGTGGTGACAGCAAACCCGGTAACCGGAGCAATAGGTGCAGGGGCAGGAGCTTTCGGGTTAACGGAAGGTGCACGTTCTTGGATGATAGAACAATACGCTGCAGGTCACTCTAGAAAATCTATAGCAGAAAGATTAGCATCTACTGCCTGGGCAACAGCTAAGGGAGTAGTCATAGGGGGAGCAACAGCAGGAGCGGGGGGCACTGTAGCTAAAGCTGTAGGACCAGCTGCTCTAAACTCTGTAACTAAATTCACAGCCATAACTTCAGCAGAGTTATCCACTATGGTAACGGTGTCTCACGCTTTAGAAGGAGAGATACCTGATGCAGATGATTTTCTAGATGGTGCTATTCTTTTAACAGGATTTAAAGGTTCAGTAGCGACAGCCAGTAAATTAAGAACAATATATGCACGAACCGGAAAAACACCTAAAGAAGTAGTCAAGGATGCAGCTAAAGATTCAGAACTGTGGCGCGATGTTATTGATGAAAAATTTCAAGCTATACCGGAGACTTATCGCACTATTGAGAATTCACCATTAAGACCAGACCCTAGATTAAATATAGAAGCTAACTTAGACCCTAAAATAGTTAATGATATATTAAATCCTGTTCAACAAGTCATTAAGGAAAATAGACAACCTCATCAATTAAACCACGATTTATTTGATATGAAAGGTGGTCCTAAAAGAACGGCTGACCAATTAGCTAAAACTTTTGAAGCTGATATGAAAGAATCTCAGGGAGGCAAAGTACCTTGGAAGCAATCCGATGCAGAAGCTGCAACTTTCTTACGAGAATTATTAGGTGAAGAAGGTTTAAAAAGTGTATATGCACCGGGTTCTGCTAAGTGGACCGCAGAGATTCGAGCACGTAAAGAAATCACAACCATGTTACTAAATGAAACGTGGCAGAAAGCTAATGCACTTAATGCAAAAGGTTCTAAGGCGACACCAGAAGAACTATTAGATTTAATGGCTAGTGTAGAAAGAACACGACAAGCGCAAGCGGTATTCACAGGGCGTAAAGCTGAAGCAGGTAGAGCCTTACAAAAACTAAAAGATACAAGTCGAATTAAGGAAATAGAAGCCAGGGAAGCTGAAGCACTAAAAGCATTGAGCGAGTATGGTGGTAAGACCGCTGTAGAAGAATTAATAAAAGTAACACAAGAGATAACTAACCCTAGAGATTTAGCAAGAGCACTTTCTAAACCTACAACATTCGAAATGTTTGTTGAAGGGTGGAAATCTTTTATGGTGTCGGGACCAAGTACTCAGCAGGTTAACTTTTTAGGTAACATAATGTTTGCAGCAACAAGAGTACCTAAAGAAGTAGTAGCTGCTACATTAGCTAAATTAAAACCGAAGAGTCAAGAGCGAATTAATTATACAGACTCAGTAGCTCTATCTTATGGGTTAGTAGCTGGAGCATTTGATTCGATAGCTTTAGCTGGTAAGTTTCTTAACAGAACAATTTCAGAAGAAGGTTTTTCTAAAGGAGTATGGGAATCATATAAAGCTATCGATGTTGCTAAAAAAGGTAAGCAGGAAATTCAACCTAAGATACCTGGAACTATCGGACAGATTATTAGAGGACCTTTTAAAGCATTAACCTTAACAGATGGATTAGCTAGAGCTATGAATTCTAGGGCATCATTGTACTCAGAAGCATCACGTAAAGCGATTGCTGAAGGCAAGAGCCCTCTGTCTAAAGAATATAATAAAAGAGTAAATGAACTAGTTAGAAACCCTACTGAAGAAATGGTAGTTAAATCTGAAGCAGATGCACTTCGATACGTGTTCTTAGAAGAAGGACCTATTATTAAAGCCTTAGAGAATTTAAGACATGAACTACCAGGCTTACATATTTTGTTCCCTTTCTTAAAAGCTCCGGGCGGTATCTTCAGAGAATTTTTCAGACATAGCCCAATGGCTCCTGTGATTAAGCAATGGAGAACGGATTATAAAAAAGGTGGAGCAGCTAAAGAAAGGGCGATAGCTGAAGTAACAATGGGCACTGCTTTGTCCGTGCCTTTATTTATACTTGCGCAAGAAGGTGCAATGACAGGAGGAGGCCATCCTGATAAAAAGAAAAGGAAAGCACAACACAATGCAGGATTCCAACCATATTCGTTCTTGACAGCTGAAGGCGAATACATATCTTATAACAGGTATGAACCGGCAGGCACCCTCCTGGGTTTAACAGCTGACTTGTCTCAAGCCTGGGACTTGATGAAAGATGAAGAACAGGATAAAGCTGCAGAGGCATTAATGTGGGCAGCAGTAGAAGTTGTTAAAAATAAAACTTGGTTAAAATCTATAACAGCATTTGTTAATGGTATATCAGACCCTTATAGGTATGGTGGTCGATGGGTAGAATCTTTTGCTGGAAGTTTTGTTCCAGGAATAGTAGGTCAACCAGCCCGAGAAATGGACCCGTATGTCAGGGAGATAGATGGCATATTAGCAGCAGTCCAAAGTAGAATTCCGGTCCTCAGAGAAAACCTACCTATATTAATAGATGATTTTGGTAAGCCCGTTGAAAGAGCCAAACCATTATGGCCAGGTTCGCCATCAACTGTTAGACCAAGGACTACAGACCCAGTACGTTTAGAAGCAGAGAGATTAGGTGTATCAACAGCGGGGGTGCCTGATACTATTAATGCAGGGGGAGTACTAGGGTTAGCCGCGAAAGTAGAGTTAAATGATGAACAAAAAGAAACTTTTGCTACAGAATCTGGTAGGTTAGCCTACGAAATGATGAGCGGAATGGTTAATAATAGTTCATGGGGGCAGCTAAACCCAATAGTACAAAGACGAATGTTTGAACAGGCATTCACAGCAGCCAGAAAACGAGGCTCTATAATGGCCCTGCCTCCTGCAGAAAGAGTTAAAGCCATTGAGGAACTCAGATTGGAACATGGGTTATAATGTAATTATGTATGGAGTAAGATAAATGACAGTATCATCAAATGTAAATAGGAATTCGTGGGCAGGCGATGGGGTGACAACAGTGTTCGCTCTTGGTGCCTCTTTCATTTATTTTGCTGCGTCTGAAATTCGTGTCGTACTCAAAGTTGATGCTACCGGAGTAGAGACCCTCCAGACTCTCACTACGGATTACACACTATCGGGAGGCAGCGGAGCGACAGGCAACATCACAATGTTGACTGCACCTGCGGTAGGCGAAACGCTTGTCGCTAGAAGAGTTATGCCATTAATACAAGGTGTAGACTTAGTTAATAATTCTATATCAGATGCTGAAGTACTAGAGGACCAGTTAGATAAGATAACACTAGGACTCCAACAGTTAGATGAAGTCGACTCTCGTACTATTAAATTTTCAGAAGCATCGGCACAATCTGATATAGATTTCCCGGACCCAGAAGCACTCAAGCTGCTAAGGTGGAATGCAGGAGCCACAGCACTTGAATTAGTATCAGCTAGCGTTTTAGGGACAGTAGTGACCACCAGTTTTACGGAGTCAATATTAGATGATGATACCCAAGCAGAAGTGCAGACTACATTAGGTTTAGGCACTACTGATTCCCCACAATTTGCTGGGTTAGCGGTAACCGGAGAAGTAATCAAAAATGGTGTAATTAGTCCTGCCCAGATAACAGCTAATCAGAATGATTATGGACCAACTGGAGCTGCGACATGCTCTGAGATAAGAGTAGATTCAGACGCAGCCAGGGATATAACAGGGATTAGTGCAGGGCAAGTTGACGGTAGAGAAATTGTATTCACTAATGATGGTGCCTTTTCTATCACCCTTAAACATAATGTGACGTCAACAGCTGCTAATCGTTTTGATTTTGGTGCAGATGCAGATACCGAAGTTAAAGCGGGAGCATCTGTAAAATTAAGATATGATGGCACAGCTTCTAGATGGAGACTAATTGGTATTTTAGGAGGTGTAACAGCAGGCCAAGTAGAGGTTCTAGCACTTTATTCTATTGACGTAGATGATATTTATGACCGTACTGGTACTTATAAGAAGCAGCAAGTGGTTCAGGTTGTTAACGTGACAGATGGTGCGGTTGCTACTGGAACTACCTCTATGGTTTTTGATAACACTATCCCTCAGAATACTGAGGGAGATGAATATATGTCTTTAGCTATTACTCCGAAAAGCGCAAGCAACATTTTAAAAATAGACGTGACTATAGCTACTTGGGGGCTAAGCACAGCAACGGCGGGGGGCGCAGCATTATTCCAAGATTCTATTGCTGATGCTTTAGCTTCTACTGCTTTCCAAACATCCGCAGGTAATTCCATTGAGCCTACTATTGTGTTCTCTCATTACATGGTAGCAGGAACAGTGAGCGCGACAACTTTTAAAGTTAGAGCGGGTGGGCAGGGCAGTAACACCTTTACATTTAATGGGAACGCAGGGTCTGCATATTATGGTGGCACTCTAGCAACATCAATCACAATCACAGAATATAAACCCTCATAAAGGGGATTAATCAAATGAGTATAACAGTAAACAATCCAGAAGCATTATCTTGGAAACACCCTGGTGTTGGTGGCATCTGTACACGAGCTGGCATAGTAACACAATGGCCTGATACATTACCAGCACTAACACAAGCAGATGTAGATTCTTGGGAAGTAGAACATGCAGCCTACCTTGTGAACGAACAAGCAAAGGCAGACGTAGCAGCTCTTGATTCGAAAATCCCACGGAGTACTGAGGATTTAATAAACACGCTAGTTGCTAAAGGAACTATCCTCTTAACCGATTTACCTCAAGAAACGAGAGATGTAATATCAGATAAGAAAGCTAAACGCACTAAAATTAAATAAGGAATAAAATATGAAATATATAATGGCTTTAATTACATCCCTATTTTTAGTAGGCTGCGCGTCTAACGCTCCAGTCAATGAAGATAGAGCAGGCTGCACCTACATTAATGGTAAAGCAAGAACAGGCACCCTAACGCAGTATGCAAAAGGCGCATCGAAGAGTGCACACATTTACGTGGGTAAAGAAGTAAACAGTAAGCATGTTAAAATTACTTGTAATGCGGATACCCAGGAAGTAACGTGGGGCAAGTAAAACCTTTAATAATACCAGTACCAGGTTTCAATTCAGAAGGAGAGTATGTACATTCATTCTGCCCCTGGTTTACTAATTTAGGTTTTGTATGCAGACCCTTCCTTTATGGCAAGGCAGCGTGGACCACATTAGGAAATATTATTGCTAATCGATTACGAATGGAAAAAGTAGCCGGTGATTTAGTAAATAAAATTGACAAACATCACGGCGAAGTAATACTCATTTGCCATAGTAATGGCTTAGCTCTTTCTTACCTAGCACAAAAAGCATGCAAAAATGTTATAGGTGTGGTATCATTCAATGGTGCGCTTGATTCAGGATTGAAGTTCAGACAACCGGACCCGGATGATAGAGACCCAGGTTGCTGGGTAATAAATTGTTATCACGAAGGAGACTGGGTTTTAAACCTAGGAAGATTAAGACCGGGGCATCTCTGGGGCAACTATGGTAAAACTAGACAAGCAGGAATATTAGTTTCTAATTACGATTTAGGAAGACATGTTAAAGGGTGGAATCCACACTCCGCATTCTTAAAAGAAATGGAAGATATAATGCCTGAAATAATTCACATGATAAACGTAAGGATACAAAAATGTCAGAGCAAGTAGAAAGTTTAGCAAAAGAAATAACGGACGCTTCAGCTGGATTAGTTGCGGTTAGCTCACTATTACAATGGCTACCTGCAATAGCATCCTTGTTCACTATAGTATGGATTGGTATTCGAATATGGGAAAAGATATATGGCCTTGACTTTTATCATTCTACCTTTGCGCGATTCATAACAAGATACGACAAGCCTGATAAATAATACAAAATAATTACTTGACTCAGCCAGGTTTATACTATAGACTTGGCTTTTTATTACCCTTAACTTAGGAATCAGATATGGCAGCTAAGAAGATTACAGATAAAGATTTACAGGCAGCAGTAGACGCACTCAGAACGCATGGTACGAGAGAGGCAGCAGCTCACGCCTTGAAGTTGAATAGGACTACCTATGTCCACCGTTTAAATGAGGCCAGGAGAAACGGGTTCCTAGCAGCAGTAACCACTCCTGATAAAGTTGATTCTCTAAAAGTAGAAGTCAAATCTTTACAAGCACAATTAAAATCCGCACAGAAAGAACAGCTGACTACCTCCTATGTTCGTAAGTTTATATTCGGATTATCCGAAGAACAGACTGCACTACCTAATTGGCTCATTAAACCTTCCAAAAAGAATAGCAAATCTCCGGGTGTACCTAGTGCTATGTGGTCTGATTGGCATTGGGGCGAAGTAGTATCTGCACCAGAAATTGCAGATAAGAATGAATTTAACATTAAGGTAGCGCATAAACGCGCACGACAATTGTTTCAATCAACTGTTGACCTACTTCAAAATTATACTGTTAACCCAGATTACCCCGGTGTAGTTATTAACCTGGGCGGAGATATGGTGACTGGTGATATCCATGAAGAGTTGACAAACACAAATGATATGCCTATAATGCCGACTATCATCGACTTGTTTGGTGTGTTAGCCGAAGGTTTAGAATTAATGGCTGACAATTTTGGTAATGTTTTTGTACCTTGTGTCACAGGTAACCATGGTAGAAATACTAAGAAGATACAAAACAAGCAGCGACATTACACCAGCTTTGATTGGCTAGTGTACCAACTGCTTGCTAAACATTTTGCAGATGATGACCGCTTGACATTTTATATTCCAGATGGTCCGGATGCAATCTATAAAGTATTTAATCATACTTATCTTTTAACCCATGGTGACCAGTTCCGAGGTGGTGATGGGATAATAGGACCGATAGGACCCATTATGAGGGGCGACAATAAGAAGCGCTCTCGTAATAGTAATATTGGTTTAAGTTATGATACGATGGTGATAGGCCATTTTCATACCTTGATGATGTTACCTAAATTAATAGTGAATGGTTCCCTTAAAGGGTATGACGAATATGCATACTCAGGTAACTTTTCTTTTGAAGTACCAGCCCAAGCATTATGGATTACACATCCTGAACTTGGAATTACAATATCAATGCCCGTTTATACAGAGAGGAAAACTAATAATGAAAAAGCTACTAATTGGATTAGCATCCCTGATACTAAGTATCACACTGTCACCTAACATTAGCGCTGAAGAAAATCCCTTTGCTAGTTATGTACCGCCTTTGTCAGAAAAAGATTTCCAGGAAATAGTTTCTATTTCTTTTGAAGGCGCACTGCGCTTAACTGACTACACGCCTAATGGCCATGTTACACCTTTAGTCCAGATAGTACCGGACTCTGTGATTCAGGTGTCTCTAGGTTGTAAAGAAAATTGCGGTGTTCAAGGATTATATGCTCCCGAGACTAATACTATTTATGTTGGGGAAAGTGTAATAGGCATACCGGGTATTTTAGCTGCGGGTTTATTTGTACATGAGATAGTTCATTACTTACAATATGTAAATGATGTTGACTTTAGTGTGTGCGAATCAAGACGTGACGCAGAAGTGGAAGCTTATAAAACACAAGATGCTTTCCTGCGTCACTTCGGATTTAATCCCACTTGGGAATGGCCTGCGAGAGAAGCCTGCGAAGGCCGGGTGGTATTCTAATGGCTATATCTGACGCAGCTAATATAGCAATCAATCGAGGACTCAGCCCGGACCTGGTAGAAGCAATCATCCAGGTAGAAAGTAATGGTAATGTTTTTGCCTACCGGGTGGAGCCTCCTTACCGTTACCTGGTAGATGTTAACACAGGTAAACCATTTCGCAGACTGACATCCGCAGAAGGTAAATCTGAACGTGCACCAAAAGATTTCCCTTACTTCCCTCGTGTAAGTTCGCGTGATACAGAGTGGTTAGGTCAGCAAGCTTCCTGGGGTCCTATGCAAATCATGGGGGCTGTCGCTCGTGAACTCGGTTTTAATGGTGCATTCCCTGAGTTATGTGGTCCTGTTGGTGTGTTATACGGGTGCAAACACCTTGCTAACCTGCATAAAAGATTCTACCAGGCGCATGGAATACGAGGTGTAATCGCTGCATATAATGCAGGGAGACCTCGTGTTACTGTGAACGCCCAAGGCTACAGAGTCTTCCGTAACCAGGGCTATGTGGATAAAGTATGGCGCAATCTGCAGAATGCAGCTGGCTTAAGAGAAACAATAAACGAAGAGGTAGGCTAATCTGCCCCACTTAATACTGCGGCTGTTCTGGCCGCAGTTTCATTTCCTGCTTTATTAGTTAGATGGGTGTACCTTCTGGTTGTCTTAGGGTCATTGTGACCTAGCAGTTGGCTTATTGCTTCGAGCGATGCGCCTCCTTCCAGGGCAGCAGATGCAAAGGTGTGACGTAAATCATATAACCTGTAGCCTTCTAATTTAGCTTCCTTGCGTACCTTCCTCCATAGGACAGAAGTATTCACCTTGGGGAAAATGTACTCAGAATCGTGAGCTGGTAAACTCTGGATAGCCTTTAAAGCCTCGGGGGGCAGATATATATTCCGGTCCCCTGTCTTAGCGTCCACATATCGAATGACATTATCTTTTAACCAGGCTTTCTTAGCACCCTGTAATTCACCAGGTCGAGCACCAGTATAGTAAGCAGCAATCAGGAATGCGCAGTCGGTAGGGTCCTGCGAATAGGTTACACCTAGCAGTCTGCTTCTTGCAGCCTCGTCTAGATATACCTCACGCTTCTTTTCCTTAGCGTATTCTATCCCATTTACTGGATTCGACTGAATGTACCCCCAACGGGCAGCGAGCTTTAAAACGCCGCTGAGGACCGCTAGGGCCCTGTTTGCTAGGTGAGGTGTCTTAGCCTTTAAGCGTATGTGCCATTGTTCTACAGTCCGGGTAGAAAAAGAGGTCAGTTTTTCTAGGCCGAACTCAGGCTGTAAGTTAGTCTTGATAAGCCTTTCATACTCATTGACAGTCTTAGGTTTTAGCTTACCCCTTGCATACTCCAGGTAGAGTGGCAGGAATGTATTGAGGGTGTGGTTTATTTTATTAGTCATAGATAGTTAGGTCCGGTTGATTAGACGTAACTCCGAGCACTAATATTACCGGTATTATACACACAATAAATATGCAGGGTGCGAGTGGGAATGTCATTATTTTTCTCCTAATTAAATTGTCAACTGATTATATATCAGTTTACATCAGGAGTCAAATGTAAAGTTATACATTACTTAATGGCACTTATATAGACCATTATAGGGTTAAATGGTCTACCTATAGCGCCATTAACTCTTACTTTATGTCGATTACTCGTACATAAGAAAGGTATAAATTTAACTAAACATTTCAGCAGCACCTTGGCCGACACGCCATTGTTTGCCTTCGGCTACTAGGTAGTGCTTCTGTACAAGTACATCAAATATCTCAGTTTGAATTACGGATTTATGTCCTTGAGCCGCTCGTCTAAATTGAGATTTAGTTATCAGCTCTTTAGCACCTGCAATTTCTTTGAGCTTATCGTATATTAATTGCTGCTCGTTAGTAAGTCCAGGGTCCAGCTCGTTCATATCAACTGGCTCAACGACACAAGAAGTTCGCATATCACCGTCAGCATCCTGCCCTATTTCAACTACTCTGAGCTTGTAAAATAGATTGCCGCCTGGGTCATCTCTCTGCTTACGGGTTTCAATCAGACCACGGACCCCATCTACTTTAATTACGGTATCCATGTGTCCCTCGATACCTGAATCGCCACGTCCTCTGTCCGTATCACCATGTCCTGGGTGATGGATTGTCATGGTAGCACAGCCGTACTTCTTAGTTATCTCTTGAAGATAGGCTAGGTAGGGGGCTGTTAGTTCCGGGTCTGAATCTGAACCACCCAAAGCGTTACGCAATGGGTCAATTATAACTAGCTCAGGATAATCTCCTGTGTCCTGCTTAAATATTTTTAATGCTCTTTCAAAATGTTTTTGACCAACAAGTCTAGCGCCATCTGAATTCCTTTTAGCAAGGGGCCAGCGCATAGGTTTGATTTTAAAATTATCTAGGTCCCAGTCTGGATATTCATTGCGCAGTGCGTACACTCTTCGTCGCATAGCAGTAGCACCCTCATACCCTAGGTACAAAACGCCTCCGCCATTAACTCTATTACCGAACCACTCTTCACCAGCTGCAATGTGAGCTGCCATATGTAAAGATATAAAAGTTTTACCTGCACCCCAATGGCCAAACAGTAAAGATTGAGAGTCGCTATCTAACCAGCCTTTAATAATATATCGTGTATTTAGTACAGTCTGTAGTTCGACATCATCAGGTGTGTATATTTCTTCGTCTACTAATTCTTCTTGTTCATTATTAATGGACGCTTCTTTTTCTTGAACAATATCGAACATGGCTTCAACAGAAGATGAGCCTGCAGAATTTTGTGCATACTTATAGGCATTATCTATCTTTGCCTGAAGTTCTTCTGGGTTCCAGGGGGGCTCACATCTATCATTCCAATCTTGCATTGCTTCTAAAGCATTGTCAGATGTGACACCTAAGTCCCTTACTCTGCATATTACAGCGAAAGTTTTAGCATCTCCGCCTTGCCCTTCGATTGCTACATCTGCTTTCTGTAGGTATTCTACTGCGCGTTTAATAGCGATGTTTTGGTCAGAGATACTTCCATCATCTGGAAGTTTCTGTATCTTTGCAGTTTTAGTATTGCAGAGTTCTATTAACCATTGCGGCGCTGGTACGATGGGCGATTCGTTATATACACTATAGGACCCTGCAGGAACGGTGCTGCCTGGAGCGACGATGTAGCCTTTGTTCGAGCGAATATCGATACCAGCCCCAATTTCTCCAACGGAATTTTTAACACCATCAGGGTGCGAATAAATAATGTGCCTACCACCTGTGGCAGTTCTAAATTCAAGTGTATTTGGTAAACCATATTCATCCTCCAGTTCAGCTAACGAATTTATTCCATCATTCTTGACATCTATATCAAGTACGATTAAATCTTTACAATGGATTCCTATATTGAAATCATCAACACTCCACCAAGAATTTACAAACTTAGCGCAGTCTTCTGACTTCTCTTGCCAACCTTTAAATACAGGTGGTACTTTAGCCCCTACTGCTACTGGGAAAACTTTAAAGCCACGTTGTATTAGGTCTTTAGCATAATCAGTCTTCGTCATGGCCGGGTGCTACTTCTATTTTATTAGAATATTTTTCCCAGTCATCACGGCAATCAGTATCACACCATCTTAAAGGGTGCTCTACCTCTTCATTACAATTCAGGCAGAAGCCTGTGTGACCCGGTGCCTCTTTAGCTTTATTATTTAATGCCTCTTGGAAGAAAGCATTAGAAGCATGTTCGGCTTTGTCTACTATATCACCCATGTTCTTCTCCATACTACGTTATTATTTTTGTATCAGCTTCATCTTCGCTCTGGTGTATTTTAAAATCAGGATTGCGAGCTTTATGTAGTGCTACTCCTGCTTTAACTAATGCCGAACTAAAACCTTCCTCAGCAAATATATCAACGTAGCAGGCATAACCCCCATCTTCTACGTATAAGGCTGTCTTAGCTTGCGTTTTTGGTCCTCTATAATGCTCGGAAGATGTTTCTTCTAATCTTATTTTAATGGTCATAATATTTATCCTTTGTAAATGTAAAGAAACGAATCTTCAAATCGATTATGCTTAATCGTTAAAGTTCCGCTGCTTAATCCAACTAATAATGCTTCACCTTCGAAAGGTACACCTGCTGCTTTTAACTTTGCTATTACAAAGCGTTGTTCTTCAGCCGGGTTCATGAAGTGTACTCTTTCATCTCGTCCTACTTTAACTCTGACTTCAGCCATTATTTTATATACCTCTTATTCATCCAGCAGTCCGCTTTTAAAGGGAAGTCTTTCGCCCATCCGGGTACTGTATTCATTATAGTTTCAACTTTTATTCTATCATCTTCTGTAAAATTACCTTCCTCTACGCTCTCATCATGTACGTGTAAAACTATTTTATAGCCTGCATCATCTAGGTTAAGCATCGCATAGCCTATCAAATCTCTACAGATTGCTTGCGTTATATTCTCAGATAATTTACCACCATAAGTGCTGACTCTTGCCCACGTCCTGGTATTAGTTTTATCTTCTATTATACGTCCTTTCTTAAAATCATCTTGAGAAGGTGCTATCTTGTACGTTAAGTAGGGCCCAAAATTCCCATGTCTAATCTGGGGATAAGGATAGCACAAAGCTCTCCCACTAGGCAGTAAGCACCACAAGAATGAACCAGCGGTTTTAAATTTAACTTGTCGACCTGGTTCGCCTGCTGTGTATGTTTTTCCTTTATAGATAGTTGCATTCATTGCAGCTTGCTGTAACTCTTTCCAGTAAGCTTTTATCTTAGGGTGTACTTCTCTCCACCCATTTTTTATATCATCTATTTCTTCATCAGTTAAATCTAGACTATCACCACCCATCTGGCGGAAGGCGCCTACCCCTCCAGCATATCCTAGCGCAAGTTCTTCTACTTTACCTACTTGCCTCTGCGTGTCTGTCACCGTACCTACGTCAACATTAAAAGTATTAGCATAGGTCAGCTTATATAAATCGGGTCCTATTCCTGCATCATATTCCCTGAATGCATTTAGCTTCCATTCTTCTCCAGCTAACCAGGCTAGCCCTCTGCCTTCCACATTAGAATAATCACCACCGATAAAAGTTCTGTCTCCACCTGCTGTTATGAATCCTCTTAACAGTTTTGATATCTGAGTTAATGGCGGACCATAAAGTATATCAATCGTCGAAGCATCTCCTTGCTTTACAAAGCTAAGAATTTCTTCAACAACCTCGGGAGGCGGTAAATCGCGTGTGAAGTTATGGGGCTGCACACCTCTTCCCGCCCATCTTCCTGTGCCTGCTCCGTGGTACTGGAACATATTGTGAACTCTACCTTGAGGGTCTGATTGAGCTGAGATAGTAGCCAGCTTTGACACACTGGTGGCTCTGCCTGCTTCTCTTCTAAGTTCAAAAGCTTTACGAACTTCAGGGGGGAGGTCAAACTTGTTAAGTTTAATATCGTCATTTTCTATTAGCTCCACTAATACATCTTTTGATAAACTATCTTGTATAACACCAAAGTCAGCAGCCCAGTCTTTCAAAGCTCCTACAGAAGAACACTTAGCTACAAAACCGTCAGTTACTTCATTCATTTCTTTATTAAGTTGTTCAGTTGTATCATCCCTTATCAAGAGCGCACCTTCCACTGCTTCCTTATCGAACAGTACACCTCTTCTATTAATATGATAATCCATCGTCCACATTTTTCTTTCGTAAGCGGACAAGGGCACTGCCCTCCTGTGAATCTCTCTTTCAACTTCGGTATCCACGATACAATATTGTCCTAATCTTTTAACAGCTTCAGGACCTGATATCTTTTTACCCATGAAAGTAAAAGAGTCTGATTTATGGTACCATTTAGGTACTTTTTCTTTACCAGATATTAATTTACCGTTGTTTAATGGCTTACACATACGAAGCATTAGCGCTCTTCCATCTGTGTCTTTTGACATCCTTAATCCTAGTGCGGCAGCGGCATTCTCTAATGACCCTGGTAAATTCATAGCATAACATTCTGCCATTGTACATATTACTTGGCTAGGATTTAACTCTGGCCATTTATACCTGGGCTTAAATAAAAGATTCCATATAGCTAATTCAAAAGAAGCATTGTGTGCAACAAAAGTTTGCTTACCTTTGACATGTTCAAACATTGCTTTTAAAGCGTACATGTCATCAGGACACATATCATCATCAAAGTAAATTATACCAGCAGGGTCATCATCAAAGGCATAGGATAAACATAGCACCCCTGTATCAGGATGATTAGCATAATTCCATAGCCCTTTTTTCTTGAGGTCCACGGTGCTGAATGTTTCAAAGTCAGTGAATAATTCGTCTTTCATAATTAGCCTATAAAAAATCCCGCCTAATAAAGGCGGGACAAGGGAGGAGTACTACATGTAAACTTTTAATCGAATGGGTCAGCTTCTGCTTCACCTGCTGAAGTATCGTCATCATCAAATACGTCAGCTGCACCATCACCACCTGCATCTGGGATTTCTTCGAAGTCATCTTCAGAAGCCACTGAGCCACCTGCTAAGCGCTCACCATCAGCATTGAATTGAACACCGAGTAGGGAAGCATTGATTCGCTTACCAAACTTATTATCCTGGGCCCACAGCTCTATGACCGCATTCACATAACAACCGCTGTAAAGTTTACCATCAGCTGCTACTACAGGATTTCGATTACCATCCAGTGTGGTAGGCCGTAATTCATTCACTGAGTTGACGAAGAGATTACCTTCATAGCCAGCATACTGCGTTTTGCTAGCACCATCATGCAAACATAATCTGTCAGAAGCTTTTAAACCTTTATAAACTTCTGCTGCTTTAGCACCCCATTTTTCTTTAGCTACTTCTGTCAGTGCTTGCTTAAGTACTGCGTGGCTGGGGTGGTCTGCTGCAAATAAAAATGCTGCACTGAATTTCGCTGCACCTTGACCGTTAACCTTCTGAGCTTCAAACAGGTTAGGAAAGGTTAGGCGAACATTTTCTAAACGAATCTTACTCATCTGTTTTGTTCTCCACTATATCAAAGTCATCGGGAGCAGCCAGCAAAGCCGGTTGCCTTTTATCACTCTCAGCTACTAATGTTAAACCACTTGATACCTTTTCAACATCATCAGCAAGGGCTTTCTTATCTTCCTTAGACAGAAGTTTCTCTATCTGAGGGGCAGTCTTTAGTTTAGGTTCCGTAAAAGCATCATTACCTAATATTTTTTCGTACTTAGCTTCAGCTTCTTCTAAACTTTTAAACTTTCGTCGAGCTACCTTCTCAACAATTTTATATCCTGGAGGAGGGTTTCCTTTTAATCCATTTTGGTAAGCTAATTCTCTTAGTTGCTTTATTCTTGCTTCAACTAAAGGGATTATATCTAATGCTTTTCCTAATGTATCAGAAGGTAAATCATCTCCTATTATCTCAAACTCTTGTGTCATTAATTCATCCTGCCTAGCCTTCAATGCGGGGCAGTCCCCAACTGGACACCATTGGCATTGCTTTTCTCCTGGAACTAATGGCGCATCTAAATCTGCTGTTTCATTTGCCGCATCAATTAAATCTGCAGAAAAATCCACCAGGTCTACCGCATCAAATTCATAAGTACTTAATGCTTCGCCATCTAACTTAAGTCTTGGTTGAACCACACCGATAACTACTTTATCTACGCTCGCTTTAGAAGCAAGGAGAGCACCTAATGCATAATATTTTAATTGGATATTATTAAACGCATCTACTTTTATTCCTGCACCATATTTTAAATCAAACACATAAATAGTATTATGTAGTTTAGAAATTATAATGGCATCAGCGCTGCCTCCAAAATCAGGATGAAGTTTTATTAATTCAGGGGTGAAGTCTTGTTCCACTAAGAGGACATCTTCATCAGAGGATATGTAACTTCGGACTGTTCGAAGATAATCTTCTACTGCTTCTACCATTTCTTCATCGCAGCTTATCACATATCCATCTATTGTTTCCTGGTAGTCTATCCAATCTCTAGGCTCATACTTTACGGGATTAGCTAAGCATTCAGCAGCTATATGGTGAGCATAGGTACCTTGGGCTGCAAATTCTGAAGTAGTATTAGGGATACCTTCACTTAAAGCTACACTTCCTGTGCACACCGACCATCGATGTGCACCAGATGCAGATAACTTTGCATGAGTAGAATTTTGTTCGGGTTTAGGCAGAGACATTATTAAACTGCCTCGCCTTTTATAACGGCATCACATTTTTCGATGAAGCCTTGGTACTGCTCTTTTTTCAGTTCACTTATTCGCTTGACACCAAATCGGCTGAGTACTTGTAAACATGTATCCATATCTTTTGCGCCATTAAGTTCTTTTAATTTATCCCGGGCTAGTTCTATGGTTGCTTCGGTTTCGCCTTCTGCATTTTCTCCTGGCTCGTTACTTAAATCTTCAGGCTCTTCCTCTACAGGTAGACTTTTTATATATTTTTCTACATCACCTTTAGTAATGCGACCATCTTTACCGGTCCCTGTAATTTCTGATACATCTAGATTATGCTCATCAATCAAAATCTGTGCTGATTTAGCAGGACCGAGTTTAGCTACTGTGTTAGTAGCCTCTGTAGCGGCTGTTGATGCTGGCCCTGGTGAAGACGTTGTTACCACGGCAGCAGCCTGGTCATCCACATGTCGGCCTAATAATACGATAGCTTCTTCAACTGTATCAACTGTAAATTTAATTTCAATACTCATACTTTTCTCCGGTTAATCAAATATAGAACTAAGTTCTTTCTCTTTCCTAGTTAAGGTCCTTGCTACTTCTACGTCAATACTATCTGGCAAGTACAATTTGCGTATTGATATAGGGTTAGTTTGTTTATAACCGCCCATCCTTTCAAATGCTTGTGCATTATTACCTGGAACCCAGTCCTCTTCAAGAGCGATTCCTTCGCAGGCAACGGATAAATCGATGGCTGTACCTGCAGCGAGTATTTGGCAGACAAGTACTCTTGAACCGCCCTCTTTACTTGGTCTTTTAAAAGCTTTGATTGCTGACTCTCGTTTCTTTTCTGGAGTTCCACCATACAATACACCTGTTTTAATTCCTTCAGCTGGTAATAAATTTGCTAACAGCTTTATAGGTTCACGATGATAACAAAAGATAACTAACTTGTCAACTAAATTATTTTCTATTTCGAATTTAATAGTTTCAAAAGCCGCTGGAGTTTTGAGTATAGCATTTACTCTACGTAATGTCACGTAATTATCAGCATTTAAAGTCATGTATTGTGCGTGTTGGTCCGCTGGGATTTTATCTAATGCAATTTTTAAATCTCTAGCTTGTCCCTGGGCGCGAATCATCATGTCGTCGCACTCGATAGGGCGTATTAAATCTAAAAATTCTGTACTAGATTCTACGGGTACATCTTCTAAAGTACATTCTGGCAATTCGGGGGCCACCTGTTTTTTAAGTCTTCGTAAAGTGAATTTCTTTATTATAGCACGAAGTTCTTCAACGTGGTCTGCTCTCGCCCCGGTTGGTTTACCATCGCCATTAGTCGTACAGAAATAATTTACAAAATCATAGTAAGTCATTCTGATTAAACCGAAGGCAGTTAAGATAGGCCATAATTCACTCGGGTTATTTGGTGCGGGAGTACCTGATAAGCACCATATTCTGTCAGAGAACCAGCCTAGTCCACCCTTAGCAAAGATAGCTTTAGTGCGCTGTGCATTAATAGATTTTAAGAAGTGGGATTCATCTGGTATTAAAACATCCCATCTATTTTTTACTAAGTCAGCTTTATTACTTCTTATATAATCATAAGATGCTATGGCTACAGTGTTCTCCGCTTCTATATACTGCCCTGGGTTAGTTAAAGTCTGAATAGAGCGCCCTTCACTTGACCATTCTTTAAAATGTTCTTTCCATACAGGTCTTGCTATAGCAGGACAGGCAACTAAAACTTTACTGGCACGAACCTTATCGCAAGCCGTGATTGCTTGCGGTGTTTTACCCAAGCGCATCTGGTCTGCGAGTAAAGCCCTTGTCTTGGAAGCTAGGTAATCCCGTCCCACTTCCTGGAAAAATTTTAGTTGGTCCGCCATTTCAGAATAATAATCCTTGTATCCAGTCTATAAATATTGGTTCATAGTAAACAGCAATGAAGCCTACCACAGGTGTCACAGGAAAGATAGCTAATGCTACAAAAAAGTATTTAATCTCTTTCATTTCTTATCCCCTTTATTAATGTCTTCCCACATTGCTTTCCATGATGCTTTCTTAATCTCAAAGGCTTCTTTTTCCTCTAGTGATTCCCGCAACGAATATTCAAATTCTCTTTCCATACATAGAGCGCAAAGCATCCTATATTTAACCGTTAGCGTTAAATGGTACTCTTGATGGCATCTATCGCAGAGTGGGTCACTCATCATTCACCTCCGCCCGTACATTTAAAATCTTTTCAGGTGTCATCTCCCGAATATTTCCCTGCGCACTGCGCTTGGTTGTAAGTCTAGTAAATCACACACCCAGATAAAACTACCTGGCTCTTCTGATTTACCCTTTATCCATTCTTTAGCATTAGCCTTCGTGCAGTAAATGTAATCCTTTATCTCCCGTTCGCTCGGTCCTTCTTTAGCATCATCTACCGCTTTCTTAAGAACTTCTTTCCACAATTCTAGTATTGATTCACTCATTTAGAAATTAGGCTCCAATGCTGCGAATGTAGTAGGCATATCATTTAATTCTTTTGGAAGTATACCAACTTCAATCCGGTGTTTAGTTTCAATGAAGCACATTACATTCCACAACCAGGCTGCTTCGTGGTCTTCATCAGTGTACCCTGCTAATAATTTTTCAGCATGACGTGTAGCTGAATTATAATACACAGAAAGGGGCATGCCTTTCTCCCAATTACGGGCAGCATATTTTATGGCTCCTTTTTCGCAATGCACATCAAATTTATGCAGGGCATGTACCGGCCTTAAATCAGGTCTACCTTTAGCTTCTGCTGCATCCCGTTCTGCACCTGTTGAAAAATTTCTACGAGCACCGGTATCTTTTAAACCTGAAGTGATTTTCTTTTTCTCATTAGCCATTAATCTACTCCCAGGATAGTGTGAACTGCATCTATAGCATCATAGATATTGCTGTATCTAAAAGGGCCGAGAGAAGCAGCGACCATGGGATGCCTTTCATGCACATTAATTTTGTTATCCTCTATGAGGACGACAACAGGCTTTTGATAAGCATAAGCCCAGCCTAGTTCAATACTCGTGCCTACACTAATCTCTTCAAGGTTAAGTAGATTAACCAGGAGGATATCAGCTCTCTTTACATCATTAAAATCACGAGCAAGAATACCTTTGCATGAAAAGAAGGGCCCATTTGTGGCGTAAGTTAAACAATCTTTATTTATCACACCATTATTACATTCTTTTAAAGATTCTTTAGCCCTCAACGGGTCTAATGTTTTTATACCATAGCTATCTTTTAAGACAGCGGCGGCTTCAGTGCGCCAGTCTGTAGCGTCTTTGTAATTTGTACCTGCTATGGCACCTGCTAAATAAACTATTGGCTTGCTCATTACATTATTTCTCCTAGTAATTTATCGTAACCATAACTTGCTATAAGAAGGGCATCTGCTCTGCCTATGTCTTTCTTTCGTGCTAATTCTTTTACTACTGATGGGAACCGCTGCAGTGCATAAGTTCTTGCGGCATCTTTATCCCGTTTTAATAATCCAAATTGCTTCTTCCATGTAGCAGGGACCACATACTCTCGCCTGATTCCTAACCCAGCTAAGCATCCTTTTATGATTCCGAATCCTTCCCCGAAACCAAACATGGATGTAGCCCCTGCTGACCTCCCACCTCCAGGTGGCATTGCATTTACTTGCTCTACGAATGCACAGTATACCTCAGTAGGTCCTATGCTGTCAAACAAATTACATAATAAATCTTCATTAACTTTTAATCCTTTACCAGATAATTTAGGTGTCACTGGCATGTCGTGCATTATGATATGCGAATCAGAATGATATTCTACTATGGCACCTGTGTTGCCAGGGTCTATCCCTATAATCATAAGGTTGCCCGAGGCTTGTTGGCCGCATAAAATCTTAATATATCAGTATTATCAGGGTCTAAGCGGACTACCACTTCATGTTTTAATTTCAACGCTGTCAGTATTGAGGCATTAACCCCTTTAGCTCCTGTTCGTATAGCTGCTATTTCAGTCCCGTAGTGTCGGTGCACACTGTAGCTAGTAGAATTACTTTCTATAATCCTCTCTAAATATTCGACACGTTTTTTTAAACGTCTTGCTTCTACTTGACTTATCTTTTTAGTTTGCATATTTTATTCCTGCACTATTCTTAGTGTTTTTGATTTAGTTAAATCTGAAAATTGAATCCCATCTAGTGTGACACCCAATTTTTTAGAGGCAACTACTTTTAATTCGTCGTAGACTTTATCCTGGAATTCTTGCCTATAGATATCTTCCCAGTTGGTCTGCGCGACCTGCCGGCCTATGACTCCGTAAGTTAAATCAGCTAAAACTGAGTCAGCATCTTCTACTTCCAGTAGCCAGCGTCTTTTATTCCGTATCCAATATGAAATAAAGACACCTATGAGCACTGTGGTCCCGCATTTAGTTGTTAAAGACTGCGAATTTAAACCTTCAGTTTTTAAAACTATGTTATCGGACATATAAGTCTCTATACTTAATGGCCAATAAAAGTTAATACCAGGTTTTAAATCTCGCTGGTATTTTCCTAATCGTAAAATGACACCGCCTTCAAACTCATCAACGACTACTGCAAAAAAGAACAGGTCGATGATGTTTATGAAAGCGTCTATTATTCGTGCGAACATTTAAGAAAGCATATCCTCTAGTAAGGTTTCTGTTTTAGCATCGTACCATTTCTGAATGGTAACTCCTGCCCATTCTAGCACATCAGAATAATCTAAGTCAAGCTTTTTATAATCTGATGTGATTCTAAATTCTTGTTTGGTGGTGTTATATGATAGCCAATAATTACACCGTCCGTTTCTTTCATAACTCGATATCAATTTAGTATTGACCCAGGTTACTTCGCGGTCAGTTGTTTTTATGCTTAGTTCATACAGTATCCAGCCGAATTCGTGGTTACCTATGATAGTGCCCCCATCTCTGGGGGCTTTACCTATCGATTTTCTTGGTTTATCGGAATAGCCTTTAGGCATCGTTAGTGTTCCTTATGACATCTGCTAAGTCACCTATGGCTTCATCAGCTAAATGGTTATTACAATGTGGACAATTAGCACTACAGTCTCCATTAACATGGTCATAGTATAATACTTCGTCATCCTCCTCTTCATTTTCATTTTCTATTGTCATGCTGTACTCCTCTTGTTTTGTTTTAAAATTTAATAACGCACTACGTGCTGTGCATCTGGATTGGAAAAAGAGTAACAGGAGTTATAGGCCGCTAGCACTTCAGCTGCAGTAGGCCATGTACGACAGCTATTAAGCCTCCCTTCTGCTAGATTAAACCAATTATAACCGTTCACTGCTTGATACGAATCAGATGCTAGGTTGGGTATTAATAAGTAAATAGCCCCACCACTTTCGGCTATTATAGGCTTGTCCAAGTCTACCCCATATTTTTCCTTTACTTCTAGCGCAGTCAATCCCTTTTCTTCCTGCTTCTGGCGGACCTCTGGTGCCGCTATTTGCTGCTCAACTTTTGCAAAGTCAAAATCTGACACCGTAATGCGGCGTTTTTTATCTGTGCCGCAGAAATTATACCGGTGGGGAGTGTACTCTGTCCCCTGAATCTCTAAAGTCAAGCCATTATTACTCAGGCATTTCCATTCGCGGTCCTGGTATGAGCGGTCACTACAAACTTTATTTGGCCCTACTGTGAACACATCTCCGGGTGCAGGAACATAACCTTTTTCTGTTATCTTAGCCTTTAAACGTGTTATTTCAGCTAGTAATTTGATATTTGTTCTCAAAATCCCTTTAGCAAAAGCGTTGCCCCAGTCACAGGCTTCTTTAATCTTTTCATTTTCTCGCCTAAGGTCTCTTAACTCCTGACATGCTCGGCTATGCTTGTCATTAAGTTCGTCTAATTTGGCGGTAGCATCGCTTAATGTTACAAAATTACTCAATGCGCACACTGCAAATTGATACGTATTAAATTTATGTGGATTATCGTTTATACTCATGTAAAATACCTCATTCTAGAATGCTCTCAATAGTTGGTGTGACAGCTTCACCTTTTTCTACCCATAAGTTTATCTGCTCCTCGACCCATGTGTCAAGCGCTGGCGTAAAATCACCGCCTATGGCAAATAAAGCATGATACACTTTTTCTTCTCTGAAATGTTGGCCTGTCGTGCAGTAGGACAACCAAAAATTAGTTTTACCTTTATGTGAACCAGGTCGTACCAGCTTAACATTGACCCAGTGATTTTTAGTTTTAGATACAGCGCTGGAAGCAAGGTATAATTCCCAGCCTCCAGCATGTGTAGCTATTAATTTGTCAGGTGTCATAGGCGCACCTGTTGTTAAGCGGTTACTTATACCCATGTATATAATACATATAAAGTAATACCGATACCCAGTATAGGAGGTACCCAGTCATCACTTATTAAAATAAATATAATTAATCCTATATTTTTAAGCATGTTTATCCTCCCTTTATTTTCCTATAAAATCTGCGTACTGGTCCACCAGATACTGATTTATATTTTCATGTTCTACACTGGCCAATAATAAGCATCTAACATCATCTGTCAAAATATAACACTGCTCTCTCGCTTCAGTGTAAACTTTCGATTGGTTATAATACACAGTGTTAGATATAGTCAGCACAAAAATACAGGTTATTACACCTATTACTGCCCCTATTATGCATGTCCATAATTTAGAATACCAATCTGGAAATTTTTCTTTAGTAGAATTAGTCATGCTATTCTCCCAGTTATCGTTTGGATTGTGTCGAATTCTTTAAAGTGTAAGCTGTCCCTAGTGTTAGGCCCCCATTCACGACTGATAGCAATTGCATCATAGCATCCATCGCATTTATACCCGGTCTCTACACCATCTAGAAAAAAGTAGGTAACACTCCCTATAAACTTTCGTTCTGGTCTCTCAGCATGGGAATGCAAAAAGCGCCCCGACGAATTAAATACTATACTCGTCAGGGCACCATGAGGTAAACTATCGTATTTTGTTAATCTACTCATACTGCATGCAGCCGTTTCTGTTCAGGACCGTTCAGCAATTCTTCCTGCGCTTCTAAAAACCGCTTGTATTTTCGTTCCCTTCTTTCATCCCGGGCATTCAGCCTTTCAGCAATTAAATCAAGGGCTGTGACTCTCAGAATACCACCTTCATGAAGCACAATTCCATCCTTCACCTTTTTACAGAGTCGAACGAAGCCCTTCCTATTACAGAAAATATTAGTACTGTGTTTTGCCATATTATTTAATCCTCTTTTACCAGTTTTCTGCTTCTTCTCTTGTTAAGAAAAAATGAATTCCGTTAGCACATTCTATAAATGAATCATCATCATAAAAATCAGGTTTGACGGTTTCACCTACTTTGTAAATAGTACTAGAATTATAGCTACTATAGGCCTCGCTTACCCCCTCTATGCTAATTACTTCTGCATATTCGGCGCGACATTTGCGGCCTATGATTGTCGCTGTACGCCTTGCTCCATCAGGAATATTTAATTTACAAATATGACTGCGGTGCCTAGAATACACTTTTTTAAATACTTCAAGCGAACCTGTTTGCGGTACCTGAAAAGAGGGTAATATTGCTCGCTTTTTATTCTTAGCGCCCCGAAGGTTAGCGCCCCGAAGGTTAGCGTCCTGAAGGTCAGCGTCCTGAAGGTCAGCGCCCCGAAGGTTAGCGCCCCGAAGGTCAGCGCCCCGAAGGTTAGCGTACCGAAGGTTAGCGTCCTGAAGGTCAGCGTCCTGAAGGTCAGCGCCCCGAAGGTTAGCGTACCGAAGGTTAGCGCCCTCCCTGTTTGCCTCCTCGACGCATACCCTTAAACTTTCGCATTCAAAGCTAAATATAATCGAGTT
>JAJFKL010000001.1 GCA_021773235.1 Gammaproteobacteria bacterium | reverse complement strand
TCTGAGGTATTAATTTGTATTGGCATTCCAACTGATAGAACAGTGCCTATTGCATTTGTGCCAGCGGCACGTTCGCTCCAGTTTGCCCTGACTGCCAGTCGAATATCATGACCATCTTCAACCGTTTTGCGATCACCTTCGACATGTAGACAAATGCCATTTCTATCGGCCAAAATCATCATAGATCCAGAACCTGCGAGTAAGTCACGCGCATGCTCCATTACCGGTTTAGCTGCTTCCACCAATTGAGCATTGTCTTTAAGAAGTGTTTGATAGGTTTTGTCGTTAACGCTTAAACAAGTTTTACTGCTTGAGGGGTCTACACCATCTTCCAGACACCTTGCCCATGAATCACTTATAATTTTACGAATCGAATTTTTGGGAAGTTCGCCGCAATTAACATATCTATCCCAAGCCAAGTCTACTTTTCCAGGGTTGATGTTAAATGGCGTAGCTTTATAAAAATTCGTCATGAGTAATTCGCCTTAATATACTGGTTTATTGCGTGCTTTAAACCAAAGTAATTTGATATCTAGTCATTTAGATTTCTGAATCATTGCTTGTGCTTTATCCATGCAGTTCTTTGTCAGCTTAAACAACATGTCAAAACGTACGATTATCGTACACCCCGAATCTACCTTAATCAAGCACATCACAGTCTGAATCGAAATCTAGGCAACGTGTAAGAGCTATATATTTTAAAGCTATATTGTTGGCTTATTAGCTAGTTTGAGGCTTTCTCTGGCAGGAAATCGGTCGTTGAATCAGGAACCTCATCAGTGTGCTACGCATGTTCCCACGTAGAACTAAAGTCAGATACCTTCATAGTTCTTAAGCAGGATTTTAGCAATGTCGACAGACAGTCACTAAAAACCATCTGCCAATTAGCCACTACTCCTGTGGATAATTTATAATTGCTGCAGGAATATGGTAACTCGTGCCGTGCTTGTTAAAAATTTTCTTTATAGTTCCATCAAGGATCAATTTATCCATCACGACCTTAATTGATTTTGTTAAATCTTCATTGGTCGCTTTAACAGCCATACCCAGATCCCAGGACGCTTTTGCTATCCCCGGCATTGCCATAAGACCAATTTGGTAGTTCTCTTTGGCATCTCCCAACGCTGCTTCAATTTCAGTTCGAGTTCCCATAACCGCTGTAACTTCTTTATTGAACATGGCCTGAACCGCTTCGCCTATCGAGTAGAAGTGTACAACGCTGTTTCGCATTTGCCCCCGAAATGCACCTAATAAATAACCATCCGCCATTGTGACGCGTTCAACACCAATTTTATTGGAGAAAAAAGCAGTTATTTGTGGGTTGTTGCCAAGCTGATCTGGATCAGCAGCAACCACCACCTGCTCTTCAGCATATGGAGCTATAAAGTTGACCTTATCTTCCTGTTTAATAAGATTTTCATCGTAAGGGACATGTAGCATCACATCCGCTGGCGGCCCTGTGACATGATGTCCTTTCCAAACATAGACTCTTAAGTCATCCCCTAATGATTCATCTGCAAAAACTAAACGAATGTTAGCTTTAAGCCCTAATTCTTCTGCTAAGGCCCTAGCGATATCTACATCGATACCTTCAGCTTTGCCATTCTCAGCTTGATATGAGTATGGAGGAAAGTTGTCGTAGGCAGCAACCTTGAGAATCCCACTCGTTATCTTTGCGTTAGTTTCTGCAAAAGCTTGAATTGATAAAAGAGACAATCCGAAAATAATAATTGATAGTAAACGTTTCATATTTATTCTGGGCATCTCTGTTTAGTCCTCTATTGCTATAGTCTCAATCCATGCCCATATTGCCCATAATGCTTCCTGGCTAAAAGGTCCTCCATCAGTCTTTGCAAAAATCGGCATATAAGTAATACCATTTCTCACAGAACCCTTGCGCACCCGCATGACATACCAGGCATCGTCTTCAGCATCATGTTTCATTTTTCTTAAATCTGGGTTTATGCCGCCCGAAATTCCTTGAAGACCATGACATCGTGCGCAATTCTGACCATAGGCAGCTTCTCCTACTGTAATAGCAGCTTCATTGCCGACATAAGGGTTTCTTTCTACCCATTCATCGCCGAGTTTTTCTAGCCCATCAATGTTGATTGGTTGTGGTGCTATATCACCATGTGCAAAAACATTAACTGAAAAAATTGATATTAGACAGATAAAAAATATAGAAGAAGAAATATCATTAATATGTTTCATAAGTTGCGATTCTCTTAATTTTGATATGGTAATACATTGTTGACCGTATTCACTATCCTGAGTTCACTAAATAAGATGATGATAGATAGCATTCAAATTGGAGTTTTATACGA
Source organism: Gammaproteobacteria bacterium (assembly GCA_021773235.1). GTDB lineage: Bacteria > Pseudomonadota > Gammaproteobacteria > Eutrophobiales > Eutrophobiaceae > UBA7359. Next base: position 5,894 of record JAJFKL010000001.1, on the reverse strand, counting down.
TATTACGGGTCAAATTTCATTTATTAATCTTTTAAAATAATGAGGCCAACTGTTACGTTGGCCTCATCATCAATACATTTATCAGGTAGAAAACACCTAATAATTACTACGAGAAAATATTAATAGAGCTTAAAGACGAATAAGCTTGCGCCCTGATTAATACCTTCGATTTGCTTAGCAACTTCACCACCCCATAGAGGTACAGCTGCACCCCAACCAGATGGAACTGCGATGAACTGTTCGCCACCTTGTTCCCAAGTAATTGGAGAGCCGACGATGCCTGAACCGGTGTTGTACTGCCAAACTTCTTTACCAGTCTTGGCATTAACAGCCTTGAAGTAGCCTTCTGGAGTACCGTAGAACACGAGGTTACCACCAGTTGACATTGAACCAGCCCAAAGAGGCGCTTTGTTCTTAACTTCCCAGACCTTCTTACCGGTCATAGGATCATAGGCACGCATTGCACCAATGTAGTCATCAAACAATGGCTTGATACTGAAACCAGCACCCATATAGGCAGCACCCTTCTTGTAGGTAACAGGCTCATTCCAGAGATCCATACCCATTTCGTTAGAAGGTACATAGAACAGACCTGTTTGCGGGCTGTAGGTCATACCAAAGAAGTTAGTACCACCTAGGAAAGAAGGTGAAACAGTAATAACAGAACCTTTCTTACCATCTGCACTGTCGGCTGGGTTGCCTGGGCGTTTGCCTGCTTCAATTGGACGACCTGTTTTCAGATCAATTGAAGTAGCCCAACTATGTCCTTCAACAAATGGAAAAGCATTTACCAGCTTGCCGTTAGTTCTGTCTAGTACATAGAAGAAGCCATTTCTGTCAGCATGTGCAGCCAGTTTTTGTCCACCTTTGTTGAATGCGATTGTGAAGTTGGTGCCATCATAATCCCAGGCTTCGTTTGGCGTGTACTGGAAATGCCATTTGATCTTGCCAGTAGCTGGGTCAAGCGCAATAGTAGAAACACCATATAGATTGTCACCAGGACGCATATGCGAGTTCCATGGCGCTGGATTACCGACGCCAAACATAATGGTATTGGTTTCTTTATCATAGGTACCACCATTCCATGGTGCACCACCGCCTACTTTCCAAAGATCGCCGGGCCATGTTGCATTCAGTTTACCTGTCATGCCGTTTGGCTTACCGTTTAAAGTACCAATATGGCCTTCAATGGTCGGACGTTCCCAAATCAACTTACCGGTCTTGGCATCAAATGCTCTAACCATACCGACAATACCAAACTCACCACCGCTAACACCAGTGATAGCCATACCGTCGACAATAAGTGGTGCTTGAGTAGCAGAATGACCCGCTTTAAAATCACCCAGTGATTGTTTCCAGACGACTTTACCGGTAGCTGTATCCAGAGCAACGATTAATGAATCAAGAGTAGTCATAAGAAAGAGGTTGTCATATAAAGCACCACCTCGGTTGATAACATCACAACAAGGAAGGATGCCTTCTGGTAGACGATGTTCATAAGCCCAGATTTGCATACCTGTTTCAGCATTGATCGCGAACACACGATTGTATGATGCAGTTGTGTAGATAACGCCATTGTGGACTAGAGGTTGCGCCTCTTGACCACGCATTTTTTCTCCACCAAAAGAGAAAGTATATGCCGGAGCTAATTTACTAATGGTCTTTTCATTAATTTTAGCTAGTGGGCTATAGCGCTGCCCCTGATTACCAATACCATGAGTTACAACATCGTTAGTAGTTTTGGCGTCATTATTAATGTCATCCATGGTGACACCAGCAGCAGAGCTACTCATTGGCAACGCGATTAATGCGCCAGCTATTGTTATTGTTTTAAGAAAGCCTGACTCACAGGCACCTGATAAATACTTCATATGTAAACCCCTCTTTGTGTTGTTATTAACTGACTGTTATCCCCAGCCATGGGTAAAACATTAAAAACGTTTATGCATGGTATTAATCTAAACTCCGAACACTAAGAAGCTTAAATCATGTACCAACATGCTATTATGCAATACATGAGCCACTACAGTGACAGCACATATAACAACTATAATTAATATAAATTACAGTTAGTTAAGCTACTTTATTAATGCTATCTATTAAAAATAATGACCGTTCGATATTAAGACGCATTATTATAATCGAACGGTTTATTCTAGAACTACTGAATCCTAGTAAAATTATCACTTATTTAAGCTTCAAACAATAGAAATAAATTGTTAAATCCCATTAAATTTATTGTTTAAAATTAAGATGTTGCAAAATGCAACAGATAAAAAGCCGTAATAATTATTTTCACAAAATAGCGCAGATTTATAATATATGGAAGCGTCTATTTCAGAGGTGAAATGACACACAAGAGATAGAAATAAAAAAGGCCACCTGTATTTAAACAGATGGCCTTAGGATTGTAGCTATACTGCTTTTGTTAGCAGAGGAGGATCATGCTGCTATTTTCTTAGGTACTTCTAATCCAACCCATTTATAGAAAGCTGCTATATCAGGCTCAAAGTCATGAATCACTGGGTACCAAGGCACAGGCGCTTCAACATCATGCTGACACGCACACTCTGGGCAATAGTACTCGCGATAAACCTGCCATGATGCATCTGGAGACATCAATTTAGGATAAACCTGGTTAAATTTTTCTACACTATCACGTACATAGATAAGTGCGTTTAACTTCCAGTTTTCCGTATATGGACCGAAGACATAACCACAGTCACATTTATTGACGATATCACCATTTTTATCTTCGACGATGTACAAGTGTGGCGCTAATGGTAGGACGATTTTATCTTCCCATTGAGCTCTATCTTGTAAAACCTCTATGTACATAGCGAATCGTAGTGGATCCTTCGGCATGAACAACATGCGACGGACTGTTTCCCAATCAAGTACACCGTCGATTAACTCGGCAACCTGTTTTTTTGTATATGTTGTAGACATTTTTAAAACCTCTAATAATTTATTGTTCAAGCATGTGGGCGTAAATTACGCCCACAAACATAGAATGTATTATTCCTCGACCAAGACTACCGTCTTAACGTCAGGCATTTGACTTAAGTCCATGTGATGCTTAGCACCAAATGCAGGAACACCCAATTCTTTCTCTGTTACTAACCAATCACTTGGCAGCTCCCAGAATGCTCGGAACTTATCCAGAAAAGGTTGTGACAACTCAAAAGATGACGCAAACATTTGCTGAACTTGTGGTGACGCTTTCTTATCAAGGATAAGCTCGCGTTCGCCTTTCATCCATTCTTTTACTGGAGTACCACGAGAAAGACGCTCTTTGCGCATTTCTTTTTGGCGTGCTTTAGTCGCGTCAGCATCAACGGTGTAATAACCTTCCTTATCTTTCGAGAAAACTGCACCATAGATTTTTATTGCATATTCTTCTAAAAGAACAACATCATTTAAATCTTTCTCGATGTTTTCGATGGTACGGTCTAATGGGTCACCAAAACCTGGGCCACCACGGAGGTAGTTCAAGTAAAGATCGCCGTTTTCGAAGATTTCTTCGGTAGTAATACACTGGCTATCACGTTTAACGATTGCACCTGGCTCCAGATGGTTTTCATAATCTGGTTCGTCAGGATTCCAGTCATGCCCCATTGGCAATGATTTACCTTCAGCAATACGCTTATGTAAACCCGTATTGTGAGCTTCAAAACGATAACCGGTCGCTGATGGATACCCACCGTGTAGACCCCAGTCACTGTTCATGTAGCCATTACCCATGAAGAACATACACCAGTCAGCCGAGTTATGTACCATACGCAAGGTTTCAAAACCCATACCGCCACGATACTTACCATAGCCACCCGTGTTAGATTTGATAGCACGACCCATATAAAGCAATGGTTCAGCTAATTCCCAAATCTCACAGTCACCCATGTCGCCTTCTGGATTCCAGATAGCTGCCGCATGGTTAAGACCATCTTTCATAGCACAAGCGCCGGTACCACAGGCTGCTGTCTCGAAACTATTCACAGCGTGAATTTCTTCTTCTTGGTTGAAACCACCACCCTGCATCCAGTTACATGGATTAGAGTTACCTGCGTTTACTTCTTCTAGGTAACCACGTGAGAAGTAACCACGGCTAACCGCTCTCCATAAAGAGCTCCAAGAAGAGACCAAGAAATGCCAAGCATCAGCATGAGCTGTTCTTCGATCGTTTGGATTAGTCCAGGTACCTTTAGGTAGACGGAATTCAGAAGCAAACAGTGAACCATCATTAATACGTTCTGTTGGTACAACAGTCTGCGTCATCATTACCCAAATACCACTGGTAAATGCGGTTGGGTTTGCGTTATACGTATGCCAACCCCAACGACTACAACCTTCAAAATCAAGGCGCCATGTCGCTTCTGGTTTAACAGTAATGGTACAAGGTGCGTGCATGATGGTGTCGACCTTTGCAAATGGAGATGGCACATGTACATCTTCATGCATGTAAGGTACGTCAACAAACGCAACGGTATTGTACTTACCAGGGATAAGAATATCGTTGATACGTTTAACTAGACCACGACGGCCGTCTTCGATGATTTCTGATGAAAACTGAATGAAGGTTTCAACACCCACATCAGCAATCACTTCTTCAACGATATCACGAATCATATGATCGCCCGCGATACGAGTTCTTTCATCAAGAATCCAGTATTTTGGAGTACGTACATTTCGTTGTACTTCATGCTGCCAGTCACGCATAGGCTTATCATTGATACCCGTTTTACGACAGGTGATTTGAACACCATCACCAAAACGTTGTACTTGACCGTTTGACATAGAGCCAGGTCCAGCAGCACCGGTATCGATTACGTGAGTTACACCACCAACCCATGCCACTAAGTTACCTTCGTGGAAAATAGGAACGATAGTCGCGATATCACAAGGATGTACGTTACCGATTTGGCAATCGTTGTTGGTGAACATATCACCAGGGTTAACTGTAGGATCTTCTTCCCAGTTATTTTCAATCATGTACTTGATGCACATTCCCATCGTGCCCACATGAATGATGATACCTGTAGAAGTACAGATACAATCACCCGCAGTGTTGTACAGAGTGAAACAAAGTTCGCCCTCTTGCTCAACAATAGGAGATGCAGCAATTTTCTTAGCCGTTTCACGTGCATTTACAACACCTGCACGTAGTTTAGAAAAGATCTTCTCGTAGGTAATCGGATCAGATGACTTCAGTTTAAGCTCTTTCAAACCGTCATAATGCCCGGATTCTTTAGAGATGTTGTACATATCAGCACGATTCTGAGCAAGTGTCTTGCCGTTCGCTAGGATAGACTTCCTAGTTGAAGAACCGCCTGATATTGATTCTGGTTTATTCATATTTTATTCCTCTTTCTTAAATTCAATTAAGTATTAAAACTTGAACCTATACTTCGATCAGATGGAAAAGTCTGTGCTCATCCATAAACGTTTCGAAACCAGGCGGTACAACAAAGGTTGTAGCATCGGACTCAATGACACACGGTCCAGGCATTTTATTTCCAGGCATAATAGCTTCCATTAGAAATAAATTCGCTTCATGCCATTCTTTTTGGAAGTAGAATTTACGCGTACCCAACTTAGCTTCATCAGAAGGTTCAGGACCTGCATCCGGCTGAGATGGAATAGCCGGCTTCATAACTTCAACCGTACCGTGCATGATTGCTGTGGTAACACCGTAGCCTAACTCAGGTGATTGTGCCGCTGTTGCGTACACTCGACCAAAGGTTTCTTCAAAGGCTTCGGTTAATGAAGGCCAATCTTTAGCACCACTGATTGATTTCTTAGGAGATACAATTTCTAGATCGTTCAACTGACCCATGTATTGCATACTAAAACCAGGATCAAGCGTTACTTCATCTGCGCCATAGCCATTGATCTTG